>NZ_JBVIPS010000023.1:0-2497 GCF_055577715.1 Streptomyces sp. NPDC033177 | reverse complement strand
AACACAGTGGACGCGAGCAACTGAGGACAAGCCCTCGGCCTATTAGTACCAGTCACCTCCACCCGTTGCCGGGCTTCCAGATCTGGCCTATCAACCCAGTCGTCTACTGGGAGCCTTAACCCCTCAAAGGGGGTGGGAATACTCATCTTGAAGCAGGCTTCCCGCTTAGATGCTTTCAGCGGTTATCCTTTCCGAACGTAGCCAACCAGCCATGCCCTTGGCAGGACAACTGGCACACCAGAGGTTCGTCCGTCCCGGTCCTCTCGTACTAGGGACAGCCCTTCTCAATATTCCTACGCGCACAGCGGATAGGGACCGAACTGTCTCACGACGTTCTAAACCCAGCTCGCGTACCGCTTTAATGGGCGAACAGCCCAACCCTTGGGACCGACTCCAGCCCCAGGATGCGACGAGCCGACATCGAGGTGCCAAACCATCCCGTCGATATGGACTCTTGGGGAAGATCAGCCTGTTATCCCCGGGGTACCTTTTATCCGTTGAGCGACGGCGCTTCCACAAGCCACCGCCGGATCACTAGTCCCGACTTTCGTCCCTGCTCGACCCGTCGGTCTCACAGTCAAGCTCCCTTGTGCACTTACACTCAACACCTGATTACCAACCAGGCTGAGGGAACCTTTGGGCGCCTCCGTTACTCTTTGGGAGGCAACCGCCCCAGTTAAACTACCCATCAGACACTGTCCCTGATCCGGATCACGGACCCAGGTTAGACATCCAGCACGACCAGAGTGGTATTTCAACGTTGACTCCACGAACACTGGCGTGCCCGCTTCAAAGTCTCCCACCTATCCTACACAAGCCGAACCGAACACCAATATCAAACTGTAGTAAAGGTCCCGGGGTCTTTCCGTCCTGCTGCGCGAAACGAGCATCTTTACTCGTAGTGCAATTTCACCGGGCCTATGGTTGAGACAGTCGAGAAGTCGTTACGCCATTCGTGCAGGTCGGAACTTACCCGACAAGGAATTTCGCTACCTTAGGATGGTTATAGTTACCACCGCCGTTTACTGGCGCTTAAGTTCTCAGCTTCGCACACCCGAAAGTGCACTAACCGGTCCCCTTAACGTTCCAGCACCGGGCAGGCGTCAGTCCGTATACATCGCCTTACGGCTTCGCACGGACCTGTGTTTTTAGTAAACAGTCGCTTCTCGCTGGTCTCTGCGGCCACCCCCAGCTCATGGAGTAAATCCAATCACCAGTGATGGCCCCCCTTCTCCCGAAGTTACGGGGGCATTTTGCCGAGTTCCTTAACCATAGTTCACCCGAACGCCTCGGTATTCTCTACCTGACCACCTGAGTCGGTTTAGGGTACGGGCCGCCATGAAACTCGCTAGAGGCTTTTCTCGACAGCATAGGATCATCCACTTCACCACAATCGGCTCGGCATCAGGTCTCAGGCTTAATGCGTGACGGATTTACCTATCACACGCCCTACACCCTTACCCCGGGACTACCATCGCCCGGGCTGGACTACCTTCCTGCGTCACCCCATCACTCACCTACTACAAGTCTGGTTCGTCGGCTCCACCACTTCCCTTTGCCCGAAGGCTCCAGGACGGCTTCACGGACTTAGCATCGCCTGATTCAATGTTTGACGCTTCACAGCGGGTACCGGAATATCAACCGGTTATCCATCGACTACGCCTGTCGGCCTCGCCTTAGGTCCCGACTTACCCTGGGCAGATCAGCTTGACCCAGGAACCCTTAGTCAATCGGCGCACACGTTTCTCACGTATGTATCGCTACTCATGCCTGCATTCTCACTCGTGAACCGTCCACCACTAGCTTCCGCTGCAGCTTCACCCGGCACACGACGCTCCCCTACCCATCCCAGCAGGCGTTGGCCCTATATGCTGGAATGACACGACTTCGGCGGTACGCTTGAGCCCCGCTACATTGTCGGCGCGGAATCACTTGACCAGTGAGCTATTACGCACTCTTTCAAGGGTGGCTGCTTCTAAGCCAACCTCCTGGTTGTCTCTGCGACTCCACATCCTTTCCCACTTAGCGTACGCTTAGGGGCCTTAGTCGATGCTCTGGGCTGTTTCCCTCTCGACCATGGAGCTTATCCCCCACAGTCTCACTGCCGTGCTCTCACTTACCGGCATTCGGAGTTTGGCTAAGGTCAGTAACCCGGTAGGGCCCATCGCCTATCCAGTGCTCTACCTCCGGCAAGAAACACACGACGCTGCACCTAAATGCATTTCGGGGAGAACCAGCTATCACGGAGTTTGATTGGCCTTTCACCCCTAACCACAGGTCATCCCCCAGGTTTTCAACCCTGGTGGGTTCGGTCCTCCACGACCTCTTACAGCCGCTTCAACCTGCCCATGGCTAGATCACTCCGCTTCGGGTCTTGAGCGCGCTACTGAATCGCCCTATTCGGACTCGCTTTCGCTACGGCTTCCCCACACGGGTTAACCTCGCAACGCACCGCAAACTCGCAGGCTCATTCTTCAAAAGGCACGCAGTCACGACG
>NZ_JBVIPS010000022.1:0-2813 GCF_055577715.1 Streptomyces sp. NPDC033177 | reverse complement strand
GAACACCCTGCCGTGGCGGATGCCGTGGTCGTGGCGCGTGCGGACGAGGCCGGGGACAAGAGCCTGGTGGCGTACGTCGTCGGCACGGCGGAAACGGCCCCGCTGCGGGAGCACCTGGGCGAGGCGCTGCCGGAGTACATGGTCCCGGCGGCGTACGTGGCCATCGACGCGATCCCGCTCACCAACAGCGGCAAGATCGACCACCGCACCCTGCCCGCCCCCGACCAGGGCGCGTACACCGGAACCCGGGGAACAGCCCCGCGCACACCCTCCGAGGAGCGGCTGGCCGCGATCTGGGCGGCTGTCCTGGAGCGGGACGAGATGGGGGTCGATGACAGCTTCTTCGACCTCGGCGGCGACTCCATCCGGGCCGTCCGTCTGGTCGGCGCCCTGCGCGCCGGCGGTTACGACGTCGACGTCCGTACGGTCTTCGAGCACCGCACCATCGCCGCGTTGGCGACCCATGTGACAGAGGACAGCTCTGTCTCGCCGGTCGGCACGGTGTCCCGCTTCGGGCTCCTCGGCGAGGAGGACCGTGCCGCGCTCCCGGCGGACGTCGTCGACGCGTACCCCCTGTCGCAGATCCAGACCGGCATGCTGGTGGAGATGCTGGCGGCGCAGGAGCAGGGCCGGTCGGCGTATCAGAACATCAACTCCTTCCGGATCCCCGACGATCAGCCGTTCTCCACGGAGGCGTTCCGCGCCGCCGTCGACCACATCACGCAGCGGCACGAGATGCTGCGTACGTCGATCGACTTCGTGCGCTACGCGCAGCCGCTCCAGATGGTGCATTCCGGCGCGCAGATCGAGCTGGCCGTGGCGGACGTGCGGGGGCAGAGCCCCGAGCAGCGGCAGCGGGAGCTGGAGGCGTTCGTGGCCGCCGAGGAGGCCGCCGCGTTCGAACTGCCCGCCGCACCGCTGATCCGTATGGCGGTGCATGTCGAGTCGGACGACGCCTGGCGGATCACGTTCACGTACGTCCACGCCATCGCGGACGGCTGGAGCTACCACAGCCTCGTGATGGAGCTGCTTGACTGCTACCGCAGCCTGCGGGACGGCGGTGAGGCCCCGGTGCACGAGGCGCCCTCCGTCCGGTACGCGGACTTCGTCGCCGCCGAACTCGCCTCGCTGGACAGCGAGGAGGACCGCGCCTTCTGGCAGGACCTGGTCGAGCGCCACGCTCCCTTGGCGTTGCCGGAGGCGTGGCGCGCGGCGACGGGCGGGACGAGCGAGCCGCTGCGACTGCGGGTCGACTTCCAGGAACTGGAGCAGGGCCTGCGCGAGCTGGCCACGCGGGCGCGGACCTCGTTGAGGAGTGTGCTGCTTGCGGCGCATCTGAAGGTGCTGTCCGCGCTCACGCCGGACGAAGCCTTCCACACGGGTGTCGTGTACCACGGCCGTCTGGAGGCTTCGGGTTCGGACCGAGTGTTGGGCATGCACCTCAACACCCTGCCGTTCCCGTCGACTCGGCCCTCAGGTACCTGGCTGGAGATGGTGGAGCGGGTCCACGCCCAGGAGACGGAGATCTGGGCCCACCGTCGCTACCCGCTTCCCGCCATCCAGCGGGACACCGGCGACGGCCGACGGCTGATCCCGGTGATGTTCGACTTCCAGAACTTCCACCAGGTCGACACCGAATCGGTCGATGTCGCCTCCGGACTCGGCGCGGGCTTCAACGAGTTCGCGCTCAGCGTCGTGGCCACGGGCGGCGGGCTCGTCGTCAAGACGCACACCGGCGCCCTCGGCCGCGCGAGCGCCGAGCGGCTGGCCTCGATGTACCGGCTCGTCCTGGAGGCCATGGCCGCCGATCCCGACGGCCACGCCACCGCCACCTACCTACCCGAAGCGGAGCAACCCCCTGTGTCCCGGCGCACCGAAGCCACCAGCACCGTGCTGACCCTTGAGACATTCGTCGGCCAGGCGTCGGCGACTCCCGATGCCGTGGCTGTCATTTGTGGTGAAGAGCGCGTCAGTTACGGGGAGTTGGAGGAGCGGTCGAGTCGGCTGGCTCGGCATCTGCGGGGTGTGGGTGTGGTGCCGGGTGGTGTGGTGGGGCTTGCTTTGCGGCGGTCGCCGGATGTGTTGGTGAGCATGTTGGCGGTGTGGAAGCTGGGGGCGGCGTATCTGCCGATCGACCCTGCGCTGCCGGCTGAGCGTGCCGCGTACATGGCGGAGGATGCCGGGGCTGTGCTGGTGGTCACGGATGACTACCTTGCCGCGCACCGTGCGGAGATCGACGGTCTGGCTCCTGTGTTTGAGTCCGTTTCCGCGGATCCGGAGCAGGTGGCCTATGTCCTGTACACGTCTGGTTCGACGGGGCGGCCCAAGGGTGTCGTGATCAGCCACCGCGCCCTGCACAACCTCCTGGCCTCCGTGCGGGACGACATCGGCACCGGGCGCCGTGGAGCGTGGCTGGCGTCGACGTCGATCTCGTTCGACATCTCGGGTCTTGAGCTGCACCTGCCGCTGATCACGGGCGGGCGGGTCGTTCTGGCTGACGACACCGAGGTCAAGGACGCCACCGCGCTGATCGCACTGATGGACCGGCACCGGGTTACGCACGTACAGGCGACGCCTTCGGGCTGGCGGCTGCTGCTCGCGGCCGGGTTCGACAACTACGCCGTGACCGCCCTGACCGGCGGAGAGCCGATCACGGCCGGTCTCGCGCGCGAGCTGATCACTCGGGTGCAGCGGTTGGTGAATGTGTACGGTCCGACGGAGACGACGATCTGGTCGTCGTTCTGGGATGTCCCCGATGTCCTGGACGGTGTCTCGATCGGTGGTCCGCTCGCCAACACCCAGTTGTATGTGCT
>NZ_JBVIPS010000021.1:0-3721 GCF_055577715.1 Streptomyces sp. NPDC033177 | reverse complement strand
TCGCCAGGGTATGTGCGGTTTTCGATATGCCGACGATATGTGATGGCTCGTAGCATCGAGAGCATGCGTGTGCTGATCGTCGAGTACGAACCCCTGATGGCAGAGGCCATCCGCGATGGCCTGCGCCTCGAGGCCATCGAAGCCGACATCGCGGGTGATGGCGACACCGCTTTAGAACTGCTGAGCATCAACACTTACGACATCGCCGTCCTGGACCGGGACTTCCCTGCGCAGTCCGGCGATGAGATCGCCAAGCGCATCGTCGCCTCCAGTAGCGGCCTTCCGACCCTCGTGCTCACAGCTCGCGACTGGCTCGACGACAAGGCCAGGCAGCTCGAGCTCGGCGCTGACGACTACCTGACCAAACCCTTCGACTTTCGAGAGCTCGTCATGCGGCTCATGGCACTCGATCCGGGACGCCACCGCAGCAGGCCGCCCGTTCGAGAGATTGCGGGCCTACGGCTGGATTCGCACCGCAGAGAGGTCCACCGCGATGGTGTCCAAATCCCGTTGACCAGGAAACAGTTCGCCGTGCTCGAAGCCCTTGTTGCCGCCGATGGCGATGTCGTCAGCGCCGACGAGCTACTGGAATGGGCGTGGGATGAGAACGCCGCCTCGTTCACCAGTGTCGTGCACTTCACGGTCTCGGCACTACGCAAACGCCTCGGGGAACCCTGGATCATTGCCATCGTGGATGACGTGGGTTACTGCATCGACACGGGGCTGTGCATCGGTCGCGAGGGAGAAGACGGTGCATAGAGTCCTTGGGATGAGTGTTCGTCTCAAACTCACCCTCAGCTACGCCGGATTCCTCATGGTCGCAGGTGCTCTGCTGCTTGCGGCGATATGGGTGTTCGTCCTGCGTCACTTGCCCGCCTACACGCCGGTCTCTGGGGGGGTGCTGCCTCGCTCCTTCCTCCTGCGCGACTTCGCGACGGCCGCAGGCTCCGTGATGGTCTTCTTGCTGTTATTCGGGCTCCTGGGAGGATGGATCCTCGCCGGCCGGATGCTCGCCCCCCTGACCCGCATCACGGACGCCACCCGAAAGGCCACGAACGGATCGCTATCCCACCGAATCCAGCTACCAGGCCGCAAAGACGAGTTTCGCGAACTCGCCGATACGTTCGACACGATGCTCGCCCAGCTCGAAGCACACGTCGCCGAGCAGCGGAGATTCGCGGCCAACGCCTCGCACGAACTGCGCACCCCGCTGTCGATCTCGAAGACGCTTCTCGAGGTGGCCCGCACCGATCCCGCACAGGACTTGGGCGAGATCATCGCCCGCCTCAGTGCCGTCAACACCCGTGCGATTGAGCTGACAGAGGCGCTACTTGTTCTCAGTCGCGCCGACCAGCGGTCACTCTCCCGGGAACCTGTCGACCTGTCCCTCCTGGTGGAAGAGGCCACCGAAACACTGCTCTCCCTCGCAGAAGCACGGGGCGTCACAATCGAGACTTCCGGTGAGATCACCCCCACGACGGGATCGCAGGCGCTGCTGCTGCAGTTGATTACGAATCTCTTGCACAACGCGATCGTCCATAACTTGCCCGAGAAGGGCATCGTGTGGGTCAATACTATTGTTCGCACCAACAGTGTGGTGCTCACAGTCGAGAACACTGGCGACAGGCTTAGCCCAGAGCTGATCTCGACACTCACCGAGCCCTTCCAGCGCGGCACCGGGCGCATCCACACCGACCACGCAGGCGTCGGCCTCGGTCTGGCGATCGTCAAAACCATCACTCACGCACACGGCGGGACCCTCACCCTCACCTCGCGCCCGGCCGGCGGGATCCGCACCACGGTGGAATTCCCTGACACAACATTTGGTGGGCGGTCCCGCGATTGATCGGACATGTCGCGTATCAACGCTTCAGCCCGCGGGTGCCGCAGGGCGCGAAGGCGCCGACGTTCACATCGCTCGATCGCGTCGACACGCATCCGCCGGGCGGAGGGCTCATGGACTTGTTCCAAGTCCGCATATTTCGTCAGTACGGAGTGCCGTGCTCCGCTTACCCATCCCGCTGCTGTTGCTGAGCTCTGCCAGGGGATCGTCGCGTGGCGCTTCGTGAGAAACGGAGGTGCAGCTGGATATGACGAAGTCGAAGGTCGGTCCCACTGATCTCCGCCCGGTAGACGTCGAGAGCGGTAGCGCCGTGGGCAGCGAACTCATGGCACAGCGGCGACAGTTGACACCACATGGGTGGCGTCGCCGGCTCACGGCGGGGCCGAAACGGAACCTTGTCCGCCGCACACGAGTTCGGATATACATACATCTACTTCGGAGCAACGGCCTTCACTGGGCCCCCACTAGCTTCGGAGCGGCCGCTGGCCAATAACCCGGCGGCAGGCAATCCTTCCTTCGAACTAGGGAGATCTTGCACCATGGGCATCAAGAAGATAGGGCTCTCCGTCGGCATGGCGGCCGCCCTTATCGCCGGCCTCACCGCCATAGCTCCGACTGCAAGCGCGCACGACGAGAACTGGGACTTCTGGCTCAACAAGAACACCGACTTTGGCAGCCACGAGTACGACTACTCATCCCACAACAATGACCCGGATTTCTCCAACAATTATTGGAGCCACAAAACCTCGAACGGTACGCTCGACAACAGTGCAAGCTCGATGAACAACTACAACTGCCACCCGGCAAAATTGTACCAGTTCGCTGGTTATTCCGGCGTG
Organism: Streptomyces sp. NPDC033177; assembly: GCF_055577715.1. Lineage (NCBI taxonomy): Bacteria > Bacillati > Actinomycetota > Actinomycetes > Kitasatosporales > Streptomycetaceae > Streptomyces > Streptomyces sp. NPDC033177. Next base: position 1,039 of record NZ_JBVIPS010000021.1, on the reverse strand, counting down.
ACCTATACGGCTGCCCCGTATTCGAACGATAAGACTTTCGGCAACAATAATTTCGAAAACAAGGCAAGCGCTGTGAAGTTCTACGCTTGCTGACGGACTGAAATCCGGAACCCGGGGACTCCACTTCGAGAGCGGAGTCTCCCGGCTCCTGGAGACGGGATTAAGGCATATGGGACGCGCCGTCCGCATGACGCTGACTGGCCTTTTCGTGATTCTTGCGTGTAGCTGCTCGACAGCCAAGCCTTCTCCGGATAAATCCGGACCGGCTGCGGCCCCGGAGCCAGATGATGAGGTGCGCAGCCTCAAGCTCCCTTTTGATCAGTATCAACTCTCGCCGCAAGACTATTATATAATTTCAGCTGCCCGGGATAAATTGATAGATAAATGTATGTCCGAGAAGGGGCGCAAGTGGAGGGTTCGAGAGAGGGTAAAAACGGTCGAGGACCTGCCTAACCGGCGGCGATACGGACTGATCGAGATCGAGGTTGCCAGGAAATTCGGCTTTCATGAACCTCCGGAGCGACAGACTGCAAGCGAGAATCACGAGATTCCTCACGAAAGCGAGCAACAAGCGAAGAGTGAGGGGTGTGACAGAAAGGCGGATGCGAGCCTCGGTAGAAGGGCCGAGAATAATTACGGGCGACTCATCGGTCTCAGTCAAAAGCTGCTTTTGGATGCTCTCCACTCTCCCGCAGTGTCGGACAATCTACGCACCTGGCGTGCTTGCATGAAAGGTAAGGGTTACAAATATTCGGATCCTTATAAGTCAATCGGTGATTCGGCGTGGTGGTCACGTGATATGTCGGACAGGACCAGCCGCCCAAGCTCCAAGCGAGAAGTCGATACGGCCGTGGCAGACGTTACGTGCAAACGTGCAGCGGGCCTCGTGAAAGCCTGGTACGCGGAGGAGTCACGCCTTCAGCGGAAGGGCATCAAGAGTAACGCTGATTACTTTCGTGAGATAGGAGCCTACAAGGCCAGAGTATTGAGTTCTTCGCATGCAGCACTGAAATAGTGATCTTCACCAACCACACGTCGG
>NZ_JBVIPS010000020.1:0-5405 GCF_055577715.1 Streptomyces sp. NPDC033177 | reverse complement strand
TTGCACACCTCGTCCAGTGCGGCGGCGAACTGCGGTACGCGGGCGGCGAGTTCACGGCCCATGCCCAGCCGCTGCGCCCCCTGACCCGAGAAGACATAGCCCAGCCGTCCGGAGCGGGAGCGCTCCTGGACCACCACGCCCGGATCGGTCGCGCCCGAGGCCAGCGCCTTGAGAGCAGCCAGCTGCTCGTCCCGGTTCCGGCCCGCGACGACCGCGCCGGACTCGAGCAGTGCACGGCTCGACACCAGTGACCAAGCCAGATCAGCGGCGTCCGCGGGCTCCGTGGTATCGGCCGTATGCGTCGCGTCCGAGAGGCCCGTGCGCTCGATGTGCTCGGCCAGGCGGGCCGCCTGCGCACGCACCGCCTCCGCCGAACGCCCCGACAAGACCCACGGCACGACCGCACCAGCAGCCTTGTCCCGCGCCTGCCCCTGCCCCCGCCCCTGCTCCCCGGATACCTCGGGAGCTGCCTCCAGGATCACGTGTGCGTTGGTGCCGCCGAGGCCGAAGGAGGAGACGGCGGCGCGGGCGGGGCGGTCGTGGGTGTGGGGCCAGGGTTGTGGTTCGACGAGGAGTTCCATGGCGGCGGAGTCCCAGTCGATGTGGGGGGTGGGCTGGTCGACGTGGAGGGTGCGGGGCATGGTGCGGTGGCGCATGGCCTGCACCATTTTGATGACGCCGCCGACTCCTGCGGCGGCCTGGCTGTGTCCGATGTTGGACTTGAGTGAGCCGAGGTAGAGGGGTTGGCCGTTTGTGCGGTGGTGGCCGTAGGTGGCTTGGAGGGCTTGGGCTTCGATGGGGTCGCCGAGGCGGGTGCCTGTGCCGTGTGCTTCGACGATGTCGATGTCGCCGGGGTTGAGTCCGGCGTCGGCCAGGGCGTCGCGGATGACGCGTTCTTGGGAGGGTCCGTTGGGTGCGGTCAGGCCGTTGGAGGCACCGTCCTGGTTCACGGCCGAGCCCCGCAGCACTCCCAGCACCTCATGTCCCAGGCGCCGCGCGTCTGACAGGCGTTCCAACAGCAGCACTCCTGCACCCTCGGCCCAGCCCGTACCGTCCGCGGCCGCCGCGAACGACTTGCACCGGCCGTCCGCCGCGAGCCCCCGCTGCCGCGAGAACTCCACGAACGACACAGGGGTGGACAGCACCGTGACACCCCCGGCGAAGGCCAGATCGCACTCGCCCCGGCGCAGCGCCGTCGCCCCCATGTGCATCGCGACCAGCGACGAGGAGCACGCCGTGTCCACGGACACCGTCGGCCCCTCGAAACCGAACGTGTAAGCCACTCGACCTGCGGCGATGCTGCCCATGCTGTTGCTGACGAGATTGCCCTCGTAGCCCTCCTTGGGGAGGTTGGGGCGCGCTCCGTAGTCGTGGTACATCTGGCCGACGAACACGCCGGTGCGGCTGCCGCGCAGGGTGGCGGGCACCACGCCCGCGTTCTCCATCGCCTCCCAAGTGGTCTCCAGGAGCAGCCGCTGCTGCGGGTCCGCCACCGTGGCCTCACGCGGAGACATCCCGAAGAAGGAGGGGTCGAAGCCGCTCACGACGTCCAGGAAACCGCCTTCGCTCACGTACGACTTGCCCACGCTGTCCGGGTCCGGGTCGTGCAGGTCCTCGGGCCAGCCGCGGTCCGTCGGGAACGGCGAGACCGCGTCGACGCCCTGGTCGACCAGGTTCCACAGGCCCTCGGCGTCCGTGACACCGCCCGGATAGCGGCAGGCCATACCCACGATCGCGATCGGCTCCCGCGCCTTCTCCTCCACCTCACGCAGCCGGCCCCGCGCGTCCCGCGCGTCGGCTATCGCGCGCTTGAGGTACTCCCGGAGTTCCTTCTCGTCCGCCATCAGAATTCAACCCTTCAAAGTTCATGTGTGAGGTGAAGCGGGGTGTCCGGGCCTGCCTGCCGGTGTGCGGTTACTCGACCCCGTCCACCAGCGCGAAGAGCTCTTCGTCGCTGGCGGAATCGAGGTCTTCGTCAAGCCCGGCCCCGGTCAGCTCCAGGAGCCGCTGCAGCTGCTCGGTGATCTGGCGCCGCAGCGCGTCGTCATCGCCGACACCGCGGATGCGCTCCTCCAACTCGCCCAGGTGCGAGAGCACGGTGTCCGGTGCGCTCTCGCCCTGTGTGACCCTGGTGAGCTGGTCGATCTGGTCGGCCAGTTGCTCGTCCAGGAACCCGGCGAGCGCACCGACCGAGGGATAGTCGAAGACGACGGTGTTCGTGAACCGCACTCCGCTCGCCTTGTTCAACCGGTTCCGCAACTCCACCGCGCTCAGGGAGTCGAACCCCTGCTCCTGGAAGGCACGGTCCGCTTCGATCTCCCGCGGGTCGTCGTGTCCCAGGATGTCGGCCACTTCTTCCTGCACCAGTTCCACGATCGCCCGCTTCCGCTCGTCCGCCTGGAGGGCTGCCAACCGCTGGAGCAGCGGAGAGACGGGACCGCCGGCGGGGGTGGTGGGCAGGGCGCTGGGCGCGGGGGCGTGCTGGGTGGCGAGTTGTCCGGCCAGGAACCCGGCAAGGGCGGCGATGGAGGGGTAGTCGAAGACGACGGTGTTGGCCAGCTGCAGTCCGCTCAGTTTGTTCAGCCGGTTGCGCAGTTCGACGGCGTTGAGGGAGTCGAATCCCAGCTCCTGGAAGGCGCGGTCGACTTCGACTTCGTTCGGATCGTCATGGCCCAGAATGTCGGCGACCACTCCGCGGACGAGCTCGGTCGTGGACCGTTCACGCTCCTCGGGGGGCAGCCCCGCGAGTCGTGCGCCCAGCGACTGTGGCTGCGTGCTCGGCGACTGTGGTCGTGCACCGCTGGTCTCGCTCCCGGCCGCGGCGCGTGACCGTCGCGCCGTGGGTACCAGTGCCTGGAGCAGGTCGGGTACGTCGTCGCCCCGGGCACGCAGGGCGCGGGTGTCGATGCCGGTCAGTGCGAGGACCGGTTCGTCTGCCGTAAGGGCCGCGTCGAACAGGCTCATCGCTTCGGCGGAGGGCAGTGCCCGCAGTCCCATGCGGTTGAGTCGTCGCAGGTCGACTTCGCTGAGTTCGCCGCTGATGCCGCTGGATTCCTGCCACAGGCCCCACACCATCGATACGGCGGGCAGGTCTTGGGCGCGTCGCAGGGCGGCGAGGCCGTCCAGGAACGCGTTGCCCGCCGCGTAGTTGGCCTGGCCCGCTGTGCCGAGGAGTCCGGCCAGGGAGGAGTAGAGGACGAAGGCCTTCAGGTCGTGCTCGCGGGTGAGTTCGTGCAGGTTCCAGGCGCCGTCGACCTTGGGCCGAAGGACTCGCTCCAACTGTTCTTGGCTCATTTCGGACAGTACGCCGTCCTCGGCGACGCCTGCCGTGTGGACCACACCCGTCAGCGGGTGGTCCGCGGGTATGCGGGCCAGGATGTCGGCGAGCGCGGCGCGGTCGGCGACGTCACACGCGGCGATCGTCACGCGTGCGCCGAGTGCTTCCAGTTCGGCGCGCAACTCCCCCGCGCCAGGGGCGGATTCGCCGCTGCGGCTGAGCAGCAGCAGATCCCGGATGCCGCGTTCCCGTACGAGGTGGCGGGCCGCGATCGCGCCCAGGGTGCCGGTCGCGCCGCTGACCAGGACCGTGCCCTCGCCCCAGTCCGGACCCACGCCGGTCGTGGCGGTACGCACCAGGCGCGGTGCCAGCAACTGCCCCTCACGTACGGCGACTTGCGCGAGCCCCGAGCCTGCGACGGCCCGCAGCAGTCCGGCCAACTCCTCCGGCCCGGTGGGGCTCTCCTCCAGGTCCGCCAGAACGATCCGGCCCGGGTGCTCCGACTGCGCCGACCGCAACAGCCCCCACACCGCGGCACCCGCGAGATCCGCGATCCCCTCGCCCTTGACCGCACCCAGCGCACCGCGCGTCACCACGACCAGCCGCGAGTCCTCGAACCGGGCATCACCCAGCCACGTCCGCACCCACTCCAGAACCCCGCCCACGACACCGCGCACCCCACCGGCGACATCCGTGTCGGTGTTGCGCGGCGGTACCTGGAGTACGGTCGTGCCGACGTCCTCGGGCAGGCGATCAGTGAGGTACACCAGCTCCTCGGGCGCTTCATCGAGGTCCGGTGCCGTGACCGGCTGCCACTCCACGGCGTGCGGGGCAAAAGCCCCCGCGTCGAACCGGCCGGTGAACTGCTGCCGGGACACCGGCCGCATGGTCAGTGCACGAGCCCGCGCGACGGGAGAGCCGTGCTGGTCGGTGATCGCGATGGCGGTGCTGTCGCCGCCCGAGGGTGTGAGTCGTACGCGCAGGTCCGTGGGGCCATCGGGGTGCCAGAAAGCGGCGCCGTGCCAGTCGAAGGGCAGCCGCAGGAGGCCGCCGGCCGCGAGCTCCTCGGACGCCGATACGACCAGTGGCTGGATCGCGGCGTCCAGCAGTGCCGGATGCACGGCGAACTCGCCTGCCGCGCCGCGGAGCTGACCGGGCAGCTCGACCTCTGCGTACAGCTCCTCTCCGCGCTGCCAGAGGCCTCGGAGTCCTTGGAAAGCGGGGCCGTACTCGTATCCGAGCTCAGCCAGGCGTGCGTAGACGCCGTCCAGCGGAATCTCGGTGGCGTGCTGCGGGGGCCAGTTGCGCAGGGGTTCGAAGGTGGCCGGCTCCGGTGCGGTGTCGCCTGCGGGGGAGAGGCTGCCGCTCGCGTAACGGGACCACTCGGCGGTGCCCTCACCGTCCGCGTCGGCGGGCCGCGCGTGAACGGAGAACGCCCTGATGCCGTCCTGGTCAGGTGTCTGGACGATGATCTGCAACCGGACGGACTCACCCTTGAGCAGGCGCAGGGGCGCCTCCAGGACCAGCTGTTCCACTCCGGCCGCACCGGTACGGGCGGCCGCTGCCGCCGCGAGCTCGAGGAACGCGGTCGCCGGAAGGAGCACATTGCCGTCGATCGTGTGGTCGACGAGCCAAGGGTGGTCATCGAAGCTGAGGCAGCCGCTGAGGACCGTCTCGTCCCGGCCGGCGAGCTCGACGACCGTGTCAAGGAGCGGGTGCGGGGCGGCGTCAGGGCTGGTCGCTCGCTGCGCGGAGGTCAGCCAGTAGCGGCTGTGCCGGAAGGCATAGGTGGGCAGGTCGACGTGGGTCGCCCCGGGGAAGAACGCGGCGAGGTCGATGTGCGCACCCTGCACGTGGGCCTGGGCCACCCCCGCGCTGAGCACGGCGGTCTCGGAATGCCGAGCACGCAGCAGGGGCACGGCGGTCATGGCGGGTTCGCCTTCGCCCTGACCGTTTCGGATCATGCCGGTGAGCACGGCGTCGGGGCCGACTTCGAGGCACAGGCCGACGCCCTCGTCCGCCAGGGCTTGTATGGCGTCGTGGAAGCGGACGGTGCCGCGCAGTTGGCTGACCCAGTAGTCGGGGGAGGTCAGTTGGCCGGGGGTGGCGAGGGTGCCGGTGACGGTGG
>NZ_JBVIPS010000019.1:0-8173 GCF_055577715.1 Streptomyces sp. NPDC033177 | reverse complement strand
CAGCAGCTTGGCCATGGAACACCTCCCTCCCTGCGCTAGTAAGCGCTGTTGAGTACCGGTACACCGTAACGCTGACTACCAGTACTTAGCAAGACGGAATAGTGGAGGTGTGTGCCCGCACTGCGAACGCCCAGTTCAGCGGCCTCTCTTCACGGCACCGCCCGCCTGCAACTCACCGAGCCTGGCGGGCGGTTCGTCCAACGGGATCGCTCGGAGACCGGACCTGACGCTGCGCCGGCCGGTTCGCCGGACCGCAGGACCCTCGCCCCGATGGCCGACGGTGACGAGACCACTCACCAGAGGAAGACCTCCCCGTCGGCCCGCTTCTGGATGCAGTAAGTGCCGAACGCCCGCGCCTTCACGGCCATGTCGGCGTCCCCGGTGAGCCGCGCCGCCTCTTCGTACCAGTCGTACGTCTGGGCCGCATGCGAGCGCCGCTCGAAGTGGAACTCGACGAACCGACGGAACTCCGACCGCATGGACTCCGGGGAGAAGCTGCTGCCGACACCGAGGAGTTCTTTGAGCTCCGCTTCGGACGCTTCGGGCCGTTCGATGATGCGGACGGGCTCGGTCGCGGGTACTTCCCCCCGGATCGCGATGGGCTCATCGGCGCCCGAGAAGTCGAGGCAGAGGGAGAGACGGGCCGTCTCGGCGGAGCTGCGTGTCGAGTGAGGATCGGTCGTGTGGATCTTCCAGACCTCACCGCGGCGGAGGTGATAGACGGTGTCGTTCTCCGAATGGAGGTTGTCCTCGCTGGTGCGCAGCGGAATCTGCAGCCTGGTGCCGGGTTCGGCCCATTCGAGGAAGTCCACATGCGGGGCGAGGATGGCGTCCTCGGCCCGGAAGATGCGCACCCACTGCAACCGGTCCAGGGGAAAATGCTCGGTCACCAGGGACATGATGCCCGGCAACTGCTTGCCCAGGTCGGTGAGGGCCATACGGCCGTCGTGGGGGCGGAACGAGGTGTCGGAATCCGCGCCGCTGCCGTTGGCCAGGACGTGGGACGACCACGAACCGAAGGTGAAGGCGTCGTATTCGCCTCCGTACGCATGGCCGTCAACGACGGAGAACTCGGAATCCAGGTCGTACTGGTCGATGGGCAGCACCGCGAGCCTTTGTGACTTGAGCAAGGAAGTCCCTCCCCTTCAACAGTCAAATTCTTCGACATGCCAGGTAAGCTGCCGAGCAGGTCATTTCCGTCCGTCACCGTAACGGTTCCGGAACGCGTCGGCTTCGCTGCGCGCAGCTGCCCTTAGTCGGCCTTGAGCATTCTTCGAGCACTCCTTGAGCGGATGATGTGATTCGCACCGATCCGCACATGTCACGGGCGCGAAAGAGTCGCCCGGCGCCCCGGCAACCGGGCAGGAAAGAGCGTGAGTTCCTGTCCTGTTGCCGGGACACCGGCGCTCTGTGGGGGCCTTCGCGCACTGTCATCTCTTGTGCGGGACTTCCCGGCCAAATATCTTGGCTTTGCGATGGCCCCCGGGTGTGAATAATTCACCAGGAGAAATCCCCCGGACTCCTTTCAGCCATTCAAAGGATCCATCTCGCCGACGAGGCAACGGAAAAGTCCCTCAGCGGCCGTGATGGCGTGGGCAGGCACTCCCATTCGGCGCAGGAAGGAAAAGGCTGACTATGGAATCGTCGCCGCAGGTCAAGGAGCGAGAGGGGCAGGACGAGGCTTCGGAGGGACAAGGCGCGCCTTCGGGTGCGCCCGCGCCACTGGTGCGGGAGGTCTCGGCACTGTGGCAGGAGTACCTCGACGCCAGTGACGTCGGGGCGGACGATGACTTCTTCGCGCTCGGCGGCAATTCGCTGACCGGCATCAAGATCATCGACCGAGTGGCCAAGGACTACGAAGTCCAGCTGTCCGTACGCGACTTCTACCTGGCTCAGACGCCGGCGCGCGTCGCCGAGCTGATCGAGCAGGGAAGGGCCCGGCCGTGAGGTTGATGCCGGGCGCCCCCCGCGACATCGACCTCGACAGCGTCGACCTGTTCGACCTGGACCTCTACACGTCGGGCGACCCGCACCCCGTCTGGGACGCGATGCGGGAGAAGGCGCCGCTGCACCACCAAGTCCTGGCCGACGGACGGGAGTTCTGGTCCGTCACCCGTTACGAGGACGTCTGCCGGGTGCTCGGCGACCACCGCGAGTTCACCTCCGAGCGCGGCACCGTACCCACCCACCTCGGGACCGACGACGTCGCCGCCGGAGTGCTCCTCACGTCCACCGACCCGCCCCGGCACACCGAGGTCCGCAGGCCCCTCGGATCCAAGCTCACCGCTCGGGCGGTGAAGTCCTGGGAGGACAGCATCCGCACGACGATCGTGCGCTTCCTGCAGCCCGCACTCGACGGGGAGACCTTCGACCTGGCCGAGAAGGCGCTGCTCCTGCCCGCCCTGGTGACGGGCCCGCTCCTCGGGATCCCCGCCAAGGACTGGGAAGAACTCGTCCAGCTCACCGCCATGGTGACGGCCCCCTCGGACCCGCACTTCCTGCAGGGCAGCGAGGCCGCGACCCTGGCCATCTCCCACCACGAGCTGGTCACCTACGTCAAGGACTGGGTCAAGGAGCGCAGGGCGTCCGGAGGCGAGGACGACAGCCTCCTCCACCACCTCATGAGCGTCCGCCCGGGAGGCGCGCCGCTGACCGACGAGGAGATCGCGCTCGACGGCTACAGCATCCTGCTGGGCGCCAACGTCACCACCCCGCACACCGTTTCCGGCACCGTGCACGCGCTCATCGAGCGGCCCGAGCAGTTCGCCAAGGCACAGGCCGACCCGAGCCTGATCCCGAACCTGGTCGAGGAAGGCCTTCGCTGGACCTCGGCCGCCTGCAACTTCATGCGGTACGCCGTCGAGGACGTCCAGATCGCCGGAGGCACGATCCCGGCCCGCGGGGCGGTCGTCGCCTGGATCGGGTCGGCCAACCGGGACGCGTCCCAGTTCACCGACCCGCACGACTTCGACATCACGCGGAGCAACGCCAAGCGCCAGGTCGCCTTCGGGTACGGGCCGCACTTCTGCATCGGTGCGCCGCTGACCCGGCTGACCCTGCGCATCTTCTTCGAGGAGCTGCTCCAGCGGTTCGGCTCCATCGACCTCGCCGGCGAACCGCAGCACCTGCGGTCGTACTTCATCGCCGGGATGACCCACCTCCCCATCGTCGCCCAGAAACGAAGGACGCCATGACATCCGGCACCGCCACCGCCACGTCGCCGTGGTTCGTCCGGCCGCAGTCCGGCGATCACCGCGCACAGCTCTTCTGCTTCCCCTACTCAGGGTCCGGAGCTTCGGCGTTCAGCGCCTGGCCGACCGCCATCGACGACGTCGAGGTCAGCCCGGTGCAGTTTCCCGGCCGCGAGAACCGGCTGGCCGCACCCCACTACGGCACCTACGACAACCTCGCCGCCAGCCTGGTGGAACAGCTTGTGCCGCGTTCCGACCGGCCGTTCGCGTTCTTCGGGCACTGCGCGGGCGCGCTTCCCGCGTACGAGACCGCGGTTCGGCTCGCCGAACGGGGTCTGCGCCAGCCGGACTGCCTCTTCGTGTCGGGCCAGCCGGCACCGCACGACGCCTCGCGCGACCGGATGCTCGCCATGACCGAATCCGAGCTGCGCGCCGAGCTGGAATCGGTCGTCCGCGGCCGGGGCATCGAACCGCGGCCGGACATGATCGATGTGGGCCTGGCCGTGCTGCTGCGTGATCTCGCCGCCGCGAGTGAGTACCGGCGGACGGAGCCCGTCGCGGTGGGATGCCCCATCGTCGTACTGCACTGGCGGGACGACCCCGAGATGACTCTCGACCAGCTCGAGGGCTGGCGTCAGTACGCGGATTCGGTCGAGTTCCGCGTCGTCGACGGCGGACACCACGATTTCCTGAAGGCGCCGGAGGAACTGCTGAAGCTGCTGACCTCCTGGCACTGACGCGGTACGCGGCTCGCGGCGCCCTGCCCGGGAGATCGGGTCCTGGGTGCGCCGGAGGACGCCCGCGCGCATCCCCGCAGATCTCGCGGGGAGGCGCGCGGGCGTCTTCGTGGGATCCCTCGGGGACGACCACACGATCCGGCTCCACCAGCACAGCGGCCGGCGCATCGACCGCCACTCCGTCACCGGGGTCCACGGCACAAGCCAACGGCCGATGGCCCACCGCATGTGTCCGCGGTGGGCCATCGGCCGATGCTGCTGTGTTCCCGCTGCGCTCAGCGGGACGTGGTGCCCTCGCGCAGCCGGTCGATCATGTGCCGGGTCGTCTCGATCGGGCTCTCGGAGAGGTCCTGGGAACGCACCGGCAGGGCCGCGTTGAGCTTGGCCGCCTGGTCGTCCCACTCGTCCTGGCCGGCGAACGGAATCGTCTCGCCCTCCTGGTAAGTGGGGAAGGGGCGGTAGCTGTTGAGGCCCTTGGTGTCGCTGCCGCGTACCAGCAGCGGGTCGATGTAGACCCCGTTGCCGTGGGTCTGCGTGCTCGTCGAGATGTAGCCCATGTCGAGACCGCACCGCCGCTTGGCGGAGGTGTTCGGGTCCGAGCAGTGCAGCAGGTTGGGGTGATGGATCGATACGTCCCCCGGCTGGAGCTCGATGTGCACGATGCCGCGCTCCTCGACCCACTCTCGCACCAGGTTCTCGTCGGAGGAGGAGAACAGCATGTTGTCCGTGTCCGTGCGGGACGACGGCTGGTGCAGCGGCAGCGCGTGGCTGCCCGGGATCATCTGCAGGCAGCCGTTCTCCGTGGTGGACTCGTCGACGGCCAGCCACACCGTGAGCGCCTCCATGGGGCTCAGCGGCCAGTACGCCCCGTCCTGGTGCCACAGCACGGGCTGTCCGTCGTACGGAGGCTTGCAGATGTAGTGGGCGGTGAAGGACGCCAGATCCGGGCCGAGGAAGAACTCCGCTATGTCCACCAGACGGGAGTCGGAGACCAGGCGCGCCCAGAAGGCGTCGTTGCGTATCAGCGGGTGGTGGAAGTGCTCGGGACGAAGGTCCGGGTACTTGCGGGTGAGCCAGTCGACATGGGCGTTCACCTCTTCCAGGAGTTCCTTCGAAACGACGTTGCGGATGATGGAGAAGCCCTGCTCGGCGTACTCCGCCGCAGCCTTCTCCAGAACACCATCGCCGAGTGGGTTCATGCGTCAGCTCCTTTTCAGGTGTTTCGGGTACTGCATGCCTTGCGGAACGGGTTATATGCCCGGCGCGGCCATGACGGCGAAACCGCCGACCAGCGCGAGAGCGAGCATTAGGCGTTCGGCAACCTCGATGATTTTGATCGGCAGTGACTCCGGCGCGCACGAAGGCGCGGCTTGCCCTGCCGGGGCCTTCCGCTGTCCCGTCGACAGGACAGCGGTGCGGACGCCCACGTCCGCCGGTATTCAGCGGATACCTCGTCGCGGCCGACCATAGAGCGTGTTCCGGCTGCCCGTCCATTACTTCACGGAATGTCGAACGGCATCCACGTCCACCCTGACCGTTGAACGGGCGGACGGGGGCCCAAATCTGGATGTGAATCTGTGATTTTCAGCCGCCTTCTGGAATCCTCGTAGGCGTGGCACATGAGGATGGAAATGCTTCCATGAACCCGAATTGCACATCTCTGCCGGCGGACGGCGCAGTTACTTTCGCAAACCGACGGGCATCGACTAAGAGTGGGGCGAGTACGCTGACTGAATTGGAAAAGCTGGTGCGCGCCGTGCCCGATCCGGTCGTGCGCGAATTCCTGCTGATGGCGGACGATAGCATCGTCACGGTGCTTCCCTATGCGCTGGCCATAGCCGCGCGGCTTGGTGTGGCCGACGCTTGTGCGCCGGACGGGTCGACGCCCGAGGAACTCGCGGACACCGTCGGCTTCGCGGCGGAGCCGCTCATGAGCCTGTTGAACGCCCTCACCGGTGCGGGCTTCTTCGCCCGGAATCACCGTGGGCGTTTTGCCCCCACGGAGTTGGGCGCGGTCCTCAAGGCCGACTCGGCCGTGTCGATGCGGGCCACGCTGTCCAACCTGGATTCGTACCGGGCCTGGCTGCGGGCAGCCGACGCCGCGGCGGACAGGAAGCCGCTCCCGGCGGCCCACGGCGAGACCTTCTTCGTGGACCAGGACACGAAGCCCACGACCGAGGCCGCCTTCAACACCCGCATGAAGGAGCGGGCCAAGCGCCTTTACGGCGGCCTGGCCGAACTTCCGGTGTGGGACGAGGCGCGCACGGTCATGGACATCGGAGGCGGCACGGGCACGGTGATCTCCGCGATCCTGCAGGCCCAACCACACCTGAGCGGCGTACTGTTCGATCGCCGCTCGGTGATCGACCTGGCGGCGCACGACACCCCGCTCGCCCCCGTCCGGGACCGGTGCACGCTGGTGACCGGTGACTTCTTCGACGAGCTCCCCAAGGGTGCGGACGTGCACGTGCTGGGCAGCGTGCTGCACGACTGGGACGACGAGAAGGCCGCCGACATTCTGCGCGCCAGCCTCAGGGCGCTGTCCCCCGGCGGCCGGATACTGGTGTGCGAACTCCTCGTGCCCGAGGCCACCGAACCCCATCCGGCACGCTGGAGCGACCTCGGCATGCTGGTGCTCCTCGGCGGCCGGGAGCGCACGCTGTCGGAGTTCGACAAGCTGTTCGCCACTGTGGGCCTCGTCAGGACCAGGGTGCTGCCCGTCGGGGAGTCGAACTTCAGCCTCATCGAGGCGACCGCGTCCCCGTCGCTCCTGCCGAGCGGCTGACGGCCGGTCCGGACGGCTCCGGACAGCACGCGCTCAGGAAGTGGGCTCCACCACTAAGCACGATCCGTCGGTAGACACCATCGGAACGTTGAGCAACGCCCGGGTGCGTCCACCGCATCCGCTCCGTTGCCGACCCAGGAGTGGAAATGGTCTCGATGAAAGATGTCCTGGTGGTCGGCACCGGTTTGATAGGAACCTCGGTCGCGCTGGCCCTCAAGGCCCACGGGGTCGGCGTGTACCTGAGGGACTCGGATCCCGTCTCGGCCAAGATCGCGTCCTCGCTCGGCGCCGGCTCCGTGGAACAACCGCCGAAGACGGTGGATCTGGCCATCGTGGCCGTACCGCCGGCACTGGTGGCCGACGTCCTCGTACGCCTGCAGGCCGAAGACGTGGCGCGGCACTACACCGACGTCGCCAGCGTCAAGGCCAGGCCGCAGCAGGACGTCATCGCTCTCGCCTGCGACAACGCACGCTACATCGGCGGCCATCCGATGGCGGGCAGCGAGCGCAGCGGGCCGCTCGCCGCCCGCGCGGACCTCTTCGACGGGTGCAACTGGGTCCTCACGCCCACGAGCGAGACCGACACCGACACCCTGAACGCCGCACTCCAACTCGTCGCGGTGTGCGGGGCCGTGCCCGTGTTGATGGAGGCGGCGGCCCACGACCGCGCGGTCGGCCTTGTCTCGCACGCCCCGCACCTGGTGGCAAGCCTGGTCGCCGCCCTCCTGGAACCGGCCGATGAGCGCATGGTGAGCCTCGCGGGCTCGGGCGTACGCGACCTCACCCGTATCGCGGCCGCGGACCCGGGCCTGTGGGTGGACATCCTCGATGCCAACGCGCTGGTGGTGGCCGATCTGCTCGAAGAGCTGTCGGAGAGCCTGGACGACGCCGTCATGGGTCTGCGGGCCATGGGGGCGACCGACGACGACAAGCGCAGCAACGGCGCGCGCATCGTCGAGGACCTGCTGCGCCGCGGACAGGCAGGACGGGCCCGGATCCCCGCCAAGCACGGCACCGTTCCGGAACAGTACGAGACGGTGACGGTCATGATCGGCGACCAGCCGGGCGAACTGGCCCGGCTCTTCACCGACGCCTCCAGCGCCGGCGTCAACGTCGAGGACGTACACCTGGAGCACTCAGCAGGCCGGCCGACCGGCCGTGCCCAGCTCAGCGTCACCCGGGATCTGCGCGAGGTGCTGGTGACGACCCTGCACAACCGTGGGTGGCGGCACCACTAGCGGCGCCGAGCTCTCCCCCGTCGACGCACGGCCCTCAACTCACCTGACAACACAGGTGAGTTGGGGGCCGTTCGCGATGGCCGTGGACCTCCGGACGAGCGGTGCCGATCCATGTCTTCCCTAGTCTGTCTTGCTAAGTACTGGTAGTCAGCGTTACGGTGTACCGGTACTCAACAGCGCTTACTAGCGCAGGGAGGGAGGTGTTCCATGGCCAAGCTGCTG
>NZ_JBVIPS010000018.1:0-15720 GCF_055577715.1 Streptomyces sp. NPDC033177 | reverse complement strand
ACCCCGGGGGGTGGGGGGGGGGGGGGGGGGGGGGGGGGGGGGGGGGGGGGGGGGGTGGTCCCCCCCCCCTCTTCCCCCCCCCCCCCCGCCTTCGTGCCGTGCCGATCAAGTGCGCCTACGGGCGGACGGTGAGCACCAGCTTCCCCGTGACGCGGCCCGTCTCACCCTCAGCGTGCGCCTTGGCGGCCTCGGAGAGCGGGTACGTCTGCGACACGTGGACCCGCAGCTGCCCGGACTCGGCGAGCGCGGCGACGGCCGTCATGCCCGCCTGGTCGTGCTCCACGAGCATGTCCGTGGCGCGTACGCCCAACTCCGCCGCACGCTCGGCCACTTCACCGAAGTTGCCGGGCAGGATCGACACCAGGATGCCGCCCGGCCGCAGCACCTCCAGGGAGCGCAGCCGGTCCTCGCCGCCCAGCGGATCGAGGACGACGTCGATGTCGCGGGCTTCCTTGACGAAGTCGGCGGTGCGGTAGTCGATGACCTCGTCCGCGCCCAGGCCGCGCACGAAGTCGTGCTTGGCCGCCGAGGCCGTGCCGATGACGTGGGCGCCGCGCGCCTTGGCGATCTGCACCGCCGCATGACCCACGCCGCCGGCCGCCGCGTGCACCAACACCCGCTGGCCCGGCTCTACTTGTGCGTTGTCGACCAGGGCCTGCCAGGCGGTCAGCGAGACCAGCGGCAGGGCGCCCGCCTCGACGTGGCTCAACCCCGCGGGCCTCGGCACGAAGGCGCGGGTGGGGCCGGTCACGTACTCGGCGTGCGAGCCGGCCCCGTACGGGTACGGGAGCATGCCGAACACCTCGTCGCCCGGCTCGAACAGTGAGACGCCGATGCCGACCGCCTCGACGACGCCCGACACGTCCCAGCCGAGCGTGAACGGCGGCTGTCCCAGGAACGCGCCGAACCTGCGGTGCTTCCAGTCGGTGGGGTTCACGCCCGCCGCGTGCACGGCGACGAGGATCTGGCCGACCCCGGGTTGGGGGCGAGCGACCTCGATCTCCTTGAGTACGTCGGGCTCGCCCAGGACGTCCTGGCTGATGGCCTTCATGGTCACGGTGTCGTTGGTCATGACTCCAGCGTGCGGCAAGGGCCTGACCTGGGCAATGGCAAGATTGCCATGAAGCGATAGAATCGTGCCATGGCTTCGATGGACTTCCTCCCCCGTCGACCGCACCGCGTGGTCGTGCTCGCCCTCGACGGCGTCTACCCCTTCGAGCTGGGCATCCCGAACAGGGTCTTCCCGATGGTCCCCGGGGCATACGAAGTGGTGACCTGCGCGGCGACGGACGACCGCACGGTGGCCACCGACGCCGATTTCAGCATCACCGTCGGGCATGGCCCCGAGACGCTGGCGAGCGCGGGCACGGTGGTGCTGCCGCCGTACGACCTGCGGCGCGTCACCGCCGAGCTGCCGGAGCCGGTGCGGCACGCACTCTCCCGGATCAGGCCGGGCACGCGGTTCGTCTCCATCTGCACGGGGGCGTTCACGCTCGCCGCGGCCGGGCTCCTCGACGGGCGGCCCGCGACCACGCACTGGGCGCTCGCGGACCATTTCCGGAAGATGTTCCCCGGCGTCGACCTGAACCCCGACGTGCTGTTCGTCGACGACGGCGACGTGCTCACCTCGGCGGGGGCCGCATCCGGGGTCGATGTGTGCCTGCACGTGGTGCGCTCCGATCACGGCAGCGCGGTCGCCAACCGGGTCGCCCGGCACTGTGTCGTACCCCCGTGGCGGGAGGGCGGCCAGGCGCAGTACATCGAGCAGCCGATCCCGGACGAGGGCGTCACCGGCACCGCCGCCACCCGCGCCTGGGCCCTGGAGCACCTCGACCGGCCGCTCGCCCTGCGGGAGCTGGCCGCGCACGCCCGGCTGAGTCCGCGCACCTTCGCCCGCCGCTTCCAGGAGGAGACGGGCACGAGCCCCGGCCGGTGGCTGATCCAGCAGCGGGTGCACCGGGCCCGGCATCTGCTGGAGTCCAGCGACCTGCCGGTCGACCGGATCGCGGCGGAGGTGGGCTTCGCCACCGGCACGTCGTTGCGACAGCACCTGCACGCGGCGATCGGAGTGTCGCCGCAGGTGTACCGCAAGACGTTCCAGGCGGGAGCCGTCACCGGCGGTGCATAGGCCGGCCCCGCAGGCAGGACGAGCAGACCCCCTCACTTGCCTCAGTTCTTGAGCCCCACGTCGTAGAAGAAGCGGTAGCGGTCAGGGTCGTCCGGCAGGAACCAGTGGAAGCCCTCCAACAGGAAGACCGCGACCAGGTTCACCGCGATCACCAGGGCGAGGAAGCCGAGCACGACCCGGCCCGCCATCCTGTGGACCTTTGAGACGGGCACCGTGGTGGCGGCCGTGGAGTGGGCGAAGGCCATCACGACGCCGATCGCCACCACCGAGGCCATGAAGAGGATCCAGGCCCACACGTACATGTGCAGCCCGAGGACGGGAGAGCCGTAGCCCTTGTCGCCCGGCAGGATGTGCAGCATCGTCTGCCGCCAGGACGTGAAGGCGCCGCACATCACGGCGACCAGAGCCAGGCCCCAGCCCGTCATGTAGTCGCGGCCCGTGATCGTGCCGGTCATGCCCCGGCGCACGATGTACGCCGCTCCCAGCGTGGCGAGCAGCATGAACATGCGCTGCACCATGCACAGCGGGCAGGGGTAGTCCCAGGAGATGAACTGGACGCCGAGCCCGCCGCAGACCACGCCGGTCCAGCCGACGGCGAAGAAGCAGGCGAACCAGTACTGGGCCCTGCCGAACACCTGGTAGCGCTCGGTGCCCGGCAGCGGGGTCGTCAGTGTGCTCATCAGTAGCTCAGCCCAAGGCCAAGGCCGCTGGTGATGTGGTGAGCGAGGAGAACGATCGTGAGCACGAGCACGATCCACCAGCCGACGAGCGTCATGGCCCGCGACCGCTCCCGGTGAAGCGCGTACAGGGTGGCCAGCAGGCCGCCGAAGATGAGGGTGTCCATGGCCGCGGAAGGTAGCCGGGGTGGTGGCCGGACGCCCGCAGGGTGGTGGGGACGCGCCACCGGGTCCACGGGAAGGGATCAACCCGCCTCCCGCGACGCTCATGCGGGGTGCGCCGCACGCCAGGCCGCCATGGAGAGGTTCCACTCCTCGCCGTCGAGCGCGGTGAGCGAGGCCGGGAACAGACCGTCCTCCTCCTTGGCGATGTGCCGGTGCAAGTCGTCGACGGCTTCGACGAGGGTGCGTACGTCGGCGGCATCCGACAGGTCGAGAGCGGGCAACAGAGCGGCCAGCCCGCGGTGTTCCAGCTCCAGGTTCGCGATGTAGTCCGCGTACTCGGGGTCCTTGCGCATCACCGCGAACAGACCGTTCTCCTCACCCCGCCAGTGCGTCTCCAGTTCGCGGGCCATGAGATCCACGAGTGTGCGCGCCCGGCTGTTTCTAGGCGAGACCCCGCCCTGACCCAGGGACGCCACGCGCAGGTAAGCTGCCCGCTCGCTGAAGTGGGACTAGGGGGAGCGATCATTCGCGGCGTGGTGGGGGTCAGGGGTATCAGGGGTAGGGGAGTGGCGGTCGGTTGCGTGCTGGCCGTTGTGTTCGGGGCCGCGGGGTGTGGGGCCGAGGCCGAGCCCGGTGCGTCTCGGGGGTCCGGCTCCGCCGGGGAGGGGGACCCGCCCAAGGGTTCCCTCACCTGGGAGTTCGAGCACATCGCCGACTTCAGTGGCGAGCTCTCCGATGTCGCTGTCCTGGACGAGGACGACATCTGGGCCGTGGGGAGCGAGAACAACGGGCAGGCCAACGCCCACCTGTTGCACTACGACGGTTCGAAGTGGAAGCGCGAACCCCTTCCCGAAGCTCTCGGTGACAGCGTCTACCCGCCGTCGCTCGAAGAGGTCGGAGGCGACGAGTTGTGGTTGCGGCCGCAGACCTCGGAGGATGCCTCGGCCGTGAGCCGCTGGGCGAAGTGGGACGGCAGTCGCTGGTCCGCGATGCCCAGCCCCCCGCCGGGCAACCCTGGGGAGCTCGAGGCCTCGGGCCCGGACGACATCTGGGCCCTCGGCGGCGAGCGGACCGCCCAGCACTGGGACGGCACCCGCTGGGTCGCGACCCGGCTGCCGTACGAAGCGTCCGACCTCGCCGTGGTGGGCCCGGACGACGTCTGGGCGGTCGGCAGCCGCTCGACCGGGCCCGGCACCCAGATGGAGAACGCCGGCGAGGAGTACAGCCAGCCCGCCTCGATGCACTGGGACGGCACCTCCTGGAATGCGGTGGAGACCCCGGAGTTCCGCTTCGAGGAGCCGATCCCGCCGGAGCCCGGCGCCGGCCTCAACCAGGTCTTCGCGCTCGACGGCGGTGAGGTGCGCGCGTACGGCGTCAACTCCTTCAACCACGGCGAGGTCGAGAACGAACCCGCGGAGCAGTTCATCCGGCTGCGCTGGGACGGATCGAACTCGAAGTGGGCCGAGCAGAAGGCCGCGCCCGGCGGATGCGAGCTGCGGACCCCGGTGGGTCAGGACGAGAAGGGCCTGTTCCTCGACGGCAACTGGTACATGACCGACGACGGCCGGTGCGTGAAGATCAAGCGCCACCGCCTCCCGCTGTCGACGGGAGCCCGCAAGGAGTCCAACCAGTCGCTGTGGCTGGAGGAGATCCACCGGGTGCCGGGCACCGACGAGTGGCTGGGCGCCGGGCACATTCAGGTCAACCAGTCGGGCGACCCTTTCGGCGCCCCCGTCGTCGTACGCCTCAAGCGAGCCGGCTGACCCGAGCGAGCGGCGTCGGCAGGGCTACGCGTCGGCCCCGTACGTCCCGTACTCCGGTCGTCCCGTGGCTTCGTAGATCTGAATCGCCAGACCACCCGGCGTCGTCTCGTTGCTCAGGAGCCGCAGACCCAGGGGTGCGCCCCCGTCCGGCAGCAGGCGGCGGCCGGTGCCCACGACCACGGGCGCGACGGCCAGACGCAGTTCGTCGACCAGACCGGCGGCCAGCAGGGACTGGCCGAGCCGACCGCTGCCGTGGATCTGCAGCTCGCGGCCGGGCTGCCGCTTCAACTCGGCGACCTGAGCGGGGATGTCGCCGGACAGGATCGTGGTCGGGTCCCACTCGGCCGTGGTCAGGCTGTGGGAGGCCACGTACTTCGGCAGCCCGTTCAAGATGGCGGCCGCCGGATGCTCGGTCATCTTCGGCCAGTCCCGCGCGAAGTTCAGATACGTACGGCGGCCGAACAGGAACGCGTCGGCCTGACCGAGCCACGTACCCGCAAGGCGTTCGAACTCCTCGTCGAGATGCGGCACGAACCAGCCGCCCCGGGTGAACCCGTCACTGGTGTCCTCGTCCGGCGCCCCCGGACCCTGGTAGACGCCGTCGAGCGACAGGAACTCCTGCAGTACCAACCTCATCGCGCACCACTTTCGTGACGGGGGGACCGGCCGTCCCTCTCACTCTTCAGACAGCGTGCCGCACGAGGACTCATCGGTCCGGATGACACCGATCTGATGTTCGCGGAGTTCACGCCCCCGTTTGACCTGCGATGGCGGGATCGGAGCGGCTTGATGCCTTACGCACGGTCCGTCCGGCGTGGCGCGCCCGCAAGCGGGGCCCCGCTTCCCTCCTGAGCTTCAAGGGCCATACTGGTCGGGCCCCGATCACTCACAGAACGACTTTATGGCCAAGAAAAGCAGCTCCTCGACCACCGTCCCCGACACCGCGTGGCTGGCGCGCGGGCGCCACCTCGGGCCCGAGCCCGAGCAGGACGTGCGGCGCAACCTGATCGCCCTCAAGGCGGCCGGGGTGCTCGACGACTTCCTGGACCTCGACCCCGTCGACGCGGCCCGCTCCACCGTCCTGCACCCGCGGGACGAGTCCGCCGACCCCGGCCCCTCGGCCCGCCGCCTCTTCGAGGCCCGCTGGCGGGTGGCCGACGATGTCACGGTGCGCGCGCAGCTGACCCTGTACGACCCCGAGAGCCGCCGCAAGGAAGGCGAGGGCGTCACCTGGGTCCTCGCGGCCGAGGCGGAGGGGGTGTGGGACATGCACTGGCCGTCGCCCGCCCTCATGTTCTGGCCGGACAGCGACCGGGTCGCCTGGGACCACGACACGGTGCCTGGCGTACGCCTGCGGACGGCGAACCACCTGCCGAAGGACGACGACGAGCTGCGCCACCGGCTGCGTGACTGCACCCGGCAGAGCTGGTTCATCCATCTCGTGGTGCATGAGGCGATGACGCCGGACGCCATCGGGGAGCGGCCACTCTCCGTGTTCCTGCCGCCGAGCCTGCGGCACCAAGTGGTCGAGCACCGGGGTACACCGGAGCAGGCGCAGATCGCCGACTTCGCGATGAAGCGGGAGCTGAGCGTGCGGATGCCGCGCGGCGGAGCCGTCGTGCTGCCCACGGTGCCGCCCACCCCGGACTACGACGCGGAGCGCTTCACGGTGCGCTCGGTGTTCCTGGACGGCTCGGAACCGACCGGACTCCTCGACAGGATCAAGGAGTTCGCCGCGCTGCCGCGACCGCTTAGCGCCGAGGCCGAGCATGCCCTGACCCGGCTGCGCCAAGGCTGGCACCTGCTCACCCCGGACGAGGAGCTGACCCACGCCCAGGGCATGGTCACCCGTTACGCCGAGGCCCTCGAGGCCATGACGACCTCCCGCGACCTGTACCAGCAGGCAGCCGAGGCGGCGCAGGCCGCGCTGGCCGAGTTGACCGGCGGCGACGGCGCGCCCCGGCCTTCCGCTCCGGGTCACGTCAAGGCGGACGGCTCACCGCTGAGCGCCCTGACAAAGGCGTTCGGCCGCTTCCGGGACCCGAACAAGTAGGCAGCGGCGACGTCGATCCTCGCGTCGGCAGGACCGTTAGGGTTCCCGCATGGCGACGCATGTGACGTATGCGGGCGGCGAGAAGGAGAGCCTGCTCGCCGGCCTCGACCGGCACCGTGACGCGGTGGTGTGGAAGCTGGATGGCCTCGACGACGCGGAGTTGCGGCGGCCCATGACGCCGTCGGGCACGCATCTGCTCGGCCTGGTCAAGCATCTCGCCGTCGTCGAGTACGGATGGTTCTGCGGGACGTTCGGTCGCGCGATGGAGCCCTTCCCCTTCGATCCCCAGGACGAAGGCGCGGATCTGCGGGTGGAGCCGCACGAGACCACCGCCGACATCGTGGCTTACTACGCCCGGGCGCGGGCCGCCGCCGACGAGGTGATCGCCGAGGTCGGCATCGAGGACCTGGGCACGACGCCCTTCGGTGCGAACCCCTCGTTGCGCTGGGTGCTCATCCACATGATCGAGGAGACGGCCCGGCACGCGGGCCACATGGACATCGTGCGCGAACTCATCGACGGCGCCACCGGCGATCACCCTGTCGGCTGACCCTGATCGCCGGAGGCGGGGCGACCTTCGCAACTGGGCGCAGAAGTGGCCGCTTTGGCGTAGCGATGCGCCAAGTGGGCGAAGGCGGCCTTGAGTTCACTCGGGCCGACGACCTCGATGTCGGCGTCGAACCTGCCGATGTCGGCGGCCAGACCGGCCCATGACCACGAGCCGAGGACGAGTCGGCAGCGGTCGGGGCCGAGTTCCTCGACGACCCCCTCGCGGCTGTAGCGGGACACCTCGGCCGCGGGCAGGTCCAGGATCACCTCGCCGCGGCAGGGCCAGTCGCCCGAGCCGTCGAAGCCCTGGAACTTGCCGGCGACGAAGGCGGCCACCTCGCCGCCGGGGACCTCGCGTGGCGTGAAGCGGGGGCCCGTGGGAGTGCGCGGGGTGATCCGGTCGGCGCGAAAGGTGCGCCAGTCCTCGCGGTCGAGGTCCCAGGCGACGAGATACCAGCGCGAGCCCCAGGTGACGAGGTGGTGGGGCTCCACCCGGCGAGGAGGGGGCCCGATGCGGTCGGCGCCGCTGGCTCCGGGCGGGGACACGGGGGCGTAGTCGAAACGCAGCACTTCGCTGGCGTGCACGGCGGCGCTGAGCGCCATGAGCACCTGGCCGGCCACCTGCGGGTTCGGCGGGACGGACGGCCGTTTGACGGCGGTCACCCGGAGGGCGTCGATGCGGCGGCGCAGCCGGGCGGGCATGACCTGGCGGACCGTGGTCAGCGCACGCGCCGCGGCCTCCTCGATGCCGGCGCCGGAGGTGGTGGCGATCTGGAGGGCCACGGCGAGGGCCACGGCCTGCTCGTCGTCGAACAGCAGCGGCGGCAACTCCGCGCCCGCGTCAAGGCGGTAACCCCCGTCGGGTCCCTTGAGGGCCACGACGGGGTAGCCGAGCTCGCGCAGGCGGTCGACATCACGGCGTACGGTGCGCGGGCTGATGCTCAGCCGCTCCGCGAGCAGCGCCCCCGGCCAGTCCCGCCGCGCCTGGAGCAGGGAGAGCAGAGAGAGCAGCCGCCCTGAGGTTTTCGGCATGTGTCCATGGTGCCCCGAGAAGCGGCCACAACCTGACCGCTTCTCTTGCGAAAGTCGTGCTTGCCAGACAACGAGCACGACCGACCGGAAGGCGCGACCACCGTGACCACCACGCCCAGCACCCCCATCACCCCGACCTCGACTCTCGACGCCGAGCGCGCCGACCTGCTTGCCGGACTCGCCGGCGCGCGATCGGCCCTGATCAGCACGGTGCGTGAGCTCAGCGACGAGCAGGCGAGCCGGCAGCCGACCGTCAGCGCGCTGTGCCTCGGCGGGCTCATCAAGCACGTCGCGTCCATCGAGGAGGGTTGGCTGCGCTTCGTCCTCGACGGCCCGTCGGCGCTGCGCTACGACCTGCCCGACGGTGTCACCTGGGAAGACCTCGCGGCCGGTACCGCCCGCGAATTCCCGCAGTGGGCGATCGACCACCAGAACGACTTCCGGATGCTGCCCGGCGAGACGCTGGCCGGGATCGTCGCGCGTTACGAGGAAGTCGCCGCCCGCAGCGAGGAGATCGTCGCCTCCGTACCCGACCTCTCGGTGACGCACCCGCTGCCGGAAGCCCCCTGGCACGAGCCGGGAGCCGTGCGCAGCGTGCGGGGCGTGCTGCTGCACGTCATCGCCGAGACCGCCCAGCACGCGGGCCACGCGGACATCCTCCGCGAGGCGCTCGACGGCCGGACGGCAAGCTGAGCAACGTGCGACGCACCGCACCGCGACCCAGGATGAAACCGACCGAAGGAAACGGCGTGACCGTCAAGACCCCTCCGCAGGAGGCCTCCGATGACCGTTCTTGACACCCGGGCGCTCAACCGCGCGACGCTCGCACGGCAGCTGCTGCTCGAGCGGGCCGAGGCACCGGCCCTCGACGCGGTCGCGCACCTCGGCGGCCTGCAGGCGCAGGAGCCGCAGGAGCCGTTCTTCGGCCTCTGGTCGCGGCTGCGGGCGTTCGACCCGGCGGAGCTCTCCGACCTCCTCGTACGGCGGCGCGTGGTGCGCACCCACCTCATGCGCCGCACGGTCCACCTCGTCACCGCCGACGACGCCCTGGCCTGGCGCGCCCGCCACGACACGATGCTGCGCCAACGGGTGCTCGGCGTCTACCGCGGCGAGCTCGAAGCGGTGGACCTCGACGAGCTCGCGGCAGCGGGCCGGTCGGTCATGGCCGACGGTGAGCCGCGCTCCATGACCCAGCTCGCGCGTGCCCTCGCCGAGCGCTGGCCGGAGCCGGGGCCGCGGGCGCTGGGGGAGATGCTGATGGCCGTCGTACCCATGGTGCAGTTGCCGCCGCGGGGTTTGTGGCGGACGAAGGCGGGGGTGCGCACCGTCCCGCTGTCGGCCTGGCTGCAGCGCGAGGTCGCCCCGCTGTCCCTGGACGGCTCCGACCCTGCGGGCCAGGCGCTGCTGCGCCGCTACCTGGCGGCCTACGGACCCGCCGCATCGGCCGACCTGCGCGCCTGGTGCGGTCTCACCGGATTGCCGGCAGCCGTGGCCGCGCTGCGCGAGGAGTTGATCACCTTCAGGGACGAGCGGGGCCGGGAGCTGCTCGACCTGCCCGAAGCGCCGCGCCCGGACCCCGAAACACCTGCCCCGGTGCGGTTCCTGCCCGCCTTCGACAACGCGATCCTCGGCTACCAGGACCGCACCCGCATCATCGACGACGCCCACCGGGGCCTTTCCGTGGCCGGAGCCCGCGTCGTCCTGGTGGACGGCCGGGTGGCCGCCACCTGGACCGTGGAGGAGGACACCGTGACGGTCGCCCCGCTGAACCGCTTCTCCCGCGCGGAGCGCACCGCGGTCACCGGGGAGGGCCAGGCGCTGGCGGCGTTCCTCTCCGACAACGCGAGCGACCGCGTACGCATCATGACGTCAGGCCCGCCGCAGTAGAGGAGGTGACGCGAACTCCTCGGTCACCAAAGGGTTCCTCAGTCACCGGAAAGTGCGTTCTTCCACGTCAGCCCTCACTCTCCTAGGTTTCTCAAGTAACCACCGGAGTGCGAGGACGAGTTGCCCCGGTGGCATCAGTTCCCCAGGTTCCAAGGACGAGGAGCGAGCACATCATGGCCATCACTCTGGTGAATCCCGACGGGTTGCCGAAGATCGACGCCTACCGGCAGGTGTCGGTCGCGACGGGGTCGAAGCTGGTGTTCCTCGCCGGTCAGGTCGCCTGGAACGCCGAGGGCGTCACGGTCGGCGAAGGCGACCTCGCCGCCCAGGTCGAGCAGTGCTACCTGAACGTCGCCACCGCCCTCGCCGGAGTCGGCGCCTCCTTCGACGACGTGGCCAAGCTGACGGTGTACGTCGTCGACTGGACCCCCGACAAGATGCCCCTCTTCCTGGAGGGGGCGGCAAGGGCCGCCGCGAAGTTGGGGGTCACGCCGGTGCCGCCGGGCACGTTGATCGGCGTGGCGGCCCTGGACGTCCCCGACCACCTGGTGGAGGTCGAGGCCACCGCGGTCATCGACTGAACCGTCGGCTGAACTAGGGTGATTGCCGGGAGTTCCCAGTGAAGGGAAAAGCTGTTGACGACGTTCCGGCAGCACATGACGGAGATGGCGGCGCGCGCCCTTGCGGAGTTTCCGCAGGAGTTGACCGCCGAGATCTACGCGGTCACGTTCCGGATCGACAGCGTTGACCAGGACCCGAGGTTCCCGTACCTGGCGATCGGCTACAACACCGAGGCCGACGTGGCCCGGGAGTTCGCCCAGGGGGGCGGGACGGAGCCGTGGGAGAGCCGCTGGCACTACGCCTATTTCGCGCCCTCGGGGCTGGACGGCATCCGCGTCATCGGCCACGATCCCGCACACGATCCGGTCGGCGTCGAGCTGCACCGGGCTGAGGCGGTGGCCCAGGACCTCTGGTACGAGGGCGAGGACGAAGATGACGACGAAGGCGAGGACGGCCTCTCCGAGCAGGAGGAGGACGAGCGCGGCGAGGCGCTCGCCGAACAGTTCCACGAGCTCTGCGTCGACCTCGCGCGCGGCCTCCACGCCGATGGACGGATCGTCGGCGTCCTCGGGAGGCCCGTGCCCGTGATCCTCTACGACATGTTCGACCGCGACGCGATGTTCGCCCTGACCCGTGCCGCGAACCCGCCCGAGCTGGTCACGGAGTTCCTGAGCGAGGACCCGCAGGGGTAGCCGCGACCGGCCGCAGCCAGAGGGCCGTCAGGGGTGGGAGCGTCAGGCTGATGGACGCGGCGTAGCCATGGCCCGCGAGGGGTTCCCGCGGAAGCGGGGCGTTCTCGATTCCGCTGCCGCCGTAGCGTGACGCGTCGGTGTTGAGCATCTCCTCCCACGCCTCGCCCGCCTCGGGGGGTACGCCGAGCCGGTAGTCGTGGCGCACCACCGGCGAGAAGTTGAAGACGGCCAGCAGCGGGCTGCCGTCGGAGGCGTGGCGCAGGAAGGCGAAGACATTGTCCTCGGCGGCGTCGGTGGTGATCCAGCTGAAGCCGGACGGGGAGGTGTCCTGTTCCCACAGGGACGGTGCCGTGACGTAGTGGTGGTTCAGGTCGGCCACGAGATGCTGGATCGCGCGGTGTTCCAGGTGGGCGGGGTTGTTCTCCTCCAGCACCCACCACTGGGGACCCTCGGCCTCCGACCACTCGGCGCCCTGGGCGAACTCCTGCCCCATGAACAGGAGTTGCTTGCCCGGGTGCGCCCACATGTAGGCCAGGTAGGCGCGGTGGTTGGCGCGCTGCTGCCACCAGTCGCCGGGCATCTTCGACACCAGCGCCTGCTTGCCGTGCACGACCTCGTCGTGCGAGAGCGGCAGGACGTAGTTCTCGCTGTAGGCGTACACCATCGAGAACGTCATCTCGTCGTGGTGGTACTTGCGGTGCACGGGTTCATGGGCGATGTAGGCCAGGGAGTCATGGGACCAGCCCATGTTCCACTTGAGCCCGAAGCCCAGGCCCCCCAGACCGGCCGCCGAGGGATGGTCCGTGGACCGCGTGACCCCGTCCCACGCGGTGGACTCCTCGGCGATGGTGACGACGCCCGGACAGCGGCGGTAGACGGTGGCGTTCATCTCCTGGAGGAAGGCCACCGCGTCCAGGTTCTCGCGTCCGCCGTGGGCGTTGGGTGACCAGCCACCCTCCTCGCGCGAGTAGTCCAGGTACAGCATGGAGGCGACGGCGTCGACGCGCAGGCCGTCGATGTGGAACTCCTGACACCAGTAAGTGGCGTTGGCGACAAGGAAGTTGCGCACCTCCTTGCGGCCGTAGTCGAAGACGAGGGTGCCCCAGTCGGGGTGCTCGGCCTGCCGAGGATCCTGCGGCTCGTACAAGGGCTGGCCGTCGAACGCGGCCAGCGCCCACTCGTCGCGGGGGAAGTGGCCGGGGACCCAGTCCAGGAGGACGCCGATCCCCGCCTGGTGCAACGTGTCGACGAGGTACTTGAAGTCGTCGGGCGTGCCGAGGCGTGCCGTGGGGGCGTAGAAGCCGGTGACCTGATAGCCCCACGAGCCGCCGAAGGGGTGCTCGGCCACGGGCATCAGCTCGACGTGGGTGAAGCCCAACATCCGTACGTAGTCGGTGAGTTCCACCGCCAGCTCGCGGTAGGTGGCGCCAGGGCTCCACGAGCCGAGGTGGACCTCGTACACGGACATGGGAGCCGCGTGGACCGGGCGGTCGGCCCGGTGCTTCATCCAGTGGGCGTCGCCCCACACGTGGTGGCTGCTTGTCACCACGGAGGCCGTCGCCGGAGGTGTCTGTGTGTGGCGCGCCATCGGGTCGGCGCGCTGTGTCCGGGAGCCGTCGGCCCGGGTGATCTCGAATTTGTACATCGCCCCTTCACCCAGGCCGGGCACGAAGAGTTCCCAGATGCCCGATGACCCGAGGGACCGCATGGGCAGAGAGGTGCCGTCCCAGTGATTGAAGTCGCCGCAGACGCGCACCCCGCTCGCGTTCGGGGCCCAGACGGCGAAGCGTGTGCCTTGGACTCCCTGGAACTCACCCATGTGTGCGCCGAGCGCCGTCCAGAGCTCCTCGTGGCGGCCCTCGGAGATGAGATGCAGGTCCAGCTCGCCCAGGGTGGGGAGGAATCCGTAGGGGTCCTCCGCCTCCAGGACGGCCTCTGGGTAGCGCACCCGCAGCTTGTAGGGGGCGGCCGGCTGCACCGGGATGCCGCCCGAGAACAGGCCGTCCCCTTCGTCGTGCAACTCCCAGACCACGCCGTCAAGGACCGCACATACCGCCTGCGCGCCGGGGCGCAGGCAGCGCAGGTGTACGCCGTGGGGGACGGGATGCGCACCCAGGACCGCGTGCGGGTCGTGATGCGCGCCGCGCAGCAGCCGGGCCCGGTCGTCGGCGGCCAGTGGGGGCAGCGCGCATGCTCCGCGGACGGCTGCGGCGGCGGTTGCGGCTGGGGACACCTCGGTGACGGCCATATGTACTGCTCCTCGAACCCGACGGACGAACCGTGGCGGGCGATCAGTGGTGACGGGCGAGCCGGGCGACGGCCCGGAGGGGGACGGTGATCCAGTCGGGGCGGTGCGTCGCCTCGTAGAGAACCTCGTAGACGGCCCGGTCCGCCTCGTGCGCGTGCAGCAGCACCGGGATGTCCTGCGGATCGAAGAGGCCCGTCGCGCCGTATCCGTCGCAGAACGCGGTGCGACAGCGCGCGGCCCACTCCGGGCGGGCCGCCTTCTCGACGTGGGCGGCGTAGTCGAAGGAGCGCAGCATGCCGGCGATGTCGTGGATGGGGGAGCGATCGGCGCGCCGCTCTGCCAGGGGCTTGGCGGGCTCGCCCTCGAAGTCGACGACATGCCACCGCCCGTCGGCCTGCAGCACCTGCCCCAGATGGAGGTCGCCGTGGATGCGCTGCAGGTGCAGACCACCGTCCGTAGCGGCGAGTTTGATGAAGATCTCCCGCAGGCCCGACACGTGCGAGCGCAGGGCCGGCACACTGGCCGCCGCCTGCAGAAGCCGGTGGGTCATCTGGTCGGCAAGACGCGTGTGGTGGTCCGCGGTGGGCTCGGCCACCGGGAACGACTCGGCGAGCGCCACGTGCAACTCGCCTGTCAGACAGCCCAGTTCGTGGGCCTGGTCGGAGAAGTCGCAGTGGGCGACGGCCGATTGCATGGCCAGGGTCCAGCCGTCCG
The DNA here is from genome assembly GCF_055577715.1 of Streptomyces sp. NPDC033177. Taxonomy (NCBI): domain Bacteria; kingdom Bacillati; phylum Actinomycetota; class Actinomycetes; order Kitasatosporales; family Streptomycetaceae; genus Streptomyces; species Streptomyces sp. NPDC033177. The sequence goes on along the minus strand of NZ_JBVIPS010000018.1, from coordinate 1,251 downwards.
TCGCGCCGGGCAGGAAGCGCTGCACGACGCCCAAGGTGCCCCAGAAGGGCTGGGAGGTGTGGAACCAGGCGACGGGCTCCGGAACCCGGGTGTATCCGTGCCGGGCGAGCACCCCTGGAATCTCCAGGTCGGGGTTGATGCCGGGCTGGATGCGACGGAACAGCTTCAGGATGATCTCGTCGCCGTACACGATGGACGTGTTCGACTGCTCGACGTCCAGGACGCGCGGCATGAGACCCGCCGGGACCGCCGAGCGGGGGAACGACTCGAAGCGCAGGTCCCCCATGACGCCGCCGCGCCGGATGCGGTCGAGGAGCAGGATCGTGGCTCGCGGGTCGTAGAGCGCGTCGTAGACCCACAGATCCTGTCCCCGGGAGCCTTCCATCCGGCCCAGGAGGCAGCCCTTGAGGCGCGGCGGCAGGTCGGTGACGGCGCCGAGCAGCAGTTGGTAACAGGCGGTGTCCTGCGGGAGTCCGGTCTGTTCGACCCGCACCAGCAGGTGAAAGACGTCGGGGGTCAGCTCCGTCGCGGCCGTCACGGAGACGCCGGTGACGGCACGCTCCCGGTGGGCGAACCATCTTTGCCGTGGCAGCCAGCGACTCAGCAGGGTCGCCAGCGTGGGGCCGGCGAGGGGGTGAGGCTTGGTGCCGTACGACAGCAGCAGGGGCGAAGACATGACGTCACGTCCGATCACTTTGTGGAACGCACGGTCCTAGGCGCTCTTTCGCAGAGTCGGAACCAGTAGGAGCCGTGCCCGGCGAGGGTCAGGAGATAGGGAAGTTCGCCGATGGCGGGGAAGCGGACGCCGCCCATGAGCTCGACGGGGCTGCGGCCGTCGTAGGCCCGCAGGTCGAGCTCGGTGGGCTGCGCGAAGCGGGAGAAGTTGTGCACGCACAGGACCAGGTCGTCCTTGTATTCACGCAGGAAGGCGAGGACGGCGGCGTTGGAGGAGGCGAGCTCGATGTACGAGCCGAGTCCGAAGGCGGGGTTCTGTTTGCGGATCTCGATCATCCTGCGGGTCCAGTGCAGGAGGGAGGAGGGGGATGACATGGAGGCTTCGACGTTGGTGACCTGGTAGCCGTAGACGGGGTCCATGATCGCGGGGAGGTAGAGGCGTCCCGGGTCGCAGGAGGAGAAGCCCGCGTTGCGGTCGGGTGTCCATTGCATGGGGGTGCGGACGGCGTCGCGGTCGCCGAGCCAGATGTTGTCGCCCATGCCGATCTCGTCGCCGTAGTAGAGGATCGGCGATCC
>NZ_JBVIPS010000017.1:0-27079 GCF_055577715.1 Streptomyces sp. NPDC033177 | reverse complement strand
CCGCTTCGCTCTGCCTCCGGCAGCCGAATACTCGAATCCTCCGGATTCTCCTTTCGCGCGTCTCCGCGCGAGTTGCCGCCCTCCGGGCGGGAGTTGCTGGAATTGCCCTCCGGGCTATTCCAGCAACTGTTTCGACTTCCAGTCGAAGTGAATTCCTGACTCCGTCATGAATTCCGAATGGGCGGTATTCGGGCTTGAATTGACGGGCCGTCATGTTTGTGTGCTGGCCCGGGTATTCGGGGTAATGCCCTCCGGGCATGTGTGCGGGAATTCCATTCCCGCACCGGGAAACCAGAATACAGATTTCCGGGGAAAAGTGAACTCCCGGAAACCATCACGGGGTTGACCCTCCGGGCCAACCCCAGGCGCACACGCCCACAGACGCCCTCTGGGCGCTCCTCCCGGCATCCAGGCCAAGAGACGGGCCTCCAGCCCTCACAGGACGGCACAGCCTCTCTCACGGGCCCCAGCGGCCCGAGCGCGGAGACCACCCGTCGACGCGCACCACCACACCCCAACCACACCCACCCACCATCGCAGTGCGGCACTGTCAGTGGGTCGTGACACAGTCATCCGCCATGGACACGGACACATTCTGGCAGCTCATCGACACCGCCCGCGCAGCCGAGGCACCGCTGCACGAAGCAGCCCAGCCGAGGCGTGTGGCACCGGCGATCGTGCGTGGGAGGCGGGCGGCCATGGACCACTAGGAGGCGTTCGCGATGTCCTCGAAGCGCGGGTCGCTCTGGTAGCCGACTTGCTGCGGGGAGCCGGAGGGTTTCGGGGCGTGTGAGGACTGCGTCACCCGCCCCATCCTGGCGCGTCCGCCGTGGGCTCTGAGGCCCTTTGAGCCGAAGTCGCCCGTGTGATGGACAGGACGTCTACAGGGCCCGAAGGGCCAGTTCGATAGCGGTGATCAGGAACAGTCCCGTGCGGTACGGCACCGCTTCGTATGGGGCTGTCGGCATGGTCGTCGGCACGCTGCACACCGTGATGGCGTTGCCGTCCTTAGGGTCCGTCCGCGGCGCCCGCGCGCCAGGGGCGGACGTCCCGAGGGGGCCGCGGGAGCGCCGCAGGCATGCATTTGTAGTCTGTGTGATCTACAGGTGACGTTCTGTCACCCACGTGCGAGAGCCAGGAGTTACGGCGTGAGCCACCCCCACCCGCAGAACCCGCAGAACCCGCAGAACCCGCAGGCGACGCAAGCGCCGTACGGCTATCCGTCATCACAGCCGATAGCCGGGGCCCTGCATGCGCCGTTCCCGCAGCCAGCGGCCAGCGCCCCATACCCGCAGCACCCGCAGACTTCGGAGTACCAGTCGTATGCGGGATGGTGGCAGCGGGCAGAAGCGTTCCTCGTGGACTGCCTGATCAACTTCGGCCCGATGTGGCTGGGCGTAGGTCTTGCAATAGTCGGCGAGGACAGCATGGGTGAGGGTTGGGCAGCCATGGTGAGCTGGGTGGGCATCGCTGTCACGATCGCCGCCTGTACCGCGCAGGCGATCCGCGAGGGCCGGACCGGGCAGAGCGTAGCCAAGAAGGCTTTCGGGATCCGCGCCATCCGCACGTATGACGGACTTGTGCCCGGCGTCGGGCTGGCCTTCGCCCGTCGGCTCTGCCAGTTCCTCAACTACCCGGCGTTCTGCTTGGGCTGGCTGTGGGCGAGTTGGGACCCCAAGAAGCAGACGTTCGCCGACAAGATCACCGGCGTAATCGTCATCCGCGCTGATGCTGGACCTGCAACACCACACGCGCACTGCTGATCGCCTGACGTGGCCCGTGTCGGTACGCAACTCGCGCAGTTGATGCGGTACGGACCACGATGGCTGCCGCTCTCGCTGCCCCGTTCACCGAAGCCCAACCGACCCGGCGGCCCCGGCAGGCCGCTCGGCTCGAAGCACCGGTGCCCCGCCACCCCGTACGACGTGGGCAAGACTGTCAGTCACCGAATCGGGCGCCCCCTACGTGGTCGTGCTCGTGCATCGGGAGCAGTCGGCATCGTGACGACGCTGCCCGCGGGGATGACACGTGCGGGGCCAAGGGTGACCCCGGAGTTGATCTGGCAGCCTCGGCCGAGGGCGACGCCGGGGCCGAGGCTGATGTTGTTGCCGGTCTGGACATTGTCACCGATGAGTGCCCCGAACTGTGGGGTTCCGCATCGATACAGGCCGTCGGGCAGGCGCAGGATGACTTCCCTGTCGGGTCTGCGCATGTCGCGGCTGAGGTGGATTGCTGCCACGGTGACGAGTGCGGACAGGTGGGTCTCGGCGCCGAGGAGGGTGCGGTTGATGCCGATGCGGTGGCCCAGGACGCTGCCCTGTCCGATGTAGGCGTTGGTGACTTCGCAGTTGAAGCCGACGCTGGTGCCTGGACCGATGACAGTGTGGCCGCGCACGGTGCTGAACTCCCAGACGCGGGCGCGGGGTCCGATGATCACGTCGTCGCCGACGATGGCATGAGGGTGGACGCGGGCTGTCGGGTGGATTCGGTGGCGGACCTGCTTGCGGGCATCGGCGTGCAGGTCAGGCCAGCGGGTGAGGAACTCGGCGAGGTCCAGGTCGCCGAGCCGCCCGTATGCGGTGCGCGCGAGGCCGGCGTCTTGCGAGGGCGTGATGTAGTCGCCCAGCGGTAGTGCGTGCACGTATGTCTCCTGTCGGGGCGTGGTCGGAAGTGGGCTCGGTTCGTCGGTAGGCTCGCCTGCCTCAGGCGGCGTATGGATGGAGTTCACTCGTGAGTCACCCGCGCTTTGGTATCGCGATCCTCACCATGGGTAATCGGCCTGCCGAACTGCGTGCACTGCTGGATTCGGTGGCCAAGCAGGATCTGGCGCCGACGCACGTGGTCGTGGTGGGCAACGGTGCTCCGCTGCCCACGCTGCCTGCAGGCGTACACGCGGTGGAGCTTGCGGAGAACCTCGGCGTGGCCGGCGGGCGCAACGTGGCCATCGAGGAGCTGCGACGGCTCGGCGACGTGGACGTGGTGGTGGACCTGGACGACGACGGTCTCCTGGTGGCCGCCGACGTGCTCAGCCACCTGGCCGGTATGTACGCCGCCGACGACTGGCTGGGCATCGTGTCCTTCCGCATCGCCGATGAACATGGGCAGACACAGCGCCGGCACATCCCCCGGCTGCGAGCGAAGGACCCGATGCAGGGCGGCGAGGTCACCACGTTCCTCGGCGGCGGCCACGCCCTGTCGATGCGGATGCTGGATGAGATCGGGACCTGGCCGGACGCGTTCTTCTTCACCCACGAGGAGACCGATCTGGCTTGGCGGGCGCTGGATGCGCGGTGGCGGGTGGTGTACGAACCGGCGCTGCTCCTGCAGCACCCGAAGACCTCCCCGGCCCGGCACGCGGTGTACTACCGGATGACCGCGCGGAACCGCGTGTGGCTGGCCAAGCGGCATCTGCCCGCCCTTCTCGTTCCCGTCTACCTCGGCGTTTGGGCTGCCCTCACGCTGGCCAGGACGCGCTCGGGGGCCGGGCTGCGGGCCTGGTTCGGCGGCTTTCGGGAGGGCGTGTTCACCTCCGGCGGCCGACGGCAGCCCATGCGCTGGCGCACGGTCGTGCGCATGGCACGCCTGGGCCGCCCACCCATCGTCTAGGCACGCGCCGTGCCTGCCTCCGCGTGCAGCCACGCGGGCAGCGCGGCTGGCCTCCGCTTGATCCATTGCGTGTAACGGACGATGCCTTCTTCCAGCGTGATCCGCGGGCGCCAGCCAAGTACGCGCTCCATGTGCACGGTGGAGGCACACCCGCCCAGCGGGTCGCCGGGAGGCATAGGCGTTTCCACCAGCTCGGCGCCATCGCTCTGTTCGGCGACCAGTTCGGCGACGCGGCGGATCGCGGTGGACAGCCCGGTCCCGATGTTCACCGTCTCCCCGTCGGCCTCCGGAGAGGCCAGGGCGAGGAGGGTGCCCTCGGCGATGTCGTCGACGTGCACCAGGTCGCGGACCTGGTGGCCGCCGCCGTTGAGGTGCAGCGGCAGGCCGAGGGCGGCACGGGAGGCGAACCAGGCCACGACCCACGAGTGGCTGGCGGGCTTGATGACCTGCGGTTCGCCGTAGACCGACAGCCCCTAAGACCAGCTTGGTCTGCACTTCCCCGAACGCCTTGGTGTTGGCATACACCGACAGGGGGCGCAGCGGCCGGGACTCGGCGAACCGCGGCGGAGTACGCCCGTAAATGCCGGCCAGCAGCTCCCGTGTGCCGCGGTGCTCATCGTGCGGCCCGGCCCAGTCGTCGGGGTTGCCGTTTCCGTACACCGACGCCGATGACACGAACACCATCCGCTGAAGCCGGTCGGAGGCTGCGGCAGCCGAGAGCACGGTTTGCGTGCCGGTGATGTTGCTGTCGATCGCGGCCTGGGGAGAGCGTGTGCAGGCGGCTACGTCGGCCAGGGCTGCAGCGTGGATGACGAAGTCGCTCTCACCGACCAGGCGGCGGACCAGGACCTGGTCGCGGACGTCGCCCACGACGATGTCCCGGCAGTCCGGGTTCACGTCGAACAGGTGCCGGTAGACATCGATGGGGTAGGCGTCGAGCGCGCAGAGCGCGACCGGGCGGGCACCGAGTTCGCGCAGACGGTGGGTGATCCGTGAGCCGATCAGTCCTGCGCCGCCTGTGACGAGGACGGTCTTGCCTTCCAGTGCGCGGAGCACGCGAAGCCGGTCGTTCACACTGCCTCCTGGTGACTGTGGCGGATCCCGCTCAGTGCGAGCGGCGGGGTTCCTTCGCTTGGCGCGGATGCGGATGGGATGGAGGAGCCCCCCGGCGGGCCGGGAGGTGAGTAGTGCGGGGTTGCGGCTCCTGCCCTTGTGCGGAGCCGTGGGTGTGATGGGGATCTTGGTCTGGGGCCCGCTCCCTGCCAGGCCGCATGGCGGGGGAGCCATGGGATGTGGGTCACCGGCAGGGAGCGGGGGCTATGGATCAGGGGCTGGCGGACGCGGCCACCCCGAGGACGAAGCCGCACGAGGCTGCGATGAGGATGATGAGGAGCGGACCGACATAGCGCCCCAAGTGGTTGACCAGGTGCCCTCTCACGGGTTCCTCCTCCAGGTCCGCCACGGCCGGGTGATGATCTCGCGATACGTGTGGTGCGACGGGTTGCGGCCGGAGTGCCGCAGGACCCAGTCCTGCGGCACGGTGAAATCCGTGCTCGTTTCAGAGGTCTGTTCGCACACCGCGCACTGCATCCGGTACGTGAGCGGTTCGGAGTCCGGCTCGCGATCGGTGAAGCACCCAGTCGGCTTGATAGACGACAGCGCGTGCGGTCATCTTGTGCTCTCACTGAGAGAGTTGGCCTGTGCGACCTTCGCGTGCAGACACTCGGAAGGCCCGGGCTCCCGGACCTGTTCCGGTGGGACATCCCACTCCGTGCCGCCGCCTGGAGGGCGGAGCTGTACGCGGCCGGCAACGGTGTCCATCACTTCACCGATCCGGTCCGCGAACAAGGCGACGGCCCTCTGCCCGCCTCGATGTCGATGCCGCCGATCCGGCAGGCCCGCACGGCGATGCGCGTGGTGCCCTGCACAGGCCCGTCGAATTGACGTTCCTACAACACCCTGAAGTCGTATCGGTCGGTGGCCAGCCGGTGCCCTGAGCAGCACCGATGCTCTGGAATGGCGTCCAGCACCCACCAGACCCTGGCTGCGGTCTCTGACGACGAGGAACGCTGGGCGGCGATCAAGAATCCGAGGGTCTGGCTCGTAAGACCCGGTCCGCAGGCGTCTGAGCGGTGGGCCCGGGTAGACGACTGACCGGTCCGCCCATCGGCGCGGCCGCAACCCGGGAGAGGACACGATCAGCGTGAGCGACGCCGAGCACCGGAAGCAGACCCCCGACGGAGCGGCCGAACTCCTGGTGCGCTGCCTGGAGAACGAGGGCGTCGAGGTGGTGTTCGGCGTGCCCGGCGAGGAGAACATCCGTTTCACCAACGCCCTCGCCCGCTCGGAGAAGATCCGCTACGTCCTCACCCGGCACGAGCAGGCCGCGTCCTTCATGGCGGAGATGCACGGCCGACTCACCGGCTCGGCGGGTGTGATGTCCGCGACGCTGGGGCCCGGCGCGATCAACTTGATGCTGGGCGTCGCCGACGCCATGACGAACAGCACGCCCGTCGTCGCGATCACCGCGCAGGTTGGCAAAGAGCGCAACTACAAGGAGTCCCACCAGTTCGTGGACCTGGTGAGCATGTTCGCCCCGGTCACGAAGTGGTCGGCGGACGTCCCGGCCACCCAGGCCATCCCAGAGATGGTGCGGCGCGCGTTCAAGACCGCAGAGTCCGAGCGGCCCGGCGCCGTCTACCTCGCCGTGCCCGAGGATGTCGACGAGGCGACGGACGGCTCGGACCTGCGCCCGCTGCGCAGGGACGTCGTACAGCCCGAGGCGCCGTCCCCGAAGCAGATCAAGCGGGCGGCTCAGCTGCTGCGGGAGGCACGCCGGCCGGTGATCCTCGCCGGACACGGCGCGGCGCGCGGCGGCGCCGAGGAGTCGCTGACGGCGTTCGCTACCGCACTGGACGTGTCGACGGCGACCACCTTCCACGGCAAGGGCGTCCTGCCCGACGACCACCCGTGCGCGACCGGCACGTTCGGCTTCATGCGGCGCGACTACACCAACTTCGGGTTCGAGGAGGCCGACGTCGTCATCGCCGTCGGCTACGAGCTGCAGGAGTTCGACCCGTCCCGGATCAACCCGGATGGTGACAAGAAGATCGTCCACATCCACCGCTTCCCGGCGGAGGTGGACGACAGCTACTCGGTCGATGTCGGCATCATCGGCGACATCGCCGCCTCCCTCGACGCCCTCACCACCGCACTCGACGGCCTGCGGTGGACCATCGACGACAAGGACACCACGGCCACCCGCGCGCTGCTGGCCAAGGAACTCGAGCAGGGCGCAGCGGACGAGCGCTACCCGCTCGCCCCGCAGCGCGTCATCGCCGACACCCGCGCCGCGCTCGGTCGCGACGACATCGTGCTGGTCGACACCGGCGCGCTGAAGATGTGGATGGCCCGGCTCTACCCGACGTACGCGCCGAACACCTGCCTCATCTCCAACGGCTTGTCCACCATGGGCTTCTCGCTGCCCGGCGCGCTCGCGGTCCAGCTCGCCAGGCCGCAGACCAAGGTGCTGGCGGCGGTCGGCGACGGCTCGTTCCTCATGCACTCCCAGGAGATCGAGACGGCTGTCCGCGAGAACATCCCGCTGACCGTGCTGATCTGGCAGGACAACGGCTACGGGCTCATCAAGTGGAAGATGGACCTGGAGGTCGGGGAGAACTCCAACACCGACTTCGGCAACCCGGACATCGTCCAGTACGCCCGCAGCTTCGGCGCGAAGGGCTACCACATCGAGTCCGCCGGGGACCTGCTGCCGACGCTCCGTGAGGCACTGGCGGACCCGGGCGTGTCGATCATCAACTGCCCGGTGGATTACGCCGAGAACATGAACCTCATCGAGCACCTCGGGCGCCTCGACTCGGCGCTCTGACCCGCCCGCGCGGCGCGGCCCGACTCCCGTACGGGCCGCGCTGCCCGGGCCGCTGTCACGCCTCGCGCGCAGCGTCCCGCCCCGAGGACCGCCCCGGACAAGACTTGCGCAAACGCGTGACGTCGCGTGCTGATCAGGCCGCAGTCGTATCTCCGCATACCCGACGAGGGGGCAAGGACGTGCTCAGGCAGTGAGCAGCTCGGTGATCTCATCGGCGAGCTCGGGGCCGAGCGAGCCCCAGCAGTCCTTGTAGCCGTAAACGCTCGCCAGGGTGCGGGCGTCGTAGTCGCCGTTGAGGATGTCGATGTCGGTGGGGGTGATGAGCGAGGGATGGGCGACGCCGACGGCGCCCGAGACCCTCAGCAACTCCCTGCGCAGGGTGCGCAGGTAGCCCGCGGCCCGGATGGCCTTCGAGGGTGCGTCGATGCCGCGCGTCAGCCACGGGTTCTGGGTGGCGATGCCGGTGGGGCATGCGTCGGTGTGGCACTTCTGCGCCTGGATGCAGCCGATGGACAGCATCGCCTCACGGCCCACGTTGACCATGTCGACGCCGAGGGCGAACGCGACGACGGCGTTCTCGGGCAGGCCGAGCTTGCCGGATCCGATGAAGGTGATGTCGTCGGTCAGCCCGCGCTCGGCGAACACGCTGTAGACGCGGGAGAAGCCCATGCGGAACGGCAGGGACACCGAGTCGGCGAAGATCAGGGGAGCAGCCCCGGTGCCGCCCTCGCCTCCGTCGACGGTCACGAAGTCGACCCCTCGATCACCTCGCTCCATCAGGGTGGCGAGTTGCTCCCAGAAGCCCATTTCCCCGATGGCGCTCTTGATCCCGACGGGCAATCCGGTCTCCGTGGCGAGCAGTTCCACGAAGTCAAGCATCGAGTCCACGTCGTGGAACGCGGTGTGCCGCGACGGCGACGCGCAGTCCTTGCCCGCGGGGATGTCGCGGATCCCGGCGATCTCGTCGGTCACCTTCGCACCCGGCAGCATGCCGCCGAGCCCCGGCTTCGCACCCTGCGAGAGCTTGATCTCGATCGCCTTCACGGGCCCGCTCGCGACCACGGACTTGAGGTTGTCGAGGTTGAACGTCCCGTCCTCGTTGCGGCAGCCGAAGTACGACGTACCGATCTGGAGGACGAGTTCCCCACCGTTGAGGTGGTAAGGCGACAGGCCGCCCTCGCCGGTGTTGTGCATCGTCCCGGCCAGCGCCGCCCCCTTGTTGAGTGCCGTGACGGCCGCGCCGGACAGCGAGCCGAAGCTCATCGCCGAGATGTTGACGACACTCGCCGGACGGAACGCCTTCGCGCGGCCTCGTGGTCCGCCGAGCACCTTTGCCGAGGGCAACGGCGCCTGCGCGTCGCGCAGATCGGGCAGCCGACCGGCGAACGTGCGCTGCTTCACGTACGCGTGACCCTGCTCATGCTCGACGTCGTTGTCGGTGCCGAACCCGAAGTAGTTGTTCTCCTCCTTCGCCGACGCGTAGATCCATCTGCGCTGGTCACGGCTGAAGGGCCGTTCCTCGTCGTTGGACGCCACGACGTACTGCCGCAGCTCGGGGCCGATCTTCTCCAGCAAATACCTGGCGTGCCCCAGCACGGGGAAGTTCCTCAGCAGTGCGTGCTTCTTCTGCACGAGGTCGCGGGCGGCCACCAGCGCCAACGCCGTGGCCGCTGACGCGCCTATGTTCCGAGCACGCATGAAAGACGTTCCTCTCCTGGACTGGCCGAACCTCACCACGACCGGCTACCCCACGCCAGCGAAATGCCACGAGAGGGCGGCGAAGGCTCTCCTCTTACGCGCGGTCGGGGAAGCGGGCGCAGGAGCTGAGGCCAAGGCCGGAGACCTTCTTGAGGGTGGCGTCCCAGCAGACCGTCAGTTGGAGAGCCTGCCGGACTGCCCCGAGTGCTGGCGCGAGATCCAGCTCAGTGCCGAACGCCCCCGCGGCAGTTGGTGATATCCCGTGGCTACGCGTTGGCGCCCAGGTGGATACGGCAGTGGCTGCACCACCAGGCCGCTCTCACCGACGGGCGGGACAGGGCGTGTGGAAGCACGGGCGCAAGCCCCCGCTGCACACCCTCACGCCCTCACACCTTCAAAATTTCAGGCTCCCTTCGTCTACCTGGGAAAACACCATCCTCGAACGGTGCGCCTGTCTCTGGAAACAGGTGCGAGCCTCACAGCGGGACAAGTGGGGCAGCCATGTCAGTGGCGCGAAGTACCGTCGGTACGGGACCGTCGAAAGGGCCATCCATGAGCGCGAGTTTGTACCGCGGCCAGCTGGACCGGAAAAGGAAAGCGCGCGCTGACGCCGAGAAGAAGGCGAGCGCTCTGCGGGTCAAGGAGGCCGGCAAGCGGTCGGACGCGGCGAAGGCCCGGACTGCTGCCGACAAGTCGAAGAACGCATCCACGATCAAGAGCAAGCTGAGCACCGCCACCCGCTGTGAGGCTGCGGCCAACGCGGCCGCGCGTGAGGCCAGTACCTGGGAAGGCAAGGCCGCCAAGTACGGCACCGAGGCTGTGGCCCTGGAGGCCAAGCTGGCCAAGGCGGAGAAGTCGGAGCGCGATGCTGCTGACAAGGCGCGTCAGCGTGAGCAGCAGACGGCGGAGCGGCGTGCCGCAGCCGAACAGGCGAGGATGGAGAACCGTTTGTCGACCGCCGAGGAGCAGGTGAGCACGGCGCTGAAGGAACTGCGCGCGCCGAAGCCCGAGAAACTGCGGGTGCTGATGTTGGGTGCAGCTTCAGCCGGAGATCTGCGAGTCGGCCGCGAGCAGGAGCGGATCCGTGCGGCCGTGGAGAGGGCCACGCACCGGGACCTGGTGGAATTGGATGTCCATCCGGCGGCGACGTCAGATGTCCTCCTCGATGGGCTGACCCGGTTCCGGCCTCACGTCGTGCACTTCTCCGGCCACAGCGCGGAAGACTCGATCACCTTCGAGAGGGACTTCGACCAGCGCCACAAGGGCGCCATCATCACGGCTGCGGCCTTCGCCAGCGCCATCGCAGCCATCGATGAGCCGCCGCTGCTGGTCCTGCTCAACTCCTGTAACTCCGCCGCGCAGACCAAGAAGCTGGTCGACAGCGTTCCCTTCGCCATCGGCATGTCGGACACCATCGGCGATCTCGACGCGATCGCGTACGCGGCCCGGTTCTATGCTGCCGTTGCAGACGGACAGTCGATCCAAGGTGCGCACCTGATCGGCAAGGCTGCGGTCGCTCTCGCTGGCCTTCCCGATCACGACCTGCCCACCTTGGACTGGGCCGCGGACGTCGACCCGAAAGCAACGCGCCTGGTCACACCGCCCGAATAGCAGCGCGCGGCTTCTGGGCCCAGCCCGGTTCCGGCTCGACAGCCGCGGTGCCTTCGCGCCAGGACCTGACCTGGGACGGCGCGGTGGCAAGGGAGGGCAGCAGGCAAGGGTGGTCTGTGCCCGCATGGGGGCGGACCGTCCCGCACCTAGCGGACCCTGAGCTCCGCCTGCCGCACCCCGCCGGAGAGCAGGGTGATGACGGCGGCGCTCGCGCTGATCGCCGCGCCGACGAGGAACATCGGTGTGATTCCGACCGATGCCGCCGCCAGGCCGAAGAGCGGGAAGATGAGCGGGGCCAGGCCGACATGGGAGAGCGCGAGGACCGCGGCGACCCGGCCCTGGTAGGAGGCAGCCGTGTTGTGCTGGATCAAGGCGATCGACAGGCCGCCGCACACTCCGCCCACCAGGCCCGCGAAGCCCGCCACCGCCGCGGCGCCGGCCACGGTCGGCAGCAGCCCGATGGCGCCGATCGCGGCGGATGCCACGACGAGCGCGCCGGCTTGGGCCATTCCGGCGCGTCGGATCCGTCCCATGAGGGACAGGCCGATGGCCCCCACCCCGGCGCCGACCGCGAACGCACCGAGTATCCAGCCGATGCCGGAGGCTTCGAAGCCCCGGTCCTTGGCCAGGAGGAACACGCCCATCTGGAGCGGCGGCATGAACCCGATCTCGCTCAACGCGGTGGCGAGCACCAGGGGGCCGACCACCCGGTGGCGTCTGATGTAGCGCAGGCCGTCGGTCAAGTCCCTCCAGGCGCTGGTGGCTTGGCCGCCGTCCTCCTGGCTCGGCGGCAGCGGTGCGATGCGTACAAAGACGAGCAGGACCAAGGAGAGCGCGAACAGCGCCCCGGCGAACGCGAACGCGGCCTCCCCGTGGTGGGCGAGGGAGAATCCGGCCAGGGGCGGACCCACGGCCTTCCCGATCCGGATCGCCAACTGCCGCATGCCGACGAGGCGGACGACCTCGTCGGGGCCGGTGAGCCGCGGCGGCAGTGCGCCCACCGCCGGCATGAACGCGGCGTCCACCACCCCGAAGACCAGCGCCACCACGATCAGCAGCCACAGCTCGGGGGTGCTGAGCCACAGCAGGGCGGCGACCGCGAGGATCACCGCGGCCCGCAGGGCGTCGGAGCCGATGACGACCTTGCGTGGATCGAACCGGTCGGCGATCACTCCGCCGACGAGCATCAGCAGTGCCCGGGGCACGGCGCCGAGCGCCAGCACGATGCCGACCTGTGCGGGGCCCGCGAGCTGGGCGGCGGCCCAGCCGAGAGCGAGGAAATAGACGCTGTCGCCCACGATGGACGCGAAGTACGCGGTGAGCCAGCGCAGCACATTCGTGTCGCGGTGCGCGGGCCGCGAGACGGTCTTCGCGGTCGCGTCTGAGGGAGCGAAGGCGCCGGGCCCGGCAGGTGGCACGGGGCCGCCCAACTCGACAGGTCCGGCTATGTCAGCATCAGTCACAGTCCCGGATCTTCACGTCAAAGTCCCTGCGGGGCAAGGGACTTCGTGAAGCTGACGCCCGCTCCGGGCGGCGGGTGACGGCACCGACCACGCAGGTGCAGGGCGGGCGCGTCGGCGGGCGCGGCCTCGCTCATGCCGTCCCTGCTCGTTCCGTAGTCCGCTTCGAGGCGGATTCGAGCGGTCCATGAGCGCGGGCACCCATGCTGCCTGGCGAGGCTGAACCAGATTGGGCTGTACCGGCGGACGGACAGATCATGCTGATGGCGAACGACGAGATGCCCGGGTACGACCCCGCGACAGCACGGAGCGGCGGCAACGTCCTCGACCCGCACCTCGACCGGTACGCCGCGCGCACCGCGGGCATGACCGCATCGGAGATCCGGGCGTTGTTCTCGGTCGCCAACAGGCCGGGGATGGTCTCGCTGGCCGGCGGCATGCCGAACCTGGCCGCGCTGCCGCTGGAGACACTCTCGACGCAGGTCGCGCAGATCATCGCGGAGGACGGCCTGACGGCGCTGCAGTACGCGTCGGCTCACGGTCAGCCGCTGCTGCGGGAACAGATCTGCGACGTGATGGCACTGGAGGGCATCACGGCACATCCGGACGACGTCGTGGTGACGGTCGGCTCGCAGATGGGCCTCGACCTGGTGACCCGGCTGTTCTGCGACCCGGGCGACGTGGTGGTGGCCGAAGGCCCCTCGTACGTCGGCGCGTTGGGCTCGTTCGCCGCGTACCAGGCGCAGGTCGTCCACGTGGCGATGGACGAGCACGGCCTGGTGCCGGAAGGGCTGCGGGCGGCGCTGCGGCAGGCCAGGATCGCCGGGCAGCGCGTGAAGCTGCTGTACACGATCCCGAACTTCCACAACCCGGCCGGCGTGACGCTGGCGGTCGAGCGGCGGGCGGAGATCCTGGAGATCTGCCGTACGTACGACGTGCTGGTGGTCGAGGACAATCCCTACGGTCTGCTCGGCTTCGAGGGACAGACCTACCCGGCGCTGCGCTCGCTGGACCCGGACAATGTGGTGTACCTGGGATCGTTCTCGAAAACGTTCGCCTCCGGCCTGCGGGTCGGGTGGGTCCTTGCACCGCACGGGGTGCGGGAGAAGCTGGTGCTTGCCACGGAATCGGCGACGCTGTGCCCGCCCACGCTGAACCAGATGATCGTGTCGCGCTACCTGTCCACGCACGACTGGCAAGGCCAGATCAAGCTGCTCCGGGAGAACTATCGCGAGCGCCGCGACGCGATGCTGTCCGCGTTGGAGCAGTACCTGCCTCCCGGCCACACGTGGACGGAGCCGGACGGCGGGTTCTACGTGTGGCTGACCGTGCCGGAGGGCGTGGACACGAAGGCGATGCTGCCGCGCGCGGTGGCCGCCGGAGTGGCGTACGCGTCGGGTAGCGGGTTCCACGCGGACGGGTCCGGCACCCGCCAACTGCGCTTGTCCTACTGCTATCCGACGCCGGAGCGGACCCGCGAGGGAGTGCGCCGCCTTGCCGCGGTCCTGGAGTCCGAGACGGACCCCGCGCGCGCCTTCGACGGCGTGGGCTCCCGCCAGGTACGGATACCGGCGCCGCGGACGCGCTAGTCGGCCGGGACGTACGCGCCCCACACCTCGCGCAGCGCGTCACAGACCTCGCCGACGGTGGCCCCGGCGGCGAGAGCCTCCCGCATCGGATAGAGGACGTTGCCCGCCCCCGTCGCCGCCTCCTGCACCAGCGACAACGCGGCCGCCACGCGGTCGGCGCACCGCCAGGCGCGCAGCTTGGCCAGGCGCTCGGCCTGCCGGTCCTCGATGTCGTCCGCCATCCTCTCGCCGACGTACGCCCCCGCGAACGGATCGGCGGTGGCCGACGCCGTGGCCGTGGCCGTGGCCGTGGCCGTGGCCGTGGCCGACGATCCGAGGTACCTCACGTCGTCCCCTTCGCGCGTCACACGGGCCCAGATCCTGCGCGCGGAACGGTACTTGACGATCGCGCGCGCGGGCGTCGCACCCGCCTCGGCCAGGTGGTGGCTGGTGCCGGAGACCGAGATGATGCTCCACTTCGGGATCTCGGCCCGGCAGTACTCGAAGATGTCCGCGATCAGGCGCAGCGACGGCTCGGGCGGGAAGATGTAGGCCCTTCGCGCGAGGTAATCCTCCACGACGTCTTTCTGTATCCGCCCCGTCAGCCGGTCGGCCGGGACGCCCTGCTCCTCGGCCACCAGTTGGTAGAGCAAGAGGAGCAACGCCGCAGGGGCGTTGATCGCCAGCGATGTCGACACCTCACCCAGCGGGATACCGCCGAACAGGACCCGCATGTCGTCGATCGAGTCGATCGCCACTCCGGCCTTGCCGACCTCGCCGGAGGCGATCGGGGCATCCGAGTCGTGGCCCATCTGCGTCGGCAGGTCGAAGGCGACCGACAGGCCCGTCGTACCGTTCGCGATCAGCTGCCTGTACCGGGCGTTGGACTCTACGGCCGTACCGAAGCCCGCGTCGTTGCGCATCGTCCAGGCAAGCCCCGACTCGCCTGCTCTGGTGCGGTTCATCGCTTCCCACTCCTTACGACGAGGACCGGTCACCGTCAGTCGTCAGCCGTCAGCCGTCAGCCGGTGACGGTCCAGGTGTCGCCGCCCGCGAGCAGGGCGGCGAGGTCGCCTTTGCCGTTGTGCTCGATGGCGGTGTCGAGCTGGTCGGACATCAACGTGTCGTAGACCGGGCGTTTGACGTTGCGGAAGACGCCGATGGGGGTGTGGTGCAGGGTGTCGGGGTCGGCGAGGCGGGAGAGCGCGAAGGCCAGGGTCGGGGACGTGGAGTGTGCGTCGTGGACCAGGATCTGGGACTCGGTCTCAGGCGTGACCGGGACAACCTTGAGGTCACCGGTGGCCGGGTCGCGTACGACGCCCTTGGAGCCCAGGCCGTTGTCGAGGGGGGTCCCGAAGCGAATGGGCTGTCCGTGTTCGAGCCGGATGACGGCTTCCTCGGCCTGCTGTTTGTCCTTCAGGACCTCGAAGGCGCCGTCGTTGAAGATGTTGCAGTTCTGGTAGATCTCCACCAGGGCGGTGCCGGGGTGCTCGGCGGCCTCGCGCAGCACCGAAGTGAGGTGCTTGCGGTCGGAGTCCACGGTCCGCGCCACGAAGCTCGCCTCCGCGCCGATCGCCAGGGACACCGGGTTGAAGGGGGCGTCCAGCGAACCCATCGGCGTCGACTTGGTGATCTTGCCGACCTCGGAGGTCGGGGAGTACTGGCCCTTGGTGAGGCCGTAGATCCGGTTGTTGAAGAGCAGGATCTTGAGGTTGACGTTGCGGCGCAGGGCGTGGATGAGGTGGTTGCCGCCGATGGACAGCGCGTCGCCGTCGCCGGTGACCACCCACACGCTCAGGTCGCGCCTGGAGGAGGCGAGTCCGGTGGCGATGGCGGGGGCGCGGCCGTGGATGGAGTGCATCCCGTAGGTGTTCATGTAGTACGGGAAGCGGGAGCTGCAGCCGATGCCGGAGACGAAGACGATGTTCTCCTTGGCCAGGCCGAGTTCGGGCATGAAGCCCTGCACGGCGGCCAGGACCGCGTAGTCACCGCAGCCGGGGCACCAACGCACCTCCTGATCGGACTTGAAGTCCTTGGCGGCGAGCGGGACTTCACTCTTCGGGACGAGGGTGAGTGCCTCAGTGGGCATGGAGGGCCTCCTTGAGGACGGTGGCGAGCTGCTCGGCCTTGAACGGCATCCCGTTGACCTGCGTGTGTGAGACGGCGTCGACCAGGTACTTGGCGCGGAGCAGCATGGCCAGCTGCCCCAGGTTCATCTCCGGGATCACCACACGGTCGTACGCCCGCAGGACCTCGCCCAGGTTGCGGGGGAAGGGGTTGAGGTGGCGCAGATGGGCCTGCGCCACGCTCTGGCCGACCGCGCGCAGCCGGCGTACCGCCGCGGTGATGGGCCCGTAGGTCGAACCCCAGCCCAGGACGAGCAGCGTGGCGTCGCCGGTCGGGTCGTCGACCTCCAGGTCGGGGACCTGGATGCCGTCGATCTTGGCCTGGCGGGTGCGGACCATGAAGTCGTGGTTGGCCGGATCGTAGGAGATGTTGCCCGTGCCGTCCTGCTTCTCGATCCCGCCGATCCGGTGCTCCAGACCCGGCGTGCCGGGAATCGCCCACGGACGCGCCAGCGTCTGCGGATCACGCTTGTAGGGCCAGAACACCTCGCTGCCGTCGTCCTCGGTGTGATTGGGCCCCGAAGCGAACTGCACCCGCAGGTCAGGGAGTTCATCGGTGTCCGGGATACGCCACGGCTCGGAGCCGTTGGCCAGATAGCCGTCGGAGAGCAGGAACACCGGCGTGCGGTAGCTGACCGCGATCCGCGCCGCCTCGATCGCCGCGTCGAAACAGTCGGCCGGCGTCTTCGGCGCCACGATCGGCACCGGCGCCTCACCATTGCGCCCGAACATCGCCTGCAGCAGATCCGCCTGCTCGGTCTTCGTCGGCAGCCCGGTCGAAGGGCCACCGCGCTGGATGTCCACCACCAGCAACGGCAGCTCCAGCGAAACGGCCAGCCCGATCGTCTCCGACTTCAGCGCCACCCCCGGCCCCGACGTCGTCGTCACCGCCAGCGAACCACCGAACGCCGCACCCAGCGCCGCCCCGATCCCCGCGATCTCATCCTCGGCCTGAAAAGTCCGCACCCCGAAATTCTTGTGCTTCGACAACTCATGCAGGATGTCCGAGGCCGGAGTGATCGGATACGAACCCAAGTACAGCGGAAGATCCGCCTGTTGACCCGCCGCGATCAACCCGTACGACAGAGCCAAGTTCCCCGAGATATTGCGGTACGTGCCCGACGGGAACGCCTGGGAAGCGGGCGCGACCTCATAGGAGACCGCGAAATCCTCCGTCGTCTCCCCGAAATTCCAACCCGCATGGAACGCCGCGATGTTCGCCTCGGCAATCTCCGGCTTCTTCGCGAACTTCGCCCGCAGGAACTTCTCCGTGCCCTCCGTCGGACGGTGATACATCCACGACAACAACCCCAGCGCGAACATGTTCTTGCTGCGGCCCGCGTCCTTGCGCGAGAGGTCGAACTCCTTGAGCGCCTCCACCGTCAGCGTCGTCAACGGCACCGGATGCACGCTGTAGCCGTCCAGCGAACCGTCCTCCAGCGGCGAGACCTCGTAGCCGACCTTCGCCATCGCCCGCTTGGAGAACTCATCCGTGTTGACGATGATCTCCGCACCCCGCGGCACATCGGCGATGTTCGCCTTCAGCGCGGCCGGGTTCATCGCCACCAGCACATTCGGCGCGTCGCCCGGCGTGAGGATGTCGTGGTCGGCGAAATGCAGCTGAAAGGAGGAGACACCCGGCAGTGTCCCGGCAGGAGCACGGATCTCGGCAGGGAAATTCGGCAGCGTCGAGAGATCATTCCCAAAGGACGCCGTCTCCGAAGTGAACCGGTCACCGGTGAGCTGCATACCGTCACCCGAGTCACCCGCGAAGCGAATGATCACCCGGTCCAGACGGCGTACATCCTTCCCACGCGCTCCTGTTCCGCCCGCGGAAGTGGTTTGCACGGTCATACGTGTGTCTGCTCCTGTCTTGCTGGTCCGCGAGCGCAGGCAGACACGTCGGCGGACACGCGTAGCGGTGCAGGGTCGCACACCGCTCAGAGGCTATGCACCGCTGGTCGAGCGGCGCTTGTGCGGTCGCAGGGCGCGTACTTGAGCGGGCATCGCGGCAGGGTATGGCCCTTCCGCGAGCCGTTTCAGGAGGCGCCGGCGAACGGCAGGGACGCGGTCCCGACAGGCGTGTCGGGGCGGCAGCGCAGCCAACCGGGCAGCTGCTCGGCCAGGAAGTCCTGGTAGTCCAGGTCGATGGGCGTCCGGCCGCCGGACTGGAAGCGCGGCTGCTCGGACAGTTCGCGGTCGCCGATCACGCAGTACAGCGGCTGCCATTCGCGGCGCAGCCGGGCGGTGCGGGCCCCGATCGGTCGCTTGAACTCCAGGTCGACCGCGGTGCGTACGCCGTCGATCCACAGAGGCCCGGCCAGTTCGTAGGCGCGGCCCACGTGCTTCTCGGCGAGCGGCAGGAACACCACCTGGTTCCAGGCGAGTTCGGCGGGGATCACTTGCGGCCCGAGGCCGGTCAGGCCTCGGCCGATCAGCAGCGGCAGCAGTCGTGAGCCGCCCATGGCGACGCAGGCGTGGATGAGGCTGGGGTGTTCCCCGGTGTCCATGCGAATGTTGAAGCGGGGCGCGTTGACCTCGTCGAGCCGCAGGCTCTGCAGCGTCACGAGTTCGTAGCCCGAGGAGACCAGGATGCCGGTCTGCTGCGCGTAGTGCTCGGGGCGCTCGGCGGGGAGGCGTCGTATGACGGTGATGCCGCCCGCGGCCTTGGCGCACCGCTGGTGGAAGTGCTCCGTGTCGTGGCTGGTGCCGACGACGGAGTCCAGGACGTGGACGTAGTCCTGCTGGAACCAGTACGCGGTGGACTCCGCGGCGTGCCGGAGCGCGTGCAGATAGCGCTCGGCGACGTCGTCGGGGTGGCACCAGATGTGGACGTCGGGCATGGTGACCTGTCGGCGGCGCCGGATGTCGGTCTCGTCGGGCTCGAAGCGGCGGAAGACCGGCTGCGGGCTGTACATCGCGTAGGGCAGCCTGGCCCGCTGCAGGACGGCGTCCTTGAGCCAGGCGAAGAGGCTGGGGTCGGTGGCGTAGGCCAGGGTGAGCCCGCCGTCGCCGTCGCCAGAGTCGCCGCCTCCTTCGGCGTCCGCGATGTCGAACATCCGGTTCTGCTCGGCGTATTGGGCCGCCAGCGCGCGCATCGGCTCGGAGGATCCGTCGAACACCAGCGGAAGGTGCACGGTGTTGACCTCGAGTCCGGCCAGGTGCCGTGCGTTGATGGCGTCCACACCCGCTTCCAGGATCGCGCCGCGAGGCAGGGTCGTCAGAAAGCCGCGCGGGCTGCCCTGGCGGCTGACGAGCTGCAGGGCCTCCGCGGTGCGCATGACGTCGTGGCGTGTGCAGCGGTGCTCGGGGTCCTCGTCGGCGAGCATGCGCAGTGCCGAGTTGTCGGGGTCGATGGCGCCGAGTGCGGCCGGGCAGTCGATTTCGTCTCCCCGCCAGAGGACGTTTCCCGAGCTGTCGAGTATCTGGACGTCCACTACCTGGCCCATGAATCTCCCTCCGGGTCCATCGCTGCGAGAGTTCGCCGTGACGGACGCGAAACTATGAGGGCCTCCGGAGGGCGTCAATGAATCCTTTCCGTGTGTGCAGCCGAACTCGAGCCTGATTCCAGCGGGTTGGGCAAGGCGGTCCCGGGAGCCGTGCGCACCGCCTTGAACTGCGGCGATTGCGGAGAAGTGGCAGCAGTTGAAAGTCTGGAGGACGCTGTGTCCGGGGTGTGGTTCACCTGTGTTCCACGGCGTGCGAATTCCTTGCGCGAACCCGCTTCAGAAGAGCTGGACTTTCCCTTGAGGGGCGGCGCCTTCCAATTGCCCCTGCCGCGGTGGCACTCATAACGTGGGTGCCCGTCACCGTGCGGAGCAGGAAGGTACGCAGTCATATGACCGTCGCGCTCGATCCCACCTCCCCAGGCGCCCGCTCCCCGGAAACCGGCCCCTCGGACGCCACCGGTACGGACACCAGTACGGACACCGGTACGCGCAATCTGCCGATCAGGCTCGCCGGACTCGTCGGGGACACCGACGCCTTCTTCGGCGAGGTGTGGAACATCAGGCCCGCGTCCTTCCACTGCCGCGCGCTGCCCGACGCACCTGCGCCGGCCGCCCTGTGGGAGCGCGATCCGGGCGCCCAGGAGCGGTTCGCGGCCGGCGAGAGCGTGCGTTTCGACGCGCCGGGCGAGTGGCTCCCCGGCATCGCGGACCTCGTCACCGCGCTGCGTGAGGACCTCTGGGCCGCCGACGCCCGCGCAGCCCTGGTGCTGAGCCCGTCGGGCACCCTCACTCCCCCGCCGTCGGCCGAGGCCGACCACGCGTTTGTGCTGCAGTTGGACGGCAGCAGCAGTTGGGACCTGGCCTACGGGCGAGTGCCGGTGACGATCACCCTGCACCGCACGAGCGCCGTCTATCTGCCGCCGGGCCACGCCTGCCGCTCAGCCGTCGGCGATCAGGACTCGCTGCAGCTGGTCCTCACCGTCCAGGAGGCCGGCGCCCGCGAGGTCGCCGAACGCGCCATCGCCGCCTTCCTCCGGGCTGCCGAGGCGGCCCCGGTGGCGCGCATGCACCCGGCGGTCGTGGACGAGAAGGTGGGCTGGCTGCGCGCCCAACTCGCCGGGCTCATGCCGGGGCAGGACGTCAGCGCGCTCGTCCGCAGGGCACTGGGCGAGAAGCCGACGGTGTGAAGCCGACGGCGTGAACGATCTCTGACCCACGGCGTCCGTCGGCTCCGCACCGGATCACGCGGCCAGCCGCTCGGCAGCCTGCCGCAGGACCGCGTTCACCGCTTCGGGCCGCTCCTGGTGCGGCATGTGGCCCGCGCCCTCGATGAGGCGGAACGTGCCGTGCGGGGCGAGGTCCGCCAGGACCCGCGACACCTCGTAGGGGATCGAGGCATCCAGGGCGCCGTGCAGGAACAGCACAGGAACGGCCAGCTCACGGATCCGCTCGCGCGGGTCGTACGAAGCGCCGTCGGCGAACAGTTCGTCGACGTGCTCGCTGGACTCCAGGATCTGGCGCAGCGTCGAGGCGATCAGCTCCGGGGGCGCCGCTGGGCTGTACCAGGTGGGCACCCACTCGGCGAACTGCGCGGCCCGGTCGGTCGCGGCGGCGACCTCCACCAGCTTGTCGCCCAGCGCGACGGCCGGCCAGTAGCCGGGTCCGTCGATCGAGACGATCCCGCCGATCCGGTCGGGAGCGGCGAGCGCCGCCTCGATCGCGAACACCGCGCCGACCGAACTGCCCACCACGACGGGCCGGTCAAGGCCCAGCGCATCGATCACGGCGAGGACGTCCGCGGTGTTGCCCGCGATGTCGTTGCCCTCGGCAGGCCGGTCCGAGCGGCCGCAGCCCCGCGAGTCGAGGGCGAACATCCGGTGGTCCCTGGCCAGGTCCGCCACCTGCGCGTCCCAGACCCGGCCGCT
The DNA here is from genome assembly GCF_055577715.1 of Streptomyces sp. NPDC033177. NCBI lineage: Bacteria > Bacillati > Actinomycetota > Actinomycetes > Kitasatosporales > Streptomycetaceae > Streptomyces > Streptomyces sp. NPDC033177. The sequence goes on along the minus strand of NZ_JBVIPS010000017.1, from coordinate 5,747 downwards.
GGTGCCGGTGCCGTGCAGCAGCACCATTGCGGGACCTTGGCCACGCTCCTCGACGTGGAGGCGGATCCCGTTGGCATCGACGTACGCCATGGTGCGCTCCTCAGTTTCCCGCGATTGTCGTTCTCGTCCCCGTTCGGCAGAGGACTCGCCTGCCGCGTCCATAGCGCTCACCCTCACTTCATTGCAACGATTATAGCGGGGCTGTTGCATTAATTCTCACCTCGTTGCAACGATTATACCGCTTCCACCTGTATATATGATGCCAGTACGCAATGACGTTATTGCTAGATGAGTAAATGCAACGTAGCGTTTCTCTCATCAGAAACCGTCGGACGGTCAAAGGGGGGTCATGGAGACAGCACAGGGCCGGCACAGCTTCGCGGTGGCCGCCCTCGCATCCTGGATGCCCTGGAGCCTGGCCAACGCCCTGATCACCGCGGCCTCCACACTCCTTGCCACCGAGCTGCACGCCCGCTTCACCTTCGGCGCGGGCCGGCGTGCGACCCGCCGCCAGCACGCACAGTCCGCGGGATCCGCGGTCGCCGCCTACGCACTGACATGCCTGGCCATGCTCGTCCTGCACCAGCTGGCGGCATCGCCCGGCGCGGTCCTGGAACAGGCCGTCTATCTCGCCGCCTCCGCACTCGCAGGCGTCGCACGCTTCGCAGTCCTGCGCCTCATCGTCTTCACACGCAACCACTCACAGACCACGACCACCCCCCGCGCTCCCCGCCCCGCGCACGCGACACTGGCTCACCCCACGCCCCCGGCCAACCCCACGGCTCTCTGCCCCGCCGCCTGACCGGTCCACGAGGGTGAGCAGGACGACAGTGACGCGGCCAGCTCCGCCGGGGTCACTGGGGCTGATTCCCGTGCTTGCGGGAGGGCCGCGCCACGTACTTGGTGCGCAGCATCGAGAGAGCGTCTATCAGCCTCACACGGGTCTCCGCGGGGTCGATGACGTCGTCCACCAGGCCGCGCTCGGCCGCGTAGTACGGGTGCATGAGCTGATCCCTGTACTCCTTGATGCGCTGCTCGCGGGAGAACTCGGGATCTTCCGCGGCCGCGATCTCGCGCCGGAAGATGACGCCCGCTGCGCCCTCGGCCCCCATCACCGCGATCTCGTTGCCGGGCCAGGCCAGCGACACGTCCGAGCCGATGGAGCGCGAGTCCATGACGATGTACGCGCCTCCGTAGGCCTTGCGCAGGATCAACTGGATGCGGGGAACCGTCGCGTTGCAGTACGCGAAGAGGAGTTTGGCGCCGTGCCGGATGATGCCGCCGTGCTCCTGGTCGACACCGGGCAGGAACCCCGGCACGTCCACCAGCGTCACGAGCGGGATGTTGAAGGAGTCACACATCTGCACGAAGCGGGCCGCCTTCTCGCTGCTCTTGATGTCGAGGACCCCGGCGAGCGAGGCGGGCTGGTTGGCGACGATGCCGACGACATGGCCGTCGAGACGGGCCAGGGCGCACACGACGTTGGGCGCCCAGAACTCGTGCACCTCGAAGAAGTCGCCGTCGTCGACGCATTCCCCGATGACCTTCCGTATGTCGTACGACTGCTTGGCGTCGGCCGGCACGAGGTCGAGCATGGCCGGGGTCAACCGATCGGGCCGGTCGGCGCAGGGCTCCGACGGCGGCTGCTCACGGTTGTTGGCGGGCAGGAAGGACAACAGGTAGCGGACATCAGCGAGGCAGCTCGCCTCGTCGTCGTAGGCGAATCCCGCCACCCCGGTGACAGTGGCGTGGGCGTCGGCGCCGCCCAGACCGTCCTGGCTGATCTGCTCCCCGGTGACGGCCTGCACCACGTCGGGACCGGTGACGAACATCTGCGAGGTGCCGCGCACCATGAACACGAAGTCGGTCAGCGCCGGGGAGTAGGCCGCCCCGCCCGCGCACGGGCCCATCATCACGCTGATCTGCGGGATGACCCCGGAGTTGTGCACATTGCGCCGGAAGATCCCGCCGTATCCGGCGAGCGCGGTCACCCCTTCCTGGATGCGCGCCCCTGCGCCGTCGCACAGGCCGACGATGGGAGCGCCCGCCGTGGCGGCCATGTCCATGATCTTGTGGATCTTCTCGGCGTGCGCCTCTCCGAGGGAGCCTCCGAAGATCCTGAAGTCATGGGCGTAGGCGAAGACGGTGCGTCCGAGCACCCGGCCCCAGGCGGTGACCACACCGTCGGTGTAGGGGCGTGTGTCTTCCAGGCCGAAGCCGCTCGCCCGGTGTCTGCGCAACCCTTCGACCTCGGTGAACCGTCCGTCGTCGAAGAGAAGCCGCAGCCGCTCCCGGGCCGTGAGCTTGCCCTTGGCGTGCTGCGCCTCGGTGGCCTTGTCGCTGGGCCCCCGGCGCATGGCGTCACGTCTGGCCTTGAGTTCGGCGACGGTGCCGCGCTGCTGCCCGGCCGGCCTGTCGTCCAGAGCCGTCATGAGCTTTCCCCTTCCGGCCGTCTTGATGAACCACCAGCTTCTGCCGTGCCGCTCGAAGACGGTTAGAGCACCTGACGGCGCCGCCCCGGCTTTCCAGCACCCCGCGAGCACCCGTCGAGCACGATGCGCGATGCTCGCGGTTGTGACCTCCTACGCGTGCCACAAGCCCGCGCGGAGCCACTGAACCGTCCGCCGGCGCCCGCATCCCCCGAGGGCGCCGGCGGGCCTTCCTCATGCCCACCGCCGGTTCGGTGAGGGCTTCCTGACGAGTTGTCAGCCATGTGCCGCGCAGCTATGCGGCCTCCATGAGCTCGGCGAAGAACGCGGGATGTGCGCAGTGTGCCCACGCCGCCCGCCGCGGGTCCGCGCGCCGGTGCACCGAAGGACCGGTCAGGCGGCGGGGCAGAGAGCCGTGGGGTTGGCCGGGGGCGTGGGGTGAGCCAGTGTCGCGTGCGCGGGGCGGGGGGCGCGGGGGGTGGTCGTGGTCTGTGAGTGGTGGCGTGTGAAGACGATGAGGCGCAGGACTGCGAAGCGTGCGACGCCTGAGAGTGCGGAGGCGGTGAGATAGACGGCCTGTTCCAGGACCGCGCCGGGCGATGCCACCAGCTGGTGCAGGACGAGCATGGCCAGGCATGTCAGTGCGTAGGCGGCGACCGCGGATCCGGCGGACTGTGCGTGCTGGCGGCGGGTCGCACGCCGGCCCGCGCCGAAGGTGAAGCGGGCGTGCAGCTCGGTGGCAAGGAGTGTGGAGGCCGCGGTGATCAGGGCGTTGGCCAGGCTCCAGGGCATCCAGGATGCGAGGGCGGCCACCGCGAAGCTGGAGGCGACCCCCACCCCGCCACCGCAGAGCACGAAACGAGCGAAGGAGGCGAAGGCGCCGGGCGCCGACCGCTGCCGGCCCTGTGCTGTCTCCACGACCCCACCCCCTTTCGCTGTCGAGAACCCCAGGGCGCCTCATCGACGCCCGCACGGAAAATGGCCTCTCATCAATCGACTCCACGGGCACCGACAACTCATCGGAGAAGTCAGCGGCACCGGCGCGGCAGGCCGCTGCAGTTGTTGCTCACGCCCGCCGAACAGCCGTGTCTTTCAGGGGAGTTCCCACCGGTTGTGGCCGCCGCCCCGCCCTGCCTGCCCGGGGACGCCGACAGGGCGGCGTTCGCCGACGCGGAGTCGGAGGACGCCGCCCTGGAGCGGGACGGCTACGGGCTGCAGCCTGCGCGCTTACTTCGCGTCGCGGTTGAACTGCGCCATCGACCAGCGGTAGCCGAGCACGATCAGGCCGGCGCACCAGGCGAGAGCGATCCACCAGTCGTTGCCGATCTCGGTGCCGAGGAGCAGGCCGCGCAGGGTCTCGATGGCGGGCGTGAAGGGCTGGTACTCGGCGATGGGCCGGAACCAGCCGGGCATCGTGTCGGCCGGGATGAAGGCGCTGGAGATGAGCGGCAACAGGATCAGCGGCTGGGCGCTGTTGGCGGCCGCCTCGGCGTTCGGGCTGGCCGCGCCCATGCCGACCGCGATCCAGGTGAGCGCCACGGCGAACAGCGCGAGAAGTCCGAACGCGGCCAGCCATTCCAGGGCCGTGGCGTCGGTGGAGCGGAAGCCGATGGCCACGGCGACGGCGCCGACGAGGACCACGCTGGCGAGGCACTGCAGCACGCTGCCGACGACGTGCCCGATCATCATGGAGCCGCGGTAGATCTTCATCGTGCGGAAGCGGGCGATGAGGCCCTCGTTCATGTCCATGGAAACGTAGACCGCGGCACCGATCACGGTGCTTCCGATGGTCATCATCAAGATGCCCGGAACGATGTAGGCGATGTAGTCGGAGCGATCGCTGCCGCCGATGCCCGTGCTCATCACATCGCCGAAGATGTAGACGAAGAGCAGCAGCAACATGATCGGCGCGAGCAGCAGGTTCAGGGTTCCGGACGGGTAGCGCCGCGTGTGCAGGAGGTTGCGGCGCAGCATCGTGCTCGAGTCACGGATGGCGAGGGACAGGGCGCTCATCGGACGTTCTCCTTGGTCTGGCTGATGACGTTGGCCGGGCCGGTCAGGGCGAAGAAGACGTCGTCGAGGTCGGGGGTGTGGACGGTCAGCTCGTCCGCCTCGATGCCCTCCGAGTCGAGCCAGTCGAGGATGGAGCGCAGTTCGCGCTGGCTGCCGTCGCTGGGGATCTGGAGCGCCAGTGCCTCCTCGTCCGTGGTGACGTCGCGCAGGGCGGCGGCGGCGGTCTGGTAGGCGACCGGGTCGGAGAAGCGGAGCCGGACATGCCCACCGGGGATGAGCCGCTTGAGTTCTTCCGCGGTGCCCTCGGCGGCGATCTTGCCGTCGTTCAACACGGCGATGCGGTCGGCGAGTTCGTCGGCCTCTTCGAGGTACTGGGTGGTGAGGAAGACGGTCACCCCGCCGGAGACCAGTCCGCGGATGATGCCCCACATGTTGTGGCGCGAGCGGGGGTCGAGGCCGGTGGTGGGCTCGTCGAGGAAGATGATCCGCGGGTTGCCGACCAGCGTCATGGCGATGTCCAGGCGGCGCTTCATGCCGCCGGAGTAGCTGGAGGCGGGCTTCTTCGCGGCCTCCACCAGGTCGAAGCGCTCCAGGAGTTCGGCCGCGACCCGGCGGCCCTCCTGCTTGGAGAGGTGGTGCAGGTCGGCCATGAGGAGCATGTTCTCCTCGCCGGTGATCAGGCCGTCGACGGCCGAGAACTGACCGGTGACACCGATCGCGGCGCGCACCGACTGGGGGTCGGCGGCCAGGTCGTGGCCGCCCACGTGCAGCTCGCCGGCGTCTGCGGTGATGAGCGTGGAGAGGATCTTCACGGCGGTGGTCTTCCCGGCGCCGTTCGGACCCAGCAGCGCGAACACGGACCCGGCCGGGATCTGCAGAGCGATGCCGTCGAGCACGGTCTTGTCGCCGTACGCCTTTCGCAGACCGACGGCGGAGATGGCGGCCGACGACGTGCGACCATCACTCTTCACGGATGTGGGCATGACAGATGAAGGCATGGGGCCCTCCCGATCGAAGGCTGAGGTTAATGGGGGGGTGGTTGATGTGAGCGCGGCCGTCGTGAGGGGGCCGGCCCGGCTGAAGTTGTTGCCTCTCGACGCATCGATGTCCACGTCGCGCGGCGCGCGCAACTTCTCGCCGTATTTTCTGCAGGACTTCTCAAGGCCCCACGCGGATCGCCGGTCAGGCAGTCGGGCGCGCGGCCCTCAGGCCTCGTTCGCGGCTTGGGTGATGGCGTCGGTGAGCTGTTTGCGGGCGCGGTCGGGGACGTAGCCGCCCTGTGAGTAGTTCTGGGCGAACGCGTCG
>NZ_JBVIPS010000016.1:0-61991 GCF_055577715.1 Streptomyces sp. NPDC033177 | reverse complement strand
TCTCAAGGAACGGACGCTTCCTTTGTACTCACCCTCTCGGGCTTTCCTCCGGGCGCTTCCCTTCGGTGTTTCATTTTGTCTTGCTGTCCTGCGTTCCAAACTCTACCAGATCCGTTTTCCGTTCCGTTTCCGGTTCGGATTTCATTTCCGGTGGCCGTTGGAGGGCCTTTGCCTTTCGGCGTGTTCACTACGTTAGCGGATTCCCTCTGCAACTCATAATCGAGTTCCGCGAGTTCGAATTCCGGCATGCGAGCATGCGAAATGCGCCCCCGCTGAGGGGAAGTCGTAGGTAGTGGTTGGCCGCTCTCGGCTGCTGGCAGATTGCCGTAACCGGGTCAAGCGGCTCGGGCCACATTACGGTTTGCCCAGGGCCGCGTCAAGTTCGGCGGCGTCGGGGCGTATGGGCCCGATAAGGGCTCACCGTCGGGTCGTTGGACGTCCAGAAGCGCCAGGGGTGGACGGCTCCCTCGCCGCCGACTCCCGTACGCGGGCCGTTGCTGACCTGGTCGGGGTCGACCGGAGTGCCCGCGAGGAGAGTGAGGGGGGCGTCCCCGCCCGCGCAGAGGTCGGAGCCGTTCAGGCTGCGGTCCACGTCAAGAGCTGTGGCCAGGCGTGCCGGGCCTTTGGCCAGTTCCCTGTCGTTGCGGGCCGAGAGTCGACGCTTGCGGGCGGTCTCGGCCCCGGCCGTGATCTCCCCGGCCCGCAGCAGGACTCCGCTCGCCTGGCCTTCCGGGCCGCACACCACGTTGAGGCAGTGCCACATGCCGTAGGTGAAGTAGACGTACGCGTATCCGGGCGGACCGAACATCACGCTGTTGCGGGCGGTGGGGCCGCGATAGGCGTGTGACCCCGGGTCGGCATCGCCCGCGTAGGCCTCCACCTCTGTCAGGCGCAGCTCGATCGGACCGTCCGGTGAGCTGCGTACGAGGACGCGGCCAAGCAGATCAGGGGCCACGTCGAGGACAGGGCGTGCGAAGAAGTCATGGGTGAGGGGCGTACGGTCAGGGGCCTCGATCATGGCGTCCGAGCGTACTGGAGACGGTCCGTAGGGGCAGGTGGTCACCTGCCGGGCGGATTGCCGGGGCGAGGACGCGGAACCGGACGTGGGTTCACCGCGTTTGTATGGATCAATGATTCAAGTCGAGTGCAACCACAGGCGGGGCCTGGGGAGGAGAGTCATGGGGTTCAAGAAGCTGCTTGCGAGCCTGGGTGCCGGCGGTGCGTCGGTGGAGACGGTGCTGACCGAGGTCAACGTCGTACCGGGTGGTGTCGTCCAGGGTGAGGTGCGGATCCAGGGCGGGTCCGTGGACCAGGAGATCGAGGGTCTGTCCGTCGGTCTGCAGGCGCGCGTCGAGGTCGAGGGTCAGGACCAGGAGACGAAGCAGGACATCGAGTTCACGAAGCTGCGTCTCGGTGGGGCGTTCACGCTCCAGGCGGGCCAGGTGCACGCGGTGCCGTTCGGGCTCGAGATCCCCTGGGAGACGCCGGTCACCTCGATCGACGGGCAGCAGCTGCGCGGGATGAACATCGGTGTGACCACCGAGCTCGAGATCACGCGGGCCGTGGACTCCACCGACCTGGACCCGGTCAACGTGCACCCGCTGCCGGCGCAGCAGGCCATCCTGGACGCGTTCATCCAGCTGGGCTTCCGCTTCAAGAGTGCGGACATGGAGCGCGGTCACATCCGTGGCACCCGGCAGAAGCTGCCGTTCTACCAGGAGATCGAGTTCTTCCCGCCACAGCAGTACCGCGGCCTCAACCAGGTCGAGTTGAGCTTCGTGGCCGACGACCGCGAGATGGACGTCGTCCTGGAGATGGACAAGAAGCCGGGCCTCTTCAGTGAGGGCAGTGACTCGTTCCGCTCGTTCAAGGTCGGTCTGAACGACTTCCAGGGCACGGACTGGGCGGCGTACCTCAACGAGTGGCTGTCCCAGGTCGGCAGCAAGCGCAACTGGTCCTAGGCTCGGAACGGAAGAGCTGTAGAGCTACCGCCGATCAGGAACCAACCAGGAGGTGCCGACGTGACCGAGCTCAAGAGGCCGCCGCTTCCGCATGACTTCCATCCGCCCGTGCCGTCCTTCACGGTCGTGAGCGAGGACTTCGAACCGGGTGCGGTCCTTAAGGACGCTCAGGTCCAGGCGGCCGGGAACACCTCGCCGCACCTGCGGTGGGAGGGCTTCCCGCCGGAGACCAAGAGCTTCGCCGTGACGTGCTTCGACCCGGACGCGCCCACGGGCAGCGGGTTCTGGCACTGGTCGGTCATCGACATCCCGGTGTCGGTGACTGAGCTGCCGACCGGCGCGGGCAGCGGCAAGTTCGAGGGGCTGCCCGAGGGCGCGATCCAGGTGCGCAACGACTACGGGACGAAGGAGTTCGGGGGCGCGGCGCCGCCTCCCGGCGATCCGGCGCACCGTTATGTGTTCACCGTGTACGCGGTGGACCAGGAGAAGCTCGGGCCGGACTCCGACGCTTCGCCTGCCGTCATCGGATTCAACCTCCGGTTCCACACGGTCGGGCGTGCGCAGGTGCTCGCCGAGTACGCGGCTCCCGCCGGTAGCTGAGCGTTCACTGAACGTTTGCCCGCCCCTGGTCATGGAAGTGATCAGGGGCGGGCATTTTTTATTGCGTTGTCCATCTCGGCGTGCCCGGCCAGAGTTGATCCCAGCCCGCCAGGGGTGGGTCTGTGTGCATACGGGAGGTGGGCGAAATGCGGGACACGCTGGTGCTGAACGCGAGCTTCGAGCCGCTGTCGACGGTGACGCTGAACCGTGCCGTCGTGCTGGTCCTCAGCGACAAGGCCGTCGTCGAACACGCCCACCCCGGACTCCGAGTGCGCGCGGCAGCGGTGGAGATACCGGTGCCTCGGGTGATCAGGCTCTGCAGGTATGTACGGGTGCCTTTCCGAAGACGGGCTCCGTGGTCGCGGCGGGGTGTTCTCGTGCGGGACCAGCACAGGTGCGCGTACTGCGGGAAGCGGGCGACGACCGTGGACCACGTGGTGCCGCGGGCGCAGGGTGGCGGGGACACCTGGATGAACACGGTCGCCTCGTGTGCGATGGACAATCACCGCAAGGCGGCCCGGACGCCTGAGGAGGCCGGGATGCCGTTGCTGCGGCAGCCCTTCGAGCCGACTCCGGCCGACGCGATGCTGCTCGCGCTCGGCCGGGACGAACTGGCTTCGCTGCCCGAGTGGCTGGCTCAGCCCGCGGCCTAGCACCGCACGCCGCGCCCCCTGTCGAGGCCTCAGTCGATCCGCGGCTGTTCGCGGCGCTCGGTGGCGGGGGCGGGGACGCTGCCGGAGGTGCCCGAGCTGCCGGAGCCGCCGCCCAGGGGGCCGAAGTTGCCGAGCGCGCCGCCGAGGCCCTTGAGGGCGTCGCCGATCTCGCTGGGGACGATCCAGAGCTTGTTCGCGTCGCCCTCGGCGATCTTCGGGAGCATCTGGAGGTACTGGTACGAGAGGAGCTTCTGGTCCGCGTCACCGGCGTGGATGGACTCGAAGACCGTACGGATCGCCTGGGCCTCGCCCTCGGCGCGCAGGGCCGCGGCCTTGGCCTCGCCTTCGGCGCGCAGGATCGCGGACTGCTTCTCGCCCTCGGCGCGCAGGATCTCCGACTGCCGTACACCTTCGGCCTGGAGGATCGCGGCGCGCTTGTCGCGGTCGGCGCGCATCTGCTTCTCCATCGAGTCCTGGATGGAGGTCGGCGGCTCGATTGCCTTGAGCTCGACGCGGTTGACGCGGATGCCCCACTTGCCGGTGGCCTCGTCGAGGACGCCGCGCAGTGCCGCGTTGATCTCCTCGCGGGAGGTCAGGGTCCGCTCCAGGTCCATGCCACCGATGATGTTGCGCAGCGTGGTGACGGTGAGCTGCTCGATCGCCTGGATGTAGCTGGCGACCTCGTACGTCGCGGCGCGGGCGTCGGTGACCTGGTAGTAGATGACGGTGTCGATGTTCACCACGAGGTTGTCCTGGGTGATCACCGGCTGGGGCGGGAAGGGGACGACCTGTTCACGGAGGTCGATGCGGTTGCGGATCGAGTCGATGAACGGGACGACGATGTTCAGGCCCGCGTTCAGCGTCCGTGTGTAGCGGCCGAAGCGTTCGACGATCGCCGCGCTGGCTTGCGGGATGACCTGGATCGTCTTGATCAGGGCGATGAAGACCAGCACCACCAGAATGACCAGGACGATGATGATTGGTTGCATCGTTGATCCCCGTACCCCTCTTGCCTCGGTGTTCCCAAAAGATCCGCAGAGCCAGAACGTGGGTCGGCGAAGATCTTGCTGGTCGAGTCTGTCAGACCGCCGCACACCCCGTGGTGGATTCACATGACGACGGCCGTCGCACCGTCGATCTCGACGACATCCACCTCGCGTCCCGCCTCGTAGCTCTGGGCGGTGTCGAGCGCGCGGGCCGACCAGATCTCGCCGGCGAGCTTGATCCGGCCGCCGGAGGCATCGACGCGTTCCAGGACGACGGCTGTCCTGCCCTTCAACGCCTCGACTCCGGTGGCCAGTTCGGGCCGTTGGGCGCGGTGCCGCGCCGCCACGGGGCGTACGACCGCGATGAGCGCGACCGACACCGCGGCGAACACGACGACTTGGAGCACGGTGCCGCCGCCGAGGCCCGCGGTCACGGCGCCCGCGACGGCGCCCACGGAGAGCATGCCGAACTCCGGCATCGCGGTCAGTACGAGCGGGATTCCGAGCGCGGCGGCGCCGATCAGCCACCACACCCATGCGTCGATGTCCACGTGGTCATGGTAGGACCGCGGGCCCTTCTCGCACAGGGCACGTGATCTACCGGCCGGAGCGGGCCCGGCCGTTCGCGCCGTCTCAGCCGAGCGGGAGACCCTGTGCGCTCCAGCGCTCGCCGCGCTCCTCGACCACCAAGGGCAGTCCGAAGCACAGGGAGAGGTTGCGCGAGGTCAGTTCGAGCTCCAGCGGGCCCGCGGCCATGATCTTGCCCTGGCGGATCATGAGGACGTGGGTGAAGCCGGGGGCGATCTCCTCGACGTGGTGCGTCACCATGATCATCGAGGGGGCGATCGGGTCGCGGGCCAGGCGGCCGAGGCGGCGTACGAGGTCCTCGCGGCCGCCGAGGTCGAGGCCCGCGGCGGGCTCGTCCAGGAGGAGCAGCTCGGGGTCGGTCATCAGGGCGCGCGCGATCAGGGTGCGCTTGCGCTCGCCCTCGGAGAGGGTGCCGAACTTGCGGTCCAGGTAGTCGGTCATGCCGAGGCGGTCGAGGAAGGCGCGGGCGCGCTGCTCGTCGACGTCCTCGTAGTCCTCGTGCCAGCCGGCGGTCATGCCGTACGCGGCCGTGAGCACCGTCTGGAGGACGGTCTGGCCCTTGGGCAGCTTCTCGGCCATCGCGATTCCGGCGACGCCGATGCGCGGGCGGAGCTCGAAGACGTCGGTGCCGGGCTTGCCCAGGGTCTCGCCGAGGATGGTGGCGGTGCCGGTGCTCGGGTAGAGGTAGCTGGACGCGACGTTCAGGAGGGTGGTCTTTCCCGCGCCGTTCGGTCCGAGGATGACCCAGCGCTCACCCTCCTTGACCGACCAGGAGACCTGGTCCACCAGAGCCCGGCCCTCGCGGACCACGGATACGTCCTCCAGCTCCAGTACATCGCTCATGAGCGCGTTGTCTCCCATTGCAGTCTCGGCTGTCGCTTGCGTCTGTGGACGCAGTCCCCTGGGAGAAAACCTACGCCACCGGTCGAGCGCTCCAGTCCTTAGCCCGGTCCTTAGGCTGTACGCATGCTCTCGGAACCACGCTCAGGACGCTTGGCAGCATGGGGAAATGCCCTACTTGCCGGACTTGTCTCGCCGGATGACGCGGTGCACGCGATGGTCGGTGACGACGCCGTGCACCGAGTCGAAGATCTCCCCGGCGAGTCGGGGCCCGTCGGTCTCACGCTCGCCCTGGGACGATTGCGCACCCTCGGGGCGACCGGGCTCCGGGTCGCGCTGCCCGCGCCGGGCCATCCGCTCGGCCTGAGCGGCCCGCCCGCGTTCAACGCCCGCGCCCTGGACGCGCAGGAGGCCGTCGTCGCCTTCGGGGCGCCGTACGGCCTGGTGCCCGAGGTGACCGAGGCGGGGCCCGATGGCGACGTACACGTGGAGGTCCTGTGGCACTGTCTGCCCGTGCGGGAGGGGCCGCCCGCCGATGTGCCCTCGCTGGGAGAGGCGGAGCGCGAGCTCGCCGAGGCCCTGCGGGATGCCACGGAGGTGCTCTCGCGGCTGGACGTCGCGGGCTCGGGGCCGGTCGCCGAGGCCGCGGTGGACGCCTACCGGGCGCGGGCCGAGCGCGGGCGCGAGGCTCTGGCCCCCGGATATCCGCCGCGTGCCGTACGGGTGTTGGAGCTGGCCCAGCGGGTGGGCCTGCTGATCTCGGTGGCGTACGAGAACGGCCACGGCGGGGCCGTGAGCGCCTCGGAGATGGCGGCGCGGGGGGCGGCGTTGCGTCCGGTCGAACGGACGGCTCGGCGGGCGCAGGTGGCTGCGTACAACGCGTACGTGGAGGAGCGGGAGCGGGGCTGAGCCCCGCTGCCCGGGGGCGGCCGTAGCTCCGGGCACGTTTGTTCTGAGGAGACTGGCGACTGCGGCACCGTCGTGGCTGGTCGCGCAGTTCCCCGCGCCCCTTTGGGGCGCAGTCCGCGGCCCCGGGGCTTGCCCGGGGACCGCGGCTTCGGGGTGCGTCAGTGGTTGACGCCGAGGTTTCCGAAGGCGGGGTTGAGGGCGCCGATGACCGACACGGTGTTGCCCACGGCGTTCACGGGGATGTGCACCGGAGCCTGGACGAGGTTGCCCGAGCCGACGCCCGGCGACTTCACGGCCTTGCCGCCCGCATGCGCACCGTCCGTGGCGGAGGCGAGACCGGCACCGGCGACGACGAGGCCACCCGCCACCATCGTGACAGCAGCGGCCTTCTTCAGGTTCTTCACTTCTGGACCCTCCTAGCGATCGCTGCGGCCAGCCGCCGCAGCACGCACTGAAGAACGGCCGGGCGGCTCACAGGTTGCGCCAATCGGGGGACATTGACACGACGGTATGAATCTCAGACCGGAACGCATCCATCCGTTCCGCCGGTTGACGGGGTACGCAGAAACGTTAATCAGCCGGTCACACCATGTCGTACGGCCCACAGGGCGGCCTGGGTGCGGTCGGCGAGGTCCAGTTTCATCAGGATGTTCGAGACGTGGGTCTTGACGGTCTTCTCGGAGAGGACGAGGGCGCGCGCGATCTCGCGGTTCGAGCGGCCGTCGGCGATGAGCCCGAGGACCTCGCGCTCCCGCTCGGTGAGCGAACCGCCCCTCCCCTGCCCGGTGTTGGCCTCCTCCTGGGACAGCAGCGCGCCCGCCACCTCGGGCTGCAGCAGCACGTGCCCCGCGTGCACGGACCGGATGGCGCCCGCCAGGGCCTCCGGGTCGACGTCCTTGTAGACATACCCGGCGGCGCCCGCGCGCAGGGCCGGGACGACCGTGCGCTGCTCGGTGAAGCTGGTGACGATGAGCACGCGCGCGGGGTTGGCGAGTTCGCGGAGCTTGCGCAGCGCCTCGACCCCGTCCATGCCCGGCATCTTGACGTCCATGAGGACGACGTCCGGCTTCAACTTCTCGGCCTGTTCGACCCCTTCGGCGCCGTCCGACGCCTCCCCCACGACCTCGATGTCGTCCTGCACCTCGAGGAACGTACGCAGACCGCGGCGGACCACCTGGTGGTCGTCGACCAGCAGCACCCGGATCCCCGTCTTCGTCTTGAACACGGCGTCAGCCACCGGGAACCTCCATCTCGATCGTCGTGCCCTTGCCGGGCTCCGATTCCACCGTCAGCCGTCCGCCGACCCCGCCGGCCCTGTCCCGCATCGAGACCAGGCCCAAGTGCCGCCCCGCGCGCCGGATCACGCGCGGGTCGAAGCCGCTGCCGTCGTCCGTGACGCGCAGCACGGCTCCGGCGCCGCGTCGCACCAGGGTCACGCAGACGTGTTCCGCGCCGGAGTGGCGCAGGGCATTGTGCAGCGCTTCCTGGGCGACGCGCAGCATCGCTTCCTCCTGGGCCGCGGGCAGGGCGCGGACCGCGCGGCTCTCGAAGGTGACCGCGGCGGAGTGCGCGCGGTCAAGGACCTGCGTGTGGGTGCGCAGGGTGGCCACCAGGCCGTCCTCGTCCAGGGCGGCGGGGCGCAACTCCACTACGGCGGCGCGCAGTTCGTCCGCCGCCTCGGCCGCGAGGGCGGCCACCTGCTGGAGTTCGCCCTTGGCGCGCGAGGGGTCGCGGTCCACCAGGGCGGCCGCGGCCTGGGCGGTCAGGCGCAGCGAGAACAGCTTCTGGCTGACGGCGTCGTGCAGTTCGTGGGCGAGGCGCGAGCGCTCCTCGGCGATGGTCAGCTCGCGGCTGCGCTCGTAGAGGCGGGCGTTCGTGAGGGCGATCGCTGCGTGCTGGGCGAGGATCGACAGAAGTTCTTCGTCGTCGGCTGTGAAGCCGCAACCGCCGGATGGCTTGGGGCAGTTCTTGTTGGCGAGGAAGAGGGCGCCGAGCGTCTCGTCCCCGTACCGGATCGGCAGGCCGAGGAAGTCGGACATGTCCGGGTGGGCGGACGGCCAGCCCTCGAAGCGGGGGTCCTTGCGCACGTCGGCGAGGCGCTCGGGCTCGGCCTTGTGCAGCATCGCGGCGAGGATGCCGTGCTGGCGGGGCAGCGGGCCGATGGCGCGCCACTGCTCGTCGCTGACGCCGTCGACGACGAACTGGGCGAACCCTCCGTGGTCGTCCGGGACGCCGAGCGCCGCATACTCCGCGTCGAGCAGTTCGCGGGCCGAGGCGACGATCGTCTTCAGGACGTCGCGCACCTCCAGTTGGCTGCTCATGGCGAGAAGCGCGGAGCTCACCGCGTTCAGGCCGGACCGGGGACCTTGGCTCATGGCCTCACCGTACCGGCGGGGTGTGACAGTGCGTATCGGACCTGTGATGGCCGTCGCCTAGGGCTGTCGGCGTAGGCCCAAGGGCCCTGAGATGTTGCGGCCGGCGCACGAGGCGCCGGGAGCGGTGCCGTTCCTACCGTGAGGTCATCCGCTGGAGAAGCGGCCGCAGGGTGACCCGAGGGGACGGATGTCATGCCGGTAGCGATCATCACGGGGGCTTCGAAGGGGCTGGGGCGCGCGCTGGCGGCGGGGCTCGCCGAGCGGGGCTGGGGTCTGGTGCTCGACGCGAGGACGGCCGTCGCGCTCGATGCGGCCGCCCGCGATCTGGCGGGGCGCGGCGCGCGCGTGGAGGCCGTCGCCGGGGATGTCACGGACGCCGGGCACCGGGCGGATCTGGTGGCCGCGGCGCGCAGCCTCGGCGGTCTCGATCTGCTGGTGAACAACGCGAGCGCGCTGGGCGCGGAGCCTCTCGTGCGGCTCGACGAGCTCACGCCCGATGGGCTGCGGCTGGCTCTGGAGACCAATGTGGTGGCGGCGCTGGGGCTGATCCGCGAGGCGCTGCCCCTGTTGCGGGCCTCGGGGGCGGGGGCGGTGGTCGATGTCAGCTCCGACGCGGCCGTGGAGGCGTACGAGACGTGGGGCGGGTACGGGGCGTCCAAGGCCGCTCTTGATCATCTCTCGGCGGTCCTCGCCGTGGAGGAGCCGGGGATCAGGGTGTGGGCGGTCGATCCCGGTGACATGCGGACCGATCTCTACCAGGCGGCTGTCCCTCTCGACGACGCCTCGGGGCGGCCGTCACCCGAGACGGTGGTGCCCGCCTTCCTGCGGCTGCTCGACGAGCGGCCGGCGAGCGGGCGGTACGCCGCCCCCTCCCTGCTGGACGCGCGATGACGCTGGCCGTGCGGGTGCCGGACGAGTTGTCGGCGCGCGTCCCCGCCGAGCAGCGCGGGCCGGGGCTCGGCAGGGACGCGGTGCGGCTGCTCCTGTCACGCGGGACGGAGGTCTCGCACCACGCGTTCGCCGACCTGCCCGCGCTGCTGCGGGCCGGGGACCTGCTGATCGTGAACACCTCACCGACGCTGCCCGCGGCGGTCGACGGAACCGTCGGGCACGCGCGCGTAGTGGTGCATTTCTCGACGCGGGGCGACGACGGACGGTGGGCCGTCGAGTTGCGGGAGCCGGACGACAGGGGCACCACACGCGCGCGGGCGGGCGGGCCCGCGGATTCAGTCGTGCGGCTCCCCGGTGGCGTACGCCTGGTCGTCGAGGAACCACTGGCCCCGGGGAGCGGACGGCTGTGGTGGGCCCAGGTGGCGGCCGACGTGCCGTCGCTGCTGCGGCGGCACGGGCGCCCCATCCGTTACTCCTATACGGAGAGGGACCAGCCTCTCTCCGCGCATCAGACCGTGTTCGCGCTGCCGTCGGCCGATGGGGCGGGCAGTGCGGAGATGCCGAGTGCGGCCCGGCCCTTCACCGCGGACCTGGTGGCCCGCCTGGTGAGCCGGGGTGTGCAGTTCGCGCCGGTCACCCTGCATACGGGGGTGGCGTCCCCCGAGGCGCACGAACCGCCGTATCCCGAGCTCTTCGAGGTGCCCGGGGCGTCGGCGCGGCTGATCAACGCCGCCAGAGTGGGCGGCGGGCTCGTCATCGCGGTCGGTACGACGGCCGTGCGTGCCGTCGAGTCGGCCGCGGGCCCGGACGGGGTGGTCCGGGCGGCAGCGGGCCGTACGGAGCTCGTGGTGACTCCCGAGCGGGGCGTGCGCGTGGTGGACGGGCTGCTGACGGGGCTGCACGAGCCGCAGGCCTCGCATCTGCTGATGCTGGAGGCGATCGCGGGCCGGGCCGCCGTGGACCGGGGTTATACGGAGGCCGTACGCCGTCTCTACCTGTGGCACGAGTTCGGCGACGTACATCTCCTACTTCCGGAGGAGTTTCCTCACGCAGCGAATTGCGACGGCAACTGCCGGTGAGGTTGTTACGTGTCCGATGTGAGCCCGCGCATAGGACGCGCATCACGTACGAAGGTCCCTAGTTGACGGGAAAGTCCTTTATGCGCACGGGTTGCAATGCCATAAATGCGTACACCGCGCCCCCTGATCCACTATCCGGCTTCGTACGTCACTGCTTTGCCACAGAATTTTGCGGCCGCTAAGAATTGCATCCGTCGCTCGGCGCCGCGGTCTCGCACCGCGGCGTTTGTGCCGGAGAAGCACATGTCCCCGCCGGCCGGAGCGACCTCCGCGATTTGAAGAGGTCCCTCACCCATGTCCAAGTTCAGCACCCCTGGTCATAGTCGCCCCGCGCCGACCAAGACCCAGAAGTTCGCCATCGCCGGTGTCGCCACGCTCGGCGCCGCCGCCCTCGCGTTCTCCCTCGTGCCGGGCAGCGCCGATGCCGGAACCGAGACCCGGAGCATCGAGGCCGCCCCGGTGGCCTTCAAGCAGAACGCCGAGGCCCAGCAGGCGGTCGAGGCCGGTGTCATCAAGCAGCACACCGCCGTCAACAAGCAGGCCAAGGACGCCGCTGCCGCGAAGGCGAAGGCCGAGGCCGACGCCGCCGCGAAGAAGCGGGCCGCAGAGCAGGCCGCGGCCAAGAAGAAGGCCGAGGACGAGCGCAAGGCCAAGGAAGCCGCGAGCCGTGCCGCCGCGCGCAAGCCGGTCTACGCCAACAACCTCGACGGCTGGATCCGCCAGTCCCTGGACATCATGAAGTCCAAGGGCATCCCCGGCTCCTACGAGGGCCTGCACCGCAACATCATCCGTGAGTCCGCGGGCGACCCGAACGCCAAGAACGGCTGGGACATCAACGCCATCAACGGCACCCCGTCCGTCGGCCTGCTCCAGGTCATCCAGCCGACGTTCGACGCGTACCACGTCCAGGGCACGTCCACGAACATCTACGACCCGGTCGCCAACATCACGGCCGCGGCCAACTACGCGGCCGACCGCTACGGCTCGATGGACAACGTGAACAGCGCCTACTGAGCCTGATCTCCTGATCAACGGACCTCTTCACCGAGGCTCTGCAGACGCCGAAGGGCGGCACCCCCTGGGGGTGCCGCCCTTCTCGTCGCTCTCGAGGGTCCGCTACTTGCGCATGACCTCAGGCTCGTGGCGGCGCAGCAGCCGTGCGACCGCGAAGCCGCAGGCGATGCCGATCAGGAGCAGGATCGTGATGTTCATGCCCCACTGCCCTGCCGAGTGCTCCCACAGCGGGTCGAGGTCGCCCGGCTTCTTCGGGTCCCACGGCGGCATGAGGTGCGCGAGGTCCAGCGTGGCGCCCGCACCGGCGATGGCCCAGCGCGACGGCATCAGCCAGGCGAACTGCTCGAGGCCCGGCGAGCCGTAGACCTGGAAGAGCACGCCGGTGAAGACGACCTGGACGATCGCGAACATCACCAGGAGCGGCATGGTCTTCTCGGAGGTCTTCACCAGCGAGGAGATGACCAGGCCGAACATCATCGAGGTGAAGCCCAGGGCGATGATGACCAGGCAGATCTCGACGGCCGGGGGCATGATCAGGCCCTCTTCCGGCATGTCGCGGGTGGCGAAGCCGATGCCGCAGATGATGACGCCCTGCAGGGCCGTGATCACTCCGAGGACGATGACCTTGGACATCAGGTACGCCGAGCGGGAAAGGCCGGTGGCCCGCTCCCGTTCGTAGATGACCCGTTCCTTGATCAGCTCTCGTACGGAGTTGGCCGCGCCCGAGAAGCACATGCCGACCGCGAGGATCAACATGATCGTGCCGGCGTCGCCGTTGAACTTCGACGGCGGATTGGGGGGCGCGAGGCCGAAGTCGGCGGGGATGACGACGCTGACGATGCCGAGGACCGCGGGCAGGATCACCATCAGACCCATGAAGCCCTTGTCGGACGCGATCACCGAGGTGTAGCGGCGGATCAGGGTCCACAGCTGTGAGCCCCAGCCCTGCGGCTTGGGCGGTCTGATCGCCTGCGGGGGTGGCATGTGTACCGACTGGGCGGCCACGGCGTCGATGTCGGCGGCGTACATCTGGTAGTGCTGCGAGCCCTTCCAGCGGCCCGCCCAGTCGTAGTCGCGGTAGTTCTCGAACGCCGAGAAGACGTCCGCCCACGTCTGGTAGCCGAAGAAGTTGAGCGCTTCCTCCGGCGGACCGAAGTACGCGACCGAGCCGCCCGGCGCCATCACCAGGAGCTTGTCGCAGATCGCCAGCTCGGCGACCGAGTGCGTGACGACCAGGACCGTACGGCCGTCGTCGGCGAGGCCGCGCAGGAGCTGCATGACGTCGCGGTCCATGCCCGGGTCGAGGCCGGAGGTGGGCTCGTCCAGGAAGATCAGCGACGGCTTGGTGAGGAGCTCCAGGGCCACCGACACACGCTTGCGTTGGCCACCGGAGAGGGAGGTGACCTTCTTCTCCTTGTGGATGTCCAGCTTGAGCTCGCGCAGGACCTCGCCGATGCGCTGCTCGCGCTCCTGCTCGCTGGTGTCCGAGGGGAAGCGCAGCTTGGCGGCGTACTTGAGGGCCTTCTTGACGGTCAGTTCCTTGTGCAGGATGTCGTCCTGCGGGACCAGACCGATGCGCTGGCGCAGCTCGGCGAACTGCTTGTAGAGGTTCCGGTTGTCGTAGAGGACGTCACCCTTGTTGGCGGGCCGGTAACCGGTGAGCGCCTTGAGCAGGGTGGACTTTCCGGAGCCCGAGGGGCCGATGACCGCGATGAGCGACTTCTCCGGGACGCCGAAGGAGACATCCTTGAGGATGTCCTTGCCGCCGTCGACCGTCACCGTCAGGTGGCGGGCGGAGAAGGAGATCTCACCGGTGTCGACGAACTCCTCGAGCCGGTCGCCGACGAGCCGGAACGTCGAGTGGCCGACGCTGACGATGTCGTTCGGCCCGATGAGGGCCGTGCCCGACTTCGCGACCGGCTGGCCGTTGATGTACGTGCCGTTGTGCGAGCCGAGGTCGTGGATCTCGAAGCGGCCGTCCGGAGTGGCCGTGAACTCGGCGTGGTGCCGCGAGACCTGGAGGTCGGAGACGACCAGCTCGTTCTCCAGGGCGCGGCCGATGCGCATCTTGCGGCCGAGCGAGAGCTGGTGGAACGTCGTCGGGCTGCGGTCACCGTAGACCGGCGGGGCCCCCGCGACACCGCCGGAACCCGCGCCGGGGCCCTGCTGCTGCGGGACCTGTGGCTGCTGTGGCTGCTGTGGCTGCTGGTGCTGAGCGGCCTGCTGAGGCTGCGGCCAGCCCTGCTGCTGGGGCATCTGCTGCTGCGCCGGGTACTGCTGCTGGGATGCCTTGGCTGCCCAGCCGGGCCCGCCCTGCTGCTGCGCGTGGTGCTGCGGTGCCTGGTGTTGCGGCGCCTGATGGGCCGGTGCCTGCTGGGCCGCCTGCTGCGGTGCGGACACGGCGGCGCCCGAGGCGCTACCGGACACATTCAGCCGCGGACCGTCGGTCGCGTTGCCGAGGTTCACGGCCGAGCCGGGGCCGATTTCCATCTGGTGGATCCGCTGGCCCTGCACGAAGGTGCCATTGGTGCTGCCGTGGTCCTCGATGACCCAACTGCGGCCGCTCCAGCTGATGGTGGCGTGACGCCAGGACACCCTGGCGTCGTCAAGCGCGAGATCCCCCTGCGGATCACGTCCGAGGGTGTACGACCTGGACGGATCGAGCGTCCAGGTCCTTCCATTCAATTCCAGTACGAGTTCCGGCACTCCAGCCCCACTGAGTTGTCCCCCGAGCTAGCCCCCGTCATGGGGAGTCTAGGGATGTCGAACATCGGGAGGAACTATTTCAGGCGGAGGCCTCTGACCGAAAGTCGGGCCTTGTGAAGACTGCGTACGGGCCTGCGCGACCGTCCCGTTGACGGGGCAGAAACCGCGCCGGAGAGTAGTAACCAGCCATGAGTGCATACGGATCATGAGCATTGCGCACATCCCGCACGAATCGGGCGGCGCGGCGCGAGTCGGGGGGTCCAGATGGAGACCGGCGGGAAGCGGACCGAAGGCCGGGGCGTGCGGTGGGGCGATGTGCTGCTCTCCGCGATTGCCGCCGTGAGCTGGGCTCTTGTCGGGATGGCCGGTACGGCGGCGCTCGGCCTTCATCTTCTCGGCGCGGACTCGGTGGGGTCTCTGGGGCCGATGACGGCTGCCGTGGTCGCGCTCGGCGCGGGTGGCTCGGTCACCCCGTCCGGTGACGTGTCGGCTTTCGGGCTCGACGGCGCCGAGGCGACCACCGCGATCGATGTCGCGCCACTGGGCGTCGGGCTCGCGGGTGCGGTTCTCCTTGCGTATTTTTTCCTACGTTCCTTGCGCGGGGCGGGAGTTGTGATCAGTCCGGCCGAACTGGCCGCCCGCGCGGGTGCGGTGATCGTCCTCTTTCTCGCGATGCTCGGGGGGCTCGCGTGGGCGGGTCACGACATCATCACGATCGACGGCGAGCAGCTGGGGATCGACAAGGGCATCGAGGAGGGCGTCGACCAGCTCCCCGATGACATCACGGACAAACTTCCCGACGGGCTCGGCGACATCGGCGGTCTGCTGCCCGACCGGCTCGGCGATCTCGCACAGGCGAAGGCAGCGGTGGGTTTCACCGTGGACACGGGTCCGACGCTGCTCGCTGGCGCGGTGTGGGTGATCGGCGTCCTGGTGATCGCGCTGCTCGCCTCGCGTCGTACGCCGCTGCCGTGCGGGTGGGACGCCGTGCACCGCGTGGTGCGGCCCGCCGCGTCCGCGCTGGTCACGGTGGCGCTCGTGGCGGTGCTCGCCGGGCTCGCGGCGGCGCTGTACGCGATGATCGGCGACGCCCACCCCAAGCGCATCGCGGGCGCCGCGCTCCTGGGGGCGCCGAACGGGGTGTGGCTCGGGGTGCCGGTCGGGCTCTTCGTGCCGTGGGACGGCGAGGCGACGGGCGAGCTGGCGAAGCTCCTGCCGGATCCGATGGACGACCTCCTTGCGGGTTCGGGCGCCGCGGGGAACGAGGCGGTGACGCTGGGGCGGCTCGCGGAACTCGACAGCAGGGTCTGGCTCCTCGGGGTCGCGGCGGCGCTGATGATCCTGTTCGCCGGGGTGCTCACCGCGGTCCGCACTCCTTACTTACGTGGTGAGACGGGCGCCCTGCGGTTCGCCGGGCAGTGCGCGGTGCGGCTCGGCGTGCTGACGGCGCTCGCGCTGCCGTTGATGGTGTGGCTCACGGGGGTGTCCGCGGACGCCTCGCTGTCGGTGCTCGGCTTCGACGCGTTCGGGGCGGGGATCGAGCTGCACGGTCAGCTGGGGATGGCGTTCCTGCTGGGTGCGGTGTGGGGTGCCGGTGCGGGGGCGGTGGGGGCGTTGCTCGCCGCGGCCAGTGGGGCCGCGGGGGGCAGGGTTTCGCCGCTGGCCCTTGCGGGGGGTGCGGGTGGGGCTCCGCTTGGGGTGGCGTCTTCGGCTGAGGTGGCGGCTGGGGCGGGTGGTGCGGCTGGGGCTGGGGTCCCTGGGGCTGGTGTTCCTGGGGCCGGGGTCTCTGGGGCTGGGGTCCCTGGGGCTGCCGGGCCGTACAGTCCCGGTGCGCCCTTCCGGCCCTCGAACCCCGACACCAATCCCTACCTCCGGCCGCCACGTGATGTGTCCGGGTCGCCGACGGTCATCGGACCGGTCGCTCCGCCTCCGCAGCCGAAGCCGCGGCCCCGCTCATCGGGCAACGGCGACTGGCCGCCGCCTCCCCCTCCGCCGCCTCCGCCGCCGGGGCCTCGGGGAGGCCGGGACGGTCGGGGGCGGTAGGCCAGGTGTCCGCCAAGCGGACCGGCGGCACGTCGCCGTGGGGTGCCGGATACCGTGGGCCTCACCATGAGCGCTTCGCAGCCCCCGCAGCCCGCCGATGTCCCCACGCTCCTCGTCAAGATCTTCGGCAAGGACCGTCCCGGAATCACCGCAGGCCTCTTCGACACCCTCGCCGCCTACTCCGTCGACGTCGTCGACATCGAGCAGGTCGTCACCCGTGGCCGCATAGTGCTGTGCGCGCTCGTGACCGAGCCGCCGGCCGGCCTGGAGGGCGACCTGCGGTCCACCGTGCACAGCTGGGCCGACTCCCTGAAGATGCAGGCCGAGATCATCTCGGGCATCGGTGACAACCGCCCGCGTGGCCTCGGCCGCTCCCATGTCACCGTGCTCGGTCACCCGCTGACCGCCGAGTCGACCGCCGCCATCGCCGCCAGCATCACCGCGACCGGCGGCAACATCGACCGCATCTTCCGGCTCGCCAAGTACCCCGTCACCGCAGTGGAGTTCGCCGTCTCCGGCGCGGAGACCGAGCCGCTGCGCACCGCCCTCGCCCTGGAGGCCGCGAGGCTCGGCGTGGACGTGGCCGTCGTCGCCGCGGGCCTGCACCGTCGCGCCCAGCGGCTCATCGTGATGGACGTGGACTCGACCCTCATCCAGGACGAGGTGATCGAGCTCTTCGCGGCCCACGCGGGCTGCGAGGACAAGGTCGCCGAGGTGACCGAGGCCGCGATGCGCGGCGAACTGGACTTCGAGCAGTCCCTGCACGCCCGCGTGGAGCTCCTCGCCGGGCTCGACGCCTCGGTCGTCGACAAGGTCCGCGCCGAGGTCCGCCTCACCCCCGGCGCCCGTACCCTCATCCGCACGCTCAAGCGCCTCGGCTATCAAGTGGGCGTCGTGTCGGGCGGGTTCACCCAGGTGACCGATGATCTGAAGGAACGTCTCGGCCTCGACTTCGCCCAGGCCAACACCCTGGAGATCGTCGACGGCAAGCTCACCGGCAAGGTGACCGGAGAGATCGTGGACCGCGCGCACAAGGCCAGGCTGCTGCGCCGCTTCGCCGACGAGGCCGGGGTCCCGCTGGAGCAGACCGTCGCGATCGGCGACGGCGCCAACGACCTCGACATGCTGAACGCGGCTGGGCTCGGTGTCGCCTTCAACGCCAAGCCGGTCGTCCGGGAGGCCGCGCACACCGCGGTGAACGTGCCCTTCCTCGACACCGTCCTCTACCTCCTCGGTGTCACCCGTGAAGAGGTCGAGGCGGCGGACACGCACACCGACTGAGGCTGCCGACGGCCTTTTCGTGGCGCCCTACACCGATGGCCCCCGTACCGATGCGGTACCGGGGCCATCGGTGTATGTGCGTCAGGGGTCAGTCGGAGGGCGCCCAGTAGTCGGCGAGGGTACCGACGCCCGGCTCCAGGGCCTTCCATGAGCCGGAGTACGTCAGGACGGCGAAAGCCGCGGTCGGGAAGCCGCGACGATCCATCCGCGTACGGGAGTCGCCCTCGGCCTTGCCCGCGAGGATGTCGGCGAGCCCCTGCACTCCGGGGTTGTGGCCGATCAGCACGACGTTCTGTACGTCGTCCGGGGTTTCGTTGAGCACGGCGATCAGCTCGCCCGGAGAGGCTTCGTACAGCCGCTCCTCGTAGACGGTCTTGGGCCTGTGCGGCAGTTCGTGGACGGCGAGCTTCCATGTCTCGCGGGTCCTGGCGGCGGTCGAGCAGAGGGCCAGGTCGAGAGGGATGCCGCTGTCGGCGAGTTTGCGCCCTGCGACGGGGGCATCCTTGCGGCCGCGCTCCGCGAGGGGCCGCTCATGGTCGGACACCTGCGGCCAGTCGGCCTTCGCATGCCGGAATAGGATAATCCTGCGGGGTTCTGCGACGCTCATGCGTCCCAGCTTCGCATGAAACCTGCCAGCGGGCGCAGGGAGTTGGTGTGCTCCCCCGCGACGGGTGACGGCGTCCGGCCGGGGCAGGTCACGGGGCCGTACGGAACACGGTCTCCTGGATGCGTTCGAGCACATGCGTGACCACCGGCTCGCCGCTCGCCGCGTGTGCGTCGGCGGGGTTCAGTATCAGCAGGAGCAGGGCCGCGAAGGCGATGGCGGGGAGGGCGACGGCCCACCACGGAAGCTGGATCTCGACACTCGCGGAGTCCTTCGGGGCTCCCGGGTGGCGCCGAGTGTGCGAGCGGGCCGACATGGCGCCTCCGTGACTTCGAGTCCTGCGTGCCGCGTCCTCGCGGGCACAACTCGAAGGTACGGATTCAGCGACCCTCAGCACATCCGGTGATCCACCCACTTGACCCTGACACTGGCCCCCTAGGGGATGGTGGTGCTAGCCCCACCATCGGCCCCGCCGGGGTCAGTTCACGGCGAGGCGATGGAGGCGATGATGCCGATGATCACGGTGATGGCCAGCATCGCTCCGAGCACGAGGAGCAGCTTCTTCTGGCCGTTCTGGGGGTTCGGGTCGAGCACTGGCATGGGGAGAGTCTCGCACCCTTTGTCCGAGGGGTCGCCGTCGGGGGTCCGAGGAGCCTTCACCGAGAGTCCAGGGACTCGCCGCCGGGGTCAGGCAGCCGCCGCGACCTCGTCCTCGACCGTGCGGTTGCGGCCCGCCAGGATGCCCACCACGATCTGCGGCACCATCAGGCCCGCCATGAGCGCGATCGGCAGCCCCCAGCCGCCGCTGTGCTGGTAGAGCACGCCCACCAGGAGCGGCCC
This sequence comes from Streptomyces sp. NPDC033177, assembly GCF_055577715.1. Taxonomy (NCBI): domain Bacteria; kingdom Bacillati; phylum Actinomycetota; class Actinomycetes; order Kitasatosporales; family Streptomycetaceae; genus Streptomyces; species Streptomyces sp. NPDC033177. Next base: position 42,621 of record NZ_JBVIPS010000016.1, on the reverse strand, counting down.
GGGGATCGAGATCAGATAACCCGTGCTCTGCGCGAACGCCGAGAGCTTGGCGACGCCCACGCTGCTCTTGGCCCGCATGCCGACCATGGTGAGGGCCAGCGGGAAGGCGCAGTTGGAGACGCCGAGCAGCAGGGCCCAGGCCCAGGCGCCGCTCTCCGGGGCGAGGTAGAGGCCCGCGTATCCGGCGAGACCGCAGGCGCCGAGCACGACCACCACGGGGCCCTGGTTCGGCAGCCGGGTGGCGACCCGCGGGATGACGAAGGCCAGCGGAACGCCCATCGCCATGGTGACGGCGAGGAGCACGCCGGCCTCCCCCGCCGGAACCCCGGCGTCGCGGAAGATCTGCGGCATCCAGCCCATCGTGATGTACGCGGCGGTGGCCTGGAGCCCGAAGAAGCAGGCCAGCGCCCAGGCCGTACGGCTGCGTGTGATGCGCAGTCCCGCGTCCTCCTGGCGCACCTCGGAGCTGACGTGCTCCGGAGCGGCCGACGCGGCGCTGCGGTCCCGCACCAGGGGCACCCACGGCACGACGGCGACGACGGCGAGCGCCGCCCACACCACGAGTCCGTTCTGCCAACTGCCGCCCAGCGCATCGGTCATGGGCACGGTGATGGCCGCGGCCAGCGAGGTGCCGAGGGCGAGCGCCATCGAGTAGAGCCCGGTCATCGAGCCGACCCGGTCGGGGAACCAGCGCTTGACGATCACCGGCATCAGGACGTTGCTGACCGCGATGCCCATGAGGGCGAGCGCGCTCGCGGCGAGGAAGCCGACGGTGCCGCCGAGGAAGGGGCGGATCGCCAGGCCCGTGGCGATGGCGACCATGCCCGCGCAGACGACCGCGCTGGGGCCGAACCGGCGGGCGAGCCGCGGTGCCATCACTCCGAAGACCGCGAAGCAGAGCGGCGGGACGGAGGTGAGCAGCCCGGCGAGCGTGCCGCTCATGCCAAGCCCGTCACGCACCTCTTCGAGGAGGGAGCCGAGGCTGGTGATGGCCGGACGGAGGTTGAGGGCGGCCAGGACGATGCCGACGATGACGAGACGCGTCGCCCACGCGCGCGTGGGGGGCTGTTTCTCAGCTGCCCCGTTGGCCGCGCCGGTGCGTATCGGTGTCGTCGGTGTCGGTGTCATCGTCGTGGTTTCCTCACTAGCCATGGGGCCATCATAGAATCATGGGATGATTGACTGTCCAATCGGTTCGCCGATCCGCTCGCCAATCCGATCGCGTTACCCCACCCCGTAACCTCGTCCCGCACGGCCCCGCCCGTCATCCCGCGCACGAAGGAACGTCATGCCGCTGACCACCCCTCATCGATCGGCGCTCTCCGAGCAGGTCATCGCCGAGCTGCGCAACCAGATCTCCACGGGCGAGTGGCCGGTCGGTTCCCGCATCCCCACCGAGCCCGAGCTGGTCGAGCAGCTGGGCGTGGCGCGCAACACCGTCCGGGAGGCGGTCCGCGCCCTCGCGCACAACGGCCTGCTCGACATCCGCCAGGGATCGGGCACCTACGTGGTCGCGACCAGCGAGCTGGCCGGCGTCATGCAGCGCAGGTTCGCCGGGACGGACCCGCGGCACATCGCGGAGCTGCGCAGCACCCTGGAGTCGAGTGCGGCGAAGCTGGCCGCGCAGCGCCGCACGGAGCGCGACCTCAAGCAGCTCGACGCCCTCCTTCAGCGCCGCGAGGAGGCCTGGGCGTCGGGCGACGCCGAAGCCTTCGTGGCGGCCGACGCGACCTTCCACCTGGCCGTCGTGGCCGCGTCGCACAACGACGCGATGACGGCGATGTACGCCGACCTCGGCGAGGTGATGGTGGACTGGCTGCGCGAGGACATCGGCGAGGAGCTGACCCCCGAGAGCCACATGGACCACGCCCGGCTCGTCGACGCGATCCGCGAGAACGACGCGGAGGCGGCGGCCAAGGAGGCCGCGGGCTACCCCTTCATGTGCCGCAGGGAACTCTTCGAGGACCCCGCCCGCCCCTGATCCCCTCTCCCCTGACTCCCTCGCCCCCGGCCCTCACTTCTCGTGGCTGACCCAGACGGCCCGGATCTCCTTCCAGCACCGTCCCGTGAGCCGCACGGTCTGCGCGGGCCCCGCCTCGACGGACACGCCGTCGCTGTCGATGTCCCACCACTGTTCGCACTCCACGTGCAGCCGGACCCGGTCTGTCTCGGGGTACGGGTTGTGGCAGTGCACGATCGCGTCCGAGCCCTCGATGCTGGTGCGGCATTCCGCTCCGAAGGGCCGCGGTTCGGCGGCCTCCACGCGCGCGTGTGGAGCCTTCGCTCCTCCGACGGCGTGCGAGGCGGCGCCGTACGACAGGGCGATCAGCAGGGTGAGAGCGGCGAGCACCGCAGGAGGTGACGGGCGCACACTTCAGGGTGCGCGGCCTTGCCCCGACCCCGCCTGGTCAGTGGGCCGAACGGGCGACGCCCCGCCTCCCGCGCGGTGCGGGGACGGGGCGTCAGGAACGTACGACATGCCTGGTCAGACGTCAGGCACCCATCATGTGGACGCCGCCGTCGACGTGGATGATCTCGCCGGTCGTCTTCGGGAAGAAGTCCGAGAGCAGCGCGACGATGCCGCGGCCCGCGGGCTCCGGGTCGGCCATGTCCCAGTCCAGCGGGGAACGGGTGTTCCACACGTCGGCGAGGTCGGCGAAGCCCGGGATGGACTTGGCGGCCATGGAGCCGATCGGACCCGCCGAGATCATGTTGCAGCGGATGTTCTCCTTGCCCAGGTCGCGGGCGAGGTAGCGGCTCGTGGCCTCCAGGGCGGCCTTGGCCGGACCCATCCAGTCGTACTTCGGCCAGGCGAACTGCGCGTCGAAGGTCAGCCCCACGACGGAGCCGCCGTTCGGCATCAGGGGGCGGCACGCCATGGTGAGCGACTTCAGGGAGAACGCCGAGACGTGCATCGCCGTCGCGACGTCCTCGAAGGTCGCCTCAAGGAAGTTGAAGGCACCCTGCGGGGCGAAGCCGATGGAGTGCACGATGCCGTCGAGGCCGCCGAGCTCGTCCTTGACCAGGCCCGCGAGCCGGTCGAGGTGCTCCTGGTTGGTCACGTCGAGCTCGATGACCTTGGCGGGCTTGGGCAGCTTCTTGGCGATGCGCTCGGTGAGCGTGGGCCGCGGGAAGGCGGTGAGGATGATCTCGGCGCCCTGCTCCTGCGCGACCTTGGCCGCGTGGAACGCGATGGAGGACTCCATCAGTACGCCGGTGATCAAAATCTTCTTGCCGTCGAGAATTCCGCTCATGGTGATCAGTGACCCATGCCCAATCCGCCGTCAACGGGGATGACGGCTCCAGTGATGTACGACGCGTCGTCCGAGGCGAGGAACTTCACCGCGGCGGCGATCTCCTCGGGCTGCGCGTAACGGCCGAGCGGCACCTGCGCCACGATGTTCGTCCGCTGCTCGTCGGTGAGCACCTTGGTCATGTCGGTGTCGACGAAACCGGGCGCCACGACGTTGAAAGTGAGGTTGCGCGACCCGAGTTCACGGGCGAGCGAGCGCGCGAAGCCGACCAGGCCCGCCTTGGAGGCGGCGTAGTTCGCCTGCCCCGGGCCGCCCATCAGGCCGACGACCGAGGAGATCAGCACGACGCGGCCCTTCTTGGCGCGCAGCATGCCGCGGTTGGCGCGCTTCACGACACGGAAGGTGCCGGTGAGGTTGGTGTCGAGGACGGACGTGAAGTCCTCCTCGGACATCCGCATGAGGAGCTGGTCCTTGGTGATCCCGGCGTTGGCCACCAGGATCTCGACCGGACCGTGCTTCTCCTCGATCTCCTTGTAGGCCTGCTCCACCTGCTCGGGGTCGGTGATGTCGCACTTGACGGCGAGGACTCCGAGCTCCGTGAGGGCCTGGGGCGGTTCACCCGAGCGGTAGGTGATCGCGACCTTGTCGCCGGCGTCGGCGAAGACGCGGGCGATGGCGAGGCCGATGCCCCGGTTTCCTCCGGTGACGAGAACCGAGCGGCTCAACGGATCACCCTTTCGATAGCGGTCTGGTACCTCGAAAACCTATCGGTACGGTGCTCCATACGGAGAATCGACGACCGACAGTGGCGTACCGGACTCACTGTCGGGTCCCTACAGAAAACGCTGGCCGCCGGGCCCTCACGCGCGACATGATCTGAGCGACCGGTGCCGACAGCAGGGAGACATCCGTGCCTCATTCCATCGATGAAGCCTTCACGGCGCTGCCGCTGAGGGCTCTCGCCGACGCCGCGCTGGCCCGCGCGCGTGCTCTGGGCGCAGACCACGCGGACTTCCGCTTCGAGCGCGTGCGCAGCGCCTCCTGGCGGCTGCGGGACGCCAGGCCGGCCGGCACGTCGGACACCACGGACCTGGGCTACGCGGTCCGGGTCGTGCACGGCGGGACCTGGGGGTTCGCCTCGGGCGTGGACCTGACGATGGACGCGGCGGCGAAGGTCGCTTCCCAGGCCGTGGCGATGGCCAAGCTCTCGGCGAAGGTCATCAAGGCCGCGGGGTCGGACGAGCGCGTGGAGCTCGCGAGTGAGCCCGTGCACGCCGACAAGACCTGGGTGTCGGCGTACGAGATCGACCCCTTCTCCGTGCCGGAGGAGGAGAAGAGCGGGCTGCTCGCCGAGTGGAGCTCGCGGCTGCTCGCCGCCGACGGCGTCTCGCACGTCGACGCCTCGCTGCTCACCGTGCACGAGAACAAGTTCTACGCGGACACGGCGGGGACGGTGACCACGCAGCAGCGGGTCAGGCTGCACCCGCAGCTCACCGCGGTCGCGGTCGACGGGACGAGCGGCGAGTTCGACTCGATGCGGACCATCGCGCCGCCGGTCGGCCGCGGCTGGGAGTACCTCACCGGGACCGGCTGGGACTGGGACGCCGAGCTCGCGCGCATCCCGGAGCACCTCGCCGAGAAGATGCGGGCGCCGAGCGTGGAGGCCGGCTCGTACGACCTCGTGGTCGATCCCTCGAACCTCTGGCTGACCATCCACGAGTCCATCGGCCACGCCACCGAGCTGGACCGCGCGCTCGGTTACGAAGCCGCGTACGCGGGAACGTCGTTCGCCACCTTCGACCAGCTCGGCAAGCTCGCCTACGGCTCGCCGATCATGAACGTGACGGGTGACAGGACGGCCGAGCACGGCCTCGCGACCATCGGGTACGACGACGAGGGCGTGGCCGGGCAGTCCTGGGACCTGGTGAAGGACGGCACTCTGGTCGGCTACCAACTGGACCGGCGCATCGCGAAGCTCACCGGCTTCGAGCGCTCCAACGGCTGCGCGTACGCGGACTCCCCCGGCCATGTGCCGGTGCAGCGCATGGCGAACGTGTCGCTCCAGCCGGATCCGGGCGGGCTCGGCACGGAGGATCTGATCGCAGGCGTGGACCGGGGCATCTACGTCGTGGGCGACCGTTCCTGGTCGATCGACATGCAGAGGTACAACTTCCAGTTCACGGGGCAGCGCTTCTACCGCATCGAGAACGGCCGCATCACCGGCCAGCTGCGCGATGTCGCGTACCAGGCGACCACCACCGACTTCTGGGGTTCGATGGCGGCGGTCGGCGGCCCGCAGACGTACGTCCTCGGCGGCGCCTTCAACTGCGGCAAGGCCCAGCCGGGCCAGGTAGCGGCGGTCTCGCACGGCTGCCCCTCGGCCCTGTTCCGGGGCGTGAACATCCTCAATACGACGCAGGAGGCGGGTCGATGAGCCGTACCAGCAAGCCTTACGAGATCGTCGAGCGTGCCCTCGAGCTGTCCACCGCCGACGGTTGCGTCGTCATCGCCGACGAGCACTCGACCGCGAACCTGCGCTGGGCGGGCAACGCCCTGACCACGAACGGCGTCACCCGCGGCCGCACCCTCACCGTCGTCGCGACCGTCGACGGCAAGGAAGGCACCGCGTCCGGCGTCGTCTCGCGCTCGGCGGTGACCGCCGCCGATCTCGAGCCCCTGGTCCGCGCCGCCGAGCACGCCGCGCGCGGGGCGGGTCCCGCCGAGGACGCACAGCCGCTGGTGGCCGGGGGCAAGGAGTCCGCGCACTTCAGGGACGCGCCCCTGGAGACGTCCTCCGCGGTCTTCGACGACTTCGCCCCGGCGCTCGGCGAGGCCTTCGCCACCGCCCGCTCGGGCGGACGTGAGCTGTACGGCTTCGCGAACCACGAACTCGTGTCGAGCTACCTGGGGACGTCGACGGGGCTGCGCCTGCGGCACGACCAGCCCAACGGCACCCTGGAGCTCAACGCCAAGTCCCCCGACCGCACGAAGTCGGCGTGGGCGGGGCGTGCGACCCGGGACTTCAAGGACGTCGACCCGGCGGCCCTCGACGCGGAACTCGCCAAGCGCCTGGGGTGGGCCCAGCGGCGCATCGACCTGCCGGCCGGGCGGTACGAGACGCTGCTTCCGCCGACCGCCGTCGCCGACCTGCTGATCTACCAGCTGTGGTCGGCGTCGGCCAGGGACGCGGCCGAGGGCCGGACGGTGTTCTCCAGGCCCGGCGGCGGCACCCGGGTCGGCGACCGCCTCGCCGAGCTGCCCCTGACGCTGCGCAGCGACCCGAACGAGCCGGGCCTTCAGTCCGCGCCGTTCGTGCTCGCGCACGCCTCGGGCGGTGACTCCTCCGTCTTCGACAACGGGCTGCCGCTGGCCGCCACCGAGTGGGTGCGCGCGGGCGAGCTGGCGCATCTGACCAGCACCCGGCACAGCGCGTCCTTGACCGGCCTCCCGGTGGCCCCCGCCATCGACAACCTCATCCTGGACGGCGGCACCGACCGCACCCTGGAGGAGATGGTCGCGGGCACGGAGCGGGGCCTTCTCCTGACCTGCCTCTGGTACATCCGCGAGGTCGACCCGGCGACCCTGCTGCTCACCGGGCTCACCCGGGACGGCGTCTATCTCGTCGAGAACGGCGAGGTGGTGGGCGAGGTGAACAACTTCCGTTTCAACGAGTCGCCGGTGGACCTGCTCTCGCGGGCCTCGGAGGCCGGGCGTACGGAGAAGACGCTGCCCAGGGAGTGGGGCGACTGGTTCACCAGGGCCGCGATGCCCGCCCTGCGCATCCCCGACTTCAACATGAGCTCGGTCAGCCAAGGCGTGTGACGCCCATAGACTGGCCGGTGCCAGCCGGCACCGGCCAGAAGCCTCAAGCCTTTCGACCGGCCAGAAACCTTTCAAGGAGACACAAGACCGTGACGGACATCGTCGACGAGCTGAAGTGGCGGGGCCTTTTCTCCCTGTCCACGGACGAAGATGCACTGCGCAAGGCGCTCGCGGACGGCCCCGTCACGTTCTATTGCGGCTTCGACCCGACCGCGGCCAGCCTGCACGTCGGGCACCTGGTGCAGGTCCTCACCGTCCGCAGGCTGCAGCAGGCGGGCCACCGCCCGCTGGCGCTCGTCGGCGGCGCGACGGGCCAGATCGGTGACCCGCGGCCGACCGCCGAGCGCACCCTGAACGACCCGGAGACGGTCGCGAACTGGGTGGCGCGCCTGCGCTCGCAGATCGAGCCGTTCCTGTCGTTCGAGGGCGAGAACGCCGCGGTGATGGTCAACAACCTGGACTGGACCGCGGGCATGTCCGCGATCGAGTTCCTGCGGGACATCGGCAAGCACTTCCGCGTGAACAAGATGCTGACCAAGGACTCCGTGGCCCGCCGCCTGGAGTCCCAGGAGGGCATCTCGTACACGGAGTTCAGCTACCAGCTGCTCCAGGGCATGGACTTCCTGGAGCTGTACCGCCGCTACGGCTGCACGCTGCAGACCGGTGGCAGTGACCAGTGGGGCAACCTCACCGCGGGCATCGACCTGATCCACCGCCTGGAGCCGGACGCCGCGGTGCACGCCGTCGGCACGCCGCTGATGGTCAAGGCGGACGGCACCAAGTTCGGCAAGTCCGAGGGCGGCGCCGTCTGGCTCGACCCGCAGATGACGACGCCGTACGCGTTCTACCAGTTCTGGCTGAACGTGGACGACCGGGACGTCTCGACGTACATGCGCATCCTCAGCTTCAAGTCCCGCGAGGAGCTCGAGGAGATCGAGAAGCTCACCGAGGAGCGTCCGCAGGCCCGTGCGGCCCAGCGTGCGCTCGCCGAGGAGCTGACGACGCTGGTGCACGGCGCCGATCAGTGCGCCGCGGTCATCGCCGCGTCCAAGGCCCTGTTCGGCCAGGGTGAGCTCGGTGACCTCGACGAGGCGACGCTGAGCGCGGCCCTCTCGGAGCTGCCGCGTGTCCAGGTCACCGAGCTCGGCCCGGTGGTGGACCTCCTCGCGGAGGTCGGCCTGGTGGCGAGCAAGTCCGCGGCCCGGCGCACGGTCAAGGAGGGCGGTGCCTACGTGAACAACGCGAAGGTCGCCTCCGAGGACGCCGTCCCGGCCCGCGAGGAGCTTCTGCACGGGCGCTGGCTGGTGCTGCGCCGGGGCAAGAAGAACCTGGCGGCCGTCGAGGTCACGGCGGTCACCGCGGGCTGATCCGCGGTCCCGTATGCGCGCGAAAGGGGTCGGCTTTTAGGGACCGACCCCTTTCGCATGCTGTGTTCTCGCAGGTCAGGCGCGTTGCCTGTTGCCCTTGATCATCTTGTACGCCATGTCTCCGACGCCCACGACGACGAGTGCCGCCACGAGCTGCAGGGCGTGTCGACCCCAGTCGATGCCCTTGGTGTCTTCGATGCCGAACGCCGAGGCAAGCGAGTTGCCGATGATCGCACCGATGATGCCGAAGATCGTGGTCAGCCAGAGCGGACTGTGCTGCTTGCCGGGCAGGATCGCCTTGGCGATCAGCCCCAGCACGAATCCCACGACGATGGCCCACAACCAGCTCATAGCTGCCTCCTCATTCGGCTCAACATGAGCATTACGGCAAGTCTCGACCGATCCTCCATACGGCGCATGTCGGGCACCCCCATACGTGGCATGACGCAGACGGGACACCGAGAAGGACCCTGCCCCGGTCTCGAAGGCTGCGCAGCCCCGGCGTAACGTGGAGCGGGTCCGGGCCGGGGAGTGCCCGGCTTCTTGTGAGCAGGCGGTGGAATGTGATGCGGAAGCAGAGCGGCGCCCAGGTCTTCCGGATCACAGGGGCCCGGCAGTCACTCGCGGACGACGTGCGGGGCAGGCAGCGGCGGTACGTGATCTCGATGTCGATCCGTACGCTTTCGGTCATTGCCGCGGCGGTCCTTTGGAACGTCGAGCGGCATGTCGCCCTCGTCGCACTGGTGCTCGGCATTCTCCTGCCGTACATCTCCGTCGTGATCGCCAACGCGGGGCGGGAGAACATCCCTTCGCTGCCGTCGACCTTCGTACCGGCGCCGTCCCGGCCGATGCTCGCGCCGCCGCCCCCGCACGGCGAGTCCGCGGAACCCGTCCCGGAAGCCGGCACGGGCCCCGCGCCGGGCGAGCCCAACGCTCCGTCAGGCCATCAGAACTGACCGTCGACGTTGCGCCAAGCTCAAGAAAAGCTCAGATCAATCATGTGGTTCCGGTGCCAGGCACCGGGTCCCCCGTGACATACTTCGTACGCGCTCCGCATCCCCCGTCGGAGCGACAGACCGACGCCGGGCAGCTCCCCCCGTGGCTGCTCGGCGTCGCCTTGTTTTGAACGCACTTGGACGTCATTCGTGAGCGACGAAACACCGATCTGTTCCGCCAAGGGCTGCCGCGCGGCCGCCGTGTGGGTGCTGGCGTGGAACAACCCGAAGATCCACACCCCGGAGCGGCGCAAGACGTGGCTCGCCTGTGAGGAACACCGCGAGCACCTCTCTCAATTCCTGGGCGTACGCAGCATGTTGAAGGACGTCGTGCCGCTCGCCGAGTGGGAAGCCCCGGAGAGCTAGCGCGCGCTAGCCGCCGATCGCCGACATCGGGCGGTCGGGCTGCAGGAACGCCGGGTCGTCCAGGCCCGAGCCCGCCTTCTTGCCCCACATGGCGAGCTTCCATATGCGTGCGATCGCCTCGTCCGAGCCGTCCTCGCTGTCCTCGCCGTTGGCCCGCAGGGCTCCCCGCAGGTCGGTCTCCTCCGTGGCGAACAGGCAGGTGCGGACCTGGCCGTCGGCCGTGAGGCGGGTGCGGTCGCAGGCCGAGCAGAACGGGCGCGTGACGGAGGCGATGACGCCGACGCGATGCGGGCCGCCGTCCACGAGCCAGCGCTCGGCCGGCGCGGAGCCGCGCTCGCCGGAGCCCTCCTCGGTGAGCTCGAAGCGCGTACGCAGCGACTGCAGGATGTCACCGGCGGTGATCATGCCGTCGCGCTTCCAGCCGTGCTGGGCGTCCAGGGGCATCTGCTCGATGAAACGCAGTTCGTAGTCGTTCTCGACGGCCCAGGCGAGGAGGTCCGGGGCCTCGTCGTCGTTCAGGCCCGGCATCAGGACCGTGTTGACCTTGACCGGGGTCAGGCCGGCGTCACGGGCCGCCTCAAGGCCTTCCAGGACGTCCTTGTGACGGTCGCGGCGGGTGAGGGTCTTGAAGACGTCCGGGCGCAGGGTGTCCAGGGAGACGTTCACCCGGTCCAGGCCCGCGGCCTTGAGGGCGGCGGCGGTGCGCTTGAGCCCGATGCCGTTCGTCGTCAGGGACATCCTGGGGCGCGGCTCCAGCTGGGCGCAGCGCTCGATGATGCCGACGAGGCCGGGGCGCAGGAGCGGCTCGCCGCCGGTGAAGCGGACCTCGGTGATGCCGAGCTGCGTCACGGCGATCCGGATGAGGCGGACGATCTCGTCGTCGCTGAGGAGCTCGGACTTGGACAGCCATTGCAGACCCTCTTCGGGCATGCAGTACGTGCACCGCAGATTGCACTTGTCGGTCAGCGAAACCCGCAGATCGGTGGCCACTCGGCCGTAGGTGTCGATGAGCACGTGGGCCCCCTCCCTGATCCTGTTCAGCCGTTCGGTTCAGATACCACGAGCCTACGTGACGGGACTGACATCGCGGGGGGCCCGATCCCACGAGGAGCGGCGCGACCGCGTCGTAGAGATCTACCAATGATCTACGACGCGGCCGCTGACGTGCGTGTTTCAGGTGGAACCCAGGAGGATCAGTGGGCTCCGGTTCCCGTGAGGGACCGTACCTCCAGCTCCGCGTACTTGCCCTTGTCCGCCTTCTCCTTCGACAGGACCGTGCCCAGCCAGCCGAGCAGGAAGCCCAGCGGGATGGAGATCAGGCCCGGATTCTCCAGCGGGAAGAAGTCGAAGTTGGCGTCGGGGAACATCGAGGTGGGCTTGCCGGAGACGACCGGCGAGAACAGCACCAGGCCGACGGCCGCGATCAGTCCGCCGTAGATGGACCAGAGCGCGCCCTGGGTGGTGAACCGCTTCCAGAACAGGCTGTAGAGGATCGTCGGCAGGTTCGCGGAGGCCGCGACGGCGAAGGCGAGGGCCACCAGGCCCGCCACGTTGAGGTCACGGGCCAGGGCGCCGAGCGCGATGGAGACAATGCCGATGAAGACGGTCGACCAGCGAGCGGCCTTCATCTCCTCCTTCTCGGTGGCCTTGCCCTTCTTGATGACGTTGGCGTAGATGTCGTGCGCGAACGACGAGGACGAGGCGAGGGTCAGACCGGCGACGACCGCGAGGATCGTGGCGAAGGCGACCGCGGAGATCACGGCGAGCAGGAGCGCGCCACCGGTGGAGTCGCCACCGCCGCCGATCTCCAGGGCGGCGAGCGGTGCCGCGGTGTTGCCCGCCTTGTTCGAGGCGATGATGTCGCCGGGCTTGAGCAGGGCTGCGGCGCCGAAGCCGAGGACGATCGTCATCAGGTAGAAGGAGCCGATGATGCCGATCGCCCAGTTCACGGACTTACGCGCGGCCTTGGCGGTCGGCACCGTGTAGAAGCGGATCAGGATGTGCGGCAGGCCCGCCGTGCCGAGCACCAGGGCGATGCCGAGCGAGAGGAAGTCCAGCTTCGAGGTGCCGCTCACGCCGTACTTGAGACCGGGCTCCAGGAACGCCGAACCCTTGCCGCTGTTGGATGCGGCGGTGCCGAGCAGGTCGGAGACGTTGAAGTTGAACTTGAGGAGGATCAGGAAGGTGATCAGGATGGTGCCCGCGATGAGCAGCACGGCCTTGACCATCTGCACCCAGGTGGTGCCCTTCATGCCGCCGATGGTGACGTAGACGATCATCAGGACGCCGACGAGGGCGACGATCAGGATCTTGCCCGCGTCACTGGTGATGCCGAGCAGCAGCGAGACCAGGACACCGGCGCCCGCCATCTGCGCGAGCAGGTAGAAGATCGAGACGACGATCGTGGACGTGCCAGCCGCGGTGCGCACCGGACGCTGGCGCATCCGATAGGCAAGGACGTCGCCCATCGTGTAGCGGCCGGAGTTGCGCAGCGGCTCGGCCACCAGGAGGAGCGCCACCAGCCAGGCGACCAGGAAGCCGATGGAGTAGAGGAAGCCGTCGTACCCGAAGAGGGCGATGGCGCCCGCGATGCCGAGGAAGGACGCGGCGGACATGTAGTCGCCGGAGATCGCCAGGCCGTTCTGGAAGCCGGTGAACTGGCGGCCGCCCGCGTAGAAGTCGGCGGCGCTCTTGGTCTGGCGCCCGGCCCAGACGGTGATGAAGAGGGTCGCGACGACGAAGGCCGCGAAGAGGCTGATGATCAGCGCCCGGTGCTCGGAGGCGTCGGACGTCGCCGCCAGGACAGTGGTGTTCAGCGCGGGGCTCATGCGCCGGCCTCCATACGGGACTTGATGGCCTCGGCCTTGGGGTCGAGCTTCGCGGCGGCGTGGCGCGAGTAGAACCAGGCGATGAGGAACGTGGTCAGGAACTGCGCCAGGCCGAGGACCAGGGCGACGTTGATGTTGCCGAACAGCTTGGTGCCCATGAAGTCGCCCGCGTAGTTCGAGAGCAGGACGTACGCGAGGTACCAGAGGATGAAGGCGACGGTCAGCGGGAAGGCGAACGAGCGGTGCGCCTTGCGGAGTTCACCGAACTCGGGACTCGCTTGCTCCTGGAGGAATTCTTCCGTGGACGGCGCGTACGGGGCGGGGGCTGCTCCGTCCTTGGACGGTGGGGATGCTTCGGGGGCCACGGAGTCTTCTCCTCGTGGTGCGGGTGCGGTGGGGACGGACAGCTGATCCATTGGCTCTTTTCGATCCGGCAGTGACGCGGATCACGTGAGCCACGGATGGCGATGCTAAGGCCACAGGACGTGATCCGACAGGGGTCGATGTTGCTTCCGTTACCTGTTCAACGTCTCGACGGCGCGCCCGGCGCGGTGTGACGGATCGTTTTCTTCTGGAATCCATTGCTGGCCTGGGAGTTCGGGGGATAGCTTCACCCTGCACAGCCCGTCATGTACCTGCCCGATCACTTGGTGTGTTCGGGCAGTTCACGTATCCGGATGATGTGGAGATCCCATGGCTCATCTGCGTTCCAGACGTCGCATCGCGCTCACCGTGCCGCTCGGCATCGCGCTCGCGGCGTCGGTCGGCTTCGCTCCCGGTGTCGCGACCGCGGCCCCCGACGCCCCCGCCACCGCGTCCGCGAAGGCCGAGGCCCCGAAGCTCGCCTACGTCGTCAACACCCGTACGGACTCCAAGACGATCGCGTACGTCAAGCGGGCGATCGCCAAGGCGGACGGCACCGTCGTCGTCGCCTACCCGAAGATCGGCGTGATCGTCGCGCACTCCGCGAACCCCGACTTCGGCAAGCAGCTGCGCAAGGTCAAGGGCGTCCAGTCCGCCGGCGCCACCCGCACCTCGCCCCTGACGGCGGCGGGCACCACGGAGGAGGGCGCACCGACCCTCCTGTCGAAGTCCGAGGCCAAGGCGCTCAAGGCGCAGGCCCCTTCGGCCGCCGAGCCCCTCGAGGCCGACCAGTGGGACCTGCGCGCGATAGGCGCCGACAAGGCAGCCAAGATCAACCCGGGCAGCAAGAAGGTCACCGTCGGCGTCATCGACACCGGAGTCGACGACACCCACCCGGACCTCGCGCCCAACTTCTCGGCCTCGCAGTCGGCGAGCTGTGTCGGCGGCAAGGCGGACACCTCGGCCGGCGCCTGGCGCCCGGAGAAGCCGGAGCACTACCACGGCACGCACGTGGCCGGCGAGATCGCCGCCACCCGCAACAACGTGGGCGTCGCGGGTGTCGCCCCCGGTGTGAAGGTCGCGGGCATCAAGGTGGCCGACCCGGTCAGCGAGCTGTTCTTCCCGGAGAGCGTCGTCTGCGCGTTCGTGTTCGCGGCCGACAAGGGCATCGAGATCACGAACAACAGCTACTACGTGGACCCGTGGCTCTACAACTGCATGGACGACCCGGACCAGCGGGCCATCGTCGACGCGGTCAACCGCGCCCAGCTGTACGCCCAGAAGAAGGGCACCCTGAACCTCGCCTCGGCGGGCAACTCCAACCACGACCTCGCCGCCGACGAGATCCTGGACGACTCGAGCCCGGACGACTCGACGCCGGTGCCCCGCACCATCGACCCGTCCGAGTGCTTCGACCTCCCGACGCAGCTGCCGGGTGTGGTCACGGTCAGCGCGACGGGCGTGCAGAACCTCAAGTCGTACTACTCGACGTACGGCAAGGGCGTCATCGACGTCGCGGCCCCGGGCGGCGACGCCCGGCAGATCCCGGCCGACACCCCGTCGAAGAACGGCCGCATCCTCTCCACGATGCCGGGCAACCAGTACGGCTGGCTGCAGGGCACCTCGATGGCGTCGCCGCACGCGTCGGGCGTGGCCGCGCTCCTGAAGTCGACGCACCCCAAGGCGAGCCCCGCCGAACTCCAGCGCCTTCTCAAGAAGCAGGCCGACAACCCGGGCTGCCCGACGACGCCGTACGACCCGGACGGTGACGGCAAGGTCGACGCGGTCTGCGAGGGCGGCAAGAACAAGAACGGCTTCTACGGCAGTGGGATCGTCGACGCGCTCGACGCCGTGAAGAAGAAGTGAGGGGCTCGCGCACCATGACCGCACCCCTCACGCGCTCCCGCCGCGTGCTCGCACTCCCGCTCGGCATGGCGGTGGCCTCGGCCGTCGCCTTCCTGCCGGGCACGGCGTCGGCTCAACCCGATGCCGCGGCCCGTCCCGGCACTCCGGTGTCGTCGGCCGTGTCCGCCCTGGGCTCGCTCACTGACGGCACGTCGATGAGCTACGTCGTCAACGTCCGTGCCGGGCACGGCGGTTCACCGTCCGGCAAGACGTCGGCGTACGTGAAGAGGGCCATCGCCAAGGCGGGCGGCACGGTCGTCATCGCGTACGACCGGATCGGCGTGATCGTCGTCCACTCGTCGAACGCGGACTTCGCGAAGAAGATCCGCGGGGTGAAGGGTGTCGCGTCAGCGGGGGCCACTCGTACGGCTCCGCTGTCGGCGCAGTCCGACGACGCCCTTGAGGCCGACCGGCCGCTGACCGCCGCCGAGGCGAAGCAGGCGGCCGGGCAGGCGGGCGCGGGCCAGGACGAGCTGGAGCCGCTCCAGTGGGACCTGCCCGCCATCAAGGCGGACAAGGCCCACAAGGAGTCGCTGGGCAGCTCCAGGGTCACCGTCGGCGTCCTGGACTCCGGCGTGGACGACACGCACCCGGACATCGCGCCGAACTTCGACGCGAAGGCGTCCGCGAGCTGTCTGGGCGGCGTGCCCGTGCAGAAGGACAGCGCGTGGCGTCCGGTGAGCGGGGAGAGCGACCACGGCATGCACGTGGCGGGCACGATCGCCGCCGCGAAGAACGGCACCGGCGTCACCGGTGTCGCTCCGGGCGTGAAGGTGGCGAGCCTTAAGGTGGCCGAGCCGGCGACCGGCATGTACTACACGGAGGCCGTGGTCTGCGGCTTCATGTGGGCGGCCGATCACGGCGTCGACGTCACCAACTCCAGCTACTACACCGACCCGTGGCTGTTCAACTGCAAGACGGACGACGACCAGAAGGCCCTGGTCGACGCCGTCGGGCGGGCCACCCGGTACGCGGAGCGCAAGGGTGCGGTGAACGTCGCGGCGGCCGGTAACGCCGAGACGGACCTCGCGCAGGACGAGATCGTCGACGACTCCAGCCCGGACGACACGACGCCCACGGAGCGGGTCATCAAAACCGCGGACTGCCTCGACCTGCCGTCGCAGCTTCCGGGTGTGGTGACCGTCTCTGCCACGGGTGCGAAGGGCATCAAGTCCTCGTACTCGAACTACGGCATGGGCGTGGTGGACATCGCGGCGCCGGGCGGTGACTCGACGAGGTTCCAGACGCCGGACGCGCCGGCCACGGACGGCCGCATCCTGTCGACGCTGCCCGGCGGCAAGTTCGGCTACAAGGCGGGTACGTCGATGGCGTCCCCGCACGCAGCGGGGGTCGCCGCGCTCATCAAGTCGGCCCACCCGTACGCGTCTTCATCGAAGGTGAAGGCGCTGCTCTACGGCGAGGCCGACGCCATGAAGTGCACCGATCCGTACGACATCGACGCCGACGGCAAGGTCGACGCGGTGTGCGCGGGCGGCAAGAACAAGAACGGCTTCTACGGCGTGGGCATGATCGACGCCTTGGACGCCGTACGGAGGTAACCCTCTCGCGGAAGCAGCCCTCTCGCGGGAGGCACAGGGCCGGGCGGTCACCGACCGCCCGGCCCTTCGCGAGAGGATCTCGTCCCATGTATGAGTACAAGGACTCCCGGTTCGTGCAGACCGGCACGGAGCATTGGGTGGCGGCGCCCGTCCGTCCCCGGTGGCAGCTGATGCTCCGATTCGTTGGCATGATCGCGTACATACCGGTGTGGTGCGTCCTCGCGGTGGTGGTGATGCCCGGGGCCATCGTGGTCCTGTTGCTTGCGGAGGTCGTCGAGGCGGCCAGCAACTCGGGCGGCAGGAAGCTCGCCGCCCTGTCGGACCGCATGCTGGAGCGTCTCCGGCTGCCGGGCTGGTGCGTGACCTGGCCGGAGATGCGCCATGAAGGGGACACGGCGTACCACCGCACGCGGGTCGACAAGGTCGTCGGCGGCTGGACGGACCGGGCGTCCGCGCCCCGGGAGCCGGGCAAGCCGCTCTGGCCCGTCGAGTGTGAGATCCCGTGGAGCGTCTACCGCGGTGTGGGCGGCCATTACGTGGTCGAGACCGCGACTGCCCAGGGGTGGGAGCTGCGGCCGTCGGAGCCGCAGACGTCGGTCAGGCTGTGGTGGTCGGCGGCCACGCGGGGCGAGGCGGACGCGAGCACCGCGGAGTAGGCGGCCCGTCGGGCGGGATGGGGAGCCGTCAGTTGTTTGCCAGGACTTGCCCGTTTAGGGGGTGGCTGGTGAAGATCATGTGGTGAGCTCCATACAACCGTCCGCCGACCCCGGTGGCGAAGCCTCGGGCGGCGCGGCGGCCGCCTCGCACCGCGCACCGCGCCGTCCCTCGACGCGTCACGCCGTCGCCGTACTGATCCTGGTGGCCGTCGCCGCCGCCGTCCCGCTGCTCGGCCCCTCGGCGGCGCTGAGCGGCACCGGGGAGGCCGAGGCGCCCGGCACGGCCGGGATCACGTTCCTGCGGACGGTCATGTTCGCCGCGCTCTGCGTGCAGTTGGGCGAGGTGTACGCGATCCGGCTCGCGCGCCGGGTGCCGGGAGCTCCGCTGGACCGTGAGCCGCGCAGCTGGGCGGCGTACGCGGCAGGCGCGGGCCTCATTGCCGCGCTCGGCCTGGCTTCGGTGGTGGCCACCGGCAATCTGGTCCCGCACCAGCTCTCCGACATGGACGTCGGCGGCCTCTACGCGACGCGGGACGGCAGGCTGGCGCTCCTCGAGGTCAACGCCTTCATCGTGGCACTGCTCTGCTCGCGCTCGCGCCGCCCCTCCACCGCCGCACTTCCGCTGGCCGCGGTGATCGTCGCGGAGGCGCTGCGGGCCCATCCCCCGGTGGAGGACACCCCGCTCATCGGCACCGGTCTGACCCTCGTGCATCTGACCTGCGGGGTGCTGTGGGCGGGTGGCCTGCTGCAGGTCCTCCGGATGCTGCGGCTGTGGCGGACGTTCGCGCCGGAGGCGGGCGCGGCGGTACTGGGGCTCTACGCGCGCGTGGCGGCCGTTCTCCTCGCCGCGATCACGGTGACGGGGGTGTGCAGCACGCTGCGCCGGATGCCGCCGGGCACAGTCGTCGACCAGCTGACGGAGACGGCCTACGGACGCACGCTGCTCGCCAAGGTGCTCCTCGTGGCGGCCGTGGCCGTCCTGGCGCTGCTCGCGCGCCGGCGGCTGCGCAAGGCCCCCGATCCGGTCTCGGCGTACTCCCCCGCCCGCTGGGAGGTCATCATGCTCGGGGTCGTGGTGGCGGTGTCGGCTCTGCTGACCGCGCTGCCGCTGCCGATTCGCTGGTGAGCTGCTGAGCTGTGGGGGGTTGGTGGTGCTGGTGGGGTTGCGCCGCCAATACGCCGCGGGCCAGCAGGAACTGGGCGGCGATGTAGGTGAGCATGATCCAGAAGTCAGGGCGGGGGGCCTGCGGCCACTCGGCGACGCCGGTCGCGATGAGGGTGTCCGACAGGAGGAACAGCGCGCCGCCGGCCGCTGCGGTGAGGCCCAGCCTCGTGGCGCCGAACGCCATCGCGGTGAGCAGGAGGCTGTAGCCCGCCACCGGTCCGCGCATGTCCGGCGGGAGGTCCGGCCAGAGGAGGGTGACCGTGACGATGAGGGCGGCGGCGTACGCGGCCACGACCCAGGCGCCACGCGCGCGTGGTGTGCCGTGGCGCTTGAAGAGGGCGAGGTAGCAGACGTGGCCTGCCGCGAAGGAGCCCATGCCCGCGAGGAACGCGGGGTCGGCGTCGAAGAGGAGGAGGGTGTCGCCTCCCCAGCCGAAGAGGAGAGCCGCGGTCAGCAGGCGCGGGCCCTTGACCGTGACCACGTACGCCGCCAGGAGTGGCATCAGCAGCGGCTTGAAGACCGCGTGCGCCGCGTCCGAGTTCGCCAGCAGTGCCGCCAGATCCCCTGTGGCCGCCAGGGCGAACGCGGCAAGCAGCAGCTTGGCCGCCGAGCGCCTGCCCACCGCGGGGCCAGGGCTCATGCCGCGCCCTCCGTGACCGGCTCCGTCACGGGCTCCGGCACGGGCCCCGGCGTGGCCTCCTGGGCGGTCTGAGGCTTCGCGGACTCCTGCGGCTGCCAACCGGGCCCCCGGAACAGCCTTCCGCCCCGCTCGCGCCAACTGGTGGCCTTCCTGAGGTCCTTGGCGATCGCCGCGTACTCGTGCGTGGCCACCCGCAGCGGGTTGTACGTGGTGATGTTCTTCGTGAGGCCGTAGACGGGGCGGTCCGTCTCCGCGACCCAGGAGCCGAACATCCGGTCCCAGATGATCAGGATGCCGCCGAAGTTGCGGTCCAGGTAGCCGCCCTGTGAGGCGTGGTGGACGCGGTGGTGCGAGGGGGTGTTGAAGACGAACTCGAAGGGGCGCGGGAGCTTCCCGATGCGCTCGGTGTGGATCCAGAACTGGTAGACGAGGTTCGCCGACGAACAGAACGCGAGCGCCGCCGGATGGACGCCGAGCGCGATCAGCGGGAGGTAGAACGGCCAGACCGTCAGGCTCGTCCAGGGCTGGCGCAGTGCCGTCGTGAGGTTGAACTTGCGACTGGAGTGGTGCACGACGTGGCAGGCCCACAGGATGCGGATGACGTGATGCCCGCGGTGCGACCAGTAGTAGAAGAAGTCCTGCGCGAGCAGCATCAGCGGGATCGTCCACCACAGGACGGGGATGTGCAGCGGCGTCAGCGCGTAGACCGCCGTGTAGATCGCCACGATGGGGATCTTCCACAAGAGGTCGAAGACGAGGCTGCCGAGCCCCATGGTGACGGAGGTGGCGGCGTCCTTCGTCTCGTACCCGGCTTCGTCCTCGTCGGGGTGGATCCGGTGGCTCACGATCTCCACGACGGTGAGCAGCACGAAGGCAGGTATGGACCACAGCACGACATCGGGCAGGTTCGGCGGCATGCGTGCACCGTAAGGGCCCCCGGCGGACCGACGCTAGACGTGGTTACCCACAAGTATTACCAGCGGTAAAGAAGCGGATGTTGGTGATCCCCGCCAAAAGCGAACGCTCAGACCCAGTGCAGACCCAACGCAGACCCAACGCAGACCCAGGTCGCCTCGCCGCGCATCGCGCGGGGATCACCCCACCGATCACCCCACCCCGTACGTCACCAGACGCGTACCGACCCTCCCGGAGCGAACACCGGGCTGGTCGCGCCCGCGGGTGTCTCCTTGAGGGGCTCCTCCAGCTCCTGGACCGTAGGCCCGACCTTCGACGCGATCGCGTCGAGCCGCTCCAGGTCGAAGCCGTAGACACGGGCCGCGTTGCCGCCGACCATGGCGGCGATCTCGTCCTTGGGGAGGCCCGCGTAGGCGATGCGCAGACCCTCGCGCGAGAAGGGGTGCGTGCCCTCGTCGTGCGGGTAGTCACTGCCCCACATGATCTTGTCGAGGCCGATCCGGTCCCTCATCTGCGCCTCGTGCGGGCGCATGAAGCTCGCGCCGACGAAGCAGTTCTCGCGCCAGACCTCGGACGGCCCCTTGCCCATCGAGTCGGCGAGGCCCGCACCGAACTTCGACTCGGCCGTCCCGGAGCTGTCCTTCCTTGAAGCCGCCGCGACCAGGCGCCCGTGGTAGTAGTCCAGCATGTCGAGGACGCCCGGGATCCACCCCGAGCCCTGCTCGGTGAGCACGAGGCGCAGCTCCGGGTGGCGGCGGAAGGCGCCGCCGAACACCAGGTGCCACAGCGCCCGGTGCGAGAACCACGTCGTCTCCACCATGAACACGGCCCGCGCGGCCGGCTCCTCGCCAAGGGGCGGAGAGGCCGACCCCGCATGGTGGTTGACCGGTACGCCGCGCTCGGCGCAAGCCGCCCAGATCGGGTCGTACGTCGCCGAGTAGAGCTCGGCGAGCCCGCTGCCCGGCGGCGTGCCGGGCAGCAGGAGGCCGCCGTGCAGGCCCGCGTCGGCCGCCCAGTGGATCTCCTTGACCGCCGCGTCCACGTCGTTCAGGAGGATCTGGAAGACGCCCGCCCTGCGCCCCGGAGCCGCGGCGCAGAAGTCGGCCAGCCAGCGGTTGTGGGCCCGCAGGCCCGCCCAGCGCTGCTCGTACTCCTCGCGGGTCGGGGCCGGTGCCATCAAAGAAGCGCTCGGGAAGAAGGGCGGGATGGTGTTCGGGAAGACGACCTCGGCGACGATGCCGTCCTCTTCCAGCTCGGCGACGCGGCGTTCCGAGTTCCAGTTGCGGTCGGCGGTGTCGGCGAGCAGGTCCTCGTACGGATTGACGTACGTGGCCGCCCACGCGTCGAACGCGTCGTGGTGGCGCGCCTCCAGGTAGGGCCGGTAGTCGAGGAGATCGGCGCCCGCGTGGCAGTCTGCCGAGATGACGGTGTAGCGCTCTTCGGTGATGTGCCGCCGGTTCATGTGTCCGCCCCCAGTACCGGGAAGTCGTGGTCGGTCAGCCAGTGGCGGCCCACGTCGCGCGAGCGCGCCCAGGAGGACTCGACGGCGCCTTGGTCGGGGTCCTGGCCGAGGTCGGCCGGGGTGGGGCCGATGCGGCGTGCCAGCGGTGCGAGGCGCTCCGTGTCGAAGCCGAAGACCTCGGCGGCCGCGAGCCCCAGCATCCGGCGGGTCTCCTCCACGGGGATGTCGTGGAAGGTTTTCCGCAGCCACGCGCGCGTGTCGGGCCAGGTCCCCTCGGGGTGCGGGAAGTCGCTGCCCCAGAGGATGTTGTCGACGCCGATCTCGTAGCGCTGGGCGAGTTCGCGGCGCTTGGTGTTGGTCGCGCAGATGAAGATCTGCCGGTCCAGGTATTCGTGCGGGGGCCGCTTGAGCTCCGCGAACGGGGAGAGCTTCTTGCCGCCGTGCGCGCCCAGGTAGAGGCGGTCCATGAACCACAGGAGGTTCGGCAGCCACCAGCAACCCGACTCCGCGACGCCGAACTTCAGCCCCGGATGACGCTCGAAGACGCCCGACCAGAGCATGAACCACAGCGGCCGCGCGGGCCACCACGTCACTTCGGAGACGTAGATCCCCAGGTGGTCGCCGTACTCGTGGCGGGGTGCCGCCCCGGAGTGGGTCACCACGGGCATCGCGCACTCGGCCGCCGCCGCCCACACGGGGTCGTAACGCCGCTCGTGGTAGGGCGCCTTGTCGACCCACATGGAGGGGATCATCAGCGCGCCGAGCCCGGTCTCCTTGGCCCGGTGGACCTCGGCGACGACCCGGTCGACCTCCCCGGTGATGGGCAACAGGGCGACCCCGCAGTGCCGTTCGGGGTGCTCGGACACGAAGTCGGCGAGCCAGCGGTTGTGCGCCTGCGCGCCCGCCATGCCCAGCTCCGGGTCCTGGTCCCCGGAGAGCCCGAGGCCCACCCCGAAGGGCGCGGCCGTCTGGCTGTCCACGGCGTCCGCGTCGGGGAAGACGACCTCGGCGGCCACTCCGTCGCCGTCGAGCTCCTTGAGGCGCTGTGCGGTCTCCCAGCCGCCGCGCAGGCCCTCCTCGTTGTCCTGGAACCACTTGGCGGCGAACGCGTCGTTGCGGATGCCGAGCCGCGTCGCCTCCGCGCGGCGTGCGTCGCGCTCCCCCAGGAACCCGTCGAAGTCCCGGTGGAATCGGCTGTCGAGATAGGGCCGGTACTCCTCGGTGGGGAGCCCGGCGTGGCAGTCGGAGGAGATGATCAGGTAGGGATCCTGGTCGGTCATCACGTGCCCTTCAGTCCAGAATGAAGCTCTCCAAATACGCCGGGTTCGCGCGGTCAAGCATCGACCGCGACCTGGCCTTGATCTGCCGGTCGCTGTGCTCGCTCTGCGGGAGCAGCCAGAAGCGGTCGGCCGCGATCCCCTCCGCCACGAAGTCCGCCACCTGCTCGACGGGCGTAAACGCGACCTCCTTGCCCGCGTCCTTCATGGCGGACTCCCACTGGTCGAGGGAGCGGTAAGGGGTCTTGCGGGGGCGGGACTTGGCGTACCGGTCGGGGCGGTTGCGGTGCGACTCCCACAGCCCCGTGCGCAGCATGTGCGGCCCCGGGAAGAGCACGGAGGCCCCCACGCGCGCGTGCTCCGCCCTCAGGTGCGCGTACAGGGACTCCGTCATCGTCACGACGGCCGCTTTGGTGACCGCGTACACGGACGCCGTCGGCAGCGGCGCGATACCGCCGTCGCCGGACGAGGTGTTGACGACATGGCCGGGATCGCCGCCCGCGATCATCCGGGGCACGAAGGCCTGGATGCCGTGGAAGACGCCCCACACGTTGACCTCGAAGGCCCACTTCCAGTCGTTCGGCTCGTGCTCCCACATGCGGCCCTCGGCGCCCGATCCGACCCCCGCGTTGTTGCACAGCACATGGACGGCGCCGAACTTCTCGTACGCCGCTTCGGCGAGCGCGAAGACCTCGTCGCGCGAGCCGACGTCGACCACGCGCGCGTGCACGCTCGCCCCGTCCTCGCGCAGCCCGGCGGCCGCCTTCTCCAAGGCGCCCTCCTCGACGTCCGCGAGGACCACCTTCATGCCGTCCGCCGCGAACCGCCGCGCCATGGCGAGGCCGATGCCGCTCGCCGCGCCCGTGACGACGGCGACCTGCCCTTCCCGCAGCTCCATCTCAGACGCTCCCCTCGGGCGGGCCGTCGAGGATCTGCTGCGGGTCGTCGTAGCGCTGGTGGATGTAGGGCAGCAGCGCCTGCGCGCTGACGCGCTCGGCCACCCGGCCCTTCTGGTCCGTGGTCTTCTCGCCGATGGTGATCTCGACGACCCGCCGTACGGGCAGGTCGGCGACCGGGTCGTACATCGACTCGCGCAGGACGACGTCCCCGGTGACGCCCTCCAGCTTGCGGACCTTCTCGTTGCGCACGCAGTGCACGAGCACCGGGTCGGCGTCGAAGCCCGAACCGTCCACCGCGGGAAGGAACTTGAAGTAGAAGTCGGTCTTCTGGACCGGTTCCGGAAGCGGCAGGGCGCCGCTGACCGCGCCGCGCACCTCCACGAAGGCGATGCCGTGCCGGGCCAGTGAGGCGCGCACCACAAGGCCGTCGCGCTCCACCTCGACCTCGCCCAGCTTCTTCGGCTCCCCGAAGACCTCGCGTCCGCCGATCAGGGCCCGCTCGTGGGTCATCGGCATGACGAGCGGATACCAGCCGGCCACCCCGTCGTGCTCGGCGGCGACGGCCACCGAGCCCGCGCCGAGCGGATAGCCGGGCAGGTCGACCTTGCTGATGTTGGCCCGCACCAGCGGTCGGTCCGTGGGTTTCAGCGGCGGCGGAAGGACGGCCGCCACCGCGTCCGGATCGCTCTCCCAGACGGCCACCACACCCGTGGACCAGATGTCGGGCAGCTTCGAACTCGCGCTGCGCGCCGCGGCGATCTCCGCCTCGGTGCGCGCTCCATAACGTACGCGTGCCATGTCGTACCACCCTTCGTCAGGACTACAGAAGGTCTTGCGGGCGGTTCTGTAACACAGTTACAACAGGAGGCGTGAAGAGTGAAGAGACGCGTACGCATCCGGACCGGGAACGCGGCCATCTCGACCGGGAACAGGTCATCGCCGCCGCCGCGGCACTCGTCAAGCAGCACGGTCCGGGGGCCCTGACGATGCGCAGGCTCGCCGCCGTGCTCGGCACCGCCGTCACCTCGATCTACTGGCACGTCGGCAACCGCGAGTCGCTCCTGGACGCCCTAGTCGAACGCACCCTCGCCGACCTCGGCGCGATCCACCCCACCGGGAGCACCCCCGACCGGCGCATCGTCTCCGTCGCGCGCGCCCTGCGCCGCCGGCTGCGCGACCACCCGCACCTCATCGCGATGGTCCACGAACGCGGCCTGACCGAGCGGATGTTCCTGCCCGCCCAACAGGCCCTGGTCCACGAAGTGCACGCGGCGGGCCTGCGCGGCGCCCGTGCCGCCGACGCCGTACGCGCCGTCCAGGTCCACGTCGTCGGCCATCTCCTGGTCGAGCGCAACCGCGAACGCGCCCCCGCTCAGCACCCCGGCGAGGAGGAACTGTGGAGCGCGCAGACGGCCGAACACGACCCGGCGCTCGCCCGCGCGCTCGCCCGACCCGCCGACCACGAGGCGCTGTTCACCCTGTCGGTCAAGGCACTGGTGTCCGGACTCCTCGACGCGGCGGACAGCCCAGGGACCTGACTGTCAGTCGTGGCCCGTATCCTCATGGACCATGCTCGAAGACCAGACGACCGCAGCGTCCGCAGCCACCTGGCCGGCCGCGTACCCAACGGGGTACGCGGTCGTCGACGTCGAGACCACCGGTCTCGCCCGCGACGACCGCATAGTGTCGGCTGCCGTCTACCGCGTGGACGCGCGGGGCGAGGTGGAGGACCACTGGTACACCCTGGTCAATCCCCAGCGCGACCCCGGGCCCGTGTGGATCCACGGTCTCACCAGCGCCCTCCTCGCGGACGCGCCGCTCTTCAAGGACGTCGCCGAGGAGTTCGCCTCGCGCCTGGCCGACCGCGTCCTGGTCGCGCACAACGCCGTCTTCGACTGGTCGATGATCGCCAGGGAGTACGCACGCGCCGAGCTCACCGCGCCCGTGCGCCAGCGCCTGTGCACCATCGCCCTCTCCAAGGAGCTGCGGCTCCCGCTGCCCAACCACAAGCTGGAGTCGCTCGCCGCGCACTTCGGGGTCGAGCAGCGCCACGCGCACAACGCCCTCGACGACGCGCGTGTGCTCGCCGAGGCCTTCCGCCCCAGCCTCAAGGCCGCGGCCACCGGCGGGGTGCGGCTGCCGCTCCTGGAGTGCCGTCCGCTCACCGAGTGGTCCGACGGCGCGCCCCGGATCGTCCGCCAGCCGGCCGGGCCCGGCTCCGCGGGTTCCTCGTACTCCTCGTACGGCCCGACGAGTTGGCGCCCCTCCCGCAAGCGGCCCGCCTGCCCCTACCCCAACCCAGGTCGGTATGAACCGGGCAAACAGCTCCAACAGGGCATGCGTGTCGCGTTCTCCGGCGACACCTCCGTCGAACGCGACCTCCTCGAGGACCGCGCGGTCGAGGCCGGGCTGCACATCGCGACGAGCGTGTCACGCCTGACCAGTCTGCTCGTCACGAACGACCCGGACTCGGGCACCTCGAAGACCGTGAAGGCACGGTCCTTCGGCACCCCAGTCATCGACGAGGCCGCGTTCGGCCAGCTCCTCCAGGACGTCGCCCCGGCGGCGGAGGGCTGAGCCGCCCGCGGGTGTCAGACGGGTGAATTGTCGGCCCGGCGCCCGCCTGCTTGCTCGCTTGCGGGCGCCTCGCGTCCCACCCTGTGGCGCATGGCACGTTGCGAGGTCTGCGGAAACGACTACGGCATGTCGTTCGAGGTGCACGCGCAAGGCGCGGTGCACGTCTTCGACTGCTTCTCCTGCGCCATTCACCGCATGGCGCCCATCTGTGAGCACTGCCGCTGCCGGATCATCGGCCAGGGCGTGGAGGCCGACGGGCAGTGGTACTGCGGTGCGCACTGCTCGCGGGCGGAGGGGCAGGTGGGCATCGTCGACAGGGTGTGACCCGGGCCCTCCCGAAAAGCCCCCCACGGCCCGCCCCGGCCCCGTTCCGGAGTACCCCACCCCCGTGCACCCCACGACCGAGTTGTACCGTCGTGGGGTGTACCGCTTCCTGTTGTCCCGGCAGTGGGTGATCCTCACCCTCATCGGCCTCGTTCTCATCCCCACGATGATCGAGCTGGGCTTCTGGCAGCTGCACCGCCACGAGCACCGCGTCGCGCAGAACGCGGAGATCTCCAAGGCCCTGGACGCCGAGCCAGTACCGGCCGAGCGGCTGACGTCGCCCGGTCACTCCGTCACGGACTCCGAGCGCTACCGCCGGGTGACCGCGCGTGGGACGTTCGACACGAAGGACGAGGTCGTCGTGCGGCGCCGCACGAACTCCGACGAGGAGATCGGCTTCCACGTCCTGACCCCGTTCGTCCTCGACGACGGCAAGGTCCTCCTCGTCAACCGTGGCTGGATCCCGGCGAACGGACCGCAGACCGCGTTCCCCAAGATCCCCGCCGCCCCCAAGGGCGAGATCACCGTCACCGGCCGCCTGATGGCCGACGAGACGTCCGCGCAGAGCGGCATCAAGGACGTCCAGGGCCTGCCGGACCGTCAGATCATGCTGATCAGCAGCGGCCAGCAGGCGCACAGCCTCGGCAAGGAAGTCCTCGGCGGCTACGTCGAGCTGACCTCGCCCGAGCCCGCCGACGGCTCCCCGCAGTTGATCGGCGAGCCGGAGCACGGCGACATCGGCCCGCACATGGCGTACGCCGTCCAGTGGTGGCTGTTCTGCTCGGGCGTGCCCATCGGCTGGGTGGTCCTGGTGCGCAGGGAGGTGCGGGACCGCCGCGCGGCTGCCGCGGAGACAGCGCCCGCTTCAGAGTCGACGCCGGCCGCCGTATAGCGGGCCTCGCGTTCCATGGCCGGGACGCGGCAGGATAGGGCCATGGATCTTGGACTGAAGGACCGCGTCTACGTCATCACCGGTGCCACCCGGGGCCTGGGCAACGCCGCCGCGCGTGCGCTGGTCGCGGACGGCGCGAAGGTACTGATCACCGGCCGGGACGAGAAGACCGTCGCCGAGGCGGCGACCGAGCTCGGCGGCAACGCACGGGGCATCGCGGCGGACAACGCCGATCCGGCCGTCGCGGGGCAGCTGATCGCCGCCGCGCGTGAGCACTTCGGCCGCTTCGACGGTGTGCTGATCAGTGTCGGCGGGCCCGCGCCCGGCTTCGCCGCCGACAACACGGACGAGCAGTGGACGTCAGCCTTCGAGTCCGTGTTCCTCGGGGCGGTACGCCTGGCCCGTTCCGCGGCCGCGGAGCTCGGCGAGGGAGGCGTCATCGGCTTCGTCCTCTCCGCCTCCGTGCACGAGCCGATCCCGGGACTCACCATCTCCAACGGGCTGCGGCCCGGCCTCGCGGGCTTCGCGAAGTCGCTCGCCGACGAGGTCGGCCCCCGGGGCATCCGCGTCGTGGGGCTGCTGCCGTCCCGTATCGACACGGACCGGGTGCGGCAGCTCGACGGTCTCTCCGCGGACCCCGAGGCGACGCGGGCGGGCCACGAGTCGCGCATCCCGCTGCGGCGTTACGGGACGCCGGAGGAGTTCGGACGCACGGCGGCCTTCTTCCTCTCGCCCGCGGCCTCCTACCTGACGGGCGTCATGCTGCCGGTGGACGGCGGGGCACGGCACGGGTTCTAGCCGCCGGGGCCCCTCAACTGACCCGCTCGGCCCGGTGCTTCACCGCCCGCAATTGCACCACCGCGGGCAGCCGGGCGAGCCCCGCCGAATCCCTCGCGTGCGCCAGCGCCTCCGTGGAGAGCCGGTGCAGCGCCTCGCCGGGCGTCGCCTGGGGCTCGAGGTGCAGCGACACCCGGGCCTCGGGGGCGTTGCGGCGGCCGGTCAGGAAGACCCCGGCCCGCTGCACGCCGTCAAGGGACTCCGCCTCCCCCACGAGTACGCCCTCCAGGGCCCGTCCCCGCAGCAGCGCGCCCTCGCCGTCCCCGGTCTCCACGAGCACCTCGGCCAGCCTGCGCCGCCGCAACTGCGCCACCAGCCACCACAGGGCGAGCAGCAGGAGCACCGCGAGCACGGCGATCACCGAGGGCCAGAACCAGCCCTCGTCCCGCCACCGCGACCGGTCCGCGTCGCTCAGCAGGACGTCACGCTTCCCGTCGTGGACCCACCACGACGGCGGCGAGGCCCCCAGCCCGACCGCGAGGACCGAGCCGCCCCCGATGACGAGCACCAGGCCCAGCAGGCCGAGCACCACACGGTTGACCGTCTTCAGCATCGCGCTCAGCCTTTCCTGCCGGGCCGTGCCACCCGGACGGTGAGCGCGGGGCCGCGGGCGAGGCCCAGGTCCCGGATGCCGTCGGCCAGCGTGGCGTCCAAGTCGCTTCGTACGTCGTCGAGTTCGCGGAAGTGCGAGACCGCGTGCACGTCCACCTTCGAGCGCGTCATGCGGACCCGCACCGACTGCACCCCTGACACGTCCATCGCCCGGTCCCGCAGCACCATCGCGGCGGCGCCCCGGTGCAGCCCCGCCCGCACGTCCGCGTCCTCGCGCCGCATGGCGAGGATCGCCCGCAGCCCGGGTGTCGCGGCGAGCACGAGCAGCCAGATCCCGGCGGCCGCGGCGACCCCGGCGCCGATGAGGACCGCCGTGTCGTCCAGGGGCCGCTCGCCGAGTTCGCGGGAGAGGTCGCGCCGCCAGCTCATGGCCGAGTGCCCGGCACGCACCGCCGCGATGTCGTACAGCAAAAGCCCCGCGCCGCCGAGGATCAACAGGGCGAGGACGGCGGCGGGCACGCGCCGCGGTGACCAGAAGCGGGTCGCCTTCGTCTCGTCGACCAGGGTGGGCGGGGGGTCGTAGGCCGCCGCGGAGGCCGACTGGTCGAGTTCACTCTCGGCGCGTTCGACGACGGGCAGCGGCTGCGTGCCGCCGCCGCCTGCGCCCTGGGGCCCCTGAGCCTCGCTCATCGCGTCCTTCCCTGCGCCGCCGCGCGCACGTGTGCCGAGTGCAGCCGCTCGACCTGGACCGCGACCTCGGGCACTTCCATCCCCGCCAACGCCTTTACCCGCTGGGCGACTTGGCGACGCACCGCGCCGCACTGCCCGCCGATGTCCGAGGGGTAGTCCAGCTCGACGCTGACCCGGACGCGGGCGACGTCATGGCGCACGGTGACGGTCGCGTGCGGCGGCGAGCAGTCCGCGGGCAGTTCCGTCAGCGCCTCGCGTGCCGCCTGCGCCGCGATCTTCGCGACGACCCGGTCGGCGATCTGGGTCGCGCCGCGTTCCCCGGGCCCGACCTGTGCCGCCACGGCTCACCGCCGCCGGTCGTCGCCACGGGTACGGAAGAAGTCGCCGAGCTCCAGGTCCCCCTCGAGGAACCGGCCCGCGACAAACCCTATGGCGCCCAACGCGGCCACCAGCAAGAACGCCCCGAACCCGCCGAAGTACCCGGCGAAGCCGAGCGCCATTCCGGCCACCATGCCGATCACGGCCATGCTCATCGTGCGCTCCTTAGCAAGACGCGGCTGGGGTGGGGATTGTCCCGTATGGGGTTGCGTACGGGGAGGTCACTGAAGGCGGCCTTGTTGCTCATCGTCTTCCTCGTCGTCCGGGAGCTTCACATCGCTCACGGCGATGTTGACCTCGACGACCTCGAGCCCGGTCATCCGCTCGACCGCCCCGATGACGTTCTCCCGCACATCGCGCGCGACGTCCGCGATCGGTACCCCGTACTCGACGACGATCTCCAGGTCGAGTGCCGTCTGCACCTCACCGACCTCGGCCTTCACGCCGCGCGACACGGACTTGGAGCTCGAACCGCCGGGCACCCGGTCGCGTACGGCCCCGAAGGTCCTGGAGAGGCCGCCGCCCATCGCGTGCACGCCGTCCACATCGCGTGCCGCGAGCCCGGCGATCTTCTCGACCACGCCGTCCGCGATGGTGGTACGCCCACGGGAAGCGGGGTCGCCGCCGCCCTTCCTGGTCGTGCTCTTCCCCGCTGCCTCGTCCGAAGCCCCCTTCTCAAGGGTCTCCCCAGGCCGGTTCCGCTGTCCGATGTCACTCATCGCCGTGTGTCCCTTTCGAACGGGGATCTACTCCTTCGTCCACACTAAGTGCGGTTACGTCCTCGCGCGCCAGGGATGGGGCAGGCTGGGGTCATGACGGGTGACGGATGGACCGAGGCGGTACGGCGGCAGCTCGGCCTGGGGCGGGTTCTCCCCCTGGGCGGTCCGGGTGACGGCTCCTGGCTGACCGAGGCGTGCGCGGACGGAGTACTGCGCCATGCGGCGGAGGGGGTGAGCGGCGTACGTCTGGGAACCCTGCGGCTGGCTCTCGCCGATCCGTCGCGGGCGGCCACTCCGGTTGTGCCCGCGCCGCCGAGCGCGCTGCCGCCGGGGCCGCTGCGGATCACGGCGGAGTTCGCGGCCGAGACGGGCGAGCCGCTTCCCGCGGCGGCGGACCGGCTCCGGACGGCGCTGTTCACGGCGGCCGGTGAGCGGCTCGGCCTGGTGGTCGCGGAGGTGGACCTCAGCGTGACGACGCTGCTCGACGCGGGGCAGGCGCCTGTGGAGGTGCCGAGGGAGCCGGGGAAGATGCCGCCGGACGGGGCACAGTCGGCCCCCGGAAGCGGCGAAGAGGCACGCGTGGCGAGCGCCGCCCTCGAAGTCCCGGGCGTACGGCGGCTGACCGCCGCCCTCGGCGGGTACGGCCGCGCCGTTCACCTGGAGGAGTCCCGGGCCGCGGCGGACGCATCCCTGCCGCGTCGTCACGCGCGCGTGGAGCTGGCCACGGACCGCGAACACCGCGCCCTCGACGTGGCGCTCGCGGTCCGCACGGCGGTCGGTTCCGCGCTGCAGGACCATCCTTCGGTGACGGTCCTGGTCACCGCGGTGGAGTGACGGCGTCAGTCGCCGAGCCCCGCCAGGTCCCGCAGGCGGCGTCCCTGCGCGGCACGCTCGGCGGTGCGCTGCTCCTCGTACGTACGACCGGCGACGCCCTGCAGGAGGGCCTTGGTCTCGATGACGGCGTCGCGCGGCGCGGTGAGCAGCGCGGCCGCCAGGTCGCTCACGGACGCGTCGAGCTGGTCGGCGGGCACGACAAGGTTGGCCAGGCCCACGCGCTCGGCCTCGGGGGCGTGGACGAACCGCCCGGTGGCGCAGATCTCCAGCGCGCGGGCGTAGCCGACGAGACCCACGAGGGGGTGCGTGCCGGTGAGGTCGGGCACCAGGCCCAGGCTGGTCTCGCGCATGGCGAACTGCACGTCGTCCGCGGCGATCCGCAGGTCACAGGCGAGCGCGAGCTGGAAGCCCGCACCGATGGCATGCCCCTGGACGGCGGCGATGGACACGATGTCACTGCGCCGCCACCAGGTGAACGCCTCCTGGTATTCGGCGATCGTCGCGTCGAGGACGTCGTCGTCGCCGCGCGCCAAGTCGATGAAGGACGGCTCACCGTCGAAGCCCTCGGGCGTGAACGCCTGTCGGTCGAGGCCCGCGGAGAAGGACTTGCCCTCACCGCGGAGCACGACGACACGGACACTGCCCGGCAACATCCGGCCTGCCTCGGCCAACGCCCTCCACAGCGCGGGAGATTGGGCGTTGCGCTTGGCCGGGTTGGCCAGCGTCACCGTGGCGACGGCCTCGTCGACAGTCAGGCGTACGCCGTCCTTGTCGAGTACCGGTGCGGATCCGCCGAGTTCACTGCCGGGCGAAACCATGGGAGCCTCCGATGGTGGTGTGCAGTCGGTGCGGGCGCGCGGACGCGCCCGTAAGTGACTGCACAGTAACCACCCGGCCGATCAGGCGATCGGCCGGGTGGCCACCGTCGAAGCCGGTGAACCGCCCGCAGCCGTCAGCCGGCTGCGGCCTTCTTGCCTCGCGTAGCCCCGCCGCGTCCCCGCAGCGTGACTCCGGATTCGCTGAGCATGCGGTGCACAAAGCCGTACGAACGGCCCGTCTCCTCAGCCAGCGCCCGGATGCTCGCACCGCCGTCGTACTTCTTCTTCAGGTCTGCCGCGAGCTTGTCACGCGCGGCGCCGGTTACCCGGCTGCCCTTCTTCAGAGTCTCGGCCACCCGTGCCTCCTCATAGGAAGTGCGCTCTGGACTTCTCATGATCACCCCTCCCGGGCTTCCTGGCCACCCATTCGGCAAGGTCCGTACGACGAGGTTTCCCGCCGGGGAAGGCGGCACCACGAGCGGAATGAACGATTCCGCGTAGGGAATTCCGTGCCGCCGAATGGGTTGTGGACCGAAGTGCCAGGTCAGCGCGTTGGCAGGAGAGAGCCATATCCGATTCCCCGCCCGCCGCGGAAATCCGTGTATCCCACACTTCGGTACGAGGAGACCTCACACAGATGAAGGATCACGGCTCGGCCGAATGATCCATACGCTGTGGATCAGTTATTCGATCAACCCAGGTGGACGCCAGGACGGCACAGGCCGCCGCCCCGCCCGGATCAGGCGAGCGCGACCAGATCCGCGTAGTCCTGGCCCCACAGGTCCTCGATGCCGTCGGGCAGCAGGATGATCCGCTCCGGCTGGAGCGCGTCCACCGCGCCCTCGTCGTGCGTGACGAGGACGACCGCGCCCTTGTAGGTGCGAAGCGCGCCGAGGATCTCCTCGCGGCTCGCCGGGTCGAGGTTGTTCGTGGGCTCATCGAGGAGCAGCACGTTGGCGGAGGAGACCACCAGGGTGGCGAGCGCCAGACGGGTCTTCTCGCCGCCGGACAGGACGCCCGCGGGCTTGTCGACGTCGTCGCCGGAGAAGAGGAACGAACCGAGCGTCTTGCGCACCGCCACGAGGTCGAGGTCGGGCGCGGCCGAGCGCATGTTCTCCAGGACCGTGCGCTCGGGGTCAAGGGTCTCGTGCTCCTGGGCGTAGTAGCCGAGCTTGAGACCGTGGCCCTCGATGACCTGACCGGTGTCGGGCTTCTCGGCGCCGCCGAGGAGCCGCAGGAGCGTGGTCTTGCCCGCGCCGTTGAGGCCGAGGATGACCACGCGCGAGCCCTTGTCGATGGCGAGGTCGACGTCCGTGAAGATCTCCAGGGAGCCGTACGACTTCGAGAGACCCTCGGCCATCAGCGGGGTCTTGCCGCAGGGCGAGGGGTCCGGGAAGCGCAGCTTCGCGACCTTGTCGCTCTGGCGCACCTCGTCCAGACCGGCGAGGAGCTTGTCGGCGCGCTTGGCCATGTTCTGCGCGGCGACGGTCTTGGTAGCCTTGGCCCGCATCTTGTCGGCCTGCGAGTGGAGCTGGGAGGCCTTCTTCTCGGCGTTCTGCCGCTCGCGCTTGCGGCGCTTCTCGTCCGACTCGCGCTGCTGCTGGTAGAGCCGCCAGCCCATGTTGTAGACGTCGATCTGGGCGCGGTTGGCGTCCAGGTAGAAGACCTTGTTCACGACCGTCTCGACCAGGTCGACGTCGTGGGAGATCACGATGAAGCCGCCGCGGTAGGACTTGAGGTAGTCCCTGAGCCAGACGATGGAGTCGGCGTCGAGGTGGTTCGTCGGCTCGTCGAGGAGCAGGGTGTCGGCGTCCGAGAAGAGGATGCGGGCCAGCTCGACGCGGCGGCGCTGACCACCGGAGAGCGTGTGCAGGGGCTGGCCGAGCACGCGGTCGGGGAGGCTGAGCGCGGCGGCGATGGTGGCGGCCTCGGCCTCGGCGGCGTACCCGCCCTTGGTGAGGAACTCCGTCTCCTGGCGCTCGTACTGCTTCATCGCCTTGTCGCGCGTGCCGCCCGAGCCGGTGGCGATGCGCTGTTCGTTCTCGCGCATCTTGCGGATGAGGGTGTCGAGGCCGCGGGCGGAGAGGATGCGGTCGCGGGCGAGCACGTCCAGGTCGCCGGTGCGCGGGTCCTGCGGGAGATAGCCGACCTCGCCGGAGCGGCTGATCGTGCCGCCGGCCGGGGTGCCCTCACCGGCGAGGCACTTGGTGAGCGTGGTCTTGCCCGCTCCGTTGCGGCCCACCAGGCCGATGCGGTCGCCCTTGGCGATACGGAAGGTGGCGTTCTCGATGAGGATGCGGGCGCCGGCGCGCAGCTCGATGCCGGAAGCGGTGATCACGGACAGACTCCTGGGCAGGGGTGGGTTCGGACGGCGGAAAGACTGAAGGCGATCACGCCGTCTAGTGCACGAGGAGAATGGCCATGCGGCCAATTCTAACGGGGCGGTGCAACCGCTTTTCCTGCCCGGGTGCGTCCGTCGTCCGAGGCGCCGCCCGGCAGCTCGTTGCCCAGGGGCGTGCGCCGGGGCACGATCCGGCCGAGGTCGTCCACGGCGATCAGCTGCGAGGTCCACGGTGTTCCGGCGTCGCCGCAGGGCTGGGCGACCATCAGGGCCTGCCCGCGGCGCGCGGAGCGGGCGGGCTCGAAGGCGCAGCCGCCCTGCGCGGGCAGTACCCAGCGCAGGTCGCCGTCGGCGGTGCGGTAGGCGGCGATGCGCTGCGGGGTGACGACGGCGAGCATGCGGCCGCGGGGATCGAGCGGCTGGAGGACCCCGGCGGCGCCCCGGGCGGCGGGAGAGCCCAGCCAGGGTGCGCTGCCGGGGATGGCGCGGTGCCAGCGGACGGCGCTGCCGTCGGCGCGTGCGGTGTCGGTGACCATGCCGTCGCTCCAGAGCGCGACGGCATGCCCGGGGACGGGAAGCAGCGCGAGCGGCCGTTCCCCCTCACGGCTGTACGTCCAGCGGGGGTGCCCGGTCGCCGGGTCGTACGCCCGGACCGCGCGGCCCTTGGTGCGGAGCTCGGGGGCCGGTGCGCCGCCGTCGACGCGCGCGTGGACGGTGAGGTGGTCTCCGTAGGGGGCGGGTCGCGAGTGGTGGGCGGCGGTGATGAGCGGCAGGGCCAGCAGGCCGAGGACCACCGGGAGGGCGAGGCGGGAGCCACGGCGGGCGGGCGCCGGTCTCACGGGTTCGGATCCGGACACCTCGAACGGCACTACGGACACGACGCCCCCCTCTTCGGCACATCTGCCGCTCTTCGGCACATCCGCCGGTACCTCTGCCCATGGGACAGGCGCAGAGCGTAGCGGCGGTGTCACCGTGCGGCCCCGGGCGGCGGCGGCGACACGACGCACCGAGCGGCGAGGGTCCCCCGTTCGGACCCCCGTCCGACGCCGCGCAGAGTGGGTCATATCAGGATGAAGACGCCGACATCTCGGCACAGGGCGGCGCGACGCCGTCCCGGATGCGAGGCAGAGGGTGGTGCGCCCATGCAGTTCGACGACGACGCCAATCTGGACACGTCCGAGGTACAGGACGTGCGCGGCAGCCGGGTCCCCGGCGGCAAGGCGACGGTCGGCGGCGGCATCGCGGGGCTGATCGCGCTGGTCCTCGGCCTGCTCTTCGGGGTCGGCCCGGATCAGCTCGGCCTCTCCTCGGGCAACGAGGAGCCCGTCGCCACCTCCTCGTCCCTCGCGCAGGTGCAGCAGAGCTGCCGTACGGGGGAGGACGCGAACACCAAGGGCGACTGCCGCATGGTCGCCGTGGTCAACAGCGTCCAGGACTACTGGCGCCCCGAGTTCCAGCGCAGGAAGGGGTCCTACTCCCCCGCGCCGACCGTCCTCTACACCAGCCGCGTGGGCACGGCCTGTGGCGCCGCGTCGTCGGCGGTCGGCCCCTTCTACTGCCCCGGCGACCGCAAGGTCTATCTGGACCTGGGCTTCTTCGACGAGCTGCGGACCAAGTTCGGCTCCAGCGGCGGCCCGTTCGCGCAGGCGTACGTCGTGGCGCACGAGTACGGGCACCACGTGCAGAACCTGATGGGGACGCTGCAGCGCTCCCAGGACGGGCGTACGGGACAGAACAGCAACGCCGTGAAGGTGGAGCTGCAGGCCGACTGCTACGCGGGCGTCTGGGCGCGGCACGCGACCCGCACCCCCGACGACCGGACGGGCAAGCCGCTGATCACCAGCCTCACCGACGCGGACATCCGCGAGGGCCTGGACGCGGCGGCCGCCGTGGGCGACGACCGCATCCAGG
The DNA here is from genome assembly GCF_055577715.1 of Streptomyces sp. NPDC033177. Classification (NCBI taxonomy): domain Bacteria; kingdom Bacillati; phylum Actinomycetota; class Actinomycetes; order Kitasatosporales; family Streptomycetaceae; genus Streptomyces; species Streptomyces sp. NPDC033177. The sequence goes on along the minus strand of NZ_JBVIPS010000016.1, from coordinate 6,275 downwards.
AGAAGTTCCAGGGCCGGGTCACCCCCGAGTCCTGGACGCACGGCTCGGCCGAGCAGCGCCAGCAGTGGTTCTACCAGGGCTACCGGACCGGCGACATGGCGCAGTGCAACACCTTCCGGTGAGCTGCTACACCCCGCCGGTGTGCACCTGGAAGGCCGCGCGCCGCACGGCCTTGGCGAGCGCCGGGTCGGGGTGGGCGGCGGCCAGCGCGACCAGGACCTGGACCGTGCGGGGGTGGCCGATGCGGCGCACCTCGTCCAGGAGCGCGGGCACCGTGGGCTGCTCCGCGGACTCCAGGTGGCGTACGAGGAGGTGGGTCTCCCCGTGGTCGGCGACGGCCGCGGCGGTGTCGACCCACAGCCACGTCGACTCCTCCCGCGTCAGGACGAGGTGGACGTCCTCGGGGTCGGCGCCCTCCTGCTCGGCGAGCCAGATCAGGGCGTAGGGCCGCAGCGGGGTCTCGTCCACGACGGCCCGCACCTCCGCCTCGGCCGGGGCGCCGACCACCCGCAGGGCCTCGAAGGCGAGGCCGCGCAGCAGAGCGTCCTCGCCGCGGGCGGCCTCCAGGAGCTCGGCGACGGCGCTGCCGACGGGCCGGGCCGCGAGCCAAGCGCGGTACTCGGAGCGGGCCGCGTTCGGGCGCAGGCGGGCGCAGCCTCGGAGCATGTCCTCGGCGGCCTGCTCGATGTTGCCCGCCGGGCTCTGCGCGGCCACGCAGATCTGCTCCAGCTTGACCCAGACCGCCCAGCTGCCGAGCGGCGTGAGCGTGGCCTGCCCTTCGGCGTACGTCAGCGCGCCGACGGCGGCCAGGCCGTTCAGCGCCCAGTCCAGGAGGGTGGCGAGGGCCGGGGTCTCGGCAGGGTCGACCGGCTCGGGCTGCGGGCCGTACGGGATCTCGCAGCGTTCCGTGCGCAGTTCGGTCACGCGCTGGTCGAGGAGGTCGAGGAGCTGCGGGACGGGCACGGGGCCCGCGGAGAGCTGCAGCAGGGTGAGGAGCTGCGGCATGGCCTCGACGGTCTCGGCCACAGTGGCGGGCGCCGGTTCGCGCGATGCCGCGTGCGTGAGCGACCAGGCGTCGAAGAGGGCGACCCAGCCGCGCAGTACCGCGGCGTCGTCACGGTCCCAGGCGCGCAGCCGCCAGCCGGGGCGCGCGCTGTCGCCGTGCACCTCGATCAGGCCGGCGAGCCGTGCGGTGTCCCAGTCGGCGCGCACCTGATCCGGGGTCAGCGCCAGTTCGGCGGCGGCGCGTTCGGCGGTGGCGGCGGAGAGGGTGCCCTTGCCGTCGGGCGTCGGCCCGCCGCGCCTTGGCCCCGGGCGCAGGGACGCGTCGGCCCAGCGCGCGACCCGCACGGCGTCGGCGAGGTGATTGCGTGCCATCCGGGCCAGCTCGCCGGGGGCGGGCGTGCCCTCGGGTGGCCGGGGCGCGGGACGGCGCGCGTGCTGCTGCGTCACTGCGCCGGGGGCGGTCAGGGGTCGCGCTGTGCCGCGCTCCACCCCCGCTCGCCTCTCGGCCCTGGGGGACTGAGCGCGGACGAGTCGGAGCCTTGAGTCGCGCGGGATACGGGACGTCACGGGAGCAGTCTTCCTGTTGACGGTCCGAAAACCCAAACGGAATGCTTGCGCAAGGCTCCGGAGCGCTGCGTCGGGGGGCTCTCGCGCGCTACATGAGGGGCGTGAGGAAGCGCCGCAGCGCCTCTTCGTAGCCCGCAGGGTCGGCGTTCCACATGGCTCCGTGGGGCGCATCCGGAACGGTGTGGAGAGTGACCAGCTCCGGTCGCCTCTCGGCCAGTTGACGGGAGAGCCCCCAGGGGGCGATCACGTCGTCGGGGCCATGGAAGAGGAGCGTGGGGACCTTGAGAACCGCCGGGTCGGCGGCCTCCAGGATGCGGTCGCCGCGCAGGCCCGTGCGGCCCTGGGCGGCGCGCACCGCGAGCGGCAGGAGGGGGCCCGGCGTGCGGCGGGCCCCCGCGAGCGCCCGCAGGGTGGTCTCCCAGTTCAGCACCGGGGAGTCGAGGACGAGCCCGCTGATCCGGTCGCGCAGGGCGGAGTACGCGGCGGCGTGCAGCGCCATGGCACCGCCGGTGGACCAGCCGTGCAGGATCACGTTCCGGGCTCCGTTGCGCACGGCGTAGCGGATGGCGGCGTCCAGGTCGCGCCACTCGGTCTCGCCGAGGTGGCCGAGGCCGTCCGGGGAGCGGGGCGCGCCGAGGTCACCCCGGTAGGCGAGGTCGAGCACCGGGAACTGCTGGTGGTGCAGGAAATCCATGACGACCATGGGGTGCTCGCGGGTGGTGCCGAGGCCGTGCACGGTGATCACCCAGGTGTCCCGGGTGCCCGGCACGAACCAGGCGGGCAGGCCGCCGAGTTCGCCGGGAATGTCGACGTCCGCGTGGTCGATGTCCAGGGCGGCGTGCGGGTCGCCGATGTGGACCTGCGGGGTGAGCCAGACCTTCGCCCCCGGTTCCAGGGAGCCGTGCGTGACGCGCTCGAGGCGGCGTACGACGGTGTCCGCCGCGTGCGGAGCCGCGTCCAGGACGGGGCCGATCACGGCATGGCTGCCGTTGCCGCTGAGGCCGTACGTGCCGGGGCGCAGGCTCGCGAGGGCGCGGGTCAGGGTGATCTGGCCGGCGGCCGTGGAGTGGACGGTGAGGCGGGGCTCGGTGGGCAGCGGGCGGCCGGGGGGTGCCTTCAGGGCCGCGTTGCTGGCGAACCGGCCCGCGGCGACGGCGGCTGCGCCGCCCACGAGGGCGGTGGTGACGGCGGTGACGGCCGTTGCCGTCGCTTTGGCTTGGCGCACCTGCCCAGTGTCCGGCCCTGGCCCGCCTTGGGCCAGTGGGCGGGGCCCCCAGGGTGAAGTCACTTGCTCCGCGGAGCCCCACGGCGATACGTCACCGTTGGCCGTAGCCCCGCAGCCTGTCCTCCACCTCCCTCAGCTGTCCCGTGGACAGGAGGGTCGGGGCGTGGCCAGGGACGGAGCTTGCCGTGAGCCAGAGGCGGGACATCCACTCCAGCTGCGCCGTGCGGTCGTACGCCTGGTCCAGGGTGTCTCCGTAGGTGACGGTCCCGTGGTTCTGCAGCAGGCAGCCCGAGCGGTCCCTGAGGGCGCGGAGCATGTTCTCGGCCAACTCGTCCGAGCCGTACGGCGCGTACCGGGCGACGCGGACCGGGCCGCCGAGCGCGGCCGTCATGTAGTGGATGGGCGGGAGCTCAGGGACCAGGGTGGAGACGGCGGTGGCGTGCACCGCGTGGGTGTGGACCACGGCTCCGGCGTACGTGGTGCGGTAGACGGCGAGGTGCATGGGCAGTTCGCTGGTCGGGGCGAGGTCACCGAAGAGCTGGTTGCCGTCCGTGTCGACACCGACGGCGTTCCGGGGGGTCAGGCGGTCGTACGGCACGCCGCTCGGGGTGACCAGGATCGTGCCGCCGACGCGTACCGAGACGTTGCCCGACGTGCCGACGACCAGGCCGTCCGTCACGGTCCTGCGGGCCGCCGCCACCAGCTCGCCCCATGCCCGCTCGATCGCGTCCCGCCGGTCCTCGCCCCGCTCTTCCCGCTGCTCCGTCATGCCGTGATCCTGCCAGCAGCGGGGCCGACACGGGTTGGCCCGCGGTCGGCCGGTGTCGAACGATCTTCCACTAGCCTCTGGGTGATTTGTCCTGCACGTCGCCATCCGGGGGAAACATGGCCCGTGACCGCACACCGTCCCTCCGTCGCGCCCGCGTCATCGCGGCCTCCGTGACGGCTCTGACCCTCGGGAGTGCCACCCTCGCCGAGATTCCGGTTTCGGCCGCGGGCAAGCCGAGAGGGCACGACGTCTCCTCGCACCAGAAGAACGTCGACTGGCAGCAGGCCAGGAACAAGGGCGCGCAGTTCGTCTACGTGAAGGCCACCGAGTCCCACACGTACCGCAGCCCCTACTTCCGGCAGCAGTACGACGGCTCCCGCGCGGCGGGCATCCTCCGTGGCGCGTACCACTTCGCCCTGCCGGACAAGTCCTCGGGCAAGAGGCAGGCCGCGTACTTCATGGACCACGGAGGGCGCTGGCGGGCGGACGGCCGGACGCTGCCACCCGCGCTCGACATCGAGCACAATCCGTACGGCTCACGGAAGTGCTACGGCCTCGGCAGCGCCCGCATGGTCGACTGGATCAAGGCCTTCAGCGGCGAGGTGCAGCGGCAGACGGGCCGGCGCCCGGTGATCTACACGACCACCAAGTGGTGGAACGCCTGCACGGGCGGCAGCCGGGCCTTCGGATCGGACCACGCGCTGTGGCTGGCGCGCTGGGCGTCGACGCCGGGGGCGCTGCCCAAGGGCTGGTCGTACCTGACCATCTGGCAGCACGACAAAGCCGGCGCGCTGCCGGGTGATCAGAATCTCTTCAACGGCTCGGCGAACACGTTGAAAAGCTTCGCCCGTGGGTAGCCGGGCACCTCGGGAAGCCCTGATTCCGGGCCTTGTGACGCTCCTCCGGGCGATCTTCGCCGGCGCCCCGGAAGAACCGGAGTGGCGGTGCCCCGCATTGGGTCACCGTACGGCCCGGCCCAGTTCACTTTCCGTTCACTCAGCTTGCCTACGTTCCACTTGCCACTGACGTCCAACAGAAGCCTGGGTAAATGGAACACATCACGCTTCTCCTCGGGATCGTGATCGTTACCGCTCTCGTGTTCGACTTCACGAACGGTTTCCACGACACGGCCAACGCGATGGCGACCACCATCTCGACTGGCGCTCTCAAGCCCAAGACGGCGGTGGCCATGTCCGCCGTGCTGAATCTCGTCGGCGCTTTCCTCTCCGTCGAGGTCGCCAAGACGATCTCCGGAGGGATCGTCAACGAGGACGGACTGAAGACAGAGGTGATCTTCGCGGCGCTCGTCGGCGCGATCCTCTGGAATCTGCTGACCTGGCTGGTGGGCCTGCCCTCCAGTTCCTCCCACGCACTCTTCGGCGGCCTCATCGGCGCCGCGGTCATGTCGATGGGCTGGTCGTCGATCGACGGCGGCACCGTCGTCACCAAGATCCTGCTCCCCGCGATCGCCGCGCCCCTCGTGGCCGGTCTCGCCGCGACGCTGGCCACGCGCCTGACGTACCGCATCGGGCGCAACACCGAGACCAAGGCCACCGCCAAGGGCTACCGCGTCGGTCAGATCGCCTCCGCGGGCCTCGTCTCGCTGGCCCACGGCACGAACGACGCGCAGAAGACCATGGGCATCATCACGCTCGCCCTGGTCACCGGCGGTGTCCTGAACCCGGGCTCCAACCCCCCGATGTGGGTCATCGTCTCGGCCGGTGTCGCCATCGCGCTCGGCACCTACCTCGGCGGCTGGCGCATCATCCGCACCATGGGCAAGGGCCTCACCGACCTCCAGCCGCAGCAGGGCTTCGCCGCCCAGACCAGCGCCGCGACGGTCATCCTGGCCTCCTCGCACCTGGGCTTCTCGCTCTCCACCACCCAGTCCTGCTCCGGCGCCGTGATGGGCGCGGGCCTCGGCCGCAAGGGCGGCGTCGTCCGCTGGTCCACGGCGACCCGCATGTTCATCGCCTGGGGCCTGACGCTGCCGGCCGCCGGTCTGGTCGGCGCGGGCGCGGAGTTCCTCACCAAGCAGGGCCCCTGGGGCGTCGCGGTGACCGCCGCGCTCCTCGTGGCGGGCTCGGCCGTGATCTGGGTGCTGTCCCGGCGCAACGCCGTCGACCACACGAACGTCGCCGACGACGAGATCGGCGGCCCCTCCGTCGACGAGCCCGTGGGCGTCGTGACCAACGCGATGGCCGCCGTCACACCGCCCCCCACCGGGTCGGCCGTGGCGAGCGCGGACATCGACTTCGTCAAGGCCACCATCGCGGCCCCGACCAGCACCGCGGCGGACCCCGCCCGGCCCGCCACGGTGTAAGGAAGAGTCAGCATGGACATCGACTGGGCAGCTCTCGGCACCGTCTTCGGAGTCAGCCTCGCGGTGACGGTGGCCCTGGTGGGCCTGTTCACCCTCGGCATCGTCGGCCTCTCCAAGCACGAGGCGGCCATGTCCGGCGCCTCCGCGTCCGGCGCCTCATCGGCTGCGGGCGGGGCGGCGGCGGCACGCGTGGGCGCGTACGTGTGCTTCGCGCTCTGCGCGGCGGCCGTGACGTACGGGATCTATCTGATCGTCGCCTGACAACCGGGCTTCAAGGTGGGGTGGGGGGGGGGTTTTTGGTGCCTCCCCCCCCCCCCCCCCCCCCCCTCCCCCCCCCCCCCCCCCCCCCCCCCCCCCCCCCCCCCCACCCCAAAAACCCCCCGATC
>NZ_JBVIPS010000015.1:64963-102275 GCF_055577715.1 Streptomyces sp. NPDC033177 | reverse complement strand
CGACGCGTTCGCCCAGAACTACTCACAGGGCGGCTACGTCCCCGACCGCGCCCGCAAACAGCTCACCGACGCCATCACCCAAGCCGCGAACGAGGACGACGGAGAAGACAAGACGGGCCGATAACGCCACAGCACCAACGCTCGCCGCACGCAAGGAGATTCGCGATGGGAACAGGCAGCAACGGATTATCCGCATCAGGACTGCGTCGACTGCGCGAGGTGCTGATACGGCATGTGGAGTCCAAGAGGATTCCCGGGCTCGTCGCCCTGGTCAGCCGGGGCGAGGAGACACACGTCGAGACGATCGGGACGATGCGCCCTGACGGCGACTCCCCGATGCGCCGGGACACCATCTGCCGGATGGCCTCGACGACCAAGCCGGTCGCGGTGGCGGCGGGGATGGTCCTGCTGGACGAGTGCCGGCTGCGGCTGGACGACCCGGTGGACCGTTGGCTGCCCGAGCTGGCCGACCGGCGTGTCCTCCGGCGGCCCGACGGCCCGCTGGACGACACCGTGCCGGCGCGGCGTCCGATCACCGTGCGGGACCTGCTCACCTCCACGTTCGGACTCGGCCTCGACATGACGGCGCCGCACTCTCCGATGATGGGCGCGTTCTTCGAGCAGGGGGTCTACGGGCAGGAATGGCTGTTGCCCGCAGTGGAGCCGGATGAGTGGATGCGTCGCCTGGGCACCCTCCCGCTGATGCACCAGCCCGGCGAGCGGTGGCTGTACAACATCAGTGACGACGTGCTCGGCGTGCTCGTCGCCAGGGTCACCGGCCAGCCGTTCGAGACGTTCCTGCGCGACCGCGTCCTCGATCCCCTGGGCATGAAGGACACCGGTTTCCACGTGTCCGCCGACAAGATCGACCGGCTTCCTCCGCTGTACGCCCCCGACCCGCAGACCGGGGAGTTCACGGTGGCGGACGAGGTCGAAGGGGGACACCACAGCCGGCCCCCGGCGTTCCCGTCGGGCGGCGGCGGACTGGACTCGACCGTCGACGACTACCACGCCTACTTCCGGATGCTCCTGAACCACGGGATACACGGCACCCAAAGAGTCCTGTCCCGGCAGTCCGTCGAGCTGATGACCACCAACCGCCTCACGCCCGAGCAGCTGGCCGCCCGAGAAGCCTGGGCCCGCGACGTCGTCCATCTGTCGCACGGCCAGGGGCAGCACGGCGGGTGGGGCTTCGGGATGGCGGTGCGCACCTACCGCGGTGACTTCGCACCCGTAGGCCAGTTCGGCTGGGACGGTGGAGCCGGCACCTCGACGTACGCCGACCCGGGCAACCAGGTCGTCGGCATCCTGCTCACCCAGACCGGGATGTCCACCCCGGATTCGGCGCGGGCCATCCACGACTTCTGGACCACCCTCTACCAGGCAATCGACGATTGACCTGCCACCGGTCCAGGACGGCCCGGCGCGCGTCACGTCTCCCCCGGCCGTGACTGGCGCACCTGACCGTCCTTCGGCGCGGAGTGGGCCCCGGGATCACCCCCGGAGCCCACTCCGCGTATCCATGCGGCACCCACGTAAGCACCCGCACAACCCTGCGATCACTTCCGGCACAGGACGCTAGCGCCCCAGCACCTCGCGGGCCCGGTGGTGCCGGCCCCGCTCATCGGCGCCGGCAGCGGGCCGGACGAGTTCGGGGCCGATGTCGGCGAGCTCGCGCAGGCCTGCGAGCCCCATGGCGTCGGTCAGTTCACCGAGCAGGATGTTCAGCACATCCGTCACCCCCTGGTCTCCGTCGACGGCGAGGCCGTGCAGGATCGGGCGGCCGACGAGCACCGCGTCGGCGCCGAGCGCGAGCGCGGCGAGCACGTCCCGGCCCCGGCGCACTCCCCCGTCGAGCAGGACGAGAACACGCCCGTCCACCGCCGTCACGATCTCCGGCAGGGCATCGAGAGTCGCGGGAACACCGTCGAGCTGCCTCCCGCCGTGGTTGGACACGATGATGCCGTCCGCCCCGGCCTCGACGGCGCGCACCGCATCGGCGTCGGTGAGGATCCCCTTGAGCAGGACCGGCAGCGGGCTGATCGAGCGCAGCCACTCCACCACCGACCAGTCCACAGGAGCGAACTCGGCTTTGGCGTGCGCGGCGGGCACCGTGAAGTCGTGCCCCTCGAGGTTGGCCGGGACGATGCCCGCGGGAAGCCGGAAGCCGTTGCGCAGGTCCCTCAGCCTGCGGCCCATGTGGGGCGTGTCGACGGTGAGGACGAGCGCCTCGAAACCCGCGCCCTCCGCACGCTCGATGAGGCGCCGTGTCATCGCCCGGTCGCGCAGGCAGTAGATCTGCAGCCAGAGCGGGCCGCCGCCGGCGGTGGCGAGTTCCTCGATGGAGCGCCCGGCGAAGGTGCTGATCACGACGGGCACACGGGCGGCCGCCGCCGCCCCGCGCACCGTGGCGAGCTCACCCAGCGGGTGGGCCAGCGTGTGGTAACCCAGCGGTGCGACCGCCACCGGCGCGTCCCAGGAGCGGCCGAGGATCGTGACCGCCGTCTCGGGACGAACGGCGCCACGCAGGACCTGCGGCCTCAGCCACAGCCGGTCGAACGCCCCGGCATTGGCCGCGAGCGTCCGTTCCTCGCCCGCGCCGCCCTCGAAGAAGTCCCAGACGGCGGGGGCGAGTCGGGACCTGGCCGATCTCTCGAAATCGCCGAGCGTGAGTCTCATCGCCCGTCCTCCATGGTGTTCGTGGTGGTGCCGTACGGGGGCCTTGCGCCGGAAGGGTCCGGCGCAGTTCAACCGATGGCCTTCCTCGTCAGTCCGCCAGCTTGGTGGCGATGACCTTCATGATGTGTTCCGCGGATTTCGGCATGTGCAGGTCGTGGTGTGTGGCGTCCACGTCGTGCTCCTCGATCGAACCGAGGATGAACGGCCGCCAATCAGGCCCGTACGACTTGTCCTTGTCCTGCGTCGCGTGGAAGAACAGCAGGTCGCCGCGGTAGACCGGCGACTGGAACAGGGCCATCTTCTTCAGGTTGTTGGAACCCACCCTCGCCATGCTTTCGAGGAAGGAGTTCATGCTCTTGGTGTTCATGAACTGGCCGAAGACCTCCTCAACGTCCTGCCGGTACCCCTCCTCCGACCTGCTGGCCACTTCCGGCAGCCTGAACCCGCTGCCTTCACACGCCGGTTGGGAGTCCAGGACGGCCAGCAGAGCGATCTCGTGGCCGCGCCGGTCGAGCACATCCGCGATGGCTTGCGCCAACGGGCCGCCGAAGGACCAGCCGACCAGGTTGAAGGGACCTTCCGGCTGAACCTTGAGTATCTGGGCGAGATAGTCGTCGACCATCTCCTCCACCGATCCCGCCACCGGCTCCGTGCCGTTGGAGCCACGGGCCTGCAGGCAGTAGGCCTGCCGGTCCAGATAGGGGGCGAAACTGAAGTGTGCCCAGCCCAGGCCGCCCCCTCCGTGGAAGAACCACACCGGCGCCTTCCCCGTTCCGGGATCCCTGTTCAGCGGCAGCACGACCTCGAACGAGTCGGCGTGGTTGCCGGGCGCGACACCGCTGAGCACCAGCGCGGCCAGCTCGGCCACCGTGGGGAACTGGACGACCGTCCGCAGGGGCATGTCGATGTCGAACTGCTTGCGGATCTTGGCGCTGAGCCGGGTGGCCAGCAGAGAGTGCCCGCCGAGCGCGAAGAAGTCGTCCTCGACACCGACCCGCTCCAGGCCGAGCAGCTCGCAGAAGAAGGAGCAGATCTTCTCCTCGTGGGAGTTGCGGGGCCCCCCGCCCCGCGCGGTGGTCGCACGGTCCGACGGCAGCGCTCGCCGGTCGAGCTTGCCGGCCGTGTTCAGCGGAAGCTCCGAGAGCGGGACGACCACGGCCGGGACCATGTAGTCCGGCAGACGCCCCCTCAGATACTCGGGCAGCTCGGCCAGGAGCGGACCGATCGCCGTGGCCAGCGCGGGCGCGTTCACCAGGGCCCGCCCCGTCTCCTCGCCGGGAACGAACCCTCCGGAGACGGTCCGCTGCCCCTCCTCCCGCTCGGGCAGGACAATCGCGTCGAAGGCGTGCGCGGCCTGGCCCGACCAGGTCAGGATCGCGCCGCGGCCCTGCCGGCGCGCCCACGCGGCAAGGTCTTCCGGGTCAAGTGGCCTGCCGGGCAGGGCGGCCGCGGTCAGGACACCGGTGGAGGTCGCCATGGCCGCCTCGTTCATCAGGCGTGCGTTGGGTATCCCGGTCACGCGGACGGCGCCGCCCGCCCGGTTGACGCGGCCTTCCAGGCCGGCCAGGTCGGACACCTCACGGCCCCACGGCACCGCGGGCACGCCGGACAGGTCCAGGGCGTCGGCCGGTTGCTTGTGCAGGACGACCTCGTAGCGGTGCCGGGTCAGTTCGTTGTGCGCCTGGCCCGGCTTCAGCCGGATGTCGACCGCGAGGGAACGGTCGGCCGCCCACTGGGTGAACCACCCCGGGGCGACCACCAGCTCCCGCTCGGCGAGCAGCGCCTGCTCGACCAGCGCGCGCAGTTCGTCACGCGAGGCGTGGGGGTGCGCCGCACGCTGCACGGCGGTCGTCATCAGCCGCAGGGTGGTGGCGTTGCGGACGTCACCGACGATGACGCGCCCGCCCGGCGCGAGGAGCTCCACGGCCTGGCGCAGCACCCTGTCCAGGTACTCGGCATCGGGGAAGTACTGCACCACCGAGTTGAGCAGGACGGTGTCGAACACGCCGTGGGGCAGCCCGGAGACGTCCTCGGCCCCCTGCGCGCTGAGCCGGACCCGGTCTCCATGGCCGGCCTGCTCGGCCTGGGCCCGGAGCCGGTCCACGACCGTGGCGGAGATGTCGGTGCCCCAGTACTCGTCGACCGCGTCGACGATCTTGGCGAGCAGCAGGCCGGAACCCACGCCGATCTCAAGGACACGCCGCGGTGCGAACCGCAGCACCTGGGCCACCGCCTCGTCCCGCCACTCGTCCATCTGCTCACGCGGGAGCGGCTCGCCGTCGTACACCGACCTCCACAGCTCGAAGTCCTCGCCCAGTTCCGTGTCGCTGGATTCGGCGTACGTCTCGTCGTAGACCTGGCGCCACTCATCCAACTGATCGCCGGTGTCCGCCACCGCGGCGTCCGGATCGGGCACCACGTACCCGACGATGCGCTTGTCGCCCTGCTGGTTCTCCCGTACCAGGACCGCCGCCTGCGCCACTCCCGGGTGCCCGGCCAGCGCGTTCTCGATCTCGCCGAGCTCGATGCGGAAACCGCGGACCTTCACCTGGAAGTCCGCCCGTCCGAGGTACTCGACCTGGCTGTCCTTGTTCCACCGCACGACATCCCCGGTGCGGTACATGCGGGTGCCGGGCGCACCGAAGGGGCAGGCGACGAACCGGTGCGCGGTCAGCGCGCTCTGCCCCAGATAGCCCCTGGCGAGTCCGGCACCGGCCAGGTACAGCTCGCCGGCGACCCCCGGCGCGACCGGACGCAGCGCCGTGTCCAGGACGTACACCTGGGTGTTCCACACCGGTGCGCCGATCGGGACCCGGTCCGCGTCCGGCACGTGCTGCCAGGCCGTGACCTCCACCGACGCCTCGGTGGGGCCGTACAGGTTGTGCACACCGCAGCCGGGCAGCACGTCGGCGACCTTCTTGGCGAGTGCCGGCGGGAACGCCTCACCCGCGACCTCGATCCACCGCAAGCTGGTGCACTCCTTCGCCGCGGGCTCGGCGGCGAACACCTCCAGGAGGGAGGGCACGAAGTCGGCGCCGGTCACCTGCTCCTGACGGATCAGCTCGGCCAGATAGGCGGGATCCTTGCGGGCGTCCGGACGCGAGATCACCACAGCCGCACCGACCTGCAAGGGTCCGAAGAGTTCCGGCACCGACACGTCGAAACTCGCCGATGTGCTCAGCAGCACCCGGTCTTCGGTACCCACATCGAAGTGCGCGAGACCCCAGGCAAGGCGGTTCATGATCGACCGGTGGGAGACCTGCACGCCCTTGGGGCCGCCGGTGGATCCGGAGGTGAAGATGACGTAGGCGGCGTTGTCCGGCGACAGCTCACGCCGCGGGTTGTCCTGCGGGTATCCGGACACGTCCGGGAGCGTCTCGTCGAGCACCAGCAGCGGATCCGCGCCCCGCACCACCTGCCGCACCCGGTCCTCGGGAAGGTCGGTGTCGATCGGCAGATAGGCGGCGCCCGCCTTGACCACGGCGTACAGCGCCACCATCAGGTCCACCGAACGCGGTATGCGCACCGCCACGAGCCGCTCGGGTCCCGCGCCCTGTTCCACCAGCCAATGTGCCAGCTGGTTGGCACGCCGGTTGAACTCCCCGTAGCTCAGCCGCGTCGTCTCGCCGATCAGCGCGACGCGGTCGGGGTCACGCTCCACCTGGGCCTCGAACGCATCGGGCAGTGTGCCGGGGTCCACCGGCTGTCCGGTGTCGTTGACGCCTCGGACCAGCCAGTCGCGCTCTCCCGGCGCCAGCACCTCGACGGCGCTGATCGGGGCCGTCGGGTCGGAGGCCACCTGCTCCAGCACCCGCATGAACCGGGCGGCGATGGCCTCGACCGTGTCGCGGTCGAACAGCTGGGTCGCGTACTGGAGGTCGCAGCGCAGGCCGCCCGAGTCGTCCACGGCCATGTTGAAGAACAGGTCGAACATGGCCGTCGAGGTGACGTGCTGCTCGAACTCCACCTCGAGCCCGGGGAGTTCGAACTCCCCGCGGTCCCAGTTGTGCCAGGCGAGCATCACCTGGAACAGCGGCTGGTACGCCGTGCTGCGCTCGGGGTTGATCAACTCGATCAGTGTCTCGAACGGCACGTCCTGGCGCTCGTAGGCCGCCAGCGTTTTCTCACGCACCTGCGTCAGGAGCGCGTCGAACGTCGGGTCGCCGGAGAGGTCCACCCGCAGCACCTGGGTGTTGACGAAGAACCCGACCAGATCGGCCAGTGCTTCGTCGGTGCGCCCGGCGATCGGGCTTCCGATGGTCACGTCGTCGCCGCCGCCCAGCTTGCCGAGCAGCACGCCCAGCGCGGCTTCCATGACCATCGACACGGTCATCCCGCGCTCGTCGGCCAGCTTCTGCAGCCGGGTCCCCACCTCTGATTCCGCGACGAAGGTGACCTTGTCTCCCTGTGAACTGCGCTGCGCGGACCGGGGGCGGTCCAGCGGCAGGTTCAACGGCTGCGGAACTCCGGCCAGTTCCTCGCGCCAGTACTCGGCCTGCGCGGCGGCCAGGCTGCCCGGGTCGCTCACGTCACCGAGCAGCTCGCGCTGCCACAGCGCGTAGTCCTTGTACTGCACGGGCAGCGGCTCCCACCGCGGCGCCTTGCCCTCCAGGCGCGCGGCGTACCCCGCGGACATGTCCCGCACCAGCGGCGCCACCGAGGCGCCGTCCGAGGCGATGTGATGGATGACCAGGACCAGGACGTGCTCCTGGGGGCCGCAGCGCAGGAGGGTCGCCCGGAAGGGCAGCTCGGCCGCCAGGTCGAACCGGTGGGCGATGAACTCATCGACCACGCCCCGCACTTCGTCGGCGGGTACGTCGACCACCGGCACCTGCACCGAGGCCTCCGCCGACGACAGGATCCGCTGGAAGGGCTCGCCCTGGTCGTCCGTTACGTACATGGTGCGCAGCGGCTCGTGCCGCTCGACCAGGTCACGGATCGCGGCGATGAGGGCAGCCTGGTCCAGTGCCCCGGTCAGCCGGAACGCCGGGGAGATGTTGTACGTCTCCGCGCCGCCCTCCATCTGGTGCGTCAGCCACATGCGGCGCTGTGCGAAAGAAAGCGGAATCACTGGTCTGCTCCTCTGTGGTCATCCTGCGGAGGTGGGGGGGCGACGCGGGGCCGTCACCGGTGCGGGCAGGTCTCAGGCCTCAGGCCTGGCCGGTCGGGTTGCTCGTCTGCTGGCGGTCCACGGCTTCGTAGAGGGCCTTGATGTTGTTGCTGCCGAACGTGCTGGCACCCCGGCGGTCGATCAGTTCGTAGAAGAGGGTGCCCCTCGTGTGCCGCGACTCGGTGAAGATCTGCAGCATGACCCCTGCCGGGTCGCGGTCGGCGAGGACATTGAGCTCGCGCAGCGCCTCCACGGGGACGCCGATCGGGCCGAGCCGCGATCCCAGCGCCTCGTAGTAGCTCTGCGGTGTGGTGAGGAAACGCACGCCCCGCTCGGCGCTCTTGGGCACGGCCGTCAGGATGTCCTCGGTGAGGAAGGCGATGTGCTGGACGCCGGCGCCGTCGTGGGCCTCGATGAACCGGTCGATCTGCCCCGGGGCACGGGTGACGTCCGGCTCGATGATGGTCAGGGTCAGCCGTCCGGATCCGTTCTGGACGACCTTCGAGTCCATGGCCTGGGACCCGACGATGATCTGCTCCTCGAAGGTCTGCCGAAGGCCGAATATCTCCTCGTAGGCGTGCACCGTCTCCTTGAGCGTGCCCGCGGGCACGCACACCGCGAGGTGGTCGATCTCCGTGAACAGTCCCTCGCCGGAACGGTCCCAGCCGGTCTCCTCGATCAGCGGGGCGAACGGGCCGTCGGGCCGGCCGCGGGAGACGAAGCGGTGCTCCACGTCGCCGAACCCGCTCACCGAGGCGAAGACGACCTGGGCTCCTTCGGGGCCGACTCTCTCGGGCGGGGCGACGGGAAGGGCCCCCCGCTCGAGCGCTTCGGCGAACGCTGCCTGGGCGTCGTCGACACGCAGGCCGATCACGCCGACGCCCTGGCCGTGCCGCTCGACGTATTCGGCGGCACGGTGATCGGGGCTGGTGGCCGAGGTCACCAGCAGGGTGATGTTGTGCTGGCGCAACAGCACCGAATCGCATCCGCGCAGACCCGTACGGGCGCCACCGCGACCGGCGACGGCGAAGCCGAACTGGTCGCGCAGCTCAAGGGCCGCCTCCTCGGCGTCATCAACGAAAAGCTCTATGTGATCGATCGACTGGATATCCACACGCCACCTCCAGGGGTGAACACTTGACCGGACTCAGCAGCCGCGGCGCTGTGCCGCGGCAACTTCGGACTCGATGAAATCGGCCAGCCGTCGGAGCCCCTCCTCCACGTCGGCGTGGGTCAGGTAGCTGGTCGACAGCCGGATGGTGTGATCACCCCCGCCGTCCGGATGGAAGTAGGACATCGGCGTCCAGATGACCCCGAAGTCCTGCGCGGATCGGCCGAGCGCGGCGTCGTCGGCACGGAAGGCGACCTGCAGTGTCAGGAAGAAACCCCCGCTGGGCGCGTTCCAGCTCACGCCGAGCCGGGACCTGCGCTCGGCGGGGAACTCACGTTCCAGGCCCCGCAGGGCGACCTGCATGGTGTCCCCGTAGTGGGCGGCCGCCTTCTCGTTCAGCTCGGCGACCCGGCCGCGGGAGGCCAGCAGGGCACCCGCCACGGCCGCCTGGCTCAGCGGCGAGGTGTTCACGGTGATCATGCTCTTGATCTTGGCGAGCTCGTCGGCGAGCAGCCCCGTGGTCCCGTCCGCCCTCAGCACCGTCTGGTCGGCGACGGCATAACCCACGCGCGCGCCCGGGAACAGCGACTTGGCGTACGAGCCCAGGTGGATCACGCGCCGGCCCTGGTCGAGCGACTTCAGCGTGGGCACCTGTACGCCGGGGCTGACCAGCCGGTAGGGGCTGTCCTCAAGGATGTACAGGTCGAACCGGTCGGCCAGGGCCAGCAGTTCGTGCCTGGTCTCCAGCGGCATCGTGACGCCGGAGGGGTTGGAATGGTCAGGGATCACGTACAGCGCGCGGGGCCTGCGCCCGCGCAGGCGTTCGGCCAGGACCGCGGCCTCCACGTCGGCGCACGACAGGCCGCCCGCCCGCTCCTCGACGGCGACCACCTCGGCGTCGAGGAGCCGCGCCGCGCCGGTGATCCCCACATAGCAGGGGCTGGAGACCAGCAGCGTGTCGTCGGGACCGGACATCAGCGCGCGCAGGGCCAGGAACATCGCCTCCTGGCAGCCCACCGTGACCACGATCGACTCCGCCGGCACGTCGATGCCCTCGTCCACGCGGAGCGAATCGGCGATGAGTTCGCGGATCAGCCCGGCGGACGGCCCGTACTGGAACATCGCGCTGCGCACCTCGGCCGGTGAGCGCCCCTGGGCGGCCAGGTGGTCCAGAAAGCGGCGCAGATGGGCGAAGATCTGCTCGGTGTCGAAGAAGTCCTCGTGCGGCCTGCCCGGACCGAAGGAGATGGCCTGCGGGTAATTCAGGGTGACTTCGTTGAGGAAGTTCATCGTGTCCATCACGGGATCCGCGACGCCGGGGTGCAGATCCTCCATGCGCAGCACCGCTGCGCCGCCCGGCCGGGGCGGCGGGACACAATCGCCACCGATGTCTTTCGTCACGCCGTACGTCTCGCTCATCGCGATCGCCTTCCAAGGGTCCGGCCCGGTGCACCGCTCACCAGCGCACCGGGAACGCTGAGAGCGGCCTGGCACCGCCGGCCACGGGCTCGTGGTAACTCAGGCGGCCGTCGATCTTCAGACCGTCACGCTGGATCAGCAGGTGATCGAGGGCTACCTCGCCCTCGATGTAGGCGAGCATCGCGCCGAGGCAGTAGTGCGGGCCCGCGCCGAAGGCGACGTGGCTCTCCTTGCGCTTCAAGACCCGTTCCACATCGCACCGTTCGGGCTCGCTGAAGAGGCTCGGGTCGTAATTGGCCGATTGCAGGGAGCCCGTCAGGGCGTCGCCCTTGCAGACCGGGACCCCGGCGAACTCCATGTCCTCGGTCGCGTACCGGGGACCGGCGAGCGGGACGGGGTTCGCGACCCGCATCAACTCGTACATGGCGTGCGGCAGGGCTTCCGGCTTGGCGCGCAGCAGGGCCAGCTGATCCGGATTGTCGAGGAGCGTGACGATCGCGTTCGGAATGAAGTGGGCCGTGGAGTGGTGCCCGTTGTTCACCACGACGAGCACCAGCGAGACGATCTCGGCTTCGGTGAGCCGGTCACCGTTCTCCTCGCTCTTGCGGAGCAGGAAGGAGATCATGTCGTCCGCGGGCTCGGCCCGGCGCCGCGCGATGAGCTCCTTGACGTAATCGGCCAGGCCGCGGACGCTCGCGGCGACATCGGCGCCGGCGTCGGCGTAGTCGTTCATCCACTTCCGCACCTGCGGCTGATCGGGTTCGTCGACGCCGATGAGTTCGCAGATGACGGTGCCGGTCAGCGGTGAGGAGTACTCGTCGATGAGGTCCCCTGATCCCTTCTGGACCAGGGCGTCGATGAGCCGGGCGGAGATCTCCTCGATGCGCGGCCGCATCGCCTTCATCCGCTTGGCGCTGAACGCGGGCGTCACGAGCCGGCGCAGCCGGGAGTGGTACGCGCCGTCCACGAGCATCAAGTTGGCCGCCAGATACTCCCGGAACTCGTCCGGCAGATCGAGTGCCGCGACCGCCTGGTCGGCCAGGCTGGGCCCATGATGACCCGGCACGTTCTGATGGTCCACGACGAGCCGCGGGTCGCTCAGCGCCGACGAGACGTCTTCGCTCCGCGTGATCAGCCAGACCGGCGGCCCGCCGGGAAACCCGATGCGAACGAGCGGAGACGCCTCCCTCAGTCGCGCGTAGGAACCGATGGGGTCATCGGTGAATTCAGGAGCCAGCAGGCTCACGAACGGCTCAGGCATGGTCTGCGTCTCCTTGACGTCCTCGTCGAACGGTGGTGGCACACGAGAGGGGGGTCCTGCGCCGGACGGATCCGGCGCAGGACATCAGCACCCACGGGCGGATTCCGCCTCGATCAGGTCCAGGATCTGACGGCCTTGATCCACCAAGTACATGTGGTCGCCCGGGAATTCGGCATATCTGAATTCACCCGTGGTCGCCTTCTGCCACTCCTGTGCCTGCTCCGCGCTGACCAGGCCATCAGAAGCGCCGCGCAGGGAGCAGATCGGCACCGAAATCGGTTCATCGGTGCTCGGCACGTAGTTCTCGTGCATTTCGCAGTCGGCCTGCAGCACGGGGAGAATCAGGTCACGCATCTCCGGGTGGTCCAGCGCCTCGTGCCTGAATCCCGCGAACTCCTCGACCCGGGCGAGGAATTCCTCGTCGGGCAGCCCGGTCGCCCGCCGCTCCCGCTGCGTCCACGGCCCCGGCGAACCACTGACGAACAACCCTTCGACGTGCACACCGCGCGCGCTCAGCAGATGCACCAGTTCGTAGGCGAGCACCGCGCCCAGACTGTGCCCGAACACCACGGTCCGTGCCCTGCCGCCGAGGTCCGCGACAATGTCGTCGACCGAGGCCTTGGCTGCTTCGAACACATTCCGGTACGGCGTCTCCATGATCCGCCGCTCCCTGCCGGGCAGCTCGACCGACGTCACATGCCACCGGTCGGCGGACAGCGCCCGCCACGGGTGGAAGAACGAAGGCCCTGCTCCGGCGAACGGCACGCACAACAGCGCGCTCGGCTGCCGGTCTTCCTCCCGCACGCCGCCTTCTGTCACCCCGGCCGGTCCCATCAGTCACCCAGTTTCTGGGCGATGATCCGCATGACCTGGCCCGCTGGTTGCGGCATGTGCAGATCGTTGTGCGTGGCGTCCACCGAGTGCTCCTCGATCGAGCCGCGGACGAACGGGCGCCAGTCGGGCGCGTACGAATGGTCCTTGTCCTTCGTCGCGTTGAAGAACAGCAGGTCACCGCGGAAGACCGGGGATTCGAACTCGGCCATCCGGTTCAGGTTGTTGGAACCCACCCTCGACATGTTGTCCAGCAGGGAGTCCATGTTCTTGGTGTTCATGAACTGGCCGAAGACCTCCTCGAGGTCTCCCCTGTACAGCTCCGCCGTCCTGCCGGCGATGGCCTTGAAGCCGCTCCCCGCGTCGGAGCTCGCGGGCTGGGCGTCCAGGATGGCCAGGAGAGCGACCTCGTGCCCGTTGCGGTCCAGCGCCTCCGCGAGGGCATGCGCCATCGGGCCGCCGAAGGACCAGCCGATCAGGTGGTAGGGCCCCTCCGGCTGGACCTTCACTATCTGGCCGAGGTAGTCCTCGACCATTTCCTCCACCGACGCCGCCAGCGGCTCCACGCCGTTGGAGCCGCGGGACTGCAGGGCGTAGGCAGCACGGTCCACGTACGGCGCGAAGGTGAAGTACGCCCAGCCGAGGCCGCCCCCTCCGTGGAGGAACCACACCGGCGGTTTGCCCGTCTCGGGATCCTTGTTGAGCGGCAGCACGACATCGAACGCCTCGTCGTGGTTGCCGGGGATCCGGCCGGTGAGCACCAGCGCGCTCAGCTCGGCCACCGTGGGGTGCTGGATGATCGTCCGCAGGGGCATGTCCAGGCCGAACTCCTTGCGGATACTGGCGCTGAGCCGGGTGGCCAGGAACGAGTGCCCGCCGAGCGCGAAGAAGTCGTCATCGATACCGATCTGCTCCACGCCGAGCAACTCGCTGAAGTAGGAGCACAGCTTCTCCTCGTGGGAGTTGCGCGGCCCTCCACCTCGCGCGGCCGTGGTGTGCTCCGACGGCAGCGCTCGCCGGTCGACCTTGCCGGCCGGGTTCAGCGGAAGTTCCCAGAGCGGCACCACCACGGCCGGGACCATGTAGTCCGGAAGGCGCCCGCGCAGGTACTCGGGCAGCTCAGCGAGCAACGGCTCGATCGAGGTGGCCAGAGCGGGGGTGTTCGCGCGAGCCTGTCCGTTCCCGGAGCCGGGAACGAACCCTCCGCAGACAGCTTGCTGCGCGGTCGGCTGTCCGGGCAGGAGGATCGCGTCGAAGGCGTGGACGGCCTGGCCCGACCACGTGATGACCGCGTCCAGGCCCTGTTGCCGCGCCCATGCGGCGAGGTCCGCCGGGTCAAGTGACGTACCGGAAGGGGCTTCCGTACGGACCACCCCGTTGGCGATCGCCGCGGCGGCCTCCGCCACCAGGCGTGCGTTGGGTATCCCGGTCACGCGGACCGGGCCGCCCGCCCGCTCCACACGGCCGTCCAGGGCGCCCAGGTCGGACACCTCCCGGCCCCACGGCACCGTGGGCACTGCGGTCAGGTCGAGCACGTCGGCCGGCTCCTTGTGCAGGACGACCTCGTAGCGGTGGCGGGTCAGCGCGTTGTGCGCCTGCCCCGCCTTCAGCCGGATGTCGGCCCCGACGGAACGGTCCGCTGCCCATTGGGCGAACCACTGCGGGGCGACCACCAGCTCCCGCTCGGCCAGGAGCGCCTGCTCCACCAGCGCCCGCAGATCCTCATGAGAGGCGTAAGGCTGCGCCGCACGCTTCTGCGCGGTCAGCAGAAGGCGCAGGGTGGTCGCGTTGCGGACGTCGCCGACGATCAGGCGGCCACCCGGGGCGAGGAGTTCGAGGGCCTGGTCCAGTACCTGATCCAGGTATTCGACGCTGGGGAAGTACTGCACCACGGAGTTGAGGACGACGGTGTCGAATCCGCCCTTGGGCAGTCCGGAGACGTCGTGGGCGGCCTGGACGCTCAGCTTGACCCGGCCGCCGTAGCCGGCCTCTTCGGCCTGGGCGCGGACCCGGTCCACGACTGTGGCGGAGATGTCGGTGGCCCAGTACGCGTCGACCTCGCCAACGATCTCGGCGAGGAGCAGGCCGGACCCCGCACCTATCTCAAGGACACGTCGCGGTGCGAACCGCAGCACCTGCGCCACCGCCGCGTCCCGCCACTGGTCCAGCTGAGGGCTCGGAACCGGCTCACCGTCGTACACCGAGGTCCACAGCTGGAAGTCCTCGCCCCATGCCTCTTCGTCGGAATCGGCGTAACTCGCGTCGTGGACGCGGCGCCACTCCTCGACCTGGGCCTCGGGATCGGCCACCGCGGCGTCCGCGTCGGGCACCACATATCCCACCAGACGCTTCTCGCCCGGCTGGTCCTCGCGGACCACGACCGCTGCCTGTGCGACGGCGGGGTGTGAGGCCAGTGCGTGCTCGATGTCGCCCAGCTCGATGCGGTAGCCGCGGACCTTGACCTGGAAGTCGCTGCGGCCGATGTACTCGATCTGGCCGCCCTTGTTCCACCGCACCAGGTCCCCGGTGCGGTACATCCGGGTCCCTGAGGCGCCGAAGGGGCAGGCGACGAACCGGTGCGCGGTCAGCGCGCTCTGCCCGAGGTAGCCGCGGGCCAGTCCGGCACCGGCGATGTACAGCTCGCCGGCGACCCCCGGTGCGACCGGGCGCAGTGCCGCATCCAGGACGTACACCTGGACGTTCCACAGCGGCACACCGATCGGCAGCCGGTCCGCGCCCGGCTGGTGCTGCCAGGCGGTGGCTTCCACCGCTGCCTCGGTGGGGCCGTAGTGGTTGTGCGCGGTGCAGCCGGGCAGCAGCTCGACGAGCCTGTTGGCCAGGGCGGGCGGGAACGCCTCGCCGCCGGACTCGATCCAGCGCAGGCTGGTGCACTCCTTGGCCGCGGGTTCGGCGACGAACGCGGCCAGCAGGGATGGCACGAAGAACGCGCTGGTCACCCGCTCGCGCTGGATCAGCTCGGCGAGGTAGGCCGGATCCTTGCGGCCGTCCGGGCGGGCGACGACTACGGCACCACCGGCCTGCAGGCTGGCAAACATCTCCTGGATCGAGGCGTCGAAGCTCACCAGGGTGCTGAACAGCATCCGGTCCTCGGCCGTGACACCGAAGTGTTCAAGGCCCCACTGCATCCGATTCATGATCGACCGGTGCGACACCGGCACGCCCTTGGGACCGCCGGTGGAACCGGAGGTGAAGATGACGTACGCGACATGATCCGCCAGCAGCGCCCGGCGAGCGGGGTTCGTCTCCCGGTAGCCGGAGACGTCAGGCAGCGCGTCGTCGAGGACCAGCAGCGGCTGGGCGCCCTCGAGCATGTGCCGCACCCGGTCCTCGGGCAGCTCAGGGTCGATCGGCACATACGCCGCACCCGACTTGACCACCGCGTAGATCGCCGTCAGCAGATCCACGGAATGCGGAATGGAGACGGCAACCAGCTGGTCGGGACCCGCGCCCTGCTCCACCAGCCAGTGCGCCAGCTGATTGGCGCGCCGGTTGAACTCCCGGTAGCTCAGGGTCTCCTGCTCGCCGATCACCGCGACATGCTCAGGGGTGCGCTCCGCCTGGGCCTCGAACGCGCCCGGCAGAGTCTCCTCGGCCACGGGATGCTCCGTGTCGTTGACACTCCGCAGCAACCGGTCCCGCTCCTCCTCCAGCAGGATCTCGGTCGCGCTGACCGGCGCCTGCGGGTCAGCGACCATCTGCTGCAGAACCAGCAGATACCGGGCCGCGATGGCCTCGACCGTGTCCCGGTCGAACAGCGCGGTCGCGTACTGGAGCTCGCCCCGCAGCTCCCCCGAGTCGTTCACGTCGAAGAACATGGTGAGGTCGACGAGGGAGGTCTGCGTGACGTGCTGCTCGAACTCCGCCTGGAGTCCGGGGAGTTCGAAGTCCTGCTTCTCGAAGTTCTGCCAGGCGAGCATCACCTGGAACAGCGGCTGGTACGCCGTGCTGCGCTCGGGGTTGATCAACTCGATCAGTGTCTCGAACGGCACGTCCTGGCGCTCGTAGGCCGCCAGCGTCTTCTCGCGCACCTGCGTGAGGAGCTCGTCGAACGTCGGGTCGCCGGAGAGGTCCACCCGCAGCACCTGGGTGTTGACGAAGAACCCGACCAGATCGGCCAGGGCTTCGTCGTTCCGCCCGGCCATCGGACCGCCGATGGTCACGTCGTCGCCGCCGCCCAGCTTGCCGAGCAGCACGCCCAGCGCGGCCTGCATGACCATCGACATGGTCATCCCGCGCTCGTCGGCCAGCTTCTGCAGCCCCTTGCCCACCGCCTGCTCCCCCACGAAGGCGACGTTGTCGCCCTGCGGGTCCCTTTCCGTGGAGCGCGGGCGGTCGAGCGGCAGGTTCAACGGCTGCGGAACGCCCGCCAGTTCCTCGCGCCAGTACTCGGCCTGCGCGGCGGCCAGGCTGCCCGGGTCGCTCACGTCACCGAGCAGCTCGCGCTGCCACAGCGCGTAGTCCTTGTACTGCACGGGCAGCGGCTCCCACCGCGGCGCCCCGCCCTCCGCGCGGGCGGCGTAGGCGATGCCCATGTCCCGTGCCATCAGGCCGCCGGAGACGCCGTCCGATGCGATGTGGTGGACGAGCAGGACCAGCAGGTGGTCCTCGGGGCCGCAGCGGAAGAGGGTCGCCCGGAAGGGGATCTCGGCCGCCAGGTCGAACCGGTGGGTGATGAACTCATCGACCACATCGGACACGGCGTCGGGCGCCACGTCGACCACCGGCACCTGCACCGAGGCCTCCGCCGGCGACAGGATCCGCTGGAAGGGCTCGTCCTGATCGTCCGTCACGTACATGGTGCGCAGCGGCTCGTGCCGCTCGACCAGGTCACGGATCGCGGCGATGAGGGCAGCCTGGTCCAGTGCCCCGGTCAGCCGGAACGCCGGGGAGATGTTGTACGTCTCCGCGCCGCCCTCCATTTGGTGCGTCAGCCACATGCGGCGCTGTGCGAAAGAAAGCGGAATCACTGGTCTCGCTCCTCGGTGATCATCCTGCGGAGACTGGGGCGAAGGGGTACGGCGGATGCCTCCGTCCACGCGGCGAGCGCGGATACCGTCGGCAGGTCGAAGATCTTGCGGATCGGTATTTCGATCCCCAGGTCGACACGGACTCGGTTGATCAGCCTGGTGGCGAGCAGGGAGTGCCCGCCGAGGTCGAAGAAGCCGTCGTCGATGCCGACCTTCTCCAGGTCCAGCACCTCGCCGAAGAGCTTGGCCAGCACCTCCTCGCGGGCGGTGCGCGGTGCCCGGAAGGACGTGGTGGGCGTGACTTCGGCGGCTGGCAGTGCCTTGAGGTCGAGCTTGCCGTTGGGGGACAGGGGAAGCCGGTCGAGCGGGACGTAGGCCGCGGGAACCATGTACTCGGGCAGCCGCTCGGCCAAGTGGTCGCGCAGTTCCTCCAGGGGCGGAGTGGCTCCGCCGGGATCAGGGACGAGGTAGGCGACCAGGTCAGGAGTGCGGTCGCCGTTGTGCTGGACCACGACGGCGGCCTGGGCGATGTGGGCATGGGTCGTCAGGGCAGCCTCGATCTCGCCCGGTTCGACGCGGAAGCCACGGATCTTGACCTGGGTGTCGACGCGGCCCAGGTGCTGCAGCTCTCCGTCCGGGGTGAGGCGGGCGATGTCACCGGTGCGGTACATCCGGGCACCGGCGGCGCCATAGGGGTCGGGGACGAAGCGGTCGGCGGTCATGGCGGGCTGGCGGTGGTAGCCGCGGCCCGCGCCGGCCAGATAGAGCTCGCCCGGTGCGCCCGGCGGCAGCAGGTTCAGGCGCGGACCGAGGATGTAGGCGCGCACTCCGGGGAAGGGCCGGCCGATGGGCACGCCGTCGGCATAAGGCTGCCCGGAGTCCAGGAGGTGCGCGGTGGCGTAGAAGGTCTCGCTGGGGCCGTAGCTGTTGATGACCCGTGCCTGCGGCCACAGTCCGCGCACCCGCTGTGCCAGGGCCGGGGTCAGCACCTCCCCGGAGATGTTCAGCGCCATGGGCCTGATGCGCTCGCCGAGCTGGTCGACGAGTTCCGCGAAGGCCGACGGCACCGAGCAGATGACGTCGACGTCCCAGGTGTCGCGTTCGGTCAGTGCCAGCACGTCCCGGACGATCTCGACGCTGCCGCCCCTGGTGAGTGCGGAGAACAGCTCGAAGGTGGCGACGTCGAAGCCGAACGAGGCGGCGAGCAGCACCCGTCGGCCGGACTCCAACCCGGCCTGCGTGGCCATGGTGTCCACGGCGTTGACGACGGTGGTGTGGGTGACGCTGACGCCCTTGGGCACGCCGGTGGAACCGGAGGTGTAGACGACGTAGACGAGGTTTTCCGGCCGGGGCTTTCGCCGTGGCGCCGCCTTCCCCGCCTCCGCGGTGGCCACCAGGTCGATGTCCTCGATGAGGATGACGGGAGTCTCCGTGGGCGGGACGACCGCCCGGGTACCGGCGTCGGTCAGCAGCAGGTGGGGCCGGGCGCCGGGGAGAATGTGCGGGAGCCGGGCCGCGGCGTAGGCGGGATCGACGGGCAGATAGGCTCCGCCCGCCTTGAGCACGCCCAGGAGGGCCACCGCCATGGTCGCCGTGCGCGGCAGGACGATGCTCACCACGCTCTCCGGGCCCACCCCGCGCTCCACCAGCGCGAGCGCCAGCCGCTCGGCGCGGGCGTCCAGTTCGGCGTACGTGAGCGACTCGCCCTCGGCGACCACGGCCACCGCCTGCGGCGTCCGGGCCACCTGCGCCTCGAACAGCTCGGTGAGCGTGACCTCACGGGCCGGGCCCGACGTGTCGTTCAACACGGCCAGCACCCGGTCGCGTTCGGCCGGCTCCAGGGAGTCGACCTGCGCGATCCTCCGCTCGGGGTCGGCGGCCAGTTGCCGCAGGACGCGCACGAGCCGGGCCGCGTACGTCTCGACCGTGTCCTGGTCGAAGGCGCCCAGCGCGTACTGGATGATGCAGTCGAGGTGCGGGGCGGCCGCCGCCATCAGGCACAGCGGGTAGTGGTTGCCCGCGGACGGGCTGAAGCCGTCGTAGGCGATGCCGCCCTCGGCGTCGGAGGCGGCGCTGAGACCGTCCTCGTCGACGGGGAACGACTCGAAGACGAACAGCGAGTCGAAGAGCGACTGCAGGCCGGTGGCCCGCTGGATCTCCGCGAGCCCGTAGTAGTGGTGGTCCGCCAGGCCGCTCTGCCGGCTCTGCAGCCGGGTGAGGAACTCGGCGAAGGTGTCGCCGGGCGCGTAGGTGACCCGCACCGGAACGGTGTTGATGAGCATCCCGACCATCGACTCGACGCCGGTCACCGCGGGCGGGCGCCCGGACACGGTGGTGCCGAACACCACGTCCTTGCGGCCGGTGAGGTCGCCGATGACCAGTGCCCAGGCCCCCTGGACCAGGGTGTTCATGGTGATGCCCAGATCGGAGGCGACCCGGTCGAGTTCCTGCGCCACGTCGCGCGGAATCGTGATGTCGACCTGGCCGCGGCCCTTGTCCTCCGCGGCCTCGAAGCCCGGGGCGAGCAGGGTCGGCTCCTCGAACCCTTCGAGTTCCTCCGCCCACACCCGTGCGGACTCCTCCCGGTCCTGCCCGGTCATCCACGCGAGGAAGTCGCCGTAGTCGCGGGGCGCGGGCAGGCCGGAGGCGTCGCCGTCGGCGGCGTAGAGCAGCAGGAGGTCCTGCAGGAGCAGCGGTGTGGACCAGCCGTCGTAGAGCACGTGGTGGGCGGTCAGCACCAGTTCGGGGCGCCCCGGTTCGAGGACGGCGAGTGCGAGCCGGATCAGCGGTGTGCCGTCCGTGTCGAAGTACGTGGTGCGGTCCTGCTCGAGGAACCGCTCGAACGCCTCGGTCCGTTCGGCCTCGGTGGCCGCCGTGAGGTCGAGGTGCTGCCACGGCAGGGACACCGTCTCGGGCACCACCTGCACCACGTCGCCGTCCTCCCGGTCGACGAACGCCGCGCGCAGGACGGGGTAGCGGTCGAGGAGTGCCTGACCTGCCCGGCGCATCCGCTCCGGGTCGACCTCGTCGGTGAGGTGGAAGACAAGCTGGATGTGGTACGGGTCGAACGACCCACCGGCCAGCTTCGCCTGGAAGAGGATCCCGGACTGGGCCGGTGTCGCCGGCCACACCTGGGCCAGCTTGCCGAAGCGGTCCTCCCAGGCGTCGATCTCCCCCTGGCCCACCTCGACCAGCGGGGCGTCGCTCGGGGTCAGCCCGCCGGCTTCGGGACTGGTGGCGTGCCGGGCGAGGGCGGTCAGCGCCTGGACCCACAGCCCGGCCAGTTCGCTGACCTCCTCACGGGAGAGCACACCGGTGGGGAAGCCGAAGTAGGCGGTCAGCTCGTGGCCGTCCTGCGTGTCGGCGGCCACCGCGCTGATCTCCAGGGCCGAGAGGACCGGCATGTCCGCGTCCGGTGCGGCGATCAGGTCCTGGTGCGTGGTGTCCAGGCCCCAGCCGAGGCCGCGCAGTTCCGCGGGGATGTCCGCGCCGGAGGACTTGCCGAGGTAGTTGAACCCGATCCGCGGCTCCCGGGCCTTGGCCAGCGTGCTGGCGGTCCTGGTGTTCAGGTGGCGCAGCAGGCCGTAGCCCATGCCGTTGTCCGGCACCGACCGCAGCTGCTCCTTGACGGCCTTGATCGCCTTCCCGGCGGCCCGACCGCCGGCGAACGCGTCCGCCACGTCGACGCCGGTCACGTCCAGGCGTACCGGGTACATCGCGGTGAACCATCCGACCGTGCCGGACAGGTCGGCGCCGGGCACGAGGTGCTCTTCGCGGCCGTGTCCTTCGAGCCGGACGAGCGCCGAGTCCCCGAGGACGCCCCTCGTCCGGCGCCAGCGGGCCAGCGCCAGCGCGAGGCCGGCCAGGAGCCCGTCGTCGACGCCGCCGTGGAACACCGCGGGCAGCGTGTTCAGCAGGGTCTCGGTGACCTCGGCGGGCACCTGGATGCGGACGGTGTCCACGGTGGCCGCGACGTCACGCGCCGGGTCGAGCTCGCGCCGGCCGAGCAACGGGTCGTCCCCCGCGAGGAGTTCGTTCCACAGGGGCAGTTCCGCCTCCCGCTCCGGCGTGGCCGCCTCGTCGGCCAGGGCGTGCATCCACCGTCGCAGCGAGGTACCGGTCTCCGGGGGCTGTGCGGTGTGGCCGTCCCGGACCCGCTGCCAGGCCGAGGCCAGCTCCGGGAGGAGGATGCGCCACGACACCCCGTCGACGACCAGGTGGTGCAGCACGATGAGCAGCCGGCCCGCTTCCGCGGGCGTGTCGGAGGTGAACCACACGAACTGCGCCATCACGCCCGTGGCCGGGTCGAGGCGGTCGGCGGCCGCGTCCAGCTCGGCCTTCACATCGGCGTCGCCGTAGGGGACCTGTCGCACCAGCGCACCGGCGTTCACGCTGCCGGCCGGTCCGGTCCGCAGTCCCGGGTTGGTCAGGACGAGATGGGAGCGCAGCACGTCGTGCCGGTCGAGGACCGCCTGCAAGGTGGCGACCAGTCCCGCACGGTCGATGTCCTTGGGCAGGGTCAGCATCGCGGACATGCACAGCCGGTTGATGCCGCCGCCGAGGCCGAGCATGTGCGCCGCCGTCGGCGGCAGCGGAGCCCAGCCGACACCGCCACCGGGCAGCTCGGGCAGTGTCACCCGCTCCTCTTCGGCCCGTCCCTCGACCAGCTCCGCGAGCCGGACGACCGTACGGTGCTCGAAGATCTCCCGGGTGCTGACCACGACGCCGCGCGTCTTGGCGCGCGCGACCACCTGGATGGAACGGATGCTGTCTCCGCCGCTGGCGAAGAAGTCGTCGTCGATACCCACGTGTTCGGTGCTGAGGACATCGGCGAACACCTCGGCCAGCACCCGCTCCGCCGTGCTGCGCGGCGCCCGGTACGTGGCCCCCGCGAACTCCGGCTCGGGCAGCGCGCCCCGGTCCAGCTTTCCGCTCGCGGTGAGCGGCAGCTGGTCGAGCACCATCAGCTGGGCGGGCACCATGTAGTCCGGCAGCCGCTTGGCCACGAACCGCCGCAGCTCCGCCACCGAGATGTCGGTGTCCGGGGCGGCGTCGCCCTCCGCGGCGCCCACCGGCGCCACGTAGCCGACGAGCCGCAGTGTGCCGATGCGGTCCTCACACACCGTCACCGCGGCCTGGCTGACGGCGGGATGCTGGGCGAGGGCCGTCTCGATCTCGGTCGGCTCGACGCGGATGCCGTTCACCTTGACCTGGGCGTCGGCTCGCCCGGCGTACCTCAGCCGGCCGTTGTCGTCCCACTCGGCCAGGTCACCGGTGCGGTACATGCGCGTACCCGCGGGACCGAAGGGGCAGGCCACGAACCGCTCCGCGGTGGCTCCGCCGCTCTGGTGGTAGCCGCGGGCGAGCAAGCCGGCGACGTACAGTTCGCCGGTCACGCCGGGCGGAACGGGAGCCAGTTCCGGCCCCAGGACATAGGCGCGCATGTTGGCGAGCGGCTGCCCGACCGGTATCGCGCCCGTGTCCGTCCACTGCTGCGGCAGCGTGAACGTGGAGGCGTAGAAGCTTTCGGTCTGTCCGTAGGCGTTGACGACTCGGACTCCGGGCAGGGCGTTGCGCACCTTGCCGACCAGGTCGGACGAGAGCGCCTCACCGGCGAAGACGACGGTTTCCACGTCGAGCTCGAGGCCGTCGGGGCCTTCGTTGCCGATCTTGTCGAGCAGGGTGGCGAACACCGCGGGCACGGCGCTGATGGTGGTGCCCGACCAGCTGCCCCGCTCGCCGAGTTCGAGTACGTCACGGACGATCTCGACGCTCGCTCCGGTGGTCAGCGCGGTGAATATCTCGAACACCGATACGTCGAAGTTCACGGAGGTGGCGGCCAGCATCCGGGAGCCGGCCTCGACGTGAACCACCTGACGCAGGTCCCGTACACCGTTGACCACGCCGGCGTGGGTGATGCCGACGCCCTTGGGAGTCCCGGTCGAGCCGGACGTGAACATCACATAGGCCAGATTGTCCGGCGCGAGTGACGTCTTGGGGGCGTCAGGACCGGGAGCGTCCAGGTCCTGGTCGTCGAGGTGCAGTACCGGCGTCTGGCTCGTGGCCACCGTCTTCGCCGTTGCGCGGTCGGTGAGGACCAGCAGCGGCTTTGCCGTGTCGAGCAGGAGGTCGACGCGCGCGGCCGGGAAGTTCGGGTCGATCGGCAGGTAGGCGCCGCCGGACTTGAGTACGCCGAGGAGTGCGACCGCCAGGTCCGCCGACCGCGGCAGCGCCACGGCCACCAGGGCCTCCGGCCCGACCCCGCGCTCGCGCAGGAGGGCGGCCAGCCGGTCGGCCCGGCCGTCCAGTTCCGCGTACGACAGGGAGGTCTCCCCGGACACCACCGCTGTCGCGTCCGGTGTCCGTGCCGCCTGAGCGGCGACCAGCTCCGGTACGGTCGCCTCCGGCGCCGGCGCGGTCGTGTCGTTCAGCCGCGTCAGCCGGTCCCGTTCGGTGTCGGTGAGCACGTCCACCGCGCCGAGCCGCGTTCCCGGGTCGGCGACCACCTGGCGCAGCACGCGTATGTAGCGGTCGATGAGGCGTTCGGCCGTGGCGTGGTCGAACAGTTCCGTGGCGTACTCGAGCCGTCCGTGAGCGCCGCCGGACGCGTCCGGGACGAAGTTGAAGAACAGGTCGAACTTCGCGGTTCCGGTGCCCACCGGAAGGGGAGTCACCCGCAGATCCGGGATCTCGATCTCCGACCACGGGAACTGCCAGGCCAGCATGACCTGGAACAGCGGCTGGTAGGAGGTGACGCGCTCCGGTGCGAGGAGTTCCACCAGGCGCTCGAACGGAAGGTCCTGGTTGTCGTAGGCGGCAAGGGCCCGGGTCCGCACCTGCTCCACCAGATCACCGAACGACGGGTTCCCCGACAGGTCGACGCGCAGCACCCAGGTGTTGACGAAGAACCCGACGAGGTCGTCGAGTTGCTCATCGGCGCGCCCCTCGATCGGGCTGCCCATCGTCAGGTCGTTGCCGGCGCCGAAGTGGTGCAGGAGCACCGCGAGCACGGCCTGGGCGACCATCGGCGCCGTGGCGCCGCGGTCAGCGGCGAGCTTCCCGATCCCGGCGAACAGCTCCGGTTCCAGCTCGAAGTCGACGTATCCGCCCCGGTGTTCGTTCACCGTGGGGCGCGGCCGGTCCAGCGGCAGTTGCACCGGCTGTGGCGCTCCGGCCAGTTCCTTGCGCCAGTACTCCAGTTGCGCCGAGGTGACGCTGCCCGGGTCCGTTTCATCGCCCAGGAGCTGCCGCTGCCAGAGCGTGTAGTCCTTGTACTGCACCGGAAGCGGCGTCCACCGGGGCGCGCCCCCCTGGCGGCGGGCCGTGTACGCCGCCACCAGATCGCGCAGGAACGGCGCCATCGACGCCCCGTCGGCGGCGATGTGATGGAACACGAACACCAGCACGTGCTCCTGGGGGGCGACCCGCAGGACGGTCGCCCGCAGCGGGAGCTCCGTGCCGAGGTCGAAGGTCTCGCACGCGACCTCGTGCAGCGCGGCATCCACCGCGTCCGCGGCCACGTCGACCACACGGACCGGGACGGCCGCCTCCTCGGGCGGCAGCACCCGCTGCTCCGGCGTGCCGTCCTCGTTCTCCGCGACGACCGTACGCAGACTCTCGTGCCGGGTGACGACATCCCGTACCGCCGCGGTCAGGGCCGCGGTGTCCAGGGTGCCCTCGAGGCGCAGCACGAACGGGCCGTTGTAGGTGGCGGAGGGACCTTCCAGGTGGTGGAGGAACCACATGCGACTCTGGGCAAAGGACAACGGGATCATCGACGCTTCTCCTAAACGGTCATCTGACGCAGCTGGGGCCGGTTCGACGTGGCCAGTTCATCGAGCCGATCTGCCAGTTGGGCGACAGTCGGATTGGCGAAGACCATCGTGACCTTCACGTCGATGTTGAGTTCGTTGCGTATGCGGCCGATCAACCGCGTGGCCAGCAGCGAGTGCCCGCCGAGGTCGAAGAAGCCGGCGTCGATGCCGACCTCCTCCACACCGAGCAGCTCGGCGAACAGCCGGCACAGGACTTCCTCTTTGTGGTTGCGCGGTCCGCGGCCGGCCGCGGCTTCGGCGTAGTCGGGTGCGGGGAGCGCGGCCCGGTCGAGCTTCCCGCTCAGGGTCTTGGGGAGCTCGGCCAGCGGCACGATCGCCGAGGGGACCATGTACTCCGGCAGTTGCTCCTGGAGCAGGGCCGTCAAGGCCTCGGTGTCCAGTTCGGCGGGGTCCGCCTTGCCGCCCGGCACCACGTACGCGAGCAGCCGCTGGTCACCGGCGCTCTCCTCGCGCACGACGGCCACCGCGTTGCTGACGTCCGGGTGCGCTGCCAGCACCGACTCGATCTCGCCCAGCTCGATGCGACGGCCACGGATCTTGACCTGGAAGTCGCTCCGGTCGACGTATTCGAGCCCGCCGTCCTTGGTCCAGCGCACCACGTCGCCGGTGCGGTACATCCGCGCGCCGGGTGCGCCGTAGGGGCTGGCGACGAACCGGTTCGCGGTCAGCACGGGCTGCCCGAGGTAGCCCCTCGCCAGCGCGGTGCCTTCGATGTACAGCTCCCCGGCGACTCCCGGCGCGACCGGGCGCAGGGCCGCGTCAAGGACGTAGACCCGGGTGTTCCAGATCGGCGCGCCGATCGGCAGGCGGTCCGCACCGGGCTCGTGCCGCCATGTCGTCACCTCCACCGATGCCTCGGTGGGGCCGTAGAGGTTGTGCGCGACGCAGCCGGGCAGCAGCTCGACGAACCGGTTGGCCAGCTCGGCAGGGAACGGCTCGGCCCCGACCTCGACCCAGCGCAGGCTGGTGCAGGCGCGTGCCGTGGGTTCGTCCACGAACGCCGCGAGGAGGGAGGAGACGAAGACCGCGCCGGTCACGCGCTCGCGCTGGATCAGCTCGGCCAGGTAGGCCGGATCCCGGCGCCCGTCCGGGCGTGCGATCACCACGGCGGCGCCCACCTGCAGGGGCGCGAACATCTCCGGCATCGACGCGTCGAAGCTCGGAGCCGTGCTGAACAGCACCCGGTCCTCGGCCGTGACGGCGAAGTGCTCCAGGCCCCACTCGATCCGGTTCATGATCGAGTGGTGTGACACCTGTACGCCCTTGGGGCCGCCGGTGGATCCGGAGGTGAAGATGACGTACGCGACGTGGTCCGGCAGCAGCGCACGCTCCGGGTTCGTCTCCGGGCGTCCGGAGACGTCGGGCAGGTCTTCTTCGAGCACCAGCAGGGGCTTGGCACTGTCGAGCATGTGCCGCACCCGGTCCTCGGGCAGCTCGGGGTCCACCGGCACGTAGGCCGCGCCCGCCTTGACCACCGCGCAGGCCGCCACCATCAGGTCGACGGATCGCGGGATGCGTACGGCGACGGGCTGGTCGGGGCCCGCGCCCTGTTCCACCAGCCAGTGGGCCAGCTGATTGGCACGCCGGTTGAACTCCCCGTACGTGAGCGTCTCCTGCTCACCGACCACGGCGACGCGGTCTGGGGTGCGCTCCGCCTGGGCCTCGAACGCGCCCGGCAGGGTGTCCCCGGACACCGGATGCGCCGTGTCGTTGACCTCCTCCAGCAGCCGCTCCCGCTCCTCCTGCGACAGCACCTCGATCGCGCTGACCGGTGCGTGCGGGTCCGCGAGTATCTGCTCCAGGACCCGGACCAGACGGGCGCCGACGGCCTCGGCCTCGGCGAGGGTGTAGAGGTCCTTCTGGTAGTCGAGGGAGAGCCGCAGATAGGGGTCGGCGGCGGCGAGGGCGAGCGCGTAGTGGGCGCCCGCGATCGGCCGGATGGCATCGATGGCGAGTCCCGCCGAGGTGTTCGCGTCGACCATGCCCTCGCGGTCCATCGGGTAGTTCTCGAACCCGATGAACGTGTCGAACAGGGCGGGCAGTCCACTCTCGCGCTGGATGTCGGCAAGGCCGTAGTAGTGGTGGTCGAGCAGTGTCATCTGCCGGTTCTGCAGCTGGGTGACGATGTCGGCCACGCTGTCGTTCAGCTGCCAGAACACCCTGATCGGGAGGGTGTTGATGAACAGGCCGACCATTTCGTCGGAACCGATCAGGTCCGGCGGGCGGCCGTTGACGGCCGCGCCGAACACCACGTCCTGCCGTCCGGTCAGTTTCGACAGCAGGATCGCCCACGCGCCCTGCACGAGCGTGTTGAGCGTGACGCCGAGTTCCGCGGCACGCCCGGCGAGTTCGCGTCCCTTGTCGATCGACAGGGGTACCTCGATCTTGCCGATGGCGGACGCGCCGTCCTGGACGGAGACGTCCGGAGCCACGAGGGTCGGCTGGTCGAATCCGTCGAGCTCGGCCTTCCACCGGGCGGCCGACGCCTCACGGTCGTGCGTGGACAGCCAGGTCAGGTAGTCGCCGTAGCTGCGGACCGGGGGAAGGTCGCCGGTGCCGGCGTACAGCCGG
Organism: Streptomyces sp. NPDC033177; assembly: GCF_055577715.1. Taxonomy (NCBI): domain Bacteria; kingdom Bacillati; phylum Actinomycetota; class Actinomycetes; order Kitasatosporales; family Streptomycetaceae; genus Streptomyces; species Streptomyces sp. NPDC033177. The sequence goes on along the minus strand of NZ_JBVIPS010000015.1, from coordinate 74,470 downwards.
ATGACATCCTTGATCACCAGCGGCGACGACCAGCCGTCGAAGACGGTGTGGTGTGCCGTGATGACCAGCTTGGCCTGCTGCGGTCCGCAGGTGATGAGCCCCAGGCGGAACAGCGGTGGCCGGGCGGGGTCGAGCCGGTCGGCCCGGTCCTCGGCGAGGAAGGCGTCCAGCGCCGCGTCCTGCTCGGCCTCGCTCTGGCCGGTCACGTCGATGTGCCGCCACGGCAGGGCCACGTGTTCCGGCAGGACCTGCACCGGGTCGCCGTCGGCCGTGCTGCCGAACGCGGCGCGCAGGTTGGGGTACCGCTCCAGCATCGCCTGTCCGGCCGCCCGCATGCGTGCCGGGTCCACCTGTCCGGACAGGTGCAGCACCAGCTGCATGTGGTAGACGTCGTAGGAGTCCTCGGCCATCGCCGCCTGGAACTGGATGCCGGACTGTCCGGGGGACTGCGGCCATACGTCGGTCAAACGGCCGTAGCGCGTCTCCCATGCCTCGATCTCGTCCTGCTTCACCACCACCAGCGGGGCGTCGGAGGGCGTGAGCCCGCCGGTCCGCGGATGGGCGGCGTTCGCGGCCAAGCCGTGCAGCACTTCGACCCACAGCTCCGCCAGCTCCTGGACCTGCTCACGGGAGAGCACGCCGGTGGGGAACATGAAGGCGGTCTGCAGCCGCGGGCCGTCGGCGCTGCCCGTGGCGAGCGAGTTGACCTCGAGGGCGGACAGCGCGGGCTGGTCCTCGTCGAGTGCCGGGATCAGGTCGGCGGACCAGGACGCAGGACCCCAGCCCTGCGCGCGCAGGTGCTCGGGCACGTCCGTGTCGGAGATCCGGCCCAGGTAGTTGAACCCGATCTGCGGCGCCCGGTACTCGGCGAGCTGCTCGGCGGTCTCCGGGTTCAGGTGACGCAGCAGTGCGTAGCCCACGCCCTTGTCCGGTATCTGGCGCAGCTGCTCCTTGACCTGTTTGATCGCCGTTCCGGCCGCGGGGCCGCCCGCCAGCACGTCGGCCAGGTCCGCCCCGCCCACGTCGACGCGGGCCGGGTACATGCTGGTGAACCATCCGATGGTCCGGGAGAGGTCGGCGCCGGGGACGATGTCCTCCTCGCGGCCGTGGCCTTCCATGCGGACCAGGGTCGAACTCTGCGTACCGCGCCAGCGGTTCACCGCCAGGGCGAGGGCGGCGAGCAGCACGTCGGTCCCGGTGCTCTTGAACGCCGCGGGCAGCTTGGTCAGCACCGCCTCGGTGACGTCGGCGGGCAGCTGCACCCGCACGGTGTCGACCGTGGACATCACATCGACCGCCGGGTCGAACGCCCGGCTGCCCAGCGGGGAGTTCGGGGACTCGAGCACGTCCTGCCAGTACGCCAGCTCCGCTTCCCGCTCCGGGGTGAGTGCCTCGTCCTGGAGCGCAAGGGCCCAGCGGCGGGCGGAGGTGCCGACCGAGGGCAGCTCGGGCGTCCTTCCGGCGTGGACCTGCTGCCATGCCTCGGCGAGGTCCGACATGAGGATCCGCCAGGAGACGCCGTCCACCACCAGGTGGTGCAACACCACGAGCAGCCGGCCCGCACCCGAGTCGGTGGCGAACCAGACGAACTGGGCCATCGTCCCGGCCTCCGGGTCGAGTCGCCCGGCCGCATCGTCCAGCTCCGCCTTCGCCGACCGCAGCGAGGACGGCTCCTCCCAGCGGCCGTCGCAGGCAACCCTGCGGGTCAGGTCCGCCGCCCGCACGGCGCCCGGCGGACGGACATCCAGGAAGGGGTCGTCGCCGCGCACCAGCCGGGCGCGCAGCAGATCGTGCCGGTCGAGCACGGCGTCCAGCGTCGCGGCGAGGCCGTGCTCGTCGATGCCCGCGGGAAGCTCCAGCGCCATCGCCATGGCGAACCGGTTCATCCCGCCGCCGTGCTCGAACACCTGCCTCGCCACCGGCTGCAGGGGCATCGTGCCGACGCCGCCGCCGGCCTCCTCGGCGAGCGTGGGCACCTCGTCCTGACGGTCGGATGCCACCTCGGCGAGACGGGCCGCCGTGCGGCACTCGAAGATCTCCCGCGTGGTCAGCTTCAGGCCGCGGGCCCGCGCCCGTGCCACCACCTGGATCGACCGCAGGCTGTCGCCGCCCGCCGCGAAGAAGTCGTCGTCGATGCCGACGCGCTCCACGCCGAGCACGTCCGTGTACACCGCGACGATGATCGCCTCGGTCTCCGTGCGGGGCTTGCGGTAGACCTCGCCCACGAACTCGGGCTCCGGCAGCGCCGAGCGGTCCAGCTTGCCGGTGGGCCCCAGCGGCATCCGGCCGACGGTCACGAAGGCCGACGGGACCATGTAGTCGGGCAGCCGCGCCGCCACGAACCTGCGCAGCTCGGCGGCCGACGCACCGGCCAGCACGTCCGCGTCGCCGACGCCGCCGGCTCCGTTGTCGGGGACGGCGCCGTCGCCTTCGTGCACGACGTAGGCGACGAGCTGACGCCCCCCGGAGGGCACCTCACGGCTGATCACCACCGACTCGCGGATGCCGGGGTAGAGCTCACACACCGCCTCGATCTCGGACGGCTCGATGCGGAAGCCGCGCACCTTCACCTGGCCGTCGCTCCTGCCGAGGCACTCCAGCTGGCCGTGCGCGTTCCAGCGGGCCAGGTCGCCGGTGCGGTACATCCGTTCGCCCGCCGGTCCGAACGGGTTCGCGACGAAGCGCTCGGCGGTCATGCCCGGGTGGCCGTGGTAGCCGCGGCCCACGCAGGTCCCGACCACATACAGCTCACCGATCACGCCCTGTGGCACGGGGGCGAGGCCCGGGCCCAGCACGTAGGCGCGCATGTTCCCCAGCGGTGTGCCGATGGGCGCGACCTCGCCGTCCGTCCACTCCTCGGACGCCGCGAGAGAGAAGGTGGTGGCGTAGAAACTCTCGCTCTGCCCGTAGGAGTTGACGATCTGCACGCCGGGGAGAGCCTCACGCACCTGCCGCACCAGCCGGGCCGGGAGCACATCGCCCGCGAAGACGACCGTGCGCACGTCGGTGGTCTTCTCCAGGTGCTCCACCAGTTCCCCGAGCACCGAGGGGACCGCGCTGATCACCTGGCCGTCCCAGCCGTCCCGCTCGCCGAGTACCAGCGCGGAAGACACGATCTCGGCCGTGCCGCCGGTGGACAGGGTGGTCAGGAGCTCGAAGACCGAGACGTCGAAGTTGACCGAGGTGCCCGCCAGCATCCGCGACCCAGGCGGCGCGTCCAGGACGCGCACCAGTTCCTGCACGCCGTTGACGACACTGCGATGGGTGATCGCGGCGCCCTTCGGCTTGCCCGTGGAGCCGGAGGTGTACATGACGTAGGCCAGGTTGTCCGGCGCCAGGGGCGAGACCCGGGCGGCGTTGTCCAGGACTCCCTGGGGTGCCTCCCACTGCGCGCGCAGGTCCACGTTGAGGCACGACATGTCGTTGTCCGGCAGGTCCTGCCACGTCGCGGTGTCGGTGACCACGAACCGCGGAGCCGCTTCGGACAGCACGCTCTGTGCCCGCCCGCTGAGGTACTGCGGGTCCATCGGCACATACCCGGCACCGGACTTGAGGATCCCGAGCAGGCCGACCGCCAGGTCCTCCGTGCGCGGCAGCGCGAGCACCACCAGGTCTTCCGGTCCGGCACCGCGCCGGACCAGCTCCCAGGCGACGGCGTTCGCCCGGTCGTCGAGCTCCCGGTAGGTCAGCGTGCGGTCGTCGCACGCGATCGCCGGGGCGTCCGGGGTCCTTGCCGCCTGCTGTTCGAACAGCTCGGGGACCGTCAGCTCGGACACCGCCGTGGCGGTGTCGTTGAACGCGGTGAGCAGCCGCTCCCGCTCGGCCGCGTCGAGCACGTCGACGCCGCCGATCGGGCGCTCGGAGTCGGCCACGAGCTGGCCAAGGACGCGGACGAACCGGTTCGCGAGGTCTTCGACCGTGCTCCTGTCGAAGAGGTCGGTGCGGTACTCCAGCCGGCACCCCGCCCCGCCCGTGTCGTTCGGGACCAGGTCGAAGAACAGGTCGAACTTGGCTGTGCTGGTCTCGAGCTTCGTGACCTGGAGGTCGAGGCCGGGGAACTGCATCGCCGGCACTTGTTCCTGCCAGGCGAGCATCACCTGGAAGAGAGGGTTGTACGCGGTGGACCGGTCCGGGTTGAGGAGCTCGACCAGCCGTTCGAAGGGCAGGTCCTGGTTGTCGTACGCGGCCAGCGCCCGCTCCCGCACCCGCTGGAGCAGCTGCACGAAGGTCGGGTTCCCGGACAGTTCAACGCGCAGCACCCACGTGTTGACGAAGAACCCGACGAGATCCCGCAGTTCCTCATCGACGCGACCCGCGATCGGTGCCCCGATGGGCACGTCGTCACCGCAGCCGACGTGGTGCAGGAGGACCCCCAGCGCGGAGTGCATGACCATCGACACCGTGGTGTCCGCCTCGGCGGCCAGCTTCTCGACCGACCGCAGCAGGTCGGCATCGATCGAGAACGGGACCATGTCGCCGCGATGGCTCATCGCCTTGGGACGCGGGCGGTCCGTGGGCATCGCCAGCGGCTGGGACAGGTCGGCCAGCGTCTGCCGCCAGTACTCCAGCTGCCTGGCTCCCAGGCTGTCCGGATCGGACTCGTCGCCGAGCACGTCCCGTTGCCACAGCGTGTAGTCCGCGTACTGCACCGGCAGCGGCTCCCACACCGGGGCGCTCGCCTCCGTGCGGGCCGCGTAGGCCGTGTTGAGGTCACGGAACAGCGGGCCGAACGACTCCCCGTCCACGGCGATGTGGTGCATCACCATCACCAGGGTGTGCTCGCGCGGTCCGCTCCGCACCAGCCTGGCGCGGATCGGTATGTCGGCGGCCAGGTCGAAGGTCTGGGTGGCGAACTCGTCGACCGCGGCCGCCCGCTCGGCTTCCCCGGCGACTTCGACCATCGGCAGAGCAAACGGATCCTGCCCGGATGACAGCACCTGCTGGTGCGGGACCCCGTCACCGTCCTCGACGATGACCGTACGGAGGATCTCGTGCCTCTCGATGACGTCGCGCAGCGCCAACTCCAGGGCACTGACGTTCAGTTCACCGGTCAGCCGCAGGGCGAAGGCCCCGTTGTAGGTCGGCGACGGGCCTTCGAACCGGTCCACGAACCACAGTCGGCGCTGCGCGAACGACAACGGAATCATTGAGTCTCCAAGTGGGCGGGGTCTGTCGGGGAACAATCCGCCGGTCAGCCCTGATCGAGTACTGTCAGGAGTTCGTTGCTGTAGAAGTCGTCGAAGGAATAGGCACCCGACACCGTCGAGAAGTAGCGGTCGATCAGGTCCTGGTTGCCGACCAGCTTCTGCACCATCTCCGTGTGCCGCTCGGGCTTGAGCTCGGCGACGTTGAGCGCGCCCTGGTAGAAGCTGTAGAACTTGTCGTCCAGGTCGCGCTCGTAGCGCTTCAACGCCGCCGTGAGCGCCTCTTCGTCGTGCAACTGATCCCCGATGTGGCCGGTCAGCGACTGGACCTGGAGGAAGGCGTCGGTGATACCGCGAGCGGTGATCGAGTCCTTGTGGTGCACGGCGTCGCCGAGCAGCACCCACCCGGGCCCGTAGGCCTTGCGGAAGTAGTTCTCCTGCGCGCCCGTGCCGTACATCTGCTCCACGCGCTTGCCCTCGGACATCCGCCCGTACAGCTCGGGAGCCGTCGTACGGACAGCTTCGAGGTAGGAGGTTTCCACCCCCACGGAGCGGACTTGCGAGAACTCGCTCTGCGGGAAGTAGGTCATGATCAGCGTGAGGCCGTCATTGGTGGGGGCGAGGGCGATCCAGCGGCCCGGCCGCTCGTACAGCTCGAAGTTGGCCGGGACTCCCTCCCAGTAGCTGTAGTAGGCGCAGGTCATCCGCGGGCGCTCGACGACCTTCGGCGCACCGACCTTGCGGGCCACCAGCGAGCGCATGCCGTCCGCACCGACGACCAGTCGCGCACGCTCCGTCGCCTCGGCGCCGCCGGGCGTCGTGTACCGCACGCCGACGACCCGGTCACCCTCGTAGAGCAGGTCGTTGACGGCACACGACTCGCGGAACTCCACACCGGCGGCCACGGCCCCGCGCGCGAGGATCGGGTCGAGCACGAACCGCCTGGGCGCGTACGTGGTCCGATGGCCGTCGACCGGCAGGGAGAACCCTTCCAGCCGGACACCGAGCGCCTCATAGCTCTGGTGGTTGATCGGCCGGCACCCCGCGTCGCGGAGTTCGTCGAGCAGCCCCCACCGATCGAGCAACGCCACACCCGGCTGGTGGATGTAGTGCGAGGACAGCGTGTCCTGCGGGAACTTCGCTTTCTCAAGCAGCAGGACGCGATATCCCTGCCGGGCGAGCAGCATGGCCGCCGGCGAACCCGCACAGCGGGCACCGATGACAATTACGTCGTACATGGCGGCACCTCTCGTACCAGATTGGATTCAAAGATCCCAACGGCCGTAGCCGAGAGAGTAAATGCGGTGGAGCACGGTCGACGCAGCGAGTCGGCAGCGAGTCGACGGAAAAGAATGCGGAACCAATCCGGCCTCGAGTTACAGCACAACCGAATCCATGGATTCGATGTACGCAGATATCGAAGCAACCGTCGGGTTGAGGTACATCCGGTCCATGGCGACCTCGACGCCCAGCTCGTCGATGAAGGCGATCTGAATCTTCGACATGATCACGGACTGACCTCCGACGGCGAAGAAATCGTCATCGAAAGAAATGTCGTCGCGCTGGAGTTCCCGGCACCATATGGCGCGCACCCTATCGGCAATCATCACAGTCCTCTCGGTTGTCATCAAGGCCTCGGCTATGCCGCCGTGCCGCTGTTGGCGTACAGGTTCCGGCATGTTTCGACCAGCGCCGCGCGGTCGACTTTTCCGTGCGGGCTCAGGGGAATTCGCAGGACATTCATGAATCTGGCAGGAACCATGTTCCGCGGCAGCGTCCTCAGGAGGCGGGTGCGCAGATCGTCCTCGGTGAGCTCGTTCGCCGACGGGACGACGAACGCGGTCAGCTCGGCCTCGCCGGAGTCGTTGTGGGCGACGACCACGGCGGCCTCGCGGACCCCGGCCAGCCTGCCGAGCGCGCGCTCGATGTCGGTGGGGTCGATGCGCATGCCTCGCACCTTCACCTGTGCGTCCATCCGGCCGGCGACGACGAGTTCACCGTCCTCGGTCACATGCCCGCGATCACCCGTCCGGTACAGCCTGCACGGCTCACCGTCGACCTCGATGGTCGTGAACTTCTCGTTCTCGGGGCCGGTGCCGTTGAGGTAACCCGCTCCGATGCCGGCCCCGGAGATGCAGATCTCGCCGTACTCCCCCGGCCCGACAGGGCGCAACTGCTCGTCGAGGAGGTGGATGCCGGTGTTGTAGGCCGGCTTTCCGACCGGCGGGATGTCATGGTCGCCGGGCCGGTACGCGGCAAGGTCGTACGACGTCGCGACATCCGTGCACTCGGCGACGCCGTACTGGTGCAGGAGGGTGCACGTATTGCCCTCGCGGTGCGCCCAGTTGGCGATCCGTTCGACCTTCAGCGGCTCCCCGCCGAACAGCATGTAGTCGAGCCTGGAGAGCACCTCACCACCGCGTGCGGTCTCCCAGTCCACCAGCAGGTACAGCGTGCTGGAGGCGCAGTGCACCGTGCGTATCTCGTGGTCGGTCAGCATGCGGTAGGCCATCAGGGCGTCGAAGTTCCGGCTCGCCATGAGGTATTGGGTGGCGCCGCAGAACAGCGGCGTCATCAGGCTGCGCTGAGAGAGGTCGAACCCGAACGCGCTGACGACCAGGTTGTTCGACCCGCTGTGCAGGCCGTACTCGAGCTTCAGCCAGTTCATCAGGTTGAACCAGCCCTCGTGCCGCACCGCGGTCAGTTTCGGTGTGCCGGTCGATCCGGACGTGAAGACCGCGTAGCACACGTCGTCGCCGGTGACGCGGACGCCGGGATCGGTCGGCGGAAGACCTTCCAGCAGATCGGAGAGCTGCTCCAGATCGACGACCTCGGTATCCGTGGACCCGACCAGTCCGGCCGTCTCCGGAGAGGCCACGATCAGGGCGAGAGAGGGCACCTGGCCCAGCAGCAGCTGGAGCCTCGCCGCAGGGTAGGCCGGGTCGAACGGTACGTAGGCCGCGCCTGCCTTCAGCGTGCCGAGGATGGCGACGAGCATGTCGATCGAATAGTCGAGACAGACACCGACCTTCGCCCCCCGGCCGTGTCCGCGCGTCATCAAGAAGTGCGCGAACCGGTTCGCCTTCGCGTCCAGCTCCGCGTACGTCACCTGCCGACCGGCGCAGAAGACGGCGACGGCGTCGGGGGTGGCCTTCGCGTGCGCCTCGAACTGCTGGTGGACGACGGGCTCCGGGGGCAGGGCAACTCGCCTTCCCTGAAGGTTCATTGACTGACTCCAAACGTGTGAGAGGTGCCCGGTCCGGAGCGGGCCGGTCTGCGTGTCGAGCACCTGGGCCGCCCCCTTGTCGAGGGGCAGACCGTGCAGGGCAGCCGATGTGCGGGTAGCGCTCCGGTGGGCGGACCGGCAGCTCGACGGCCGGCGTGGTGACCTTGCCGGGCGCGTTTCAGCAGCTGCGGACGTGGCCGGCCGAGGATTCAGCCGCGGCAGGCGGGGCGGAGCAGCGCGTCGGCATCGGCGGTAACGCACAGGTCCAACGTCCCCGCCGCATCAACTCGGCAGAGATCCGGGTGGTGTTCAGTCCGTGGCCATGGCCTCGCGCAGGCTCCTGGGACGCAGGTCGGTCCAGTTCTGCTCGACGTACTCAAGGCACTCGGCCCTGGCCGCCTCGCCGAAGACCACCCGCCAGCCGGCGGGCACCTCGGTGAACACCGGCCACAGGGAGTGCTGCTCCTCGTCATTGACCACGACGTAGAAGCGGCCGTCCTCGTCATCAAACGGGTTCGCGCTCAACTGGCACCGTCCTTAACCGTCACAGAGCTACTGGGAATCAGGCGTGGCCGAGCCGGGTGCGAGAAGGCACCGGGCACGGGTCACCCATCGGTGCTGTCCGGTCGACGGGACATCCGACACAAGAGCGACCCCGGCACTGCGACGTCACCGTAAGGACGCGGCCGCCGCAGCTACAAGGGCGACAAGCTCCACCGCCAACCAGCCACCCACCCCAGCCCGAACCCACCCCGAACTGCTGTACCCCACCGCCTCCATGTGCCACGATGCCCGGCCGCACCCCACCGGTGAGCCCGAGCACCGCCCCACCGCACCGCCGGCCCTCCGAGAAACACTCAAGAGCCGCTCCAGCAGCAGCGGAACTCCCCTCGCGCCCACGCCCCACCCCACCACCCCCGCTTTAGGATGGCTGCTCGGCGGCCTCGATGGCCGGCTGCCGGACTGGACAACGCCTCCGCGCACACGGCCAAGGCGGTGGCGGGCGCCGCCGCTGCCTGACCGGCATCGGGACAACGACGACAGGACCTCCCGGCGTCCCGCCGACTCATGTCGGCGGGACGACGGGGGGGTATTTTTTTTGTCCTCCCCGACAAACGACCCCCCCTTCCTTCCTCT
>NZ_JBVIPS010000015.1:0-64953 GCF_055577715.1 Streptomyces sp. NPDC033177 | reverse complement strand
GGCGCACTCTCTTTGGAATGGGAGTGAGAAAACAGCAGACGACCCCCCCTGTCTCCCTCCCGCTCTGTGTCGGCGGGACGCCGGGAGGTCCTGTCGTCGGCCCGCTCAGACGACCGCGCCCTCCTTCGTCCTCCTGCGCAGGGTCGGCCTGCTGGACCGGGCGAGGTCCTTCCACATGTCCGAGAGACCGCTGATGGTGCGCGCCGCGAACACCCGGCGGATCGACACCTCCTGGTTCAGCTCCGACCGGATCAGACCGACCAGCCTGATCGCCCGCAGCGAGTTGCCGCCGAGGTCGAAGAAGTCCTCGTCGATGCCCACCCGGTCCAGTTCGAGCACCTCGGCGAAGGCCGCGGCCAGGATGCGCTCGGTGTCGTTGCGCGGTGCGCGGTACGTCCCGTCGTCGAGCACGGGCTTCGGCAGCGACGCCCGGTCCACCCTCCCGTCGGCGGTCACCGGCAGGCTTTCGACGACCGCGAACACCGACGGCACCATCGTCTTGGGCAACCGCCCCGCGGCGAACCGGCCCAGTTCCTCGGCCTCGACGGTTCGGCCGCCCGCCGGGACCACATAGGCCACGAGCCGCTGCTGCCCGGCGTCGTCCTGCCGGACGACCACCACCGACCGGGCGAGGCCCGTGTGCTCGGACACCGCCTCCTCGACCTCGGTCAACTCCACCCGGACACCGCGTACATCGGTCCGCGTACCGGCGCCGCCCACGTACTCGAGCCGTCCGTCGGCGGCCCACCGCACCCGCTCTCCGGTCCGGTGCATCAGGCCACCCGCCGGACCGAACGGGCAGGACACGAAGTCCACCGCGGTCCGGCCGGGGCGCCCGGGATATCCACGCACCACGCCGGGTCCGGCCACGTACAGCTCCCCGGTCACACCGACGGGGACGGGGGCGAGTCCCGGGCCCAGGACGTAGCGGGCGGACGCGGCGAAGCCGGTCTCTCCCGCCGGGCCGTGGGCGTCGGCGACCGTCAGCTCGGGGCAGGCCTCGCGCACCCGGCGCAGCGCGGCAGCGGACACGCGGTCACCGCCGGTCCACACCTCGCGCAACCCGGCGAGGAGTTCGGGGCGCTGCGCCGCGATCGCCGAGAAGAGGCCCGCGGGCAGCCACACCGACGAGATCTCGTGCGCCGCCCGCGCCTCGGCCAGCGCCTCGGTGTCCAGCTCCCCGGCAGGAGCCACGGCCACCCGGCCGCCGTTCAGCAAAGGCGCCCACACTTCGATGGCGAGTACGTCGGCACTGTGCGGCGCATGCCACAGCACCGTACGGCCGCCGGCTTCCCGCAGGCGGCGGTCCAGGACGAACCGCTGCAGGTTGCCGTGCGTCACGGCGACCGCGGTGGTCTCGCCGTTCGACGCGTATCCGTACGACACGGCCAGCAGGCTGTCGCGATGCGACGGGGCGGGTGTCTCCCCCGCGCCGCCGCTGTCGTCACCGGATGTGTCCGCGGCGATGTCCTGGAAGGCGATCGCCGGAACTCCCAGGTCGGGGGGGAGCTGTTCGGCCGTCTGCGCGTCGGTGAGCAGTGCGCTCGCCGACGCGTCCTCGACCACTGACCTGAGCCGCTCGGCCGGGAGCGCCGGATCGAGCAGCAGGTAGGCCCCGCCCGCCTTCACCACGCCCAGCAGGGCGACGACCAGGTCCGCCGATCGAGGCATGGCCACCGCCACGACCGTCTCGGGCCCGACGTCCCTGCGTCGCAACGACCGGGCCAGGTGGCCGGAGCGCTCGTCCAGCTCGCGGTACGCGATGGCCGAGTCCCCGGACACCACCGCGACGGCATCGGGATGCCGCTCCACCTGACGGGCGAACAGCTCCGCGACCGTCGTCTCGGGCACCCGCGCGTCCGTGTCCTCCGGCGCCGTCAGGAGCCGGTCGCGCTCGGCGCCGCTCACCACGTCCAGCGCGCCGACCGGCTGCTCGTCGGCGGTCACCGCGGCACGGACGTAGGCGAGGAAATCCTCGCCGATGAAGCGCAGCTCCGCGCGGGAGTACAGGCTCGCAGGGGCGTCGAGCCGGATGAACAAGTCGCTGTCGGCGGTCCCGTCGTTGTAGACGGCGATGGAGAGTTCGTCGAAGACACCGGTCGTCCCGCCGAGGTAACGTGCCGGGCTGTCCGCGAAGTGGAGCTGCTCCACGAAGTCGACGACGTTGATGACGGCACCGAAGCTGCCGCGAGCGTCCAGGACGGTGCCGATCGCGCGCTGGATCTCCGAGTAGTGGCATGCGGTGTGATCGAAGATGTCGTACGTCTCGTCGCCGATCGCGTCGGCGATCTCGGTGAAGGTCGCGCCGAGCGGAACCTTCACCCGCACCGGCACCACGTTCACCGCGAGGCCTGGCGTCCTGCTCGCCACGCCGACCCGGTTGCCCACGGCCAGCGAGAGCAGGAACTCCGGACGGTCGCAGCGGTGCCGGAAGTACACCGCGGCGGCCGCGGTCAGCAGCGACGACGTCCATACGCCCATGGACGTCGCGGTCTCGGCCCACGCGTCCGCCTCGGCGCGCCCGACGCTCAGCGTGCGGCTCACCATGCCGAGGGGTTCGGTCAGTTCACCCCAGCGGTCGGCGCTGCCCGTCGGTTCGTCGAGCGCGGTGCGCTGCGCGTCGGACAGGGTGACGCGCGGTACCTGGGCGGGCGCGGGCGCGTCCTTCAGGTAGTCGCGCCAGAACTCCGTGTCCTCGGTGGCCTGGGGGGAGGCGAGGTACTCCGTCGCCTCGGTCGCGAACGACTCGGCGTCCCACGGGTGCGCCGGCTCCGGTGCCTTCTCGCCCCGCGCCAGCGCCGTGTACACCTCGGCCAGGCGCCGCGAGAGCAGACCGCCCGAGCCGAACCCGTCCGATATGAGGTGGTGGTAGGCGATCACCAGGAGGGAGCGGCTCGCCCCGAGCTTGACCGCGCCGAGCCGGAACAGCAGGTCCCGCTCCAGGTCGAAGGGCCGGCGCACCAGGTCGGCCAGTGCCTCGCGCGCCGCCTGTTCGGGGTCGGCCTCGGCGCTCAGGTCCAGGAAGAACGGCCGCCAGTCCCCCAATTCCCTTGGCACGAGGCGCAGTCCGCTCTCGCCGTCGACGAAGTTGACGCGCAGCACCTCCGCCTCGTTCATCACGTGCAGGAACGTGGATTCCATGACCGCCGTGTCCAGTTCACCGTCCACGTCCCACATGGTCAGCGCATGGTTCAGCATGTCGGGAAACATTTCCTGCGCCCGCCACATCCCAATATGCGCAGACGACGCACCGAACGAACGCACAGAAATCAACCCCTCGAAGCAAATTGGACCGGGAATCGGAGAATTCCACGGATCACTCCCACCTTCCGGGAAGTGATTCAGCCGTTCAAGACAAGTCGGTGCCCGGCGGGACACTCCGCTCCCGGCCTTGCGGTGTCCCGCCGGCGGGACGGTCGGTTCACCGCGGTCCCCGCTTGGCGATCGTGGTCGTGACGTGCTCGGCGACCAGTCGCGGTGACGGGTGCCGCAGCACCGTGTTCGCGCGCAGCTTGAGTCCGGTCGACGCGCTCAGGCGCTTGCTCAGCTCCACCGACAGCAGTGAGTCGAATCCGAGTTCCTTGAACTGCTGGTCGGGGTCGACGGATTCACCGGAGGAGTGTCCGAGCACGACGGCGACCTTCTCGAGTACGTGGTCCAGGACCAGTGCCCTGGCGTCGTCGTCGGCGAGGGCGGCGATCCTGTCCGCCAGGGAGACGGGGTGGTCGTCGGCCTCGGACGGCAGCTCCACCGAGGACGCCTCCAGCGCCGTGTGCGATGAGCTGAGCCAGTACCGCTGCCGCTGGAACGCATACGTCGGCAGATCGACCCGCCGACGCGTCCCGAGCAGCGAGTCCCAGTCCACGGACCCGCCCCGCACGTGCAGTTGGGCCAGCGAGCCGATCACGGACTCCACCTCGTCCCGCTCCCGCCGCGACGACGAGAGGACCAGCGCGTCGTCCACGTCCTCGACGGTCTCCTGCACCGGGACGGTCAGGACGGGGTGCGGGCTCATCTCGATGAACACCCGGAAGCCGTCGTCGGCCAACTGCCGGACGGAGGGCTCGAAGAGGACCTTCTCGCGCAGGTTGTTGTACCAGTAGTCGGCGTTCAGCCGGGCGGTGTCGATGGTCTCGCCGTACAGCGTCGAGCAGAAGGGAAGCGTCGACGTCGTGGGGCTCACGTCGGACAGCGCGTCGATGACCTGGTCCCGGACCCGGGCCACGTGGTGGGAATGGGAGGCGTAGTCGACCGCTATCCGCCGGGCCTGGACGCCGTCGGCCTTCATCTTCTCGACGAACTCGTCCAGCGCGTCCGGCTCTCCGGACACCACCACCGAGCGGGGTCCGTTGACCACGGCGACGCTCACCTGGTCGCTCCACGGAGCCAGGCGCTGCGCCACGACGTCCACGGACTCCGCGACCGATGCCATGCCGCCGTGCCCGATCACGTCCAGGAGGGCCTTGCTGCGCAGCGCCACGACCTTGGTGGCGTCCCGCAAGGACAGCGCACCGCACACGTGGGCGGCGGCTATCTCGCCCTGGCTGTGTCCCACCACCGCGGCCGGTTCCACACCCCAGGACCGCCACAGTGCGGCCATGGACACCATCACGGAGAACAGCGCCGGCTGGACGACGTCCACCCGCTCCAGGGTCGGCGCACCCTCCACGCCGTGCACCACGTCCAGCAGCGACCAGTCGACCCACTCGGACAGCGCTGCCGCGCACGCGTCGAGGGACCGCGCGAAGACGGGGAAGTTCGCGTACAGCTGCCGGCCCATGCCGGCCCACTGCGATCCCTGGCCGGGGAACATGAAGGCGACGCCGCCGAGTTTCCCGGCGACACCCCGCACCACCGCTGCGGACTCGGCGCCCTCGCTCAGCGCCACCGAGCCGCTCAGGAGCTCGTCACGACCGCGGCCGAGGACCACCGCGCGGTGCTCGAAGCGCGACCGGCCCGACACCAACGACCCGCCGATGTCGGCGACATCGGCGCCCGGATCCGCGGCGACGAACTCGCTGAGCTTGCCCGCCTGCCGCTCCAGGGCCGCCGCGCTCTTGCCCGACACCACCCACGGCACGAGGCCGCCGACGACGCCCGGGTCCGCCGCGCGCTCCTGTGCAAGATCCGGTGAGGGATCCCGCGGGGGCTCCTGCGGCGGCTCCTCTTCCAGGATCACGTGCGCGTTGGTGCCGCTGACCCCGAACGACGACACACCGGCCCGCCGCGGCCCGTTGGTCCGGGGCCACTCACGCCCCTCCGCCAGGATTTCCACGTCGCCGGACGACCAGTCCACGTGCTGTGAGGGCGCGTCCACGTGCAAGGTCTTGGGCAGGTACCCGTGGCGCAGGGCCAGCACGCTCTTGATGACCCCGCCGACGCCCGCGGCGGCGATGGAGTGACCGATGTTCGACTTCAGGGACCCCAGCCAGAGCGGCCTGCCCTCCGCCCGGCCCTGCCCGTAGGTCGCAAGGACCGCACCCGCCTCGATGGGGTCGCCCAGCTTGGTCCCGGTGCCGTGGGCCTCGACCAGATCCACTTCGGAGGCCGACACCCCCGCGTTCGCCAGTGCCTTGCGGATCACCTTCTCCTGGGCGCGGCCGTTGGGCGCGGTCAGTCCGTTGCTGGCGCCGTCCTGGTTCACGGCGGAACCGCGCAGAACGGCGAGCACCGGGTGGCCGTTGCGGCGGGCGTCGGACAGCCGCTCAAGGAGCAGTACGCCCACGCCCTCGGCCCAGCCGGTTCCATCGGCCGCGTCCGAGAAGGCCTTGCACCGGCCGTCGGCCGACAGGGCGCGCTGCCGGGCGAACTCCACGAAGAACGAGGGCGTCGCCAGCACCGTCGCCCCGCCCGCCAGCGCGAGCGAGCACTCCCCCGAACGCAGGGACTGCGCCGCCATGTGCAGGGCCACCAACGACGACGAGCACGCGGTGTCCACCGACACCGCCGGTCCGGTCAGGCCCAATTCGTACGCCACCCGGCCGGAGGCGACGCTCAGCGCGCTGCCGTACAGCAGGTAGCCCTCCAGGTCCTTCTGGCCGCCCTCCAGGAAGCGCCACCCGTACTCGGACGAACTCACCCCGGAGAAGACACCGACCTCGGACCCGCGCACGTCGGCGGGGACGATGCCGGCCCGCTCGAGGACCTCCCACGACGTCTCCAGGAGCAGGCGGTGGTGCGGGTCGATCGCCAGCGCCTCACGCGGACTGATGCCGAAGAAGCCCGCGTCGAAGCCGGCCGCGTCGCTCAGGAAGCCTCCCCGACGCGCGTACGTGCTGCCGACGGCGTCGGGGTCCGCGTCGTACACGTCCCGCCACCCGCGGTCCTTGGGGAACTCCTCCATCACGTCACGGCCCTCGCGGAGCAGGTCCCACAGCTCCTCGGGCGTCGACACGCCTCCCGGGTAGCGGCACGCCATGGACACCACGGCGATGGGCTCGCCGCGGCCGGCCCGCAGGGCGTCGTTCTCCTGCCGGAGGCGGTCGCGCTCCTCGAGCAGCGTGCGGAGCGCACGCTGGACCCGGTCCGCGCCGTCCGCCGTACGATCCGCGGAGTTGGTCATGTCACTTACCTCTTCTCATCCAGAGCCAGACCGACCAGTGCTTCCAGGTCCAGGTCGGACAGTTCGTCCGCACCCGGCGCTTGCATGACCTCCGCGTCATCGGCGTCGCTCGTGTCCGCTTCCGGACGCAGCAGGCCGGACAGGTGCTCGCCCAGCTCACGCGGCGTCGGGTAGCTGAAGACGAGGGTGGAGGGCAGGCGCAGTCCGGTCGCGGAAGCCAGGCGGTTGCAGAGTTCGACCGACGTCAGTGAGTCGAATCCGAGCTGGTTGAACGCCTGGTCGACGTCGACGACCGCGCCGGACGGGTGCCCGAGCACGACGGCGACCTGGTCGCGGACCCAGTCGAGTACGGCTGCCTTTGCCTCGTCCGCCGGCAGGGCGACCAGCCTGGCGGCCAAGCCGGGAGCGCCGCCGTCCTTCGCAGCGCTCGACCTGTTGCGGCGCGGACGGCCGCCGTCGACGAGGTCGCGCAGGAGGAGCGGGAGCTCCTGACCGGTCTTGTTCCGCAGCGCGGCGACGTCCACCCGGGCCGGGATCAGGACCGGCTGGTCGAGCGCGCAGGCCGCGTCGAACAGGGCCAGCGCCTCGTCGGTCGGCATCGGGGCGATGCCCATCCGCCGCAGCCGTGACAGGTCGGCCTGGTCCAGGCCTCCGGTCATGCCGCTGCTCTGCTCCCACCAGCCCCAGCACAGTGAGGTGCCGACCAGGCCGGAGGCCCTGCGCCACGCCGCCAGTCCGTCCAGGAACACGTTCGCCGCCGCGTAGTTGGCCTGCCCTCCGGTGCCGAGTGTCCCGGCGACGGTGGAGAACTGGATGAACGCCGACAGGGTGTGCCGCGTGGTCAGTTCGTGCAGGTTGACCGCGCCGCCGACCTTGGCGCGCAGAACGTGGTCGAAGCTCTCGGCGGTCGTCGACTCGACCGTGCCGTCCGCCAGTGCGCCCGCCGCGTGCACGACCGCCGTCAGCGGGTACTTCCGTGGCATGTCCGCGAGCAGGTCCGCCACGGCGGCCCGGTCCGCGACATCGCATGCCACGACCCTGACCGCGGCGCCCGCGCCCTCCAGGTCGGCGACCAGCTCGGCCACCCCGTCGGCCGCCGGGCCGCGACGGCTCGCGAGCACCAGGCTGCGTACGCCGCGTTCGGCGACGAGGTGGCGCGCCACCAGGGAACCCACGCCGCCGGTACCGCCCGTGACCAGCACGGTGCCGCCGCCGAAGCCGTCGGCCACCTCGAAGACCAGCTTGCCGATGTGGCGGCCCTGGCTCATCTCGCGGAATGTCCTGCGCGCGTCGCGGATGTTGCGTACGGAGATCGGGTTCAGCTGGATCCGACCGTCGGCGAAGAGTTCCATGACGGCCCGGAACATCGCGTGGATGGTGTCGGGGCCTGCGTCGTAGAGCTCGAAGGCCTCGTAGTCGACTCCGGGGTGATCGGCCGCCACCTGGCGCGGGTCACGGATGTCCGTCTTGCCCATCTCGACGAAGTCGCCGCCGCGGGTGAGCAGCGTCAGTGAGGCGTCGACGAAGCGGTGCGCGAGGGAGTTCAGCACGAAGTCCACCCCTCGGCCGCCCGTGGAGTGCAGGAACTTCTCCGCGAACTCCAGGTCGCGCGACGACGCCAGGTGCTCGTCGTCAAGGCCCAGGGCGCGCAGGGTGGGCCACTTGGCCGGGCTCGCGGTCGCGTAGATCTCGGCGCCGACGTGCTTGGCCAGTTGGACGGCGGCCATCCCGACACCGCCGGCCGCGGCGTGGATGAGGATGCGCTGGCCCTTCTTGAGCTTGCGCAGACGAAAGAGTGCGTAGTAGGCGGTGAGGAAGGTGGTCGGGATGGACGCCGCCTCGGCATAGCTCCATCCGTCGGGGACGGGCGTGAGCATCCGGCTGTCCGCCACGGCGACGCGGCCGAAGGCGCCGTTGAAGACGCCGGTCACCCGGTCGCCCGGCGAAAGACGTGTCACGTCGTCCGCCACCTCGGTGACCACTCCGGCGCCCTCAAGACCGATGGGGGCATCGGCGACCGTGCTGTTCACCAGGCCCAGGGCGATCGTGACGTCCTTGAAGTTGAGCCCAGCGGCCCGGACGGCGATGCGTACCTGCCCGCTCGTCAGGGGCGCCTCCACCTCGGGGCACGGAACCCACGTCAGGTTCTCCAGCGTGCCCCTGCTCGGGATGCCGAGGCGGTGGGCGCCGTCGGCCGGCGGCTCGATCTGGTGGTCGGCGGGCGCGGCCGGCGTCATGCGGGGAACGAGGTACGCGCCCTCGCGCAGCGCCAGTTGGTCCTCACCGGTGGCCGGCGCGTCCAGCACGCGTGCCCAGGAGGTCTCCTGGTCGTCGATGTCCACCAGCCGGAACCTGCCGGGGTGTTCCGTCTGCGCGGACCGGATCAGGCCCCACACGGAGGCGCCGGGGAGGCTTTCGACGCGCTCCCCCGCACCGGTGTCGACGGCGAGGCGGGTGAGGACCACCAGCGTGGATCCGGCGTGGGTCCGCGCGGCGATGAACCGCTGGATCCAGTCCAGGACGCGCTTGCCCGCGCCGCCGACCGCGGCGAGCAGATCGGGGTCGTCGGCCACGAAGTCGTCCAGGCACAGGACGATGTGCTCGGGTGCCTCTCCCGCGAGGACCTCGTCCATCGACGCGTAGAACGCGACGCTCTCGTCGCCCGCCGCGCGGAGCCGGGAGGCCAGGCCGTCCTTCGCGCCGAGTACGCCCCACGGTCCGCGGTGGGTCTCCTGCTTGCCCTGCGTGAGCGGCCGCCACCGCAGTTCGTAGAGCGAGCGCTCCTGCCCGCCGCGCGCGGCGCGCACCTGCTCGGCACTCGCCGGGCGGAACGTCAGCGCGTCGACGTGAGCGATCGGGTTCGCGTGCTCGTCGGCGACCGCCAGGGACACGACGCCCTCGCCGGCCGGGGAGAGCCGGACCCGCACGGTCGGGCCGCACTCCCCGATCAGGTCGACCCCGGACCACGAGAAGGGCATCCAGCCCTGGTCGCCCGACACCTCGACGACACCGCCGGCGAAGACCGCGTGCAGCACGCTGTCGATCAGCGCCGGATGCAGGGCGAACCCGCCACCGGCCCGGTCGTCGGCGCTCTGCGGCAGCGTGGCGAGGGCGTAGAGGTCGTCACCCTGCCTCCAGACCTCCCGCAGTCCGCGGAACGCCGGGCCGTAGTCGAAGCCCGCGTCCACGAGCGCGTCGTGGAGACCGTCGATGTCGAGCTTCGTCGCCCCGGCCGGCGGCCACACGGCGAGCGGTCGCGTGCCGTCGCTCCACGCGGTCGTACGCGAGGTGTCCGGTGTCAGGTTCCCCATCGCGTGGCGGGTCCAGCCGCCCACCGTCCGGCCGTCCTCGCCGGGACGCGAGTACACGTCCAGGGAGCGGCGTCCGGCCTCGTCGGGCGCGCCGACGACGACGCGTACCTGCACGTCACCCGAGTCGGGGAGGATCAGGGGGACTTCCAGGGAGAGTTCCTCCAGGGCGGCGCAGCCGACGAAGTCGCCCGCCGACAGCGCCAGGTCCATGTAGGCGGTCGCGGGGACGACGACCGCGCCGAACACGGCGTGGTCGGCCAGCCACTCGTGGGTCCGCAGGGACCATCGGGCGGTGAACACCACCTCGTCGGTGCCGGGGTGGTCCACCACGGCACCGAGCAGCGGGTGGCCCGGCGCGAAGAGGCCTGCGGAGGCGATGTCCGCCGACCTCGTCCCGGCGGGGGCGTCCATCCAGTAGCGCTGCCGCTGGAAGGCGTACGTGGGAAGGTCCACCTGCCGGCGCGTGCCGAACAGGGTGTCCCAGTCCACGGACACGCCCCTCACGTGCAGTTGGGCCAGCGCGTCGGCCAGTGCGGCTGCTCCCGGCCGGTCCCGCCGTGCGGCGGACAGGACGAGTGCGCCGCTCACGCCCTCGCCGGCGAAGGCCTCCTTGGTGATGCTCGCGAGCGTCGCTCCGGGCCCCACTTCGAGGAAGACGTCCGCGCCGGCCGCGCGGGCGCACTCCACCGCGTCGTAGAAGCGCACGGGTTCGCGGACGTGGGCCACCCAGTACGCGACCGACGTCAGCTCCTGGAGCGTGGCCTCACGTCCCAGCCTGGTCGAGACGATCGGAATCGACATCTCGCCCGGGGGGAGCTCACCGAGGGATTGTGCGAACTCCTCCAGGACCGGGTCCATCAGCGGGGAGTGGAACGCGTGGTCGACATCGAGGAGTTTCGCCGACGTGCCGCCTTCGATCAGCCGTTCCCGCAGGGCGTGGACCTCGTCGCGAAGGCCCGAGACCACCACCGATTCCGGGCCGTTGACGGCGGCGACACCGACGCGCTCAAAGGGGCCCAGCAGAGCGCTCACGTCGGTTTCCGAGGCGCGTACGGCCAGCATCGCGCCGCGCTCGACGACCGCCTGCATGACCCGTCCGCGCGCGGCGACGAGTCCGGTCGCCACGTCCAGGTCGAAGACTCCGGACACGTGGGCGGCGGCGATCTCACCGACGGAGTGACCGATCAGGCGGTCCGGCGGTGGGCAGTACCCGGCCAGGAGCCGGTACAGGCTGACCTGCAGGGCGAACAGCGCGGCCTGCGTGATGTCGGTGCGCTCACGGCCTGCGGGCTCGTCCGCCAGGAGCAGGGGCTTCAGAGCGAAGGGCAGATGCTCGTCGAAGCGTTCGCAGACCTCGTCGAGGCTCCGCGCGAAGACGGGGAAGGTGTCGTACAACTGCCGTGCCGCACCGGCCCATTGCGATCCCTGTCCCGGGAACATGAAGACGCGCTCGCCGAGTTCCGCGGCGACGCCTCGCACCACCGCGGCGGACTCCGTGCCCTGGCTCAGCGCCGCGAGGCCGCTCAGCAGCTCGTCACGGCCGCGCCCCAGCACCACCGCACGGTGCTCGAGACCGGCCCGGCTCGACGCCAACGACGCGCCCACGTCGGTGATGTCGGCGTCCGGGTCGGCGGTGACGAACGCGTGCAGCTTCTCCGCCTGTGCCCGCAGCGCCTGCTCCGAGTGCGCGGACAGGGCCCATGGCACGAGCCCGCCCACAGAGCCCTGTGCCCGCTCGGCGGTGTCGGGCGTCTGCCCGGCGGTGTCCGGTTCCTGGTCCTGCTGCTGCTCCTGCGTCGGTGCCTGTTCGAGGAGCAGGTGCGCGTTCGTGCCGCTGATGCCGAAGGACGACACCCCCGCGCGCCGGGGCCGTCCCGGCGCGCTGGTCCACTCCCTTGCCTCGGTCAGCAGCTCGACCGTCCCGGCCGACCAGTCCACGTGCGTCGACGGACGGTCCACGTGCAGCGTCCGGGGCATCACCCCGTGCCGCATCGCCATGATCATCTTGATGATTCCGCCGACGCCCGCGGCCGCCTGTGCGTGGCCGATGTTCGACTTCAGCGACCCCAGCCACAGCGGGCTCCCGGGGTCGCGGTCCTGTCCGTAGGCGGCCAGCAGCGCCTCCACCTCGATGGGGTCGCCCAGGGACGTGCCGGTCCCATGGGCCTCCACCACGTCCACGTCGTTCGCCTGCATCCGGGCGTCCGCCAACGCCGCCCGGATCACCCGCTGCTGGGCCAGTTCGTTCGGCGCGGTCAGTCCGTTGGACGCCCCGTCCTGGTTGACGGCCGCACCCCGGATCACCGCCCAGATGCGGCGCCCGTTGCGGCGCGCGTCCGACAGACGCTCCAGGACCAGTACGCCCGTGCCCTCGGAGAAGCCGGTGCCGTCCGCCGCGTCCGCGAACGCCTTGCACCGTCCGTCCAGCGACAGACCCCGTTGCCGGGCGAACTCCACGAGCAGCCCCGGGGTCGACAGCGTCGACACCCCGCCGGCCAGCGCCAAGGTGCACTCCCCGGACCGCAGGGAGCGCATGGCCTGGTGGACGGCGACCAGCGACGACGAGCACGCGGTGTCGGTCGACACCGCCGGGCCCTCCAGGCCCAGGGCGTACGCCACCCGGCCCGAGGCCACGCTGGTGTAGGTCCCCGCGAGCGCGTACCCCTCCACTTCGCCGGCTGCCTCGTCGCCCATCCGCGGGCCGTAGTCGACGGCGTAGAGCCCGGTGAACACCCCGGTCGCCGAGCCCCGTATCCCGACCGGGTCGATGCCCGCCCGCTCGAGCGCCTCCCACGACGTCTCCAGCATCAGCCGCTGCTGCGGGTCCATCGCCAGCGCCTCGCGCGGGCTGATGCCGAAGAACTCCGCGTCGAACTCAGCGAGATCGGTCAGGAATCCGCCCGTGCGCGCGTACGTCTTCCCGCGTGCCTCGGGATCCGGGTCGTACAGCGCGTCCACGTCCCACCCGCGGTCCAGCGGGAAGTCACCTATCGCGTCCACACCGTCGGACACGACGGTCCACAGCCCTTCGGGGGAGGTCACCCCGCCAGGGAAGCGACACCCCACGCCCACGATCGCGATGGGCTCGTGAGCGGACTCCTCCAGCTCCCGCACGCGCTCGCGCAGCTCCTGCGCGTCGCCGACGGCACGTCGCAAGTACGACCGGAGCTTGTCGACATCCTCCACCAGGGACTCCCTTAACGGTTGCTCGGACGAACAGGTGTGGCTACGCGTATCCGCGCTCGATCAATGCGTACAAATCGTCGTCACTACGGCTCTCCGGGCTCGTCTCCCCCACCGCTTCCGGGACTTGGGGCGTATGGGGCTCCGGGACTTCCGGCGTCCGGGGCTCCAGGAGGGAGAAGATGTGCAGGCCGAGCTTGCGCACCGTGGGATAGGTGAACGCGACCGTGGCCGGGAGCCGTACACCGGCCGCCGCGGTGAGCCGGTTGCGCAGCCGCACGGCCATCGAGGAGTCGAATCCCAGGGCCTTGAAGGTCTCGGCCGACCGCGCCGTGAGTTCGGCCTCCGTCAGATCCACTCCGTTCGCGCCCAGCAGCGCCGCCGTTTCGGTGCGCACCAGCGTGAGGACCGCCGACTGCGAGCCCAGGTCCGCAGGCCCGGCGCCCGCGCCCGCTCCGTCCGCTCGTGCGGAGGGACCGTTCGTGGTGTCGGTGTCGGTGTCGCCGGACGCCGAGAGCCAGTACCGCTGCCGCTGGAACGCGTACGTCGGCAGGGCGACCCGGCGCGGCCGGCCCGCGGCGAAGGCCGCCTTCCAGTTCACCGGCAGACCGCGCACGTGCAGCTCGGCCAGCGACGCCAGGACCTTGCCCGCACTCCCGTCCTGCTTGTGCAGGGTGCTCACGACGGTCGGCGGGGCCGCCAGCGCGTCGGCGGCCTCCTCCATCGCGACCTGGAGCACGGGATGCGGACTGACTTCCACGAACACGCCGCCGCGCTCACGCATCAGGCCTTCGACGACCTCGCCGAAGCGCACCATCGAGCGCAGGTTGTCGTACCAGTACGAGCCGTCGAGCACGCGGGTGTCGAGCAGGCCGCCGGTCACCGTGGAGTGGAACTTCACCGCCGATTCCCTCGGCGAGACAGCCGCGGTGTCCGCGAGCAGACGTTCACGGATGCGTTCGACGTGGTGGGAGTGCGACGCGTAGTCCACCCTGACCCGTCGCACCCGGACGTCGTCACCGGCCGCCGTCTCGGCGAACTGGTCGAGCGCCTCGTCGTCCCCGGAGATCACCACCGACGCGGGCCCGTTGACCGCGGCCACGGAGAGCCGTCCCGACCACCGCTCCAACCGGCCCCGGACCCATTCGACGGGCGCGGCCACCGCGCTCATCCCGCCCGGTCCTGCCAGATCGGTCAGGGCCCGGCTGCGCAGCGCGACGATCCGCGCCGCGTCCTCGAGCGAGAGCGCGCCCGACACGCACGCCGCGGCGATCTCGCCCTGCGAGTGCCCCACCACTGCCTCGGGGACCACTCCCAGCGACCGCCACACCTGCGCAAGGGACACCATCATCGCGAAGAGCGCCGGCTGGACCACGTCCACCCGGTCCAGCGACGCGGCCGACTCCTCGCCGCGCACCACGTCCACCAGCGACCAGTCCACATGGGGCGCCAGAGCCCGCTCGCACGCGTCGATCGACCGCGCGAAGGCCTCCGACTCCGCGTACAGCTGCCGCCCCATGCCCAGCCACTGCGAGCCCTGGCCGGGGAACACGAAGACGACCGGACCCGCCTGGTCCGTGGCCCTCCCGCGCACCGCCCGCTCCGAGCCGCCGCCCGCCGCCACCAGGTCCAGGCCCGCGAGCGCCTCTTCACGGCCGCCGCTCAGGACCACCGCCCGGTGCTCGAACGACGACCGCTGCGACACCAGCGCATGCCCCACGTCGACGGCCGAAAGCGACGCGTCCGCGGCCACGAGCTCCCGCAGCCGGGCCGCCTGCTCCCGCAGCGCCGGTTCCGACCGCGCCGACAGCACCCACGGCACAGCCTCCGGCGACGCCCCGGAAGATGCCGGGGAGGATCCCCCGGATGCCAAGTCCTCACCGGCGGCGGGCAGTTCCGCCCGATCGCCGGGTGCCTGTTCGAGGATCACGTGCGCGTTGGTGCCGCCGAGTCCGAACGCCGACACCCCCGCCCGGCGCGGCCGGCCGGGCGCGTCGGGCCAGGGCCGCGCGGCCCGCAGGACCTCGAAGTCCTCGTGGAAGTCGGCGATGGCGGGGTTCGCGGAGCGGAAGTTGAGACTCGGGACCAGGTGCGCACGGTCCACGCAGAGCGCCGCCTTCACGAAGCCGACGATTCCGGCGGCCGGCTCCAGGTGCCCGACGTTCGTCTTCGCCGAGCCGATCGCCAGCGGCCGGCTGCGGCCCGTCTCCCTGAAGACCTCGCGCAGACCGGCGATCTCGGCCGGGTCACCGACGCGGGTGCCGGTGCCGTGGGCCTCGACGTAGTCGACACCGTCGAACGGGACAGCCGCGCGTTCCAGGGCCGCGAGCACGGCCGCCGCCTGCCCCTCGGAGCTGGGATCGGGCATCCGGCTCGACGCTCCACCGCTGCCGACGCCCCAGCCGCGTACCACCGCGTAGATGTGATCGCCGTCGGCGACGGCGAGGTCGAGCCGCTTCAGGAGGACGAAGGCACCGCCCTCGCCCCGGGCGAAACCGCTGGCCCGTTCGTCGAAGGTGAAGCAGCGGCCGTCGGGCGAGAGGGCGCCCAGATTCGCCAGGCCCGCTCCTGCCTCCGGGTCGGTGATCAGGTGTACGCCGCCCGCGATGGCCATGTCGACCGCGCCGCCCCGTATGCGGTCGCACGCCAGGGACAACGACACGAGCGAGGAGGACTGGCCCGAGTCCGCGCAGTAGCTCATGCCGCGGACGTCGAAGAGGCCCGAGATCCGGTTCGCGATCAGCGCACCGCTGGAGCCGAGCGCGGCGTAGTGGTCGTCCTGGTCGCTGCCGGACAGCTTGCGCAGCAGTTCGTACCCGGAGGGCGCGGCGCCGACGACGACGTCGATCGCGCGGCCCGTGAGCGAGGCCGCCGGGACGCCGGCGTCCTCGACGGCCTCCCAGGCGAGCTCGAGCCCGAGGCGCTGCACGGGGTCCATGGCGGCCGCCTCCGCCGCACTCGTCCCGAAGAACCCGGCGTCGAACCCGTCGATGGAGTCGAAGAACGAACCCGCGTCGAGGGTGTCGCCGTCCGGATGGGACCTGTACGTCGACTTCGCGTCGGCCGCCCGGTGTCCGGGGAACGTTCCGACGGTCGATTTCCCCTCGACCAGCAGGCGCCAGAAATCGCTCGGGCCGTGCACGCCGGGAAAGCGGCACGACATCCCGATGACGGCAATACCGGTGGCTGCGCCACTCATGCGAATCCCTTCCGGTTCCCTGTGACGGTGACAGTGGCGGTGGCGGTGCCGGTGGCGGTGCCGGATGTCACGGCGCCAGTCGCTTCTCGGCGACGATGGGGAGGTGGGTCATCCCGGCGATGAAGTACGACCGCAGGTGCTGCGGTTCGCCGGCGAGGTCGATGGAGCCGAACCGCTGGAGCAGCTCCTCGAAGAAGACGCGCAGGGTCAGCCGGGTCAGCGGCGCACCGATGCAGAAGTGTGCTCCGAACCCGAAGGCGACCTGGCGCTTGGCGTTGCTCCGCGTGATGTCGAAGTCGTGCGGGTCGGTGAACTGGGACGCGTCCCGGTTGGCCGACCCGATCCAGGCGACGACCGCCCCGCGGGCCGGGATCGTGCCTCCGGCGATCTGGACGTCGTCGACGGTATACCGCATGAAGTTGCAGGCGGCCGATGTCCAGCGAAGGCCTTCCTCGACCAGGTTCGGGATCAGGCTCGGGTCGGCCTGTGCCTTGGCGAACTGCTCGGGCCGCTCGATGAGCGCGTGCACGGTGCCGGAAACGGTGTGCGGGGTGGTGACGTTGGCGCCCAGCAGGATGCTGTAGCCGTCGAGCGCGATCTCCTCGTCGGTCAGCGGCGCCCCTCCCGGGTGGACGCTCATGAGGTGCTGGAGCAGGCTGTCGTCCTCGCCTCCGGACGCCCTGCGCTCCTTGACCCAGTCCTTGACATAGGTGACCAGCTCGTGGTGGGAGATGGCCAGGGTCGCGGCCTCGCTGCCCTGCAGGAAGTGCGGGTCCGAGGGAGCCGTCACCATGGCGGTCAGCTGGACGAGCTCTTCCCAGTCCTTGGCGGGGATCCCGAGGAGCGGGCCCGTCACCAGGGCGGGGAGCAGCAGTGCTCGCTCGGCCAGGTCGAAGGTCTCCCCGTCGAGTGCGGGCTGCAGGAAGCGCACGACCGTTGTGCGGATGCTGTCCTCCCAGGACTTCACCGCCCGAGCGGTGAGCTTGGATCCGAGGGGCCTGCGGACCTCGGTGTGCCGGGGCGGGTCGGTGGACGTGAGGAGCACTCCGGCGGCGACGTCGTCGGTCCCGAGGTGGGTGGGTACGGTGCCGCGCTCGGAGGTGAACTCGCGGTGGTCGCCGAGCACCCGGCAGACGTCCTCGTAACGGGTGACGGACCAGAACTCCCGACCGTCGGGCAGGACTTGGTGGTGCAGCGGCGCCTTCTCCCGCATCGCGTCCCAGACGGGGTGCGGGTCGCCCGACGTGTAGAGGTCCAGGTCGAACAGGTCGACGCTGTCGAGGTCCATGTCGATGTCGCGCCCGGCACCAGGCGTCAACCTCACGCCACTGCCCTCCCCTGCTCGATCAGCTCGGCGACCCGGGCCGGCGTCTGAGCCAGGTAGAAGTCGCGCACGGACAGCTGGACTTCGTAGTCCTGCGCCACCTGGTCGATGATCTTGATGCCGGTCAGCGAATTGCCGCCGAGCGCGAAGAAGTCGTCGTCCACCCCGACTTCGGCGCCGTTGAGGTGCCGCGCCCACAGCTCCGCGATGTCCCGCGCCAGCGACACCGGAGTGCTCGACGGTGCGGCTTGTCCTTCTGACGTCTCGTCCTGTCCGCCCAACGGGTGGACAACCTGCGGCGACGAATTCATTGCCGCTTTCCTTCCTCCGGGGCCCTTTGCGCTGTCCCGCCGGCGAGACAAATTCCTTGGATGATCGAATGGAGTGTCGCGTGCATTCCCCTCCGCCCACACCGTGTCGGCGGCCCCCCTGCCCGCGCCGGCCGGTGGGGTTGAGAACCGGCGGGCCTGCATGCTGACGCCCTCGAGGACCGTCCCGCCGGCGGGACCGGGCAAGTCCGACAGGGCCCCGCGTCGCCCCGGCACCGGTGTCCGTTGACCGTCCCGCTCGCGTTCCGTGAACGTAAGAGCGTTTCAACGACGTCAGCGACGCAGGGGAATGGGGAACGACGTGGGACACACCGGCGACGTGGGACACGCGGACATGGACGCGGACGTGGTGATTGCGGGCGCCGGGCCGACGGGCCTGATGCTCGCCTGCGAGCTGCGGCTCGCGGGCGTCGACGTGGTGGTGGTCGAGCGGCTCGCGGAGCGTACGGGCGAGTCACGGGCCGGCGGAATCCACTCCCGCACCCTGGAGGTCCTCGACCAGCGCGGAATCCTGGACCGCTTCCTCGCGGTCGGCGAACCGCAGCCGGTGGGCCACTTCTCCGCCCTCTACCTGGACTTCGACGAGTCCGAGTCCCGGCACCCCTACCCGCTGATGATCCTGCAGTCGGCCATCGAGCAGCTTCTGGAGGAGCGGGCCGCCGAGCTCGGCGTGCGGGTGCGCAGGTCCTGTGAGGTGACCGGGATCGGCCAGGACGAGGCCGGCGTGACGGTCGAGATCGCCACGCCCGCCGCTGAGGCGGAATCCGCGACGCTGCGCGCCCGCTATCTTGTGGGCTGCGACGGCGGGCGCAGTGCGGTGCGCAAGCTGGCGGGCATCGGCTTCCCCGGCACTCCGGCGACGATGACCGCGCTGATCGGCGACGTCGAACTCCCGGATCTGCCCGAGGACTACGTGTGGGTGCGGCGCTGCGCGGGCGGCGACTACTCGGCGATCGCCTTCGAGCCGGGCTGGTACCGGGTGATCGCATCCGAGTACGACCGCGTTGCGGACCGCGACGAGGCCCCCACGTTCGAGCAGCTGAGGGAGTCGCTGGTCAGGATCGCGGGCACCGACTTCGGGATGCGGGCGCCACGCTGGGTCTCGCGGTTCAACGATGCCGCGCGGCAGGCCGACCGGTACCGCGCGGGCCGCGTGCTGCTCGCGGGCGACGCGGCGCACATCCACTTCCCGGCCGGCGGGCAGGGGCTGAACATGGGCGTGCAGGACGCGGTCAACCTCGGCTGGAAGCTCGCCTCGGTGGTGCGCGGCCGGGCGCCGGAGAGCCTGCTGGACAGCTATCACACCGAGCGCCACCCCGTCGCGGAGCGCGTACTGCACAACACCCGGGCGCAGTCGGCCCTGCTCCGCCCCGGCGCCCAGACGGACGCGCTGCGCGAGGTGTTCGGCGCGCTCATGGTGTTCGACGACGTCAACCGGTACCTGCGCCACATGCTGACCGCGCTGGACATCCGCTACGCGGTCGACGGCGACCACCCGCTGGCAGGCCTCAGGGTCCCCGACGCCGACCTCAAGACGCCGGACGGCACCATCGGCGTCTACGACCTGCTGCACACCGGCCGCCCCGTGCTGCTCGACCTGGGCGGCAGCGCCGAGTTGGCGGTGGTGGCCAAGGGCTGGGCCGATCGCGTCGAGCTGGTCGACGCACGGAGCGAGGACGACTTCTGGCCCGTGCCGGCGATCGGCGAGATCCCCGCTCCCGCCGCGCTCCTCATCCGCCCCGACGGCCATGTCGCCTGGGGGGCCACCGACGACGAAGCGCCCGACGTCACCGCGCTCCGGGCCGCACTCACCACCTGGTTCGGTCCGCCGCTGCGGGGGTGAGACATCGCGTGGCGTCACATGACATCTGGCGGCACCACTCGATGCGGTGGGGCGCGGTCACGCGCCACCCGCACGCGGCGCCATCCGGACGTGCACCTGGCGTCGGAGAACCGCCGTACTGACGACATGAATCGCCCCCGGCTTCGACACCCTCCACCGTGAGCTCGCGGTGGAGGGTGTCGAAGCCGGGGGGAAGGATGCCCGCGTGATGCGCGAGCGCGACATCCGCGGCGTCACCGGGCGCGGGCAGCGTAATGCGCCGACCCGGCCGGATGCGAAGGCGAAGGCGGCCACGGGCCTGATCGGCCGCGACTTCCAGCCGAGCGCCCCGGGCGCAGGCCGGTCAGCGACATCGCCTACCTGTCCCGCCGGTCGGCAACGCTGCCGCGCAGAGCCTCGCGGGGACTTCAGTGCCGGGCGATGTGTCGTGCGGGGCCATGCGTCGTGCCGGGCGATGCGCCTCTAGGCGGTCTGCCGCTCGGCCGTTTCGAGCATCTGCGTCACCCATTTGTCGACGGACAGACCGTGCGTGGCCGCGACCTTCGAGTAGTGGTCCAGCTGGCCGGCGGAGAGCTCTATGGTGAGCGTGGTGACCTTCTGCCGGCGCCTTTCGACGGCCGCCGACGTGTCGATGCGCGGCACTTCCTGCTGCTCGTCGCCGCTGTTCGGGGAGAGCTCGGCGGTGTCGCTCTGCACGGCGAGGCTGGCGCGGACCGCCCTGCGAAGTTCGTTGCGCGACCACTTCTGCTGTTCGGCCTTGCGCAGCCAGTAGTCCTGCTCCGGCGGCGACAGGCGGGTCACTTCGGCATGGTGGGCGAAGCTGAGGCTCTCCCACCTGCGCTGGTGCTCGAACCGCCTGGCCACCCACGCGTAGTTGCGCAGGGTCTGGTAGTCGAGCCCCGTGCGCTCTATGGCTTCCTTGTACCGCCGCCACCCGTAGGTGGCCTCCCCGTAGAGCAGCCAGTCGGCCAGCCACCACGCCGAGGAGTTCACAAGCTCGCGCAGGTTGGTGCCGATGCGCTCCCAGGACTGCTCCGGCATGTTCTGCGGAAAGGTCATCCCCGTCTTCCGCACCTTGGCCTGTGCACCCAGGAAGGACAGGACCACGTCGTGCTGCGCCAGGTCATCGCTGCTGTCCACCGGCTTCGTCTTGTACCTGCTCGCGGTTCTCACAGCGCCTGTCACAACCTTCAACTCCCCGCTCGATGTGTCTTCCTGGTCGTTCACCGATCACTTGCCGATGTGGCTTCTCGGCGGGCCGACATCGGATCCCGGGTGGTGTTCAGTCCGTGGCCATGGCCTCGCGCAGGCTCCTGGGACGCAGGTCGGTCCAGTTCTGCTCGACGTACTCAAGGCACTCGGCCCTGGCCGCCTCGCCGAAGACCACCCGCCAGCCGGCGGGCACCTCGGTGAACACCGGCCACAGGGAGTGCTGCTCCTCGTCATTGACCACGACGTAGAAGCGGCCGTCCTCGTCATCAAACGGGTTCGCGCTCAACTGGCACCGTCCTTAACCGTCACAGAGCTACTGGGAATCAGGCGCGGCCGAGCCGGGTGCGAGAAGGCACCGGGCACGGGTCACCCATCGGTGCTGTCCGGTCGACGGGACATCCGACACAAGAGCGACCCCGGCACTGCGACGTCACCGTAAGGACGCGGCCGCCGCAGCTACAAGGGCGACAAGCTCCACCGCCAACCAGCCACCCACCCCAGCCCGAACCCACCCCGAACTGCTGTACCCCACCGCCTCCATGTGCCACGATGCCCGGCCGCACCCCGCCCGCACCCCACCGGCACCCCGCCGGTGAGCCCGAGCACCGCCCCACCGCACCGCCAGCCCTCCGAGAAACACTCAAGAGCCGCTCCAGCAGCAGCGGAACTCCCCTCGCGCCCACGCACCACCCCACCACCCCCGCTTTATGGTCGAACACGCGTGGCCCGATCCAAGGGGGGAACGATGGACCACTCACCACCAGACTTGCGCGTATTCGTCCTGCATCACGCGGGGGGCTCACACCTGCTCTACCGCAACTGGCCGGCCGAACTACCGGACACGTGGGACGTACGGCTGCTCGACGCCCCTGGCCACGGCCACCTGCTCGACCTGCCGCTGATCACAGACATCGGCCGGCTCGCCGACTACCTCCTGCGCCGGATCGTGCCCGAAGTGACCGGCCCCTACGCCCTCTTCGGGCACAGCATGGGCGCCGCCCTGACCTACGAGATCACCCGACGGATCGTCGACCAGGGCCTGCCATCGCCGGTATGGGTCGGCATCTCCGCACAACCGGCACCGCAGTCGGCACAGCGGGCGAGCGGGGACAGCGAAGAACTGTCCGACGCCGAACTGCGGACCCGTCTGCGGCAGATGGGAGGCACGCCCGACGAGGTGCTCGACGACCCCGACCTGTGGTCCATGCTCGCACCGATCATCCGGGCCGACCTGGGCATGGCGGCCCACTGGCGTCCTGCCACCGACGCCGGTCCTCTGCCCGTGGCGCTTTCGGCCTACGCCGGCGGCGATGACCACTCTGCCTCTCCCCTGCTGATGAAGGGCTGGGAGGAGCACACCGAGCGCTTCTTGGGTCTGCGGGTCTTCGACGGCGGCCACTTCTACTTCGCGGACGATCCCAGGCCGCTGCTGCGCCAGATCACACAGGACGCGACCACGGCGCTCGCCGCGGTGGACACGACGCGCTCCGGCTGAACTGGGACTGCCCACGCCGGCCGTCCGGCACCCGACGGGACGACCGGCCCTCGCCGGACGGCCTGCCCGGACGACGCACGTCACCGGACGATCGGCGCCACACAACACAAAGTTGACCGCGCAAATATTCGAGCACCGCTCCGGCACCGCTTCAGCCCGTCCCTCGAGACTGCTGGCCGGTTGTGTGCACCTAACTCAAGGAGGCGTGATGGCGCAGCAGGCCAGTGCAACCCTGGGGTCGCAGAGCGGCCCGACAACCTCCCTCCCGCAGCCCCCGCCACGGCAGTCACCCACCGCGGGAGCCGGACCGGGCCGGGGCCAGGTGCTGACGACCAAGGTGGGTCTGCAGATGCCGACCGGGATGGCCTACGACGAGTGGGAGCGGTCCGGGCGCCAACTCGCCGGCCTCATCGACTCGTCATCCTGGTGGCTGGGTGACTGGCTCGTCTACGGCAAGGACCACTACACCGACCGGTACGAGCGCGGAATACGCGCCATAGGCCTTTCGTACCAGACGCTGCGCAACTACGCGTGGGTCTCACGACGCTTCGACCTCAGTCGCCGCCGGGCCGCCTTGAGCTTCCAGCACCACGCCGAGCTGGCTTCCATGCCGGTCGAGGAACAGGACTTGTGGCTCGACCGCGCCGAGCAGCAGCAGTGGACCACCAAACAGCTGCGCGGCGCCCTGCGCGCCGCACGCCAGAGCGTGCAGCAGCCGCGCACCCCCACTGAGCCGAGCCACCGCCTGGAGGTTCCCGGCAACCGCCTTCAGTCCTGGCAGAAGGCGGCGGAGCAGCTGGGTGTCGACTTCGAGCAGTGGGTCACGGCCACGCTGGACACCGCGGCCGCGAGCGCTCTGGAGGACCTCGATGGGCCGGAGGAGCGCAGGGAGATCTCCGGACGCAAGGGCATCACGGGCGTGGCCGCGTTGGGCGTGGGGGCTTCCCAGGAGAACGCACGGCCCACGGTCTTCGAGCAGGTTCCGCCGGTGGCCACTGCCACCTGAGTCACCGCTGATCTTGAGCCGGAAGGCCCTCGGAGAGCGCGAGTTGAGGCTTCAGACATCTCACTCGACCGCCCGAGGGCCTTCTCTGCTGTCGGCCCGCACCTCGTCACACGGTCCCACCGTGCCGTGCGGGGATTTCGAGCAGCCGTGTCCACCATGTCTCCGTCCCGTCAACAGGACAACGCTGGTGAATGTCGAGCAGCTCTTCAGAAGCTCTCGAAGGGCCTTCATGTGGCTTTGTAGTTGCCATTGAGGCGCTCCCCGAACGACACTGCAGACGAATGCTCGGCTCTCTTTGGCCGGGTATTCCTGGCGTATGCGGGAGAATGCAGTGGGCAGATCCCGCTGTCACTCGCGGTCCCCCACGTTCGGCTGGACCGGAACATGCTGCTGCCGTCGACGGCCATGCAGGATCGAGGTCCGGGGCAGCGACGAGACGCTACTCAACAAGCCATTATCCCAAGAGTTCGCATGACGACCAAGCTTTCTCGTCCCGAACTCAAGCGTATGTCCACCGGCCCTCGGGACCCTGCTGCGGTAGCCGGAGTCCCCCATAAAAGGAGTCGTGCCTGTGAGCGCCAATTGCCCGGTCGGCGGACTCGCCCGTCGGCGTGCGAGGTTCTCATGACCGTCAACACGCACCCCGACCTGGCCAAGGCCCAGGCCATCGACGAAGCCCTGCCGTGGCTCGCCCGCCACCAGGGCCGGACGGTCGTCATCAAGCTGGGCGGCCACGCCATGGTCGACAAGGACCTCACCGCGGCCTTCGCCCGCGACATCGTCTTCCTGCGCTACGCCGGGCTGCGGCCCGTGGTCGTGCACGGAGGAGGCCCCCAGATAGATGCCGAACTCGCGC
Source organism: Streptomyces sp. NPDC033177 (assembly GCF_055577715.1). Classification (NCBI taxonomy): domain Bacteria; kingdom Bacillati; phylum Actinomycetota; class Actinomycetes; order Kitasatosporales; family Streptomycetaceae; genus Streptomyces; species Streptomyces sp. NPDC033177. The sequence continues at coordinate 40,633 of NZ_JBVIPS010000015.1, read as the reverse complement.
GGCGCGGCCTGAAACGCGAGTTCAAGGCCGGACTCCGCGTCACCCCGCCGGAGGCGATGGATGTGGTGCGCATGGTCCTCGCCGGCCAGGTGCAGCGCGAACTGGTCGGACTCATCAACCGCTTGGGCGATCTCGCCGTCGGCATGACGGGCGAGGACGCCAACACCCTCACGGCGAGGCGGTGCGTGCCGTGGATCGACGGAGAACCGGTGGACGTCGGCAGGGTCGGTGAGATCACCGGCATCAACACCGGCGCCCTGGACCGGCTCCTGGACGACGGCCGGATCCCGGTGGTCTCACCACTCGCCCGCAGCGCCGAGGACGGCCTGGTCTGCAACGTCAACGCCGACACCGTGGCGTCGGCCCTCGCGACGGCACTGCGCGCCGAGACGCTCGTCATGCTGACGGACGTCGCGGGACTGTACGCGGGCTGGCCGCACAGTGAGGAAGTCATCCCGCGGCTCACGGCCAAGGAGCTCGAGAAACTCCTGCCGGAACTGAGCGACGGCATGGTGCCCAAGATGACCGGATGCCTGCACGCCGTACGCAATGGCGTGGGCGCGGCCCGGGTGATCGACGGACGGACCCCGCACTCGGTCCTCCTGGAGATGTTCAGCAACGACAAAGTAGGCACGCTGATCGTGCCCGACCCGAACGAGACGGAGGTCACGCAGTGAACGAGCAGGAGCAGCACCGGCGACGGCAGCATCGGACCAACGGCTCGGCAGGACGTCACAGCGGCCGGTCCCCGCTCACCACATCACGGCTCACCGCATCCCGGCTCATCGCGACCCGGTACATCGCCACCCGGCTCGCCGGCACCCGGACGACGACGCTGGAGCGCAAGCGAGGGCAGTGCACATGACACACATGCCTCCGACTCCTCCCCCGGCCGACGGCGCGGTGGATCTCACTTCCCAGGTGACGGCCCTCGGCCACGAGCTTGCCGCCGCAGCCGGAACAGACAGGGAGGCGGCCCGCGCACTGGCCCGCCGTCTCGCCGCATCCCTCTCCCCCCAAGCCCGGCTCGTCCTGCTGAGCGCCCTGACCGGGGCAGAGCCCGAGCCAAGCCATCCCGAGCTCCGGCCGCTGCCCCGTAGTGATCCGCCCGACGCTCTCATCCGTCTGCGGTTCGCCGACGCGCGCGCGCTCGAAGGTGCTGCCGCCGCCTTCGGCGCCGCATCGGGCCACGGCTTCGGCGAGGCGTGGAGCGACCCCACGGCACTCACTCTCCAGATCCCCGGCGAGGCGGGTGCCGAGACCCTGCGGGCGGTGCTCGCGGTCCTCGACGCGGCATCGGTCACTGCCGACTCGCTCACCGTGCACACACACCAACTCGACGACGTCTTCGCCGCGTTCACCGGTCTGCCCGTCGTGCCTGTTCGATGACCGCCTGAGGGTGAACTCCGGCCCGCTGGAAGGGAAGTTGGAGCGGGTACGCCAGTACGCCGCGCCCGTAGGCCGAGGCCGTATCGCTCTTGGGCGAACCCCAAGTGCCTTGCCATGGCGTGGTTCCGACCGGCAGATCTGCGCCCAGCACAGCGAAGTCCGGCGAAGGGACGAACCGTTGAACGAGGACCCTCAGGAGCGCGACCAGCCACTGCGTCACGCGCACCTCCACAGCTTCATCGGCCTCATGGAGCGGACCGACGCCCCCGCGCCGCGGCTCGCCCGGACCGACGACGCGGCCCTCTCCACGCGCGGGGGCGGCACGCGACCGCTCGCCCGGCTGCGGGCGCCCGCCGATCCGCTGGTGCCTCTCACCCTGACGGCCGGCGCGTTCCTGCTCCGTCCCCCCAGCGTGGACGAGCACAGGGAGGTTCTCGCGCTCGGCGTCGACCCGGACGTCCGGATGTGGACCCCTCGCTGCCAAATCACCGACGAGGCATCGGCCATCAGGGACTGCCTCGCCGGAGCGGACTGGTCCAGCGGCACGCACGCCACCTTCTCGATCATCCACCGCGGCAGCGGGCGCTACGCCGGCAACATCGCGGTGCACAGCATCGACCGCGCGAACTCGCAGGCCAAAGTGGGCTACCGCATCGCCCCGTGGACACGCGGTCAGGGAGTGGCCACGGCCGCGGTGCGCAGTGTCATCGGCTGGGCCCTGGGCGATCTGGGGCTCGCCCGGCTCCTGCTGACCCACGGCGTGGAGAACATCGCTTCCTGCCGAGTGGCCCAGAAGGCGGGATTCGACCTCGAGGGCACCATGCCCCTGGCCAAGCGGTTCGGCGACGACCAGCTCCACGACGAGCACCTCCATGTCCTGCTCGCCGGGCCCCGCCACGCCACCTGAGGAACGCTCAAGAGCCGCCACACCAGCGGCAGAGCCCCCCTGGTGCCCGCGCCCCGCCGGCCGACCGCCGTTCTATGGTCCGAGGGTGCGCGGCCCGATGCGAGGGGGAGCAATGGACAGCACACGACCCCGCGTTGCGCCTGTTCGTCCTGCACCACGCCGGGGGCACACACCTTCCGTACCGTCACCGGCCGGCCGCCTCGCGCACTTCCTGCCGCGGGGCATCGAGCCCGGACCGACCGGCCCCCACGCCCTGTGCGGGCACGGCATGGGCGCCCCGTGGCGTACGAGATCACCCGGCGGGCCGTCGACCAGGGCCTGCCTCCCACGCCGCTCCCTGCCCGTGGCGCTGTCCGCCTGCGCGGGCCGCGATGACCACGCGACCCCACCGTCACAGCCGCGCACGCCATGGAGGACAGGGCCCGGAGTACATGAGGACCACTTGTCTGCCAAAAGGGAGGGTTCATGACAGTGCTAGCAGCCGTGGCGGGAGCGAGCGGATACGCGGGGGGTGAGCTCCTACGCCTGCTTCTGGCCCACCCCGACGTGGAGATCGGTGCTGTGACCGGGCATTCCACCGCGGGTCAGCGGCTCGGCGCGCTGCAGCCGCACCTGGCTCCGCTGGCCGAGCGTGAGGTGCGCCCCACCACCGCCGACACCCTCAAGGGGCACGACGTCGTCTTCCTCGCCCTGCCGCACGGCCAGTCGGCCGCCGTGGCCGCGCAGTTGGGCGACCGGACGCTGGTCGTCGACTGCGGCGCGGACTTCCGCCTCGCGGACGCGGCCGACTGGGAGAGGTTCTACGGCTCGCCGCACGCGGGCACCTGGCCCTACGGCCTGCCCGAACTGCCGGGCGCCCGCGCCGCGTTGGCGGGCACCCGGCGCGTCGCGGTGCCGGGTTGCTACCCGACCGCGGTCCTGCTGGCCCTGTTTCCCGCGTACGCGGCGGGACTCGCCGAACCAGAGGCCGTGGTCGTCGCGGCGTCCGGCACGTCCGGCGCCGGCAAGGCACCCAAGGCGAACCTGCTCGGCAGCGAGGTCATGGGATCCATGCGGCCGTACGGCGTGGGCGGCGGCCACCGGCACACCCCGGAGATGAGCCAGCACCTCGGCGCCGTGGCGGGCCGTCATGTCGCCGTCTCCTTCACCCCGACCCTGGCCCCCATGCCACGCGGCATCCTCGCCACCTGCTCCGCCCCGGCGCGGCCCGGGGTCGGCGCACACGACGTACGGGCCGCGTACGAGAAGGCGTTCGGTGACGAGCCGTTCGTCCGGCTGCTGCCCGAGGGGCAGTGGCCGAGCACCGCGGCCGTGTACGGGTCGAACGCCGCGCAGGTCCAGGTCGCCGTCGACCCGGCGGTGGGCCGGATCATCGCGATCAGCGCCATCGACAACCTGACCAAGGGCACCGCGGGCGGCGCCCTCCAGAACATGAATGTCGCCCTCGGCCTCCCCGAGGGTCTGGGGCTTTCCACGATCGGAGTCGCACCGTGAGCGTCACCGCAGCACGAGGCTTCACGGCGGCGGGCATCGCCGCCGGAATCAAGCAGAACGGCGACCCGGATCTGGCGCTCGTCGTCAACACCGGACCGCTTCGGGCCGCGGCCGGCGTCTTCACCTCCAACCGGGTGAAGGCCGCGCCCGTGCTCTGGTCCGAGCAGGTCGTCAAGGGCGGCGTGGTCTCCGCCGTGGTCCTCAACTCCGGTGGCGCCAACGCCTGCACCGGCCCTGGCGGCTTCCGGGACACCCACGCCACGGCCAAGAAGGCCGCCGATGTGATCGGCGTCGGCTCCGGTGAGGTCGCCGTCGCCTCGACCGGCCTCATCGGTGTGAACCTGCCGATGGACAAGCTCCTTCCGGGCGTCGCCGAGGCTGCGGCCCAGCTGTCCCGGAGCGGCGGCGAGCGGGCCGCCGTCGCCATCAAGACCACCGACACCGTGCACAAGACGGCCGCCGTCACCTACCGGTCCTCACCGACGGAGTCCGGGGGAAGCTGGACGGTGGGCGGCATGGCCAAGGGCGCGGGCATGCTCGCCCCGGGCCTGGCCACCATGCTCGTCGTGCTCACCACGGACGCCGCACTCGATGCCGGCGTCCTCGACACGGCGCTGCGCGAGGCCACCCGGGTCACCTTCGACCGCGTCGACTCCGACGGCTGCATGTCCACCAATGACACCGTGCTCCTGCTCGCCTCCGGCGCGGCCCACGTCGAGCCCGGACATGCGCAGTTCGCCGACGCCGTACGCGAGGTCTGCGCCGATCTGGCCCGGCAGCTCATCGGGGACGCCGAGGGCGCGAGCAAGGACATCCGCATCGAGGTCGTGGGCGCCGCGAGCGAGGACGACGCCGTCGAGGTCGGCCGGTCGGTCGCCCGCAACAACCTCCTCAAGTGCGCCCTGCACGGCGAGGACCCCAACTGGGGCCGCGTCCTGTCCGCCATCGGCACCACCGGCTCCGTCTTCCACCCCGACGAGCTCAACGTCGCCATCAACGACGTGTGGGTCTGCAAGAACGGATCGGTGGGCGAGGACCGCGCCCTGGTGGACATGTCCGGGCGTGAGGTCCGGCTCACCGTGGACCTCGCCGCGGGCACGGACTCCGCCGTCATCTGGGCCAACGACCTCACCGCCGAGTACGTCCACGAGAACAGCGCGTACGCCTCTTGACCACCCCCCGCGCCGACGTGCGGGGTATCCACGAAGGAGACACGATGAGCGAAGGCGCGGACATCATCGGGGCGGGCAACACGGCGCTGGCCCACCGCTGGCAGGGCGTCATGATGGACAACTTCGGCACGCCCCGGCTGCCCCTGGTCCGAGGCCGTGGCACCCGGGTCTGGGATGCGGAGGGCAACGCGTACCTCGACTTCGTCGGCGGTATCGCGGTCAACTCACTCGGCCACGCCCACCCCGCGGTCGTACGGGCCGTCGCCGAGCAGATCGGCTCGCTCGGCCACGTGTCGAATCTGTTCATCGCCGAACCGACCGTGCGTCTCGCCGAGCGCCTGCTGCAGCTCTCCGGGCGCGAGGGCCGGGTCTACTTCTCCAACTCGGGGGCCGAGGCCAACGAGGCGGCCTTCAAGATCGGCAGACTCACCGGCCGGACCCACATGGTGGCCGCCACCGGCGGCTTCCACGGCCGGACCATGGGGGCTCTCGCCCTGACCGGCCAGCCCGACAAGCAGCGCCCCTTCCACCCGCTGCCGGGCGATGTCAGCCACGTACCGTACGGCGATGTGGAGGCCCTGCGTGCCGCCGTCACGCCGCGGACCGCGCTGCTGATCCTTGAGCCGGTGCAGGGTGAGAGCGGCGTGGTCGTGCCCCCGCCCGGCTACCTCCGAGCAGCGCGCGAGATCACCTCGGCGACCGGCACCCTCCTCGTCCTCGACGAGATCCAGACCGGCATCGGGCGCACGGGCCGCTGGTTCGCGGCGCAGACGGAAGGCGTCGAGGCGGACGTGGTCACCCTGGCCAAGGGCCTGGGCGGCGGCCTGCCCATCGGTGCGACGCTCGCCTTCGGCCCGGCGGCGCGACTGCTCACCCCCGGCACCCACGGCTCCACCTTCAGCGGAAACCCCGTGGTGTGCGCGGCCGCGCTCGCCGTACTGGACACCATCGAGCGGGCGGGCCTCCTGGACCACGTGACCCATGCGGGGCAGCGGCTGCGGCGCGGCCTGGAGAACCTGGGCCACCCACTGGTGCGCGAAGTCCGCGGCGCCGGGCTGCTGTTGGGGGTGGTGCTCAACGAGAAGGTCGCGGCGCGCGTGCAGCAGGCGGCCCAGGACAACGGTCTCCTGGTGAACGCGGTGGCACCGGACATCATCCGGCTCGCACCGCCGCTGACCGTGTCGGACCACGAGGCGGACACCTTCGTCGAGGGCTTCCGGGCAGTCCTGTCCGAGGTGTCCGGCGAACTGCTCACGGCGGTCTGAACACCACCGGTCATGTGCGCCCTTCCCCGCGGAGCCGAACCGCCGGCACGTCACGGCAGCCGGCTCATCAGACCCGCCGTCTCACGCTTGTACGTGCACGCGCTCTCCCCGAAGGACTTCCGCACCCGGTCGCGCACCTCGCCCGGCTGCTCCTGGCTGAGCTTGAACATGCCCTCGGCCCCGGTCACCTTGAGCCGGAAGGCCCCCACGGCGGGCGCGATCTTGCGGAAGTAGCCGAGGGATTCGCTCATGTCCCAGCCGTCGCCGAAGGAACCCTCGAAGGCGCGCACCGTGGACTGCACCACCTCCAGCGTCTCCTCCAGCTCGTCTATCTTCTCCACCACGCCCCGGACATGCACCGCCGTGAAGTTCCAGGTCGGTGCGGCCGGAGTCACCTCGTACACCGTGGGCGACACGTAGGAATGCGGGCCGGTGAACGTCAGCAGCAGCACACCGCCCGTCTCGAGGGCCGCCCAGTGCGGGTTCGCCCGGTTCATGTGCCCGAGCAGCGTGGCGCCGGGCAGCTCGCCGGTCCAGTCGGCGGATGTCTCGGGGTCGAAGATGACCGGCAGATGTGTGGCGAAGGGGCCGTTCCTGGGGCATCCGTTGGCCACCGCGAGCGCCAAGGGATTACCTCGGATCAGGTCCACCATCCACGAACTGTCCGATTCTCGATAGAAGCTCGGCACGAACATCCTGAATCACCTTTCGGCAGTCGGAAAAGCCGCGCCGAGCATACTTCCGCCTCCCTGGACAGCACCTCGAGAAGCTCTCGAACGGTCTTCATGCCGTATTCGAGCTGTCTTTAAGCGGTCTTGGACAGAATCCGGAGCAACAATGCAGAACGGTCTCTCGGAACAACAGCCGAGTTTTCCAGACGCAAGCGGGAGAAACTTCAATGGGTATAACGGGTAGCAGCGAAGAGATCTACGACGTGGTCGGCATCGGGTTCGGCCCGTCCAACCTGTCCCTCGCCATCGCCTTGGAGGAGCACGGGGCGAGCGATCCGCAGAATCCGGTCAGGTCCCACTTCTTCGAGCGGCAGCCCACGTTCGGCTGGCACCGGAACATGCTGCTGCCGTCGACGACCATGCAGATCTCGTTCCTCAAGGACCTGGCCACCTACCGGGACCCGATGTCGCGGTTCAGCTTCGTCTCGTATCTGCACGCCTCGAACCGGCTGGTGCAGTTCGTGAACAACCAGGACTTCTTCCCGACCCGGCAGGAATTCCACCAGTACCTGGAATGGGCGGCCTCCGGCCTCAGTGACCGGGTCAGCTACGGCACCGAGGTCACCTCGATCCGGCCCGTCACCGACGGGGCCGATGCCCAGGCACCCGACCTCCTGGAGATCGAGGTCCGCGGCAGCGACGGCACCACCCGCACGGTCACCACACGCAACGTGGTCATCTCCACAGGCCTGGTGCCGCGCCTGCCGGAAGGCGTCACCTCCGACGAACGGGTATGGCACAGCTCGGAGTTCCTGAGCAAGTTCAACGCACGCTCCCCACAGGACCTCAAGAACGTGGCAGTGGTGGGCGCCGGCCAGAGCGCCGCCGAGATCACCCGGTTCTTCTACGATTCGCTGCCGCACGCCCACGTCTCCGCGGTCATCCCCTCCTACGGCTACTCCATCGCCGACGACACACCCTTCGCGAACCAGATCTTCGACCCCGAGGCGGTCGACGACTACTACTTCGGCTCCCAGCAGGCGAAGGACGCGTTCTGGCGCTACCACCGCAACACCAACTACGGGGTCGTCGACTCCGACGTCATCCGGGCCCTGCACCAGCGCTCCTACGACGAACAGGTCCAAGGCCACCAGCGCCTGCACTTCCGCAACCTCACCCGAGTCGCCAAAGTCAACAACGCCTCCGACGGGACACAGGTGGTCCTGCGCTCGGTCCTCGACGACTCGACGGAGGAACTGACCCTCGACGCCCTGGTCTTCGCCACCGGCTACGACAGCCTCGACCCCGCCCACCTCCTGGGCGACTTCGACCAGCACTTCCAGCGCGACACGACCGGAAAACACCAGGTGGAACGCGACTACCGCCTCGTCTCCACGTCGGAACTCAACTGCGGCGTCTATCTCCAGGGCGGCACCGAACACACCCACGGCCTGACGTCCGCCCTGCTGTCGAACATCGCCATACGCGGCGGCGAAATCGCCGACTCCATCATGATGCGACGCGCCGAACGGCAGCTGGACCGTGCCTCCTCCGCGGGAGTCGCACACTGAGGGCTGTCCCGCTCACCGCCCCCTCCACCGAAGGAGTCGTCCCTATGAGCGCCAACTGCCCGGTCGGCGGCCCGGCCCGCCGTCGTGCGAGGAGTTGAGCCACGTCAGGCAGCGGAGACCAGCCGCGCGTTCGCGGCGGTCGAGACGTAGGGAGCCGGGTTGTGGAGGGCCGGGACCTGGGGAGTGGGTGTGGAGGTCTTCAGGATTGCCTGCTGCAGGCGGCTCAGCTCCGGTGAGGGCTCGAGTCCCAGGTCGCGTACGAGTGCCTGACGCAGCCGCTGATACACACTCAGCGCCTCACCGCGACGGCCCGAGCGGTGAAGGGCCAGCATGAACTGGCCGTGCAGGTTCTCATGCGTGCGATGCCGGCTCACCAACACCGTCAGCTCACCCAACAGCTCACGGTGGCGGCCCAGACGCAGATCCGCCTCGATGCGCTGATTCAACGCGCACAACCGCGTCTCCTCCAGCCGGCGCACCTCCACCTCCAACTGCACACCCGCCCGCACGTCCGCCAGCGCCGAACCACTCCACAACGCCAGAGCCTCACCCAGCAGCCGGGCCGCCCCCGCGAAATCCTCCCCGTCCATCGCCCGATAGCCCATCCCCGCGAGCCGCTCGAACTCCACCACGTCACTCCTGCCGCCACCGCCCCGCAGCACATACCCGCCCGGAGCCGTCACCAGCACGTCCTTCGCCGACACACTCCCGCCCTGCTCCAGCGCCGCACCGATCAACTCACGCAACTGCAGGATGTACGTCTGCAACGTCGTCCGCGCCGACCGCGGCGGACGCTCCCCCCACAACTCCTCGACCAGCAACCCCACCGGCACCACACGATCCACATGCAACGCCAGCAGCGCCAGCACCTTCCGAGGCTTCGGCGCCGTAGGCATCACGGCAACCCCGCCCACCCGCACACCCAACGGACCCAGAACTTCAATATCCATCACGCTCATCACGCCAATCCCCTGTTCGTCAGGCCGCGAGAACCAAACCAGACTCCCTGTTTTGAAAGACTGCCACGCCGACCTCAAGCGCTCCTAGAGAGATTCAGGAGCCCTCAGCGAGGGCGTAAAGACGCTCAAATCACCACAATCCAGGCGGATTTCATTCGCCAGCCACCAGACCGGGCACCCCGTTTATCGCACACCGACGCCACTCGCACCCTCGTGCGGGCCGCACCGAAAGATCGGCCTACTCCAGCGCCGTCGAAAACCGGCATCAAGGTCTGTAGTCCAGGAAGAGACAAGGAAGAGAACGTCAACGCGCCCGCCCGGTCGGGGAGGACGTCAGGCGGGCGCGGACAGGGTGGATGTGCACGGTCGACGCTAGGCGTGCAGCTGCCCCACGTCCCGTACGTCGTGCGGAACTTCGAGTTCAGCTGCAGCGGTGTTCGACTGCGTGGCGTACACCGCGACGAAGGCGGCAAGCCCCAGCACACCACCGTCGGGGCCAAGGGCCGTGAGCGGCACGCTCCGGCCGAGCCCCCGTGACAGCGCGCGGTGCACCTTCAGCGAAGCGGCCAGCAGTTCGCCCGGCGGCCGGTGGGCGTGGTCCGCGTCCCCGCAAGCCATCGCGAGCGCCTCGGCCCAGGCACGGGAGGCGATTTCGTCCCTGTGCTGGTACTGCGGTTCCGGCTTCGGTTCGCAGTTCGGCATGGCTGCCTCCTCGGCGTCTCGCTGCTCGAACGTGACGTGTCTACGTGCTCGTGCTGGTGTCCTGCTCGTACGTGGGGTCAGTGCCTGCGTGCGACGGCCGACGCGAGCCTGTGGGCCAGGTCGTCCGGTCCGGTGCCGGTCGCGTCGAGGACGACGGCGAGCGGCCGGTGGCCGTCCGCGGCCGCGAGGCGGGCGATGGCACAGGCGGCGGCGCCGTCACCGGAGAATCCGGCGAAGGCAAGGCCGCCGCGGGACGGGATGCGGGAGCCGAGCGCGCCGTACACGGCGCGTGCGGCCGTATCGGCCCGGGTGCCACCCGCGGGGACGGAAGCGAGCAGGAGCAGTCCCTCGGGCCCCGGGTAGGCATGGGCGAGCTGGTCGTAGAAGGCGCGGGAGATGCCCGGTGCCTGCAGCAGTCCGACGGCGCCCGCGTCCGGGTGGGCCGGTTGGCGCAGCACGGCCGGCAGGGGGCCGCTCTGAGCGGGTTCGGCCTGCACCGGACCGACGGCGCCCTCGCCCATGTGGGTCAGCAGGGCGAGGACCTGGCCGAGGGTGGTGTGCTGCCCGGATCCGCGCGGCAGTTCGCGCAGCAACAGCGCGGCATGGGCGAGGAGTTCGGTGATCTCCTGAAGCCGCATCTGGTCGTAGGAGGCGGTGAGGACCAGGCAGCCGCTCCTGTCGTGGTGGGCGATCAGCGTGACGGGGAAGGCGGTGCGGGCGCCCAGGGTCTGCGGCGGCTCCACCTGAACACCGGCCGCGGCGAGGCCGGCCTCCAGCTCGGGCATGACACGCGGCGGTGCCTCGAAGGTGAGCAGGGTGTCGGCGGGCGGGCGCGGGCCGCCGGTCCAGGCGTGGATCTGGCTCGCCGAAACCCATTCGTACGCCGCCTGGTTGAGGCAGCGGTCGCGCAGGTCGGCGATGAGCTGGGGCACCGTGGCGTCGGGGTCGACGAGCACGCACTGCGGCAGCGGCCCGGCCAGGGCGCCGGGGGTGCGCTCCACCCCCTCGAAGAGGACGCTCCGGCCGGCGGCCGTGGTGGCGTAGCGCACCTGTGAGGGCCCCACGGCCCGCCCGGCGCGGTACAGCAGCAGCGCCCACACGGCCTGCAGGGCGATGGACTCGCCGCCGCCCCAGGTGGCGGCCCAGTTGGCGAGCGCCGTGGTCTCCTCCTTGGTCAGGCGGAGCCTCGAGCGGCCCTCGGCGCGGCTGCCGGTGTCGGTGAAGAGCGGCGGTACCGCTGCGACGTCACCGGTGTCGGCGCTGGTGAAGAAGTCCTCGGCGGCCGCGGTGTCCTGCGCCGCGAGCCAGGTCACGTAGTCGGTCATGTCGGGCCTTCGCTCCCCGCCGGGCAGTGCCCCGTCGGCGAGATAGGCACGGTAGAACGCGCGGACCAGGAGCCGGACGGACCAGCTGTCGAGCAGCGCGTGGTGGTAGGTGAGCAGCACACGGGCGGGCGTCGACGGAGCGGAGCTCGCCTGTCCGCCGCCGAGCAGGGTGATGCGCAGCGGGGCTAGGCGGCGCGGGTCGATGCCGCGGCGCCGGTCGGCCTCGACGAGGGAGTGCCACTCGGCGGTGCCGCGCGGCAACCGTACGACTTCCGGTTCGGCCTGGTCGTGCACGACCAGGCCGGGCTCCGGCTGGTCGTCGAACGTGGTGCGCAGCACGGACTCGTTGGCGAACACCGAGTTCCAGGCGGCCGTGAACCGCGCCACGTCGAGGGGCCCGTGCCAGTCCCAGGCCGCCTGTTCGACCTGGCGGCCCGGATCGGGGTGGGTGTCGGCGTCCGCCAGGAGGTCGCGCTGCAGCGGCGTCGCGGGCAGGCAGCGGCTCATGAAGGAGCCGCGGCCGGCGTGGGTGAGCAGGTCGGCGAAGGCGCCCAGGGGGAATGCGCACTGCTCGTCGTCCGCGCCGTCGGTGAAGCGCAGGGTGTGCTGACCGGGGCCCCGGCTCTCCAGGTCGGCGGTCCAGGCGGGTGCGTTCGGATAGCAGGTGGCGATGCTGTCGAGCGCGGCCTCGATGTGGGTGCTCTCGATCGGCCCGTGCAGTTCGAGTACGGGCAGCGCACTGTGGCCGAGCTCCACGACGACGGTGATCGGCTCACCCTGCGGCAGACGTGCGAAGCGGCTAGTGGTCATCGGCAGTCGGGGCACGCGCCGACGAAGCCCCCTCCCCCCTCCTCAAGAGGCGCTGTCCAAGCATGCAGAGGCCAGTGACAAACCACTGACACGGTCCTGACATACGGCTCGACCTGCCCGCACGTCCGGGCGAAGGGCGGGCCGCGGCCGGTGCCTTGCGGCGGTGCGGGGTGGTGCCGGAGGCCCGGGGGCCCCGGGCCTCTCCAGGAAATCCACACTCGGTACGGACCGCCTCTGAAGCCGGATTCAAGCGACCTTCGAATACTCCTCGACCACTCCCACCGACGGTGGAGACCAGCCCAGCCGATCCGTCCTCGATTGCCCAAGGAGACTGCGATGTCTGAGACATCCGAGATGTCCGGTGAGCGTGTGCACCGCCTGCGGCACTCGGTCGAGGTGGCCGCGCCGCCCGGAGCGGTCTTCGCCCTGCTCGCGGACACCGCGCGCAGGCCGCTGTACGGCCCGCACATCCTGCACGTCGAGCGCCTCGACTTCGACGGGGTCAGCGAGCGCCTGCGCGTATGGGAGAGCGTGGGCGGTCGGATCAGGTCCTCGCTCCAGACGCGGGTGCGGCATCCGCACGAGCGGCGTATCGAGTTCGTACAGCTGGGGCACGAGGCACCGGTCGCGTCGATGAGCGGCGAATGGACCGTCGAGGACCGCGTGGGCGGGGGCAGTGTGGTGACAGTGCGGCACGCGTTCACCGTCGTGGGCGACCGGGGCGACGACGCGGCCGCGGACGAGGGCCTTGCCACCGGGGACAACGCCAGGACGGAGCTGGAGAGCCTGCGCCGGGTCGCCGAGAGCCGGGCCGGCGTCGACGACCTGGTGCTGTCCTTCGAGGAGTCGGTACGGGTGAACGGGCCCGGGGAGCTGGTCTATGACTTCCTGTACCGGGCCGCGGACTGGCCCGGCCTCCTGCCGCACATGCGGCGCCTCCAGCTCACCGAGCCCTCTCCCGGGGTGCAGATCCTGGACTACGACGTCCTGCTGCCCGCAGGAGCGGTGCGCACGGCGGGTTCGGTCCGGCTGTGTTTCCCGCACGCGGGGCGGATCGTCTTCACGCAGACCGCTGCGTCCGCACCGGTGGCCGCGCACACCGGGGAGTGGTCGGTGCTGCCCGACGAGTTCGGGGTGCGCGTGATCGTCCAGCACTCGGTGCTGCTCGACGAGACCGCGGTGAGGGCTCTTGCCGCGTCGGAGCAGTCGGCCACGGGGCCGGCGGCCCGCGCGCCGTCCGCGATGGAGCTGGCCCGCCACCGGGTGCGGCAGGCCATCGGGCGTACGTCGCTCGCCACCCTCGAACTGGCCAAGGAGCACGCGGAGTCGGGGGTGGTGACACTGCCGTGGCGGACCGTGGCGCCCGCGGCTTCGCTGCCGTAGCCGGGGAGCAGGCGGGGGCCTGGTTGGCTCAGGTGCCGGCGAGTTCCTCGATCACCGGGGCGAAGACGTCCATCACGCCGTCCAGGACCACGATGTAGGAGATGCCGAACCGCTCCCGCTGCTCGCGCAGCTGCTCGGCGATCTGCTTGACGGTGCCGAAGAGCATCACCGGCAGGGTCAGGCGGTCTTCCTGCGACACCTCGGGGTGAATCTTGGGCAGCCGGCGGGCCGTCGCGTGCCGGTCGTCGGTGACCTCCACGAAGTGCACAAGGAGGTTCCGCTCGGCGGGCACGGCCCGGTGGGCGGCGAACCCTTCGTAGGCGGCCACACGTTCGTCGAGCTGACCGGGCGTCAGGGCCCGCAGGATTCCGTTCTCGTAACCGGCGGTCGCGGTGAACGCCGCGATGTCGGCGTGCTCGGCCATCAGACGCAGCAGCCGGTCGCCGTTGCCGCCGATCAGCAGCGGCGGCCGTGGGCCTTGCCGCGCCTGCGGCGTATGCGCCGGATCGGTCAGCAGCCGCTGCAGTTCATCCACCGTGTGCCGCAGTACACGGACCCGGCCGCCGGGCGAGGGGAACTCCAGCCGCGCCCGCTTGTGTTCCGCCTCCGCGTAGCCGGCGCCCAGGCCGAGTTCCACGCGGCCGCCGGTGAGCTCGTCGGTGGTGGCCACCTCGCGCGCAAGGAGCGCCGGGTTCCAGAAACCGGCGTTCAGGACGAAGGTGCCGATCCGGGGCCGCTCGGTGGCGGCCGCCGCCGCGACCATCGCCGGGAAGGGCGCGGCCATTCCCAGATGGTCGGGGACCAGGATGACGTCGTAACCGAGTCGCTCGGCCCGGCGGCACTTGTCCCGCCACTCCGCACCACCCGACAGCTTCATCATGTTCACGCCGAATCGAAACGGCCTGGTCATGCCCTTCCCCCTGCCTGCCTGCCGAAAGACATGTGACGGCCGTGCCGCCGCGGCGACTCTACCCCGCGGCCGTTCCCGTCAACGGGCCCTGGTCGGCGCCATCTTGGGCGAGCAGAGGCTTGGCCGCCGGAATGTCAGGCGGCGTAACGGTCGAAGGTCGAGGTGCGCCGCGCACCCGCCACCACGTCGAGCTCGGGGTCGACGGTGAGCATCATCTGGTGCACACGCTGGAGTTGCGGCGAAGGCTCCACGCCGAGCTCGTCGATGAGCCGCGCGCGCAGCCTGCGGTACACGTCCAGTGCCGTCGCCTGCCGTCCGGAGCGGTACAGGGCGACCATCGCCTGCGAGTGCAGCCCCTCGTGCTGGGGGTGGCGTGCGATCAGGTCGGTCAGCTCGGCGATGAGTTCGCTGTGCCGGCCCAGGCGCAGATCGGCGTCGATGCGCCGTTCGACGGTGACCAGGCGGGACTCGTTGAGCCGCATGATCTCTATGGAGAGGATCGAGCCCGCTCGTACGTCGACCAGGGCCGCCCCGTTCCACATGTCGAGGGCGCCTCTGAGCAGCGTGGACGCCTGAACGTCCTCGCCCTCCTCGAAGGCCCGCCGGCCGTCCGCGGCGAGCTGCTCGTAACGGTGCAGGTCGACGGAGTCGGCCGGGATCTGCAGGACGTATCCGCCGTGCCGGGTGGCGAGGATCTCCTTGGCGTTGCCGGGAGAGTCGGGCCCCATGGCGGTACCGAGTCGGCGCCGGAGCTGAAGGACGTACGTCTGCAGCGTGGTCATGGCGCTCTGCGGCATCTCGGTGCCCCACAGCTCCTCCATGAGCGTGGCCACCGGAATGATGCGGCTCGGGTAGAACGCGAAGAGGGCTAGGAGCTGACGTGGCTTGCTCGCGGTGGGCACGATCGAGACACCGTTGACGTCGGCGCTCAGTGGCCCCAAAACCTGAATCTTCACGGTTTCCTCCCGTACGCCATCGAGTGACGGCCGTGCCGTTGACCCATCGAGTGGCGGTCTTGGTCTCTGGCACGCTAGACCTGGTTTCGGCCGTCCCCCACATTGCTGGACCCGCCCTCAAGCAGCGCTGTACAGGCGGCGGGCGGGAGGGTGTACGGCGCGCCTTGAGAGTGTGTGCAGCGCGGTTCGAAGGCCACTCGCGCCCAGGCCCGCGCAGCCGGGAGGCGACTATCGTCCGAACTCCCTGTCCCCGTGCCCGGGATCCTGGTCATCGGGCCGGACGCCGGAGTGCCTCGTCGATGGAGTCGCCATGCAGAAGGCGAAAGAGCCGGAGCTGCGCCTGTTCGTGTTCCACCACTCCGGTGGTTCGCATCTGATGTACCGCGACTGGCCACCGTGCTTCCCGGCCGACTGGGAGGTGCAGACCCCCGACGCGCCGGGCCGCGGCCCGAGCGACCGGCGTATCCCGCTGAACGACGCCGGGGCGCTGGTCGAGCACTTCCTGCATGAGCTCGGTCCCCGGCTCGTGGGCCGCTTCGCGTTCTTCGGGCACAGCATGGGCGGACTGATCGCGTACGAACTGACCCGCCGGCTCGTCGAGGCGGACCGCACACCGCCGGTCTGGCTCGGTGTGTCCGCGCACGATGCGTTGCGCCCCGACGGGAACGGTGCGGGCCGGCATCTGCTGTCCGACGCGGAACTGCGCCGGGAACTCGCCGAGATGGGCGGCACCTCGTCCTCGGTCCTCGCCCACGAGGAGCTGTGGGAGCTGTTCGCGCCGGTCATCCGCGCGGACCTGCGCATCAGCGAGACCTGGCGCACGAAGCCACTGACCGCGCCGCTGCCGGTTCCGCTCTCCGTCTACGGCGGCACCCGGGACGAGGTGGCGCCACCGCCCAGCCTGGAGGACTGGCGCACCACCTCCACGCACTTCATGGGCACGCGTCTGTTCGACGGCGACCACTTCTACTTCCGGGACCGGCTCCCGGAGGTCGCCGGGCGGATCCAGGACGACGTGCACCGCGCCCTGCTCCTGACCCGGGAGCCGTCCACGGTGCCGCGATGACCGTGCTCGACCTCGCCGCACCGGCTCCGGTGCGCGGCGGGGCGACCGAGTTCCGGCTGTTGGGACCGCTGGCCGTGCATGACGGGGTGGGCGGGGCGGGCATCGTGCCCTCCGGGCCCAAGCAGCGGGCTCTGCTCGCCACCCTGGTCATCCACGCGGGCGAACTCATGCCCGTGGACCGGCTGGTGGAGGAACTGTGGGGCGACCGGCCCCCGTCCAACGCGCCCAATGCCCTTCAGGCCCATGTCGCCCGGCTGCGCAGGCTGCTGCCGTTTCCAGGCCACGAATGGATCAGGACGCTGCCCGCCGGATACCTGCTGAGGCTGGGCCAGGCCTCGACCGACGTGGCCCGCTTCACCCGGCTGTCCGGGCAGGGCAGGGCCGCGGTCCCCGACGACCCCCGCTACGCGACCGAACTCCTGGGCCGCGCCCTGGCGTTGTGGCAGGGCACGGCCCTGCAGGACAGCCGCCACGGGCCCCTCTGCTCGGCCGAGGCGGACCGTCTGGAGGAGCAGCGCCTCACCACCCTGGAGGCCCTGTACGAGGCGAGCCTGGGGTGCGGCAGATATGCGGGGATCACCTCGGACCTGGAGCGTCTGACGGCCGACCATCCTCTGCGTGAGCGCTTCTACGATCTGCTGATGGTCGCCCTGTACCGGGGCGGCCGGCAGGCGGAGGCACTCAGCGTCTACGAACGGGCGCGCCGCAATCTGGTCACCACCCTCGGCATCGAACCGGGCCCGCCCCTGCGTTCCCGCATGGAGGCGATCCTCAATCACTCCCCCGCGCTGGCGGGGTCGCAGCCCCGGACGGCGGACCTGCCGGCGGACCTGTCGGCGGAGGTGGCGCGGCTGCGGACGCGGGTCGAGCAACTGGTCCTGGACCAGCAGGACTTGCTGCGGAGAGTCCAGGAAGAGCGAGTGAGCCGGTAGCCCGGCGGCGCCTGGCCCTGCCGTGAGCTGCACGCATGGCGCGCCCGTACCCGCGCAGCAAGGCGCCCCACCCACCCGAAGCCTGCGTCAGGCCGTTCGGGAACGGGCGGGGCGGGCACTGCTCGAACGGAGCGGCCGCGTTGAAGGCAGCGGCCGCGGAATGCGGCCATTATCCGGCCCGGACGAGACGATCCCGTGCACCACTGCTGACGGCTTCGGGCCGTGCGGTGTGAGGGGCGGGCTCGGAGGACTTCAGGATGGCCCCCTGCAGCCGGCGGAGTTCGGTGGAGGGCTCAAGTCCCTGCTCGCCGACCAGTACCTGACGCAGCCGCTGATACACGTTCAACGCCTCGCCGCGGCGGCCCGAGCGGTAGAGGGCCAGCATGAACTGGCCGTGCAGGTTCTCGTGCGTGCGGTACCGGCTCACCAACACCGTCAGCTCACCCAGGAGTTCACGGTGCCGGCCCAGGCGCAGATCCGCCTCGATCCGCTGATAGAGCGCGCACAGCCGGGTCTCCTCCAGCCGCCGGACCTCCATCTCCAGCTGCGTACCCGCCGTCACATCCGCCAGCGCCGGCCCACCCCACAGGGCAAGGCCCTCGCGCAGATACCGGGCAGCACCCGCGAAGTCCTCCGCGTCCATCGCCCGATAGCCCAGGCCCGCGAGACGCTCGAACTCACGCACGTCACTGGCACCGCCACCGCCCCGCAGCAGATAGCCCCCCGGAGCCGTCACGAGCACGTCCTTCGCCGACAGCGGCGAACCACCGTCCGCCGACGACGCATGACCGCCGCGCTCGAGAGCCGCACCGATCAACTCACGAAGCTGCAGGATGTACGTCTGCAACGTCGTCCGTGCGGAACGCGGCGGACGCTCCCCCCACAGTTCCTCCACCAACACCGCGACCGGCACCACCCGGTCCACGTGCAGCGCCAGCAACGCCAGGACCTTCCGCGGCTTCGGAGCCGTAGGCATCACAGCAAGCCCATCCACCTTCACACCCAACGGACCCAGAACATCGATATCCACGCCGTCTCCCCAGTTCGTGTGTGGCCTGTATCCCGGGCTGTCCGGTGCCACCAGTAAAAAACCAGCAACCCGGTTTGTCAATACCAGACCGGTCGCGCTGTTTTCATAACCTCCCCCCTGCTCCTTGAGCGCACCTACAGCCTTGATGGACTGAGCCACGAACGGCACAAACCCCCTCGTCACAGACGTACGAGAGGGTTTGCGTAGTGAGTCCACGGCTGCCGTCCGGCAGTCCTCAAGGGGGTCAGTAGCGCCTATAGCGCCCAGAAACAGCCAACTGAGTCTGTTTGATTGGAGACTTTCAGACCGCTTCGCCGGTCAATCGTGGCAGGACCAGCTCCCAGAACGCGTCGATGTGCTGCCCCGTCAGCCATCCGCTGTCCGTGCCGCCCAGCACTTCGAGACCCACGGTGACCGCGACGATGGAGGGCGCCACCCCTTCGGGCGTCACGCCTTCCGCGAGGCGCCCCTCGCGCTCCGCGCGCACGAGCATGTCCTCGACCCACGCCTGCCAGTACCGCCGCACGCCCGCCTTCGCCCCCAGCGCGGGCTCGCCCCCGAGCTCGAAGCCCGCCCGTACGACGACATCCTCCGCGAGGCCGGCCATCAGGCCGTGCGTCGCGTCGATCAAACCCTCCAACGCGTCCCCCCGAACGCCGCCGGCCGCCGGAACATCTCCGGTGATCGCCCGCACCCTGCGCGCCGCCTCGTCCTCCACCGCGCGGGCCAGCTCCCGCTTCGCCTCGAAGTGGAAATGGAGCGCACCGTTACTGACCCCGGCCCGCCGGCTGATGTGGGAGAGCGAAGCCGACACGTACCCCTCGCGCGCGAACACCTCGGCGGCGCACTGGATCAAAGACTCGCGGGTCCGGACCGCTCGCTCCTGCTTGGCCATCGCTCACCTCTCCAACACGGCCCGCCTCTGACACAGCCGGGCCGGCATCGCGGACTCGTGACGCCGCCGGGCACCCTGCGACGCGCGGCCGAGGCAGGCACTGCAAAGAGCATGTCGTACTTTCCGCCGCATACAACAAAACAAAACGGGGGGTTGGTTTTGTCGAGTCTTTAACGGCCGGAGGCGTGATGGGTGCAGGGGGCAACGTACCGTAGCCGCCGGGGGCCGGGGGACCTCGGGGCAACAACCGGCACACTCGCATCTCCTTTGCCCAAGGTGGAGCCGGTTTTCGGTCGACACTCGGCCCGTCGGCCGGACCCCGTGAATCGTGATCGACACAGAAGACGCGGAAGCGCCATACCCGTCTGAGCGTCCAGCACAAATCGGCCAGAATCTTCACACGTAGCAAAGAAACCGGCATGCTGGTTTCATACTTGGGGATCGTGCAGCAACCGTCCCCGGAGGAGATCCCGCATGAAGCAGCAACGTGCCGTACGCACCCGTGACGCGCTCATCCGCTCGGCGGCCGAGACGTTCGAACGCTGCGGATACGTCCAGGCGAAGCTTGCGGAGATCAGTTCCAACGCCGGCGTGAGCGCCGGGGCCCTGCACTTCCACTTCGCGAACAAGGCCGCGGTGGCCTCCGCCGTCGAGGCCGCCGCGGCCGTTGCCCTGCGGGGCGCGGTGCGCGCGGTCCAGGCGCCGGGCATGAACGCCCTGCAGCGGCTGACCGCCGCTTCGCATGCCCTCGCCGAAGAGCTGCGGCGCAATGTCGTGGCACGGGCCGGGCTCCATCTCAGCTGCCGCACGCCGGGGCGCACGGGCCCGGACCTGCGCCTGGAGTGGCATGCCTGTGTCCGCCGGCTGCTGGCCGCGGCCGAGGCGGAGGGTCTGCTCGCCGATCATGTGCGTCCCGAGGACGTCAGCGTCTCGATCACGGCGGCCATCACCGGCCTCGAGGTGCTCGGCGGTGCCGATCCCCGTTGGTTCACGCCCGGCGCGCTGGCCCGCTTCTGGCACTTCATCCTGCCGTGTCTGGCCAAGCCCGAGGTGCTCGCCGCCCTGGATCCGGCCGGTGGTACCGAGCTGTCCCGGCCCCGCACCACGTGACGGACGCCTCCCCCGGTGCCATCGCACCGCCGCGGAGCGGGCTGCCGTCAGGTGCCCGCGCTCCGGGGCTGGCGATCGGGGCGGGGCGATCGTCGCCGTCCGTACTGGAGCACTGGTCGAGCCCGCCCAGCGGTCAACTACAGCGCGCCCTACAAATATCCGGGCATTCTCGCGTGACGGAATTCCCTCAGATCCCGTGCGGCATACGGTCCTCTCGCCAAAGCGGTCGCGGCGCATCCGGGGCCGCCCGGAGTCCACAGCGGGGAGTTCGAGCAAATAGGCGAGCTCAGGGGCATCTTCCGGTCACCCTGCGGTAAATTGAGTGCTCGCTTATCGCCTGTTCTGACCCGAGAGGTCGGAACCGGAACCTCCATTTCCCGCCACTCAATAAACGGCACAAGTCTGTAGTAAATAAACCGGGTGGTCTGTATGTTGAGATCTGCGAGGGCGCCCCTCTCGGCGCTCTCTCCGGTCACGACTCTGGGGGAACTACATGTCCACGAACACGTTCAGCCCCGCGGAAAAACCATTGCAGCGGATACCCGCCGGCCCGACGCCGCAGGATCCGTGGCCCGCAGACCGTCCGCCGGTCCGGCTCACCACCACGGTGCCCAAGGAGTTCGTCCATCGTGCGGCCGTCGCCGAGGTGCTGCTCACCGGCCAACGGCGGCTCGACGACATGCAGTTCGGCGTCACGGCCCAGTGGCCCCGCTGCCACAGCTTCTACTCGCCCCTCCAGGGGACCTACCACGACCCGCTGCTGGCCGCGGAGACGATCAGACAGGTCGGTTTCCTTCTGCCGCACACGGAACTCGGTGTCCCGGTCGGCCACCAGTTCCTCATGCACACCTTCGCGATGTCGGTGCGGCCGGAGCAGCTTCACGTCGGCAGCACCCCGGCGGACCTCGACATCGAGGTGACGTTCAGCGACGTGCGCGAGCGCCGGGACACGCACACCGGAGCCCGCTACGACGCGGTGATCCGCCGAGACGGACAGACCGTCGCCACCGGCCGCATCACGTACACGTGCATCGCGCCGCGGGCCTACCGCCGGCTGCGCGGCAACCAGGGACATCTGCAGATCCCGCTCACCGCGCCGGTTCCGCCGCAGAGCGTGGGCCGCCTGTCGCCGACCGATGTGGTGCTCTCCCCCATCGGCGCCGACCACCGGTGGCAACTGCGGGTGGACACCCGCCATCCCGTGCTCTTCGACCACCCCGTCGACCATGTGCCCGGGATGCTCCTGACCGAGGCCGCGCGACAGGCCGCGGCGGCGGTCCTCCCCGACGCCGCCCGCCTGGTGCCCGTGGAGGTCGAGTCCGAGTACCTGCGCTACGTCGAGCTCGACGCACCGTGCTTCATCGAGGCCGTACGGCTGCCCGACGGCCCCCGGGGCGAACGGGTTCAGGTCATCGGCGAGCAGGGCGGCGCGGAGATGTTCCGTACCACCGTCACCGCCGTCCGGCTGTAGAGCGCTCCGCGCTCCGGCCATCCCCGCACAACTCCGACATCCGGCCCGGTCTCGATCACGTCCTGGGCTCTGACGGCAGGCATCGAGAGGGGCTAAGATACGAACTTGACGGTTTTTTTTATATGGGCCTCCCCAGGTTCCATGATCTCGGAGGCGGTGGAAACATGCCAAAACAAGACCGTGCGATCCGCACACGACGAGCGATTCTGGTCGCTGCAGCCTCAGTATTCGAGGAGCACGGCTTCCAGGCGGCCACCATCACGGACATCCTCAGCGCCGCTGGTGTGACCAAGGGTGCGCTGTACTTCCACTTCCAGTCCAAAGAGGACCTGGCCTATGGGGTGATGGCGGCGCAGGGACGTCACATGGGAATCGTCCCGCCTCGCGCCTGCAAGGCGCAGGAGGTCATCGACACGGTTCTCCTGCAGACGTACCGGCTGCAGGAGGACCCGATGGTGCGGGCCGGGGTCCGTCTGGCCATGGACCAGCACGCGGCGGAGCTCGACCGCGGGACGTCCTTCCAGGACTGGGGCAAGGGGATGACCACCCTCCTGGAAGTGGCCAAGGAGCAAGGTGAGTTGCTGCCCCACGTCGTGCCCTGTGACACGGCTGATTTGGTGGTGGGCGCCTACGCCGGCGTGCAGTCGATGTCCCAGGCCGTCAGCAACTACGCGGATCTGAATCACCGGACGTCGGTGCTGCTGCGCCACATCATGCCCAACGTCGTGCAGTCATCTGTGCTCACCACGATCGACCTCTCGCCCGAGCGCGGCGCCGCGATCTACGCCGAGGTTCAGGCGCTCGCGGACACGGCCGAGCTGGCCGGCGCCTCGGCCTGAGCCCCGCCCGCCGGCGCCAGCCACCGGGCGAGCGGCATGTCGGGGCCGTCGGCGGTGTCCGACGCCCAGGCCACGTGGCCATCAGGCCGCAGGAGCACCGCGGCGCGGGGCCAGCCGGCCACCGGCGCCGCGTGGACCTCGCGCAGGACGTGCCGCAGTCCATGCGGCACGCCGGACACGCGAGCCGGCCCCAGGGACCCGAAGCGCAGCACAAGCATGCGCCCGTCCCGCAGGAGCCGGATGACATCGGTCGGTCCGTCGTCCGTTGTCAGTTCTCGGTTGGTGAGGAACCGGCCCTCCCACACGGACGGTTGAGCCGACCGTGACGGCAGCACGGTGTCCTGGCCACTGACCATGAGCCCGATCCGCTCGAGCTCCGCGTCGGCGTCGTCCGCACCCAGCATGGCGGTCAGTTCCTCCAGTGAGCCGGGTGTCCTGCCTGGGCGCATCAAGTCCGCCTGCGTACGGATCTGGTCCAGGAGACGCGCGGCTGCGGGCCTGCGCTCGGCGTCGTAGGAGTCGAGCAGGTCCGGGGCGGCTGAGCCCCGGACGGTGAAGGCGAGCTTCCAGCCCAGGTTCAGGGCGTCGAGCAGGCCCGTGCTCAACCCTTGGGCTCCGATGGGGAAATGCAGATGGGCGGCGTCCCCGACCAGGAGGATCCGCCCGGAGCGGTAGGTGCGGGCGAGGCGGGAGAAGTCGCTGAAGCGGCTCAGCCAGCGTGGCTCGTCCATGGCGATCTCCCGGCCCATGATCCGCGACATCTCCCGGCGGAACTCCTCGATTCCGAGCGGCAGCGTGTGGTCCGTATGCGCCCGCAGGCAATCGACCGCCCGCAGGTGCAAGCGGCCCTGGGCCGTGCGCTTGGCCACCACCCAGCCGCGCGGCGTGCGATGCCAGCCCGGCTCAGGTGCCTGCGCCCCCTCGCACCGCACGACCCCGACCATGGCCGCCATCGTCGGCGAGGTCGCGTCGGAGGGTATGGCGGCAAGGGTCCGCACCGTGCTGCGGGCGCCGTCGGCCCCGACGACGTAGGCGGCCTCGAAACGGGTGTGCCCGCCGGGGTGTTGTGCACTCACTGTCACGCCGGTCTCCTGCCGGTCGAGGCCGGTGACACGGTGGCGGCGCAGCACCTGCGCGCCCGCGGCCAGCGCCCGCGCCTCGAAGAGCCGCTCGAGGTCGGCCTGCGGCTGTTTGAACAGCGGCTCCGGCTCGGTCGCGGGTGCGGTGAGGTCCAGGCCCCACACACCGGCGAAGTGGAAGGGCGTACTGACGGTCCCCTCGCCCAGCGGCAGTGAGGGAGCGCGCAGATGGCCCCTGCGCGCGAGGATCTGTGCGGTGCGGGCGTGCAGCGTGGTGGCCCTGGGATGTTCGGACACCTCGGCACGTTCCTCGACGACCACCGTGCGCACGCCGTAGCCGGCGAGTTCGGCGGCGAGCAGCAGGCCGACCGGGCCCCCGCCCACGATCACCACATCTGTGCGGGCGTACGCCATCGCGGTCGCTCCCCCTCCGGCCGGACCACAGGGAACTTCCTGTCCGGCCACCAGAAAATATACCGGTTGCCTGGTTGTTTTTTCGGGCGTGCCGTAGACCGCTTTCGGCCAATCGGAGCGCGGGTGCTTCCGTAGTCGGTTTGGGGGTTGAAGACAAAACCGGTGGGTCCGTATCTTACGTACCCGTGCTCGATCACATGGGCGTTCTTCCGGGGGGAGAAGTCTGATGAGCTTGATGACTCCGAACACTGCGGCGCGGACCGAGGACTGCTCGGTCGAGGAAGGAAACCTGGTTTCCGGCCCCGATGCGCCGTTCCTGCTGACCACGACGGTGCCGTGCGAGTACGTACGCCACTCGTCCATGGCCGAAGTCTTCCTGACCAGCTGCCGGCGGTCGGGCGCCACGCGCTTCACGCTCACCGGCCAGTGGCCGCGGGCGCACGCCTTCTTCAACGGGCCCGACGGACGGCATGACCCGCTGCAGGCAGCAGAAACGATCCAGCAGGTCGCGCTGTATCTCGCGCATGCCGAGCTGGGGGTGCCGCTCGGCCATCACTTCATGCCGTGCGATCTGTCGTTCACCGCCGACCCGGACGAACTCGCCATCGGCGTGGTCCCCAGCGACCTCACCATCGACGCGAACTGCACCGACCTCGAGCGCAAGGGCAGGCGACTCGTGGAGTTCGGCCTGGACGTCACCATCCGGCGCGCCGGCCGCGCGCTGGCCACCGGCGCCGTGCGCTTCGTCTGTGCTTCTCCCGGCGCCTATCAGCGGCTGCGCGGCACGGTCCCGCAGCCCCTGCCGGCCCACCGCCCCTCGGAGGTGGCCCCGTCCGCCTTCGGCCGGGGTCTGCCGCGGGACGTGGTCCTCGCCTCGAGTGAACATCCCGGCCGCTGGCGGCTCAGCCCGGACCCGGACCACCCGGTGCTCTTCGACGTCGGCGACGACCACATCCCGCCGATGGTGCTCATGGAGGCCGCCCGCCAGGCCACGCTCGGCCTGCTCGTCCCCGACTGCTCGCTGACGCTGACGGCCATGACCACGGAGTTCCTCAGCTATGCCGAGTTCGACCGGCCTTGCTGGATCGAGACCGCCCCCCTGTTCGTTCAGCAGGCCGACAGCATGAGCGTCCTGGTGACCGGCCGTCAGGACGGCCGCCGCGTCTTCAACGCGCAGGTCAGCGGGACCGTGACCCGGCGCTAGGCTGCCGCGGCGGCGTCACAGCGGCAGCGTGATCCCCATTTCCCGCATGGCCCGCGAGGGCGGCCCGCCCTCCGAGCGCTCCGTCTTGCAGCCCCTGCTGCCCGGGGCCGGGGTCCGCGGGTCGATGGCCCCGGCCGGGGCCGAGCTCGCGTACAGCCCTGCCGGATCGGAGTCCCGCTCGTGCGGCAGCAGCCAGAACACCCTGCGGCGGAAGGTCCCCGAGGAACGGGATGCCTTGACCTGCGAGCCGAGCAGGGCATGGCTCGGCTTCGTGGGAGATCTCCTCCCCCTCGATGAGGGCGCTCATTCTGTCTCCTCGTCGGCGAGCTTCGTGAGCAATCCGGTGCCCGGGCAGTACTTGCGCTGGTTGGAGAGAATCATCCCTCTCGGCGACTCCAGTCCCACGACTTCGCGGCCCGGTCACCGTCAACCGTTCCGGGCTGCGAACCAGCAGGCGTACTGGACGGACCGCTGCCAGGCGACAGGCTGCTTCCCGCCCAAGGGTCCGAGTCGCGCCAGGGGCGTTCATCGCCGTCCTGGCGGCATGGCTGACCAAATACGATCGCAGCCAGAACCTCGCTTCCCCGTACCGCCGGTCAACATCCAGTCCCTGAGAGCACGTTGGCAGGAAGTTGAGCAGGCGCGGGAGCGTCGGCTCCCGCGAGCGCGGGGACACGCCGCCCGGGGGGCGGCGTGTCATGGACGGCAGCGGCGGCGGCGCCGGGTGCCGTCAGCCTGTCAGGCGCTGCTCGTCCTGGTCGCGCAACAGGGCGCACAGGTCACGCAGTCCCGTCTCCAGGCGGCCGGTCTCCTCTTCTGTCAGATACAGGGAAGGAGCGAACCGCAACGTGTTCGGCGCACTGGCCGTCGGCAGCACCCTGATACGGTGCGCCCGCAGCAGGAAGCCGGCAACGACGTACCCCAGGATCCCGCCCGCGGCGGCGGAGCTGATCATCGCGGAGCCGGACCCGGACTGGTCATGGAACTCCAGCCCCTGCAGCAGGCCCTTGCCACGCGTCTCCTTGACGATCTCCGGGTAGTCGGCACGCACACGGTCGAGCGCCGCGCGCAGCATCTCGCCACGCTCCACGGCCTGTCGGTACGCCGCGCCGTCCTCCGCCTCCAGCATCTCCAGCACCTTGAGGGCGATGGCGGTGGAGAAACCGTCCTTGGCGAAGGTCGAGCTGTGCACCAGCTCGAACTCTCCTCGGTAGCGCTTCTGGTGTACCAGGACGACCGAGCTTTTGGCGATGCCGCCGCCCAGGCTCTTGGACAGTACGTAGTAGTCACCGCGCAGCCCCACCAGGGAGCTGGCGAAGAAGGCGCCGGTACGGCCAAGGCCCGTCTGGATCTCGTCGATCAGCAGCGGGCAGTCCGCTTCGGCGGACACGCGCTGGATGTGCGCTGCAGCGTCCCGGTCCAGCTCACGGATGCCGCCCTCACCCTGGATCGGCTCCACCAGGAAGGCGCAGAAGGCGGGGAAGTCGCGCTCCACGACCTCGGCGACGCCGTCGGTGACCACGACATCCAGGACGCGCGCCTGCTCCCGTATGCCGTCCACGGTCTTGGTGAGTACGTCGGGCTGGTCGTGCGGGACGAAAAGCGCCTGAGCGCCGAGGCCGCCGAACGCCGAGCGGAAGCCGCTGTTGTGGGTGAGCTGGACGCTGCCCATCAGCTTCCCGTGGAACGAGCCCTCCAGTGCGAGGAGCACCGGCGGGCGCGCGGCCACTTCGCCGTTGTGGCGGGCCACGGCACCGGCCAGCTGCTCGAAGGCGTCCTGCGACGACGCGGCATCGGTGTCGGAACCGGCACCGGACGGCGCTTCCGCCCCCGCCTTGCGGTAGGCGGAGTCGGCCACCGTGAGACGGCCGCCCCGCGCCGCCTCCCGCGCCTCCTCGATGTGCGCCTCGATCTCGCCCAGCAGCGCCGCGACCTTGAGTACGCGGTCGAACTCCGCGTGCTTGACGCCCGTTTCGATCGCCTCGGCGCCCGTGCTGGCGAAATGCGCGAAGTAGGGCTCGGTGGCTCCGGTCTCACGCGCGACGATTTCGTTGAGCTTTGCCGCGAGCCGGTTGGCCGCGGGGTGAGGTGAGAACTGTGCGTACACCGGGATGCCGGAGTCGAGAACGGACTTGGCGTGGGCCGTGATCTCCGTATTGTTGTGGCCCAGGATCAATGACGCGTATCCGCCGCAGTAGTCGGTGACCGGAATTTCTTTGCCGTCGGCGTCGAGGTGGAAGACCGTGTTGCCCGCGGCCCGCACATATTCGACCCCAAGGCCCGAACTGGACAGCACGGTGGTCAAATACGGCTCGGTGAGCTGGGGTTCCGTTGCTGCCGGTGCTGCTGGCGATTCCATCATCTCTCCTCCGGTGCGGGGAGGCGGACACGAGGCAGACACTCTCCCGCCCCCCGCTGTGCCACCACGTTTCGCGTGAGCCTAGGGAATGCCGGCAAGCGGGGAAACAGCCGCTGGTAATACGCCGGTAATCCTGCGCACGCGGCGGATTGTGCTCATGCGATGGGCGTGCCGTGGGCGTCGTAGGCCTACTTTGAGCTGCGCAAATGAATCCCGGAAGGTCGCGCACCGACTACGAGGAGCGGCTCGGCATGAAATCTCGCGCAGAAGGCCACGCGGTCGTCCTGGGAGCCGGCCCGGCCGGCCTCTTTGCGGCCCGGGTACTGGCCGATGTCTACGGGCGGGTGACCGTCGTGGAGCGGGACGATCCCGCCGACGAACAGCGGCGCGGGGTTCCGCAGAGCGGACACGCGCATGACTTCCTGGCCCGCGGCTACCAGATCGCGGAGGAGTTGTTCCCCGGTCTCGGCGACGAGATGGCGGCGGGCGGCGCCCACCCCGCTGACATCGCCAGGGACGTCCGCTGGGTGATCGGCGGCCACCCCCTCGTCAAGAGCGAGTCCGGGCTCTCCACCGTGATCAGCTCCCGCACCTTCAGGGAGCGCCATCTGCGCGCCCGCGCCGAAGCGCTCCCGCAGGTGACACTGCTCGGCGGACGGGACGTCGCCGGGCTCTCCTTCTCCGGCGACGGGAGCGTCGTCGACGGAGTGCTCCTGGAGCGCGACGGTTTTGACGGCAGCCAGACGCTGACGGCTGACCTCGTCGTGGACGCCACCGGGCGGGGCTCGCGCACCCCCGTATGGCTGGAGGAGCACGGCCACGGGCGGGTCGAGGAGGAGAAGCTCAAGGTCGACGTGGGGTACGCCACCCGCTTCGTACGGGCGCCCGCCGGCGCTTTCGCCGGGGACGTCTGCATCAACATCGTCGCCACCCCCGACTCCCCGCGCGGTGGATCGTGCCAGCGGGTGGAGGGCGACCGCGCCGTGGTGACGCTCTACGGCGTGCTCGGGGACCACCCGCCGACCGATGCCGAGGGCTTCGACGCCTTCGCCAAGTCCCTCGCGGCCCCGGACATCTACGAGATCCTCCAGGCCGCCGAGCCGCTGACCGAGGCGCGGCGCTACCGCTTCCCGGCCAGCTTGCGGCGGCGCTACGAGCGCATGGACTCCTTCCCCCGCGGGCTGCTCACGCTCGGTGACGCCGTGTGCAGTCTCAACCCCCGCTACGGACAGGGGATGGCGTTCGCCGCCATGCAGGCCGTGGCCTTGCGCGAGCACCTGCAGGAGGGGCAAGAGCCGGATGCGGAGGCGTACTTCCGGCGGCTCACCGAGCAGGTCGTCGATCCGGTCTGGACGATGACGCAGCTCAGCGACCTCAGTTTTCCCGGCGTCCAGGGCGAGCGGACCCCGGAGACGCTGCAGGCGCTCGAACTGGTGGGCCGGACCCAGATCGCGGCCACCCTCGACGGCCCTCTGACCCTCAGCTGCCTGCGGGTCTTCGGGCTGCTCGACCCGCCGACCGTGCTCATGGATCCCGCGATCCAGGAGCGCGTACAAGAAACGCTGTCCCGTCTCCCGGCTTGAACCGGCTCCGGAACAGAACGCAATCCACAAACCGATAGGGGAAATTGAGCATGGATCTGGGGTACGCAGGCAAGTCGGTCGTGGTCACCGCGGCGGGCCGGGGCATCGGAGCAGCGACCGCCCGCACGTTCCTGGCGGAGGGCGCGCGCGTCCTGGGCGCCGACCTGAACGTGTCCGCGGAGCTCAAGGAGAGCGACGCGCTTACCTTCGAAGGCGACCTGACGACCCAAGAGGGCGCCAAGCTGCTTGCCCAGCGGGCGGCCGAGGAGTTCCCGGACGGCGTCGATGTCCTGGTCAACGGCGTGGGCGGCCTTGCCGGCATGCCGATCACGGGTCTGGACGGACTCACCGAGGAGGTCTGGCAGCGCGGCTTCGACCTCAACCTGAACTCGGCGGTCCGGGTGACCCGTGAACTACTGCCCCAGCTGCGGGAGTCCGTGGTCACCATCGCTTCCAGTGTCGGCCGCTGGCCGAGCCAGGGACCGTACTTCTACGCGTCGTCGAAGGCGGCCCTGCGGGCATGGTCCAAGAGCCTTGCGGACGACCTCGGCCCGCGGGGCATCCGCGTCAACTCGGTGTCTCCCGGACTGATCACGACTCCGCTGTGGGACGAGTACGGGCCCCGGCTGAGCAAGGAGTGGGGCGTCGAGTCGTTCGAGCAGTTCGCGGAGGAATTCCCGGCCATGGCTCACGTCACGTCCGGACGGTGGGGCACGCCGCAGGAGGTCGCCAACCTGATCGTCTTCCTGGGTTCACCCGCCGCCTCGTACATCACCGGGGCCGACTACCTCATCGACGGCGGCATGGAGAAGGTCCTGTGACTCGGCAGATCTCCGTCGGCCTCCCGTGAGGCCGGCGGGACAGGAAAGCCCCATCGACGAAAGGAATCACGACATGAACACCAGCCCGGCCATGGGCTTCATCAGCGAGATCCTCGACGCGAACGCGGACCACCCGTCGGGCAGTGTCGACCTCGTCTCCGACCTTCCCGGCGAGCGCACCGAGGTGCAGGCCAAGAGCGGTTCCGTGCGGACCCTCACGATCAGCTACTGGCACTGCTGCTGACGCCTCATCACCACAGGCCCGGCGACGGCTCTCTGCTCTCGCCGGGCCTGCCTTCTGCCGCCGACTGGAAGGGGAACGCCATGTCCGGGCCCGAGGAAGTCCGCACCGCACGGCTGCCCGGCACCATCCATGAAGCTCGGACGCTGTACGTCGGCGAACGCCTGACGGGCGCACCGTCGCCGGTGTCGTCGTCCGGCACGCGTGGGGCCGACCGGTTCGCCGGATGGCGGCGGATGGCCCCCTTTCGCGACGCCTCGGCCTTCGCGGCCAACCTGCGGGCCCTGGGAGTCGGGCCCGAGGAGTTGCGGCTCCTCCTCGGCGAGGACCCGGCCGACGTGGCGGCACGGCTGCCCGATGCCTTTCCCGCGCCCTGGACCGGACCGTTCACCGAGGCGTACGAAAGGTACGGCGACGGAGGCGAGGCACAAGAGGGGAGCGGCTGTGACCGGCCGGAGTCACTGCTGCCGCCCCTGATGCGCCTCGCCGAACCGCTGGTGCGCCGCGCCCGCGCCCGGCTGCGCGAGGAGTTGCTCGCAGCTCCCGCCGTCGAGGGCATCAAAGGTCTTGTGGACGCCCTGTGCTCGGATCTTCCCCTGCAGCAGCTCGACATGACGCTCGGCCCCACGGTGATCCTTGAGATCAATCTGGCGCGCGAACGGAACTCGCTGGCCGGCGCCACCGCTCAGGAGCGGTTCGCGTCCTTCACCGAGCGCCTGACGACCCCCGGATACCAGGCCGATTTCTGGGCCCGGTATCCCGTCCTGGCACGCCGCGTCACCGAAGTCATGGAGCAATGGGTCACCACCCGCCTGCAGTTCGCCCGCCATCTGCGCGATGACCTGGATGACGTGACCCGCACCCTCATGCCGCGTCGGTTCGGGGAGCAGGCGCCCGCCGTGGGTGCGGTGGCCTTCGGGCAGGGCGATACGCACAACGGCGGCCGGAGCGTGGCCCGGGTGGACTTCACTGACGGCAGCGCCGTCATCTACAAGCCGCGCTCCCTCGGCGTGGACACCGCCTTCAACGCCCTTGTCGCCCGCTTCGTACAGGACAGCGGTCTGGACTTGAGTACTCCGCGGGTGGTGGAGCGGGGCGGCCACGGGTGGGTCGAGCTGATCCGGGCGGCCCCGTGCGCGTCGCCGGACGAGGCGGCCGAGTTCTACCGGCGTCTGGGGGCGCTGCTCGCTCTCGTCCACGCCCTCAACGGCACCGACCTGCACCACGAGAACCTCATCGCCGCGGGCGCCCACCCCGTGCTCATCGACCTGGAGGCGCTCTTCCACCCGGCGGGCGGTGGCGCGGCCGTGTGGGAAGCCCGCGCCCCCGCACCGGTCGATCCGGCGGCGGAGATGCTGCGCGACTCCGTCTTCACCACGGGCTTGCTCCCCGGCAAAACGCTGGTCGGCCAGGAGCCGGGCCGCACCAGGACCACCGACCTGAGCGGCATCAACGGCACCGGCGGACAGCCGTGGCTCGTGCCGGTCCTGGTTCCCCGGGACGTGGGCACCGACACAATCCGCCTGGTCAGCCAGGAGGTGGAAGTACCGGCCGCCGACAACCGGCCCCGCACGTCGGACGGGCTCCTGATCAATCCGGGCGAGTACACCGACGCCGTCCTGGCCGGGTTCCGCATCGGGTACGAATGGCTGCGGGAACACCGCGACGAACTGCTGGCACCCGGCGGCCTGATCGACGGGTTCGCCGGGCACCCGGTGCGCTATCTGCACCGCGCCACCTACGTGTACGGCCAGGTCCTCACGGAGAGCTTCCATCCGGATTTCGCCCGCGACGCGCTGGACCGCGAGCAGAGCGTGGCCCGCCTGTGCTCGGGCTGGCAGGGGGCCCCGCACCGTGAGGTGATCGTCCGCGGCGAGATGGACGCGCTGCTGAGCGGTGACATCCCCTTCTTCCAAGTACGCCCGGACGCACGGGACTTGTATGTGCACAACGACCGTCGGATACCGGATTTCCTGGCCGAGGCGCCACTGGACCTCGTACGGAAGCGCCTGCGGCGGCTGGGGCGCGACGACTGCGAACGGCAGGAATGGATCATTGGTGCGGCCTTCGCGGATCTCCGCCCGCCCGACGCTCGCCGGGTCGCCCCCGCCGGCTCGGGCCGGCGTACGGGCACCACCACCACTACCCGCGCCGCACTGCCCGAGGAGGCGCTCAGAGCGGCGGAGGAGATCGGTGACCGGCTCATGCGGCTGGCCTGCGTCAGCGGAGAGCGGGTCGGGTGGCTGGGGACGCGCACGGTCGCGGCGGATGTGAGCGACATCGAGCCGGTGGGCGCGGATCTCTACTCGGGCACGTCTGGGATCGGTCTCTTCTTCCGGGCACTCGGTCGCGTCAGCGGTCGGCAGCGGTACGCGGATTTCGCCGATCTGGTGGTTGCGGACGTCGTGCGGCGTGTCACCTCTGCACGGGCCGCGGAATCCGGGGCAGCTGCGGCGGCACCCGCTCTGGGGGCCTTCTGCGCCGGGTTGAGCGCACTGTTCCTGCTGAGTCACGAGCGCCGGACGTCCGGCTCGACTCGTTCGTACGAAGCAGTGCGTGACGCCCTGCTGCCCCAGCTGGACGAGGCCATCTCGCACGACGGGCAACTGGACGTCTTCGGCGGCAGCGCCGGTTGCGTCCTGGTGCTCCTGAGCGCGCTCGCCGTCGACGACGATCCGCGTCTGGCGGCCACGGCACGGCGCGCCGCCGACCACCTGCTCGCGCGCACCGCGGCGACGCCGGTCGGCGCCGCGTGGCAGAACGAGAGCGTGCGCAGCGCTCAGCCCATCACGGGCCTGGCGCACGGCACTTCGGGCATCCTCATGGCGCTGTCACGCCTCGCGGACCTGGTCCGCGACGAGCGCTACCGCAGCGCGGCGGCCCGGGCACTGGCATACGAGGCGGCCACCTTCGACACCGAGGCGGGCAACTGGCCGGACCTTCGCGACGGGGCCGCCGAACGGTTCCGCTCGGCGTGGTGTCACGGTGCGGCGGGTATCGCCCTGTCGCGCTTCGACCTGATGGGCGTACCGGACTTGCGGGACAACGCGGTCCTCGACGTGACGGCCGCGCTGCGCGCGACTGGGCCCGGCCGCGGCAATCACAGCCTCTGTCACGGCGATCTGGGCAACCTCGAACTGTTTCTGCTGGCCGAGCGGCACGGTCTGACGGAACCGGGGGAGCTCGACCGCCGGCTGGACGCCTGTCTGCGCAGCGCTCGCCGCGACGGCTGGCGGTGCGGGTCGCCCGACGGCGCCGAGGTGCCGGGGCTGTTCACCGGCCTTGCCGGCATCGGCTACAACCTGCTGCGGCTGACCGCTCCGGATGCCGTGCCGTCGGCCCTGCTGCTGCATCCCCCGGTGGCCTGACGGACAGGGCACGGTGAAGGCGGGCCGCGTGCGCGGCCCGCCTTCGCCGTTTGGACCCATCGGCCTCGGCTCCGGGGTCACCGACGGCGCGCGGTGCTCAGGTACGGCGCGACACCGGTATCACGTAGCGGCTGAACAGGAGTTCGCGCAGTACGTCGTCGCCTCCCTCGACGATCGACACGTAGCGCATGTCCCTGAGCAGTTTTCCGATCGGGAGTTCGTTCGTGTAGCCGAGTCCGCCGAACATCTCGGAGCCGGCGCTCGCGATGCTCCAGCCCGCCTGGCCGCAGAAGATCTTCGCCGTGAGGGCGGACTTCAGCGTGCCCTTCCGGGAGAAGACCTTGGCGGCGTCAGGGGCCGCCATGATCTCGTCGTACTCGCGGGCGGCCTTCAGGCAGTGGCTCTTCATGACGTCGATCTGCATCTCCATCTGCCCCAGCTTCTGCGCGAGGACCGGGCTTTCCAGGAGAGTGCCGCCGCGGAACTGCTTCTCCTTCGCGTACGTCATGCAGTGGTCCCGTATCCGCCTCGCGATGCCGATCGCGCTCGCCGCGATGAGGGTCCGGCTTGCGTTGAGCCCGGTCTCCAGGAGCCGCAGGCCGGACCCGGACAGCTGGTTGGCGGCGGGCACCCGGCAGTTGTCGAGCTTCACCGAGTAGGTGTGCGAGGCGCGCAGCCCGATGACGTCCCAGCGCTTGACGATCTCGACCCCCGGCGCGTCCCTCGGGACGACCACCGCGAGGTACTCGTCCGGATCGTCGGCGGCCTTGGCGATGACGAGCAGGAAGTCGGCGAAGTCCGCGTTGGTGGCGAAGAACTTCTCACCGGTCAGGACGAGATCGTTCCCGGACCGCGCGGCGACCGTCCCGATCCTGTTCAGCTCGCTGCCGGCCTCGCGTTCGCTGCCGAGCGCGGCGCAGGACGTGCCGCCGGTCGCCATGGGCTTCAGATAGCGGGCCTTGAGGTCGTCCGATCCGTAGAGCCGGACCACCGTGCTGCCGAGGATCGACACGAGCAGCGTGAAGGCCACGCCGGCATCGCCGTACGCGATTTCGTTGACGATCTCGACGCCGTCCTCGAGGGAGAACCCGCGGCCCCCGGACTCCTCGGGCAGCCACCAGTTGGCGAGTCCCGTCGCACCGAAGTCCTCATACAGCTGCAGGGGTTTCTCCGACAGGGAGTCCAACTGCGTGTCGTCACCGCCGAGTTTGTTATTGACAAACTGTCGAAGAATCTCCAGGTCTTGAGGTTCCATTCCAGCAATTTACCGCCGCTCCCCCACCGTTCGGGCACCCTTGCGGAACACCCGCCGATTACCGACTGATTACCGGCCGGAGAGCAGCCGGAGAACATCGGGGGAGCTGTCTTCTCCATTTATCCTCCATCCTGATTGCACGTCTTCTTGTCACCATGAGGCGGATATCAGGGCTTGAGATCCAGGGCGTAGCGGGAGCAGATCGGCAGCGGAAAGGGAGACACGGGCTGATGAGGTTCGATGACCTGTACATCACCGGGGTCGGCGTCCACATACCCGGCCGGGTCGCGGTCGCGGATGCCGTGGAGCGCGGCGACTTCGACGAGAGGCTCGCACGGCAGACGGACCTGGCCTCCATCGCCGTATCGGACGGCGTCTCGGCGCCCGAGATGGCGGCCGAGGCCGCACGCACGGCACTGCGGCGCTCGGGGACCGTGCCCCTGGACGTCGACCTGATCCTGCACGCCGACGTCTACTACCAGGGGCACGACCTGTGGGCCCCCGTCTCCTACATCCAGCGTGAAGCGGTGGGCAACCGCTGCCCCGCCATCGAGGTGCGCCAGCTCTCCAACGGCGGCATGGCGGCCATGGAGCTGGCCGCCGGCATGCTGAGCGGCGGCCTGCGCAACAGCTCGGCCCTGCTGACCACGGGCGACCGGTTCTGCGAGCCGGGCTTCGACCGCTGGGGAGGCGACCCGGGCACCGTGTACGGCGACGCGGGCACGGCGCTCGTCCTCTCCCGCCAGCCCGGCTTCGCGCAGCTGCGCAGCCTGTGCACCGTCTCCGAGCCCGAGCTGGAGGAGATGCACCGGGGCGACGACCCCTTCGGAGCCGAGCCGTTCGAGGTCCGCCGGCCCATGGACCTGGAGGCCACCAAGCAGGCCTTCATCAACAAGGTGGGTGTCTCCTACAGCGTTGCGCGGGTACGCGCGGGCCAGTCGGAGGTGCTCAAGCGGGCGCTGAACGAGGCCGGCTGCGAGCTGTCCGACATCGACTGGTTCGTGCTGCCGCACTTCGGACGCCGCCGCCTCACACAGACGTTCCTGCGGCCGTGGAGCCTGGACCCGTCCGCGACCACCTGGGCCTGGGGCAGGACCGTGGGGCACCTCGGCGCGGGCGACCAGTTCGCGAGCCTGGCCTACCTCGCCGAGTCGGGCAGCGCCAAGCCCGGGCAGCGGATCCTCCTTGCGGGCATCGGAGCCGGGTTCACCTGGTCGTGCGCGGTGGTGGAGATGCGGCGGGCGCCGTCGTGGGACAACGCGTAGGCGAGCCCGCCGAGAGAGTTCCACGTTATTCTCACGCACCTTCCGGTACGAAAGTCCGGGAGAATCTCCGAGGCTGGTAACGGGACGCTCCTCGCGCGTGACAGAACACATTGTTACCGGCGCATGGTTGCTCCTGATTAGGGTTTCCACCGGTGCGGTGCAGTTATTCGGAAAGCCTCATTCCGGTGGGAGAAATCAGTGTTTACAGAACCGTCCGGCGGCGAACTTCAGGTGGACAGGATCGCGGTCGTCGGTATGTCGTGCTGGGCGCCGAACGCGGCTGACCCCACGGCCTTCTGGCACCTGGTGAGCACCGAGACCCGTCCGGCGCCGGCGGGCTCCGGGGAGGGCGAGGACATTGGCGGGGCCGACAGGGCGGACGGGGGCGAGGGGGCGGACGCGTTCGACGCGGAGTTCTTCGGGCTCTCCGCGAGCGAAGCCAAGGGCCTCGACCCGCGTCGGCGGCTGCTGCTCGAACTGGCCTGGGAAGCGCTGGAGGACGCCGCCATCGTCCCCGCCTCGCTGCGCGGCACCCCGGCCGGGGTGTTCGTGGGGGCGCCGGGTGGGGTGGGCGCAGACCAGGACGCGAGCGCGGCTCCGGACACGAGCGCTGCCCGCATCGCCCGCAGCCTGAGGCTGTCCGGGCCGAGGCCGACCATCGCGCCGGGCCCCTCCTCCTCGTCGGCCGCCCTGCACCGGGCCTGCGAGAGCCTGCGCGGCGGCGAGGTCACCACCGCGCTCGTGGCGGGGCCGCTCGTACACCCGTCACCGGACGGCCGCACGCCCGACGTTCTCGGCGGCCGGGGCGCCGCACTCGTCGTACTCAAGCCCCTGAACCTCGCTCTGGCCGACGGCGACCGCGTACACGGCGTGATCGCGGGCAGCGTCGCGAGCGAGGACGAGGGGGGCGGCCCCGCGGTCGACATCACCGGTCTTCTGAAGGCGTTGCTGAGCCTGCGCCACCGCGGGGGGTCTCCCCGTGACGAAAACGCGGGCGTCGTCGAAGAGGCTCCGTCGGCCGACCAGGCCGCGTCCCTCGACCGGGCCCCGTCCGCGGGCGGTGGCGCCCCCGCCGTCGTCCCGTGGCCGCTGTCCGGCCGTACCCCCTCTGACCTGCGCCGTCAGGCCGCCGCGCTGCTCGCCCGGGTCGAGGACGACCGGGCCGCGCGCCCGCAGGACATCGGCTGGTCCCTGGTCGGCGGACGCACCACGTTCTCCCATCGCGCCGTCGCGGTCGGCAGCAGCCGGGAAGAGCTGCTCGCCTCGCTGCGGGAGGTGGCCCACGGACACACCTTCGCCGGACCCGTCACCGACCCGGACCGCACCCGCACCGTCTTCGTCTTCCCCGACGCCTCGGACGGCACCGAAAGCTCCCGCCTGGCGCAGTCGGCGGCCGAACTGTGGCGGTCCTCGCCTGTCTTCGCCGCACGCATGGCCGAATGCGCCCAAGTGATGGCCGAGTTCGCCGACTGGAGCCTCACCGAGGTGATTCTGGGCGCCGGGAACCAAGGCCCCGAAGGCCCCCCGTCGGCCGACTCCCCCGAGGTCGCCCGGGCCGTGCGCTTCGCGCACACCGTGTCGCTCGCCGAGGTGTGGCGCTCGTACGGGGTCGTCCCCCACCGGATCGTGGCGGAGACCGGCGGAGCCGTGGCCGCCGCCTGCGTCGCGGGATCGCTCTCGCTGCGCGACGCCGCGCGCGCCGTCACCTCCGCGTCACGGCTGCCTGTGCACCTGTCGCCCGATGACGGCTCCATACCCTGCCATCTGGTGTCCGGAGACGGCCTCCAGGACGCCGTTCGTGCGGTGCTCGACAACGGCAGCACCGTCTTCGTGGAGATCTCGCACCATCCGGCGCTTGCCGGTGAACTGATGCGCGCCGCGGCGGACATGGACCGGTCGTGCGCCGTCATCGCTTCCCTGCGGAACGATGAGCCCGGCCGGCGCAGGCTGATGACCTCGCTGGCGGAGGCGTATGTGAAGGGCGTGGCCGTCGACTGGCGGCATGCCTTCGACGGCAGTGACGCGCGGCGCGTGGACCTGCCGGTCTACGCCTTTGCGCGCAGGTGGCGCGAGGAGCGAATGCCGCGCCGGCGTCCGCAGCCGCCCGTCCAGCGGGATGGCGCAGACACGCAGCGGGGCAGCAGGGAACTGATACGGCTCGTCCTCGCCACCGCCACCGCCGTCCTGGACGACGAGCAGCTCGGCCTCGCCGAGAAGAGCTTGTCGTTCAAGGATCTCGGCTTCGATTCGCAGTCCGCCCTCGCCGTGACCCATCAGCTCGCCAAGGCGACCGGTCTTCAGCTGCCCGCCACCTTGCTGTTCGACCACCCCACCCCGGAGGCGGTGGCGGGCTATCTGGAGGACCTGCGTAACGGAGTCACCAGAAAGCCGAGCCCCGCACCGGCCAAAGCGGGTCCGGCGTCCCCCCGCCGGACCCGCCAGGACGAACCGATCGCCATCATCGGCATGGCCTGCAGGTACCCCGGCCAAGTGACCTCACCGGAGGACCTGTGGCAGCTCGTGGCCGAGGGACGCGACGTCATCTCGCCCTTCCCCACGAACCGCGGCTGGAGCGAGGACCTCTACGACCCGGACCCGGCGAGCTCCGGGCGCAGCTACACGCGAAGCGGCGGTTTCCTGCACGACGTAGGTGACTTCGATGCCGCGTTCTTCGGGATCTCGCCCCGGGACGCGCTGGCGATGGACCCGCAGCAGCGGCTGATGCTCGAGACGTCCTGGGAGGCCATCGAACGGGCGAAGCTCGATCCGCGCACCCTCCACGGAACTGCCACCGGCGTCTTCATCGGTG
This sequence comes from Streptomyces sp. NPDC033177, assembly GCF_055577715.1. Taxonomy (NCBI): domain Bacteria; kingdom Bacillati; phylum Actinomycetota; class Actinomycetes; order Kitasatosporales; family Streptomycetaceae; genus Streptomyces; species Streptomyces sp. NPDC033177. Next base: position 1,378 of record NZ_JBVIPS010000015.1, on the reverse strand, counting down.
CCATGGCCCCCGACTACGGCCCCCGCATGCACGAGGCCTCGCAGGAGATCGAAGGGCACGTACTGACCGGCAGCACGGCCAGCATCATCTCCGGGCGCATCTCCTACCAACTCGGCCTGACCGGGCCCGCTCTCACGATCGACACGGCCTGCTCCTCGTCGCTCGTGGCGCTGCACACGGCCATGCGCTCCCTGCGCACGCAGGAGTCCGGCCTGGCGCTGGCGGGCGGCGTGACCGTCATGGCGACGCCCGGCATGTTCGTGGAGTTCTCGCGGCAGCGGGGGCTGGCCGCGGACGGCCGCTGCAAGTCCTTCGCCGCCGCCGCGGACGGCACCGGCTGGGCCGAGGGCGCCGGCGTACTCCTCCTGGAGCGCATGTCGGACGCCCAGCGCCTGGGGCACGACGTGCTGGGCGTCCTGCGGGGCTCGGCCGTGAACCAGGACGGTGCCTCCAACGGCCTGACCGCACCCAACGGACCCTCCCAGGAACGCGTCATCCGCGACGCCCTGGCCGACGCCGGCCTCAACCCCGGCGACATCGACATCGTCGAAGCACACGGCACAGGCACCCGCCTCGGCGACCCCATCGAAGCCCAAGCCCTCCAAGCCACCTACGGCCACCACCGCACAAACGGCCAACCCCTCTACCTCGGCTCACTCAAGTCCAACATCGGACACAGCCAGGCCGCCGCAGGAGTCGGCGGCGTCATCAAAATGGTGCAGGCCATGCGCCACCGCACCATGCCCCGCACCCTCCACGTCGACCAGCCCACCCCCCACATCGACTGGGACTCCGCCGCCATGGAACTCCTCGTCGAACCACAACCCTGGCCCCACACCCACGACCGCCCCGCCCGCGCCGCCGTCTCCTCCTTCGGTATCAGCGGCACCAACGCACACGTGATCCTGGAAGAGGCGAAGAGCGTCGCGCGGGGCGCCGCCGTGCCGACGGCGGATGAGCCCGAGCCCGACACGGCCGCAGCGGCAGGAGCCGGTGAACCCGATGCCCCGCTGCTGTCTCTCCCCTGGGTCCTGTCCGCCCGCAGCGCCGACGGTCTGCGCGCCCAGGCCCGCCGGTTGCTCGATCTCGCCGTCCGCCCCGGCCTCTCCCCCGCCGACATCGGCTACTCGCTCGCCACGACCCGGAGCACCTTCGAGCACCGGGCCGTCGTACTGGGTCGAAGTACGGCCGATTTCGTGCAGCGGCTTAAGGCTCTGGCTGCCAAAACCTCCCATCCGGAGGTGATCACGGGGCACGCTCCCGGCCCCGTCAGCACTGCGTTCGTCTTCTCGGGTCAGGGGGCGCAGCGGCTGGGCATGGGCCGTGAACTCGCCGCCCGCGTACCGCAGTTCGCCGCCGCACTGGACGAGGTGTGCAA
>NZ_JBVIPS010000014.1:0-228499 GCF_055577715.1 Streptomyces sp. NPDC033177 | reverse complement strand
GCACTGCTCCGTCAGACGGACGACCCCTGGGAGCGCGCCGCAGCCGTGGCCTCGCTGCTCGACCCGGTCCAGATCGCGGAAATCATCCGCGATCCGTACGAACGCGCCTACGTACGAAGGCTCATGCCTGACCCCTTTGGCCAGAGCGTGCCGGAGTCGCCGGCGGGACGGATCATCTACAAGATCATGACTGCGGACCATCCGGACGAGATCCGTTGGCTGCGGGCCAATCTCACGATTGGTCTCTCCCAGGCCCGAGGCCTGCGTCCGGCGCCGCGGCCCGCACCGAAACCTGGGCGCGATGCGGTGGCGGGTGTCGTCACTGGTCCATGGGCAGCGCACGCTGCCGAGCCGAGCCCGCACGACCCAGCGACGCACCGCGCGCCCCGACCCGCGCCGCATCCCGAGGCTCCGCCCACCACCGCCCTCCCCGAGGAAGGCGGAAGCGGGCGGGCGTCGGAGCCACGAGGCCTGCTCAAGTGGATGCGCCGCAGGGGAGCGTAGCCACAGCCGCGGGGGAGGGCGACCCCCGCAGGTGAAGGCAGCTCCCCCTCGTGCGGATCGCGCCGCTACGTGGTGGCGTCGAGGTCCTTGGCGTAGTGCTCGATCGCGGGGCGGTACGTGGCGATGTCCGGGTCCTGGCTCGTGGAGGCGAGCAGGGTCAGCAGGATCTCCATCGCGTCGTGTGCCCGGCCGGTGTTGTAGAGAGCCATGGCCAGGAAGGTCTTGAGGGCGGAGTCGTCCGGGAATTCGGCTGCCGCGTCCGCCAAGGTCGCGACGGCCTCCGCATACCGGCCCAGGACGCGGTAGGTGCTGCCCAGACCCAGGAGCGCACCCCGGCGGTCATCGGGAGAAAGGCCCGGCTCCTCGACCGCGCGCACGTAGTGCGGCACGGCCTCGGCCTCCAGACCGAGTGTGTCGTGCACCCACGCGGTCTGGTACGCCACCTCCGCGTCCAGGGGAAACTGCTCGCACAGGGCGAGCAGTCGTTCCCGGGCCTCCTCCCGGCGGCCGTCCTCGCGCAGCCCGATGGCTTCGGCGAGCAGGCGGTCGCGGTGCGCGGCCAGGTCCCCGTCCTTCGTCAAATCCCCATCCCTCTCTGCCTTGTCCGAGCCTTGACCGAATGATCGGAGGCATCAATGTCATTCTGCCGGAAGTGGATGCGTCGCCTAGGTCGTGTTTTAGAAGTCGGTAATCCGTCCGGCTGGCCGCCCTGGAATGTTGCGTGCGGCCAGCCAGACGATGAGGTCGAGGGCGATGCGGCTGATGTCCGTTTCCTTGTGCACCCTGTGCTCGTGATGGGCTGAGTCGCGGCGGACGATCTCGTATCCACCTTCGTCCAGGACGGCCACAGACGCGAACCAGGTTGGATCGTCCGTATCGGGCTCGACGACAATGAACATGTTGTCCGTGTCGTCGAGTGCACTGATCATTTCGAACAAGGCGTCCTCGGAGGCGCCCTCAATGTGGTCACCGTTCTCGCTGACCACGCCATAGCCTCTGGCCCCCATCGGAACGGTCCTCTCCCTGTGCCCGACATTCGATCAAGTCAGCATCGCATGGGGCGGACTACAGCCACTCGTTGATCGCTGCGACTTGGACGACCGCCAGGTAACGCACAGCCAGTTTGTCGAACCTGGTGGCCACAGCCCGGTTGCGCTTGAGGCGATTGATCCCGCACTCGACCGCATGACGAGCCTTGTAGTCTTCGCGGTCAAAGGCAGGAGGCCGTCCGCCTGTTGATCCCCGGCGCCTTCGATGTCCTGCCTGATCAGTCGGTTCCGGGATGGTGCACCGGATGCCCCGGCGTCGCAGATAGGCACGATTGGCTTGGGACGAGTAGGCCCGGTCACCCCGCACCCGCAGCGGACGGACGCGAGGACGACCCGCCCCGAGCCGGGGCACGCGAATGGCTTCCAGTACGGCGATGAACTGCGGATTGTCACCCGCGTTGTCCAGCCGTGATCAGCACCGATAACGGCCGTAGTCCCTGCTCGCAGGCGAGATGGATCTTCGTGGTCCACCCGCCACGTGAGCGTCCCAGGCCATGGTCGGCGGGCTCGGGACTGCTTCCGCCCGGCGGTTCCTTCTGGCTCTGCCCGTCGGTCGCGCCGGGCACCGGCAGCATGCTGATGAGCACGACAGATCGTGGAGTCGACGTTCACCTCCCAAGTGATCAGCCCGGCCGCGTCAGCCCGGGTCTGCAGACCTGTCAGCGCCGTGGCCTCATCGGATGACATGGCTTCAACCAGGATCCTGGCCCGATCAGTTGCCCAGTCGACTTGGTTGGTCGAGGTCACAAGGACGTGGCCGCGCCCACTCGTCGGAACCCAATGCTGCAGGAGTCGGCGGTCGACGACGTTGTCGATGATCATGAGCCAGGGGTGAGCCGAGGAACTGAGCAGGGACCGCACCCGGTCACGGAGCCGACTGCTGTCCGAATCATCGTCGTTGTTGCTTCGGCGGAGCAGCCAGTCATGAATCGTTTGAAAGGAGGCGCGCAGCGACGTGCTGCTCTCGCCGTTGACCCAGAAGATGTGGTCGTAGGAATCGGCCAGATCGTGGGCGTATGCGGCAGCGATACTCGTCTTGCCGATGCCGGAAGGACCGAGGGCCGGGCAGACGGTCACCACACGCTCTCGTGCGTTTCCGGTCAGCGCCGTATGAATGCGTTCCACGAGGTCCGGACGGGGGATGTCAGGAGGGGTAGGCGCCGCACCGACCATGATCCCCCAGTCGAACTCGCCGAGGTCATAGGCAAGATGCCGGTCGGGGGTCAGGAGCTCGTTGCGGAAATCCGCGAGTGAGAACACTCCGTCGAACTCTCCCGAAGCGCGGCGGTGGATCTCGAACGCCAGGTAGTTCGTCAGGCGGCCGGCGGACTGCCGATCCGCTGCGTGCTAGGGCTCGACCTCAACTTCCTTTATATTCCGTCCCGTCGAACGTATAGGGCCAAATACTCTGAGCCGCGATGCTGGCCTCTTTGCCGGCGGTGGGCACCTGCAGCACGGTCATCATCATGGTGGTCTGGGTGAACTTGTTCCATCGGATGCCTGTGGTGCCGTCCCAGCCGCTGGTCGTGAACTTGATCCAGCGCCCTGAGCCCATGTCGGCTGTGGCTGTGGCCACGCTGACGCATCCCACGAGCGCTCCGCGGTCCTTGGTCTGCCAGGCTGGGCCGACCGGTGTGCGCTGCCCCTCCACCTGGGTGCCCACGGACTCGGGATTGTTCAACTGCTGGCGAATCGGCTTCGTATCGCCGTGGGTTGCTCGGTACGTATCGATCTGCGACGACCACTTCAGGCTTTTGTCCGTGTTCTTGCGCGTGATGTAGTCGAGGAAAATTCCGCAGGCCTCACCTGGCTGCACTGCCAGGTCGGCATTCGGAGCGACGGTCCGCACTCTGCCAGCCTTGCCTACCGCCACCGGCGGGAGATCCTCCTTTTCCGGGGCATCTGCCGTGAAAGCAGTCCGCCAGGTGGTTTCGTCGGTGCCGCGGTGAGACAGGCTCCAGCGCATGCTCACCTTATTCTTGAACTCGCCGCCGATGGTGTGGCTGGAGACCTGCTCCGCCCCCAGAATCCAGTCGCCCGAGCCCTCAGCTCGATGTGCTGACACCCAGGCGTTTACCGCAGGATCGACGTCCGGACGATTCGTGGGGTCCTGGCTCGGGTCGCCGCGGCCATTCTTCTTGATGTTGGCGACCCGGGCGAGCGTCCGGTCCAGCCACGGGCCCTCATGAACCTTGCGCCAGTACCCGGGGCTGAGGCTGTCGCTGTCGCCCTTCTCGTCCAGGTCCTTCACGACCCGGCGTGCTTCTGCAGCCGTAACCGGTGGCTTCGCTTTCGCGGATGGGGTGCTGTTCGCATTCTTTCCGTTGCTTGAGCCGGCGTCGCACGCGACAGCCCCGAGCAGTAGGGTCGCTATGACCAGTGAAGAACGCTTCATCCCAAACCTCAGTCAGCCGTGGGCAGATGGTTCCTTGATCCTGTCGCAGTGGCCGCTGGAGTGTGGGCCGTTTCCGAAAGGCAACCTATGTCTTCGGCGGTGAACTTCAACGGCTGGCGAGGCCGCGAGTTCGCCAGGGAGTTGCTTCTTGGAACGGACTGCCCGCCGGCCGGGCAACCGGCGGGCACACACGCATCCGGGGCCTCTTACTGGCCGTCTTCGTCTGCCTGATCTTGCTCCTCCGGGGGTGCTGAGCGCCGGTATTGCGGGTGGTCGAGGTCGAGTTGCTTGGCGGCGTGGAGAGGCACGGGGTAGCGCGAGCGGTCGGACCAGGCGATGGTCTGGTGACACAGCCGTGCGGTGGTGCGTACCAGCATTCGGGGGTCGATTCCGTCTGCGACGCCGACGGGGTAGATCTCGGTGGACGTCATGGTCCACCAGGGGCTTTTGAGCTCGTTGGTCTCCCGTTCGTCTTCGTCGCCGCCCTTGCCGGGGTTGGCGTCCCAGCGGGTGATTTTGCTGCCCAGGGAGCCGCCCTTGGCCTGGTAGTTGCGCGGGACGTTGAATAGGACCCAGAAGGGGCTGCCGAAGTCGACGCGGGCGCGGTGGAGCTTGGTGGAGGTGAAGTCGATGTCTTCCTGCTCGTCGTCACCGCTGGTGTTGTTGACGACGGGGATGAGCTGGGGGACTTCTTCGGATTCGATGTTCATGCGGATGATGGCGGCGGGCTTGCGGCGCGGGGCGCCGCGGCCCTTGCCGTGTCCGGGCAGCCAGGTGCGGGGGTCGTCGATGTCGGTGGCTTGGTAGCTCTGGTTCTCGTTATGCAGGCCGGTCCACATACGTCGGCAAGCGTGCCCGTCCACGTTGACGACGTAGTCGGTGCCGGGCTCCATCTCGTCGGCAACGAGGCTGGCCAGTGCCTCTTCGACGTCGGCGGCTGCCTCTGCCCACCGTTCCTTTTCGGTCTTGCCCTTGCCGTCGACGTGCAGGGCGAAGTCGGTGGCGTGGAATTCAGCGATGGCTTGCCGGTAGGGCACCCATTGCCCGATCTGGGGCGTCCAGGCCCTCATGGTCCAGACCCCGTCGGGGTCCTCGGAGGGGGACAGGGCGGTGGCGACGATGACGCGCTTGGTGTTCTTGCCGTCGGCGGTCTTGGCCTGCCGCCGGACGTGGATGCCGACCTGGACGAGTCTGCGGGCATCGTCTGCGTTGCGGTCCTTGCCGACGGCCCTGGCAAGGCGCTGGTCGATGATGCCCAGGCAGCGGTAGAGGTCCAGGAGCGCCATGTAGGCGGAGTGGTCCTTGCCCGGCTTGGGCGGGCTGATCTCGGTGGCGGGGCGGCCGAACGTGCCGGGCTGCAGGCCCTTAGTGAACTGGCTGACGACGCCCTTCTTGGCGAGGAAGCGGCGCACCTGGAACTTCCCGTCGTAGCGTTCCTTGCGCAGAGCGAACTCGGCCGCCTTCTCCGCGGGTTGGCGTTTGAGCTCGGGAACGTCTGTCTCGCACCAGGCGCCGACCATCGTGGTGGGGCCTGGCGGGGTGAAGTCGTCGGCGAAGGTCTTCCACTCCACCTCGCGGTTGATGTCCGTGCCGTGGCTCAGGAAGCGCTCGGCCTTGCGGAAGACGACACTGACACCGTCGGTGAGCGGGATGGACTTACCCGGCTTGGGGTCGGCGGTGAGTCCGGTGGCCTCGGGGAAGGCCAGCGCCAGGGCATTGATCATCCGCAGGCGGGTGTTGTGCCGGTGCCACAGGCACACGATCCGCAGCTGTTCGAAGCCCTGAGCGTGCACGGAGGCGGTGATGTCGGCCGGCTGGGGGAAGCCGATGGTGTGGAGGAGTTCGCCGGCTTCCTTGCGGCGTGCGCGTTCTTGTGGGCTCATCTTCTGCTTGTCGGTGGGCCGTGTCTCGAAGGTCATCGGCTCGACGTCGTAGTGCACCCAGGCGGCGCTGGCTCCCAGGACCTTCTTCACGTGATCGGCCAGCAGCCGCAGATGGAGTGTGCCGGGTCCGGTGCCCACCGCGAAGTTGTCGTTCTTGGGCAGCAGCGGCCGGGTGATGCCGGGCTCGGGGGTGATGAAGGACGCGAATACGTCGTTGGCCGCAGCCTGTTCCACCACCTGCTGCTCGTGCGCTGCCCGCGCGGCCAGCTCGTCCAGCACGGCGAGGTTCATCTTGTCGCGGGCGAGGAGTTCCAAAGCCCGCTGGTTGACCTGCCGCACGGCGCCGCTACGCACGAGCTCGGTGTGCAGGACCGGCAGCCCAGCGCTGCCCTGGTAGATGTAGGAGGACTTGGCGAACCGCATGTTGCTGTGCACCCGGCTCACATGGGCGTTGAGCAGGATGACCGGATCGGCGATGTTGGGCTGGGTCTTCATCGCCACCGAGATCCGCGACATCGCGTACTGCGCCTGGCTGGCCGCATTGACGGCCATGCCGTCGTCGCGCACGTTGTACTTGCGGCCGAACGGACGGTCCCAGGCGATCAGACCGCCGCGGCTGTCCGGCACGTACGTGATCTCGCGCCGGTTCGGGTTGGCCTTCCAGCCGGTGGTGCGGTTCTTGAGGACCGGCTCACCGTGCTCGTCGAGCTTAGGGGTGCCGTCCCTCTCCTTGTCCGGGACCTTCGTGATGATGGGGAGCAGGTCATAGAGGGTGAACGGCTCTTCGGTGAGCTGCTTCGAGATCACCCACGGCACCGCCACGTACATCCAGTCGGGGCACTTGGGCTGCTTGCCCTCGCGCGGGGTGAGGAAGCGCGTCATATCGACGCTCTGCTGAGGTGTGGCCGCGATCGCCTCGGCGAGCGGCGGCGGCTCGAGCAGGACGGCCTGGTCGGTGGTCATCCCCGCGCCGTAGCCGATGACGCACGTGAAGACGTGGCGCAGGGTGTCGTCACTGATGGGCGCCAGCGACACCAGGTAGTTCAGGTACTTGTCGAGGTAGACGTAGCCGCCGGTCTTGAACTTCAGGTAGGTGACCGCGGTCGAGTACGGCAGGCTCTTGTGGTCGTCGCTGGTGAGGTTGTACCAGGCGTCCCGCTCGGCTTTGGCGAAGGTCCGCAGGTACACCGTGTGCCCTTGCAGCAGGGAACGGGTGCAGCGCAGGGTCAGGGTGTTGGGCAGGTCGGCAATGCTGTCACTCAAGGCGGGGGTCTCTTTCCGAGGCGAGGGCGGGGGCGGGGTCATGAGGCGAGGGCGAGGTCGACGCCGGCGTAGGACAGGAAGGCACCCACGGCTTCGCCGTACAGGTCGGCCATCTGGGTGCGCTCTTGGGGCGTCCAGCGCGAGGCCATGCGGTGGATGATGCTGGCGAGGTCGGAGCTCCAGGTTTCGTCCTGGAAGGAGTAGTCCACGAAGTGGAGCTCCATGTCCGTGCCGCCGCGGCGGGCTCGGCCGGCGAGCTGAATGAGGGAGACCAGCATCCCGGCGACCATCTGTTCTTGCAGGATGAGGTCCATCGTGGACAGCTGCGGGGAGGACCGCAGGATCGTGGCGAGCTGCTCCCGCGCGGCTGCCCGCGCACCCAGAACAGCCCCAGTGGGATCGGAACTGCCCAAGAGAGGCAGGGTGTTGAGGCCGGAGGCGTTCAGGCTGCCGTACATCCAGGTGGGATCGTCGATGATCAGCGGGGGCCGTACGCAGATGTAGATGGAGTGGATCGCCGAGCGCAGGTTGACGACGATGTTGAGACCACGGGAGACGTTCGCGAGCGGGGCGATCAGGATGTCGCCGAGGTCGGGGAACTCCTCGACCTCCTCGACGGTGATGCGGCGCACCAGGCGGGGATCGGGCAGGTAGCGGACATTGGCGAACCGGTCTTGTTCGCGGACCAGCACACAGACGCGGTGGTCGAGCCCCTTGGCCTTGATGAGTCCGGTGGCGAGATGTCCGCACTGTTCGTAGCTGTTGGCCGTGAGGATCACCCGGGCCCGGGTGCGCTCGTTCTTGGCGAGACGGGCCAGCCGCTTGGCGAGCTTGGTCTCGTACAGCTGCTGGCCGATCTCCCTCAGGGCGTCGGGCTTGTCCGCGGGGAACTGGCCGGCGATGGAGACCTTCTCGCCGGCCCGCTTGTGGCCGGGGCTGTAGCTGACGGAGGAGGAGTCCACCAGGATGGAGTCCGGTTGGGCGTCGGTCATCCACCAGGTGACGGGCGCGTGGACGTGTTCCTTGACGGCCTGCGGGAAGAACGCGGTCGCGGACAGCCCCAGGATGGGCCGCTCGACCCGGGCCGACATGAGGGAAACGAGCCCGCCGAGTTCGCTCACGTAGGTGTGGGGGTCGCCGGCCATGGTCTGGGCGGACAGCTTGGCGTCCTTTTCCGGGTTCTTCATGCCCGCCACCCGGTATCCGTTGATCGGACGGCCGATCGCTCCGTGGGGGAGCATGTCGGTGATGCCGCCGCCCCCCATGGAGTCGATGATCCGGTTGGCCGAGACCAGCCCGAGGTGGCGCAGCGACTGCGAGGAGTCCCTCAACTCCGCGAGAGAGCGGTCCAGCTCGCCCATCAGGGCCCGGATCAGCAGATGGTCGATCGCCTTGTTGCGGGCCTTGACGTCGCTCACGAAGCAGGACAGGGCGTCATGGAGCTTGAGCTTGATGACGTCACGCTGGTTGATCCCCCGCGGTGACACCAGGGAGGTGAGGATCGTGCGCACCTTCTCCCACCGCGGATCCAGCAGCTGCGGGGCGTCCTCGTCGGTGTCGTCTTCGGTGTCCGGCAGAGGCAGCAGCGCGTCGAGTTGGGCGAGGGCTTCACGCGGCAACGGCTCGCCGTTGCTGACCGGGTATTCGGGAAACAGGATGGAGATCAGCTCGCGGTCCTTGGTGCGGGGCAGCCGCCATCCCTCGTAGTCGTACTCGTGCCGCAGCCGGGAGAGGCGGGCGTCGTCGTGGTGGTTGAGCCGGAACGCCTTCGTGCACAGCCCGGTCAGCAGGGACTCGGCCATCAGCCGGACATGGCTGACCGGTTCGATCAGCCGGTCCTCCAGCCGCAGCGGCAGGTGCTTGGCGGCCACATCCAGGGTCTGTGGAGCGGCGGTCCAGGGGCGGCGCGAGTGGAGCTCGACCTCGTCGGCGCACCGGTTGACGGCCACGGACTGGAAGGCGTCGATCTCATCGATGATGACGAAGTCAGTGGCGCGCAGCACGAATTCCCGCACCTTCAGGGAGCGCACTGCACGGCCGTCGATCTGGATCCCCGCGCGCGTGGTGCCCTGGATGAAGTTGTGATGGTTGGTGACGATGACCGTCGCGTCGCCCGCGTCGTACAGGGGGGTGAACTTCCCGCAGGTGGGAAGGAACATGCAGGCGAAGGTGTCGTTGCCGTTGCGCAGGCTGAGGCAGTTTTCGCGGCCGGGCCGGTAGGTGCCGCTGGTCTCGAGCCAGTGGCGCTGGGCGCATCCGTAGGCGAGATGGTCGACGTCGCGCTCACCGCGCTTGCCCCACTCGCCCGGGGCGTCGGGGTCTTCCTTGATCAGCGACGCGTGCTTGAGCGCACGGTCGTGGCGGGAGGAGGGTGACATCATTGGCGCACACGTCACCGTCTCATCGATCTCCTTAGCCTCGCGGAGAACGTGGAAGTCGTGGCTGATGTCCCACACCGAGGCGAGGGTCGCCTTGACGTCGGGAACCAGCAGGCCCACCCGGTAGTTGTTGATCGCGGCCCAGGAGCCCAACAGCCGCACGAGCACGGACTTCCCGGTGCCGGTGGGGGCATGGAAGATCTGCGTCCGCCCGGACAGGAGCTCCATCACATCGACCGTGTCCGTATCCCGGGCTTTGACCTGGTCGAACAGATTGCTCAGCACCTGGTACAGCCATGGCCCCTTGGGTGTGTTCGCGTACTGCGTGTCCAGGAGTTTGGCGATGCGGTTGAGGTCACGGACTTTGACGGGGATGTCGGTGAGGCCCGGCCGGGTGGTGAGGGCGGGCAGAGCGTCATGGCCGAGTGGTTCGGTGAAGGACGGGAAGCGGGGGAGGAGCAGGCGGCCGTGGGTGATCTCGCCGGCCTCGCTGTGCTCGGTGGTCTCATAGGTGACTCCGGGCCGGGCGAATTCCTGCGGCTTGCGGCGGCTGCTGGGCCGCCGGTACGGCGCCAGAAGGTCTCGGGCATAGCCCAGGTAGTCGCCGCCGAGCTGCGGATAGGCGGCCTCGGCGGTGAAGGGGTCTCCGGCGAGGGTGAATACCTGCAGCGTCGTCTCGTCGTCCTTCTCGTCGCCGGTATAGAGGGCGCCGAGGGCGATGCGGGCGGCCGCCGCGAAGCGGGCCGGGTCGGCCAGATCAGGGTTGCTGATCTTCATCACCTCGGCCACCAAAAGCCGTTCATCTGCAGGCAGTTCGCTCCAACGCTCCCACGCCTGGGGCTTGCAGCAGGCGAAGAACGCGGCGTGATGGAACGAGGCCAGCGCATTGCCCTGCTCGTCGTGGAGCGGGAAGTAGTGCGCGGCCAGGGCCATTGCGGCCCGGACGAAGGCTTCCCGGACGGTGAAATCGCTCATACCCACGCCACCCCCGGCGTGTGGCAGACCGTCTCGGCGAAATCAGTCATCGTGGCCGCCTTCATTCCGTACTTGGCGCAGGTCACGGTGAGCAGTGGCAGCTGATCGGCCCGGTGGTCGGGGACCACCAGCCACTGCGCCCCGCCCTTGTCGCCCTCGTTGCGGTGCAGGCTCTCGGCCAGCACCCGGGCGTGCGTGTAGTCCTTCACGTCGACGGTGAAGACGCGAACCGTACCGTCGGGTGCGGTGACCTCGATGCGATGGTCATAGGCATCGCTCATGGGCCACAGCGCGACCCTCGCCTTGCCGGCCGCCACCAGCGCTGCCAGCTTGTCCAACAGCACCTGGTGCAGGCGCAGTTCGTGCAGGCCTGGCACGCAGGTATAGCGCCACACTCCCCGTTTCAGGGCCAGGCAGCCCTCAACGGGCCTGGCCACGGGGGCCGTCGAGCTGGGTGCCAGGAACAGGGCGGCCTCGCGCGGGGACGGCTCGAACGTGACGTCAGGGTGCAGGACGGGTACGGCGCCGGCGGCTGGCCAGAACACGAAGCTGGCCCCGGTGTCCGCGTGGCGGCCATACAGGCAGGCGGCGCGGAAGTACTCCTTGCCCTGGCTCGTGTGTTTGCTGACCTTCATGGGCCACTGGCACACGGTGCACGGGAACCACCAGGTGCGGTAGATCGCGTGGTAGGGGATCGGCTCGTAGAAGCGCAGCGCGTTCAGCGGCAGCCCGCGCCGGCCGAGCTCCGCGCGCTCCCCGGCGGGACACTCCACGAGTGTCGTACGGTCCGACACGTACTGCTGGTCGCCGCGGCCCTTGAGCAGCTCGTACATCTGGTCCTGGTCGATCTCGTCCTGGAGCTGCTCGTCGGTGAACCGCGTCCGGCCGTTGCGCTGGAATCGTTTGAGGATCCGCTGCAGCTGGGAGGTCTCCCACTGCAGGTCGAAGGCGCTGCCGGTGACGCAGCCCTCCTTGTCCAGGACGGTGAAGTCCAGGTCGTCGAATGCGGACCGGTCGAGCCATTCAGGGAGCAGGCCGTCGATGGTTCCGCGGAGCTTTCGCCGGAAGTCAGGAAACGACAGATGCACGCCGGGGCCGTACGCGGCGAGCATGTCCCCGTGGTACTTCATCAGCTTCTCGGCCCGCTCTTTCGGGTCGAGAGCCGGCGAGGTGAGTGCTTCGCAGGCCTTGATGAACGTGAAGTTGATCAAGCGGAAGGCTTCAAAGTGCGAGTACGTCGGGCCGTCAGCGGCTGCGGTGGTCGTCACGGTGGAGAACCGTAGAGGGCGCCACTGACAATCGGCCCTGAAGTCCCCTCGGATCGAACAGAATTATGAATTCGGGGCAGGGGTAATCTCGGGATACAACCGCGCATACGCGGACCGGTATTCGCTGGCATGCCTGCGGCCGAGCGCGGTGGCGTGCCACCGATATTCCGCGACGTGCGTGTCACCGTCCGTCATGCGCGGTCGCAGCTCGATGAAGCCTCGGCTGGGTGGCGCACCCCGCTTGGGTCGATAGCCAACAGCCAGGTAGAACAGCGACTTCCCGGTCAGCTCGCTTTCATGGAGACCCTCGCTGCCGGTGGCGAGCACACGCGCCAAGACGCCCCACAGCCATTCGGACAGCAGGTGCGCTGGCGCCGATGGTGCGACTGGCTCGCCCAGTCCCGCCCGAGCGCAGCTCCGCCCCCGGCGTGTGATCTCCACCAAGGTGCGTTCGGCCTGACCGGCGCCCTCCACCTCCACCGTGTCCCGGCTCACTACAACGAGTCCCATGCGGTGCAGAGAACCGAGGGTGGCGCCTGCTCCCTGATCGTGCACCTCCAGCGCGCGCAGCCGTTGCTGCAGACGCGTATGGCCGACCAATTCGGCCGGCGCATGCACGGAGAAGGGCAATTTCCGCCACTGCCGGGTTGGGGGAACCTCAGCATGATTCTGCCGTCGCATCCACATCTCGGTTTCCGTCATCCGGTCGTCCCGCATGATCTCGCCCAGGTAGACACGTTGCCGCTCGTTGAGCTTTTTCCAGGTCGCAAGTGCCGAGGCCGGTGGGCCTTTGCGCTGTTCCGCGGGAAGCATCGGGGGAACGTCACCGGGGCGCGTCCGCATCCAGGCATCCAGGACCACGCGGACCGGCAGCTTGTAGGCCGTGGCCAGCTCCTTGACGAGTCGTCCGGTGAAGTCAGGCTTGCGCCAGTTCCAGCCGGACACCCGCTTGTCGCGCTCGAGGCACCGCAGCTTGTGCGCATCAACGAAGAGAACCTGACCTGCAGGTGTGGCGCGTAGGAGAGACGCCAGCTGCTCTGCGGTGAACCCGGAGGCGAAACGAAGGTCTGCCAGCCGCTCGGCCCCGCTGGGTGTTCCGGTCAGGTCGGTCGTCGAGCAACCCAAGACATCGCACAGACGCCGCACGTTCCGGGCCTCTGGCGCAGACGTGCCGTCCTCCCAATACATGACCATGCGAGGCGTCACACCGACACCGTCGGCCAACTCCTGCACGGACATCCCAGCGCGGCGGCGCAGGGATTGGATCCTCGCGCACTGCACAGTCAGCAAGCGCCTCGGCATGCACTCAGGAAATCGCAATGAAGACTTCGTAGCAACTTGTTCGACGACTCTGTCGAACGCGCGACCGGGCTGATTTGGCGTGCCGAACTTGCGCCGGAGAACCGTCTTGTCCACTGCGAGTCCGACATCATCGACAATCGTGAATGCCTGCCGGGCCGCGACGCACCCGCGGGGTCTGCGTGGCGCGGGAGGTCCGTAGGGTACGGGGGAGTCGGCAGTACGGGGTTGGGGGCGTTGTGGTGGATGAGCAGCAGCGGCGGGCCGGAATCGTGGGGTACTGGCGTGCGGTGGAGCTGTTCAGTCCGCAGAAGATCCCGGCGGTGTCGGCACGGGAACGCGTGTACGCGGTGTCCCAGGACGATCCGCTGCCGTGGCAGGACGGCCACCCGCTGCGATCGGTAGCCCTGGAGCCGGGGTTTGTGTGGCAGCACGTGGTCTACGGCGGGGCCTATGCACTGCGCGCGGTCCGCGACACGCTGCTGGCAGTCTTCGGCGAGAGCGAAGAGGACCACGACGGGCGGATGGACGGCGAGAGTGCCTTGTTCGCCCTCACGGTCAACGACGAGGGCCGGCCCCTGCTCGACTCCCCGGTGCTGTCCACGTGCGCCTGGGCCACCGGCCGAGCCCTGACCCCGGGGCCCGGCCACAAGGGCTGGCTGGAGGGATTCGACGGGGACGAGGCGATCTGGCTGGCCCGCGCGGCAGAACTCGGCGACGCCCTGGGGACCGACGTGTCCGAGGAGCGCGAGGACGGTCTGCTCGACGAGGACGACGACAACCCCGAAGACGACGAGGACAAGATCGGGCTCCGGGCTCTCGGCGCCAAGGACTTGCTGGAGTTCGTGGCGGAGGTGAGTGCCGCGTGGGGTGTCCAGGAGGCGCTGCGGCCCGGTGAAGTGCGGGTCCGCAGTGTCGCGGTGCGTCAGAAGCAGGCCGACGGAGCCGATCAGCAGGACTTCCTGAACAGCTTCATCGCAGCCGACCTGGGACGCGTTGCCGACGCACTGCGCACAACGGAGCCGGGAGCGGGTCTGGCCGCGTACCTGACCCCGGATGCGTACGTGAACATCGCATGGCGCACAGACCTGCGTCGGCATCCCCAAGCAGCTCTCGATCAAGTTGCGCCCGAGAAAGTTCCATTGGGGCGCTGGCCGGCGAATGCGCAACACCCGCTCGCGTTGAGTCAGCAATTCGCGGTGAACACGATCTGGAGCGACCTGAGCGATGCGAGCGGCCTGTTCGCGGTCAACGGCCCGCCCGGCACGGGCAAGACCACCATGCTGCGCGACTGCTTCGCCGCGGTCATCGTCGAGCGTGCCCGGCGTCTAGCTGCGCTGCGGATGCCCTCGCAGGCCTTCACCGACGGCAAGCCGTACACCTGGAAGAGCGGCGATTTCACCCGCACGGTTACCGCGTTGCGCCCGGAGTTCACCGGCTCCGAGATGGTGGTCGCCTCGGCCAACAACGGGGCGGTGGAGAACATCTCCACCGAGATCCCCGCCCGCGACGCCCTGGGCGAACACTGGCGTGAAGAGGCCGACTACTTCAGCGAGCAGGCCACCCGCCTGCTCAAGGGCGCTCCGGCCTGGGGCGCCGTTGCGGCCCGCCTGGGCAACAAGAAGAACCGCATGGAGTTCGTCAACCGACTCTGGCACGGCAAGTACAAGGCGAGCGACGAGAACGCACCGCCCCCACCGTCAGGGCGCCGCCCGCCGCGCCGGCGCGATGCGTGGATCGACAGCGATACAGGTGTCTCCCAGCTCCTGCGCGAGTGGACACGCCAGCAGCACACCGGCGTCTGGCGCGACGCCAAGGAACGCTTCCACACCGCTCTGACCGACGTGGAGCGGCTGCGCGAGGAGCGAGCGACATCAGCGGCCGCCCTCGTCGGCCTTCCCGCAGCCCAGGCCCACCTCCGGGAAACGGGCCAGGCCCTCGCACACGCTGAAGAACAGGTGCGGCAGGCGCAGCGCGGGCTCCCCCGTGCTGAACAGGTCCTAGTGCGGGCCGAAGCGGACCTGGCCGAAGCACAGCAGCTACAGGAAGCGCATGCTCAACGACGCCCCGGGTTCATCGTCAGCCTGAGCACCCTGGGTCGTGCCGGACGCGACTGGCACGCCCGCGACCAACAACTCCTCGCCGACGCCGATGCGGCCCGCGACACCCGCAACCTCGCGCGCGCCGCGCTGAGCACCGCACAACACCTGCTCGCCCAGGCAGAACACCTGCGCCTCACCTGCGCCCAGGCCCAGACGGCGGCTGCTCAGCGCCTGGCCGCGCTCCAGGACCTTGTGGCCGCAGCGGAATCCCGGTGGGAAGGGCACGTCCCCCAGGACACCTGGCTGGTCGACGACACACAGCGTGAACTCGCCGCGCCCTGGGGCGATGAGGCGATCGCCCACGCCCGTAGCGAACTGTTCATGGCCGCTCTGGCCCTGCATGAGGCGTTTCTACGCTGTACGGCGCGCACCATGTACGCCAACCTCATGGGCGCCATGGATGCCGTCACCGGCAACATCCCCAAGACCGTTCCGGTGAAGGCCCTGCAGGCCGCCTGGCAGAGCCTGTTCCTACTCGTGCCGGTCGTCTCCACCACCTTCGCCTCCCTGGACCGTGTCTTCGGCTGGCTCGGGCAAGAGACGCTCGGCTGGCTGTTCATCGACGAGGCCGGACAGGCCAGCGCGCAGCAGGTAGTGGGCGGGATGTGGCGCGCGGCCCGCACCGTCGTCGTCGGAGACCCGCTGCAGCTCGAACCCGTCATCGTGCTGCCCTGGACCGCCCAACGCGCCCTCGGAGCCGAGTTCGGCGTCAACGAACAATGGGCGCCCAGCCGCACCTCCACCCAGCAGCTTGCCGACCGCACCAACCGCTACGGCACCCTACTCCCGGCCGAGCTTCCCGACGGCAGTCAGGAAGTCTGGGTCGGTTCCCCGCTGCGGGTCCACCGCCGCTGCGACGACCCCATGTTCACCGTCAGCAACGCCATCGCCTACGACCACCTCATGGTCTACGGCACCCTCGGCCGCGACGACTACCGCTACCGGCCCCGCAGCTGCTGGGTGAACGTGAGTGCCACCGAGGCCGACGGGCACTGGATCCCCGAAGAAGGACGCGCCCTGCGCCGGGTACTGGAAAAGCTCCGCGACGAAGGCGGCGTCGACCTCGCCCAGGACGTCTACGTCATCAGCCCCTTCCGGAATGTTGTCCGCGGCGCAGAGAAGGCCTGCCGCAGCCTGCTGCCTAACAACCGGGTCGGCACCATCCACACCACCCAGGGCAAAGAGGCCGACGTCGTCATCCTCGTCCTCGGCAGCGACCCCCGCCGTCCGGGAGCCCGCAGATGGGCCGCCTCCCGCCCCAACCTCCTCAACGTCGCTGTCAGCCGCGCCAAACGCCGCCTCTTCGTGATCGGCAACCGCGACACCTGGCGTGACCAGCGCTACTTCTCCACCCTGGCCGAAACCCTCCCCGCCCATGATTGGACCCCATCTAGCGGGCCTGACTCATAGGTCTCGCGGTGACCTTGGACGGTGGTCTCACGCGTGCGCCTGCGAGGACAACGAGCTGGACCCGCGCACGCCCACTCCACGCAGACTGATTGAAGGCACAGATTCACGCCCGCAATTCACGCGGGATGCAGGACCGGTGAGCATCCGTCACTCGAGATGATGAGCACACCAGCTCTGTATGGCTGCTTGCCGGATTGGGTCTATAGTCAGCCGTATGGCCCAGAAGGTAATTACGACATACGTGGATGATCTCACCGGCGAGGAATCGACCGAGATTTCCACACACAGCATTCTCGTGGACGGAGCTGGGGTTGAGATTGACCTCACCGATGAGAGTTACGAGAAGCTCCTCGCCCTCCTCAACCCGTATCTTCACGCGGACGGCGCCCGCAGGATCCGAGGCGCGACGAAGGCGAAGGGCAAGCCCGGACCGAGCGCCGCGAGCAAGGACGACTCGTCGGCAATCAGGGCCTGGGCCAAGGAGAATGGCCACGTGATCAGCGACCGTGGCCGGGTCCCGGCAGCCGTCCGTGAGGCATACGCGAAGGCCAAGTAGGAGAACGGTTCACGCCCCCTCACTCTCGAGTGAGGGGGCCTTGTACTGCCCGGCCGAACAAAGCCGGAAGAGGTACCAGCTGGCGTCGGCGAGTGGGGGCGTTGAGTCAATGTGCCCGCCCCCGGCGGCGGGCCTTGCGCTGTGCGAGTTGGGGAAGCCAGAACTCGGCCGGCTGAGGATCCGTGGCCGCCGTTGCCCATCCGTCCTCCTCTTGAGGATTCCGGGGAGCCCAAGAGCGAGGTTCTTCCAGGGAGCGAACCTCCCTGACCAGTGCCGTCATCGTGTCGGGGAGAGTGCGGTCAACGTCATTCAGTAAGAGCGGGATGCCCAGTGGGCCCTGTCTCGGAGTCGACGTCCGATAGGTGACCTGGCAGAAGGAATTCACTTCGAACAGGGCACCCCGAGCGTCTGCTGGTCCCTCCTCGTCCGAGAGCCACACAAGCCGGTCTCCGGCAACCAGACGTTCCCTGCCGTGGATCATGCCGTTCCGTGCGGTGCTGTCTCTATTGAGGAACGGCACCGGGTCTTCGAGGGCGCCGGGATCACTGTCGCTGATCCCGGCCACGTGCCCCGGGTGGCGCGTGGAAACAATCTCCAGTACATCGCCGTCCGCGTGGGCCTGCCAGGTATCGAGCATCTCAGCCGACGAACTGAGCAGACTCGGATATGCCGTGAGCGCAAACACCTGCCCGGCCCTCAGCGGCAGGACGACGCGATCATTGTCGCGCAGTCGATGAATGGCAGGGACCGGCGCCCAACTGCTGAGGCCGGTTACTTCCTCCTGGCATCGCCGTATCGCCTCAACGGCTGTCTCCAGGGAGACTTGGAAGAACTCCCGATCTCCAGCGACCCGTTGGGCGGCGAGGAGGCGGTGGACAGCCTGTTCCACGTCTTTGGGCCGGGAAGTGAGTGCCCTGTGGAGAACGTCGAAGGGAAAGGGGACTGATGTATTTGACAGCTCCTTCGCCCGGTCTTCCGAGAGCTGGTCTGTGTAGCCGATCTTGAGCATGTGCGGGAAGGCCGGGTTCCGCTGGATATACACGAACCCCGTCGTCAAAGGAGGAGGCAGAGGCGTCCGGGGCGGTGTCTCACCTGTACCGCTGGGTTTCCGACGTCTCCTTATGCCTGTGGAGAAGGCGGCCAATGCGACTGGTGGATCAGCCGAGAGGGGCGTGAACCCACCTTCGAGGTCGCGTTGGGACCAGGCAACGATGTCGCGTCCCGAGCACAGGTGCTCGACGTTAGAACGAGGCAGTCGCTGCAGCGCCGCTGCCAGTACCTCGATCTCCTCGTCCACGCCGTAGTCGCGGTCACGGGCACCCGGCAGTGTCCGTTTCAGTCCGTCGATGGCAACGTCCCCCATCAGGTTCGCGAGTTCCCGGCCAAGGGGGACGTACAGCGTGCCCAGGGGCGTGGACTCGATTTCGTCGTACTCGTTGACGGCATGCGCGTAGAGGTTGATGGGGACGCCGGCCCGCTGTGCCAGGAGAAGCAACTCGCAGGCGTGGGCCGGGTTGTCCATGTCGAAGTCGAACCGGGCGCACATTCCCAGGGACTCCGTCCTGGGCTTGCGGCAGACCAGCAGAAGACGGCTCGGATGCTCGGGATCCCGCTCGAAGCCGAGGGGTAGCACCCCCTCGCTGACTGCGGCCCGGGCAGCCTCGGTCTCCTGCGGGGTGCGCACGATGATGCTCCACCAAGGCAGCGGCCCGCAGGTGCCGTGCGCCGTTTGCGCATCGAAGAGGAAGTAACCTCTGCGTCCGGGCCCCCTGACATCCAGTGAGTGGCCCAGAAAGGTTCGGATGCAGGCGTCCCGGAAGCGCTCCTGCTGAGTGCCGCTTCGCAGCAATTCGCGCTCGGTGCCGCTGAGGCACTCGATCGCCTTCGTTAGCGTGTCGAGGTACTCGTTGACCACAGCCAAGGCAGAGGTCATGACCGGTCGCAGGGCGCGATCCAGCTGGGGGTGGCGAGTTGCCTCAACAAGCCAGTCTCTGGCGGCCAGGTAGCCAGCCGACTCCGTACCGATTGTCCAGAGGTGGCCTGCCGCGAGGGTGGCAGGGAACTGCTCTGACCATTGACTCTGAGCTTCGTGGCCTCTCTTCTTGTGGGCCACAGCGACAGCAGTGCGAACCCGCATATCCGGCTCGGCTTCCAGTCTGGTCCAGATCGTGCCGGAACAGGTCTCTAGAGGCATGAGTGAGCTCGGCATCAAGGCAGAGGCGCGATCAGGGGCCTCAACACCCCAATACCGTCGCAGCTCGTTGGCCACCTGAGCGGGGGACGTCGTGCGACAGCGCCGGCGGGCCCACTGGCCAAGGAGAAGGTCATACGTGCCTTCTGGATCCTCGGCGCGCAGGCCGAGGCCGAACAGCAGCACGGAGCCCGTGAGCCCGTCGTACTCCATGTCCCAGCGGACTCTCTTGACCAAGCTGGCGAGCTGATCTGCGTCCGGCCTGGGGTCACTGAAGGCCGGGTGCTGGGCGAGAAGTTCAACGACCTGCGTTGTTGATAACCCCTGCGAGTCTAGGATCGCGATCCGCAGGATGAGAAGTGCGCGCAGCAGGTTCAGATCGCTCGGTTCGGCGGCGAGCCGTGCCGAGTCCAGAGCAGGTTGGTCGTCGGCGGTGGCTGCCAGACCCGTGCAGATCTTCTCTATCCACTGATCTCGTTGGACAGTTAGGGCGTCACTGGAAGGCACAGCCTCATCCCCCTGTGTATCTGTGGCCGGTGTGCTGCCGTGGCGCCCCTGAGGACCACCGCGAAGGCTCACTCGCATTCCTGGGTATCAGCGGAGTCTATGACTGACCACTGACAGAACCGCCCGTCACGTCCCCGACGCCTGTGCCCGCTGCCGACAGGTGCGCGCTGCCGGTCTGGCCGGCGTGCCGGTGGCGGCACTGGCCGGGCAGGTCCGCGCGGGCGCGTTGTGACCTCCTGGCTGGTGATCGGAGTGGCGGGCGCGCTGCTGGGGCCGCGGGGCCTGGTCGCCGACCTACACGTGGCCCACGGCGGACAGGCCGGGCGCGCTCACGGGGCAGGGTGTGAGGCTAGGGCGTGGCTGCCACGCATACATGGGGCGGCGCAGCATGAGCGTCGCCGGTGATGCCGTTGCACTCCGGCTGCCCGCTGTCGAGTACGCGCAGCAGGGATGCAGTCACCACGCGGCTGGATCGGCCAATGCGGAGAACCCGGCAGGGGAACCCTCCCCGACGGATCAAGTCGTAGCCTTTCGCCCGAGGGAATCCGACAGCCACGATCAAGGGCCGTTGACACAGGGGCCCCAGTTCGTGAGCGGGAAGGCCCTGTACCTCTCGGGCCTCTGGCACGACGAAGAGCTGCGCCCGCCGTGTTGTCGGCTCACGGGCGGGCACAGCGGTCGAAGCGGAGGACATCAAGGAAAACTGAGGTTCTTGATCACTTTGCTCGCCGTGGCGCGCGCGGGTCCGAGGCGTGGGTCCTGGGGGTGGGAGTGCGGCCCGAGCAGCTTGGCGCAGACGAAGAGGGTCATGAGCTCACCTGTGCCGTTCGGAAACTCATCGCCCCTGGTCAGGTTGCATATCTGTACTCGTTGATAACGCCGCCGAGTATTCGGGTACGTAGAGCGCAGTGAGCGGGCGGAGCGGTCATGGGCGTCGGGTGCTTCCGGGCGAGGGGAGGGAGCTGGCGGCGAGCCTGGTGGGGGCGATGACTGTTGTAATGCCGGGCGTACACATCGGGGACGTGCCGGGCGTGGGACTCGTTCCAGATCAAGAGGTAGTCGAGGACCTCGCGCCGCTGGGTGCCGATGACCCGTTCACAGTGGGCGTTCATCCGAGGGGCCTGCGGCGTGCTTCTCACAGCTTGGATGTCGTCGGCCGCGAAGACCGCGTCGAAGGGTCCGGTGTACTTCGCGTCCCGGTCTCGGAGCGGGAAACGCAGTGAGTCCGCCCGCATACCCAACTCGACGGCAAGGTTCCGCGCCTGTTGCACCGTCCAGGGCCCGTTGGGATGGGCAGTCACTCCCGCGATGTGCAGCCGGCGTGTGCCGTGCTCGAGGAACACGAGCGCGTACACCCGGCGCAGGTCGACCAGGTCGATATGGACGAAGTCGCAGGCAGTGATGCCCTCAGCTTGCGCGGTCAGGAACTCGCGCCACGTCGGACCGTTGCGGCGTGGGGCCGGATCACATCCCGCTGCAGTGAGGATCTCCCAGATCGTCGTTGAGCCGACCGGACGCCCGAGCCGGACGAGTTCGCCCTGGATCCGTCGGCAGCCCCAGCGCGGATTCTCTTTGGCGAGTCGCAGTACCAGAGCCTTCACCGCACTCGCAGTCGACGGTCGACCGGGCCTGCTCCGGCGCTTGCTGTAGTCCCATTTCCGGGCGATCAGCCTGCGGTGCCACGTCAGCAGCGTCGCGGGTGCCACCGGGAACACCTGCGCCCACCGGCGTCGCGGAATCAGCGAGGAAAGCCCTGCGAACCACAGTCGATCCGCCAGCTCGCAGCGCACCGGCTTCGTGAGCTGCCTGCGCAGCACCGCGCTCTCGTGCCGCAGCACCAGCAATTCCGCGTCCTTGGCCACCCCTCCGCGTAGCAGCACCGCCGGAACCGCGAGCAGTTTCCGCGAGACCTGGTACACCAGTGAAATGATTACCCGGCCAGGGTTTCAGCAGACAGCGATGCCGCGCCAGACCACCTCCGAGTAGTAGCGATGAGTTTTTCGAACGGCACAAGCCGGCCTGGAAGGTGGTGTCCTGCCGCGAGTCGGCGAAGATCAGAAGCCGACGTAGCATCTCGTCGTCACTCTGCGCGGCCAGCCCGGTATGCAGGCTGAACGCCGCGGCAGTGACGGCCGCGGCAGTGCGGGCGGTGAATTCCTGCACGGCGCCGTGCGACGACCGCTGGTAGCCGCAGACCAGGCAGCGCGTCAGTGGACGATCGGGCTCGGGGACTGCGACGGACACCTCGCGGGTGGCGGTGCCGCAGCCCAGGCAGGCCATTCCGTATTCGCCTATCTGTACCAGTTCAAACGGCTGCGGATCCGCTACGAGAGGCGCGCAGACCTCCACCTGAGTCTCCTCCAACTCGCCTGAAGCATCATCTGCTTGAGGCGACTCCGAACCTCATCCTGAAACCATCAGTAGGTGACACCGGCGATACAGGTGGAAGTCGTGGCCTGAGTGCCCGGGTCGGGGCGAAACAGGCCCCGGGTGCCCCGCCGTTCCTGTGCTTTCGCCGCCACCCATATGCTTCCCGGTCGAAAGCCGATCGCGCGCCGGTCTCCGTCCAACTGAGCGGGCGCGATGGGGGAGATCGACGAACAGGAGACCGTAGTTGTCCCGCCGCATGTTCAGCCGTACGTCCATCCGCACCTCCCGCCGTACCCGCGCCCTGCGCGCCGCCGCGCCCATCGCTACCCTGGCCCTCGCCCTGACCGCCTGCGGGGGCTCCGACTCCGGTGGCAAGTCGGCGGACAAGCCGAAGCAGGGCTCGTCCGACAGCACGCCGAAGGGTGACAATCCCGAGGGTGGCGAGACGGAGTCCGGGCCGATGAAGGCCGGCGAGTCCATCACCGTCCCCTTCAAGGAGGACGAACCCAAGATCACGTACGAGATCGCCGCGCAGAAGGTCGACCTGAGTACCGAGGCTGAGGCGAAGAAAATTGCCAATGACCCCAAGAATGCCAAGGGTCTCATCGCCGCCATCGCTCATGTGAAGTTTACCAACAAGTCCGGTGGTGTGGTGGAGAGTTCGCCCGACGTCGGCATGGCGACCGAGATCTATGCGGACGGCGCCCCTGCGAGTCTGGTGCTGATGGCCGCCGAGGACGCACCCGGCTGCGACCGCACTATCGACATCGAGAACTGGAAGGCCGGGCAGAGCTACACCATCTGCCGGACCTACATGGTCCCGGCAAACGCCAAGGAGATCGAGGTCCGCTGGTCCGATCAGGGCGGCACGACGTACAGCTGGGCCTTCGCCGCCAAGTAGGCCGGGCGCCGCTCCTGGCTCGGCCAGCACCACCACGTCACCCTCGTGATTGCCACCCACGCCTCCCCACCGAACAACGCCTGGCCCCAAAAGCCCCCACGCCGGCCTCACCCTTTACCACGTCCTCGACACTCTCCAGGACGTCCTGAGGTGCTGGACCGGTATCTGCACCACCTTGCGCCTGCCGAAAACTCCATCCGCCCAGTTCAGGCGATATGTTGGTATTCGTGGAGGACTCCGCCGAGGCGGTCTCTCCGGCGCACTTTCAGTTGGGTGATTTGTGCGTGGGGGAGTGGTGCGGGAACGGCGCGTAGGGGTGCTGCCTGGTCTATCGCCTGGTGGGGCCGGTGAAGGTTGTAGTGCAGTTCGAACTGGCGGAGTGCGTGGCGCAGATGGCGCTCGTTGAAGATGAGGGTGCGGTCCAGTAGTTCGTGGCGGCAGGTCTGGACCCAGCGTTCCATGATCGCGTTCATACGCGGTATCCGGACGCCGGTGCGCACGACGTGGATGCCGGCGTTGCGCAGGATGTCGTCGAAGAGGGCGGGGTATTTCGCGTCCCGGTCTCGGACCAGGTACGCGTGGATGGCCTGTGCGTCCGTGAGGTCCATGGCCAGGTTTCGGGCGGACTGGGTGACCCAGGCCGCGGTGGGGTGTGTGGTGGTGCCGAGGATGCGGATGCGGCGGGTGGCGTGCTCGATGACCGCGAGGATGTACTGAGCCGTTTCCAAGCTGGCGGTGGACCGCGAGTTGGAAATCCTGCGCAACGACGAAGCTCCTGGTAGACGGGTTCTCGACCAAGATCACCCGTGTCCGCCAGGAGCTTCGCGTGCTTGTCTATCCGTCCTCGATTGATCTGTCCAGCCGCACTCTGCGGTTCCTGACGGGGCAACTGACCGTGAGGCGGCAGGAGATCGGGACGCGGTGGCGACGCCTGTCCGCCGCACGTCAGGCCCTGCTCGCTCTGGCTCATCTGCGGTGCGGTGACACCTACGCCCAGCTCGCCGCCGGGTTCGGCATCGGGATTGCAACCGTCTACCGCTACATACGGGAAGCCGTCGAGGTCCTGTCCACCCTCGCCCCGACCCTGACCGAGGCGATGAAGACCATCCGGGCCAAGGCGTTCGTCATCCTCGACGGCACCCTGGTGCCCATTGACCGCATCGCCACCGACACCCCGTACTACTCCGGGAAACACAAACGTCACGGCATGAACGTTCAGGTTCTCACCGATCCGTTCGGCCGTCTGCTGTGGGCCTCGCCAGCGTTGCCCGGCTCGACCCACGACCTCACCGCCGCCCGGCAGCACGGGATCGTCGATGCCCTCGCCGATGCGTGACTCAAATGCTGGGCCGACAAGGCGTATCAAGGCGCTGGCGGTCCCGTCCGCGTCCCGTTCCGAGGCCGCCGGCTCAAACAATGGAAGCGTCGCCACAACACCACTCACGCCAAGATCCGCTGTGTCGGTGAACAGGCCATGGCCACCCTAAAGGGCTGGCGACTCTTGCGGAAACTCCGATGCAGCACCAACCGCATCACCAACGTGGTGAAGGCCGTCCTCGTCCTTCACCACGCATCAGGGTGAGGTTGGAAAGAGCTCAGTTCCTCGCGGAGCGCGGGGACGAGGACGAAGCGGGGGGTGTGGTACTTCGCGGCGGTCTTTCCGCCCCGGGTGCGGCAGGCGCTGCCAGCGGGCGCGTCACAGTTCGGGCAGCCGTGACGTTCTACCGCAAGTGCGGCCTGATTGGGCGTCAAATCCATGGAGGCAGTCTCTCAGAAGTGCCTCGCACAACGTGCGGGTTTTGAGGGGGATTTTGCGAGTGGCGACCTGCGGAAACGTGATCACCCGGGGGCCGTTCGCAGAACTCTCACAGATGGTCATTTGTGAGAGCGTGTCTGGGGGCCAGGCAAAGATCCCGACTCACCAGTTTCTCCATCTCGGCACGCTTCGAGAGGCAGGAGTAATGGGAGCAGAAACCGTAAAGTCAAGATCGCTGACCAAGGTTTCGCCGACGGATCCGGGCGACGGTCCAGGCGAGTAGCCCCAGCAAGAACAGCATTCCGCCACCCATAGCCGTGACAGTAGCCACTCCGGCGCCGGTGGTGCGGGTGGGCAGCGAGTCGAAGGCCAACAGAACTGCGAATGCCATCCCTGCCAACAGCGCGACCCCCAGTGACCGGCCCGCACCCCGGCGGCCCGAATGATCACTAGGCGCTCCGGCGATCCGTAGCAGCGCCAGCGTCCAGAGTGCGGCGGTCACCCCGGACATCAAGGTGAGGAAGACCCCGTGGTAGACCCCGGCGGCGTTGAAATGATGCGGCCGAGGAAGAGTCCAGTTGAGGTGAGGCGCATCATCCCGAAGCCACTGAAGCTGGGTCGCAGCCCCAAGCCCGGCCCCCACCGCAGCCGACGCAGCAGCGCTCAA
Organism: Streptomyces sp. NPDC033177; assembly: GCF_055577715.1. NCBI lineage: Bacteria > Bacillati > Actinomycetota > Actinomycetes > Kitasatosporales > Streptomycetaceae > Streptomyces > Streptomyces sp. NPDC033177. The sequence goes on along the minus strand of NZ_JBVIPS010000014.1, from coordinate 203,025 downwards.
GCGTTCCCGTCGCGCACGGGGCAGCCGCCGGATGGCAAATACCAGTGCCCCGGTCATGACCGGCAACGCCAATCCATCACCCCAAGTGGCGCTCAGGTAGTCGAACAGTCCCAGCCGCCCTGGAACCGACCGTGTCGTTGCGGAGAATACTCCGAGGGCGCCGAAGCCCGTGAGCAGCACCACCAGTGCTGTGAGCACTGCTGCCCGGTTGGCCTGAAGCACCGCATCATGGGTTGGAATCCTGGCCATTCTTCGATCTTCATCCTCAACTGGGCTGGCTGGGCGTCCACCACGGTTGTGGCGGACGGCGAGACCGGTTACTGCGTTGCTTGCTGAGCCGGATGTCTCGGGCCCTGACGATCTCTTCCAGCTCGGGCGCCTGGAAAAAATCCCGGTGTGCTTGAGCGAAAGCCTCGACAGCGCGCTGCTTTGGATCGTTCATCCCTGCCACGGAGTTGAGGGAGGGCAGGTTCCGCACCGCTTGAGCGCCGATCGGATGGATCTCGTTCTCGGCCATAGCGGTCTCGAAGGCCCCGATGGCAACGAGATAATGCTTGAAGCGCTTGCGGGCGTAAGAGACCCCGATGCTGGCGGTGCGAGCCAATTCCTCGGCTTGGTAGTGAGTTGCGGACATCATCTCCCACAGCTTTACGTCCGCTCCACTTCTCAGGATCTTCTGCATGAAATCGCCAGTGAACTGGTAGACGTCAGGCATGCAGTGCTCCAGAGTTCGCGGCCTCGTAAGCCTGCGACCTGAAGCGATTTCATCGAGGATGCGGACGGTTTCGGGATACCCACGACTGCGTTTGTCGTCCTTGTAGGTCCAGCCCACGATGACCTGTCGCTCGGGTGGTGGAAGTAACTGACAGACGGCGAAGGGGAAGAGTGTTCTACCGTACTGGGATTGGGCCATGCCAATGGCCATGGGCCCGTTGCGCTTGATAAGGCATGCGAACGCCGAAAGGCAGGTTTTCGTGGTGGTGAGCTCAAATTGGGCATCCACGAGGACTACGTCCACCTCGGGATGCTGGTTGAGGTAGGCTCCCAGCTTTTTGGGGTCGGGGTTGGTCTGGCTCTGCAGGGTGAATCGCTCGGGATCGCCAGGCTGGGTGGTCAGGAATTGGTTGAGCGATCCGAGCGCCGTGGTGGGGCTGTCGTCCAGCACTAAGACGGTGAGCCTACGGTTCATCGGTCAGTCTCCGGGAGGTCGAGCTTCCAGTGGGCGGTGGCGGCCGAGCCGACGGGGTGGGCGGGGTCGAAGGTAAGATCACCCCCGCGTCCTCGCAGTACTTTCTGTAGGCGGGTCAGCGAGGCACCTAGTACCCAGTCTTCCTCCAACCCTGGTCCGTCGTCTGCTACCTGGAGAGTGAGAGTCAGATCGTCGCGGTCTGCGGTGACGGTGGCCGATGGAACGTGCCCCTCGCGTACTTCTTTGAGGGCGTTGCAGCACAGGTCGGCCAGAACGCTACGCACAATCGAAGCGTCCACGGAACTCAGTCGGCCCAGGGTGCCTGGATCGCGGAACACGAGACGATGACGGTCTTCGGGCAGAAGACTGCCACGTACTCCTTGGACGATCTCGCCGACAGCAGCCGAGCTGTGTCCGTGGTCGAGTTCGCTGAGGCAGCGGTCCAGCTCGCCGCGCAGGTAGATCAACAGTGCCTCGGCATCGCTGGCGGGCCGGTTCCGGACGGCCATGAGCACATAGTGCAGAGGATTGCTGACGCTGGAATGGACCACCGTGGCGTCCTTCAAGCGCTGTGCCATGACCGCCGGGATCCGTTCGATCTCGGCACTGCCCAGGAACTGCTCGTAGACCGTCAGGGTCGGGTACAGCAGCAGGAACGTGGCGGCCAGCCACGGAAGGGTCGCCGTGGCTCCGCTCGCATCCCGTGACAGGAGGAAGCCGTAGATCAGCCCAAGCGCCAGGGGCGCACCCCCGCGGGCCAGCCGTGCGAACCAAATCGGCCACGCCTTCGTCGGCTCGAAGTGGTAGATGGTGGAGTCGATGGCCCAGTGCAGGGTCCCCAACCAGCCGTACAGCAAGGTGGCTGCGACACCGAGGATCAGCGCAGCAGGATGACTGGCGAACGGCCCAGATGGAGCACCGACCATCCAAGCCGTCAGCAAGGGGCCGACCCCTTCCAGAACACCGGGCAGGTTCAGGCGAGCGCTCCACCCGCTCGACATCAACTCCCGACCAAGCGCTCGAACCGGCCGCAGTCGAGACTGCATCATCTCTCCGATGATCTCTTCCCGGGCGTGGACGATCGCCAGGGCCGTGCCGACGAACGGCACTGTGACCACCATGAGCCACCAAGCCCGGCTCGTGGGGCCAACCGCCCAGAACCCCGCTGCGGCGACGATCACACAGCACAGGAGCCGAATGATCGTCGTGGCCCGTCCGATCGACGTCGATGAACGACGAGAGATTAGATAGGTGTGCCGCGTACGCAGCCCCGGATCATGCAGAAATCCCCATACAGATTGATCCAGAAATGCCGTCACCATCGAATCCTCCAGAGCATTTGGTGAGCCTTAACCCCAGTCGACCACCTAAGTGCCCCACGAACTGGGTCACTTGTGACCCAGTTCGTGGGGCGCACATGAGTAGCAGGTGGGATCACACAGGGACGAAAGCTGGGGCAGCAACGACAGCGAGCGGACGAGGCACTTACGAGAGCCTCTGAGGTAGGGCATAACCCCCGCCGAGAGGAGGAAAAATCATGCAACTCCGATGCGAGCTAATACTCGACACGCGAGTCATCGTGATCGTGATCCACGTGCTCATCCTGCTGTTGCTCACCCGCTAGTTCCTTCTGACCCGAGGCCGGCCGCCCGCAGGGCGGCCGGCCTCGGTACGTCCGGCCGCGTAGCGCAGACAGAGTCTCGGACCGGCCGCCACCACGTCAGACGGCGTGGCTGGCCACTGCTTCGCGCCGGCCGCCCCGTCCCGATCGGCGAAGATGCCGCCGACGAAGTAGGCAAGATGCCCGGACCGCTTCGGCGCTTCAGCGTTCCAGGCAACGTCGTCTTCATCACGGCGACCGGTGTGTCACCCGGCGTGGCCGTCGTCATCGTCGTCGAGGTCGACGGCGTCCGGGTCGCGCAGCGGGCGCAGGCCGTCGACCGGCTGGGAGGCGGTGAAGCTGTAGCGGCCCAGGACGTTCAGATTCTTGTGCTTGAGCGGGGAAAGCCGGGCCACGTCCTCGTCGCGGATCTCGTGCCCCTCGGCGCGGAGCTGGGCGACGGCGGCGTCGATGTAGCGGGTCGTCCAGAGCACCACGGCGTTCAGGACCAGACCGAGCGCGCCGAGCTGATCTTCCATGCCGTCCCGGTATGCCTGGTGGATGGTGCCCTTCTTGCCGTGGCAGATCTCGCGGGCCAGCTTGTGGCGGGACTCCTGGACGGTGAGCTGCTTGTGCATCTGGCGCCGGTAGGTGTCGTCCATGGGGTCGACGACGGCGAGTAGGTGCAGGGTCTTGGCGATCCGCCCGTACTCGGCGAACGCCTGCCCCAGTGGGGTCGGGTGGCCCTCGCGGCCGAATACCCGCAGCAGGTCGTACGCCCTGACCTGGTTGGTGACCAGGGAGCCGGCCACCCGCAGCATGTCCGGCCAGTGCGTGATCACCTTCTTCACGTTCACCTTGTTGCGGGCGATGGCCTCCAGCGGCCCGTACCCGCCCGCCGACTCGGCGCCGGGCATCGCCGCCTTCCAGAACCGCTGGTCCTCCAAGTCCTTGAAACGCGGGGAGAAGCGGTAGCCGAGCATCTTGAAGATGCCGAACGCCATGTCGGAGTAGGAGGCGTTGTCGGTGGCGACCATCTCCGGCTTCACCCCGCCGTCCAGGTTCAGCAGCGCGTCCAGGATGAACAGGGAGTCACGCGGGGTGCCGGGCACCACCATCTGCCCGATGCCGATCACCTGGTCATTGATCGCGTTCAGCCAGGTGATGCCCTTCTTCTTCGCGAAGTACTTCGGCGAGGGCGCGGCGTTGATCGTCCGCGTGGGCACGACGAAGCGCAGGCCGTCGACGGAGGCCAGCAGGCCCTTGCCCCAGAACTCCACGATCGGCACCCGGGCCTGGGCCTCGATCAGGGCGGCGTTCGCCGCGGCGATGGTGTCGGCCCGCAGGTAGTACTGGTCTACGTGGACCAGCCGGGAGCGGGTCAGTGCCTCGTAGCCCGGGTTGATGACCGGCGTCATGCCGATGTTGCACGCCTCCGAGACCAGCAGCGCGACCATCGACGTCGTCAGGTCCTTCATGCGGGTCCTGCCGTCGCCCAGGTGCACGAAGGCGTCCAGGAACCCCGTCCAGCCCTGCACCTCGAACAGCAGGTCCGGCAGGTCGATCTTCGGGAGCATCTTCTCGACGCGTTCGCGCAGCCACTTCAGCGACTTCGGCTCACCGAGCGCGTGGAGCTTCTCCACGTTCAGCTTCGCCCGGCCGTTCGGCTGCACCTCGATGCTGATCTTCGCGTCCGCGCCGGCCTCCTCCAGCCGCTCAGCCATCTGCCTCCACGTCGCGTCCAGGACCGCCGTCAGCTCCCGCAGGTGTGCTGCGGCGTCCTCGTCCAGGCTCAGGCCCGCCAGGACGTCCTCGCGCACAGCCTCCCACCTCTTGCCCGCCAGCAGGCGGGCGCGCGGGTCGGACCAGCGGTGCGAGGGGGAGGCGAAGATGTCACGTCGGCGGAGGGCCCCGAAAAGCTGTTCCAACACACAGACCACGTACGCGGCGCGGTCCACCGCCCCTTGCGGCAGGTCAGCGTTCGCGTACACCGCCTTGCGCCAGTGCGACGGAACCAGCTTCTCGTCGACCTCACGCGGCAGCAAAGGCTTCTCGCCCACCTTCCGCCGCGACAGCGCCGGGAGCCGCTGCACCCCGGTCAGAATCCGCCTGCCGGCGGGCGCGGCGGCCAGCGCCTTCGACTCACCCATTGCGGCTCCCGCATTCGAAGACCGCGTAAGCCGACGCGCTCTATTGCGGCGTACCGCCCGCTCCTGGCGAAGGGGTGAATGTGAGCGTCCATTAATCGGTGGCGCTGCGTCAGGGGCCTCAGTCCTCCACAGCGTGTGCTGGGCAGCTCAAGCGACGAAAACCGTGGTGGCGCTGGGTTCATCGGCTCCCATTTCGTGAAACGCATGCTCCAGGCCGAAGACGTAGCCCGAGTGACCGTTCTCGACGCGCTGACCTACGCAGGGCACATAGAGAACCTGGGGACGGCGCTGACCACGAAGGTGTCGTTCATCAACGCCGTGGCCGAGGTCTGCGAAGCCGCCGGCGCCAACGTTCACCAGCTCGCCTACGCCCTCAGCCACGACAAGCGCATCGGACGGCACGGATGCGCCCGGGTCTCGGTTTCAGCGGCGGCTGCCTGCCCAAGGACATCCGCAGCTTCATGGCCCGCGGAGGCGAACTCGGCGCCGACCAGGCCCTGACCTTCCTTCGCGAGGTCGACGCGATCAGCAACCGGCGCCGCGAACGACTCGACGGCGTCATCCACGGCAAGCACCTCACCATCTGGGGCGCCGCCTTCAAGCCCAACGCCGACGACATCCGCGACTCACCCGCCCTGGCCGTCGCCCAGAAACTCCACCAACTCGGCACCACCATCACCGACCCCAAGGCCCTCGACAACGCCCGCAAACAGCATCCCGAACTCGACTACATCGACGACGCAATCGCCGCCGACGGCGCTGACCTGCTCCTATACCTGACCGAGTGGCCGCAGTTCCCCCGCATCGACCCTGTCCCGCTCGAAAATACGATTTGCGGCTGTGGTCTGCACGTTTGCTGATCGTGGCGAAGCGGGCTCGACTGCTCTGGGACGATCTGCGGATGTCGATGTCGGTTGTCGCCGCGCTGGTCCGGAATCTGATCACGGTGCCTGCTGCGGTGCTGCGCAGCCGCATGGCCAAGGACGCGGAAGTGCTGGCACTGCGCCACGAGAACGCGGTGTCCGCTACGAGCCCGCCGACCGGATCTGGCTGGCGGTCCTGTCCGGGCTGGTCCTGCGGGAGCGCTGGCGCCAGGTCTTCGCGGTCACCCCGACCACGGTGCTGGCCTGGCACCGCCAACTCGTCGCCCGGAAGTGGACGTTCCCCTCTCGTCACCGTCCGGGCCGACCCCGCACGGCGCCCACCATCAGGCAATTGATCTGGCGGTTGGCCCGAGAGAACAGCAGCTGGGGCAACCGCTGGATCCAGGCGAGCTCGCGCGCCTGGGCCACCCGATCGCCCCGCCCACGCTCTGGCAGATCCTGCAGGACGCCGGCATTGACCCGGCCCCGCAGCGCTCCGGCCCGACCTGGCGCCAGTTCCTGAAGGCCCAGGCCCCGTCGAAAGCTGCCTGCTGGCGGTCGGCCCCAACCGGGTCCGAACCATCGCCGACGGCCTGAACGGCGATCAGCGTGACTACGCCGAGGGTGCGCTCACGAACTCGCCCTGGTGGCTGCGCACGGTGTCCTTCTTTGGTGCCGACGCAAAGTCCGTGGGGTACCAGGAGATCGGCGACGGCGTCAGGCTCAAGCCGGGAACGGCAGGAGGCAAAGACGGCGCCTGGTGGGCATCCTCGATCTGCAACGGCGAACCCGCTCTGCACACCCTCACCGCCGACCACATGTACGAGGACATCCTCGGCCGCAAGGGGCTCAACTCCCTGTTCCACGCCTACGTCAACGACATCACTACCCGACGCGGCTGCACCCACATCACCTACCCCAGTGCCAAAGACTTCCACGACATGTGACCCTGATCGGGGAGTGGACGCAGGGGTGCTGCTTGGTGGAGGGCGCGGCGTGGGCGATGGGTATTGAAGCGTGTTTCGTATGCGGCCAGGACGCTTCGCAGGTGCCGTCCGTTAACGATCAGCGCCTTCATGCTCGGACTGCTACTCCTCCAGTTTCTCCGACTCAACGCCCGCCCATCGATGGCCGGTTGGATGTGGGCCCGGACTCGGCCCCCGGGGCGAGTTCCGGCGGGCCAAGGTGGTCGACGCTCGCTAGCGTCGTCGGTCGGGCGGTCGGTAGGCGTCCTTAATGATCTGTTCCAGGTCTTCCTCGCTGAACATTCGGCGTGAACCGATCACCCTGTACGGCACGTTGCCGCGAGCGGACTCATCGCGCAGCCAGGCGGCAGAAATACCGAGGCGTTTCGCGGCTTCCTGGACGTTGTAGAGGAGCGGCCCTTCCTTCTTCCTCCTGGGAGTGGCGCTATCTGCCGGTGTGGTGGTGCGGCTCCCTCGCGGGCGAGCGGGCGGGGCTTGTGGCGTCGTCGAGGAAGCCGGTAGATCGAGGACGGCCGCGTCGACTGCGGCCAGGAGCACGCCGAGCCCACGAAGGCGAGCTTCATCACCGAGTCCGTCGTTGGGACCGGGCAGGCCCATGGCCCGTCGGCCTTGTGTGGCCGGATCGTCGGACGGCAACAGTAGTGCGGCCAGCCGGTAGTCCTCTTCGGGGAGGGATACGTTGGAGTGCAGCGCCTTGGCCAGTCGCAGTCGTTCCCTCTGAAGGGCCCGCTTGTCCAGCTTCCAGATCCGCTCGCGCAGTTCCTCCCAGCCGGGACGGGACTGCACGACGGCGAGCGCTTCTTCGGACAGTGTGGGGCCCGGGTGTTCTGCTGCCTGGCGGTGCATGGCGCAGGAGGCGCGGCCGTTCTCGACCGGATTCTTGCAAGGGAGGCCGTGAAACGAAGCGACGGGTACGGGGCATCGCTCGCGGTCTGGAGCGAGTTGCCCCCAGCGTCCTTCACGGATGTAGGTGATCTGCCGTGCGACCGAGGTGATCGCGTCCTTTGGCACTCCCCAGCGCTTGGCGGCTTCTCGAGGTGTGAGATGGTCCAGCGCGCGGAGACGCTGCATGGGGGTTTGGTCGGCGTCCGCAGCCTGCTCACTGGGTTTCGGCGCAGAGGCGGGCATTGGCTGGGGCTCCGTTCTGCCGGATGACGAGGCACGTGCTGCGCGCGAGGCATCGCCAGATCACTCCGCGCGGACAAGCTGTGCCTGTTGACGTCACGATAAGAGGCGACTCCGACTGAATGCTCTGTGTCGAGGAAGTCCACCCCGCGTCGACCGGGTTTCTGCTACGTGGGCGGGCGAAGAGGCTGAGGGATTGGACGGCACGCCATGTGAGTCTCCGGTACAGGCGAAATCACCATCGCCTACGTGATCACCGGCCTCGGATGGACGCGACGCCATCTCCTGAGTCGACCTATGCCGCGCTTGTCCGCTGGAGCGTTACTGCCACGAACAGGGCGGCGGAGGGCTCGTAGCCAACGTGCATGTACGGCTGGGGGTTGGTGCTCGCGATGCCATTGCCAAAACCGTCGTCATCGCCTCCACGGTCTCGGCGCCGGTATCGGTATCTTGCTCGCTGTCGCCGGTCGGATCGCTGAAGACCAGCGTGTCCAGCCGACGGGGACAGACTTCTTTCGGGCGAGGCGTTCGGCGACTTCGGCGACGGCCCGCTCGTCGGCCTGGTGCAGCGCGGACCGGATGATCGCGTCGACCTGAGCAGCGGTGGGCGGCTCGATCAGGACTACGCGCATCTGCCGCAGCAGCTCGGCGCGTACCTGTTCCTCGCGGCGTTCGTCGTGCCAAATCACGTCCACCAGCTGCGAGATGAGCTTGACCTGGTCGGTCAGGCTGCACTCGTGCCACCCGTTCAGATCCCGCAGTTCGCTGCGGTGCCGCTTCGCGGCGCGGAAGGTGAAGTCATAGAACCCCAGCTCGGACGCTGCGACGCTCACCTGCTCGGCGACATGCTCGACCGCATCAGGCGGCAGCTCCAGGCGCCTCTCGGGGAACCGGCCGCGCCAGGTCAAAAACTGCAGCTGAACGGCGAAGCCCAGCCTCGTGGCCCCGGTCTTGTTCCGTAACCAGCCCGCCTCGTCGTCGGACAGGGTGAACTGGTCCACCACCCCCGTCCAGACCCAGATCCCGTCCCACTGACAACCCCTTCTCCACGCCCCGCGATCAGCATTTGGGGCTGGACGGTAGAGGCACTGCTGTACAGCGCACGCGGATATCCGTGAAGCGGCAAGGCAGGGTGGGCGGACCTGATAGACGTACCGGCTCCGCCTGCGTCGAGTCCGACGTACGGGTCAGCGGTCTTGGGCGAGTTTGTAGAGCTCGGCGTAGAGCCCGCCGAGATCCAAGAGGGCCTGGACGTCGCCGCCCAGCTCACCGGTTGAGCCGGCCTGACGGCTGCGCCGGGCCTACCGTGTCCAGGACCGGTTCCCGTCCTCAGCGGTGGTCGATCCAGTAGGCCACCCAGGCCACGGCCCCGGTCGCCGACGCCTTCACCGCCCAGCGCACGATTTCATCGCTCGCGGTCTCCCACAGCCGTTGGGCCACCGTATGCCTGCCACCATCGTTCTTCGGAACGCGCTTCGTCGTCTGCTGCATGCCGAAATCGGAGCACCGGTCGCCCGGGACCGGTACCGAGCGCTTCGGCGCGCCGGTGAGAGAGCTGTGATGGGATACCGAACCATGCTCGGGACCGGTCCCGAAACGGGCACCATACGGTGGCGGCCAGAAGGACGGTGCAGGTTCGGACCAACGGGGGTGGATGTGCAGATCCGGGAATTCGTTCCACAAGTACTGCCGGCAACGATGCCGACGCTCTCGGGCTGCCTGCCCAAGGCTCCGCCGGGGACCATCTTCGTGAAGTCCACGCAGAGCGGATTCGCCGTCCCTCCGCGGAAGTTCACTCTGCACTTTGGGCGCGCCGCGGACGACGTCCATGTGCCCGTCGGCGCAGACGACCCATATGTGAGCCGACTGCATGGGGTCTTCACGTGCGACGGGCAGCAGTGGTGGTTACGGAACGAGGGCCGACGCCCGATCCAACTGCCGGGCACCGAAGCCCTGCTTCGCGGCCATGAATGGGCGATGTCCCCCGGCTACTCGGCGCTGCTCATCGAGACTCGCAATCGCAGGTCCCACCTGCTGGAGGTGCACATCATCGGATACCCGGCCGCCGTCGACGATGGCGACTCGGAGGGAACCACAGCCGCGGACGACGTATACGACCTGAGCAACGCCGAGCGCCTTGTGCTCATCGCGTTGGCGCAGCGGTATCTGCGCCAGGAGCGCTACCCCCAGCCCGTGTCGTGGAAGCAGGTGGCCGACGATCTGTCCCGTGCCGCCCCCCGGCGCACCTGGACGGCGAGGATCGCCGAGCACACGGTCGCCACGGTCCGCAAGCGCCTCGCGAGCGGCCGCGATCCCGTGGCCGGACTGCTGCGAGAGGAAGGGGTCGGCGAGCCCGTGGGCAACACCCTCAACCACAACCTGATCCAGGCGTTGCTGAAGAGCGCGACCCTGCTGCCCCAAGACCTGTACGTACTCGGCGAGGAGGCCTGACATGCAAGCCCCCGAGCAGTTTCCCGAGTGGCGGACAGGTGAGGTCATCGACGGCCGGTACCGGGTGGTGGGGCTGGCCGGGAAGGGCGGCATGGGGCTCGTCTATCAGGTCAGGCACCTTCAGTGGGGCATCGATCTGGCCGCGAAGCGCCCCCTCCGGGACGCGCCGCTGAGCCCGGACGAGCGGCAGTTCATCGGTGAGGCGGAGGCCTGGGTGAACTTGGGACTCCACCCGAACATCTGCGGCTGCCACTACGTCCGCAGGCTCGACGGCCTTCCGACCGTGTTCGCTGAGTACGTCCCGGATGGCAACCTCCACAGCTGGATCGTGAGCGGCCAGATCTTCCGGAACCTGAGTCCCGCCGAGACCGTGCGGCGCGCCCTGGACGTCGCGATCCAGTTCGCCTGGGGCTTGGAGCACGCCCACCGCAACCGGCTGGTGCACCAGGACGTCAAACCGGCGAATGTCCTGATCGACACCTCGGACGGCGGCATCATCGTCAAGGTCACCGACTTCGGACTGGCGAGAGCCCGCACCGGTGCCCCTGGACCGGCGGCCGCTTCCCTCGGCACCCGACGGGACGCGGGGGACGCCGACAGCGTCCTGGTGGGCCGTGCCGGTCTGACGCGGGAGTACGCATCCCCGGAGCAGCTGGCCAACCGTGCGCTGAGTCGACGCACCGACATCTACAGCTACGCCACGTCCGTGCTCCAGGTGTTCACCGGCCGACGCACCTGGCCGAGGGGAGACGAGGCAGGCCGGGCACTGGCGGAGTACCTCGCCAGCGGACCGGGCAGCAGGCTCGGACTCCCCGAGATGCCAGCCGGTCTTGCCGCGCTGCTCGGCCGCTGTCTCGAAAGGGATCCCGCCGACCGGCCGGGCACCATGGCCGAGGTGGCCGCCGAACTTGTGGAGATCCACCGGAGCGCGACCGGCCGGCCGTATCCACGGCCGAAGCCGGTGCCGGCCGACCTGCGCGCCGACGAGCTCAACAACCGGGCCCTCTCCCTGCTCGACCTCGACCGGCCGGCCGAGGCGGACGAGCTGTTCGCCCAGGCCCTGGAGGCGGACCCGCGGCATCCGCAGAGCACCTACAACGCTGGTATGCGCCGGTGGCGGCGCGGCGAAATCAGCGACGAGAGCCTGCTCGCCGAACTCGAAGGGCTCGGGCCGGAGACTGAGCCCGACGGGCGGCAACGCCATCTGCTCACGTTGGTGCACATGGAACGAGGCGACGTCGATGCGGCCTGCGCGTCGCTGGCCGAGCACGGCGACGGGCCGGCCGAACCGGAGGCCCGTGCCGCTCTTCAGGCGATCGCGGCGGGAGAGATTGTCAAGGCCGGGTGTGCTGCGACAGTGCCGATGCCCTGGCAGCGCTGGCCGGAAAAGGAGCGCCCCGGGCTGCCCGCCATGCTGCCTGGACGGCCGCTGAACCACAAGGAGGGGGCGCTTAGGGCCACGCCGGACGCGGGCGTCATCGTCGCGGGGCACAGCAGCGGTGGCGTGATCGTCTGGGCATCCGGCGACCAGGAGAAGGGACGTCTGCTGGCCCTGTCCGGGCACTCCAAGTCGGTGCACGACGTGGACGTCACCCCCGACGGCCACTACGCCCTCACCGCCGGATTCGACGGCGCCGTGCGGCTCTGGGACATCCCACAGGAGCGCTGTGTCCAGGTCTTCGAGGGCACTCGGGTGCGCGGAGAGAAGATCAATCAAACCCCGGTGCGCTTGTCCCATGACGGCAGCGTCGGGGCCTGGACCGCCTCCGACGGGACGGTGCAGATCTGGAACCTGTGCAACAGCACACTGCTGTCGGTCGTTGGCGAGCCGGAGCAGAACTCAGTATCCCTCGCGATGAGCCCCGACGGTCGCAGAGTGGTGTCCAGCAGCGCCATGTACGGCACGGGATGGCTGTGGGACGTGGTCTCCGGACGATGCCTCAGGAAGTTCGTCGCCGGGCAGCCCTTTTCCATGAACGCCCTGTGCCTCAGCGCCGATGGACGGCTCATGGTCTCGGCGGGAATCCTCGACACCACGATCCGCATCTGGGATGTGGAGCGGGGCCACTGCATCCGGACCATGAGGGGACACACCGAAGGGGTGGACAATCTGGCGCTGCGGTCCGACAGCCGGTTCCTACTCTCCGGGGCCAGAGACCAGACCGTGCGCTACTGGGACCTGCGCACCGGCCGTTGCGTCCGCACTTTCCGCGGTCATGACGGCGACGTGTGCGACGTCCGGTTCGTCACGCTTCCCGATGTGCCCGGGGCCGAAGAGTTCGGTCTCTCCCTGGGCAAGGACCACACGTTGCGCTTCTGGGAGCTGCCCGGCACCTATCACGCCAGTGCGCAGATCAGCCGGCCCCGCCCGCAGTCCGACCTGAACAGCACCGCCGAGCGGGTACGCACACTGGTCGCCCGGGCTGAGCGTGAGATCTCGGACGGCCGGTACTCCGACGCGCTCAAGGGGCTCACGCAAGCGCGGGCGGAGCGCGGCTACGAACGGGCGCCAGAGGTCCTTGCCGCCTGGCGCAAGCTGGGCCGGCACACCACTCGAGTCGGCCTGCGGAGCGTGTCCCAGATGCGCACGCTCGGTACTGCTAAGCAGAATCATGTTGCCTTGTCGGCCGACGGCCGATTCGCGGTCACCGGTGACATGGAAGGGGTTCAGGTGTGGGACGTCGCCACCGGCGCCCGCCTCGAAGGTCGACGGCTCAGCACCGGAAAACTCCTGCAGAACCTGGCCATCAGAGGCACGCGGGTCCTGATGGTGCAGGCGGACATCAAGAAGCTCATGGCGAACAACGCAGAGATGACCAGCTCCGAGCTCTATCTCTGGCAGCGGGACACCGACGAAATCCGACGCATCGGCGGCGACTACGCGATCCGCTCCCTGCACTGGACGGCGGACGACGACCGGTTCCTGTTGGGCGGCTACGACGGCAGTCTCCAGTTGTGGGACCTGACCCCGTCCGAACCGCGCCGTCTGCACGCCATGCCCGGACACTCCGCGGAGGTCAGCGCCCTGAGTAGCACCCCCGACGGCCGTACGGCGGCGTCGGCGGGCTGGGACGACACTGTCCGGTTGTGGGATCTGCGGACCGGTCAGTGCGTGCGCACCTTGGACGGGAACGGCCAACTGATGTCGGTCAGTTTGAGCTCCGACGGCCGTTTCGCCTTGTGCAGCAGCGGCCGTGAGAACGCGGCGATCCGACTGTGGGACACGGCGAATGGGCGGTGCATGCGTACCTTCGACCCGATTCCCGGATGGGCGGTCGACGCCCGCCTCACTCAGGACGGGCGTTTCGCGGTGTCCGTCGACCTAGCTGGCAACCTCCGGATCTGGCAGACCAAGTCCGGCCGCTGCATCCGAATGATCCAAGCCCATCCGACAGGGGCCTCGTGCGCCGTCCTCCCTGCCCATGACCAGTTCGTGCTCACCACAGGCGGCCCGGCGGACACCGATGGCCCCAAGCTCTGGGACCTCGACTGGGACCTGGCCGCCCTGCCCTAAGGGCTTGCAGATCATTAACACATCGTCTTGATCTTGCTGCTGGGCTCGTTGGTCTTTGCGTGGACCCGTGCTTGGAGTCCCGTGAGGGCGATGGGTGGGGTCGTCGCGGGTGGGATGACGATGCCGTGCGCCTTGAGCAGCTGCCTGTTCTTCAGGAGGGTGCGATGCATGGCGGTGCGGCTGCTGGCGAACAGTACGGCGAGGGGTTCCGCGGCCAGGGCGACCCGCAGGTGAAGCACGGTGGCTAAGCGGTCTTGATGATTTGCGATGCGGCTTGGACAGGCGGCTATCCTGCGGTTTGGGGGAGCCATGCCCGTGATAGCGTCGCTCTCTTCTCCGGCCGCGTCCGGAAGGAGTCCTGTCAGGTACCTCATGATCGACCCACACCAGCAGTTCCAGGACGCACTCGACGCCCTGGACCCTGCCTTCGCGCTACGTGCCGAGCCGTTTGTTCCCGCGGGCGGCTGCACCCACTGTTACACCGCGGCTGATCACGTGGCGCTGGCCGGTCCCGTGCACCAGGTGCCCGACGAGCTGATCTTCTCCGTCGCCCATGAGGTGCCCGACCACTGGGACGACTTCCCCGGCCTCTACCGTCGGCTGACGCCCCGGATCGTACGGATCCTCACCGCGGAATGGCTGGACCACGGCCTGGTGGCCTCCCGCCTGCTCGCCGCCGACTGGCGGAACTGGCCCGCGCCGGAACGGACAGCCCTGGAGCGGGTCTGGCACGCCTGGTGGCACTCGTCTCTGCACACCCACCCGGGTACCGGACACATCGCCGACATCCTGGAAATACTCGCGGTCACCACGGGCACGCCCGCTCCCTGGCTGGCCATCTGGGCCGAGACCCGCACCAAGGCGTCAGACCTGCACCTGAGCGATGCGCTCGACCGCTGGCTCACCCAGGGCGAACTCGCGGACCTCCGTCTCGGCTTCTACGACGAACTGCATGCCTCACCCGAGCTGCTGCCCTGGCTCCTCTCCCTGGAGGACGACCGTATCGGCGCCGCTCAGCTGATCGAGGTCGAGCGCATCGCATACAGCTAAACCAACACGTGGCGGGACTTGGCTGGTGCCCTCGCGGCAGCACTGCGCCTGCCGAAAACCTCATCCGTGCAGTTCAAGCGGCATGTTGGTACTCGTGCAGCACTCCGCCGAGGCGGTCTCTCCGGCGCACTTTCAGTTGGGTGATTTGTGCGTGGGGGAGTGGTGCGGGAACGGCGCGCAGGGGTGCTGCCTGGTCTATCGCTTGGTGGGGTCGGTGAAGGTTGTAGTGCAGTTCGAACTGGCGAAGTGCGTGGCGCAGATGGCGCTCGTTCCAGATGAGGGTGCGGTCAAGGAGTTCGTGGCGGCAGGTCTGGACCCAGCGTTCCATGATCGCGTTCATGCGCGGGATCCGGATGCCGGTGCGTACGATCTGTATTCCGGCGTTGGTCAGGATGTCGTCGAAGAGGGCGGGGTATTTCGTGTCCCGGTCCCGGATCAGGTGCACGAAGGTGGTGTTGGCGTCAGTGAGGTCCATGGCCAGGTTGCGGGCGGCTTGGGTGACCCAGGCTGCGGTGGGGTGTGTGGTGGTGCCGAGGATGCGGATGTGTCGGGTGGCGTGTTCGATGACCGCGAGGATGTACTGGCGTCGGCCGGTCAAAGTCACGGTCTCGATGAAGTCGCAGGCCAGGAGAGCGTCTGCCTGCGAGCGCAGGAAATCGGCCCAGGTGGTGGCGTTCCGGTCGGGCGCGGGGTCGATTCCCTCGGAGATGAGGATCTCCCAGACGGTGGAGGCCGCGACCTTGATGCCGAGGGTGGCGAGTTCGCCGTGCACCCTACGGTAGCCCCACGACGGGTTCTCCCGCACCAGGCGCAGGACCAGTTTGCGGATCGAATGGACCGTGGGTGGTCGACCGGGCTTCTTGGGCCGGCAGGTGCGGGCGTGACGCCGCTTCATCAAGTCGCGATGCCAGCGCAGCACCGTGTCAGGCCGGATCAGTAGGCGCAATCGGCGCAGGACCTTGCGGGGCAATGGCACCAGCAGTGCGGCAAGGAACACCCGGTCTTGTGGAGCAAGCTTCACCCGGTCCGCGCCGAGTTGTCGCTCAAGGACGGTGAGCTGGTGGCGCAGGGCGAGTATCTCCGTGACCTTGTCGCGGTCGC
This sequence comes from Streptomyces sp. NPDC033177, assembly GCF_055577715.1. Lineage (NCBI taxonomy): Bacteria > Bacillati > Actinomycetota > Actinomycetes > Kitasatosporales > Streptomycetaceae > Streptomyces > Streptomyces sp. NPDC033177. The sequence continues at coordinate 186,996 of NZ_JBVIPS010000014.1, read as the reverse complement.
TCGTCGGCAGCAACCGCAGCGCGGCGAACAGGCTGGTGACGGTCACGTAGACGAGACGAAGTAGCACGAGTGCTTATCCTGCCGCATTATCGAGGACGCCCCTGAGCTGCATGGATGACATTTTCGGCAGGCGCAAGGTCGCGGTGCCATCGCAGGACGGTGTCGGGTCGTGCGAGCAGCCGCAGGCGGCGTAGTGCCTCGCGGGGGAGAGGGCGGAGGAGTGTGGCGAGGAAGGCTCGGTCTGCTGGTGCGAACTTGACCAGTCCCGGACCGAGTTGTCGCTCAAGGGCGTTGATCTGGTGGCGCAGGGCGGGGATCTCCGTGACCTTGTCGCGATCGCTCACCGGCAGCAACCGCAGCGCGCCGAACAGGTTGGTGACGGTCAAGTAGACAAGACGCAGCAGCACAAGTGCTAATCCTGCCGCACCGTCGCAGAAGCTCCTGAGCTGTATGGATGGCATTCTCGGCAGGCGCACACCCACGACGCCGTCCGAACCGACGCGGCCGCCCGCCGGCTCATCGAAGTCGCCACCACCGCACCCGACTGACGCTCACTGAGCACACGCGGCAAACCCCACTCAGAAGGGCGTCCCCGGATACACCCGGTGCAGCGCCTCTACGTGAGGCATCAGGAACTGGCCGGGGCACTCGGTGCCGGTCGCGGCCCGCGACTGCTTCTTGCGGGCCTGGTGGGACCAGACGCTGCGGATGCCGAAACGGACGGCCAGGACGTCCACGAGGTCGTTGAGGCTCTGGAGTTGCTCGGGCGTCGCGGTGCTGTCGCCGAAGAAGAACCCGTTCTCCTTGCGCTGCTCGAAGTCGCCGGTGAGCGCGATGCCGAGGTTGGCTGCGTTGAAGAGTTCGGAGTGGTCGCCCTCGATGCCCAGGGGGCGCCCCTCGTAGATGGTGCCGGTGCCGTCGATGACGTAGTGGTAGGCGATGTCGGACTTGCTCTTGTCGATCTGCTCGCGCTGGATTGCTCGTACTCCCTCGGGTGCGAACGTCATGGGGTCGGCCGAGTGGTGGACGGTGATCCAGCGGTAGAAGGAGGCGAGCGGCCAGTTCTCGCTGAGCGGCACGGGGTCGTCTCGGTAGGGCGGTGGTGCCGCGGGGCCCGAGGCGGCCTGATGGAACTCCCAGGCGCGCAGCGGCGGTTCGATCCGCAGCGGAGCCGCTCCCCAGGTGGCGCGGCCCACGACGGACACGGACCGCGACCCCCTCGGTGTGGAGGCCCACAGCTCGTAGTCACCGCGCGCCGGATGCAGGAAGCGCGACTCGTCCCAGCAGGCGGCGACGGGACCGTGCGCGGTCGGGATCGGTCGCGTGCCGCAGGACGTCAGTTGCAGGGGAGTGCGCTCCGGGCGCTGCCCCGAGACCGGAGCGGTGAACCGGCCGATGTCGGTGAGGGCTGTGGTGCGCAGGTCCGACAGGTCGTAGCCGTCGTTGGGGCAGTCGAGGGGGCGGGGCGGCGGTTCCACGACCCTGATCGCCGCGTCGCACCGCGGGCAGACGAGGACGAGCACCTCGCGGGCGACCAGCTCCGTCGTCGTGCCGGGCGGGAGCCGGTGGTGGCGGCCCGGATCGAGCGGCGTGCGGCCGGGCCGCAGCTCGCTCACGCCCACGGGGTCGGTGGCCTCGGCGGCGGGCACCAGCTCGTGGTCGGCGCAGGTGACGCTCCACGCACGCGTCCCGGCGTCGGGGACCGCGACCATGCCCAGCGCGTCGGTCGTCGCGGCGACCCCCGCGTGCCGTCGTCCCGAGGGCTCGATGAGCCGGACGGTGAACCCCGGGAACGGGGTGCCGTCACGGCGCCGGATCCTCAGGGACGTGTCCGCCGGTGGAGAGAGCTCGGCGGCGAGGCCCGCCTCGACGAAGTCCAGTAGGCGGAGCGCCAGTCGGCGTACCTCCGGGGAGCCCGGCGCGAGCACGTCCTTGGCGCGGTCGCGTACCCCCTCGTACGCGCCGCCGAGCGAGAAGCGGAGGAAGTCCTTGGCGAAGGCGACGATCTCCCCGGCGACGAAGTCGACCGCGGCGTCGGCGAAGCGAGGCGGCCCTGACCCTGGCACCAGGGGCAGGGCCGGCGCTCCGGCCAGGGTCTTGGTCGCGGCGACGAAGGCCGTGCAACGCCCTTTCACCGCGCCGTCGTAGTACGCACGCAGTTGTGTCGCCAACGAACGATCCGGGTCGTACGACGCACCGAGATTCACCCCGTCGATGCTGCCAAGCAGCCGGGGCATCGCCGCGTGACGGGTGATCCAGTGGTCCAGCGGCCGGTCCCGGTCCGCGGCGGGCGCTCCGGGCGCGTAGCGGGCACGGACGTACGCCGACAGGGCGAGTCCCAGATCTCCGCTCCAGGTGAGGGCGAGATCGGCTCGCGGGTCCGGGTGCAGGGGTCCGGGTGTCTGCCGGTCGGCCCCGTCGATCCCGGCCAGCACCTGTGCCAGGTCGAGCCGTTCGAAGCCGTTCTGGACTTGCAGCAAGGCCAGTCGGGCGGCGGCAGGGCCGCGCCGTGGCAAGGGGGAGTCCGAAGCCCGGCCGTAGGGCGGGATGTTCCGCCGGTTGTTGACCATCCGGTGCCGGTACTGGGTCAGTTGGGGGTCGACCCGGAGCTTGCGTACGGAGGTCAGGTACTCGAGGTGGGTCCTGCCCGCAGGACGTTCGCTCTCGCCCTCCTCGGCGAGTTCGAGGAAGCCGTCCAGTGTCGCCGACTCCAGCCGGACGCCCTGCTCGGCGAACACTCGCCGGGGCGTGCCGGCGAGGATCCGGTAGTCCAGGTAGCGAGGGGGCGGCAGGTCCGTCCGCAGGTTGATGCGGGTCTCCTGCCGGAAGTAGCCGTCCGCCGTGGTCGGCAGCACCCAGGACGTCTCACCGGTGAGGTGGGCCCGGTCCACTTCGGCCGCCACGCGGAAGGTGTCGGTACCCCGGCCGTCCACGGTGACCCGGCCGATCGTCACCAACGTGAAGTCGGTGGGTACGGGATCGACGAGAAGCCCCTCCAGGTCGCCGTACTGGCGGACCTGAATCAGGAGTGGGCCGTCCGGGAGCGGCGTGCGCGGCCGGATCAGCACCTGGTCGATCTCGATGCCGATCCGAGGCGGGCGGGCCGGTGTCTGTCCGAGGGACGCGGCCGAGAGGCGCGCGAGGGCGGAACTCATCCCGGACCTCCGTCGTCAGGTGTCTCCTGCGCTTCCGGTGCCAGGTGTAGATAGCCCTCCTGGGCCCGTGCCGAGACCTCGGGCAGTAAGGCCTGTTGGCCGGCGGCCACGACGGGGTCGTCCTGCCAGGACAGGGGCGCGGTGCGGCGGGTCCACAGGCGGTCGCCGTCCGGCGCCGGAGTGAGCGGCATGCGGATGGTGGTCGGGTCGACGAGGACGGGACCGACCCGCACCGACGGCACAAGGCGGGCCAGATCCTCCGCGAACCAGTCGCGCAGCAGATCCACGCTCTTGCGGGGCAGCACCCCGCACGTGGCGTGCACCTTGGCGGCCGGGTCCATGAGCAGGGTGAGCCGCACCGTCCGGCCGGGCAGCAGGGACAGTGCGGAGTCGCCGGCCAGGGACGGGGTGCGGACCGGCCGCGGCGCCGTACTGCGTTGTCCGAGGGCGGCGAAGTCGCCGCGGTGCCGGCCCGAGGGCGTGGCGACGCGGGCCACGTCGGCGTGGACGGGGCGGATCAGGCCGTAGTCGTCGTCGACGAAGTAGGCCAGGAGGCCGTCGTCGAGGCGGGTCAGCGCGCCGAGCCGCACCGGGAAGGGCCGCCCTGCCAACCGCGCCCAGACCGCGGCCCGGTCGGCGCGCTGGGCCGGGGAGAGGGTGGGGTGGTCGTCCTCCGGTTCGATGTCCAGGACCAGCCGGGCGCGGACCACCGCAATCGGCCTTCCCACAAGCTGTGCGGTGTGCTCGCTGCCGGTCGATCCGCCTGCCCCGACCGTCGTCGCGGTCGTGTCGACGATGCGCAGGAGCGCGTCCAGCGGGGTGTCGGAGCGGGCAACACCGGCCGCGCGTTCCCTGCCGTCGCGGCCGATCAACCCCTCGGCCAGGCCAAGGAGATGGCGCAGGCGCGGCTGCCCGGCGAAGGCCGCCGACAGCGGGGCTCCCCAGGGCGTACGGTCTCCCGGCGGGCCCTCCCAGACGACGGCGCCGGACAGTGAGTCGTGCGCGAGCTGGCCGAGCGCCCGGCCGCCGGGCGCAAAGAACTCCACCGCCCCGTCCGCGTGGTCGGCGAGCAGCCAGCCCGCCACCGGGCTCACCGCGCCGTCCTGTTGGTCGACGGCCGCCTCGCGCCCGTCGTCGGAGGCGTCGACGAGGCGGAAGGCCAGTGTCGCGGGCTGGTTGATGCGCGGGGGCAGCGCGAGAACGTCCCGGGCAGGGCCGCGTATCCCCGCCCCGACGTACGCGGGCGGGGTCGCCGGATCCAGCAGATCCACGGTCCTGCCGTACGCGTCCACGACCCGCAGTTGCCGCACCCGGACGAACCCGGCCCGCAGCGGGTGAGGCGGCCGGGTCGGCGCGGGAGGTACGCCGGGGGTGGTCGCCAAGTCGTCGGTGAAGCCGAGCATGCGCTCGCGCAGCCGGTCGAAGCCGGCCGACACCAGGTCGGGCACCCCCTGGGAAGCCGCAAGTCGACGTATCCGGCTCTCCAGCGCGTCGTCGACCCTGCCCTCGCCGCGCAGATCGAGGCGGTCCTCCTCAGCGAGGAACCGGGAGATGTCGTCGCCGAGCGATCGGGAAGGCGCCGAGACGAGTGAGGACCTGCCGCGCAGCACGACAGCCCCGGCCTGGGAGAATCCGGCACTTGAGTGCGGGGCGAAGTCGAGCTCACCCAACTCCCAGTCCCCGGCGGCCGGACGGGGACTCCACTCGACCTCCCACTCGCACCACAGCGGCACCCACGCCTGACGCCACAGCGTGATCCCGACCGGAGAGGCCCCCTTGCCGTCCTTGAGGGAGAGATGGGTGAGCGGCGCGGCACGGCTGGGGAAGGCCAGGGACCAGACCATCATCGCGCCCTCGGCCCGCAGCCGCCGCACGACCTCCGTCAACGGCAGCCCGTACCTGGGGAGTCGGCCGAGTGTCTCCGTGTAATCGGCGTACGGATCCTCGACGGCCGCCTCGACGAGCAGCGCGTCGGCCTCCGGTGGGAGCGAGCCGTGGTCGAGCCCGCGTGCCAGCAGGTCCCTGCCGTCGATGAACCCCGCCAGGCGCGTCACGGTGTCCCCGGTCAGCCGGCAGGCGAGGCGTTCGCCTGGCGTACGGGCGCGGTCGTAGCCGTGTCGCAGGGATCGGCGCAGGCCCCGCAGTACGAGTACGGGGTCCTGGGGGTGGAAGCGCCGGGGCAGCGGCCGTGGCACCGGCTCGGTGCGGCGCGGGTCGGCGGGCGGCGCCACGCGTTCGGGGCTGGTGTTCAGAAGGTGCAGGTCCGTGAGGGTGTCGCGGCCCACCGTGAGGTCGGGGACACCGGCCGCGGTGTCCCTGCGGACCTGGTCGAGGGCCGGGGTCGGGGGAGTGGTGGGCCTGAGGTCGGTGAATGGGTCGCCGGTGGCGACGCGTTCGACGCGGCTCGCTCCTGGGCGTGCGACGAAGCTCCTGGCGTGCATCTCCTCCTCGATCCGCGCGAGACCGTCGGGCTCGGCAAGGTCCGTGGCGAGCCCGTGCGCGAAGGCCTGGTACAGGATCTCGGCGTCGGGCCGCCCCAGTTCGCCGGCGACCAGCGCGGCGAGCGCCTCCGCGGACGTGGCTCCGAACGCCACCCGCGGCGTGCCGGGTTCGGGCCGTGGGTCCTCGGTCGTCCGGGGGTCCGCGTGCACCCCGTACACCACTCCGTGGAAGATGGACTGCCGCGGCCACCAGGCCTGCGGGTCGGCGGCGGGCTGCCGTGCCTCGAAGAGACCTGCGAGCGGTGCGGAGTTCGGGGGCGGCAGGTCGGCCGAGCGTCGGCCGAGCGCCTGTGCCCCGGCGGCGGAGCGTTCGGCATCGGCCTGGGCGCGGACGAGCCGGGCGGTGTCCACCTGCCAGCCGAGCCGGTCGAGGCCGGCGTGGAACGCGGCGGGTGTGTCGGCCACCGCGAGGGGGTCGAGTTCGGGGCGGGAGTACCAGCCGACCACGACGTACGCCAGCGCGGTGCGGTGGCGCACGGGCACCGTCGACCAGTCGTCGTGGTGGGCGAAACGCTCGGCCACGTTGTCGTAGGAGGCGGCCCAGGCCGGGTCTCCGCCGCAGACGGCGGTGAGCTGCTGCGGGCTCAGCAGCGGGGTCCGGTAGGCGCGGGCGGTGCCAGGCTGCCATCCGTCGAGCTCGCTGGTGCCGCCCTTCTCGGCCTCCAGGACCCAGGCCTGCAGGGCGCGGGGCGGGCCCGTGCAGTGGTCGAGGCGGACCACCGCCCAGCGGTCGGGCAGCGCGGGCCAGACCGGCTCGGCCCCCGGCCCTTCGGCGACGGCGTGGGTCAGCGCGTCGGGCAGCGCCCAGTGCAGATGGACGCCAGGCGGGAGCGGCGCGGCAGGTGTGAAGGGATCGGGCGCGTGTGGTCCCGGCGCGTTCGGGTCACGGGAGAGCCCGTCGAACAGGCGCAGCCCGACGTCGGCCCTTGCCTCCTGGACTCCCTCGTGTACGACCAGGGCCTGCACGTCGACCGGTACCAGGAGCCGGGGCCCGCGGTGCAGTCCGGCCGACCACGAGCGGGAGGTGGCGGAGGTCAGTCCGGTGCGCGCGGAGACTGCGAACGCGGGGTGCAGGGGAAAGGCCTCGCTCATGACGGCTCCTCGAAGGCTTCGGCCAGGTCCTCCAAAGAGATGGACGGGCTGAACAGCGGGCCCTCTTCCGTTCCGGAGAACTCCTGCTGGTACGGGTTCTGCACGAGCTGCAGCGCCAGGCCCGCCGAGCCGTCGGAGTCCTTTTGGCCGAGGTCGGCGTGGAGCCTGCGGACGTCGACGACGCCCGCGCCCGTGGCGCGGAACAGGACGGTGGTGGTCCCTGCGGGCTGTGGTGGGCGGCGCACGACGGTGAACACGCCGCCGTCCGAGACCTCCACGCCGAACTGCAGCCCCTGGTGCGGCTCTTCGATCAGGACACGGGTGGGCAGGCCGTCGAAGAGTGCCAACAGCACGGCGGGCGCCAGGCGTTCGACGCGCAGCGGACGCAGCGGCTGCTCGTCGTGGAAGGCTTGTGTGCGCAGCCCCGGCCAGCCGGAGACGGCGCGCGAGCGCAGCAGGAATCCCGTGACCGTGCTGACCGGCTCCGCGTCGTAGGACAGGCCCGGCTGCGCCGCCTTGATCCATACGTTGCGTTCGGCGGCGTCCACGGCATCGCGGACCTGGCGGTGCCTGGCCACGAGATGGGACCGGTCCCGGGTGGTGGAGGCGCCCGCGGCGAGTGCGCCGTCCACGGCCGCGTCCGTCCAGTTCCGGTCGAGGAAGAAGAACCGCGCGGATTCCAGGGGCAGGAGCCGTTCGTCGGTGACGAGATAGGTGAAGGGGACCCCCTCCAGCAGGCGCAGCCGGGCGAGCCAGTCGAGGACGTCGTCCGGGGGCGGCTGGGCCGCGCTGATCTTGCCGGTGGCAGCGGTGAGTACCTGCTCGACGGCGTCCTCGGAGCGGTATCGGGCGCTCATGGGAAGAGCTCCTCCAGGGTGGTGGGCGCGTGGGAGGGGTCGAACAGCGTGGCGTCCGGGTCGAGCCCCGCCTGCCGGGCGATCTCGCGGACCCGCTCGTGCAGGGCGTCGCGGAGCGGGTCGAGGTGGCCGGGGTTCTGCCGCAGCCCGTCGAAGGTCTGGACGAGCGGCGAGGCGGGCGGCGCGGGTTCGGTGTCGGTGCTCACCGGCAGGTCCCCGAGGATCTGCTGTACGAGATCCTTCCGCAGACCCGTGCCGGACACGATGAGATCGGGCGGGAACCTCGGCAGCGCCCACTCGGCGTCGGCGAGCGGGACCGGCGTGCCGAGCGGTTCGCGGCCGTCGACGAGTGTGCCGATCAGGGCCAGGCCGAGCCCCTGGCCGACCGTGAGCCGGGTGAGCCCCAAGTCCCGTACCTCTGGTACGAGTTCGAGGGCCGCGGCGGTGAGGTCGAGTGCCAGGGTCCGCCTGCGCCACTCGCGCAGCGAGGCCAGGAACCGCGGGGACGACAGCGCGAGCAACCGGCCGACCTCGTGGGCCGCGGCCATGGAGAGGTCCTCGAGGCCGTCGGTGGCGACGGCACGGCCCTGGTCCGCCGTCAGGAACGGGGTGCCCGCCGCGCGCCGTGGCACCTCACGCGGCGTCAGCGGCCCTCGATACCAGGCGGCCGTGTCCTCGCCGCGCCGCGTGGTATGTCCGATGACGGTGTGCCCGCTGGGTGCCACCGCCGGACACGTGCCCTGCACGGTGCCGAGCGCTCCCACCTTGAGCCGCTGCATGAGGGAGCCGAAGTCGCCGGGCTCCGGCGCGCAGCGGAACCGCCAGTGCGCGAGGACCGGGAAACTGACGGCCGGGCCACCGGGCGCGGCCTCGCCGCTGCCGGGGCTGCCACCCGGATCGCCGGTGGCGGTGGGCAGTTCGGCGATGCGGCCCTCCAGGGAGACCAGACACGCCCGGTAGGCGAGCCCGGGGCGTGGCAGCCGGGCGCAGATGGCGACCGCCAGGAATCCGTCGTCGTCACCGAGGGAGAGCTCCGAGTCGCCGAGCGACACCTCCCGTACGTGGCACAGCAGTTCCAGCTCGTCGGGGCGCGGGAACAGCGCGTGGACGACGCCGCGGGTGGTGTCCAGACGGTCGCAGGTCCCCGAGGCGCCGGTGACGCCGAGCGCGCCGTGCAGGGCGGCGGGGGCCGCGGTGCCCACCGGCACGTTGGGGGCGAGGGTGCCCTCGCTCTCCGTGAGCAGGACGAGCGCGAGCCACGGCCGGCGCTGCGGATCTGCGTCGACGGTCACCAGCCGCTCCCAGGGCAGGGTGCGACGGCGCAGTGCGACCTGCGCGAAGCGGCTGTCGAAGGAGCCGACCGCCTCCGGCGGGGGAAAGACGCTGCGCAACTCGCCGGGAGGCAGCGTGAATTGGGGAGCGGTGACGAGCGCGTGGCGTTCCACCGGGGTGATCGGGCCGCCCTGGTCGACCGTCTGCGTCATGCGGACCAGGTGCGGTCCCGCCGTCACCGGCGGGCGGGCGAAGCCGTGCAGACGGTACTGTCCCAGGCCCAGTTCGGTCATCGCACCGCTCCGATCCATGTCACGGCCGACTGTCCGGAGCCTTCGCCCGCCAGATCGCCGGCGAGGGCGGGCAGGCCGTAGCGGAGGATCGCGACGGCGACCCGCTGTGCGGGCTGCGCGCTGCCCAGCACACCTGCGGGGCGCCAGCGTTCGTCGTATCCGGTTGTGACCGACACCGAGGCCCCGCCCTGTGGCGTCACCGGATAGAGCAGGAGGCTCTGCCCGCCTTGCTCGATGGCGAGGGGTGGTGCCGGTTCCGTGGCGCCGCGGACCCGCTCGGCGCCGTCGAGACCGAGCAGCAGCCCGTCGGTGTCCTTCACGGGTTCCGCGGCGGACAGTACGAGGACGACGCAGCGCGTGGAGGGGGGCAGTTCGGTGGTGATCAGGCCCCGCTGTCCGACCAGTTCGTCACCCGTGACGAGGGCGGCGCGTGCCGGCCGCAGCCCGCGCTTGGCGCCGGGCGCGGGGGTGCTGACCCGGGCGCCCGGCACGAGGACGGTGCCCGGCAGCACCTGTGCGCCGCACGTCGACGGATGCCAGCCGGAGAGGCCGGCGCGCCGGGGGCGGTTCGCCGCCGGCGTCGTCCCCAGGCCGATGAGGGTGAGGATGTGCGCGCCGCGGGGGACCGGCAGTTCCGTCGTGGCCGCCACCTCTGAGTCCAGGAGCGCGGCCCCTGCCCGGTCGAGTGCCACGACCCGGACCCGCTGATCGCCGGTGAGGGTGAGGCGTGGTCGTTCGGTGCCTACGTCGTCGGCGGCGCGGAGCAGCCGCCACACCTGGACCTGACCCGCGCCGAGCCGCACCGTGCCGTCCACGATGTCCCGTTGGCCCGAACGCAGCCACGGGGCCGAGGCGTCGGCGCTCAACAGGCCGCGCAGCACCTCCCGTTCCTCACCGCCGCGCGAGAAGCGCCGCCCCCGGTCACGCGCGGTCGCCCCGGTCGTCGCGACGCTGTCCGCGAGCGCGGCCATGGTGTGCAGCCGGGCGGCCGTGGGCAGCGCCTGCGCACGGGCCTCGGCCAGGGTGGGCGCGGCCCGGCGAGGGTACTGCGGCGAGCGCACCGTGGTGCGCCCGTCACGACGGACCGGGCCGACCGGCGGCCGCAGGGATGCCAGGAGCACCGGCGGCACGACGAACGGTGGCTCGGGGTCCGGCTTCTGCGGCAGCCGTCGAGGGACGAGTGGCCGCGGCGGCAGGACCGGAGCCACCAGCCCTTCGGTGATCCTGGCGAGCCGGGGCGGCGAGATCCGGTCGGCGGCAAGGAGCGCGAGGGCGAATCCGCTCGGCCTGTCCGGGCTGCCCCTCAGACACCGGCTGAACGCCGCGAGCCCCGCGCCGCGCGCGAGGAACTCGGTCGTCCGGCCCAGCGTGTCAGGGCCGGACTGCGCGCGCGACCACCGCAGGGCCGCCTCCATGGCGGCGGACCAGGCGCCCGCCGGATCGCGGTCCTCGCTCAATGGCAGCGGCCGCCGCTCACCGGTTTCGACATCGTCGACGGAGCCGGTGGTGAGCCCGCCGCCGAGACGGGTGATCGCGGCGAGGACGAGCCCGGTGAACGCCTCGCGTACGCCGCCCTCGTCCAGCTCTACGTCGTCGAACCAACGCCACACGCCGTCCGGGACGTTGCCGCGCACGGCCGTCGTCGCCAGTGCCACCGCGGATCCGACCGGAGCGCCGCCCGCGTCGAGCCGGACCATCTCCACGCTGTGCTCGGAGACCACGTCGACGCGCCCCATCGGGCCGAGGTCGAGCGCGGACCCGGCCAGCACCATGCCACCGGCCCGGTTGCTCGCCGTACGCGTGGTGGACACGAGGGCGAACTCTGAGGTGAGCCGCAGCGGGTGCGCCCGGCTGCCGTCCTCCGCGGAGGCGCCCGCGCTGCCCGGATCGAGGACCGCGCCACCCGCTCGTACGGTCAGGCTCATCGTCTCGCCATGCGGGTCACCGGCGACCAGATACTTGTCGTGGAACGCGGCCCATCCCAGCGGCGGCGGGGATTCGGGGGTGCCGACGGCGCCGAAGGCGACCTCGACCTTGGCCACGTCGAGGTCCAAGAGCGCCACTCCACGCAGGTCAGGTCCCTGCACTTGCAGCTCTGCCGAGATCGAGAAGCCCAGGGTGATCCGGATGTGGACGAACCAGACCCGGATGTCGATCTCCAGGCGGGCACTGACGGCGACGTACACCCCGACGTCGTAGAAGAAGGGGTCCCAGGAGACCAGCGCGTCCAGGCCCGCGACGAACGACGCCTGGACGCAGCCGCCGTCGAAGGCGACCTCCACGCGGGCGCCGGCCATGACGCAGCTGGAGGTGAGCGTGAAGTAGGACTCGCCCTTGATCGCGATGGCCTCGCTGACCTGCCAATGGATGCCGAGGCGGGGCACGTCGGGATAGTGGGCGGGCTTCGCGAACCGCGGATGGTAGCCGCCCAGGGACAGGACGAACTCGCCGGTGCGGAACCAGATCACCATGGCGAATCCGCCGCTGAGCCGGCAGTCGCGGCTCAGCAGCCAGGAGTTGTCGGTCAGTTGGGCCTCGACGGACAGGACCGCCTCACGCGAGGAGAAGTGGGCGCGCAGGGCGAGTTCGATGGAGGCGATGGGCGCCGCGGGGTTAGGCAGGCACATCCGGGACAGGCCGAGCAGGACCACCTCGACGTCCTTGTCGAAGGCCACGGCCAGCACAGCCACGGACTCCACAACGGTGAAGCTGGTGAACCGCACCGCCGCGGCCAGCCAGAACGCCCCGCGCCGCGGCGGGAACGTGCGGCCCATCGAGTCCAGTGCCTTCATCGGCTCGCGGACCAGCTCACTGCTCGGGTCCAGGGCCGCCACGAGCGGGAACTCCCCGACGTCGGTCACCTTCGAGGGCAGTTCGAGCCCCCGGTTGAGGCCGAGTCCGGCGCCGATGCCCGTGATGAAGAAGGCGGGCGGGCCACCGATGGGCGCCGCGATCGCGGCGATCCCGAACATCGAGGTGTAGCGCTCGGCGGAGTCCTCGACCGGGTAGGTGCCGTACGCGCCCACAGCGGTGAGCCCGAAGCCCGCCGCCTCGACCTTGAGCATGCCCGCGTACTCCACACCGCCGTCGCGTTCGCGCTTGCGCAGCCCGCCGGCCACTTTGACGCTCGGGCCGTTGTAGGAGACGGCGAGACCGGCGAGGCCGAGGCGCCAGGTCGCGGGGTTGGCGGGCGTGGCCCAGGGGACGTAGAGCGCCAGGTCGTCGACGCCGACGGCAAGGCCCCCGAGCGCCACGCCGCCGTCGACCAGCACGCCCACTTCTCGCAGCCGGTCGCCGTCGTAGGTGACGGCCAGTCCGACCTGTTCCAGGTAGATCGGGCCGAACTGCTTCTCCACTCCCAGCCACCACGGGCCGGACCCCGCGCCCGCGCTCAGCCGCAGCGTCACGGGGTCCCGGCCCTGTTTCCACAGGACCAGTGCCGGATGGAAGCCGGGCGCGGCCGGGGTGGCGTCGCCGCCCGCGGCATCCGGCTGCAGGATCTTCGCGGCGACCGGATTGGTGCCGCCCCCGGCGGAGCCGAGCGGCACGGCCATTCCCTTCAGCGCCAGCCGCGCGCCGGCGTGCCGGAACCCGGCCGTGTCCAGCGCGTACGAGCAGTGCAGCTCCAGCGCGTCGATCCGCAGCCCCTGGTCGAGCAGTGGGCCCTTCGCACCGCCCGCCGTGAACCCGAGCCCGCGCACACGCAGCGCGGGGGAGAACCGTGGGTCGGGACCCGGCAGCGTGTCCGGCAGGCTGCCGAGCCACACCTCCGCGTGCGACGTGCCCGCACCAGTGGTCGGCGGCTCCCAGGAACCATCCGCCGACAGGGCGAGGACGACATCCCCCAACTCCAGGAGCGGATAAGGCGTTTCGACGAGCTCGAGACCCAGCCCGTACCGGCTCTGCCCCTGTCCCTCCTCGGCCCTGAGGAGCCGCAGCCGCACCGGCCCCAGGCGAGGCGTCACCGCGAGCAGGAAGCCCGCCAGAGCACTCAGTACCCGCGGGGTCGGTGTATCGAGCAGCCCGTCGGCCAGCCGCCAGGGAGCACCGGGCGGGCTGCCGGTTCCGGTCAGGACCTGCGCGGCGTGCACGATCGCCCCCACGTTGGTTTCGCTGCCCACAGGCGTCTTGAGCAGCTCGGTGACCGGAGCCGGAGTGAGCGCCAGATCGGCGGCAAGGGGGACCACCACACGCCGCATCAACTTGGGCACGGCCGCCGCGACATCGGCGGCGTCGTCGTTTCCACGACGGTGTACGAGCGGGGGACTGCCCGGCAGCCGCACGACCAGCGCCTCGCGGTCCGTGGCTCCGGGCGGATCGAGCCACAGGCCCGCTTCGACCCGGCCGTCGACACCGCCCAGCGCGATCCGCGCGAACGGCATGAGGTCGACCGGGCCCGGGAAGAGGGCATCGGGATCGACGACGGACCACAACAGGTGCGAGGGGCCGAGTCCGGCCGTCGTGGCGGTGAACGACACCTCGGCGTCCGTACCGGGCGCGGGATGCAGGCCGCTCGCGGTGACGGTGAGGCGCGGCTCGCCGCCGGGCGCCGCGTCGACGTCGACGACCAGGCGGCCGCCGGGACTGCGCCAGAGAACGGGCGGCTGCGCGGCCGCATCCCCGATCAGGGCGCGGGCGAGCCCCTTCAAGGCGCCCGTCACCTCGGCCGGATGCCGCCGGAACCGCGCACCGAGCTCGTCGGCGGGAGCGGACGCCAGCAGCTTCAACTGGTCGATCGAGGCCGACCCGTTGGCCCCGGTCAGCTCGAGCGCCGGCAGCAGTTTGGTGAACGCCGCGGCGATCCGTGCGAGCCGCGGATCGGCCGGAGCGCCTGGCTCGGCCAGGTCCCGCAGCGCGTCCAGCAGCATCGGAAGCGCGTAGCGCGCCGCCTGCTCACCGAGCTCTGTGAGCGCGCCGAGTCCCGGCGTTCGCGGATACAGCGGGATGTCGAGCCGGGGCGCCCCGGCACGTGGCGTGAGCCGGGCGGACACCCTCACCTCGGGCCCGGCCTCCAGCTCCAGACCGATGGCGAACCCACCAGGACCGGACCGTTCGGCGGACAACGTCAGCCAGGCGGTGACGACAGGCCCCGGCCGCACTCGCCAGCGCACGGCGGACTCCACTGCCGAGGGCAATGCCCCGTCCCGCAGCCGCAGTGTGACCTCCAGGTCCGCGCCGTTCTCGGCGACGGCGATCGCACCCCGTCCCGGCAGCGGGAGGGCATTCAACCCGCCGGGTACGCCGATCAGTTGGGCCACTGAGTCCAGCAGTCGGACCACGCGTCCCGGCGCGAGCTGGAAGGGCTCGCCCGGCGCCCGGTCCGCGCCGAGAACCTCCGTGAGCCGTCGCGTCGGCGCGGCGAGGAGGGGAACGGGGGAGCGGACCGACGACGGAGCCTCGGGGTGGCCCGGGTCGCGCGCCAGGAGGCCGAGCACCTCAAGGAGCGGGTCGAGGACGATGCCGCGCTCGCGCAGGGACTGCAGGCCCCAACGGATTACCTCGCCACCGGCGGTGAGCATCAGCATGCGGGCCAGCGCCGCCAGGTCGGGTTCGGGCAGAACGGCCGCCTCGGCATCTCCGGAGCGCAGCCTGAGCGTGAGGGCAGGGGCGTGGTGCGGAGCGGCGACGAACGTGCCATGCAGGGTGGCGACATCGGCGAGCGGCAGCCCGCGCTCCGGCGTGCCGACGGTGATCACGCCATCGCGGCCGACGTCCACGACGAGACCACCGGCGGACGGCAACTCCGTGCCGCAGTCCGGAAGTCCGGTCAGTCGGCGCAGCGTGCCGAGCGCCGCGGGGTCGGACAGGACGTCCCGTACAAGCCCTGAAGGATCGGCGATCACACGCTCCAGGGCGTCCGGCCGGATCTCCACCCGCTCGTCGCCCGTCAGGGCGGCCACATCCGCCCGCACGAGGAGGTCCACCAGGTCGCGGACGGGCCCGGCGGACGGCCGCGGCGACAACTGCTCCGCCAGCAGCCCCAGAAGCCGACGAGCGGCCGCGTCCAGAGTGTGCGGGGTGATCGCCAGTCGGCTGTGGACCACTCCGTCGAGCGCCACGTCATGGAGCACGGCCGAGGCCGAGGAGTCCGCGAGGCGGGGGCCGACGGCGACCAGCAGCTCCGCGCTGCGCAGGCGCGGTGGCGGCGCCGCCTGTGCCCCGGCCTGCGGTGGGCCCTCGACGAGCCAGCCGTCGGGCCGCCGCAGCGTCAGCCGCACGCCCAGTCGGGGCGTGGGCCGCACCGCCTGCCCCTGTGCGGCGGACAGCGCCACGCGCCACGCGTCTAGGCGCAGTTCAGTGCCGCAGGCGATGCCCCCGGCGGTGGTCGCCTCGGTGCGGAAGCTCAGGCCGAGGCCGAGATGGGTGGCGCGGGCGCGGCTCTGCGCGGCCCTGCCGCCCGGAAGCTGCCGGCGGACCTGTGCCGCCACTTCGGCGACGAGGGCGGTGAGTGCGCCGTGCAGTTCGTCGAGGGTGAACTCCGTGACGACGTTCAGCATGGGAGCGGACGCCTGTGACGGCACGGCCATCGGCGTGAACGCCGACACCGGGAACGGCACGGAACGTCGGCCCGCAGTGGCGTCACCGCTCACGGCAGCCCAGGTGGACAGGAGTTCGGTCAGTGGTGCGGCACTGGCGGGGATGCCCGCGGGGAGCAGGTCCGTCAGAGACTGCAGCAGCCGGAAGGCGTCGCGTACGCCCGGCAGTTCCAGTCCGTCGAGAGGGTGGGGCCGCGCGGAGTCGGACAGCGCCCCGCCCAGCGTGACGAGGTGTGCGAGGCCGCCTTCCGACCAGATCTGGACGGCGGCCCGGGCCGCCAGGGAATGCGCCACGAGTACGACCGGCGCCCCGGCGAGGCGCCGGAGTTCGGCAACGGCCCGCCGCAGGCGGGCCGTTGCCTCGGGTGTCGGCGGAAGCAGGACGTACCACGGGCCGCTCGCGGCAAGCCCGCCGAGGTCGAAGGACTCGGCCGCGAGGTCAGGTGTCCGCAGATCAAGGAGGCGCGCCCCGGGCGTCTCCGGCTGACCGGGCCACGGACGTATGCCGGGCAGATCGCTGGAGACGTACACAGTGCGCAAGGGATCGGCGGTGGGCAGATGGTCGGTCAGCTTGTACGTCTCCGGTGCGCGGAGGTGACCGTGCGGCACCGCGGCGGCGGAGTTCGTCGCCCCGGACACCACCTGCGCGGAGGAGGGCAGCAGTCCGTCGCTGCCCGCGGCGTACTCGAGCAGCTCCCCCAGGCCGGCCGCCAAGTCACGGCGCCCGTCCAGGAGGTCGGACAGGGAGCTGTCGAAGCGAGCGGCACCGGCGAGGACTGTCGTGAGCCGGTCGATGCCGGGGAGCGGGGCCGTGCCGTCCAGCGCCGCGGTCAGATCAGCGGTGACGAGCTCGTCGAGCACCGCGCCGAGACCCTGCAGTCCGGGCCCCTCGGGATCGAGCCATACGAGGAGTTCGGGACCCGTGACCGATGCGGATGCCGAGGCCGGTTCTCGCGGCGAGGCGCCGAGCGGCAGCCGCCACGGGCGGTCATACGTGCCGTCGCCCGCGACCGCCACCTCTCGGATCTGCTCCGGCCCGCCCCGAGAAAGGAGTTCGCGGACCAGCGCCACCGCGGCCATGCTGCGATCCGTGGCGCCACCGCCCGCCAGGACGTCCCCGAGCCAGGACCGGAGCGCGTCCACCGGGTCGGCGACAAGGCCCTCCAGCGGCAGTGGCGGCCAGTCGGCGAGCAGCTCGCCCAGGTCGAGGCCCGAGTCCTCCTCGCCCGGCACCCGCAGCCGTCCGCGCGCGGGCAGCCAGCCGAGCAGGGCGGCCACCACCTCCCGGGGGTCGAGTCCGTCCGCAGGCGTCGTGCGCAGCAGCGCGAGGCCGGCGAGCCGCGTGAGCGCGGGCCACAGCGCCGAGCCGGTCCCGGGCGGCAACGGGTCGGCCCCTGTGGCCAGTTCGAGCGGATCCGGCAGCGCCACCTCATCGTCGCCGACCATGACCGAGGCCTTGGCAATCCGCGCGCGGGCCGCCCATCCGGCCCCCTGCCGCCACCCACCGGCCAGCAGGAAGGAGCCCGCCTTGAGCCGTAGAGGCCCGGCGTCGAGCACGAGGTCGTCCCCCCACGTCAGCCGCAGCTCGGCGGCGACCAGCGCGGCGACGGACGGCGGGTCCACGAGGGGCAGCGTCAGCCGCACGGCTTCCAGGACGGCGGACACTCGCACGGCTCCGCCGGCGATGGGCAGCGTCGCCGCATCCATCCTGATCCCGACGGTCAGCCGGGGTGCGTCCCCGGCCTCGTCCTGCCACAACACTACGGACATCCGGACGGGCAGTCCCGGGCCGTCCACGGGGACGACCCAGGGGTCCGCGCCGCTGCCCGCGCCGGTCGGGAGGGGAGCGCGCACCAGTACGGCCAACTGCTTGGCGAGGGTGCCCCATCGGCCAGGGGTGTCGGCGAGTACCCGCGCGTGGTAGCGCAGCAGTGCGGCCGCCGGGTCGCTGAAGAACTGGGTGAGGGGCGGCAGCTTCACCGGCCAGCCGGGAGCCGGTTCGCGCAGGGCCAGCAGAGCGAGCAGGGCCGTGGCACGCCGGGCGCCACCGTCCTCGTCGTCGGAGAACAGCGTCTCCAGCGCGTCGGTCAGGGCGTCCACGCCCACCTGAGCGGCGGCCGCGGCCAGCGCCTCGACGCTGGAGAGGTCCAGACGCGCGTACGGATGCCCGTCGAGGACGATGTCGGCCGCCTCCAACAGGAGCCGCACGTCGCGGTCCGCGCCGACCGAGAAGCCGACCGACAGCGTCCCCACGCTCAGGACGGCCGGCTGTGGTGGGGCGGGGCGGCGCACCAGATGCCCCTCGGCGCCGGACACCTCGACGTGTACGCGGGCTTCGGGCAGCCAGAGCACCTCGGCTTCGCCGCCCAGCCGGACGGCCAGCAGATCCGCCGCCGCATGCACGGAGGCCGCCTCGGACATCTCGGCCGCGGCCGCCAGCCCCAGCCTGAACTCGAGCCCGTCGTCCGCCGCCTGAGCGACGAGTCGTACGCAGACCTGCACACCCGGCAGCGGACTGACGCAGAGCAGATACGGCGACGCGCTGGTCCCGTCGCCCTGCACAGGGAGCTCGGGCGAGAGCCCGATCAGCTCGGCAAGCGTCTCCAGCCACGCCCGCGCCGCAGGGGGCGGCACCGGTTGACCGGGCTTGGGAAGGAACACCGCGCGCACCCAGTCGGCGAGCACCAGCGGTTCGGAACGGGGGAGTTCGGCCAGCGGGAGCGGTGGAATGACCGAGGTGTCGCCAAGCCCGAACAGCGTGAGCAGCCGCCACATCCGGTCGGCACTGTCGGGGTCGATCGTGCCCCGGGACCGGAGCAGCTGGGTGAGGAGATCGGTGAGCAGGGGAATCAGCGCGCCCAACTCGTCGGGAAGCGACCCGTCGTCGATGGACAGATCGCGCACAGGCCTGTCCGGGATCCGCAGCCCTGTCAGGCCGAGCCGCAGCCGGACGCGGCCGTCGGCATGGGTGGGGACGTCCGCCCCGACGCGCAGGCCGCCCAGCCCGAAGTCGCCGGGCATGGAGGGCAGTGTGAGGTTCACCGCGACACGGATGTCGCCCTGCGCCGTACCCAACAGGAACTGTGCGCCGCGGGGGCCGGTCCCCAGGATCGGTACGACGAGCGAGGCGGCGCACTCCACCTCGGCGCCCCGCAGCGTGGCACGGGCGGCCAGCGACAGCGTCACCGTGTCGCCGGACGCGTCCACCACCAGATACAGGCGCCCCGCCCCGGCACCGCTCCCCGTGGGCAGGGGGATCCAGGCCCTGCCGGGTTGGGCGCCCTCCGTTTCGAGGGCAGCGCTCTTCGCACTGCCGAGCAACGCCGTGGCGAGCTCCAGCGCGGCCGTACGCCGCACCGGATCACCGAGCACGCCGGACAACTGTTTGGCGGGGTCCTTGAAGAAGGCCTCGTCCACCTCGAGGCCGGCCGTCGCGCCGCCTTCCGGATCGCCCTTGAGGACCCCGAGTGCGACGGCCAGGCGTACGAGTTCCGCGGGCAGACTCGGGATGGTCATCGCCGCCTCGGGGTGTCGATGGCGTGCAGGGCCTGGGGTACGACGGTGAGGACTCCGTTGGAGGCGTGGACGGCTCCGGGGATGAGCGGCCGGCAGTGCTGGTCCTCGCCGACCAGTGAAGCGACGTACCGGCACACCGCGATCAGTGCCTGCCAGCTCGCGGCCACGGCCGTTTCGCCCCAGACGTCCACGAGGAGCTGGGGACCGCGCGCGGTCGTCTCGGCCGCCATGACCAGCCCGGCCGGAGCCTGCGGAGTGCCCACGGCCATCGGAACGACGAGCTCCACCTGTTCCGTGCCGCCACCGGCGAGCTGATCGCAGTACGTGCGCAGCCCGACCAGGACGACACCTTTCAGCAGCGCCGTACGACTCTCCTGGTGCTGGATGCCCAGCTCGCTGTCCAGGTCCTGCCAGACGAACCACCCGTACCGCTCCTCGCCCCGGGCCAGAGCGGCACGGAACAGGCACTGGAAGAGGAAGTCCCGTACGTCCAACGGCGGCGCGGGCCACCCGGCCGACCATCCGCCCACGGGCTGCCTGCCGCTCGCCTCGGCCCGCAGCCTCTCGAGTTCGTCGCGGCACTCGCCGGACAGCGGAGCCTGCTCGAGATCGCGGTACGACCAACTGTCCTGTTCGGCCCACTCGGGACCGGACCGGGCGACGGCCGGCACGTGAGAGAACGCCATAACGGACCCCTCCGGAAGCTACGGCCAGAGCCGGAGCCCTCCTTTGTCCCCTCCACGTCTACTAGGTGATCTTGTGGTGCCGCATACGCCAGGAGACGTATTAGGGGAGCCGTCTAGACGCGAGTTGGGCGGGTCGCCGCGCCTGCGCCTGCCGAAAACCCCTTCCGTGCAGTTCAGGCGGTATACCGGTATTCGTGGAGGGCTCCGCCGAGGCGGTCTCTCCGGCGCACTTTCAGTTGGGTGATTTGTGTGCGGGTGAGTGGTTCAGGGACGGCGCGTAGCGGCGCTGCCTGGTCTATCGCTTGGTGGGGCCGGTGGTGGTTGTAGTGCAGTTCGAACTGGCGAAGTGCGTGGCGCAGGTGGTGCTCGTTCCAGATGAGGGTGCGGTCCAGGAGTTCGTGGCGGCAGGTCTGGACCCAGCGTTCCATGATCGCGTTCATGCGCGGGATCCGGATGCCGGTGCGTACGATCTGGATTCCGGCGTTGGTCAGGATGTCGTCGAAGAGGGCGGGGTACTTCGCGTCCCGGTCCCGGATCAGGTACGCGACGGTGGCTTTGGCGTCTGTCAGGTCCATGGCCAGGTTGCGGGCGGCTTGACTGACCCAGGCCGCGGTGGGGTGGGCAGTGGTGTCAAGGATCCGGATGCGGCGGGTGGCAGCCGCCGCCGTCGAGCCGGGGCAGTGGGGCGCTCCGGCCGGGGTGGCGACGTCCATCACGTTCTCGCGTGAGGGCGCGGTGTGGTTCCAGGCAGAGGAGTGTTTGGTCGAGGCCGTCGAGGACCTCCTGGCCCTGGAGTCCGAGATCATGGTGATGCACGAGGCGGACAGGTGGGACGACGACCTTGTGATCGTCACTGAGGTTGTCCGCGCCCAGCGGGGCACGGTGCTCATCTCCAGCGGCGCGCAGGGCGGCATCGAACTCACCGCACGCGCGGAGACGGCGGTCGTAGGAGCAAGGGCCGGCGTACAGATCACCGCGTCGCGCAACATCGGGACCCAGGTGGTCGGCCACGGCGACTTGACCCCGTTGTTCCGAGCCAAGGGCATCCGCCGCAGGCTGCTGCGGCGGGCGACGCTCACCAGCCGGGAGGAGGCGGGCGCGACCGATCCGCAGAGTCCGGACGGACCGCTGCCGTCCGTCTTTTTCGGGGATGTCGACTATGACCACTTCGCCTGACGAGGCTCGTGGTGCACTCCACTGGGAGTTTCTCACAGCCTTCGGTGACCTCGACGAGGAACTGCTGGAGTCCGGTCGGATCGACCTGGCGTTCGACCCCGCCCTCGCGGCCGCGGCCCGGGCGTTGCGTACCGGAGCCGGTCTGGAGGACGCTCTGCGCCAGGTCGAGCGGCAGATCGTGCTTGCCTCGGCGGCACAGCGCTGGGTCTTCCTCGGCGCCGTCGAGAGCGCCGGGGTCGAGAATGCACAAGGCTACGGCGAACTCACCCCGGCCTATCTGCCGGCCGGGCTCTGCGACCTGCACCTTCGCGCCTTCGAGCTCGAGCACCGGCTCGGACACCCGGAGCGGGCCAAGCGGCACCTGATCCGCGCGGTCGCGACCGAAGCCCCCCCACAAGTTGCCGAAGCGCCATCTGGTCGGCCTCTACGTGGAGTCCGGCGACCACCGTGCCGCGGTCGATACCCTCACTCGGACCGTCGACGTCGAGGACCAGGACCGGGCCGGGACCTTACGTGCCCTGGCCTTGGTGCAGCTCGGTGACGAGCTCGCGCCGCTCGGCGCCGAGGAGAGTGGGCTCTGCTTCCGGCGGGCCAGGGAGCGTGATCCCGACGGTGTCGTCGGCATGCTGGCCGACTACCGCCTTCGACACCTGGATGAGACGAAGCCCTCTGAAGCAGCCATCGCCGAAAGGGCGGGCACGGGCTTTGAGCTGTACCAAGGCGGGCAACGACAGGCGGGGATCGACCACTTGGTCTCCAGTCTCGCCTGGGAGCCCTTCTCACCGAGGGCCTGGGTCGGTCTTGGTCTGGCCTACCGGGCGGTGGTTCGCGACCTCGGCCTGTTCCCCGAACCGCTTGCCGACGCCGAGCGCGAGGACCTCCTCAAAGCCGTGCAGGCCCTGCGCATGGCAGCCGATCTCGTGCCGGACAACCCCGCAGCGCTCTATGAGATCGCCTTGCTCGAACTGGCTCTGGGGCGTCCCGCCGCGGCTCTGTCGACGATGGACCGCTATCGAAGACTGCGCCCAGACGACGTGAGCGCCCTTGCCCACACCGGCTTCATGCACCTCACGAGGGGAGACCTCCCGGCCGCGGCTTCGGCGATGTTCGAGGCACAGGAACGAGAACCGGAGAACGCGGTCGCCGACGAACTGCTCATCGCGCTGTTGCGTCTGAAGGAGCACCTGTGAGCTCCGCGGACGAGCTCGCGGCGGACCTGCGGCTGGTGGGCATGGAAGGTGAGTTCGCCTCGCTGATCATGCACGAGCGATCCTTCTCGGCGATCGGTATGGGCGCGCCCGTCATCGTGCTGCCCATGAATCTGATCTCCTCAGCGCTGCAGCGGGGGAACGTGGATGAGGAAACGCTGACAGCCGGGCTGCGCCAGTCCATAGCGCATCTGCGCCGCGGTGAGCCCACCGCGCTGCTTGCGGAGAGCCTGCTCAGTCTGGCCCGGGCCGGCGGGGACGCAGAGCCGCCGCACGTGCAGCTTGCCCACATCGTGGAGGCGATCGCCGTCCTTCGTGAGGTCGGTGCCCCGCACCGACTGCCCCGTGCCTGCGTCGCTCTCAGTAGCGTTCTCAAGAAGATGGGCCGTCACTACGACGCCCTGGCGGCCCTCGACCGCGCCGCCGACACCGAACGCGAGCACCGCGACGCCGGCGCCCGCCTCGCCATCTACTACGAGCGGGCCGTGGTCCTCCGCCTGCTCGGACTGCAGGTCGAGGCGCTGTCGGAGCTCGATCACGCCACCGAGGCACTGCGCGCTCTCGGAGCAGGGACGTCGGACAAGCTCTGGGAGCTGCGGATCCGGTCGGAGTCCCTCTTCTGCCTCGGTGAGTTGGACCGGGCCGAGGAGGCGCTCGCGCAAGCCGACGACTGGCTCGCATCCTCTCCCGAGAGCAGCGTGGTCACGCCCGCTCTCGTCCGCGCCGGTGTCGTGCACCGCGGCTCCGGTGCCGCCGCCGCGGCCGACGACTATCTGGAAGCGGCGATCCGCGCTGCCCAGGACATGGCCGGCTACTCCTCGACGCGGTTCAGGCGCCACGCCCGTGAGCGTCACGACCAGACGTTCAACCTGTCCGTCAGCGCGTTGATCGAGGCAGGGCGGCACACCGCGGCGCTCGCCGCCGCCGAGATGGCCAGATCCGGCGCTGCGCTGCTGCCCAGGGACGACGACGCCCACGCGGCGGCTGCCGACGACGGCTGCCGTGCCGAGATCGCCGCCGACGCCGCGGAACTGGCCGACCAGGCACGGACCGCGCTCGCCGCCGGCGTCCGTTCCGCCCTGATCGAATGTCAGGACCAGGCCGACTGGCTGCTGTTCCGCAACGACCTGCTCGGCCGCACGTCCACGGCCCCCGCGGTCTCCCGCGATGTGGTCGACGCATGGACGGCGCAGCTGCACAGCGCCGTCGTACCGGGAACTCTGCTGCTGTCGTACGAGGCGATCGGTGAGAGTCTCTGTGTGTTCGCGGTGACCTCGGACTCGGTTCGGTGCACTGGCCTGGACGTACCGCGAGTCGAGGCCGCCCTGCTGACCATGAGTACGGCTCGGGAATGCCGCGGGCTGTTTCCCACCGACGCCCTCGACGAGTCGACCCGGCGTCTGCTCACGCCGGTCGGCTCCCTCGTGGCCGACGCCGAGGTGATCGTGATCGTGCCGTGCGCGGAGCTGCACGGCTTGCCGTTCCATGCCATGCGACCCCTCCACGGCAAGACGGTCACCTACAGCACCCGGGTGGCGGACCTGTGGCCGGGCTCGGCCACAGGTCCGGAACGCCCACTGGGCGTGACGTCTCGCTGGACGGGTCTTGGAGTGCCTGCGGTGCCGTACTCCGCAATGCCGGAACTCGGCCATGTCCGCACGGAGCTGCACGACATCGGGGCGCATTTTGCATCGCCGAACGTGATCGTCGATCCGCCAGCCTCCGCAGCCGACCTGTTGGGGCCGACGGTACACGCCGATGTCCTGCACATCGCCTGCCACGCCGCGTTCGAGCCCACGGCCCCGCACTTGTCCCGCCTGCTGCTCGCGGACCGACCGGTCTTCGCCTTCGAGGTCGCGGTGATGCCCCTGGACGCCGCCCATGTCGTCCTCAGCGCCTGCGAGACCGCCGACGCTGCCGCCCACCAGGGCGGCCACACGCAGAGCCTTGCCTCGGCGTTCCTCACCGCCGGCGCGTCCGGTGTGACCGGTTCGCTGTGGCCGGTCGACGACCGAGCGGCGGCCCGCTTCCTGACGACTCTCTACGAACGCCGGATGAGCACCGGTGCCTCGATGGCCGACGCGTTGGGCTGGACCCGGTCGGTATTCGCAGAGGAAGCCCCCCACCCGCACTACTGGGCGCCGTTCGTGCACATTGGCGCGTTGGGAGCCGACCGGTGAGCCAGGACTGGGTACCGGCGACGTACCTCCCGCCTGCCGACGAGCCCAGAGCACTCGTACGGCGTGGTCAGCCGTCGGTTCGCGGTGCCGAACCGACGGCTCCGCAACTCGTCCCGGAGGACGAGGTCAACTGCCGGGTGTGCCGACTCCGCGCCATTCATCACGGCGACGGCCTGCTCGTCGTCTCCTGCGGTCTACGCGTGCGCACCTCGCAGGCGGTGGAACTGCGCTGGGCCCGGCTGCGAATCACGCCGACGACACCGGATGTCGAAGCAGTGTCCGGGTTTCCGCGCTCGGTCCTGAGACCAACGCAGTTCACCGGCCTGTTCAGTCTCTCCCCGGACGCCGAACTGGAACGCGAGGAGTTCGAAGTTCACGGGTCGGCCGGTCCTGAGGGTTCCTTCGCGCCCTGTCTCGTCGCCGGCCGGATCGATCCGCGCGGGATCTTCTGGGACTTCCACTCCCTTGACGGTGCACTGCCCGACGGCTCGGACCAGCTCTTCTTCACCGCCCGTAGCCCCAGTGAGGCGGGCGCAACCTTCGAGATCAACGCCCTGATCTCGGTCGCGGCCGTGACGGGCTCGGCCGCCGAACAACGTGAGCAGCTCCTCGAACTGCTGCCATACACCCGAACCGTGGATGCGCCCGCAAAGTGACCGCTGCCCACGTGAATCCGAGTCCGTCCTCATGCGGATCAAGTGAGAACGGTGCCACACAGGTGTGCCGTTCGGAAACTCATCGCCCCTGGTCAGGTTGCATATCTGTACTCGTTGATAACGCCGCCGAGTGTTCGGGTGCGTAGAGCGCGGTGAGCGGGCGGAGCGGTCATGGGCGTCGGGTGCTTCCGGGCGAGGGGAGGGAGCTGTCGGCGAGCCTGGTGGGGGCGATGACTGTTGTAATGCCGGGCGTACACATCGAGGACGTGCCGGGCGTGGGACTCGTTCCAGATCAAGAGGTGGTCGAGGACCTCGCGCCGCAGGGTGCCGATGACCCGTTCACAGTGGGCGTTCATCCGAGGGTGCGCCTGCCGAAAACTCCATCCGCGCAGTTCAGGCGATATGTTGGTATTCGTGGAGGACTCCGCCGAGGCGGTCTCTCCGGCGCACTTTCAGTTGGGTGATTTGTGCGTGGGGGAGTGGTGCGGGAACGGCGCGTAGGGGTGCTGCCTGGTCTATCGCCTGGTGGGGCCGGTGAAGGTTGTAGTGCAGTTCGAACTGGCGGAGTGCGTGGCGCAGATGGCGCTCGTTCCAGATGAGGGTGCGGTCCAGTAGTTCGTGGCGGCAGGTCTGGACCCAGCGTTCCATGATCGAGTTCATGCGCGGTATCCGGACGCCGGTGAGCACGACTTGGATGCCGGCGTTGCGCAGGATGTCGTCGAAGAGGGCTGGGTATTTCGTGTCCCGGTCCCGGATCAGGTGCGCGTGGGTGGCCTGTGCGTCAGCGAGGTCCATGGCCAGGTTGCGGGCGGCCTGGGCCACCCAGGCCGCGGTGGGGTGTGTGGTGGTGCCGAGGATGCGGATGCGGCGGGTGGCGTGCTCGATGACCGCGAGGATGTACTGGCGCTGTCCGGTCAGGGTGACGGTCTCGATGAAGTCGCAGGCCATCAGGGCGTCTGCCTGCGAGCGCAGGAAGTCAGCCCAAGTTGTGGCGGCCCGGTCGGGCGCGGGGTCGATGCCCTCGGAGGTGAGGATCTCCCAGACGGTGGAGGCCGCGACTTTGATGCCGAGGGTGGCGAGTTCGCCGTGCACCCTGCGATAACCCCACGCCGGGTTCTCCCGCACCAGGCGCAGGACCAATCTGCGGATGGAGGGGACCGTGGGTGGTCGTCCGGGCTTCTTCGGCTGGCACCGGCGGGAATGGCGCCGTTTGATCAGGTCGCGGTGCCAGCGCAGCACGGTGTCAGGCCGGACCAGTAAACGGAGTCGATGCAGGGACTGACGTGGCAGGGGGATCAGTAGAGCGGCGAGGAACGCCTGGTCCGTGGGAGTGAACTTGAAGGGTCCGTGCCGAGTTGTCGCTCAAGGACGGTGATCTGGTGGCGCAAGGCGAGGATCTCCGCGTCCTTGTCGCGATCGCTCAGCGGCAGCAGTCGCAGTGCGGCGAACGTGTTGGTGACGGTCAGATAGGCGAGACGAAGCAGCACAAGTGCTCATCCTGCCGCACCACCGACCAGGCTCTTGAGCTGCATGGACGATATTCTCGGCAGGCGCAGTGTTCGATGACGGCGAGGATGTACTGACGCTGCCCGGTTAGGGTGACGGTCTCAATGAAGTCGCAGGCTATGAGGGCATCGGCTTGGGAGCGCGGGGTCGATGTCCTCGGGGGTGAGGATCTCCCAGATGGTGGAGGCGGCGATCTGGATGCCGAGGGTGGCGAGTTCGCCGTGCATTCGGCGGTAGCCCCAGGACGGTTCTCCCGGACCAGGCGCAGGATCAGCACGCGGATTGAGCGGACTGTGGGCGGTCGGCCCGGCCTCTTCGGTCGGCACGTGCGGGCATGGCGCCGTTTGATCAGGTCGCGGTGCCAGCGCAGCACGGTGTCGGGCCGGATTAGCAGCCGTAGTCGGCGCAGAACCTGACGGGGGAGTGGTGCCAGCAGAGGGCAAGGAATGCCCGGTCTTCCGCAGTGAGCTTGATCCGGTCCCGCCCCGAGCTGCCGTTCCAGGACGGTGAGTTGATGGCGCAGGGCGAGGATCTCCGCATCCTTGCAACGGTCGCTCATTGGTAGCAGCCGCAGCGCGGCGAGCATGTTAGTGATGGTCAGGTAGGCGAGGCGAAGCAGCATGAGTGCTCATCCTGCCGCACCACCCTGACCAGGCTCCTGAGCTGTATGGATGACATTCTCGGCAGGCGCACAGTCGGAGGCATGGGCATTGTTCATTGCTGACCGCTGTCGTTGGCGCGATAGCGGTGCTGAACTGCACCGACGTAATATTCGGCACCCACAGGACCGCTGTGCCGCGGGCGCATGCCCAGAGGCGGAGGCCACGGTCTCAAGTCCGATGAGGCCGTGGCCGACATACCGGTACCAGACCAGATCGATCGTGTGCCTGTGCTCGCGCGCACGACGTGTGCCTTGTAGCGGGTGAAGGCGGTGGCCACGCAGATCAATCGAGGTGCCCGCCACCACGGCGGTTGACGTCACTGGTCTGGGGAATTCGGATGCTCGGGCAACGAGGGCGAGAAAACTACCTTGCCGTCCTCCCAGCGCGCCCGGTACTCGCGCTCGCCGCCGGAATGACAGCACTGCGGATCCGTCGGCCGGTACACGGGATAGGACAGGGTAACCGTCTTTCCGTCCTGGCTCTTAATCGTTGATTGGGTAGCTGCTGCCACGTCGTAGCCCGCGTATTCGTTGCCGTAGAAGAAGAATACGGAAACGCATTTTCCATTGACGCTTCCGGTGCAGTGAGCGTGGATCGCACGAAGGGGACCACGGAGCTTTTTTAGAGTGCCGGTCTTGGTGTCGGCTGTGTATCCCAAACGCTTGATTCGGAGCAGCGCGCGGTCCACGTCGAAGGGCTTCTTTCTGTCCTTTATGGGCTTTTCCGTCGGCGGGCTCGTAGTGTCCCATAATGAGGCTGACGGGCTCGACTCCCGTGGGGCTTTGTCCGCCGACGCTCCGCATGCCGTCACCAGCGTCAGGCAGAGCATCGCCGCTGCGGCTGTGAAACTCACCGCTTGTCGCACGCCGTCACCCCCAGAAAGATCCGTTCCAGCATTCCGTGCCTCCTAGTGTTCAGGTCCTCCTGGGAGATGTTGCGTGTGACGTGTGAGCAGAGTTCGGCGGCCCAGTTGCTGGCGGAAGCCTGTCTCAATTGGAAGGCTGCTGTCGTCCCGAAGTCCGTCTCAGTCCCCTGGGTGGTGCTCACCGGCACGCTTAGCAATAGGTGCTCGCCGTCGGGGGAGGGCACGATGGCCCGGACGTGTGCGGCTGTGGGTATACGGGTTTGAGTTACGAGTCCGCCGGGGCCCCACCGCTCCACGATGCCCCGCCTTACGCTGACGGTCTGGTCGCTATCGGAAAGGAACATTGTGGTGCGGGCGTCGTCGGGGGGGATGGTGGTCTCACGGTGCCCACCCCTTGCATCCCATACCTCCGCACTCCCGTCTTTGCCGATCAGTAGCAGACGCTGGCCGTCGCTGCTGAACCTCACAGCGTTCCGATCGGCGAGCGGAGTGCGGGAGCCGGGTATAACGACGGTGATCCGCCGTCGGTCACGGAGATCCCAGACCTCCACGCCGCGCAGGTCCGGGGTTGCCACGGCGATCCGCTCGGACGCTGGGTCGGCTGCCAGAGTGGTTGCGGACCGACTTCGTTCGACCTCCGAGTTTTCCCGGAACAGCAGCGTCTTACCTACCTTGCGGCCGGTTGCGACGTCCCACTGCGAGACGGCGCCTGCCACCAGGGCGACCAGGCGGCCGTGCCGGGTGAAGCCCAGGTTGCGTAGCTCCGTGTCCTGGGGCGCCGACCTGGGGGGCCGATCGACGTGTATCCGCCGCAGTACCTCGAGGGAGGGCAGCTTGTAGAGCGTGACCGACTGTGCAGAGCCGTCGTTCACGGCCAGCGTCCTTTCCTCGGCGTCGAACGCAAGCTGCGCGGACGTCTGGTACCCGCCCCGACCGATGGCTGAGATCCGCCGTCCGGTCGTTGGGTCCCAGACCGCGACCGCCCCGCCAACGCCTACGGTGACTAGATAGCGGCCGGAAGGGGAGAAGTGCGCGGCCTCCTCGTCGCGCTGGCCGGTGTCCGTGTTGCCCCAGACGGAGTTGTCGACGGTCGAGAGAGTGCCGGGCGCCGGGGCCGTGGCGACCAGCACTTCCGTCCTGCGGGCGAAAGCTATGCGGCGGCTCTCGCCAGCCAGGGCGTACAGGGTGTAGCGGCCCTTGGTACCGCCCTCCGACAGGTTGAGAAGCCGTCGTCCAGTGGCAGCGTCGTGCACAGTTACCGTTGCGTCCTCGCGTGTCAGCACGATCTGGTCGGAGATGCTGACCAACTCGCCGGTCAAGTCGCTTTTCGAGCTGCATGGCAGGCCCTGAAAGAGATGGGGGGCGCGTCTGTTGCTAGAGACGTCGGTCAGCCGCCACTTGTCGTCGGCACACGTCGCGTTCACAGGGCGGGGCCCTGGAGCGAACCCGGGCTCGTCGACGCCGCGGACAGTGATCAGGTGTCCGGAACGCGTGTCCCAGATGCCCTGGGTTCCAGGTCCGGAGGATACGACGCGCTTGCCATCCTCGGCGAAGACGAACCCATTGGGCGAGTGCTCAAGGAGCGGTCCCAGGGTGACGGGCCGGGCGGCGGGTCGGTCGAGGTTCCATACCTGGGCGCTGTCGTCCATTCGAGGGTGGGCCAACAAACGGTGTCCCGTGCGGTCGAAGCGCAGCTCGTCCGCCACCTGAGCGGTGCTGGTGGTGCTCATCGCGGCTCGCAGGGTGATCAGGGTCCTGTCTTCACGCAGGTCCCAGATCTTGATCCGGTTGCCGTCGCCGCCCAGGGCCAGTCGGGAGCCGTCGGGACTGACCGCGACGGCTGAGACGTCATCCATGCGGACGATCAGGGAGGGGCCATCAGCTCTGACACGCCATACCGATAGTCGGCCCGCATCGTTTCGTACCGCGACGACCTGGCCGGAGTCATCCAGAGCTACCTCCGCGACCTGCCCGCCTGCGGGCAGGATGGCGTCGTACGGGGCATCGGCCAGATAACGGGCGAACAGGTTGTCGTGCGCTTGTTGGGTGGGCGCGGTGCGCCAGGCGGCGACGGACAGTAGTGCGGCCCTTTCGCGATGGGAGTCCGCCTGACTTTGGGCCTGTTGCACGAGGCTGGACGACAATTCGGCGGCTTTACTGCCAAGCACTAAGTGCACTCCGATGCCGGCCAGGGTTCCCATCGCCGCCGTAACTGCCGCCGCGACGATGACTTTGCGAATCCGCTGACGCCGTCGCCGTTCTTGGCTCGCCCCGAGGTATTTGCGTTCGCTCTCAGGGATGTCATCCGGCCGGTCGCGCAGTTGCTCCATCGCCTGCTTGAGTTCTGAGCCACGCATCAGTAGGGCATGGTCGCGTCCGCTTTGCTCCCAGCGCGCGATGCGCTCCCGCACATGTTCCTGCCAGGTTCGGAAGTCGCGGTCGGCGTCGACCCAAGAGCGCAGTGCAGGCCAGTGGTCGAGTAGTGCCTCGTGGGCGAGCGTGATCGTCTCTACACCGTCAGACGCGCGATCGAGGAGCACTAGACGCTGTACAGCCAGTAGTTGTGCGGCCATCCAGCAGGCGGGGTGCAGTTCGGTGCGGCGTGCAGTGCGCCCGGTGTCGACCGGGTTGTCGAGGCGTCCGTCGCCTGGGCGAACAAGCTGCACGAACAGCCGCCGCACGTCGTCACGCACGTCGCCGAGCCGCTCCTTGACAACACGCTCGGCATGCGACGCCAGGGCGCCCGCCACGTGGCCGATCTCCTCATAGGCGGCGTGCCCAAGGATGCCCTGCCGCTGCTGCTCCCATAGCAGGGTGAGGGTGAACTCAAGCAGGGGCAGCGCACCGGGGCTGCGGCCCGCGTCTAAGAGCAGCCGCTCAGCGAGCAGCTCCTCGAAACGCACAGCCCCATGGAATGAGGCGATCGGAGACAGCACCACCTCACGGAGCTGGTCTTCGGCCAAGCGGTCTACGAGCACCGGCGATGCCTCGCAGACCCGCCCTAGAACGGGGAAACGCTGCATGGACTTCAGGAAGTCCAGTCGCAGGGCGAAGACCAGCCGCACCAACGGTCCGCCGTCTGCGGTGCGCCATCCGGTCATGGTCACCAATTGGCCGACCAGCTTTTCGGCCGCGTTGGGTGAGCAGCGGAACAGCATCTCGAACTGATCCACGATCAGGGCGAGCTGGGCCGTTTCGGAGCGGCTGAGCAACTCCCTGATAACCGTAGCGGTCGCTCCTTCCCGCAGTCGTCCAGCAAGCCGTTCGACCTGTTCGATTCGATCAAGCGGCTTGATAACGTCGCCCGGCCCATTAAGCAATGGCAGCAGGGCGGAAGCGAGCATGAGCTCCGCTTCCAAGGCAGGCTCTGGGACCAGCGAGGCGATGCTGTAGTCCCCGCGCTTTCGTAGCTGGGGTACAAGGCCGGCGTGGATCAGCGATGACTTGCCAACCCCGGATACCCCAATGACCGGAACGATCGACGACGTGGTGACAGCCTCGGTCAACGCCTTGGTCTGCTCGGATCGCCCGAAGTAGTGGGTAGCGTCCTGCTCCCGGAACGGCTCCAGCCCACGGAACGGCGATGGCGGCGCTGCAAGACGACGCAGGTCAGGGTGAACCTCTAACAGGGCGTTGGCGGTGATGGCGTAGGCCGCCCGCTGAAGGAACCGCCTGTCGGTGGCGACAACCATGCCGACCACCCCCATGAAGTGCTCATCCCACAGCGGCGTCCCACTGAAGCCCTGTCGGATTTCGCAAGCACTAGTGCTCTCGAACTGCAGCCAGCCGCGGCCACGGTCGTCCACGATCGTGCCGAGCGACCAGACGCCTTCGTCGTCGCCGGCCGGGAAGCCGAATGCCCGGAACGGGTGGCCTCGCACTGTTTCAACGTCCAACAGCCGCACAGGCTCAGCCCCAAGCGGCGGATCCTCGTTGAGCACGAGGACGGCGATGTCGCCGGAGCCGTCCTCCGCGACAGGTATGTGTGTGATGAGCCGCGCCCTCTGTCGGCGGGCTGCCCGCCCAGCAAGAGGAAAGTCCAGACTGACGGTGAGCCCCTCAGCTAGAGGGCTCCGCTCCTGTTCCCCGACGACCGCCGAAACTACATGCGCGCATGTGAGCACAATCCTGGAGCTCACTAGAAAGCCAGCTCCCTGCGGCGTGGCCCACGCGCCGTGCGACCACAGTCGGACAATCCCGGGGTTGGGCACAGGTCCGGGCACCGCTACACCCCCGTGCCCTTACCCCGTCACGGCGCCGTCGCGTGCAGCGACGGCCTGGGTGATCGGCATAGCCTCTGGTCGCTGCTTGTCCCACTCCATGGTGAGGGTGAGTGACCCCTCTCCAGCGGTCTTGGCAAGGAACACGCCCGCCTCCGCCGACAGCTTCAACCCGAGCTCAAGAGTGATCTTGTCTGGTTGCCGCGGCAGGTCGGCCACCCTACCGACCACGGCATGCGCGGCCTCACGCACACTCTCCAGACCGCGCTCCAGCGTCTCGGATGCCTCAGCCACAATGCCGCCGGGCCTGGCAACCCGAACCACCGCCTGCGGGCCGTTGTCAATTTCTACGAGCACAGAACCGCCGCTTTCCAGCGGCACCCTAAGCAAATCCGGCATCGAGCCCCCCGCCACCCACTGCGATGAGATGTGCGCCACTACCCTAGTACTTGCAAAAGCTGCTCGTGGCGAGACAGGCAATTCACCAGGCGGTCCAGACGACGGCGTCCTCCTACACAGTGACGCCTATGGAGGTCGACCTAGGACTGCGCTACACGGCCGGGGCGATCGCGCGGCAGCCGGGGACTAGCACTCTCTTTAACTGGTGGCCACTATCGCCGGCGTCAGAGCCTGACTTCAATCCTCAGGTGATCTTGCCCAGGCATCGCGTTGGGCTTCTGTGCGAACAGTGGGCTCGGTACTTTCAGGAGTCACGGTGGTGCGACAGGAGCTTTGCGAAGAGCTCGTGGATGCTTCACGCGCCCAGGTGGTACGCCTTCCCGCGCGTGGCCGTCGGGCGGATTCTGCGGGTGACAGGTAGGTCAAGGCCCTCCACAGCCACTGGATCGCACTCTGGCCTGTCGGGGGTGTCATGCGCGCGAGTACGAAGGTTGGGAACGTCACTCGGGCGCGGCATGAGGAGATCATCGCCGAAGACCGGGAGCTCGTCGAGGTCGACACGAAGATCCAGTTCAAAGTCGGCGACCACGCTTTGGAGATAGGGCTGATACGGCCGCGCGGCGGCTCCCAGCCAGTCTCCGGTGAGGAACTGCTCGGGGTGCGCCAGACCCTGGAGATGTAGGCCGAAGATATAGGCGTCCCTTACAACCAAGAACGCCTGAACCGGCAAACGGCCAGCAAGTGGCCTACCGAGCACCGGGCTCCGGGGGTCTCATTCGAGATCCACCGGATCCTGGAGAAGCTGGATGACCGCTTCGAGCGCGTCAAGCACCCACCACGCCACCCCTGTGACGAAGTGCCGCGCTGGACGCAGAACGCGGCCAAACGGCAGGTCGCGTGGCAGGTGGAGAACCCAGACGGTTCAGGAGAAGGTCGAGGCCATCCATGACCTGGCCGCGAACAAGCAGGTAGCCACCCGGGTGGCGACCGACTTCCTGCGCCGGCCCAGGGTCGCCTTCCGCGCCGCGGGCGACGATTTTCCGAACTATGAGCAGGGGCGCCGGATAGCGGGCATGCTGCTAGCAACCGTTGCCAGGTAGCAACGGCCTGGCAATCGGGGGCATGTTCATGGCAGCAGCAGGGGGTAACGGTTCTACGAC
The DNA here is from genome assembly GCF_055577715.1 of Streptomyces sp. NPDC033177. Taxonomy (NCBI): domain Bacteria; kingdom Bacillati; phylum Actinomycetota; class Actinomycetes; order Kitasatosporales; family Streptomycetaceae; genus Streptomyces; species Streptomyces sp. NPDC033177. The sequence goes on along the minus strand of NZ_JBVIPS010000014.1, from coordinate 153,056 downwards.
TGCCAGGGCAAGGTATTTTGGGGTCGCACTCACGGTCACCCTCTCTCTGGCCGCCATCACGATGGTGGTTCTCTTGATTATGGGGATCGAGTCTCGACCAGTTCGCCTGCTAGTGCTATTTCTTGCCGCTGGGTTCGTCGCAGCAGTAGCGATCCGAATTCCGGCCTCTTGGCGAACGCGCCTAGGGCTGCTGGCGACATCCTTCTTGGCGGCAATCAGCGTTTTGCCAATTCTCGCCGACTCCCCAGAGTCTCCTCCGGCGGCGGACTCGCCTAAATCCACCCCTTCCGTGAACTCCGAATTTCTAGCCACCCTAATCCGCAGAGGCCCCTTCACGGAGCCGCTCCCCAACCCTCTCCAAGCCAAGGGCTTCGGAAATGTGCAAATCGGCGATGCCGCCCCGCGCGTAGACGCAGTCTCACTCGTCCTTGACTGGCCCCGCGAGTACGACCCATTCGAAGGATTCGATGGCCCGAATGCACACTTCGAAATCTACGACACTGATACTGACGCAAAGCGTAGAGTCGACAATCGCATCCTAGCGCTTAAAAAGCAGTATAAGGAATTTGGATCAATCCAAGGGTCCCGGAAGGGATTCTTTCTTTTTGGTAACCGAGAGATTATCGCCGGAGGGGTGCGCGGTCACGTATATGTAGAAGTGTACTCATTTCCGGAATCAAACGCGGATATCCCCTTGGCTACGGGTACCGTCACAGCTATGTTGAACTACGTTAGCAAGATGGAAAAGTTGGCTACTGAAAAGTAGACTCCCCGACTGAGTGGGGCCAGCGCAGATGGCCGCGGCTTCCCCCGCCCCCAGCACCTCGGCGGAGCGAACCGAGCCCGGCCGACACAGCTGAGCCCGGCCAAAGGCGAGCGGAGGGAGCCAAGACCAGGTGCCCCAAACGTGGTCAGCAGGGTCTTCCCGTCACTCTGGAAGTGCCACGAACACGCCGTGTTCGGTCTCGCCCCCTGGGGCTACGTCCTCCAGGGTGGGCAGCGGGGCGGAACCGTCAGGGCAGGGGACACATAGCGGTCGACGTCGCGGTGAACCAGGAGCAGGTGCTCGCACACGACGCCCGCCGGTCCGTTCCTTTCCGTGCCGGGGCGAGGGCATCCGCCAGGGCCTGGACCTGCTGCCACCTTTCGATCCCGAACCACCAGCTCGTCGTGCCGCTTGCGTGTGACGCTCCCCGATTTAACATCCGCGGGCATTGCGCCTGCCGAAAACTCCATCCGCGCAGCTCAGGCGGCATGTTGGTTCTCGTGGAGGACTCCGCCGAGGCGGTCTCTCCGGCGCACTTTCAGGTGGGTGATCTGTGCGTGGGTGAGTGGTTCAGGTAATACGCGCAGGGGTGCTGCCTGGTCTATCGCCTGGTGGGGCCGGTGGGTGTTGTAGTGCAGTTCGAACTGGTGGAGCGCGTGGCGTAGATGGCGCTCGTTCCAGATGAGGGTGCGGTCCAGGAGTTCGTGGCGGCAGGTGTGGACTCAGCGTTCCATGATGGCGTTCATGCGCGGTATCCGGACGCCGGTGCGCACGACTTGGATGCCAGCGTTGCACAGGATTTCATCGAAGAGGGCGGGGTACTTCGCGTCCCGGTCCCGGACCAAGTACGCGTGGGTGGCTTGGGCGTCCGTCAGGTCCATGGCCAGATTGCGGGCGGCTTGACTGACCCAGGCCGCGGTGGGGTGGGCTGTGGTGTCGAGGATCCGGATGCGCCGGGTGGCGTGTTCGATGACGGTGAGGATGTACTGACGCTGACCGGTCAAAGTCACCGTCTCGATGAAGTCGCAGGCCATTAGGGCGTTGGCCTGCGAGCGCAGGAAATCGGCCCAGGTGGTGGCGGCCCGGTCGGGCGCCGGATCTATGCCCTCGGAGGCGAGGATCTCCCAGACGGTGGAGGCGGCGACCTTGATGCCGAGCGTGGTGAGTTCGCCGTGCACCCTGCGATAGCCCCACGAGGGATTCTCACGGACCAGGCGCAGGACCAGTCTGCGGATCGAGTGGACCGTGGGCGGTCGTCCGGGCTTCTTCGGCCGGCAGGTGCGGGCGCGGCGCCCTTTGATCAGGCCGCGGTGCCAGCGCAGCACGGTGTCAGGCCGGATGAGTAGGTGCAATCGGCGCAGGACCTTGCGGGGTAATGGCATCAGCAGAGCGGCGAGGAGCCCCCGGTCTTCCGGCGCGAGCTTCACCCGGTCCGGGCCGAGTTGTCGCTCAAGGACGGTGAGCTGGTGGCGCAGGGCGAGGATGTCCGTGACCTTGTCGCGGTCGCTCACCGGCAGCAACCGCAGCGCGGGAACATATTGGTGATGGTCAGATAGGCGAGACGAGGCAGCACAAGTGCTCATCCTGTCGCACCACCGACCAGGCTCCTGAGGTGCATGGACGACATTTCAGCAGGCGCAGTGTTCACCATCGTGAGTGCCTGTGCGGAAACCTGCGAAAGGTGCGCCAGGGCGGCGCAGTTGTCTTTGCATGCACCCCTTCTTCGCGGCGTCAGTCGGCCGCGCTAGGCGATCCGAGCTTCCAGTGCCTATGGGTGTTCTACGTACTTCACGCCGAGCGTGCCGCTTGTCGTCTTGAGGAGAGCTACGTGTGCCGTGCGGCGTTGTCCGCGGCGATGTCTGTACGCATGGCGTCCCGGGTCTCTAGGCGTAGGGCCAGGTACCGGCGCGTCAGCTCCAGAAACTGATCGCTGTCGACGAGAGCCCCTGCGCTGACGGCGTCGCGCATCCCGCGGACTGCGCCACTGCATTTCTCGGCCGGATCGACCACGGTGCGCGGGGCGAGAAGTTCCAACTCGTGGCGTGATGCGTAGCAGTGCGTGTAGGCCGTGCGTGCCTGCCGGTACCTCTCGCTCGCCTCAAGATCGGGTGTGGCGGCAATGTTGCGTAGGTCGCTGCCGGCCTGAGCATGGGATGCGAGGAACCTCGCGTAGAGCTCCCGTCGCGTTCTGTACCATTCGGCGGTCGTCTCTCGTTGCGTCCTCCGGCGCTCCACCAGTAGAGCCGATCCCATCGCGATCGCGGCGCCGACAAGTGTGGCTAGTAGCGATATCCAGGTCACTTCTGAACAGTAGGACGCATGCTTGGCTGACCACCCCGGGGGTGCCGGGTGATTTCTGCCCTGTCGCAACATGAGTGCCTGCGGCACTGCGACCTGCGATGCGTGGCTCAGATTGATGACATGCGGACCGGCAGGTGTCTCAATCGATCGAGGGCCGCCCCCGATCCTCCGCAGCAGGCATCAGCTCAGCGCCGATACCATACTAATTGTTCCTAATTGGTAGGGCCGATGCGCAAGAAGGACCGACCCACAGCTACTCATCCGCGCCTCGCAGCTAGGAAGGTCCGAGACCAGGACTTTCCGGTAGTCGTGAGGGCCGAGGTCTTTGTCCATCGTCGTGAGGATCTTGGTGAAGGTGGCCTCCGTATCGTGGCCGTTGGTGGCTTGTGCCTTGGCCAACACCGCACGGGTGAGCAGGCTCATCGGATGGTGGGGGCCGAGGGCTCGATCGGCATCGGCGAGCGGTTCAGCGGCATGCGCGTGGGCCTCGCCGATCTGCCCCGAACCGAGGAGCCAACGGCCAAGGTCGGACCGGGCATCGAGGGTCCGGTGGTGGCGGTACTTCCGCGTACAGCGTCGTACGGGTGCCAACGGGGCTTCAGAACTCCCAACCAGGATCGTACACTTGGCTGGGGGTCAAGGGGTCGCAGGTTCAAACCCTGTCGTCCCGACTAGTTCGAACAATCGAACGTCGCAGGTGAAGGGCCGTTTCCGAACGGCCCTCTCTCTGTTGCCCGCCCGCTCCCGGGCGACCCCTTGCCTGTTCACTCCCAGTGCCGTTCGGAAACTCGATCCCTGCTGGTCAAGCTGCGCGTGCGTACTCGTTGATAACGCCGCCGAGTACTTGGAACAAGGCTCCGCCGATAGCCGCCGGCACAGCTGTGGCCAGCAGCGCCGTTCCGACACCCGACGCGGAGAACTCGCCTCGCGCCAACACCCCAGCCACGACGGCCCATCCAACCCGTGGCCGTGCCAGCCACCACCTGGCGGGCCGCAGGCCGCCATCGCCACGCCCGCGTATCCAAGTCGTCGGCAGCCTCATCAGTGACGTCATGCACCACCGGCGCAGACGGAGCGTCCTCCACCCGGACCAGTCGCAGCACCGCACCGTCCGGCACACCGGCCGGCCGGACTCCGGCGCGCCGTCTTGCGCGAGTACCGTCCGCCGTCACGAGATGCCGCAGCATCGGCCGCCCTTCCACACATTATCCAACAGCCGCATGACGTCCGGCAGAAGACGCGGTGGCGGGGATACCTCGCCGGTCGTCGCGGAGTCGGCTCGGCCGGGGCAGGCGCCGGCGACGGAGGCGGCGGCCCAACGGCCCACGGTGGATGAGCCGTTCAGAGGTCGCCCGCCGCGCGGTGGCGTGACGGGGCGGCGGGGATTCATCTTCCGGAAGCGCGGGCCACGGGCTGGATGAGCCGGGAGCAGGTCGCACAGACCCTCGAGCGCTCCCGGGATTTCCTTGTGGCGTCCAGCCTGGACCCTGGGGTGCTGCGTGGGGAGCGGCCCGTCAAGGCGATCGCACTCATCAACCCACATCAGGCCGACACCAAGGAATTCCTGTCCGTCGCATTCAGCGCGCCCAGCAAGGAAAACGACCCGCTCCTGATGTTCAGCCGATTCGAGAAATCGAAGGCGCGACTCGTCGGGGACGTGGTCAAGACGCGGGGCCGGAGCACCTTCGAAGAAGGCAAGCGTGGCGCGGTCGAGGTGACCGCCGATGTCACCTATGTCTATCCGGTCGTGAACGCCGAAGCGGGCAGCGAGGAAGTCGTACGTACCATCGTGCGCCGCGAGACCGTGATGAGCTGGGACGACCCGGCGAAGGTGATCACCAAGAAGGGGACGTTCTCCTTCATCTCCTACAAGGTCGACACCACCAACGGCGGCTGCGACACCTACACCGGCTACCTCACCCCCGCATTCGGCGCCGAGCGCGCCGCCCCGGACGCGGACGGCCCCGAAGTCGACCCGTACGACCGAAGCGAGTCGATGGACTCGCGCATGCGCGAGTCCGACAGGGCGGAATGCGGCACTGCCTCACGGTCGTGAGCCACCTGCGGCACGGCCCGAGGGGCCCCAGTGCACCACTGCGTGAGCTGCGTCGTCGGCAGGCGATTAGAATCTTCTCTCATGTCGAAGCCTGACGAACTGCTTGTTGACGTCGCCGCCCTGGTGGAGTCCGGGCACAGCAATCAGATGTCTCTGACCGTGGTCGCCTGTGGTGCTGTCATCACGGGCCGGCTGGCTCCCGAATCCGTCTGGAGGCAGCGGGTCTCGGAGGTTCTGGCGGACTCGGACCGCCTGAGCGGTTTCTCCGCCATGTTCACCGCCGCGACGGACAAGGAGGGGCCCCCGCGGTATCTGCATTTCCACGTGGCGCGGATTCTGCAGGGCACGGTGGGGATCCCGGAGACCGGCGGCATGTACCGCGTGGCGATCGAGGATGTCAGCGCCTGGACCATCGGCGACTTCAGCTACTCCGACCACTGATGGACCCACTGATGGACCCACGCGCCTGAGAACGTGCTGAGGGGCCCGGGTGCCGGCCGGCACCCGGGCCCCGACGGCTGCTCGGGTGGCCCGCTCAGCCGACTCGCTCAGTCACCCGCGCCGAGCCTGAAGTGGAAGATTCCCCAGGTCAGGTGGGCGTCACGGCCCCCCGCGATCCAGTGGCCAAGGCCCTTCTTCATCTGCGCGAGGTAGTCGTGGCTGATCCTCCTGGCCAGGCCCTCCGCCTCCTGCCGCTCGGTTTCCTCGAGGACCCGCGTGTAGTGGTTCACCAACTGCTCGCGCTGCTCTTCGAAGCCCCCGTCGACGGCGGTGAAGCCGAGCCGGTCCAGCTCGCGCACGTAGAAGCCGGGCGAGCCCATGTCGTCCAGATGGATCCGGTCGAGGATGGGCTGCAACACGTCCTTGCGGCCGCCGTCCGCCGCCGCCATCGGGTCGGTGAAGATGAGATGGCCGCCCGGCCGCAGCACCCGCGCTATCTCCTCGAGCACCTGGACCCGGTTCCCGCTGTGCAGGAAGGCGTCCTGGGACCAGATGACGTCGACCTGGTCGTCCGGGTACGGGATGTCCTCGAAGGACCCGTCCACGACCTCGATCCGGTCGGTGAGCGAGCGGGCCGAGTTCAATTCCTTGTGGCGCTGGTTCTCCACCTCGCTGAGGTTGAGGGCGATGACCCGGCAGCCGTACGTCTCCGCCAGGTACCGCGCCGAGCCGCCGAACCCCGAACCGAGGTCGAGCACCACGGATTCCTGGGTCAGCTCCAGCTTCGACGCCATGCGCTCGACGGTCCGCCGGCTCGCGGCCGCGATGGGCTCCACGGGGCTCTCGTACAGGCCGATGTGGATGTCCTCGCCGCCCCACACCGAGGCGTAGAAGGTGTCGGCGTCAGGCGAGTTGTAGTAGCTGCGGGCGGTGCCGACCGCGCCTTTGTACTGCCCGCCGTCATCGGTCCGGTACTCCTTCTCCGCCACGTGCACGAAGAAGTCCGGCTGCTCGCCCCGGTAGGTGTGCTGGAAGTCGCCGTAGGTCTCGATGTGCTGGAATCCCACCTCGGACATCAGCCGCCGGGTGTAGTCCTTGCGCAGCGGGAACATGTTGAGGTGGTAGATGGAGTTGTCCGGGAAGCTGTACCGCATGCGGCACAGGCCCTCGTCGACGTACTCCGGCTCTACGATGACGTCCTCACCGCAGTAGTAATACCTGTGTTTGCTGGTGTACCCGTCGTCCAGGACCGCATCGTAATTGCGCTGGTCCAGGATGAGAATGCCGTCGTGCTTGAGCATCGCGTAGAACTCGGCCAGGGCCTTGCGCCGGTCCCGCTCCGAGAAGAGATGTGTGAAGGAGTTGCCGAGGCAGACGATGGCGTCGTACTCCCCGTGGACGTCTCTGTTGAGCCATCGCCAGTCCGCCTGCACGACCCGCAGGATGTGCCCTCCCTGCTTCGTGCCGTTCTCGAACGCCCTCGCCAGCATTTCCGCGCTGCCGTCCGCGCTCACGGTCTCGAATCCGGCGGCCAGCAGCCGTACGGAATGGAATCCCGTGCCCGTAGCCACGTCGAGCACGCTCCTCACCCCCCACTTGCGCAGCAGGTCGATGAAGAAATTCCCTTCGCTCTCCTCCCTTTTCTCCCAATCTATGAGGGAGTCCCATTTTTCGACGAAGCTGGGGACGTACTCCTCCGTGTAGTGCCCGGTTTCGCGTACTTCGACAGGGTTGTCGCCGAACTCTTGGGCCGGTTGCACGATGATGGGGACCCTTCAGCCTTGAGGAATCCTGCCCGGCGCGGCTTCCCAGGCCGGCACAATGCCGCAGGCCTGGGAAGCCGCGTGGTGTGAGCGGATTGCTATCCAAGACTGAGCGGTCTGATGCCTCCAAAGTTCGTATACGGAGCCGGAGTTGGGCCGAATATCAGCCTTGGCCAGCGGTTTTTCCGCCTCAAGATTGTTTGTGGCGGTGGGGGCGGGAGTGCTGCTGTGCCTAGCAGCTGCCGTCCGACACCTTGAGTCCGGTGTTCGCTCCCGCGGTCCTGGCCACGATGGCCGGTACGCAGGCGGCGCTGTCGAGTTTGTGCGCGTAAGGGATGCTCACCGTGGTGGTGGACGTCGGGTTCGGGCCCGCCGGCTTGTACTCGTCGTCGGCGGGGGACCAGGTCACCTTGTCGAAGGTGTTGCCGCTGACCTGCCAGTAGCCGGCCGCGTCGGTGTAGAAAGTGCCGAGGACGTCCTTGGAGTCCTTGAAGTAGTTGTTGTCGACCTTGGCCTTGGCTCCGGCGCGCGAATTGATGCCGGACTCGTTCAGACCCACGTAGTAGTTGTTGTAGATGTGGGCCGTGCCGCCGCGGAGCAGGGGCGTGCGGGAGTCGATGTTCTCGTACTTGTTGTGGTCGTACGTGACGTAGCCGTTCGAGACGTCGCTCTCGCTGGACCCGACGAGGCCGCCGCGCCCGGAGTTGCGCAGGATGCTGTACGACAAGGTCACGTACTGCGTGTTGTTCTTCATGTCGAAGAGGCCGTCATAGCCCTCCGACTCCCCGCCCGACGCCTCCAGGGTCGTGTGGTCGACCCAGACGTTGCGGACGTCGCTCTCCATGCCGATGGCGTCGCCGCCGTTGGACGTGGGGGAGCCGGACTTCTTGACGTTCTTGACGGTGACGTTCTGGATGATGATGTTGCTGGAATCCCTGATGTGGATGCCCAGTTGGTCGAAGACGGCGCCGCTGCCGACGCCGACGATCGTGACGTTGCTGATCTGCTTGAGCTCGATCACACCGGCGGCGGTGTTGCAGCTGTCGCCCGACACCTTGGTGGTGTTGGCGTGATTGATCGTCCCCTGAACCTCGATGGTGATCGGAGTGTCGTCGGCGGCGCGGGTGCACAGTGCCGTGTGGATCGCGGTGCCCGTCGTGGCCCGCACCGTCTTCCCGCCCGCGCCGCCGGTGGTCCCGCCGTTCTGCGAGGCGTAGCCGGTGGCGCTGCCGACCGCGGCCACGGCCCCGGGCTGGGCGGAGGCGTCCGTCTGGGCGGAGGCCTCCGGCAGTGTCAGCGCCGCACCGGTCGCGGCCGTGGCGACCAGCGTGGCCAGCGTGACGTGCAGTCTTCGTGAACGTGCTCGGCTCATGATCGGCTCCCTGTTCGTCGTTGAAACCCGGGTGTCGCTGTCCCGCACGCGGTAGTCGTCGCGGCGGTGCCCGAGGTTGCCGCCTCGCCGCCGCGTTCTTCGCGCGATGTGCCGACCGTCCTCGCGCCACACGGTGACCGTGGGGACGGACACCGCGGTCGGGGCTCCTGGGGCAGGTGGGAGTATGGGCGGCATGGATATTGGAGCCAGGAACAATGTGACGGTCACCGGTCCGGCTGACGGGCCCGCGGTGGTCCTCGCGCACGGGTTCGGCTGTGACCAGAACATGTGGCGGCTGGCCGTGCCGGCCCTGGCGGAGCGGCACCGCGTGGTGCTCTTCGACTACGTCGGCTCCGGCAAATCGGATCTGTCGGCCTGGAGCCAGGAGCGGTACTCGTCACTCGACGGCTACGCCCAGGACGTGGTCGACGTCTGTACGGAACTCGGACTCGAGCAGGCGGTCTTCGTCGGGCATTCGGTCAGCGCCATGGTCGGGGTGCTCGCCGCGCGGATGGCTCCGGAGCGCATCGGGTCGCTGGTGATGGTGGCGCCCTCTCCCCGCTACATCGACGACGACGGCTACCGGGGCGGTTTCACCGCGGAGGACATCGACGAGCTGCTGGCCTCGCTCGACTCGAACTATCTGGGCTGGTCGTCCGCGATGGCACCGGTGATCATGGGCAATCCGGAGCGGCCGGAACTGGGTCAGGAACTGACCAACAGCTTCTGCGCCACCGACCCGGACATCGCCCGGGTCTTCGCCCGCACCACGTTCCTGTCCGACAGCCGCGAGGACCTGAGGAGCGTGACGGTGCCGACCCTGGTGCTCGAATGCTCCCAGGACATGATCGCGCCGCGCGAGGTCGGCGCGTATGTGCACGCGGCGATCCCCTCGTCCCGCCTGGTCACCCTGGACGCCACCGGGCACTGCCCGCAGCTGAGCGCACCGGAGGCCACCAACGAAGCCATACTCGACTTCCTGGGGGCCTTGCGTTGATGAGCCTCGGAGGCGACGAGCCGGAGCCGGCCGAGATCGGGGACGCCGCGGGCACGGACGCCGCGTTCACCGCGCTGCTCGAGGACAGCGTCGAGGACCTGTACGAGACGGCTCCCTGCGGCTATCTGTCGACGCTGATGGACGGGACCATCGCCAAGGTCAACACCACCCTGCTCGACTGGCTCGGCCTGAAGCGCGAGGCCGTGGTGGGGCGGGTCCGTTTCGCCGATCTCCTCACCGTCGGCGGGAAGCTCTACCACGAGACACACTTCGCACCGCTGCTGCGCATGCAGGGCGAGCTGCGCGGCATCGCGCTCGAGATGAAGGGTGCCGACGGGAGCCGGCTGCCGGTGATGGTCTCCTCCGTGATCAAGCACGGCAGTGAGGGGGACCCGCTGCTGATCCGCACGACGCTCTCCGACGCCTCCGACCGGCGGGCCTACGAGCAGGAACTCCTGCACCGCCGCCAAGAGGCCGAGCGGGCGCGTGCCGAGGCCGAGCGGGTGCGTGCGGAGGCGGAGGAGGCCCGTCGGCAGGCCGAGGCCGACCGCCAACGCCTTGCGGACTCGCTCGCCGTGCTGCAGCAGTCCCTCGTGCCCTCCTCGCTGCCCGCGGTGCCGGGGCTCGAAGCCGCCGTCTACTACCACACGGCCTCTCCGGACCGCCTAGGCGGCGACTTCTACGACCTGTTCGCCCTGGGTGACGGCCGGTGGGCCTTCTTCCTCGGGGACGTGTGCGGCAAGGGGCCCCAAGCGGCTTCGCTCACCTCGCTGACGCGGTACACGTTGCGGGCCGCGGCACTGCACGACCCTGAGCCCGCCGCGGCCCTGGCCACGCTGAACGCCGTCCTCCATGAGCGCTACGGCGCCAGTGGAGACCCCCGCTACTGCACGGTCATCTTCGGCGTCGTCCAGCCAGGCTCCGAGGACGGAGAGATCACCGTGCGCCTCGCCTCCGGTGGTCACCCGCCGGTGCTGGTCACGCGGGCCGATGGCACCGCCGACTACCTCCCCACCCCCGGAGGGCTGCTCGTCGGCGTCCTGCCCAAGGCCCGGTTCACCACCGCGGAGACCACCCTCGCCGCCGGTGACACGCTGTTGCTGTACACCGACGGGCTCACCGAGGCCCGTACCGGCTCCGATCGCCGGAGCCTCTTCGGCGACGAGGCCCTCCAGGCCTTCGCCGCCGAACACGCCCCCACCACACCCCACGAGATGATCACAGCGCTGACCGGGCTCCTGGAGAGCTTCGGTGACGGCCTGGACGACGACACCGCACTGCTCGCACTGGGCGTCCCCACCGCCCACCCGGCAACGGAACACCCACGATGAGCCCTCTGAACATCACCTACCGCAGCACTGTCACCGGCCCCGTCCTGCACGTGGCCGGCGAACTCGACTACGAGCGGGCCACCGCCCTGCGCGAACAGGTCGACTGCCTGGCCCTGTCCCGGGGCCAGAACCTGACCATCGACCTGTCCCGGCTGGAGTTCTGCGACTCCACCGGCATCAGCGTCCTGCTCGCCGCCCGACACCGCGCCCAGGCCGCGGAGGCCGAGCTGGTCCTGGTCGGCATCCCCGCCAACACGCTGCGCATCCTGCGGATCGTCGGCCTGGACCAGGTCTTCACCATCCAACCCGCGAGCGAGACCGCCTGAGGGGTACGGGTCAGGGCCGCCGACAGGTCAGGGCAGCCGTGCGGGACAGAGACGGTGGGGCTTCGGCTCGCCCTTGAGCCTGGCCTCCGCGCAGCCGCCCGGCAGTGAACCGTACGCCGCCTTGCCGAAGTTGGCCGTCACCGTCAGCTTCCCGTCGCCGAACTCCGAGCGCTGCACCGTCCCGTCAGCGGTGAGCCGCCGGTAGTCGGTCATCCGCTCGGTGCCCGCGGCCTTGTGCAGAGGTGCGAACGAGCGTTGCAGCGCGGCCATTTCCTTGCCCGTGGACCGCAAGTTCTCGTCCCCGAGCGTGAAGTTGAGCGGGGTGTTGTAGAGCGCGGACATCAGCGCTCGGTCGGTCTTCTGTTCCGGGAGTTTGTTGTACGGCATTTCCCAGCGGTCGGTGTTGATGACGGAACCGTGCAACGCCGTCTCGTACAGGGGGACGCGATAACGCGGGTCGTACATCGCCTTTGCCAGAGCGGGCGGCAGTTCGGCCTCCTTGAAGAAGAACGCGGGCTCGCCCTGCGGTGCGTAGCCGCCCCACTTCTCCTTGTTCTTCTCCAGCTTCCACAGGCCGTCGGCGACCGGTGTCTGGCCACCGTGGTTGAAGGCCAGTACGGGGGCGGCCCAGGCGCCCGCCGACTCGGAGCCGAGGACGAACTTGTCGTCGGAGGCCAGTTTCCGCATGCGCTCCAGGCGATTGGCGCGGTCCTGCTTCTTGTTCATGCGGTGGCCCTCGCTGCTGTCGCTGAACAGCTCGCCCGCCGCGTCGACGTCCAGGAAATAGCTGTCGGCGCCGTTGGCCGTCATTTTCTTCGCCCGGTCGGCCAGGTAGTGCTTGGTGGGCTCGGCCTGTTTGAAGGCCTGGGAGCTGACGTAGCAGCCCCGGCCGCCGAAGCCTTCCTTGATCTCACCCTTCCAGTCCCGTACGCAGAAATCCGGATAGACCGAGCCGGGCCATGCCGACGACGGGTTGTCGGCGGTTTCGGAGGGCTGGCCGTTGGCGTAGGAGTCGTAGGGGCCGACCAGATAGCCGTTTCGCTTCGCTGCCCGCACGGCCTGCTCGTCCATCGGCCGGTCGTCCGCGTCGTATCCGAGCCAGAGCCGCGAGACGCCGAGCTCACGCAGTTCGTTCACACCCTTGGCCGTACGCGCGCTGCCCCAGGCGTAGGCGTGCACGGCTCCCAACAGACGCTTCACTTCCGGGTTTTCGCGGATCTTCTGCTTCAGCGAGCGCAGCTTGCCGTGCTCGTCCAGATAGTCGCGGTAGTCGGTGGCCGAGGAGACCGGGGACGCGTCGGTGAGGGAGAAGTGCACCGTGTAGTCGCGGGTCCGCTCGCGCCGCGAGAACTCGTGCCGCGCGGTGGAGCCGATCCGGCCGTCCTTCGACGCGAAGGCGAGCGACGTGCCGATCTCCTCCGGCACGATGTAGCCGACACCGTGCTCGCCCTGGGTGTAACCCCAGGCCGGAAGGGTGAGACCGCCCGAGAGCTCGGCCTCCGAGTCCTTGAGACCGGCCTCGCCGGAGTTCCAGAAGGTGTCGCTGACCGGGACGCGCAGGCCCTCGCCGCGCGGGATCTGCAGGGTCGCGCCCGCGCCGGGCGCCGTACGGGGCCAGGACAGGTTCTGGTCGGCCGCGGAGCGCACCGTCATGCGCAGGCGGCCGCGCTCGCTCCTCGCCGTGACGGTGAGCTTCTTGTCGGGGTACGACCAGTGGGCCGCGCCGCCGTCCACGGTCACCTCGCCCGGCTCGCCGAGCCGCTGTCCCGCCGCGCCGGACACCGGGAGCGTGGCCCCGTCGCCGGTTCGCCCCGTGACGCGCAGCGACCCGGTGTCCACGCGCGCGGTGCCGCCCCGCACGGTGAAGTCCACTGCGGCACCGTGCACTTGAGGCGGGGCCGTCGAGCTGCCGTCCCCGGAGGGCGGCTCGGCCATGGCCAGGTAACCCGCCGACGCCGTACCGGCGGTCAGCGCCACGGCCGCGGCGATGCCGTACGTACGGACGAGTCGCCGACGCCGCGCGCCCGCGACGTCACTGTGCCGGGCTCCCTGGGGCTGACTGCTGTTGTTCATCGCGTAGTTCACGGGGGAGAGCGTCGGCGGTGGGCCTAAGAAGTTTCTAAGAACGTTTCCAAGACCGGTGCGTGGCGGATCATCGGCATCTTCTGGCAGATTCTCGGAAGTGCGACACGGCCCCGGGCGTCGACGATGACGGGGTGCGAAGGAATACGTCCATCACCCTCTTGTCCGCCGGGCACGCCTGCGTCGACCTGTACCAAGGCGCCGTGGCGTCCCTGGTGCCGTTCTTCGTCGCCGAGCGCGCCTACAGCTACGCCGCCGTCTCGGGCATCGTGCTCGCCGCCTCGCTCTTGTCGTCGGTGGCGCAACCGCTGTTCGGCATCCTCACCGACCGCCGGGCGATGCCGTGGCTGCTCCCGGTCAGCACGCTCCTCGGCGGTCTGGGCATCGCGTTGAGCGGGGTGAGGGGCTCGTACGGGCTGACCCTCGTGTTCGTGGCGGTGTCCGGGGTGGGCGTGGCCGCCTACCACCCCGAGTCCGCGCGGGTCGCCCGGCTCGCGAGCCAGGGCAGTCACCGAGGCATGGGGTGGTTCTCGCTCGGCGGGAACCTCGGCTTCGCGGTCGCCCCGCTCCTGGTCACCGCTGTCGTCGCCGCGGGAGGCCTGCGGCTGACCCCGCTGCTCGTCCTTCCGGCGCTCGTCGGCGCCGTGCTGTGCCTGCCCGTGCTGCGGGCGCTGGAGCGGCAGCGAGAGGCCGCCGGGGACGACGCTGGTACGACGGCGGCAGCGGCTGCGGACGACAAGGCGTCGTTTGTGAAGCTGTCGCTGGCCGTGGTGTGCCGGTCGATCGTCTTCATCGGTCTGAGCACCTTCATCTCCCTGCTCGCCAAGGAACGCATGGGCGGCAGTACGGCCGCGGGCACGGCGGCGCTGTTCGTGCTCTACCTCGGTGGCGCGGTGGGCTCCGTCCTTGGCGGCGCGCTGGCCGAGCGCTGGGACCGGGTCACAGTCGCGCGCTGGTCGTACCTGCTCACGGCCGGATGTGTCGCGGGCGTGGTGTCCGTGCCCGGCCCGGCGTTCTACGCGTGCGTGGCGCTGACCTCTGCCGGCCTGTACGTCCCGTTCTCGCTGCAAGTCACGCTCGGGCAGGACTACCTGCCCTCCCGCGTCGGCACCGCGAGCGGCATCACGCTCGGTCTGACCGTCAGCATCGGTGGTCTGGTGAGCCCGTTGATCGGCGGCCTCGCCGACGCGACATCCCTGCGGACCGCCTTGGCGCCCCTGGTCCTGATGCCCGTACTGAGCTGGTTGCTGTTCCGCACCCTGTCCGAACCCGAGCCCACCGTGCCGCAACCCGTGGGTGCGGCCCGCTGAACGAGGGGAGGGGGCCCCGGATGAACCTGAGCCCCCTCCACGTCCCATGGGTCCTTCAGTAGATGTTGGCCTCCACCGCCGGGCCGTCACCCCGGGTGCTGTTGATCTGCGCCCGCAGCGAGATCTCGTCGTAGACGCGGTACTCCCGTACGATGCGGCCGTCCTGGATCAGGAACTGGGAGACGCCGAGCATCGTCACCGGCTGGTTCGTGAGCTGACCGAAGTCCGGCGTGCCCCGGTAGGTGCCGTGCATGGTCCAGGTGACGGCCACGCGCAAACCCGCGTACCGCGGCGAGTAGTTGGTCTGGACGTCCCGCACCTCGAACCGGGCGTCGGGGAACGCGGCCACCATGGCCATCAGGTCGCTCTGGTAGCGCTCGGGGCGGATGACGGTCCGGTCGCCGATCGTGTGCAGGAAGAGGTCACGCGTCATGAAGTCGCTGACCTTCTGCAGCCTGCGCTGGGTCCAGACCTCGTCGATGAACTCGAGGACCATCTCGCACTCGGGCCGGAACTCGTCGGGCCGCGGACCGCTGACGCCGGTGAGCAGCACGTCCTTCGGCGGCTCCTCGGTCATCGATCCGCTGTATCCCTGGAACCGCAGGGCGCGGGCCGCCTCGTCGGGGTCGATGCCGCTCTGCAGACAGGTGGCCAACTCGTCGCGTACCACCCACTCCTCGACCATGCGGCCGCGGCGGTAGAGGCAGTTGGCGACGGTGCGCTTGCGGATGCGGATGTTCCGCCCGTCGACCAGGTGCTCGTCGTTGGAGAAGACGAGGTGCGAGCTGAGGAAGGCGTCGTTGCCGCGCGCCTCCCACACCACGTCCTCGGCCTGGCCGATGTGCCCGGGCGTGCTGCCCATGCGCATCGTCGTGCCCTCGATCACGCCGTCGCGGCCCACCACGGTGCCGAGGCTCGTGTGCACGATCGAGTCGGGCTCGTAGTTGTCGACGATGTAGGAGATGTCGCGGTCGACCCAGATGCGGTCGGTGACCTCACGGATGAAGTCGTCGGGGTCGGCGTAGGGGAGGTAGGCGACGGGGTCGAGGGACATGAGGGGGGCCTTTCGGTGTGTGCCTGTACGTGTGTACGTGTGTACTGAGGTCGGCGTGTATGCGTATGCAGCGGCTAGATGCTCAGCTGCTCACCTGCCGGGGGAATTTGTCCGCTCCCAGGTGGCTTCGGTACGTCTCCGTCATGAAGGCGGTCACGACCACGAGGGCCAGGATCGCGGCGGCGGCGAGGTAGACCCACACGGCGTAGATGGAGTCGAAGCTGGTGACGAGCAGAGCGGCGACGAACGGCGTGATCCCCATGAAGATGGAGAACGAGCTGTTGTACGCGATGGCGCTGGCGCTGAACCGGGTGCGCGTCGCGAAGAGTTCGGCCGTGAGGACGGTGACGATACCGGTCAGGAAGAACTCGGGGATGATGTAGATGAGTTGGCTGGCCACGGCCGCGCCGAACGTACCGCCCTCGCCGACCCGGAAGGCCAGCGGGACCAGGACGATGCAGGCTATGGCGCCGCTGATCAGCATTGGTTTGCGGCCGATCCGGTCCGAGAGGATGCCCGCAAGGGGCAGCAGCGGCATGAGCACGGCGACCGATATCGCGTTGGACGCGAGTGCCATCCAGCGCGGCAGGCCCAGCGTGCCGGTCAGGTACTCGGGATAGAACGTGACCCAGCTGTAGGACAGGATCGCGAGCATGATGGAGACGCCGCACAGCGTGAGTATCGGCCGCCATTGTGTGCGCAGCGCCTCCCGGATCGGGGCCTTGACGACGTCGACGCCGCCTTCCGTGGCCCGGATGAACTCCGGCGACTCCGAGATGTGCCGGCGCAGCCAGATCCCGACCGCGCTCAGCGGCAGCGCGAGCAGGAACGGGATGCGCCATCCCCAGGAGTCGAGGGCGGGGCCCTGGATGAGCCAGCTGGTGAGCGCGGCGGTGCCGGCGCCGGCGAGGATGCCGGCGAAACAGCTGTTGGAGGCGTACGAGGCGTAGTAGGCACGCCGGTTGGGCTCCGCCCACTCCACGATGAAGGCCACCGCGCCGACGTACTCCCCGCCCGAGACCATGCCCTGGACGACGCGCAGGAGCAGCAGGAGCAGGGGCGCGAGGACCCCGATCTGCTGATACGTCGGCAGGGCGCCGATGAGGGCCGTGGTCACGCCCATGAACACGATGGTCCACAGGAGCGTCTTCTTGCGGCCCACCCGGTCGCCCCAGCGGCCGACGAGCGTCCCGCCCAGCGGGCGGAACAGGCAGGCGACGGCGATGATCGCGTAGGTGCTCAGCACGGCGACGGCCTGGTTGCTCTGAGGGAAGAACGCGGGCGCGAGGATCGGCGCCATGTAGCCGTAGAGGCCGTAGTCGAACTGTTCGACGAAGTTTCCGATGCTTCCCGCGCCGATGGCACGGCGTATCGCACTCCGCTTCTCCGCCTCGGTCCCTCGGGGGCCGGCTGCGGTGGTGGGCGGCGCTACAGCGGACATGGCTTCTCCGTTCGCGCGGTTTCAGGGCTTGGAGCTATGCATACGTATGAACTTCCGCCGAACACTAAGGAGCGTGACGGAGGCCGTCAAGAGGTGGAGGAGGGGGTTCCGGTGGGGATTTCGGGCACGTCCCGAACGGCTCCTCCGGGCGCGGCCGGGCACACTCCTCCCAGCCGATCCGAGGAGATCCGCGGAGATCGGAGGAGTCGTGCACGGCCGCGCGGCGTCTCATGCGCGCCCGCCCCGCCCCTCGCCCGGGGAGGGCGTCGCGAGGGACCGGTAGGTGTCCATCAGGACCTGCGCCATGTTGTAGAGCACCAGTTGCGCCCCCGACCGCCCGGCGGCCCTCGCGCCCTCGACGCCTGGCACGATCGACATCACCGCCCTGCCCGCCTCACGGACATCCCGGTGAGCCTGCGTGACGAGTGCGTCGACCACGTCCTGCCCCCGAAAACCGCAGTCCGCCGCCAGGTCGGCCGGGCCCACAAGGACCGCGTCCACCCCCGGTGTCGCGGCGATCTCCGGCGCGGCGGCACAGGCCCGCTCCGTCTCGATCATCACCACCACCAGGGCCTCCCGCGACGCGGCCACGTGCTCGGCGGCGGAGACCGTGCCGAAGCGGCCCGCCCTGCTGTACGTCGCGAACCCCCGTCTCCCCAGGGGCGGGTAATGGACCGCGGCCACCGCCCGCCGCGCGTCCTGCGCGTCGTCGACATGCGGATGGATGATCCCCGCGGCCCCCAGGTCGAGGCAGCGCAGCGCGAGGGCGTCCTCGGACGTCCCCACCCGCACGAGGACGTCGATGCCCTGCGCGGCCGCGGCCGTCAGATGGTGCTGGAGGAGCGCCGTGTCGGCGGGACCGTGCTCGCAGTCGATGACCACGTAGTCCAGGCCCGCGACCCCCGCCATCTCCACCAACGTCTCCGAGGGGAGCCGCAGCAGTGCGCCGTACAGCCGCTCGCCCGCCGCGATCCGCTCCTTGAGGGACCGCCGCCCACCTCCGCCGGTGATGGCTTCTCCCGCCGTCACCGCGCGACCATCCCCGCCGAGAGGTCGATGTCGGCGCCGCAAAGACCCGGCATCCGGAGCATCGCGGTGACCGCCGCGCCGACCTCTTCCTCGGTGACCATCCGCCCGAGGGCCGACCGAGACACGAACGCCTCCTCGGCCTGCGCGTAGCTGCCGCCGGTGCGTTCCGCCTCCAGCCGGAAGTTCCGCTCCATCCGCGGGCCCGAAACCGGACCGGGGGAGAGGGAGTTGACCGTCACTCCGGAGGGCCCGACCTCCCCGGCCAGGGTCGTGGTCAGGCCGATGACCGCCATCTTGGAGGCGCAGTAGGGCGTACGCCTCAGCAGCGGCCGCTTGCCCGACACCGAGGCGATGTTCACGACGTCGCCCGCGCCCCGCGCCGTCATGGCGGGCAGGAAGGCCCGGCACATCAGGAACACCCCGCGGACGTTCACGTCGAACACCTCGTCCCAGTCCTGGGCCGAGATCTCCGTCAGGGGCGCCACCGGTCCGGCGATCCCCGCGTTGTTGACGAGGATCGAGATCTCCTCGTCCGCGAGACTCGAGGCGAGCGCCTCGACGTCCTCGGGCCTGGACACGTCGCAGACCCGGTGGACGACACCAGGGCCAAGCCGTTCGGCGGTCTGCTTCAGTGCCTGCTCGTTGCGGCCGGTGATCACCACCCGGGCCCCGTCCGCGAGCAGGGCGCGGGTGATGGTGGCGCCGAGTCCGCTGCCGCCCCCGCTGACCAGCGCGGTGCGCCCGGCGAGCGGTGCTGCGGGGGCGCTCACGCGGTCGCCTCAGCGTTTTCGGTGTGCCACGGCAGCGTGCCGTCGCCGTACTTGGCCGCCCGTACGTCGCCGGAGCGGGCGTGTCCCTCGAACAGCTCGACACGCGCGGCGCGCCCGCACACCTCGCCGAGCAGCGCGGACGACGCGGTGTCCGTGACCTCTTGGTAGGTGACGGTCTTGAGGTACTTCCCCACCCACAGACCCCCGGTGTAGCGCGCGGCCCCCCGCGTCGGCAGGACGTGGTTGGTGCCGATGACCTTGTCCCCGTACGAGACGCAGGTCCCTTCCCCGAGGAACAGCGCGCCGTAGTCGCGCATCTTGTCCAGGGCCTGGCGCGGGTTCTCCGTCAGGACCTCGACGTGTTCGCTGGCGTAGGAGTCCGCGATCTCGAAGGCCTCGTCCAGGGAGTCCGCCACGACGATCTCGCCGTGGTCGCGCCAGGCGGGCCCTGCGAAGTCCTTCGTCGGCATCCCGGGCAGGAGCCGCTCGATGTGGGCCTCGACCGCACGGCCCAACTGCTCGGACGTGGTGACGAGTACGGCGGGGGAGTCCGGGCCGTGCTCGGCCTGGGAGAGGAGGTCGACGGCCACCACGAACGGGTCGGCGTTCTCGTCGGCGATCACCAGGATCTCCGTCGGGCCCGCGAACAGGTCGATGCCGACCTCACCGAACAACTGCCGCTTGGCCTCGGCGACGTACGCGTTGCCCGGCCCCGCGATCAGCGGCACCCGGCCCACTGTCTCGGTGCCGATGGCCAGGGCGGCCACGGCCTGGACGCCGCCGAGGAGGTAGATCTCGTCGGCCCCGGCCAGATGCATGGCGGCGACCGTCGCGGCGGGGATCTCACCCCGGATCGGCGGGGTGCAGGCGGCGACGCGCTCCACACCTGCCACCTTCGCCGTCACGATCGTCATGTGCGCGGACGCGGTCAGCGGGTAGCGCCCACCCGGCACGTACGCACCGGCGCCGGCCACGGGGACGTGGCGGTGCCCGAGGCGGACCCCCGGCAGGGTCTCGATCTCCACGTCGTGCAGCGAGTCTCGCTGCGCCTGGGCGAACGTCCGCACCTGCTCCTGAACGAAGCGGATGTCCTCCAGGACCGTCTCCGGCACATCTGCGACGATCTTCCTGATCTCGTCCGGGGACAGCCGGAAGGACTCCGGGCTCCAGTTGTCGAACTTCTCGGAGTACTGACGGACCGCTTCGTCACCCCGGTCGCGGATGTCGTCGAGGATGGCGCTGACACGGTCGGCGACATCCGCGCGGGCGGCGCTCACCGTGCCCGCGGGTACGGGGGACTTGAGGAAACGAGGCATGACGGCTCTCTTTCTCGGGCTTCGAAAAACTCGGGCTTCGAATAGAGGGGGAGGTTCGTTGATTCAGATGTGCGGCCGGGCGTGGTGGCCTACGGCCGGGTCTCCCGCACCCGCGCCAGCAGGCCCCGCAGCGCGGTGGAGACGGCGGCGGGCTCCTGCCAGGGCAACAGGTGTCCCGCCCCGGGCACTTCGCGCAGCTCGGCGTCCGGCAGGGCACGCGCGATCGTCCGGTGGAAGTCCGGCGGGCACAGCGCGTCCTGGACCCCCGACAGGACCACGGCCGGGCAACGGGCCCCGCGCAGTGCGTCGGCCGCGTCCCGGCGCGTGGCCTGGGAGGCGAGCTGGGCGCGGGCGGCCCCGGGTCCCACGGCGTGTGCCATACGGCGGTAGCGCTCGGCCGATTCGCTCGGCGGCCGGGGGACGGGGAACATGCCGGGCAGTGTCCGCTCGACGACGTCCGCGAACCTGCCGTCGGCGATCAGGCCGTCCATCGCACGCCAGGCCGCGTACTGCTCGGGCCGGGGTGCTCCCGCGTTCGTCGACATGACGCACAGCCCGGCGATCCGGTCCGGGGACCGCCGCAGCGCCTCGAACGCGACGATGGCTCCGAGGCTTAGCCCGACCACGACGAACGGGCCGGACACCGAGGACAGCAGGTCGTCGGCCAGAGCCCCGATGTCGGGCTTGCCCAGCTCGATGTGCTGGACCGGGTGGCCGTCGGGGAATTCCACCTCCGACCACAGGCTCGGGTCGCACAGCATGCCGGGGACCACCACCAGCGGCAGCGGATCGGACGACGGCTCGACGCGGGGCACGGCGGTCACCAGCGGCGCGCGGAGCGGGGGAGCAGGGCGTACGGCGCCACGTAGCCGTTGTGGTCGACGCCGAGGCCCGCGTCGGCGGCGGCCTTGGAGACCTCGTCGTCCCAGTCGAGGCGGACGCGGCCGTCGCCGGAGTTGACGACCATGAGGTCGCCCCGCTCGTCGCCGACGTTGCGCAGGGTGCGCCAGGCGTCCTGCGGCACGGAGAGCATGTCCCGCGGGCCCAGGCGTACGGATACGGGGTCGGTGCGGTTGAGGGTGATCTCCCACTCCCCGTCCTTGACGATCAGCGTCTGGGTCTCGTGCTGGCGGTGCAGGGACACGCCCTGGCCCGGCTCGGCGCGCAGCCAGGCGACGTTGTGGCCGTGCGGGTTGAAGATGCGGGGTTCCTGGTGCAGGTCCTCGGTCATGCCGTACCCGATGACGCAGCTCAGCTGCACTCCGCCGCCCGGCAGGGTGCTGTCGAGGAAGGGCCGCTCGGACCAGACCAGTTCATCCCCTGCCGCGACGCGGCGCTTCATCTCGTCGACGCTGTAGTGGCGAAGCCGGTCGATGTACTCCTGGGTCATCGGCTCGGTCAGCTCGGTGCCGGGCGGGACCTCGTCGCCGGCGACCGTGTCGATCAGCTTGTTGTCGGCGGTCAGGTAGAGGCCGTGGCCCTCGGCCTCGCGCAGGACCGTCGGGCCCCAGATGATGCCGCCGGTGTGGTCCATGCCGAGGACGGTGAACATCCAGCCGTCGTCGGGCCCGGTGTTGGTGAAACCGCGGAAGATCCAGGTGGGGATGGAGGCGATGTCCCCCGCCTTGAGCAGGAGTTCACCCTCGGTCCCGTCGGCGCCCCAGCGAAGCAGGTACTCGCCCTCGGTGCAGACGAACACCTCGGCGGTGTAGTGCAGGTGGAGGTTGTTGGTGATGCCGTGGGGCATGGCGGCCGCACCGATGTTGTAGCCGTGCGGGAGGCGGAGATTGACGTGCTGGCCCGCGGCCTGCGAGACGCCGGGCCCGATCATCGCGTAGTTCTCCTTCCGGTCCGAGCCCGGTGTGCGGCAGTCGATGAAAGCCTGGTTGCAGGAGACGAAGTCGCTGCGGCGAACCGTGCGACGCCCCAGCTCGGCGGTGGACACGACGACGTCGTTCATGGCTGCTCCTTCGAATGGAATACGTATGCATTCCATGACAGGTTCTGCGCTGTCCAATGTCAAGGGGTATGGCATACGTATACTGAGATGCAGGCCGTCGGAGGGGCGCGCCGGGCAATGAGGAGAGGGCCGATGGCGATCACAAGTCACGATGTGGCGAGGCTGGCCGGCGTCTCGCAGCCGACCGTCTCCCGCGCCCTGCGGGACGACAGCCGGGTGTCCGCGGCGACCCGCGAGAAGGTCCGGAAGGCGGCGCAGGCCCTGAACTACGTGCCCAGCGAGGCGGGCCGCACGCTGTCGACCCGTTCCACCCGGCGCATCGGGGTGATCGTGACCGACCTGACGAACCCGTTCTACCCGCATGTCATCGCCCCCCTGCACGACGAGCTCCAGCTCCTCGGCTACCGGATGATGCTGCTCACCGAACGCTCCGACGAGGCGGTGGCCGAGGAGAAGCTCCTGGACCAGTCCCTGGACGGCGTGGTGCTCGCGACGGCCACCACCGACTCCGGTCTCCCGGCGCAGCTCGACCGGCGCGGCATGCCGTACGTCTTCCTCAACCGCGACACGGGCGGCCGTGGCGACTACGCCTCGGTCGTCGACAACGAGGGCGGCGGACGTCTGGTCGCCCACACGCTCGCCGAGCTCGGACACCGGCGCATCGCGGGCATCTTCGGCGCGGCCAACACGACCACCGGACGCGAACGCGAGCTGGGTTTCCGCCTCGCCCTGGCCGACGCGGGCATCGGACTGCCCGAGGACCGGGTGGCGCGCGGCGCCTTCGAGTACGAGACGGGGTATCAGGCACTGCCCCGGCTGCTCGACGCGGCGCAGACGCCCACCGCGGTCTTCTGCGGCAACGACGTGGTCGCCATCGGTGTCCTGAACGCGGCGCTCGCGGCCGGGCTCCGGGTCCCCGACGACCTGACCGTGATCGGCTTCGACGACCTCCCCATGGCGGCCTGGGAGGTGTTCCGGCTGACCACGGTCCGGCACGACCTGCGCGAACTGTCGCGTCAGGCGGCGCGGCTGCTGGTGCGGCGCATCGACGGTGACGCCGACCCCAAGGGTGAACGCCTCGTCCTGCCGACCGAGTTCGTGCCCCGGGCGACGCACGCCAGGCTCCCCTGACCTGCTACCGCTGACCGGTCACGGCGCCGGTACTGACACCGGGATCGCCGGAGTCGCCGGTTTCACCGGAGGGCCGGTCGCCGTGCCGCCGCTGTCGCAGGACTCCCACGGTGACCAGCACGGCGGCCAGGGCGAGGGAGAGCCAGAGTTCGAGGCGGTGGCCGGGCAGGACCGCCATCAGGACGAGGACACCGGCGATGAAGGCGATCGTGGCGAGGGTCAGATAGGGGAACGCCCACATCCGCACCTCGGTCGGCTGCGGTTCCTTGCGCCGGGTCGCGTACTGGGTGATGGCGATGACCATGTACATCATCAGGGCGATCGCACCGCTGGACGCGATGAGGTACGTGAAGACGCTTGGCAGAAGGTAGTTGGCGATCACCGCGGCGACCCCGATGACGGTCGAGGCGAGGACCGCGTTACGGGGCACACCGGACGCCGATGTGGCGGCAAGGGCAGCGGGGGCGTCCTGGCGGCGGGCCAGCGAGAAGGCCATGCGCGACGCGGTGTAGATGGCCGAGTTGAGGCAGCTGCTCACGGCAACGACGAGGACCACGTCCATGATCCGCCCGGCGCCCGGGATGTTCATCCGGTCCAGGACCGCCTGGTAGGAGCCGTCGGCGAGGGCGTCGGAGTTCCACGGCACCAGGCTCACCACGACGAAGATCGAACCGACGTAGAAGAGTCCCAGGCGCCACACGACGGCACGGACGGCCTTCTTGATGTTCTTCTTGGGTTCCTCGGACTCGGCGGCGGCGATCGTGACGATCTCGCTGCCCTGGAAGCTGAACATCGCGGTGAGCAGTCCGGCGAGCACGGCCACGCTGCCCTTGGGGGCGAAGCCGCCGTCGCTCCACAGGTGCGAGACGCCGTGGGCGTCCGATCCGGGAAGGACCCCGAAGATCGCGAGCGCGCCGAGCACGAGGAAGGCGATGATCGCGATGACCTTCAGGAGCGCGAACCAGTACTCGAACTCGCCGTAGTTGCGCACGGCCAGGAGGTTGCTGCCCGCGAGCAGGGCGATCATGGCGAGCGCGGGGATCCAGCTCGGGATGCCCGTGGGACCCGCGATGACCTCGCCCGCGGCGATGGCCTCGATGGGAATGACGAGGATGTAGAACCACCAGTACAGCCACCCGATGGAGAAGCCCGCCCACCGGCCGAGGGCGCGGTCCGCGTACGTCGAGAACGAACCGGTGTCGGGGTGGGCGACGGCCATCTCCCCGAGCATCTGCATGACGAGCACCACCAGGACGGCGGCCAGCAGGAACGAGATCAGAACGGCGGGTCCGGCGGCCGCGACGGCGGTCGACGAGCCGACGAAGAGGCCGGCCCCGATCACACCGCCGATGGAGATCATGGTGATCTGGCGGCCCTTGAGCCCCTGTTGCAGGGCGGGGCCCGTGGCCGTGGGGGCTGGGTCTGGGGAGGGGTGGTGCATGGGGAGATCCTCGGGGAGTGGGAGCGCGGGTGCCCTTGATACGGGACGGTACTCACTCGTCCCGGGCAGGTGACGCCGGTGGCGGCCCGGGGACCGGACGCGTCCGGAGCATGGCGCTCCGGGCGCCGGACCCCCTCGCCCCCGGCCGCGGGGGGCGCGGAGGCGAGGCGCGGGACTGGATCAGAGCTGCTCGCGCAGCGCTTCGGGGACCGCGTCGAAGGCGCCGGAGGTGCGGCCGATCCGGTCGATGCGGATCGTGGCGGTGGCGCCGTGGGCGGCGAGGCCCTCGAAGGCGGAGATGCGTTCGACGGCGGGGGCCAGGGAAGCGGTGCCCTCCTTGGCGGCCCGCTGGTACGTGAGGGGCTTGAGGAAGCGGGAGACGGAAAGCCCCGCGTTGTAGCGGGAGGTCTTGCCGGTCGGCAGCACGTGGTTCGTGCCGGCGATGCCCTTGTCGGAGTAGGCGACGGTGGACCAGGGGCCCAGGAAGACCGAGCCGTAGTTGGTGAGGTTCTGGAGGTAGAAGTCGTCGTCCTCCGTCTGGATCTCCAGGTGCTCCGGGCCGAGGATGTCCGACACGGCGACGGCCTGGTCGCGGTCGCGCACGACGATGACGGAGCCGAAGTCCCGCCAGGCGGGTCCGGCGATGTCACGGGTGGCGAGGGTCTCCAGCTGGCGGTCCATCTCGGCGACGACCGCCCGGCCCAGCTTCTCCGAGGTGGTGATCAGGGCGGCCGGGGAGTTCGGACCGTGCTCGGCCTGGCCGAGCAGGTCCGCGGCGACCCAGACCGGGTCGGCGGTGTCGTCGGCGAGGACGGCCACCTCGGAGGGGCCCGCGAGGAGGTCGATGCCGACCTGCCCGAAGAGCTGCCGCTTGGCCTCCGTGACGAAGGCGTTCCCGGCGCCGACCAGCATGTCGACGGGCGCCTCGCCGAGCAGACCGAAGGCCATCGCGCCGAGCGCCTGGACGCCGCCCACGGCGAAGACGCGGTCGGCCTTGGACAGGTAGGCGCCGTAGAGCACGGCCGGGTGGGCACCGTGCTCACCCGACGGCGGGGTGCACGCCACCACGGTGGGGACACCGGCCGTCTTGGCGACGCCCACGGTCATGAAGGCGCTGGCAAGCAACGGGAACCGGCCTGCCGGGAGGTAGGCGCCGACCCGGGACACCGGTACGTAGCGCTGGCCGCCCGCCACTCCGGGGGCGATCTCGACCTCGAAGTCGGTCAGGTGCTCGCGCTGCGCGGAGGCGAAGCGGTGGGTGCGCTCGTAGCCCATCTCCAGGGCGGTACGGACGTCGGCGGGCAGGGCGTCGCCCGACTTCTTGAGCTCGGTGGCGCTGATCTCCAGGTCGCCGGACCAGCCGTCGAGCTCCTGTCCGTAGGCACGGACCGCGTCCATGCCCTTGCTCTCGATCTCCTTCAGCATCTGGGAGACGCGCTCGACCACCTTGGGGTCGCGCTGGGCGGGGGGACCGTCGACCTCCGGCTTCTTGAGCCACTGGAAGGGAGCGAGGGTCTTCTGTTCGTCGTGCGTGATCTGCATACCCGGGACCGTAGATGCGCCCGGGTCACAGGACTAGAGGGGCGATTCCTGCGCCTCCCACAGGGTTTCCCTGTGGGTTTCCCGGCGGGTCTGATATGTCGCCGATGGTCGTGTTTCCCCAGGTCAGGGCACGAGTCAGGACAGCAGGCCGTTCCCGATCTCGCGGATGGTGTCCTCGGCGAGGCGGGCGAGCTCCCGGGTGGCGCGGGACAGGGGGCGGCCGCGGCGCCTGACGAGCGCGATGGTGTCGTAGAGGGGTTCGGCGAAGGGCGCGGTGTGGAGTCCGGCGGGGAACCTGGGGCTGTCGATCACCGCCCGGCTCGCGATCGTGTCGCCGACGCCGGTCGCCGCCAACTTCAGTGCCGCTTCCACGTGTTCGAGCTCGATGAGGGGATCGATACGGGCTCCGGCGAGCTGGGCGCGCTCGGCGAGCTGACGCCGGGTCGGGTCCTTCCAGCCGTAGTGCGCGTCGTACAGCACGAGCGGTGCCCGGCAGAACGCCTCGATGCTGACGGGCGCGCCGGTGCGCTCGGCGCTCGCGCTGACGTAGTGCACCTCGTCCCGCATGAGGGGAGTGATGGCGAGCCCCTCGTCGTCGATGGGCAAAATGACCAGACCCGCCTCGATCCGCCCCTCCGCGACGGCCGACGCGGTCTCGGCGGAGTTCTGGCCCACGAGCCGTACGCGGACCGCCGGGTACCGGGCGTGGAACATCTGCACGAGGTTGGAGAGCAGGTAGTAGTCGGCGTTGCGCAGCACCCCGAAAGTGGCGGTGCCGCCGCCGAGCGACCCGAGGGAGTGCACGGCCCGGGTCCCGCTGTCCGCCGCGGCGAGCGACTCCTGCGCGTACGGAAGGAGTTCGCGCCCGGCGGCGGTCAGGGTGAGGGTGCGGCTGCCGCGCAGGAACAGCTCGGCGTCAAGCTCCGCCTCGAGGCGCCGGACCAGCTCGGAGGCGGATGCCTGGGCGATGTCCATGGCCTGCGCGGCGGCGGTGAAGGAGCCGAGCCGTTCCGCCTCGACGAAGGCCCGCAGCTGGTTGAGGGTCACGCGGCGCCTCCCTTCGGGGCGGATACCGG
The DNA here is from genome assembly GCF_055577715.1 of Streptomyces sp. NPDC033177. Classification (NCBI taxonomy): domain Bacteria; kingdom Bacillati; phylum Actinomycetota; class Actinomycetes; order Kitasatosporales; family Streptomycetaceae; genus Streptomyces; species Streptomyces sp. NPDC033177. The sequence goes on along the minus strand of NZ_JBVIPS010000014.1, from coordinate 125,551 downwards.
GAGGTGGCTGCCGCGGGGGCGTGCAGAGGCGGGGCGCGTGGTGGCTCTGTGCATACCCGCACCTTAGGAAATGGCGGGACGGTGGCGAAGCCGGCGGGCGCCGCGCCCTCACCAGCCCGTGAACAGCAGATGATTCACCAGGAGCGCCAGTACGGCCTGCGCGGCGAGCCAGTGGCGCTGACCGGTCTTCGGCAGAGCCGCGGTCGCCGCGAGCAGGAACGTGGCGAACGGCAGCCAGATACGTTCCGTCTCCGCCTTGCTCATGCCCGACAGGTCGGCGGCGAGCAGCGCAAGGAGGGCGGCAAGGACGAGGGCGGTCAGACGGTCCGCCGGTGTGGTGCGGCCGGTCCACAGGCGGCTGAGCGCGCCGGGCGCCGCCACCACCGTCCTGCGCAGGCCCGCGACCGTCGCGAGGCCGACCACGAGCACCGTGCAGGCCAGATTGGCCCAGACGAAGTAGGCGTACGGCCTGATGCCGCCCGCCCCCTGGTGATAGCGCTCGACGAGCAGGCGGTACGCCTCCCACCAGTCGAAGCCCGCCAGAGTGAAGACGAGCGGGGCCACCGCCGCCCCCGCAAGGAAGAGCGGGAGGGGGCGCAGGGTGCGGGTGATCAGCAGGACGGCCGCGGCCACGAGCGCGAAGAGCGTCAGGCCGTACGAGAGGTAGCAGACGAGGCCGAACAGAAGGCCGGAGCCGAGTGCCGCGGCGGCGGGGGAGCGGGCCTCGCGCGTCGCCGCGAGCGCGAGCAGGGCGATCATCCAGGCGGTGACGGCGGCGAAGTAGCCGTCCGCCGAGGCGCCGACCCAGATCGCGGCGGGGGCCAGGACGAGGAACGGCGCCGCACGGCGGGCCGCCGCCTCGTCGGCCAGCGCGCGCACGGTGATCAGGACGGCCGCCACGGCGGTGCCGCCCACCGTGATGCAGAAGGCTCCGGCCCAGGCCCCGCCCCCGAGGCCGACGCGGTCGAGGAGGACGAAGGTGAGGGTGGCGCCGGGCGGATGGCCCGCGGTGTGGGCGGGCCAGTGGCCGGGGGAGTCGATGAGGATGTGCCGGGTGAAGTCCCGCAGCGTCGCGGGGATGTCGTCGAAGCGGTCGATGACCTGCAGGTACTCGTACTTGGTGGTGAGCCGCCTTGCCACGCCCCGGTGCCAGCCGTCGATCAGCGCGAGCGACCAGATCCAGGCCGTCGAAGCGGTCCATGCGGACAGGAGCAGTGCCCGCCAGGAGAGCCGGGCGGCGAGGACGGGGGCGTAAGCGATCACCGCGACGGCGACCGCGAGCGCGGGGGGTGTGCCGGGCCCGAGGTGCGGGTCCCAACGGGCGTACAGGGGCGGCCAGTTGAGGTGCAGGGTGCCGTCCGCGTGCTCGATCGAAGTGCCGACGACGACGGCCGCGGCGACGAGCAGCGCCGCGGCCCCGGCAGCGGCCAGGTCACGGCGGCGGCCGGTGCGTTCTGTGGTGCTCACGTCTGCACCGTAGGCGCAGGTGGCGGGAGTGAACGGGCCCCGCGGCACGACGTCAGCGTTTCGTCATGAGTCGCGGGCCCGTTCGGGCACACGGTCCGGCTTACGGTCGCTCCATGCCCCGTCGCTCCATGTCCCCAGCGTCACGCGTCCCCTCTCCTGCCGACCCTGGTTTCTGGCGCAGTCCGCTGCGCGGGCCCTGGCTCACCTCGGTGCTCGGCGTCGTCCTGCTCGTCGGTGTCACCGTGCTGTTCGTTACCGGTCTGCTGTCGTACGCGGCTTACAACCCGGACCTGTCGCCCGTCAACGACAAGACCCCCGACAAGGGGCTCCTCGGCTTCTACCTCTTCGACTGGCCGACCGACCCGCACTGGCTCTACCGCCTCAACCAGGGCCTGCACGTCACGCTCGGCATCACGTTGATCCCGGTGCTGCTCGCGAAGCTGTGGTCGGTGATCCCGAAGCTCTTCGCGCTGCCCCCGGCGCGGTCGGTGGGGCACGCCCTTGAGCGGGTCTCGCTGCTCCTGCTGGTCGGAGGCGCGCTGTTCGAGTTCGTCACCGGGGTCCTCAACGTCCAGCTGGAGTACCTCTTCCCCGGCTCGTTCTATCCGCTGCACTTCTACGGCGCCTGGGTGTTCTTCGGCGCGTTCGTGGCCCACCTCGCGCTGCGTCTGCCCCAGGTCGTACGGGTTCTGCGGGAGCGGGGGTGGCGCGAACAGCTGCGGGATGCGCGCCCCGAGCCCGCCGATGCGGAGGGCCTCGTCGCGCCCGCGCCCGCCGGACCCACCGTGACGCGGCGGGGAGCGCTGGGCATGGTCGGCGCGGGTTCCGCCCTGCTGTTCGTGACGACGGCGGGGCAGAACGTGGACGGGCCCCTGCGCCGCACCGCCCTGTTCGCCCCGCACGGCGGCGGTGATCCGGGGAGCGGGCCGAACGGCTTCCAGATCAACAAGACGGCCGCGAAGGTGGGTGTCGGGCCGCGGGACAGGGGTGAGGGATGGCGGCTGACCGTCGGCGGCCCACGGGGAGAGGTCAGGCTGTCCCGCAACGACCTGCTCCAACTTCCTTTGTTTTCTGCGAGGTTGCCCATCGCCTGCGTGGAGGGCTGGTCGACGTCGGACCAGTGGTGGCGTGGGGTGCGGCTGCGCGACCTCGCGGCTCTTGCCGGGTACGAGGAGGACCCTCCGGGCGTGTTCGTGGAGTCCCTGCAACGGCACGGGGCCTTCCGCAAGGCCGCGTTGCGCGACAACCAGGTCCGCGACCCGCGTTCCCTGCTCGCGCTCCAGGTGAACGGCGAGGAGCTGTCGCCGGACCACGGCTATCCGGCGCGGATCATCGTTCCGGCCGCGCCCGGGGTGCTCAACACCAAATGGGTGTCCCGTCTGACTTTCGGGGAGCTGTGATGAGCGGTCTCACGCGTCGACTCCGACGGTGGCACGGCGAGGGCCCGCTGCAACTCCTCGTGCTGCTCGCCTCGTTCGCGCTCGCGGGGTACGCGGGGGTGCGCCTCCTGAGCGGCGACTGGCTGCTGGTCGCCGTCTGGTTCATCGGCGCGGCGCTGGTGCACGATCTGCTGTTCGTGCCCGCGTACGCGCTCGCCGACCGTGCCCTGCGGGCCGCCGCGGGGTGGCGGGGGCGGTCGGGGCGGCCGGGGCGCGGGGGATGGATCAACTTCGTACGCGTTCCGGCGTTCCTGTCCGGCTTGCTTCTGCTGGTGTGGTTCCCGCTCATCGCCGGGCAGGTGGAGCGCTATGAGTCCGCCACCGGGCTTCCCGCCGATGTCTTCCTGACGCGGTGGCTGATCGTCACGGCCGCGCTGTTCGCGGGATCCGCTCTGTGCCGGGTGCTTCAGGTGCGGCGAGCGCGGCGGAGTGCCAGGAAGGATCGGCCTTCGGTGGTCCACTGAGCGTCCGGGTTCCAACCGAGCGGACGGGCGCGGCGCAGCAGGGCGGGGGTGCCGAGACGGGCCCATGGGAAGGACTCGCCCGGGGTGCCGTGCCCGTCGTCGACGTGCACCTCGACTCGTTCGTCGACGTCCACCGGTGCGGTCTCGGCGATCAACAGGCCTTCGGGAGCCAGGAGTTGGCCGACACGCACGAGCAGAGCATCGGGGTCTCCGCCGATCCCGACATTGCCGTCCATGAGCAGGGCGGTACCCCAGCGGCCTTCGCCGGGCAGCGCGTCGAAGACGGAGCGGAGCAGGGCGGTGCCGCCGAGCCGGAGCGTGTGGTCGACGGCTGCCTGACTGACGTCGACGCCCAGGACGCGGTGGCCCAGGGGCGCGGCCCCGGCCACGAGACGGCCGGGCCCGCAGCCGATGTCGATGACGCTGCCCTCGCAGCGGCCCAACGCGGAGAGATCCGCGGCATCGGCACTGGCGCACCAGCGTTCAACGTCGAGGGGCAACAACCAGCCGTCGCTACGGCGCAGGAACAGGGGGCCGCGGCCGTTGCGCAGGGCATTGGTGTAGGGGTCCGCATGCCAGGGCGCGGGCGCGGGCGCCGCGTCGCGGAGGTCGGTGTCCGGGGGTGCTGTGTTCATCGGGTGCCGCCTGGGGCCGGGTGTTCGGTTGTCGTGGCGAGGCGGGTGAGGGTTGCGGCGAAGCGGCTGGTTGGTGCGGCTGCGGCGACTTTTACGGCGTCGTCGGCCGTGTCGACGTCACGCAACCGCGGCAGGTCGCGGACCCTCAGTCCGGCGCCGGTGAGCCGGGCCCGTTGCAGGGCGCCGGTGTCGGGCCTCGACATGGGGACGCCGTGCAGAAGTTGCGGGTCGGGCTCGGCCAGACCGAGCGCCCAGAATCCGCCGTCGACCGCGGGGCCGAACCAGGCGTCGCAGTCCTGCCAGGCGTCCGGGCCGAGGGCGGGGGCGAGCAGGCCCGGCGTGACCTGGGGGGTGTCCATGCCGATCAGGAGGGCGGGACCGGAGCACCCCGCGAAGGCCGCGGCGAGCCGTTCGTCCAGGCCCCCCGCGCACTGTGGGACCACCTCGATGTCGGGAGGGACCCAGGGTCCCGGTTGCCCGGCCAGCACCAGGACCCGCCGCCATGCGGGCGCCGCGAGCACGGCGTCAAGAGTGTCGCCGAGCGAGGCCGCGGCCAGCTCGGCGGCTTCGTCGGGGGTGTAGGGCGGAGTAAGCCGGGTCTTCACGCGCCCGGGGAGCGGTTCCTTGGCGATGACGAGGAGGGTCGTGCTGTGCGTCGTCACCTGGTACCGCCTGGCGTGTGCCGGCCGCTCGCGGCGGGGGCCGGTCGTGGGGGTTCTCCCAGTACCGAGCGCATGTCGTGCACCGCGTGCCACGTCCCGCGCCATGTCCCGGTGACCTTCGACTTGCCCTCGCGCGGCAGGTACGGGACGTCCCGCTCCTCGATCCGCCACCCGGCGTCGGCCGCGCGCACGACCATCTGCAACGGGTATCCGCTGCGGCGGTCGGTCAGGTCGAGCCCCAGCAGGTTCTCGCGCCGCGCGGCCCGCATCGGGCCCAGGTCGTGCAGCCGTACGCCGGTACGCCGCCGCAGCATCCGAGCGAGCGCCAGGTTGCCCGCGCGCGCGTGCGGCGGCCAGGCGCCGTGGCCCTGGGGGCGCCGCCGTCCCATGACCAGGTCGGCCGACCCGTCCGCCACCCTGCGCACGAAGGGCCGCAGCAGCCCCGGATCCAGGGAGGCGTCGCAGTCGCAGAAACACACCACGTCCGCGTCGGACGCCATGAGGCCCGCGTGGCACGCGGCCCCGAATCCGCGCTGCGGCTCTCGCACCACCGTGGCGCCCAGGGCGCGGGCGATGTCCGCCGAACCGTCGGTGGAGCCGTTGTCGACGACGACGGCCCGCCAGCCCGCGGGGATGCGTTCCAGGACCCAGGGCAACGCCGCGGCCTCGTCGAGGCAGGGCAGGACGACGTCCACCCGAAGGAGGTGAGGGCCGGGCGGATCGGGAGGGCCGGGTACGTCAGGTACATCGGGTTCCGCGGCGGGGGAGGGGGTCATGTGACTCACCCTATGAATTCGAACCGGACAAATGAGACTTGAGGTTCTTACGAAACGGGGACGTCGGCAACCGGGAGCAGCTCTGACCGGCCGGTCCACGCGCCGCAGGTGCGAGGCTTGCGGCATGCAGCCGCCACCACCACCGCAGGACCACCCGCCCGCCGGGAACGCCGGGAACGCCGCGCCCGGCCCGCTCCGGGTACTCGTCGTGGACGACGACCCGACCGTCGCCGAGGTCGTCGCGGGCTATCTGGAGCGCGGCGGTTACACGGTCGACCGTGCCGAGGACGGCCCCGGCGCCCTGGAACGCGCCGGGGTCTTCCGGCCCGACCTCGTCGTCCTCGATCTGATGCTGCCCGGCATGGACGGTCTCGAGGTATGCCGTCGCCTGCGCGACAGGGGCCCGGTACCGGTCATCATGCTCACCGCCCGGGGCGACGAGGACGACCGGATCCTGGGCCTGGAGGTGGGGGCCGACGACTACGTCACCAAGCCGTTCAGCCCCCGCGAACTGGTCCTGCGCGTGGAGTCGGTGCTGCGCCGCAGCCGCGCCGCCACGCGCGCTCCCGAGGGTGTCGCCACGCTGGGCGCGGCCGGCCTCCAGGTGGACCCGGCCGCACGCCGCGCGACCAAGGGAGGCATCGAACTGGCCCTCACCCTGCGGGAGTTCGACCTCCTCGCCTTCTTGCTGCGCCATCCAGGGCAGGCGTTCGGGCGGGAGGAACTGATGCGGGAAGTGTGGGGCTGGGAGTTCGGTGACCTGTCCACGGTCACGGTCCACGTACGCAGGCTGCGGGGCAAGGTCGAGGACGACCCGGCCAGTCCGCGGCTGATCCAGACGGTGTGGGGCCTGGGGTACCGCCTCGATGTCCCTGATGTCGAAACTCCGCGAGGTGACGACCACGGCCGCGACCACGGCCACGCCACCCGTCAAGACCACGTCCCACCCCGAGCCGAAGGCTGACCCGCATGCAGGACATTCTCCTCATCGCCCTCTTCGCCTTCCTGGGGGCCGCGAGCGCCGGACTTCTGGGCGCCCTGACGCTGCGCCTGCTGCGGCACCGCTCCCTCGTGGTGGCGATGACCGTCGTCGCGGCCGTCGCCGTGCTCGCGATGCTGGCCGGGACGCTCGCGGTGGCCTGGGAGATGTTCCTGTCGCCGCACGACCTGAAGGTGGTCACCATCGTCGTGGCGATGGCCGCCGTGGTCTCGCTCGCCACCGCGCTGCTGCTCGGCCGCTGGGTGGTCGCCCGCAGCAAGGCCCTGATGCTGGCAGCCCGTTCCTTCGGCGACGGCGGCAGCTTCGCGGCCCCGCCGGAACCCGTCAGCGCCGAACTGGCGGCCCTGACACGGGAGTTGGAGTCGACCAGCGCCAAACTCGCCGAATCCCGGGAGCGTGAGCGCGCGTTGGAGCGTTCCCGGCGCGAACTGGTCGCCTGGATCTCGCACGACCTGCGCACCCCGCTGGCCGGACTGCGGGCCATGTCCGAGGCCCTGGAGGACGGCGTCGCCGCCGAGCCGGACCGCTACCTGCGCCAGATCCGCACCGAGGTCGAGCGCCTCAACTCCATGGTCGGAGACCTCTTCGAGCTCTCCCGCATCCACGCGGGCGCGCTCGCTCTCTCACCGTCCCGCATCTCCGTCTACGACCTCGTGGGTGACGCGCTCGCGGGCGTCGACCCGCTGGCCCGCGAGCACCGGGTGCGGCTCGTCGGCGACAGCGTCGAGGCCGTCCCGGTGGAGGTCGACAGCAAGGAGATGAGCCGCGTCCTGGGCAACCTCCTGATCAACGCGATCCGCCGCACACCGGCCGACGGGACCGTCGCGGTGGCCGCGGAGCGCTCCCCGGACGGCGTGGTCCTGTCCGTGACCGACGGCTGCGGCGGCATCCCCGAGGAGGACCTCGCCCGCGTCTTCGACACCGGCTGGCGCGGCAGCCAGTCCCGCACACCCCCGGCGGGCGCGGGCCTCGGCCTCGCGATCGTCCGCGGCATCGTCGAGGCCCACCAGGGCAGGGCGGCCGTACGCAACGTCGCGGGCGGCTGCCGCTTCGAGGTGACGCTGCCGGCGGCGGGGACGTAAGCAGCTGCGAACTACCGGGTGGAGAAAGGGGTGGAGAACCGCGCTACCCCCGAAGCGGTGCCTTGGCGAAGGACGTCATCCCCTTGGTGAAGCTGACCTCGGGCCGCCAGCCGAGCTCCGCCCGCAGCCGCCCCGAGTCCGCCGTGATGTGGCGGACGTCCCCGAGCCGGTACTCGCCCGTCACCGCCGGAGCCGGGCCGCCGAATGCTCGCGCCAGTTCGTGGGCCATCTCCCCGACGGTGTGCGGCTCCCCGCTGCCGGTGTTGTACGCCGTGAACGCCCCCGCCTCCCGCTCGCGCACCGCCTCAAGTGCCAGCGCATTGGCCGCCGCCACATCCCGTACGTGCACGAAGTCCCGCCGCTGGCGGCCGTCCTCGAAGACCTGGGGCGCCTCGCCCCGCTCCAGCGAGGAACGGAAGAAGGAGGCCACACCGGCGTACGGGGTGTCGCGGGGCATGCCGGGGCCGTACACGTTGTGGTAGCGCAAGGACACCGCGCGGCCACCGCTCGCCCGCGCCCACGCGGCGGCCAGATGTTCCTGCGCCAGCTTGGTGGAGGCGTACACATTGCGCGGATCCGCGGGCGCGTCCTCACTCACCAGGCCGGGCCTCAACTCGGCCCCGCAGGACGGGCAGAGAGGCTCGAAGCGCCCGGCGTCCAGATCCGCCGCCGCGCGCGGTCCCGGCCGCACCACCCCGTGGCGTACGCACGCGTAGCGCCCTTCCCCGTAGACCACCATCGAACCGGCGAGCACCAGGTCACGTACCCCGGCCTCGGCCATCGCGGCGAGCAGCACGGCCGTACCCAGGTCGTTGCAGCCGACGTACGCGGGTGCGTCGGCGAAGTCCTTGCCGAGGCCCACCATCGCCGCCTGATGACACACCGCGTCCACCCCGCGCAACGCCTCCCGCACCGCGTCCCGGTCCCGGACGTCGGCCACGGTCCACCGCTGCCCGTCGGGCGCCCGCGGCGGATCGGCGTGCGCGGAAGGCAGCAGGGCGTCGTACACCTCCACCTCATGCCCGCGTTCGGTGAGGGCTTCGACCACGTGCGATCCGATGAACCCGGCGCCGCCGGTGACAAGTACGCGCATGCGGCCCACGCTAGGCGCACCGAACAGGGACGACGGCCGACGACGGGCCCACGTCACGGATCCGTAAGACCCCCGCGACGACGGACCCCGTGGCAGGCGGTCACGATGCCGCGTGCCACGCCGAGTTCCACCAGGTCCTGCGGGCGCAGACGCAGCTGCTCCGCCGTCGACCGGACCTCGTCGTGGCCCCGTTTGAGGATCGCGGTGGCCTGCTCGGGGGCGATCACCGAGAAGTAGCTGTCCGGTGTCGCCCAGAGGTTGTCCGGTGACGCGAGCGCGAGCGCCCCGCCCGACCCGCCCTCGCCGATGACCAGCGACGTGACCGGCACCGGTGAGGTGGCGACGGCGGCGAACAGATCGGCGATCGCCGCGCCCGCGCCCGCCCGTTCGGCCTCTGCCCCGTTGGCGGCGCCCGGGGTGTCTACGAGGGTCAGGACGGGAATCCCGAGCCGCCCCGCGAGCCGCACGAGACGTGCCGCGGTGCGGTACCCGGCCGGCGTCGTCGCCGTCCCGCACTGCGCCGCGAAGGCGACGGTCCGCCCTTCGCGCCGCCCGAATCCGCAGAGCATCCCCGGGTCGGTGCCCCCGCACCGGTCACCGCGCAACGGCGCCCGCTCCGTGAAGTAGGCGTCCAAATAGGCTGCCGCACGGGGGCGTTCGGCGGCACGGGCGCGGCTGACGGCTTCCCATCCGGTGGCGGGCAGGTCGCAGCGGCCGAGCGCGCCGGGGGGAGCGGGGACTTCGGGCACGTCGGCCCCAAGGCGGGCACCACCGGCAGGAGACAGAAGGCCGAGGCGCAGCGCCAGCGCCCCGCGCAGTTCCTCGGGGCGTACGACGTCGTCGATCGCCCCGGCCGCGAACTGGGCCTCGGCGGTGTAGGCGGCCGGATCCGCGTCCGCCGGGCGCACCCGGGACCCGGCGAAGCCGATCTGGCTGCCGGGCAGGGCGAGGATCAGGTCGGCGCCTGCCCCCAGGGTGGCCCAGCCGCCGCCCGTGGTCGGGTCGCGCAGGACGGCGATCCGGGCCAGGCCCGCCGCGCCGGTGAGCTCGGACTGCCGTGCCACGCGCTGCAGTTGGACCAGTGCGCGCATGCCCTCCTGCATGCGGCTGCCTCCCGTGGCGATCAGCGAGACGACGGGCAGCCGGTGGTCCCGGGCGTGACGGTGCGCGGCTTCCAGGCGGTCACCCGTGCGCTCGCCGAGGGAGCCGCCCAGGAAACCGAACTCGAAGGAGGCGATCACCGCCTGGGTGCCGCCCACGGTGGCGGTGCCGCAGACCACCGACTCCCGCTCGCCGGTGCGTTCCGCGGCGCGGGTGAGGGACTCGGCGTAACCCTGCCAGCCGAGTGGGCCGTCCGGCCCGGACGCCTCGAAGTCGGAGACGCCCGACGAGAGTTCGCAGAAGCTGTCCTCATCCGCCACCGCGGTGATGGCCGCGCGGGCAGTCCAGCGGGCGGTCGAGTGCAGTGCCGGGCCGTCAGGCGTCGGCTCAGGCATGGAGGGACCGCTTCATGATCTTCCCCATGTCGTTGCGGGGGAGCTCCGACAGGTAGCGCACCGTGCGGGGGCGCTTGTGCGGAGCGAGCTGGGCGGCCACGTGGTCCGCCAAGTCGGCTGCTGTCGGCAGCTGTTCGGGGTCGGCCGGCACGATCCAGGCGACGATGCGCTCGCCCAGGTCTTCGTCGGGTTCCCCGGTCACGGCGGCCTCCCGTACGCCTGGGTGCTCGAGGAGGGCGTTCTCGATCTCGCCCGCGCCGATCTTGTAGCCGCCGCTCTTGATGAGGTCGGTGGCCTTGCGGCCGACGATGCGCACATAGCCGTCGTCGTCGCGCACCGCCATGTCGCCGGTGCGGAACCAGCCGTCGCCGGTGAAGGCGGCGGCGGTGGCGTCCGGCCGGTTCAGGTATTCGGTGAACAGGTTCGGGCCGCGCACCTCGATCTCGCCGACCTCGCCCGGGTCCGCGGTCTCGGCGCCCGCCTCGTCCACGAGGCGCAGCTCCACACCGCCCAACGGCACCCCGACGGTTCCGGCGCGCGCCTCGCCGTCGGCCCGCACGCTCGTGTTCATCAGGGTCTCCGTCATGCCGTACCGCTCGATCACCCGGCGCCCGGTGGCCGCCGCGATGCGCTCGTGGTCGTGGACGGGCAGCGCGGCGGACCCGGAGACCAGGATGCGCGCGCCGGACAGGGCCTTGGCGAGGCCCGGGTCGGTGGGCAGCGCCTCCGCGATGCGGTGGTACATGGTCGGCACGCCGAACAACATCGTGGCACCGTCGGTCAGTTCGCGCTGCACCCCCTCGACGGAGAACCGGCCAAGGTGCCGCACCGAACCGCCCCGGCGCAGCGGCCCGAGGATGCCGAGGATCAGGCCGTGCACGTGGAACAGCGGGAGCCCGTGCACCAGTACGTCGTCGGACGTCCACTGCCAGGCGTCCTCCAGGGCGTCCAAGGTGGTGGAGAGGGCCCGGCGGGGAAGCACCGCGCCCTTGGGCGGTCCCGTGGTGCCCGACGTGTAGACGATCAGGGCCGGGGACTCGGGGTCGGGCTCGGCGGGCGGAGCCGCGGCCGTCGTGGAGGCGGCGAGGGTCACTTCCACACGCTCCAACGCGCGGAGAGTGGACGGAAGTTCGTCGCCGGGCGCCGCGAGCACCACCGTCGGGGCGCTGTCCGCCACGATGTGCCCCAGCTCGCGCTCGCCGATCTTCGGGTTCAGCGGCACCACCGGCACACCGGCGAGCAGCGCGGCCACCACACCGACGGCGGTCTCCAGGGACGGCGTGGCCCACAGTGCCGCCCGGCGCGCCGAGCCGATCGAGGCGGCCAGGGAACCTGCCGTGGCGGCGAGCTCGGCGTACGTCAACGAGCGTTCGCCGAAGCGCAGGGCGGGGAGGTCGGGGCCCGCGACGAGGGCCGGGAAGAGGGGCGGATGGGGGGAGCTCACGCTGCTTATCTCCTTGGTTGTCGTCACGGACCGCTGTCTTGTGCTGGTTCGTCCTACCCGAATCCTGGCACCACGAAGACGAGCCACACCGCGGCGGGCACCACGGCCACCACGATCCCGCCGTACACCATCAGCTGCCGGAAGAAGCGCTCCCGGTCGACGTCCGGGGCGGCGGCGAGCACCAGTGCGCCGTTGGTCGAGAAGGGGCTGACGTCCACGACGGTGGCGGACACGGCGAGCGCCGCGATCATGCCGACCGCCCCGATCTCGCCCTGGGCCAGGAACGGTACGGCGAGCGGGATGAGCGCGCCCATGATCCCGACGGAGGAGGCGAACGCGGAGACGAGCGCGCCGATGTAGCAGAGGAGCAGGGCGGCGAGGAGCGGGACGCCGATGTCGGAGACGCCCTCTCCGGCCCACTTGATGGTGCCCATCTCCTCCAGCACGCCGACGTAGGTCAGCACACCGCAGATCAGCAGCACGGTCGCCCAGGCGATCTCGCCGACGGCCTTGCGGCTGACGTCGGGCCAGAACGCGCTCAGGAGTACGGCAAGGGTGATGGCGCTCAGACCGGCGTCGAGATCGAAGGCCAGCACGGCGACGACGAGGGCGACCAGGGCGGCGAGCGTGGCGATCTTGGCTGGATCGAGCCGCGCATCGGCCTCGCTCTCGTCCGACTTGCCGGTGTCGCGGCCGCCCAGCTTCAGCCCGCCGAAGAGGACGAAGACGATCCCGGCGATGATGAGGTTGACGACGAGCGAGGCGAGGAACAGCACGACCTCGTTCCCCGGCAGGTTCTCGCGCTCCATGATGCCGTTGACGATCGACCCGTAGATGCTGATGGGCGAGAAGCCGCCGCCCTGCGCCCCGTGCACCACCATGGCGCCCATCAGGAGCGGGCTGATCCCGTACCGTGCCGCGAAGCTGAGGGCGATCGGGGCGACGATCGCCACGGCGGCCGGGCTGACCGCGCCGATCGCGGTGAGTGCCCCGGTGATCACGAACATCACCCAGGGGATCAGGGCTATCCGCCCGCGCACCAGGCGGATCGACGCGTGCACGAGCCAGTCGGTGGTGCCGTTGGCGCGGGCGATCGCGAACAGATAGGTCACGCCGACCAGGACGACGAAGAGGTCACCGGGGAAGCCGGCGAAGATGCCGTCCGCGTCGAGGTCGGCGACCAGCTCGCCGACCGCGAAGGCGGCGGCGAAGGCGAGCGCGCCCATGTTGATGGAGCGGGTGGTGGCGATCACGAAGACCACCACGAGTACGAGGATGGAGATGAGTTCGGCGGACATCGTGGGCTCCCGTCCCTGGGGCCGTCCCTCAGTGGCCAAGTGGCTGAGCCAATGTGGCCGTTGGCGGAACTCAGCGTCGGGGTATCGGTTTCGGCCGTCAAGAGATCGGACGCAAATTGGTTCAGCCACTTGCCCACTCGTCCACTGGAGGGGCCGCTGTTAGGCTGCGGAACCATCGGCACGGGGACCGAAATCCGGCACTGAGGCCGATATGGGGGTTGGGATGTCTGACGCGCTGCGCCCCATGGGCAGGACGCGGCTGTACGAGCAGGTGCTCGACCGGCTGCGCGCCTACGTAGGCGAGGGCGGACTGCGCTCCGGCGACCGGCTGCCGCCCGAGCGCGAACTGGCCCAGCGCCTCGGGGTGTCCCGCGCCTCCGTCAAGCAGGCCATCGTCGTACTGGAAGTGCAGGGCCTGGTCGAGGTGCGGCACGGCGGCGGCACCTACCTGGTCAAGGACAGCCTGGACGCCGAGCCCGTGGAGCGGCTCGTGGAGCGCAGGCGCCGGCTGCCCGACGTCCTGGAGGCGCGAGAGGCACTTGAGACCAAACTCGCCGAACTGGCCGCGGAGCGCCGCACGGACCAGGACGTACGGGCGATGCGGGCGGCGCTCGACACGATGGCGCGGGAGATCGAGGCGGGCGAACGCGGGGTCGAGGGCGACCGGCTCTTCCACGCCGCCGTGACCGCGGCCGCCCACAGCGCGCTGCTCGCCGAGTTCATGCGCTCCATCGCCGAGCAGATCACCGAAAGCCGTCACGAGTCGCTGCGCCAGGTGCGGCGTCCCGCCCGGTCCCTGGCCCAGCATCACGCGATCCTCGACGCGATCGAGGCGGGCCGGGGCCGAGCGGCGGCCGCCGCGATGCGCCGACATGTGCGGACGGTCGCGAAGGTCCGGCTCCTGGACTGGAACCCGGACGACGAAGCGAGCACCCCGGATCACCCCGAGGCTTGATACCCACGGTAACTTCCCTGCTGCACAGGGCTGTTCATTCGTCGTCGCACACCTCACCATTCTCGGCACCGATCCGCCGGACCGAGGGGGAGCCCGTGCTGCGCCGCATCTCATTCCCGCTGACCATCGCGGCCACCGCCGCCCTCCTGACGCCGCTGACCCCGGCCCAGGCGGACGAGACCCCGAAGGCCGCCCGCACTCCGGTGATCTTCGTCCATGGCTACAACGCCGACCCGGGGGTGTGGGGCTCCCTGCGGGAGGACTTCAAGGCGTCCGGCTACACGGACGCGGAGCTGTTCTCCTGGGGGTACGACACCAGCCGGTCGGTGAACGAGGTGCTCTCCGGCCGGTTCGCCGCGTACGTCGAGCAGGTGCGCGCACAGTCGGGCGCCGCCAAGGTGGACATCGTCGCCCACTCCTTCGGGAGCCTCGTCACCCGCTGGTACGTCAAGCACGGCGGCGGCACCGCGACGGTCGCGCACTGGGCTTCCCTCGCGGGTCCCAACCACGGCACCGCCACGGCCTGGGCCTGCGCCGCCTGGTCGCAGGCCTGCCGTGACATGACACCGGGTTCGTACGTCCAGGACGGGCTCGCGGAGGGCGACGAGACACCAGGAGGCGTCGCCTACGCGACCTGGTGGTCCCACTGCGACGAGGTGATCAACCCCGACAGCAGCGTGCGCCTCGACGGCGCCACGAACAACGCGGCGGGCTGCCTGAAGCACAACGACCTGCTGGGAGACGACGGGGTGTCACAAGGTGTGCGCGACTTCGTCGCCGGATAGCGGCAGTTGGCGGTGGCTAGTGGCGGACGCGGAAGCGGGCCATCAGGTCCTCGCCCGTGGGGCCCGACGCCGACTTGTCGACCACGTAGGCGGTGCCCTTGTTCACGTGGACGTGGTTCGGCAGGGCCGCGGTGGACACCGTCTTCACGACAGCGCCCTTGTGCGGGTCGACGATCGTGACGGTGGCGGAGAGGCGGTTGACGGCCAGGACGTGGCCTGAACGGTGGTCGACGGCAACGGACTTGGTGCCGAGGCCGGATGCCACGGACCGGGTGACGGCGCCCTTGCGGAGGTCGACGACCGAGACGGTGCCCGCGGTCTGGTCACCGGTGTAGGCGGTGCGGCCGTTCTTGGAGAGTGCCACCGAGAGCGGGCCGTCGCCGGTCGGGATGAGCCGCGGGCTCGCGGCACCGGCGGAGACCTCGATGATCCGGTCGCCGGTGTGGTCGGCCGCGTACACCGAGCCGGTCCGCTCGTTCACGGCCAGGCCCGTCGGTCCCGCGCCCGGTACGGTGACGCGCCGCTTCTCCTTGAAGGTGCCGGAGTCGAAGGCGACGAGGGTGCCGTCGCCGAAGGCGCTCGCCCACACCAGGTCGCGCCGCTCGTCGACGACGATCTCCCGCGAGTGGTTCACGCCGGGCAGGGTGGCGAGGTGCTTGCCGGTGCGCTGGCTGTAGACGGAGACGGAGTTGTCCCGGGTGTTCGTCGTCCAGACGGTGTTGTGCTCGTCGTCCACGGCGACGCCGTAGACGGACTGGACGGCGCCCGTGGCCGCGTTGGTCGCCGGCGTGTATCTCTTCTTGACCCGCAGCGAGTCCGGGTCGACCTTCAGGAGGCTGGACCCGGTGACGGGCGCGGGCGGCTGGCCCACCGAGGAGGCGACCCAGAGCGCGTCGTTCCGCTCCGAGTACGCGGACTGGTACAGACCCGGCGCGATCGGCGCGGAGGTGGCGGGCGAGCCGGCGTCCGCGGTGACGGCGCCCGCGCTCCCGGTCGAGGCCAGGGCGCCGCCCGCGGCGAGGGACACGGCTATCGCGGTGGTACGGCGGGCCCGGCGGATGGTTGAGCTCATGCTGCGTCGATCTCCTTGGCAGGGGTGCCTCCGGAGGGAGGCACTCGCCGATCAACTTAGCCGAGCCTTACCTAATCCGTCACCGGGGGTTTCACCGGACGATGCGCCGGGCTCCGCCGGAATCCGCTCAGGTCAGGCAACCCGCGTGCGCGAGTGCCTGCTTGAGGAGGACGCCGTGACCGCCCGGCATCTCGCTCTGGACCACCTCGGACGAGGCCTCCTGCGGACTGAACCAGGCCAGGTCGAGAGCGTCCTGCCGCGGACGGCAGTCACCGGCCACCGGCACGATGTAGGCGAGGGACACGGCGTGCTGGCGGGGGTCGTGGAACGGCGTGACGCCGTGCGTCGGGAAGTACTCGGCGACGGTGAAGGGCTGCAGGGAGGCCGGGACGCGGGGGAGCGCCGCCGGGCCGAGGTCCTTCTCGAGGTGGCGCAGCAGGGCGTCGCGCACCCGCTCGTGGTGCAGGACCCGGCCCGAGACGAGGGAGCGGCTGACCGCTCCGTCCCGCCCCATGCCCAACAGCAGTCCGATGCTGGTGACTTCGCCGTTGTCGTCGACGCGCACCGGCACGGCCTCGACATACAGGATCGGCATGCGTGAACGGGCCTGCTCGAGCTCGTCGGAGGTCAGCCAGCCGGGTGTGGTTTCGGTCGTGTCAGACATCGGCTGATCATACGTTCACTGGCTCCCGGCGTGCTGCTTCACCTTGGTCGCGGTGTCGCCGTCGACGGCCGATGCCAGCTGCGGCACCAGGCGTTCCAGTATGTACGGCAGGTCGGCGTAGAGGACGTTCCTGTCGAGCTCAGCCTCGTCCTTCGCGGGGTCTGTGGCGATGCACACGCTCGCGTCGGTGTTCAGTAGATCGGTGCGTTCCTTGCTGATGGCGGTACCGAGCTCGTCCCCGATGACCTTGTCCAGGTCGCCCGGCAGGGTGAAGCCGAGACCGGTGAGGACGCGGGAGCGGCCTGGTCTGCCGCTGCGCGGAGGCGAGCGGGGTCGCGAGGTGTGCTGCGCGTCTGGGAGAGCCGGCCTCAGTCGTCGCCCTTCAAGGTGTCGCTCCCGGTGCGGGTGCCCGACCACGCCTGCCACAGGGAGGCGTACGGCCCGGAGCCCGCGCGCAGTTCGTCATGGGTGCCGCTCTCCACGATCCGGCCCTCCTCCATGACGACGATCCGGTCCGCGGTCGCGGCCTGGGTGAGGCGGTGTGCGACGACCAGCGCGGTGCGCCCCTCGACCGCCCGGCCCGCGGCCTTCTCCAGGAGACGCGCGCCGGTGCTGCCCGCCTCGGCGGTCGCCTCGTCGAGCACGGCCACCGGCGGATCGGCCAGCATCAGCCGGGCGAGGGCGAGTTGCTGGACCTGGGCGGAGGTGAGGCGGTGGCCTCCGTCGCCCACGACGGTGTCAAGGCCGTCGGGCAGGGCCTCGACCCAGTCGATGGCCTCGACGTCGGTCAGCGCCGTGCGCAGCTCGTCGTCGGTGGCGTCGGCACGGGCGAGGCGCAGGTCGTCCGCGAGCGGCCCGGCGAAGACATGCGTCTCCTGGGTGACCAGGGCGACCGGAAGGCCGTTGCCCCGGCCCCGGGCGCCGGTCAGGTGCACCGATCCGGAGGTCGGCCGGTGCACCCCCGCGATGAGCTTGGCCAGGGTCGTCTTTCCCGCGCCGCTCGGGCCGACCAGGGCCACACGCTCCCCGGCCCGGAGCTTCAGGTCCACCGCTTGCAGGACGGGCTGCCCGGACACGTACTCGTGGTCGATGCCGATCACGGTGACGGTGCCGTCCGGTTCCGTGCCGGGCTGCGTCAGCGGTGTGGCCGCGGGCTCGGGGGTCGTCTCGTCGGCGACCCCGACCAGGCGGGCGAGCGAGGCCGTCGCCGACTGCGCGTCGTCCAGGAGTACGAGCGCGGAGTTGACCGGCGTGAAGAGGCTGTGGAAGTAGAGCGCGGCGGCGGTCGCGGTGCCGATGGACACGGAGTCCGAGCGGACCAGGAAGAACCCGGTGACGAGGACCGCGGTGAGGCCGAGATACTCGGCGACGTGCAGCCGGTTGTAGAAGTCCAGGACGAGCCGGATGCCGCGCATCTTCAGCTCGACCGCCGTCGAGCTGCGGCGGGTCACGCGGGCGGTGTGCTCCTCCTCGATGCGGAAGGCCCGCACCGTGCCCGCGCCGGCGATGGTGTCGAGCAGCTGCTGTTGCTGTGCCCCGGTGGCGATGCGCTGCTGGGCGTAGAGCGGAACGGCGTGGCGGACGTACCAGCGGGCGGTGGATGCCTGGATGGGCACCGCGAGGAGGGTCGCGACCAGGAAACGCCAGTCAAGGGCCGCCATCGCCACCAGCGTCAGCAGGATGGCGAGCAGGGAGCGGGCCAGTTCGGGCAGGGCGCTGCGCACCGCCTCGCCCACCACCGACACGTCCCGGGTCACCCGCGCGGTGAGGTCTCCTGCCCCGGCCTTCTCCACCTGTTCGAGCGGCAGCCGCAGGGCCTTCTCCACGAACCGCTCGCGCAGGTGCGCGAGCACGGTCTCGCCGAGCCGGGAGACGAGCGTCAGGCCGAGCGAGGTGGTTCCGCCGTGTACGAGGGCGACCAGGACGAGCAGGACGACCGGCAGCGTGAGGTCGCCCGCCGGGCGCTGCTCGGCCACCAGGTCGACGATGCGGCCGAGCAGCGGCTGGACAAGGAGGCCCACGGCGGTCGCCGCGATCATCACTCCGAAGCCGCAGGCCGCAAGGCCGAGGTAAGGGCGCACCAGTTCGCGGACCGCGGCGCGGGTGCGGGTCGCGGTGGCGGTGGGGAGCAGCTCGCGGGTGTCCGTGTGCTGCTCGGCCGAGGTCTCGTTCATGCCAACACCGCCGTGCGATACGCCTCATGACGTTGGATCAGGTCTGCGTGCGGGGCCGTGTCGATGACTCGCCCCTCGTCCAGGAGGACCACCCGGTCGGTGACCGAGAGGAGCGCGGGACTCGTGGTCACCAGGACCGTGGTGCGGCCCTTGCGGATCTCGCGGACACCGGCCGCGATGCCGGCCTCGGTCACGGCGTCCACCGCGGTGGTCGGATCGTGGACCACCAGGACGGGGGGCTCGGCGGCCAGTGCTCGGGCGAGGGCGACGCGTTGGCGCTGCCCACCCGAGAGTGAGCGGCCGCGCTCTCCGACAGGCGTGTGCTCGCCGTCCGGCAGTGTCCGGGCGATCTGCGCGACGCCGGCGGCCGCCATGGCCTGCTCCGGGTCGGTGGTGTCGGACGCGGCGGCCGTGACGTTGTCGCGGACGGTGCCCTCGAAGAGGTCCGCGTCGTGTTCGGCGACCAGCATCGCCGTGCGCAGTTCGGCGGGGTCGAGGTCCCGCAGGGGGATGCCGTCCAGCTCCACGGTCCCGGCCTCCGGGTCGGCCCGGCGGGCCAGGCAGCGCAGCAGGTCGTTGGCGTGCGCTGGGTCCGTCGCGACCACGCCGAGCAGTTCGCCGGGCGTGACGTCCAGGTCGACGCCCCGCAGCCCGCCGTGCCGTACGCCGTCGAGCCGCACCGCCCCGCGCACCGGGAAGGGCAGGCTCCGGTCGCCGCCGGTGACGACGGGCTCGGTGGCGACGACCTCCGCGATCCGTCCCGCCGACGCCCGGCCCTGGGCGAACTCGGCGTTGACCCAGGCGAGCACCTCAAGGGGACCGAGGAGGAAGAGCGCGAGCCCCACCGCCGAGACCAGCTCGCCCAGGCTGATGCTGCCCTGGGCGGCGAGCCTGCCGCCGACCAGCGCGACGGCGGCGATCAGGCACCCCGTCAGTGCGAGGACCATGCCGCTCTGGAAGGCCTGCGCGCGTGCCGCCTTCAGGGTGGCGCCCAGGGAGTCACGGCTCGTGGTGCGGTAACGGGCGATGGCGGCCGACTCACCGCCGATGCCCTTGAGGATCCGCAGGCCCGTCACCAGGTCGGCGGCGACGGCGGACGCGTGTGCCGCCCGCTCCTGCTCTGCCTCGCTGCGGCTCTCCAAAGGCTTGCTCAGGAGATGCCCGAGCCAGAGCAGCACCGGCGTGCCGAGCAGCACGACGAGGCCGAGCGTCAGCGACATGCGCAGCAGGACGACCGCACAGGTGAGGATGCCGGTCAGCGCCGAGATCCCGGACATCAGGGCCATGTTGACGGCGCCGACCCGCTTGGCGTCCTCGGTGGCGATGTTCGCGAGGGCGCCGGGAAGCCGGCCTTCCTCGGCTCCGCCGCCGGGATCCAGGATGCGGCGTATGAGGGAGACGCGCAGGGTGTGCTCGGCGCGGGCGGCGGAACGCTCACCGGCCATGGCGCCGAAGCGGAAGCTCAGCGCGAGCGCCACATAGCCGACGGCGAGGACGCCGAGGCACATGAGCAGGGCGCCGGTGTCGGAGTCGGTGACGGCCTGGTCGATCGCGACACCGATCAGGACGGGGACCAGCGCCTCGCCTATCTGGTGCCCGGAACCCAGCACCGAGCCGACGGCGACATCGCGCCGCTGGCCCCGTATCGACTCTCTCAGGACGTCCCGCCCCGACGGACTTGAAGAACTCACCCGCCACCTCTCCAGGGCCGGACAGCAAAAATCTAGGTGAGGCTACCCTAAGTCGATTCTCCGTGGTGACGTCCCATGGGAATGACCAGCAGGGTCCCGCTGACCGGGTCCGGCGTGATGCGGCACCGCAGGGTGTCCGGCGGGGCCGACAGATGGAGTCCGTCTCCCCTCCCTGGTCCTGAGGGCCCCTAGGCTTCTTCTGGCATCGGCCCCCGACCTTGGAGCGCACACCGTGTTCGACCCCGCACCGGAGCACCCGTACCCCGACGGCCACCGGCCGGACGAGACACCGACGCCGCACGCGCTGCTCGCGCCGGTGCTCGGCCTGCTGGGTACCTGGCACGGCCGGGGCCAGGGCGAATACCCGACCCTCGACGCGGACTTCACCTACGCCCAGGAAGTCACCTTCAGCCACGACGGCCGTCCCTTCCTCCGCTACGAGGCACGGGCCTGGCTCCTGGACGCCGACGACGCACCGCTGCGGCCCTCCGCGCGGGAGAGCGGCTGGTGGCGGCTGCAGCCCGACGGCCGGGTGGAGGCGCTGATCACCCAGCCCACCGGCATCGCGGAGATCGCGGTGGGCCGGGCGACGGGCGACACGATCGACCTCTCCACCAGCGAGGTGGCCCGCACCCCCACCGCCAAGGAGGTCAAGGCGACCCGCCGCCGCTACACGCTCACCGAGGACGGCCGGCTCACCTTCGTCCACGACCTCGAAGCAGTCGGCCAACCGCTCCAGCATCACCTCTCGGCACGCCTGCGCCGCACGGCGTAGACCGCGGCTCTCCTGTCGCACGTACCTGGCGCGAAAAGGGCCTTGACCGAGGGCGGCCGAAGTCTATGGTCTGGACTAATCGGCCCTCGCGAACATCTGGCCCCAGCACTTCACGCACACCCCCACCTCAGCGCCGTGAAGGAGTATGCATGCACAGGAAGCGGAAGTTCGCCGCCATGATCGGTGCGGGCCTCGCACCGGTCCTCGCCCTCACCCTGCCGACCGGTTCGGCCAGCGCGCACGGATACGTCAACGCACCGGCCAGCCGGCAGGCGCAGTGCGCCGCCGGCACGGTCGCGTGCGGTGAGATCAAGTGGGAACCGCAGAGCGTCGAAGGGCCCAAGGGCCTGCGCAGCTGCAGCGGCGGCAACGCCCGGTTCGCGGAACTCGACAACGACAGCAAGGGGTGGCGGGTCAGCGACGTCAGTCGCACGCAGACCTTCACCTGGACCTTCACCGCACGCCACCGCACCGCGAACTACGAGTACTTCGTCGACGGCAGGAAGGTCGCCACCATCGATGGCGGCAACCAGCAGCCCCCCACCACCGTCTCGCACCAGGTCAACCTCGGCAGCGCCACCGGCAGGCACAAGGTGCTCGCGGTCTGGAACATAGGCGACACGTCGAACGCCTTCTACGCGTGCATCGACGTCAACATCCGTTAGGGCCCGAACTCCTGCTCCTCGGGGCGGGCGCTCGCGCTGGAAATTTCTCCGGTCATGGCCCTATGAAGTGATACGCCCTCTGGCTACCCTCCGCGCATGATTTCCACGGTTGTCTGGGGTACCGGAAATGTCGGCCGAGCGGCCATACGTGCCGTGGAGGCCCACCCGGCGCTGAAGCTCACGGCCGTGCTCGTCCACAGTCCCGGCAAGGTCGGCCGCGACGCGGCCGACCTCGCCGGTCTCCAGGGGCAGTTGGGCGTCACGGCGACCGACGACATCGACGCGGTCCTGGCGGCCGCACCCCAGGCCGTGGTGTACGCGGCCTCCGGCGACATCCGCCCCGACGAGGCCCTGGAGGACGTCGGCCGGGCGATCCGGGCCGGCGCCGTCGTCGTCACCCCCGCGCTCTACGCGCTCTACGACCAGCGCAACGCCCCGCCCGAGCTGCGGGATCCGCTCCTCGCCGCCGTCGCGGACGGCGGCGGCTCCCTCTTCGTGTCCGGCGTCGACCCCGGCTGGGGCAACGACATCCTGCCGCTCCTTATCAGCGGACTCGGCAGCACCGTCGACGGGATCCGCTGCCAGGAGATCTTCGACTACTCCACGTACGACCAGGAGGATTCCGTACGCCATCTGATCGGCATGGGGCATCCGATGGACTACCAGCCCCTCATGCTCGCCGAGACCATTCCGACCATGGTGTGGGGCGGGCAGATCCGGCTGATGGCCAGGGCGCTCGGCGTCGAACTCGACGACATCCGCGAGACGTTGGAGCGACGCGCGCTCGACACCTCGGTGAGCACCAGGACGATGGGTGACTTCGAGGCGGGCACCCAGGGCGCCGTGCGCTTCGAGGTGCAGGGCATCGTCGGGGGCGAGCCCCGCATCGTCATCGAGCACGTCACCCGCATCCACCCGTCCTGCGCACCGGACTGGCCCACGCCACCCGACGGCGCCGGGGCGCACCGCGTGATCATCGAGGGCCGCCCGCGCATCGAGGTGACGGTGGAGGCCACCGACGAGGGGGAGAACCGGTCGGCGGGCGGCAACGCCACCGCGGTCGGCCGTCTTGTCGGAGCCATCGACTGGCTCGTGGACATGGACCCCGGCCTTTACGACGCGCTCGACGTCCCGCTGCGCCCCGCGACCGGCAAACTCGGAAGGAGCAAGCAATGAGCTCGATGCACATAGACATCCCCGAGGGGCAGGAGCCGATCGGGTACGTGTGGGGTGAGATGGTCCCCGGGATCGGCATGGCCGCGGCGAACTTCTCGCTGTCGGTGTACGAGCACACGACCCTGGGACTGCGGGAGTTCGAGGCCGCGCGGCTGCGTGTCGCACAGATCAACGGGTGCCTGTTCTGCCTCGACTGGCGCACCGAACGCGAGGGCGAGAAGGTCGAGGAGGAGTTCGCCGAAGCGGTCACCCAGTGGCGCACCACCGACGCCTTCGACGACCGGACACGCCTTGCCGCCGAGTACGCCGAGCGGTACGCCCTGGATCACCATGGCCTCGACGAGGAGTTCTGGAAGCGGATGACCGCGCACTACAGCCAGCGCGAGATCGTGGAGCTGAGCATGAGCATCGGTTCCTGGCTGGCCTTCGGCCGCCTCAACCACGTGCTCGGCCTGGACGCGGTCTGCGTACTCCCCGGCCACTGAGGGGAGTTGCTACACATCCACGGTGCTACACACGCCTGGTGCTACACATCAGTGGCGATGATCTTCTCGATGTTGCGTTCGGCGAGCGCCGTGATGGTGACGAACGGATTGACGCTCGTGTTGCCGGGGATCAGCGAGCCGTCGATGACGTACAGGCCCGTATAGCCGTGCAGACGGCCGTAGTTGTCGGTGGCCTTGTTCAGGACGGCGCCGCCGAGCGGGTGGTACGTGAGATGGTCGCCCCAGATCTTGTACGTGCCGAACAGATCGGTGCGGTAGATCGTCCCCTCCTTGGAATTGATCTTGTCGAAAATGGTCTTGGCCGCGTTGATGGACGGCTGCTTCCAGGCCGTCTGCCAGTTCAGGTCCACTTTCCCCGCCGAGGCGTTCCACGAGAAGGCGGCACGGTTCGGGTTCTTGGTGATCGAGAGGTAGAACGAGGCGTAGGTCTCGATGCCGGTGGGCAGCGGCGCGACCTCGGCGAACGCGCCTCCGGCCGCCCAGTTGTCGATGCCGGCCGTGGGGATGGACGACTGCACCTTGCCGGTCGGGTCCCACATGTGGTTGGCGCGACCGCACATGACGTTGCCGTTGTCGCCCCAGCCCTTGCCGATCTCCGCGTTCAGCCGGGGCAGCGCGCCGGTGGCCTTCAGCTTGACCAGCAGTTTGCTGGTGCCGACACTGCCTGCCGCGAAGAACACCTTCTGCGCGGTGACGGTCTTGGTGGCGGTGGTGGTGCCGCTGGTGTCGAGCTGCTCGATGACGACGCTGTAGCCGCCGCCGGACGCGGGGCTGACCGTGGTGACCTTGTGCAGTGCGGAGATGCTGACCTTTCCGGTCGCGGTGGCCTTGGCGATGTAGGTCTTCTGGAGTGACTTCTTGCCGTAGTTGTTGCCATAGAGGATCTCACCGGCGACCGCCGACTTGGGGACTGTTCCGGCCGCCTCCTGCTTCATGTAGTCCCAGTCATAGACGCCGGGCACGAAGACGAACGGGAAGCCGGATCGCTGGGCGTGCTTACGGCCGACCCGGGAGTACTGGTAGCAGTCGACGCTGTCGAACCAGGCGGGGTCGATGGTGCTGACGCCGAGACCGGCGTTGGCGCGCGGGTAGTAGGTGGAGTACATCTCGTCGGCGTTGACCGAGGGGAGGACTGCGCCGAAGTTCTCGCGCTTGGGCGTGACCGCCATGCCGCCGTTGACCAGGGAGCCGCCGCCGACTCCGCGGCCCTGGTAGACGAGGATCCCGCCCATGTCCTCGGCGTCGAGAATTCCGGTGTAGCGGGGGATGGCCCTGTCGATCGGGAAGCCGAGGAAGTTGCTCAGGGGCTGTTTGGTCTTGGTGCGCAGCCAGTAGGAACGGCCGTCGGGTGAGGTCGTGTGGGCGAAGATCTTGCCGTCGGAGCCGGGGGTGTCCCAGGCCATGCCCATCTCGACCATGTGCACGTCGACGCCTGCCTGGGCGAGGCGCAGGGCGGCGACGGAGCCGCCGTACCCGGTGCCGATGATCAGTACGGGGACGCGGGCTCCGTCGCCGATGGGTCCTGCCGCTGCCGCGGCGTACGTAGGGGTCGCGGGGGCGAGCGTCGCCAGGGATGCGACGCCCAGAATAGAACTGGTTCCAGCTATGAATCTTCGGCGTGAAACGCCTCCGGAACCGTCAGAACGCATGGTGGTGCCACTCATGTGACGTTCCTCACTCTCGTAGGAATGGGAACGAGTTCTACTGCTAGTGGCGCACTAAGTCACTGCATACCTAGAAGTAACTTCTGTCCGATCTTGTGCCTAAGATCCGTTGTTGCGTCTCAACCGTCGTGCAGGAGTTGCTTCCTGGCCTCGGCGACGTCGAAGTCCGCCTTCGGATACTGCGGATCAAGCGCGGTCAGGTGCTCCAGGAGCAGCCCGCTGATCGCCCAGTTGCGGTACCACTTGCGGTCTGCCGGGATGAGGTACCAGGGGGAGTCCGCCGTGGAGCAGCGCTCGAGCGCGATCTCGTACGCCTCCTGGTAGGCGGGCCACAGGGCGCGCTCCTCGATGTCGCCCGGACTGAACTTCCAGTGCTTGTCCGGGTTGTCGAGACGTTCGAGCAGGCGGCGGCGCTGCTGTTCGTACGAGATGTGCAGGAAGCACTTGATGACGGTGACGCCGTCGTCGGTGAGGCTCTGCTCGAAGTTGTTGATCCTGCCGTAGCGGCGGCCGAGGTCGCTGGGCGGGACCAGTTCGCGTACGCGGGCGATCAGGACGTCCTCGTAGTGTGAGCGGTCGAAGATGCCGATCTCGCCGGGCACGGGGAGCGCCTGCGAGATGCGCCAGAGGAAGGGGTGGCTCAACTCCTCGGGCGTGGGCGTCTTGAAGGCGCGGATGCGGCAGCCGGAGGGGTTGAACTGGCCGATGACGTGCTTGACCGTGCCGCCCTTGCCGCTCGTGTCCATGCCCTGCAGGACGAGCAGCACGCGGCGGCGGTCACCCGCGGTGCTTGCCGCGTAGAGCCGCTCCTGCAGGTCGGCGAGCCGTTCGCCCATCCGGGCGGTGGCGAGGAGGCCGGCGGTCTTGTCCACCGGCCCGCCGGGGGTCGCGTCGGCTGCGTACGAGGTGAGGCTGACGCGCTCGCCCTCGGGGATGCGGAGGAGTTCGCGGAGCGGCGGGGCGGAGGGCGCGGGGCTGGGGGTGCCCCGGGTGGCGTTGCCCTTCCTGGCCTTCTTGCCCTGCTTCTTCTGGTCCTTCTTGTCCTTGGCCACTGGGCGGTCCCTTCCTCCGATGTGCCTCGATGGTGGGTCAGGGGGCGGGTACCCGCCAGCCGGATCCGGGCTCCGGTGCAGCCCGTGGGAGCCTTGTAAAGAAGTCTTTCTAAAGATAGCTTTACATCATGGAGGAGACCCCGGAAGCTCGCGACAACCCCAGGCCGACCGAGCGCAGCATTCACCTCACCGACCCCCGCGCCCTGCGGGCCTACGCCCACCCCACGCGCATGGCCCTGGTCGGTCTGCTGCGGCGGAGCGGACCC
Organism: Streptomyces sp. NPDC033177; assembly: GCF_055577715.1. Taxonomy (NCBI): domain Bacteria; kingdom Bacillati; phylum Actinomycetota; class Actinomycetes; order Kitasatosporales; family Streptomycetaceae; genus Streptomyces; species Streptomyces sp. NPDC033177. The sequence goes on along the minus strand of NZ_JBVIPS010000014.1, from coordinate 99,250 downwards.
TTCACGGCCACCCGTGCCGCCGAGCTGACCGGCGAATCCGTGGCCAGCTGCTCGTACCACCTGCGGATACTGGCGAAGTACGGGCTCGTCGAGGAGGCGCAGGGGGGCCGGGGGCGCGAGAAGCCGTGGCAGGCGACCGCCCGGTTCACCGACTGGCCCGGCTACAGCGAGGACCCGTCCGTGGCCGAGGCCTCGGACGCGCTGAGCGCGGCGGTCGCCCGGCGGTACTTCGAGCGGGCCGTCCGGGCGATGGAGCAACGCCACCTGTTGCCGCGCGCCTGGCGTGAGGCGGAGCAGTTCAGTGACTCCCTCCTCCACCTCACCGCCGAGGAACTCTCCGGCATCAACGCACGCATCGAGGCGCTGCTGCGGCCCTACGAGGACCGCGAGAGCGACCCGGACCTGCGCCCCGAAGGCGCGCTCCCCATCAGCGTGGTGCGGCTCGCTTTCGCCGACCGGGAGATCCCGGAGGAAGCCCCGGGCGCCAACGAAGCGGGTGACGGCACGGAGGCTGACGGCCCGGAGGCCGGCGCGTGAAGCTCCGGGAGCGCATACCCGAGCTGCTGCGGGAGCGGACCTTCCGGCGCTACTGGACCGGGCAGACGGTCTCGCTCATCGGCGGCGAGATCTCACTGATCGCCATCCCGCTCGCCGCCGTGCTCGTCCTCGGCGCCGACGCCGCGGAGATGGGCTGGCTCAAGACCGTCGAGTTGCTGCCCGCGCTCCTGCTCAACCTGCCCCTCGGCGCGTGGGCCGACCGGCAGGCCCGGCGGCGGCGCGCCATGATCGCCGCCGATGTGGCGCGCGCGGTGCTGCTCGTGACGCTCCCGGTCGCGTACCTGCTCGACGCCCTCACGCTCGGGCAGCTCTATGTGACGGCGTTCGCGGTCGGTGCGCTGACCGTGCTCTTCGATGCCTGCAACAACACCCTGTTCGTGGTACTCGTGTCCAAGGAGCGCTATGTGCAGGCCAACTCGCTCGTCAGCGGCTCCCGTTCGATGTCCTGGCTGGCCGGGCCAGGAGCCGGCGGACTCCTCGTGCAGTTCCTCACCGCACCCTTCGCGCTGCTTGCCGACGCCTTCACCTATCTCGTCTCGGCCCACTTCCTCGCGCGCATCGACCCCGTGGAGCCCGTGCCCGAGCCCGTCGGCAAGGGACACTTCACGGCGGGCCTGCGGTGGGTGGTCAAGGAGCCCTCGATGCGAGCGCTGTTCGCGTGGTCCGGAACCATCCAGTTCTTCAACTACATGTTCCATACGCTCTTCGTGCTGTACGTGACGGTCGAACTCGGCCTGGGCGCGAGCGTACTCGGCGCGGTACTGAGCGCGGGTGCCGTCGGTGGTGTGATCGGCGCAGTGTGCAGCGGCAGGGTCGTGCGGCGTATCGGCATCGGCCCCTCGATTCTCTGCGGCTCCGTCGGGTTCACCCTGCCCCTGCTGCTCGTGCCGCTTGCCGACGGCCCGCTGCCGCTGATCGTCGTCATGCTCTTCGCCGCCGAATTCCTCAGCTGCGTCGGTGTGATGGTCATCGACATCGCCTCCGCGTCACTCCAGATGGTGCTGATCCCGCTGACCATCCGCTCGCGGGTGATGGGCGCCTTCCGCACCCTGAACCACGGCTTCCGCCCGCTGGGGGCGATGACCGCGGGTGTGCTCGGCACGGCCATCGGCCTGCGCCCCACGCTCTGGATCGGCACGGCCGGAGCGGTCCTCGCGGTCCTGTGGCTCCTGCCGTCGCCCGTGCCGGGCATCCGGGAGCTGCCCGAGCCCGCCGAGCAGGACACCGTGCCCGCATAGCCGCGCCCGCCCAGCCGCGTCCGGCGCTCCGTGTCGTGACGCCCACCAGCCTGGTGGAGTACGGCAGTTGAGGCTCGTCGCGGTCGGCAGGCCCCGGCGGCTCTACGCCTGACCGTCCGGCGCGGGCTCGGGCGCCGGCTCCGGTTCCGGCTGCGCGCCCGCGCGGCGGCGTTGGCGCGAGGCCCGCAGGTTCGCGGCGTTGCCGCAGTCGCGGGTGGAGTGCCAGACGCCGCTGTTGTTGCGGGAGCGGTCGTAGAACGCCGTGGCGCAGCGTTCGTTGCGGCAGATCTTCAGGCGGCGCCACTCTCCGGTGGTCTGGGCGAGCAGCGCCTCGCACAGCACGGCGGACGTCAGCCAGCGCCAGCCCTCGCCCTCGGGCTCGGTGGTCAGGGCGGCGTCGCCGTGCAGGTTCACCTGGAGGGCGCAGGAGGTGAAGCGGGCGGTCTCGCCGCTCGTCGTGCCGCACCGGGAGAGCAGGGCGCGGCGCAGCTGTTCGCGCAGCTGCCGCAGCTTGGGCAGGTCCTCCTCGGTGAGGGTGAGCCGCACCGCCGTGCGTCCCGTCCTCTCGGCCCAGGTGGGGAGCGCGACGGACACCCAGCCCTGCGCGGCGGCCACGTCCCCGAGGAGATCGGCCTCGGGGGCGTGGCCCGTCGGCGCGGTGTTCAGGATGTCCTGCACGAGCCCCAGGCCGCCGGGAACGGCGGTAGGGAGGTAGCGCTCGGTGGCAGGCCAGGTCATGCGCACATCGTACGCGACCGAGGGCGACAGCAGCGTATGGGATTGACTGCTGTCGCCATGGGTGGCCGCCGATCGGGCTCGCTCAGACCAGGCTCTTGAGGAGCGACTTGTCGAAGGGCAGCGCGTCACCGAGCCGGTCCTCCAGCGCCTTGGCCGCCCACTCCGGGTCGGCGATGAGGGCGCGCCCCACTGCCACCAGGTCGAACTCGTCCCGCTCGAGGCGGTCGATGAGCGGCTCGATGCCGGTCGCGGCGGACGGCGCCGCCCAGCCCTGCGAACCGATGAACACCTGGTCGAGGCCGACCGAGCCCACGGTGACCACCGGAACTCCGGACACCTTCTTGACCCAGCCCGCGAGGTTGAGGTCGCTGCCCTCGAACTCGGGCTCCCAGTAGCGCCGGGTGGAGGCGTGCAGGACGTCGACGCCCGCGTTCACCAGCGGGGTGAGCATGCGCTCCAGCTCCTCGGGGGACTGGGCGAGCTTCGCGTCGTAGCTGCCGGCCTTCCACTGCGAGAGCCGGAAGAAGACGGGGAAGTCGGGCGAGACGGCGGCGCGTACGGCAGCGACGATCTCCGCGGCGAAACGGGTGCGGGCCTCGATGTCGCCGCCGTAGCCGTCCGTGCGGCGGTTGGTGCGCTCCCAGAGGAACTGGTCGATCAAGTAGCCGTGCGCGCCGTGCAGTTCGACGCCGTCGAAGCCGATGCGCTCGGCGGCGGCAGCGGCGTCGGCGAACGCGCGGATCACGTCGGCGAGGTCGTCGGCGGTCAGCGTGCTGCCCTTGGGCTGCCCGTCCAGGTCGATGCCGGAGGGGCCCGCCGCGGGTGCGGACGGCACCGGGCCCTTGCCCTCGTCGCGCGTGATGCCGACGTGCCAGAGCTGCGGAATGATCTTCCCGCCCGCGCCGTGCACCGCGTCGACCACCTTGCGCCAGCCTTCGAGGGCGTCATCGCCGTAGAAGCGCGGGACCCGGTCGCTCGTGCCGGCCGAGACGTGATCGACGTACGTCCCCTCGGTGATGATCAGGCCGACCCCGGCGGCGGCCCGGCGCGCGTAGTACTCCGCCACGTCCGCGCCCGGTACGCCGCCCGGCGAGAAATCCCTGGTCATGGGGGCCATCACGATGCGGTTGGGCAGGGTGAGGCTGCCGACGCTGAAGGGGCGGTCGAGGGTCTGGGGTGTGCGCGCGGTCTGTGACGCCGAGGTCATGTGTCCTCCTGGCAGGGAACGAGGGAACGATCTCCTGTGATCGATGACGTAAGCGTACGCGTTTTACTCATGTCGCTTGTGAGGGCCCCTCCTTTCTGTCCGTACGGTACGAGATGAGACGGGGGTGGCGGGTCTCGGTACGGGCGACGGGGAGGAGCGGGCTCGGTGCGCGCCCTCGGGTAACCCCGGTGGACCGCCTGCCGCGCCCCGGTGTGGCGGGGGTCGTAGCGTGAGGTCCATGTGCTGGAGCGCGACGGCCGATCTCGTGGCGGGCGTGGGTGTGGCCGCCGTGGGGGTCGCCTGCGTGGCCCGCGCGGCGCGTGGGGGACGGCCGCGCGATCTGCCGATCGCCGCGCTGCCGCTGCTGCTCGGCGCCCACCAGCTCATCGAGTCCGAGGTCTGGCGGAACGACGGCGGCGCGGGGTGGGCCACCGTCACCTGGGCCGTGATCGCCTTGCCGCTGCTGGCGCTGTGGCTGCCCGTGGCGGTGCTGTGCGCGGCACCGCCGAGCGCCCGCCGCCGCCTGCTGATCCCCCTCGCGGCGGGGTTGGCGACGGCGGCGGTCCTCTCCTACCACCTGGCGACCCGCACCGTGACGGCCGACATCCGCGGCCACACGGTCGGATACGCGCTCGGCCTGCCCCGGCCCGAGCTGATCATCGCCGGATACCTGATCGCCACCGTCGGCTCCCTGCTCATCTCCGGCGACCGGGGCCTGGTCCTCTTCGGCGTCCTGGTCGCCGTCGGGGCGGCGGTGTGCGTGCTGCTGTGGCGTCGCGAGTACATCTCCACGTGGTGCGCGTTCGCGGCGGTGTGCTCGGTGTTCCTCTACTTCTGGGTCAGAAGGCGTTCTCGTCCAGTTCGAGCGCGGTCCGGTCCAGGCTCTCCAGGAGCGTGAACTGGGCCTCCGTCTTCGGCAGTTCATGGCGGAAGAAGTAGCGGCAGGCGGCGCGCTTGCCGGCGTGGAAGTCCTCGGTGCCGGGCTCCGCCGCGAGCATCTGCTCCAGCCACATCCAGGCGACGACCACGTGCCCGACCGCTTCGAGGTAGACGCTCGCGTTGGCGAGCGCCGTCTGCGGGTCGCCGGTCGACCAGAGCCGCTGGGTCACCTCCACCGCGCGCGCGGCGGACGCGTCGAGCGCCCGTCCGTACCCGGAAGCGGAGCCGCCCGCCGCGGCGGCGCGGGCAGACGTCCGCGAGATCCGCTCGACGAGCAGCCGAAGGCCGCTGCCGCCGTCCATGATCACCTTGCGGCCGAGCAGATCGAGGCCGTGGATGCCGTGCGTGCCCTCGTGGATGGGGTTGAGGCGGTTGTCGCGGTAGAACTGCTCGACGTTGTACTCGCGCGTGTAGCCGTAGCCGCCGTGCACCTGGATCGCCAGGTTGTTGGCCTCGAGGCACCACTGCGAGGGCCAGCTCTTGGCGATGGGCGTGAGCACGTCGAGGAGCAGCTTGGCCTCCTCGCGCGCCTGCGGCGAAGTACCGGTGTTCTGCTCGTCGAGCAACCGCCCGCAGTACAGGTTGAGCGCCAACGCGCCTTCCACGTAAGCCTTCTGGGCGAGGAGCATCTTGCGCACGTCGGCGTGCTCGATGATCGGGACCTGCGCCGAAGCGGGGTCCTTGGCCGCGAGCGGACGGCCCTGCGGGCGGGTGCGCGCGTAGTCCAGGGCGTGCAGATAGCCGGTGTAGCCGAGCGCGGTGGCGCCGAGACCCACGCCGATCCGGGCCTCGTTCATCATGTGGAACATGTACGCGAGACCGCGGTTGGCCTCGCCGATGAGATGGCCGACCGCGCCGGGCTCACCGCCGGGACGGTGGGCGCCCTCGCCGAAGTTCAGCAGGGTGTTGGTCGTCCCCCGATAGCCCATCTTGTGGTTGAGGCCCGCGAGCACGACGTCGTTGCGCTCGCCGAGCGACCCGTCGTCGCCGACGAGCACCTTGGGCACGATGAACAGCGAGAGCCCCTTCACACCGGGCGGACCGCCCGGAATCCGGGCGAGCACCAGATGCACGATGTTCTCCGAGAGCTCGTGCTCACCGCCGGAGATCCACATCTTGTTCCCGAAGAGGCGGTACGTTCCGTCCGCCTGCTCCTCGGCCCGCGTCCGCACGTCGGCGAGCGACGAGCCCGCCTGCGGCTCCGACAGGCACATCGTCCCCAGGAATCGCCCCTCCACCATGGGGCGCACGAAGATCTCGATCTGTTCCTTCGACGCGTGCGCGAGGAGCAGATTGGCGTTTCCCATGGTCAGGAAGGGATACGCGGCCGTGCCGACGTTCGCCGCCTGGAACCACGCGAAGCAGGCCTGCGCCACCACGGCGGGCAGCTGCCCGCCGCCGATCTCGTGGTCCATGGCACTGGCCAGGAGCCCCGAGTCCCCGAAGACCCGCAGCGCTTCCTTCACCTCGGGGATGATGTGCACCCGCTCCCCGTCGAAGGTGGGCTCCTGGGCGTCGTTCTTCTTGTTGTGCGGGGCGAAGTGCCGCGTGGCGATCTGCTCGCTCAGTTCGAGCGCGGCGTCGAAGGTCTCCCGGGAGTGGTCCGCGTACCGCTCCCGGCCGGTGAGCGCGGGCACGTCGAGCCACTCGTACAGCAGGAAGTCGAGGTCGCGACGGGACAGGAGCAGGGATGCCATGCGGTTTCTCCATGGGGTGACGGCGGTACCGATCCCGGGGCAGAGGGCCCCGCACACCCGATACTAAGCGGTTGCTTACGGGGTTTGTCGAGGGCGGCCCTGTGACACCCGGCTCAGCCGGCCGCGTCCTCCTGGAAGGTGGGCGCGTCCCCCTGGAAGGTGGCCGCGTGCACCGCCTCGAACAGCGCCGTGACGTCCGAGCCCGTGAGGCCTGCGGACCGCGCCTGCTCCATCCACTCCGTCAGGGAGCTCTGCAGGGGCGAGTCGGGACCCGCCTGGGGGCGGGCGAGGGAGCGGGTGATGAACGTGCCGGCCCCCTGGCGCACCTCGGCCAGGCCCGCGCGCTCCAGCTCGCGGTACGCCTTGAGCGTCGTGTTCGGGTTCACCTTGGTGGCCGCGGCGACCTGGGCCGCCGTGGGCAGCCGGTCGCCCTCCACCAACGCGCCCATGCGCAGGGCCTGTTCGACCTGGCGCACGATCTGGAGGTACGTGGCCACACCGCTGCGCCGGTCGATGCGGAATTCGACCACTGTCCCCACTCTCTGCTCGTTTGCGGACACTTTACGTTCGTGTCGTTCCCGGTGTCCTAGAGGGGCCGCCGCGAGGCCCACCACAGGACGAACACCGCCACGGCGGCGGTCGCTCCGAGCAGCACCGCGGCGCCGGTCCACTGCATGCCCGGCATCTGGTCGTAGCCGAAGTACTCGACCACGTTGTTGACGATCCCGTGCTCCTTGGCGCAGGCGGTGCTGGCCTTCTCGGTCGCCTCGACGCAGGTGCTCCAGGGGTAGAGCTGCCCGTCCGCGGTGCCGACCCAGCGGTCCGCCTCGACGACACTGCTGCTGTTGACGAGGTTCGGCGTGTCGCCGTTCAGCGGCCAGGTGATGGTGCGCGGGGTGGCGAGACGGTCCCGGAACTCGCCCCAGGCCACCTGGACGACCAGGGCGAAGAAGAAGGTGGCCAGCATGGCGGGCAGTACCCGGCGCAAAAGCATGCCGATTGCGATGCCGCTGATGGTGAGGAAGAGGGAGAGCACCGCGAGCACGGGGCCCGTGTTGTCGAACACCGATCCCGAGAGCCATTCCGAGAGGAGGAGGTCGCGGTAGGGCTCCCACCACCAGAAGAAGAGCGTGGAGAGCACGAGGGTGGCCACCAGGACGAGCGCGAGGCACCAGATCAGCTTGGCGGCGAGCCAGCGGCGGCGCTGCACCGACTGCGTGGTGACCAAGTGTGCGGTGCCGTGTTCCTGGTCGCTCGCGATCAGCGGGGCGCCGATGAAGACACCGAGGACGATGGGCAGGGCGCCCAGGGCCTCGGCGATGTACTCGTAACTATCCGGGGCCTGCGACAGGCTGACGTCCTTGCCGGGCCAGCCGAGACCGGCGAGCATGTCGGCCATCTGGCCGCGCTCGTAGATGATCGCGGCCGAGCCGAGCACGACCAGGGCCACGACGATCCACGTCGTGGTGCGGTGCTGGCGCAGGACGAGCCAGGTGAGTCCGTGCAGCAGACCCGGCTTCTCGGCGGACCGCTCCGTGCGCGGCTGCTCGGTCAGGGTGGTGCTCATGCGGCGGTGATCCCCTCGGCCTCGATACGTGCGTCGTGCGTGAACAGCGGCTCCGCGTCCGGCGTACGGAGGTGGGCGAGCAGGACTTCCTCCAGGCTCGGCTCGGACACCTCCCAGTCGGGGGCCAGCGGCCCGTGGGGGCGGACGAGGGCACGGAACTGGCGTCCCTGGACGCGGAATTCGACCACCGTGTGCGGGGCGAGGTCCGCGGGCGGCGTGCCGTCGGGGGCGAGCCCGGTCACCAGGGCGTGCGCCGGGACCAGTTCATCGGTGTCGCCCGCCATCCTGAGCCGGCCGTCCGCGATGACCAGGAGGTAGTCGCACATGTCCTCCAGCTCGGAGAGCATGTGGGAGGACATCACCACGGTCGTGCCGCGCTCGACGGCCTCCGACATCAGCAGGGAACTCATCTCGTCCCTGGCCAGCGGGTCCAGGTCGGCCATGGGCTCGTCGAGCAGCAGCAGATCGGGACGTTTGCCGAAGGCGAGCGCGAAGGCCACGCGGGTGCGCTGTCCGCCGGAGAGCGTGCCGACCTTGGCGTTCATCGGGACGTTGCCGGAGCGCACGATCCGCTCGGCGGCCGCCATGTCCCAGCCGGGGTTGAGTTCGCTGCCCATGCGCACCGTCTCGGCCACGGTGAACCGCTTGAACAGCGGCTTGTCCTGAGAGAGGAAGGCGAACCGGGGCATCGCGGCCGGGTCGTCCACCGGCACGCCGAAGATGCGCAGTTCGCCCTCGGTCGGGGCCACCAAGCGGGTCGCGAGCCCCAACAGGGTGCTCTTTCCGGCGCCGTTGGGGCCGACGAGACCGCAGATCCGCCCGGCGGGGAGCCGGAAGGAGCAGTCGCGCAGCGCCCAGCCGCGGCGATAGCGCTTGCCCAGGCCGCGGGCCTCGAGCGCGGTCGCGCTCAGAGGGCCTGCGGCCTCGGTGGGGTCGGCAAGAGTCATGTCCACGCGCGCCTCTCTCGATTCCATTAAACAATTAATGGAATCATGATCTGCGTCGTATGGACCTGTCAAACCCCCTCCGAGTCGCCCGGCCGATCCGCTACTGCACCGACTTCGTCGGCGCCGTGGCCTCGCGCTGGTGCGGGATCAGGCCCGGCGGCAGCTCGCCCTGCTGGACGTTCACCGTCCTGACCGGGGCGGGCACCCGGATGCCCTCGGCGCGGTAGCGCTGGTGCAGCTGCTTGATGAACTCGTGCTTGATGCGGTACTGGTCGCTGAACTCACCCACGCCCAGGATCACCGTGAAGCTGATCCTGGAGTCGCCGAACGTGTGGAAACGCACGGCCGGTTCATGCTCCGGAAGGGCGCCGTCGACGTCCTTCATGACGCTCTCCACGACCTCGGTCGTGACGCGCTCGACCTGCTCCAGGTCGCTGTCGTAGCTGACGCCGACCTGGACCATGATGGACAGGTCCTGCTCGGGGCGGCTGAAGTTGGTCATGTTGGTGCCCGCGAGCTGGGCGTTGGGGATGATGACGAGGTTGTTCGACAGCTGACGCACCACCGTGTTGCGCCAGTTGATGTCGACGACATAGCCCTCCTCGCCGCTGCTGAGCTTGATGTAGTCACCCGGCTGCACCGTCTTGGCGGCGAGGATGTGTACGCCCGCGAAGAGGTTGGCCAGGGTGTCCTGGAGAGCCAGGGCCACCGCGAGGCCGCCCACGCCAAGGGCCGTGAGCAGCGGAGCGATGGAGACGCCGAGCGTCTGCAGTACGACGAGGAAGCCCATCGCGAGCACGACGACACGGGTGATGTTGACGAAGATCGTCGCCGAGCCCGCGACGCCCGACCGGGACTGCGCGAGGGACTTCACCAGGCGGGTGACCACGCGGGCCGCCGTCAGGGTCCCGGCCAGGACGAGCAGGGCGGTCAGCGTCATCGAGACGTTGCGGCCGGTCCTGGGGGTGAGCGGAAGGGCGGCGGCGGCGACGGCCGCCCCCGCGGTGATCGCCGCGCAGGGGACCAGCGTGCGCACGGCATCGACGATGACGTCATCGCCGCTCCACCGGGTCCTGCTGGCCCGCTCGCCCAGCCACCGCAGGGTCATCCGCAGCAGCAGACCCGCCGCGATGCCGACGGCCACCGCTATACCGGCAGTGATCAGGTCGTGCCATGTGAGCGCTCGCTCCATCAGTTCATTCTCCAGGTTGTGCGGGCGCGCCGGACGCGTGTTCAGGTCCGGCGCGAGCGTCATCCTGCCCCATGGGTGCGGCGCCGTTGCCGGGGGCCCGCACCCAGCTTGCCCTCAACTCACCGGGCGCGGGCTGATGTCCGACATCCCGCGCCGAATCACCTGACATCAGGTCAGGCGACCGTGCCGCCCTGCGGCTACGCCTTGCGTCCCAACCCGGCGTACAGCGGCACCGGCGTCTGCCGGAGGTGCCACCCGAGGTGTCGCCAGGGAAATGAGGCGTGATTCCGGCCCCGCACAGGGGGTTCCCCGCCGACCATGTATATGCAAGTCTCCTCCGTAATCTCCGGGCCAAGCGGTTGACCCACTGGTCAACAGCGCTGTCCCGGCCTCGACATGAGGTGAAGAAGTGTTGCGGAACGGGACACGGGGGCACGATCTCGCCTCGCTGCGCCGACTGAACACCACCGTCGTGCTGCGTGCCCTGCACCGCCGCAGCCCCCAGACGCTCGCGGAGCTCGCCGCCGGCACCGGGCTCTCCCGGCCCACCGTGGAATCCGCCGTCGAGGAGCTGACCGCGCACGGCTGGGCGGGGGAGGCCGAGCGCGACGGGAGCGAGCGAGCCCCAGGACGCCCCGCCCGACGGTTCCGCTTCCGCGTGGAGGCGGGCTGTGTCGTGGGCGCCGACATCGGCCTGCACAAGATGGTGCTGCTCCTCGCCGACCTCGGCGGAACGGTGCTCGCCGTGCGGCGCGACGACATCGACCCGGAGCTGGGCGGAGCCCAGCGTCTCGACCTGCTGCGCAGGGGGCTCGAAGCCTTCCTGGACGCGCACTCCGTACGGCGCGACGACATCCTCGCCCGCTGCGTGGGCGTACCCGGCGTCGTCGACGCGGGCGGCACCATCACCTCCCACGTCATCCCCGAATGGTCCGGCGTCGACCTCGGGCGGCTCCTCTGCGACGGGGAGGCGGGGCACACCCTCGTCGAGAACGACGTGAACCTCGCCGTACTCGCCGAACGCTGGCAGGGAGCCGCCACCCTCGCGCACGACGTCGTCTGCGTCCTGACCGGCCACCGCGTGGCGTGCAGCCTCACCATCGGCGGGCGACTGCACCGGGGGAGACGGGGCGGCGCGGGCGAGCTCGGCCTGCTGCCGCTGCTCGGCATGAACACCGCGCAGGAGGCGCTCGGTTGGCAGGGCGACCGGCGCTCCGGCGAGTCCGAGGTGGCCGCACTCGCCCGCGCCGCGGACACCGGCGACCCCCGCGCCCTCGCGGCCGTCGCGGACTTCGCCGACCGCATCACGCCGGGCATCGCCGCCCTCGCCCTCGCCGTCGACCCGGAGCTCGTGGTGCTCACCGGCGGCGCGACCCCGCTCGGCGGCCACCTCGTGCCGCTGATCGAGGAACGGCTGCGCCCGCTGACCCTGCACGTCCCGCGCATCGCACTGAGCACGCTCGGCGAACAAGGCGTCGCGATCGGCGCCGTACGCAAGGCACTTGACCGGGTCGAGTCCGATCTCCTGACGGACGCGGACTCGGACCCCGCCCTCTGACCAGTCCTGAAGGGAGGCGCTCATGCGCAGGAGGACTCTGTTGTACGGAGCGATGGCGGCGCCCCTGCTCGCCGCCTGCTCCGGCGAGAGCGACGACGGCAAGGGGAGCGGTGGACGCACCACCCTCTCGTACGGGGTGTGGGACGTGGCCCAGGTGCCGGGGCTGCAGAAGGTGATCGACGCCTTCGAGAAGGAGAACCCCGGCATCTCCGTGCGCATGGAGCTGACGCCCTGGTCGAGCTACTGGACCACCCTCAAGACGTCGATGCGCGGCGGCACGGCACCCGACGTGTTCTGGATGAACGCGGTCAATCTGCAGCTGTACGCGTCCAGCGGCGTCCTGGAGCCCCTGAGCGGACACATCGAGAGCGACCGGACCCCCGTGGACCGGCACCCCGATTCGCTCGTGAAGATCTACGCCTACCAGGGCACGCAGTACGGCATACCGAAGGACTTCGACACCATCGGCCTCTGGTACAACAAGGCGCTCTTCGACAAGGCCGGCATCAAGTACCCGGACGCGACGTGGACGTGGGACGACGTGCGCGACGCGGCAGCCGAACTCACCGACCCACGCGAGCGCGTGCACGGCATGGCCGCCGAGATGGACCGCCAGGCCCAGCTCTACCCCGCCATCCACGGAGCGGGCGGCCACGTCCTGGAGGACGGGAAGTCCGGCTTCGGCGACGAGCGCTCCATCGAGGGGCTGCGCTACTGGACCGACATGATCGACCGCGGCTGGTCGCCGCCGCAGAGCGCGATGGTCGAGTCCAAGGCCCGCAACCGCTTCTGGTCGGAGAAGGCCGCCATGGTCTACGAGATATCCGCGTTCTCCGGGCAGTACCACGCCGTTCCCGCGCTCAAGGACCACGCAGGCGTCACCGTCCTGCCCAAGGGCCGGGAACGGGCCACCATCATCCACGGGCTCGCCAACGTCATCTCCGCCAAGAGCCGGAAGAAGGCGGCGGCCTGGAAGTTCGTCCATTTCATGGCGGGCCGCAAGGCCGCGGAGATCCAGGCGTCGGCAGGCATCACCATCTCCTCGTACGAAGGGACGCAGGACGCCTGGCTCAAGTCGATGCCCGAGTTCGACCTGAAGCACTACATCGAGATGCTGGAGTACGCCGTGCCGTACCCGAGCTCGAAGAACACCGCGGTCTGGGAGAACCTCCAATACCCGCTCCTGGGCGCCGCGTTCAGCGGAAAGGGCGGCATCGAGAGCGCCGCACGCACCCTGGGCGAGCAGATGGACCGGGCCCTGAAGGAGGAGCGCGCATGATGAGTGTCTTTCCCTCCACGGCGGCGGCGAAGAAGGCGAGCCGCACCAGGCCGGCGCACGGTGCCGCGCCCAAGTCCCGTAACCAGCGCGGGGCTTACCTCTTCATCGCGCCGCTCGGCATCGGCTTCGCTGTCTTCTACTTCTGGCCGCTGCTCCAGACCTTCTACTTCAGCTTCACCGAATTCGGGGCGTTCGGCGGCAACACCTGGATCGGCACGGACAATTACGTGCGGGTCCTCAAGGACGTCACCGTCTGGCAGGCACTCGGCAACACCCTGATCTACTGCGCCATCGGGCTGCTCGCCCTGCCGGTCGCGATCGGCGTCGCGGCGCTGCTCAACCGGCGTGGACTGCGCGGCGTCCCGGTCTACCGCGCCCTGTACTTCATCCCGTTCGTCACGCTGCCCGTCGCCGTGGGTCTCGTCTGGAACTGGCTCTACAACGGCGACTACGGACTGATCAACGAAGTCTTCGAGTGGTTCGGCGCCGACCGCCGCTACTGGGTCTCCGACCCCTCGACCGCGGTCTACGCGATCGGCACCGTCATGGTCTGGTCGACCACCGGCTACTACTTGATCATCTTCATGGCGGGCATCAAGGGCATCCCGCAGGACTACTACGAAGCCGCGGAGCTGGACGGCGCCGGGCCGCTGCGCCGCTTCTTCACGATCACGCTGCCGCTGCTCAGCCCCACGATCTTCTTCGCGTCCATCATCTGCATGATCAACTCGCTGCAGACCTTCGACCTGATCTACATCATGATGGCCGAGAAGAACCCCGCGATCGGCGACACCCAGTCCGTGGTGAGCCTCTTCTACAAATGGGCCTTCATCGAGAACGCCCAGGGCGCCGCCGCCGCGCTCGCCTTCCTGCTCATGCTGATCATCGCGGCGCTGACGCTGGTGCAGTTCAGGCTGCAGAAGAGGTGGGTGCACTATGCGTGAGTCCTCCGTACGACCGTCCGCCCGCCGCCGCTTCGACGCCGGTTCGGTCGCCACCCACGCGGCGCTCTCGCTCGGCGCCCTGGTGATGGTCTTCCCCTTCCTGTGGCAGTTGCTCACGGCCGCCAAGTCCCTCGCGGAGACGGCGAAGGTGCCGCCGACCTTCCTGCCCGACACCTGGAACTGGTCGAGCTTCGAAGAGGTCTTCGGCGCGCTGCCGTTCAAGGAGATGCTGTTCAACAGCGTCCTCAACACCGTGGGGCGCACGGCCGGGCAGCTGGTGTTCTGCTCACTGGCGGCCTACGCCTTCGCACGCATGCAATTCCGGGGCCGCAACGTCCTGTTCGCGCTCTTCCTGTCCGTCCTCATGGTGCCGAGCTCACTGCTCGTCCTTCCGCAGTACGACATCATCCAGCGGCTCGGCCTGCTCAACTCGGCGCCCGCGCTGTTCCTGCCGGGCATGTTCAGCGCGTTCGGGACCTTCATGCTGCGGCAGTTCTTCCTCACGCTCCCCAAGGAGCTGGAGGAAGCCGCGCGGATCGACGGCGCGGGTTCGTTCCGCATCTTCTGGTCGATCATGCTGCCGCTGGTGCGGCCCGCGCTCGCGGCTCTCGCCGTCATCACCGCGATGTGGTCGTGGAACGACCTGCTGTGGCCGCTGATCGTCAACACCGACCCGCAGAAGATGCCCATCAGCGCCGGACTGACCTCGCTGGAGGGTCAGTTCGAGACCAACTACCCCGTGATGATGGCCGGTTCGCTCATCGCGAGCCTGCCCATGCTCATCGTCTACGCCTTCCTTCAGCGGCACTTCGTGCAGAGCGTCGCGCTTTCCGGCTCCAAGAGCTGACCCCGCTGAGCCGCCACAGCCCCACTCGACGAGGAAAGGTAACTCCCTTCATGCGACCGCTTCACATCGGCCTGATCGGGGCGGGCGGCATCGCCCGCGCCCATCTCCCCGGCTGGCTGGAACTGGGTGCGCGCGTCAGCGTCCACACCGTCGACGGCTCGGCGGAGAAGCTTGCCGCCGAGTACGCGGGCCGCGGGGTCACCGCGGTGGCGGGTCTCGACGAACTGTTCGCCGACTGCACGGCCGTCGACATCTGCACCCCCACCCCGACCCACAAGGACCTCGCCCTCGCGGCCGTCGCGGCGGGCCGCCACGTCATCTGCGAGAAGCCCCTCGCGCTGAACGCGCGGGACGCCGAGGAGATCGCGGCAGCCGCCGAAGCGGCGGGCGTGCGGCTGCATCCCGCCCACGTCGTGCGGTACTTCCCGGCGTACGCGGCCATGCAACAAGCTGTCGCGCGGGGGGAGTTGGGGGACCTCGCGGTGCTTCGCTTCACACGTGGCGGGGCACGTCCGCAGTGGGCGCCCTGGTTCGGTGACCCCGCCCTGTCCGGCGGCGTCATCATGGACCTGATGGTGCACGACATCGACGTCGCCCGCTGGATCGCGGGCGACGTGGTCCGCGTGCACGCGCAGACGCGAGGCGTCGAACACGCCGCGGGCGGCGACCGGGCCGAGGTCGTGTCGGCGACCGCCGTCCTCACCCACGCCTCCGGCGCGATCAGTCACCTCACCGGACTCTGGGGCCTGCCGGACCAGAAGTTCCGTACGACGTTCCGTGTCGCGGGCGGCGACGGGCTGCTGCGGCACGACTCCACGTCAGTGCCGGGCTACCGGATCACCGCGCAAGGCGTGCGCGCGGCCAACGAGGGCATCCCGTCAAGCCGGATGACCGAGAGCCCCTACCTCTCCGAGCTGCGGGAGTTCGCGGCCTCCTGGGAGGAGGGTGGCCCGGAGCCGCGGGTGGGCGCGCGGGACGGCATCGAGGCGGTGCGGATCGCCGAGGCGGCCGCCGAGTCGAGCCGTACGGGCCGGGCCGTCGAAATCGCAGCGAGCGGGGCGTCCGCGGCCCGCACGGTCATCCAGGAGGTCACGCGATGAAGGTCGCCGTTCTGTCGTTCGCCCACGTCCACGCGGCCGCGTACCTGCGGCTCCTTGCCCGGATGCCGGGAGTCGAGGTGATCGGCAGCGATCCGGACAGCGGGTCGGGCGCGCCCGATGAGGTGCGGGGGCGCGCGTTCGCCGAGGAGAGGGGGGTCGCGTACGTGGAGACGTACGAGGAAGCCTTCGCCTGGGGCCCCGACGCGGTGATCGTCTGCTCCGAGAACGCGCGGCACCGGCCGCTGGTGGAGCTCGCCGCGTCCCGCGGCGTCGACGTCCTGTGCGAGAAGCCGCTGGCCACGACGGTCGAGGACGGGGAGGCGATGCTGGCGGCGTGCCGGGAGGCCGGCGTGCGGCTCGCGGTCGCCTTCCCGGTCCGCTTCAGCCCGGCGTACGCGGCGGTCAAGGCGGCCGTCGCGTCGGGGGACGTGGGCCGGGTCCTGACCGTGACCGGCGCGAACAACGGCTCCATGCCGAGCTCGCGGCGCTGGTTCGCCGATCCCGAACTCGCGGGCGGGGGCGCCCTGATGGACCACACGGTTCACATAGCCGACCTCCTGGACGATCTCTTCGGCGACGCCCGCCCTGTCGACGTGTACGCGCAGACGAACAACCGCATGTACGAGGGCGAGGTCGACGCCGAGACCAGCGGGCTGGTCACCGTGACCTACGACAACGGCTCGGTGGCCACGATCGACTGCAGCTGGTCCCATCCCCGTTCCCACCACTCGTGGGGCGGGCTCGAACTCACCGTGGTGGGCGAGCGGGCGACCCTGGAGATGGACGCCTTCGACCAGTCGGTCCACGGCTACAGCGAACGCCGCGGCCAGGGCCTGGAACTCCCCTTCGGCGCCGACCTGGACGAACGAATGCTGCGTGCCTTCCTGTACGGCCCGGATAAGGACGGCATGGACGTGGCCGACGGCGAGGGGGGCCTGCGCACGCTGAAGATCGTGACAGCGGGCTATGCGTCGGCCCGGAGCGGGGTGCCGGTGGCGGTGGGGTGAGGGGGCGGAGGGGTACGGCTTTGGGGTCTGTCGGCTGGCCGGGCTCTCGTGCGGGTGGTGGGTGTGGCGGGTGCGTGACGGCTCCGCCTCGCGCGCCCTCCGCTCTTCGGGCAGAGACGCCGTCCGGGGGAGCGGAGGGCGCGGCTCTGAGGTCCGGCGGCCGACCGGGCTCTCGTGCGGGCAGTGGTGGTGGGGTGGCAGGAGCGTGACGGCCCCGCCTCGCGCATTCTCCGCTCTTAAGGCACACGCCGTCCGGCGGGTGCGGGTGGCTCGGTGAGTGTGCTGTGCCGCCCGCCGCCGCTCAGCCGCCGAACAACTGCGTCCAGTACGTGCCCGCCGAGCCGCCGCCCGCGAAGCCGACGCCGAGGTGGGTGAAGGAGGGCTTGAGGATGTTGGCCCGGTGGCCGGGGCTGTTCATCCAGCCGTCCACGACCTCGGCGGGTGTGCGCTGCCCGCAGGCGATGTTCTCGCCGATCGCGCGGTGCGTGCTGCCCGCTGCGGACGCGCGGTGCCAGGGTTCGCCGCCGTCGGGCGAGGTGTGGGAGTAGAAGGCGCGGGCCACCATGTCCGCGCTGTGAGCCTGCGCCGCCGCGGTCAGGAGCGGGTCGGGGGAGAGGGGCCGCAGGCGCGCGGCGGTCCGTTCGGCGTTGGTGAGACGGAGAACCGCCGCCGCCCACTCCGCGAGGCCCTGCGCGCTGAACGGGGTCGCCCACAGTGCCGTCCAGTAGACATTGCCGGATCGCGGGTCGGCGGCGCGGCCCACCCCGACGTGCGTGTACGCGCGGCTCCGCACCGTCAGCCGCGACTCCTCGCCGGAGAGGCAGTACTCCACGAAGTCCGCGGGCGAGCGAGGCCCGGAGACCAGATGCTCGCCGATGGCCAGATACGCGTAACCACCGGCAACGACGCGCTGGTAGAGAGACGTGCCGTCCGCATGCTCCGAGCTGAGGGTGGACCGCGCCGCCATCCCGGCGGCATGCGCGCCCGCGGCGGCGGTCAGCCGGGCGTCGAGGGAGACGGGAGGGGCACCGGCCGACGCCCGCGCGGCGTTGACCAGCGGGAGGAATCCGTCGGCGCCGGGCGGGCCGAAGGAGGCGGGCGGCTCAGCGGACGCGGACCGACCGGCAGGAACGAGTGGCCGCCCGGAAGACGCGGCCCGCAAAGGCGCCGGCACACCGGCAGCCGCAGCCGGCGGCGTTCCGAAAGCAGCGCCGGGCTGCGCGCCGGAAGGAGCGTTCGGCCGTGCGCCGGAAGCTGCGCCGGGCTGCGCGCCGGAAGTCACGCCCGGCCGCACACTCGAAGCACCGCCCAGCCGCGCACCGGAAGCCGCAGGTGGCTGCGTCGTCTCGTCCTCCGCCACGTCCACCCCGAAGTCGCGTGCCACCCCCGCGAGACCGTCCGCGTACCCCTGGCCCAGTGCCCGTAGCTTCCAGACCGGGCCGCGGCGGTAGATCTCTGCGAGCAGCAGGACCGTCTCGCGGTCGGGGCGAGGCGGTGTGAAACGTGCCACCAACCCGCCGCCGGGCCCGTGCACCTGGAGCGCGATGCCGGGCAGGCGCCCCAGAGGCGTGCCGGGCTCCGCGGGGCTCACGGCCACGGTGACCCGGCTCGCACCGGCCCGCAGGCGCCGCCCGTCGACCGTGACCGTGTCGCCCTGGAGCCGGGCACCGGCCGTGGCGGGCTGGTTGTAGAAGACGAAGTCGCCGTCGCCCGCGACCTTCCCGCCGTCGTCCGTGACGATCACGGACAGGTCGAAGGGGCCGGGCACCCGCAGGGTGACGGCACCGTCGGGCAGCGGCACGTTCCCCCCGGCAACCAGCTCGTTCATGCAAGGACAACGCGAGGTCGGCCCCCTCAGGTTCCCGCCGCGCGGAGCCGGAGCCGGAGGGACCGCCGAAGGGCGGAGGGCGGCTGAGACCGGAGGCGGATCCGCGCCGGAAAAGCCGCGTATTAGCGTGGGGGTCACGGGAAAGCACAATTCACCGACAGGATCCGAGGTGCCCGGCAGATGGCAAGCCGCAGCGAGAGCCGTACCCAGCTCGTAGAGGGACTCATGGAGCGGTTCCCGCAGGTGCCGCGGGAGGCGGTGATCAAGGAGGACCTGCTCAGGGGCGGGATGGCGTTCGACGAGTCCGCGCTCAGTGACAACGAGGGCGGCGAGGTCAAGCCGAAGTCGTACTTCATCTTCTCCTTCGACCACAGCACCCTCCCCGAGCTCGGCGCCGCCGCCCTGCGCCGCCCACCCGAGGAGATCGTCCTCACCGGCGGCCCGTACGACCTGCGCCGCACGGTCGTCTCGGTCCGCGTGAACCCCTCCTCGCCCTACCGCGTGGCCGCCGATGACGACGGCGTACTCGGCCTCTACCTCGACGGCGTACGGATCTCCGACGTCGGCCTGCCCCCGATGCCGGACTACTACCGGCACACCCTGGAGAACGGCAAGTCCGTGATGGAGGTGGCGCCCACCATCCAGTGGGGCTACCTCATCTACCTGACGGTCTTCCGGGTCTGCCAGTACTTCGGCGCCAAGGAGGAGTGCGGGTACTGCGACATCAACCACAACTGGCGCCAGCAGAAGGCGGCGGGTCGCCCCTACACCGGCGTGAAGCCGATGGACGAGGTCCTCGAAGCCCTCGCCATCATCGACAAGTACGACACGAACAAGTCGTCCACCGCGTATACACTCACCGGCGGCGCCATCACCACAAAGCTCCAGGGCAAGGACGAGGCCGACTTCTACGGCCAGTACGCGAAGGCCATCGAGGAGCGCTTCCCCGGCCGCTGGATCGGCAAGGTCGTCGCCCAGGCCCTGCCCAAGGCGGACGTGCAGCGCTTCCACGACTACGGCGTGCGGATCTACCACCCCAACTACGAGGTGTGGGACCCCTACCTGTTCGAGCGCTACTGCCCCGGCAAGGAGCGCTACGTCGGCCGTGACGAGTGGCACCGCCGCATCCTGGACTCCGCCGACGTCTTCGGGCCGCGCAACGTCATCCCGAACTTCGTCGCGGGCGTGGAGATGGCGGAGCCGTTCGGCTTCAAGACGGTCGGCGAAGCCATCGACTCCACCGTCGAGGGGCTGCAGTACTTCATGTCGCGCGGCATCACGCCCCGCTTCACCACCTGGTGCCCGGAGCCCACGACACCGCTGGGCAAGGCGAACCCGCTGGGCGCGCCGCTGGAGTACCACGTGCGTCTGCTGGAGGCGTACCGCGCGACGATGGAGGCCAACGGCCTTTCCTCACCTCCTGGTTACGGCCCCGCGGGACCGGGACGCGCCGTGTTCTCCGTCTCCTCCTTCATGGACAGCCTGGCGCCGGACGAGGCCGCCCCCGAGGACCGCGTGACCGGGAACGTCGTCCCCGAAAAGGCCTAGTTTCCGGGCGCGCCCAGCGCCGAAAGCAGTCGTTCGGCCTCCGCCGTCACCCCCACCCCCGATCCCGCCCCCGGAGGAAACGTGCAGCACAACCCCGTCACGGTAGTGACCGGCGGCAGCCGCGGCATCGGCGCGGCCATCTCCACCCGCCTCGCCAAGGACGGCCACCACATCGCCCTCGGCTACCACTCCGACGCCGACGCCGCCGAAAAGGTGGCCGCCGAAGTCCGCGCGACAGGCGCCCGCTGCCTCACCGTCCGGATGGACACCGCCGACGAGGCGGACGTCGACCGCCTCTTCGAGGCCGCGGCCACGGAACTCGGCCCGGTCACGGGGCTCGTGAACAACGCCGGGATCGGGGCCCCGGTGGGCCCCCTCGCGGAGGCCGACGTCGCCGCCATGCGCCGCGCGCTCGACGTGAACGTACTCGGCTACCTGCTCTGTGCGCGCCGCGCGATCCGCGACATGAAGCGGACCGGCGTCGGCGGCGGCATCGTGAACATCTCCTCCGCGGCGGCGACCCTCGGCGCCCCGGGCGAGTACGTCCACTACGCCGCCGCCAAGGGAGCCGTGGACACGATGACCGTCGGCCTGTCGAAGGAGGTCGCGGCGGACGGCATCCGCGTCAACGCGGTCGCGCCCGGCGTGATCTGGACCGAGTTCCACGCGGACCCGGAGCGTCCGGCGAAGCTCGCGGGAAACATCCCCCTGGGACGCTCGGGCCACCCCGAGGAGATCGCGGCGGCCGTCGCATGGCTCCTCTCGACCGAGGCGTCCTACGCGACCGGGACGATCCTGCGGGTCGCCGGCGGAAGGTGAGCCCGTATCCGGCACGTTCCCTAGGCTTGGCGCATGATCACCGAATCCGCCCGCATCACCCCGGACGTCGTCATGCGCCCCGCCCGGCAGGAGGACGCCGAAGG
The DNA here is from genome assembly GCF_055577715.1 of Streptomyces sp. NPDC033177. NCBI lineage: Bacteria > Bacillati > Actinomycetota > Actinomycetes > Kitasatosporales > Streptomycetaceae > Streptomyces > Streptomyces sp. NPDC033177. The sequence goes on along the minus strand of NZ_JBVIPS010000014.1, from coordinate 78,133 downwards.
TCTCGCGCACGCCCGGCTGCGCAGCCGCGCTCATCTGGAGCCGTGGGAACCCAGCAGACCCGAGGACTACTTCACCCGGCAGGCGCAGGCGGCCAGGCTTCGCGCCCAACTGGAGGAGTGCAGGTCCGGGCGGACGGCTCCCTGGGTGCTCGACCGTGACGGGGACATCGTCGGCTCGGTCACCTTGTCCCACATCGTCCTCGGCCCGTTGCGCAGCGGGAATCTCGGCTACTGGATCGACGTGAACCACATCGGCCGCGGCCTCGCCACCGCCGCCGTCGAGCAAGCCTGCGTCCTCGCGGACACCGAGCTCGGCCTGCACCGCGTCGAAGCGGGCACGCTCCTCGACAACGTGCCCTCGCAGCGCGTCCTCACCAAATGCGGCTTCGAGGAGTACGGGGTCGCGCCGAAATTCCTGCACATCAACGGCGCCTGGCGCGACCACCGGCTCTTCCAGCGCATCCTCAACGACCGCACCCCCTGAGGCGTTTCCAGGGGACGCGGCCGGTCGAAGAATGCGCAAGTGCCTGCAAGTACAGGCGCCTAGACGATGTCCTCTGCGATCTCCGCCTGCTCCCGCTCCGACCCGTACGCCGACGGCGTGCTGTAGGAGCGCCGCGCCACGAACCACCACACCGTGGCGAGGGTCAGCACCACGACGAACGCGATCGACGCGTAGTTCATCGTGTCGACGGTCACCGGTGAGACCTGCGGCAGGCAGAACAGGACCGTCACGAACGCCACCCAGATCACCGCGATCCAGCCGATGGGCTTGCTCCAGCGGCCCAGGTTCCACGGGCCCGGCTCGAAGCGGTCGCCCGCCCGCAGCCGCAGGTAGATCGGGATGGCGTACGCGGGCGTGATGCCGATGACGTTGATGGCGGTGACGGCGGTGTAGGCGGTCGTCGAGTACAGCGACGGCAGGGCGATGACCGCGGCGAGGCCGACCGAGAGCCACACCGCGGGCACCGGGACCTGGGTACGGGAGCTGACCTTGCGCCACACCTTCGATCCGGGCAGCGCGTTGTCGCGGCTGAACGCGAACACCATCCGGCTGGCCGCCGCCGTCTCGGCGTTGCCGCAGAACAGCTGCGCCACGATCACGATGAGCAGCAGGGCCGTCGCGCCGGACTCGCCGATGGCGTCGATCATGATCTGCGCCGGTGGCACCCCGGTCTCGGTGTTCTGGGTGCCCGCGTAGTCCTGGATCGCGAACGTGAGGCCGGCAAGCAGTACGAAACCGGCTATCCAGGACGCCCAGATGGCACGCACGATGCCGCGTGCCGCGGTCACCGAGGCGTTGGAGGTCTCCTCCGACAGGTGGGCGGAGGCGTCGTACCCGCAGAAGGTGTACTGCGCCAGGAGCAGACCGATCGCGGTGACGTAGAGCGGGTTGTCCCAGCCGGTGTCGTTGACGAACTCGCCGAAGACGAAACCGGGCGACTGGTGGTGGTCGGGCACGATCGCGAGGACGCCCACGATCACGGCGACACCGGCCACGTGCCACCACACGCTGATCGAGTTGAGCAGACTGACCAGACGCACGTTGAACAGGTTCAGCACGGCGTGCAGGAGCAGGATGCAGAGGAAGATCAGGAAGGTCTTCTCGGGCGTCGGCGTGAAGCCGAACTTCAGGTTCAGGAACGCTCCGGAGAAGAGTGCCGCGCCGTAGTCGATGCCCGCGATGGCGCCGAGCAGGCCGAGCAGGTTCAGCCAGCCCGTGTACCAGCCCCAGCGCCGGCCGCCGAGCCGGTCGGCCATGTAGTAGAGGGCACCCGAGGTCGGGTAGGCGCTGGTGACCTCGGCGAGCGCCAGGCCCACGAAGAGCACGAAGAGGCCGACGCCTGCCCAGCCCCAGAGCATCACGGCCGGGCCGCCGGTGCCGAGTCCGAAGCCGTACAGGGTCATGCAGCCGGAGAGGATGGAGATGACGGAGAAGCTGATGGCGAAGTTGCCGAAGCCACCCATCCGACGTGCCAGGACCGGCTGGTAACCGAGCTCCCTGAGCCGTTGTTCCTCGTCGGGCAGTGGGGCCGCGGTCGAGTCGGGACTCGACCAGGTGGTGCGGGACACGGATGTACCTCCGTCGGGGAGCGGTGGACCGGGGAAGCTGGTGGTGCTGATTTCGATGGACCGTGCCGAGGAGGGTGCTCAGTCCGGATCCCGTACGGCGCTCAGACAGCGCGTACGTGCCTGCGTGAATACCTCGGCCGCAGCGTCGGCGTCGCCGGGCGAGCGCGTGCGGTACGTCCAGGGCGCCACGGTGTAGAAGGGGTCGAGCACCTCGAACACCCGGGCCGCGTCCGCGAATTGGTGGGCGCCCCATAACGCGTGGGCGACGTGGCTGAGGTCGAGGAGCGAGGTCGCCGCGGGCCGGGTGTGCTCAAACCACAGGTGCAGGGCGCGCAGGGCGGAGCGGGTCGCGTCCTCACCGATCCAGTGCAGGTCCAGGGCGTTTTCCGCGCCGCCGTCCTTGCGGTACCGCTCGACGCGCACATACAGGGGCAGTACGTGCAGCGCGGAGCCCGCGGGCGCCGAACCGGACGCCCAGTGAGCGAAGTTGACCGCTTCGGTGAGCGGGCCTCCGGGGCGCCGGGTGTACGCGAACTGCAGCATCCGGTGGTAGGCCTCGCGGTTGCCGGGGTCTCGCTTGTCGGCCTCGGCGAGGAGGTGCCAGGGGCCGGGGAAGAGCATCGGCTCGGGGGCGGGCACCCGGTGTTCGTCCCAGCGCTGCCCCTTGTCGAGCTGGGCGAGGGCGAGCAGGCAGACCCACGGCACGGGGTCCTCGGGGGAGGCGTCGATCGTGGCTCCGCAGGCCGCTGCCGCCTCGCGCCACAGTTCGTTGGTGTGGCGGTGACCGGCGCGATGGGCGCGCAGGGTCCGCTCGACCAGGACCCTGGTGTGCAGGACGGACGCCGCCGCGCTGTGCGGCTCCTCGGCCTGCCACGCCCTGACCACGTCGGAACCGGCGACGGCGGCGGCGAGGATCTGTGTGCGCTGCGTCCAGAGGCCCCAGTCGGGGGTCGAGTCGAGCAGGTTGCGCGTCGACACCCAGCGACCCGTCTTGAGGTCCTGGAGAACGGCGCGCAACTGTTCGTCGTGGCCCGCCGGGTGGTACACGGGGCGGCCTGACGGAGTGGGCATGAATCCTCTGTGGGGGAGGAGAAGGCGGGCATGGGCTGAACTGGCGTGTGCGGGACTGATGTTGTTTGTTCGGCGGTCAGTGTAGATCTGTAACTTCCGTTTACAGTGCGGTTCGTGGATCTTTTGGGATCGACTTGTATTCAACTCGGCGCGCCGGTTGGCAATCTGAGAAAAGATCAGTCAGGTGTCCGCCCGCGAAGGGGCCTCTTGACGCCTTCCTGGGCGTTGTTGCAGGCTTCCGCGGTGATCACCCACGGCAGCGGACCGCGCGGCGAGGCTGTCCTCGCCATCGACCAGGGCACGTCCGGCACGAAGGCTCTCGTCCTCTGCCCGGAGCGCGGGGTGATCGGTTCCGGTGCCGCGCCCGTACGCCCGCGCCACCTCCCCGGCGGCCGGGTGGAGGTCGACCCGGCGGCGCTCCTCGCCTCGGTCGTCGACGCGGGACGCCGCGCCCTCGCGGACGCCGGGGAACCGGTCGCCGCCGTCGGCCTCGCCAACCAGGGCGAGACGGTCCTCGCGTGGGACCCCGCCTCCGGCCGCCCGCTGACCGACGCGATCGTCTGGCAGGACCGCCGAGCGGAGTCGCTCTGCACCGAACTCGCCCCGTACGCGGACGAATTGAGACACCTGACAGGGCTCCCCCTCGACCCCTACTTCGCCGCGCCGAAGATGACTTGGATACGCCGCCACCTCACCCGGGAGGGCGTCGTCACCACCAGCGATGCCTGGTTGATCCACCGGCTCACCGGCGAGTTCGTCACCGACGCGGCGACCGCCGGGCGCACGCAGCTCCTCGACCTGGACGACGCCACGTGGGCGCCGCGCGCCCTTGACGTCTTCGGCCTCGCCGACGAGCGCCTGCCCCGGGTCGTCGACGCGGCGGGCCCGGTCGGCACGACGAGGGCCTTCGGCCCCGAACTCCCGCTGACCGGCCTCCTCGTCGACCAGCAGGCCGCGCTGCTCGCCCAGGACGTGACCGAGCCGGGCACCGCCAAGTGCACCTACGGCACCGGCGCGTTCCTGCTCGCCCAGACCGGCTCCCGCCCGCGCCGCGGCGACTCCGGCCTGGTCAGCTGTCTCGCCTGGCGTCTCGCGGGGGAGAGCAGCTACTGCCTCGACGGGCAGGTCTACACGGCCGCGTCCGCCGTCCGCTGGCTCACGGACCTCGGCGTGATCGAGGGGGCGGCGGACCTCGACCTGGTCGGCTCGTCGGTGGTCGACGCGGGCGGCGTCACCTTCGTGCCCGCGCTAGCCGGGCTCGCGGCGCCCTGGTGGCGCGGCGACCTGCGCGGTTCGATCACCGGACTCGGCCTCGACACCGCCCCGGGCCATCTCGTCCGTGCCCTGTGCGAGGGCCTCGCGGCCCAGGTGGTCTCCCTCGCCGACGCCGTGGCCGCCGACCTGGGCGAGCCCTTGACGAGCCTGCGCGTCGACGGCGGCCTGACACGCTCGGCCCTCCTGATGCAGACCCAGGCGGACCTCCTGCAACTCCCCGTGGAGGTATCGGCGTTGCCCGATGTCACCGCCCTCGGTGTGGGGGCCGTCGCCCGCATGGGCCTCGATCCGCAGCTCACGGTGCGGGACGCCGTCCCCCGGTGGCAGCCCGCCGCCGTGTACGAGCCGAAGATCGACGCCACGCGGGCCGCCGAGCGCCTCGGTGGGTTCCGCACGGCGGTCGACGCCCTGCTCGACCGCGCGCCCGCCCCCTCGTCATGAGCGTCACCACCAAGGGGCCGCTGCCCTCCGAGCCCTACGACGTGACGGTCGTCGGCGCCGGGGTGGTCGGCTCGGCCATCGCCAGGGAGCTCGCCCGGCACCACCGCCTCCGCGTCGCCCTGGTCGAAGCCTCCGGGGACGTGGGCGACGGCACGTCGAAGGCCAACACCGCGATCCTGCACACCGGCTTCGACGCCGTGCCCGGCTCCCTGGAGGCCCGCCTCGTACGCGAGGGAAGCCGCCTACTGGCCGCGTACGCAACCGAGACGGGCATCCCCGTCGAACCCGTCGGGGCACTGCTCATCGCCTGGGACGAGGAACAACTCGACGCGCTCCCCGGCCTGTTGCGCAAGGCGGAACGCAACGGCTACGACGAAGCCCGCATCATCGACGCCGACGAGGTGAGGTCTCGCGAACCACACCTGGGCGAAGGTGTGTTGGGTGCTCTCGACGTCCCCGGCGAGTCCATCATCTGCCCCTGGACGACGACACTCGCGTACGCCACCCAAGCCGTGCGCGGGGGAGTGGACCTGCACCTCAACTGCGCGGTGGAGAAGATCGGTCCAGCACGATCACCGGACGACGACGACTCCGCCTGCCGTGAACTGACCACGCCCCGCGGCGTCGTACGCACCCGCCACCTCGTCAATGCCGCGGGGCTGCACGCCGACGTACTCGACCGGCAGCTGCTCGGCCGCGGCGAGTTCACCGTGACCCCGCGCCGCGGCCAGCTCATCGTCTTCGACAAGCTCGCCCGGGACCTGGTCAGCCATATCCTGCTGCCGGTGCCCACAGCGCTCGGCAAGGGCGTGCTGGTGGCGCCGACCGTGTACGGCAACGTTCTTCTCGGCCCCACCGCCGAGGAGCTGGACGACAAGGGCGCCACGGGCACCACTGAGGACGGTCTCGCCGGGCTGCGCGCCAAGGGCCGGCGCATCCTGCCCGCGCTCCTCGACGAGGAGGTCACCACGGTCTACGCCGGGCTGCGGGCGGCCACCGAGCACGACGACTACCAGATCCACGCCGCACCGAAGGAGCGGTACATCACCGTCGGCGGCATCCGCTCCACGGGCCTCACCGCGTCGATGGCGATCGCGGAGTACGTCGTGGGCCTGCTCGCCGAGACCGCTGACCCAGACCTCGGCCTCGACCTGACAGCCCCCGAGGCCCTGGAGCCGGTGCGCATGCCGAACCTGGGAGAGGCCTTCCCGCGCCCCTACCAGCGCGCCGACCTCATCGCGACCGACCCCGCGTACGGCAGCATCGTCTGCCACTGCGAACGCGTGACCCGCGGGGAGATCAGGGACGCCCTCATCAGTACCGTTCCGCCCGGGTCTCTGGACGGACTGCGGCGCCGGACACGGGCGCGGGGCGGGCGCTGCCAGGGGTTCTACTGCGGGGCCGCCGTACGGGAACTCTTCGACGGCTGGGGCGAGTCGGGGGCGGCGCGATGAGGCGGCAGCGCAGCGTGGACGTACTCGTCGTGGGCGCGGGCCCCGCGGGACTCGCCGCGGCCGCGCGCCTCGCCGCGTCGGGCGCGGGCACGGTGGAGGTCCTGGAGCGGGAGGCGCGGGCCGGCGGGGTGCCGCGGCACTGTCACCACGCCGGGTTCGGGCGGTGGGGAGTGACGGGGCCGCAGTACGCGGAGGGCCTCGTCGAGGCCGCGCTCGGTGCCGGAGCGGCCGTGAGGACCGGGGTGAGCGCCACCGGCTGGGCCGGGCCGCTGGCCCTGGACACGACCGGGCCGCACGGCCTGGAGCGGATCACCGCGCGTGCCGTGGTCCTCGCCACGGGCGCGCGGGAACGGCCTCGGACGGCGCGGCTCGTCCCGGGGACGCGCCCGGCGGGGGTCTTCACCACGGGAGAGCTGCAGCAGGCGGTCGACATCTACCGGCAGGAGATCGGGACCCGCGCGGTCGTCGTCGGCGCGGAGCCGGTGAGCTACGGGGCGCTGTCCGCGCTGCGGCGCGCGGGCGTGGAGGTCGTCGCGCTCGTCACGGAGGAGGCGCGTGCCCAGGTGGGCCGGGGCAGGGCCGCGGTCGCCAGACTCGGAGTGCCCTCGGTACCGCTGCTGACCGGGGCCTCGGTGACCGAACTCCTGGGCCGCGGGAGGCTGTCGGGAGTGCGCCTGCGGCGGGAAGACGGGCGGGAGTGCGTACTCGCCTGCGACACGGTGGTGTTCACCGGCGACTTCGTCCCCGACCACGAGCTGGCGCGACGCGGGGGCGTGCTCCTCGACCCCGGGACGCGGGGCCCGGCGGTGGACACCTCGTTCCGCACCGCGTCACCGGGGGTCTTCGCGGTGGGCAGCGGGGTGCACGCGGTGGAGCCGGCGCGGGTGGCCGCGGGGGAGGGGGCGCTGGTCGCGGGTTCGGTGCGGCGGCATCTCGGGGGTGCGGGGTGGCCGGGCGGCGCGGTGCCGGTGGTGGCCGAGGCCCCACTGCGGTGGGTGGCGCCGAACCGGCTGGTGCCGGATGCTCCGAGCGGCCGCTTTGTCCTGCGGACGGCGGAGGCTCTGGTCTGCCCTGTTCTGGTGGTGAGGCAGGACGGGCGCCTCTTGCACCGGCAACGGGTACGGCGAAGGGTGCTGCCCAACCAGGGGGTGTATCTCTCGGGGGGTTGGGTCGGGAGGGTGGATGCGGGGGATGGTCCGGTGCGGGTGACGGTTGTGTAGAGCATTTTTTTGGCCCCAGTCCCGCCCCTTCCCGAAAACCCGCTCGGCGCGGGGGCCTTGTCCTCAAACGCCGGACGGGCTGAGTCTTTCAGCCCTCCGGCGTTTGAGGAGCGGGGTCTGGGGCGGAGCCCCAGGTAGGTCCGGGGCGCAGGCACGGTTTTCGGGAAGGGGCGGGGTTGGGGAAAAGACCGCTCTTCCGCCCAGCGCAGCCTCCCCGTACACTCAAAACTAGCAGTGCTAATTTACATCGAGCCGTCACGCAGTGACCCCGCAGACGATGACCGCAAACGATCCGGAGCCGTATCGTGCGCCCAGTCCACTTCGCCGCAGCCCGCCGCACCCCCATCGGCAAGCTCCGCGGCGCCCTCTCCGCCGTCCGCCCGGACGACCTCGCCGCCACCGTCGTGCGGGGCCTCCTGGCCGGCACACCCCAGCTGGATCCGGCCCGGATCGACGACGTGTACTGGGGCGCCGCCAACCAGGCGGGCGAGGACAACCGCAACGTGGCCCGCATGGCCGCCCTCCTCGCCGGTCTCCCGGACTCCGTGCCCGGCGCCACCGTGAACCGCCTCTGCGCCTCCGGTATGGAAGCCGTCACCGCCGCCGCCCGCACCATCGCCTCGGGTGAGGCCGACATCGTCCTCGCGGGCGGCTCCGAGTCGATGAGCCGCGCCCCCTTCGTGCTGCCCCGACCCGACGAAGCACTGCCGCACAAGATGGAGACCGCCGACACCCGCCTCGGGTGGCGCCTGGTCAACCCCGCCATGAAGGACCTGCACGGCGTCCTCGCCATGGGCGAGACCGCCGAGGAAGTCGCCGAGCGCCACGGCATCTCCCGCGAACGCCAGGACACCTTCGCCCTCCGCAGCCACCAAAAGGCCACCGAGGCCCGCAAGAACGGCCACTTCGACGACGAGATCCTCCCCGTCACGCTGCCCGACGGCACCCTCGTCGAACTCGACGAATGCATCCGTGAGGACACCTCGTACGAAAAGCTCAGCGGCCTGCGCCCCGTCTTCCGCAAGGGCGGCACCGTCACCGCGGGCAACGCGTCGCCGATGAACGACGGCGCGGCAGGACTCCTCCTCGTCAGCGAGGAGGCCCTGAACGACCTCGGCCTCGAATCCCTCGGCCGGTACGTCGCGGGGGCCTCCGCCGGTGTGCACCCGGACGTCATGGGCATCGGGCCCGTGCCCGCCACGCAGAAGGCGCTCGCCCGCGTCGGCTGGTCCGTCGACGACCTGCGGGAGGCCGAGTTCAACGAGGCGTTCGCGGCCCAGGCACTCGCCTGCGTCGACGCCCTGGGCATCGACCCGGAGCTGGTGAACCCGACCGGCGGCGCCATCGCCATCGGCCACCCCCTCGGCTGCTCCGGCGCCCGCATCCTGACCACGCTGCTGCACCGCATGCGCCGCACCGGCTCGGCCCGTGGCCTCGCCACGATGTGCGTGGGCGTCGGCCAGGGCAGCGCGCTCCTGGTCGAGCGCGGCTGAATCCCCCGCCTCACATCTGCAAGGCCGCACGGAACGCAAGGAAACGGAGCACCACCCATGGCCACGCTGTCCCTCGCCGCGATCCTCGCCGAGCCCGCCCGACGCCGACCGGACCGCACCGCCCTCGTCGAGGGCGAACTGCGGCTCACCTTCGGCGAGTTGTGGGAGCAGGCCCGTACGCAGGCCGCGGCGCTCGTGGGGCTCGGGGTGCGGCCGGGAGACCGCGTGGCCCTGATGGCGCCCAACACCGCCGAGTTCCCCCGCGCCTACTACGCGATCCTCGCCGCGGGCGGCGTCGTCGTCCCCGTACACCTCCTGCTCTCCGCGGAGGAGGTCGAGCACGTCCTGCGGGACAGCGGCGCCACCCTGCTCCTCTGCCACCCCGCGCAGGCCGAGACGGGTAAAACCGCTGCCGCCGCCACCGGCGTACGGATGCTGACCCTGGGCGAGGGCGGTGAACTGGAGACCCTGGCGGGGGCAGCCGAGCCGCTGACCAGCTACGTCACCCGTGAGGCCGACGACCCCGCCGTCGTCTTCTACACCAGCGGCACCACGGGGGTCCCCAAGGGTGCCGTACTCAGCCACTTCAACCTGGTGATGAACGCGACCGTCTGTGCCTTCGACGCCCATGACGTGCGCGACGACGACATCGCGCTCGGCGCGCTCCCGCTCTTCCACGCGTTCGGCCAGACCGTCTCCATGAACGCGACCTGGCGCGCGGGCGCGACGCTCGTCCTGCTGCCGCGCTTCGACGCCGCGCGGGCGATCGAACTGATGGCGGCGGAGGGCGTCAACACCTTCCACGGCGTTCCGACGATGTACGTGAACCTCGTGGCCGCTGCTGCCACCGCCGCCTCCGAACTGCCCACGCTGCGGCTCGCGGTCTCCGGCGGCGCCTCGCTGCCCGTGGCCGTGCTCGAACGCTTCGAGGAGGCCTTCGGCGTACCGGTCTACGAGGGGTACGGCCTCTCCGAGACCTCGCCCACCGCCTCCGTGAACCAGCCCGTCTTCGGCACCAAGGCGGGCAGCATCGGCCACCCGCTGTGGGGCGTCGACGTGGAGATTGCCCGAGCCGACGTCGAGGGGCGGATCGAGCTGCTTCCGACGGGTGACCTTGGCGAGGTCGTGGTCCGTGGCCACAACGTCTTCTCCGGCTACCTGGGGCGCCCGGAGGCTACCGCCGAGGCCGTCGTCGACGGCTGGTTCCGCACCGGTGACCTCGGGACCAAGGACGCCGACGGGTTCCTGGCCATCGTCGACCGCAAGAAGGACGTCATCATCCGCGGCGGCTTCAACGTCTACCCGCGCGAGGTCGAAGAGGTGCTGATGCGCCACCCGGACGTCGCGCACGTCGCCGTCATCGGCCTGCCCGACAACGTGCACGGCGAGGAGATCTGCGCCGTCGTCGTCGCGGCGCCGGGCGCGGTCCCTGACGCCGCGGGCATCACCGCGTGGTCCAAGGAGCACCTGGGCCGCCACAAGTACCCGCGCCGCGTCGAGTTCACCGGCGAACTGCCGCTCGGTCCCAGCATGAAGGTCCTCAAGCGGGAGCTGCGCGTCACCTACAGCGGGGCGTAGGTTTCGCCCTGGCATGGACATATCTCTCTGGGAATTCGCCGCGCTCGCCGCGGCCGCGGTGCTCGTCGGCTTCTCGAAGACCGCCGTCAGCGGAGCCAACACGGTCAGCCTCGCGGTCTTCGCCGCGGTCCTGCCGGCGCGCGAGTCGACCGGCGTCCTGCTGCCCATCCTCATCGCGGGCGACGTCCTGGCCGTCCTCATCTACCGCAGGCATGCCCACTGGCCCACGCTGTGGCGGCTGTTCCCCGCCGTCGCGGGCGGCGTGGTGGTGGGCACCGTCTTCCTGATGTGGGCCGACGACGCCGTGGTGCGTACGTCGATCGGGGCGATCCTGCTGATGATGGCGGCGGTCACGCTGTGGCGACGCCGGGCCGTCGCGGACGGGGCGGAACCCTCGCGCCGCTCCCGCCTCAAGGCCCCCTCCTACGGCGTGCTCGGCGGGTTCACCACCATGGTCGCCAACGCGGGTGGCCCGGTCATGTCGATGTATCTGCTTTCCGCGGGCTTCCAGAAGCTCAGCTTCCTGGGGACGTCGGCGTGGTTCTTCCTCATCGTCAACACCTCCAAGGTGCCGTTCAGCGCGGGCCTCGGCCTGATCGACGCGCACTCACTGCTCCTCGACGCGGCACTCGTGCTCTTCGTCATCCCGGGAGCCCTCATCGGCAAGGCCGCCGTGCACCGCATCAACCAGCGTCTCTTCGAGCAACTGGTCATCGGGGCCACCGTGCTCGGCGGCCTCCAACTGCTGCTGCGCTGAACCGCCCGAGTCCCGCCGCGCGGTGCCGCGAAGCCCGCCCGGCCGCACTCGAAGGCGACGTACGCATCGGGGGGTCGGCGGTGTGGAGGGGCCCCGGCCAGGGACCTAGGCCCTGCCCGCAGAGATCGGGGCCGGCTTTCTCGCCTCGGGGGCGAGGCCGTGCTCCAGGTCCTCCACGAGCAGCCGCTTCGCGATCGCGTCGACGGCCTTGACGAGATCCTGGTCGGCGGGACGCCCGCTGTCCCTCTCCACCTGCTCGCCCAGCCACCTGGCCCACGCCTTGCCGATCACGTCGGCCTCGCGTTCCCCCGCGGGGGTGTGCGAGAAGAGCATGCCGGTGCGGGTGAGGAAGCCTTCCTCGACCATGCGGTCGAACACCGGCACCAGGACTTCGGCCGGCAGCTGACGCCGGGCGGCGATCAGGCTCAGATTCGCGTGACCGACCATCCGGTCGAAGAGCGTCACCTGCATCACGGCCCACGCGCCGGCGATGTCGAGCCGGGTGTCGGACTCACGGATGACACGACGAGCGGTGTCCATCCCGGTGTTGCGGATGATGTTGCCCACCGCCAGTTCGAGCACCCGGTCCGGGCTGCCGCCCGAGGTCGGCGACGCGAAGCCCTCGCCCATGTCCGATGAACTCATCCGCGCGCTGTCCCGCAGCTGCACCTGCTTGAGGAAGAGGGCCACCAGGAATCCGAGCAGCGCCACGGGCACCGTCCACAGGAACACGGTGTGCAGCGTGTCGGCGTACGCCTTGATGATGGGCGCCGCCGCCTCCGGGGGGAGGCCGTGCAGCCCCGCCGGACTCTGCGCGGCCTTGGCCACCACGGCGGGATCGGCGGACCCGGCCTTCGCCGCCGCCGCGACCCCGTCCTCCAGATTCGGCTTCAGCGTATTGGCGTAGATCGTCCCGAACACGGCGGTGCCGAAGGAGCTGCCGAGCGTACGGAAGAAGGTGACCCCGGAGGTCGCCGTCCCCAGATCCGAGTAGACGACGGTGTTCTGCACGGCGATCGTCAGGACCTGCATGCAGAGCCCGATACCGGCACCGAGGACGAACATGTACAGGGATTCGAGCCAGGTGCTGGTCTCGTTGTCCATCAGCGAGAGCAGATAGAGCCCGAGTGCCATGACCAGCGCACCCACGATGGGAAAGATCCGGTACCTGCCGGTCTTGCTCACCACGTTGCCGCTGAAGACCGACGCGATGAGCAGCCCGATCACCATGGGCAGCGTCCGCACACCCGAGATGGTGGCCGAGTCCCCGTCCACGTATTGCAGATAGGTCGGCAGGAAGGTCATCGCGCCCAGCATCGCGAAGCCGACGATGAAGCTGAGGATCGAGCAGACGGTGAAGACGGGATTGGCGAAGAGCCGCATCGGCAGCATCGGTTCGGCGGCCCGCGTCTCGACCACGCAGAACAACGCGAGCGCGATCGCGCCGCCCGCGAACAGCGCGATGATGGTGCCCGAACCCCACGCGTACTGATTGCCGCCCCAACTCGTCGCCAGGATCAGCGCACTGGCGCCGATCGCGACGAACGCGATGCCGAGATAGTCGATGACGGGCCGTACCGCCGACTTCACGACGGGGATGGTGCGCGCCGCGGCGATCACCACGACGATCGCGATGGGGACGTTGACGTAGAAGGCCCAGCGCCAGGTCAGATGGTCGGTGAAGAGCCCGCCGAGGAGTGGGCCGATGACGGTGGCCACCCCGAAGACCGCGCCGATCGCACCCTGGTACTTCCCGCGTTCACGCAGCGGGATGACGTCGGCGATCAACGCCATCGAGGTCACCATGAGACCGCCCGCTCCGATGCCCTGCAGCGCACGCCAGGCGATGAGCAGCGTCATGTTGGTCGACAGACCACACAGGAACGAGCCGGTGATGAAGATGATCGCCGAGACCTGAAAGACGATCTTCCGCCCGAAGAGATCGCCGAACTTTCCGACGAGCACGGTGGCCACGGTCTCGGCGAGCAGATACGAGGTCACGACCCACGACATGTGCTCGGCGCCGCCCAGATCCGCCACGATCGTGGGCAGCGCGGTGCCCACGATGGTCTGGTCGAGCGCGGCGAGCAGCATCCCCAGCATGATCGTCACGAAGACGATGTTGCGGCGGCGCTTGTCCAGGACGGGCGGCCCCTGCGCGGGGGCCTCGGCGGCGGGCTCGGCGGTGGTCGTCACACCGTCACCCTCACACCGGGCACGGGCGTGTGCATGCGGGGCCGGTCCGGTCCGGTGACGCGGGGCTCGCGCGCGTTCCCTCAGTCCAGGTTGCGGCGCAGGAGATAGGTGTCCATGATCCAGCCCTTGCGCTCGCGCGCCTCGGCCCGAAGGGCCTCGATACGCGGAGCGGCCTCGTCGAGCGGCCCGGAGACGAGGATCTCGTCGGCGGTCCCGACGTAGGCGCCCCAGTAGATGTACATGTCGCCGCCCTCCCCGTCCTGATAGCGCCGGAACGCTTGATGGGCGTCGAGCATGACCACGACATCATCGACACCGTCGGGAAAGCCGTGGTCCGTGAGCCGGCGCCCGGTGGTGATCTGCACGGGGCGCGCGACGCGGTTCAGGCCGGTGCGGTGCCTGGCGGCGAGCGAGGAGACGCTGCTGATACCCGGCACGACGTCGTACGAGAAGGCCAGCTCGCCCCGGTCGAGTACTTCCTCCAGGATCCCGAGCGTGCTGTCGTACAGCGCGGGGTCGCCCCACACCAGGAACGCGCCGCACTCGTCCGCACCCAGCTCATCGGCGATCAGCCGCGCGTAGATGTCCGCCCGGCGGCTGCGCCAGTCCCCGACGGCGGGGGAGTAGTCGGCGCCACCCGCCTTCCGGTCGCGTGCGGGGTCCCGCGCCTCGACCACGCGGTAGGCGCCGTCGGCGCGGTGCGCGTCAAGGAGGTCACGCCGCAGCTGGACGAGGTCGTCCTTCTCCTCGCCTTTGTCGAGGATGAAGAACACGTCGGTGCTCTTCAGAGCCTTGACGGCCTGCAGGGTCAACTGGTCGGGGTCGCCGGCGCCGATACCGATGACATGAATCTTTCGCACGCCGAGAGTCTGCCGCACGGGGGTGCGGTGGGGGTGGGCGGGGCGCGTCAGGTACGGCCGGTACCGACTGGACCCGAGGGCTTCACCTGCCGGATCCGGCCCCGCGACGTCACGTGCCGTCGGCCCCGCGCAGCCGCGGCGCGTGCTTCGCGGCGTCCACCGTCGGCCCGCCCGCCTCCAGAGACTCCGCCAACTGCCGGGCCCACAGAACGAGTCCGTCCACGTCGATCCCGTACGGCCGCTCGCTCTTCCTCCCCGCGTCGATCGCGCCCGCTCCCCTCAGCAGCAGCCGCGCCCCACCCGTGAGGTTGCCGCGGGCCGAGTGGGTCAGCCCAACGGCCAGCTGCGCGAGCCCTTTCCACAGGTCACGCTCGTCATCGGGGCCCGACTTCCAGGCGTCCTCGAAGACCTCGTGCGCGTGAAAGGGGCGCCCCGCGTCGAGGAGCGCCTGTGCCTGAGTGACCGTCTCCTCGGGTGTGCGCGTGACCCCTTCGGGCTGCCGCTCCACGCCTTCGGTGCCGTACGGCAAAGGGCGCCCGAGACCGTCACGCGGCCGCGCGTTGCGGGCCCGCCCTTCGGTATCACGGTCGCGGCCACGGTCATCGGGTCGGGGTGCGGTGCTCATACGGCGATTGTCCCTCGCCGGGCGTGCGGCGGGGGGAGCGGACCACCCCCGAACGTGGGGTAAAGTTCTGTTTGCGCGATCACGCAGAACACCGCGGGACACGCGCATCGGGACGTGGCGCAGCTTGGTAGCGCACTTGACTGGGGGTCAAGGGGTCGCAGGTTCAAATCCTGTCGTCCCGACGGAAACGTCGCAGGTAGGGGCCATCTTCGGATGGCCCCTACTTCGTGTTTGGGAGCAATTCTGGGAGCGGGGAGCGGCTCCCTGCGCTCCCAGGGAGCGGGAGACTGGGAGCGACGTCAACCGGGGGTGGACGGATGGTCACCCGATCCGGTCGCTCCCAGGGAGCATCTCCGCTGCCCGGTCTGGTGCACGAGGCAAGGGGTCGCGCTGTTCGCCCCCTTGTCCGAATACTCGTCATGGGGCCGTGCTCCCACTCGACCCCATGACGGCTTGCACCGACCCCTTGTCTGTGTGTACGCCCTGTCTTGTTGCACACCTCATCCAGAGGTTGAACGCGGTAGCGAGACGCTGCGCAGGTCAGTAGGGGTATCGGCTCGGGTATGTCTGCTCCTGCGAGTCCCCTTGGCCCGGCGCCAGTGGATGTAGGTGTCTGTACGGAGCGGTACGAAGATGCTGGGGGCGTGTGTGATGCCTGCCCGATTCGGTAGGGCTGGAGTGAGCTCCGGGGGACCGAACGTGCCTGCGATGTCAGTTTGGTTCGGCCTAGTGTTGACCGATCACAGAGACCGGTCAACTGAGCTCCGATCGTCCTGTTCCCGATGACGCATTATGTGGAGTATGTGGCGATTTTGGAGTCTGCCAGAAAAGGGCCGCTGACCTGCTTTTTCCGAGTGTGCGCTATGGACGCACGGTTGGCGCATGAACGCTGCATTTCTGATGGGTGGTCATGCGCGGTTTCAGGCTGGTGGGCGGGTGTTCACCTGCATGACGGTGAACGCCGAGATGGGGTCCTTAAGGCTGGCCGCCGCGCGGTTGGCCAGCCTCGCCGGTTCTGCAGTGCCTGGCACGTTGTCTTGTAGGAGTTGATCTCCCACACGCCGACGGGGCGCCGCCTCTCACCCACTGCAGTACCGAGAGCTGCCGCTCGTTGACCTGCCGTTCCGAAGGCACATCGTCGACTCGAAGTGGATCTATGACAACGGTATGCTGCCGTCAAGTGGATGTCCGTGCGGGCGGCGGTCTTTGCTTGGCCGTCAATTCGCCTCTTGTTACCGCCACCTCGGCACACCGGACGACTTCACCGCGTACATCGCCGACCTGCGCGCCGCCTACAAGCGGAAGCGGAATCTGATGCGATTGATGGACGACCACGGCCTGTCAGGCTCGTGACGGCGACCGTCGCGCCTGTGGATGCCTCCGGGGAAAGCCGGTACAGGACGACAGAGGACCTGCATAGACTGCGTCCCGGTCCGGGTAGGTCCACCGCGTGAAATCGCGGGGTGCGGACCACAACGGGGAGGCGTGACACCGTGGAACCACTGAGGGACGACGACCCGAAGGAGATCGGGGGTTTCGCCCTCGTGTGCAGGATCGGCTCCGGCGGCATGGGCCAGGTGTTCCTGGGTGAGTCCGCGGCCGGCCACCTGGCCGCCGTGAAGGTTATCAAGCCCTCCGTGCTCGATGAGGAAACCCGGGCGCGTTTCCTGTCCGAGGTGGAGAGCCTGCGCACCGTTTACGGGCCTTTCGTCGCGGCCTTCGTCGGCGCCGACGCAAACGCCGACCAGCCCTGGCTCGCGGTCGAGTACGTACCCGGACCCGATCTGCGCACCCTGGTCGCCGGTCAGGGAGCCCTGCCGCTCGCCGAGACCGCTAGCCTCGGAGCGCTGCTGGCCGAGGGCCTCGGCACCGTCCACAAGGCAGGGCTGCTCCACCGTGACTTGAAGCCGCAGAACATCCTGCTCTCCTCCTACGGCCCCAAGGTGATCGACTTCGGTCTCGCCGTCCTCGCGGAACGCCGCACCACCCTCACGGCCACCGGCTTCGTCGTCGGCAGCGTGCTCTGCATGCCTCCGGAGCAGGCCAGGGGCGAGCAACAGCTGGACCGGTCCGCCGATGTGTACGCTCTGGGTGCGGTGCTGCTCTTCGCGGCGACCCACCACTACCCGTACGAGGGGGCGACGTGGCAGGCCGTCGCCCTGAAGATCGAGGACCCGGCGACCCCTCCCGACCTGGCGGACGCCCCACCGGAACTCGTGCCGCTGATCACGGACATGCTGGCACTGGATCCGGATGACAGGCCGGCACTGCCCGAAGTCACCGAGCGGCTGGTGCGCGTCATCCGTGAACAGGGTCTGACCGCCCTCCAGGCCAAGCGCCGCCTCGCAGCTCTGACGCCCGAAATCAGCGTGCCCCCGCTTCCCGCGCCGGTCCCTGGGCCTCCCGCGGGAGCCGGCGCACCTGCCTACACACCCGCCGTTATCGACCAGGCGGCGGTCGAGGACGACGAGCAGGCGGGTCCGGCCGGTTTCGCAGGGGCCCGGCAGTACACCTCGGTGGGAGAGCCCGATCCGGATGATCCGGACGACGGCACCTCCGCCCTCCCGGCGTCCTCGCCTGCGCAGGCGGAAAATCGCCCGCGCCCGCGATGCAGGATGACCGCTGTCAGGCCTTCCGCGCCCTTGAGGATCGCCGAGCGGATTCGTGCCGGCTACGCCCGCGAGGCCCGTTTCTGAGCAGGCGCGGCCACCTGCCCTACCCCGTACGCCTCCCTTCCTCCCCGTGACAGACTTGCGGAGATGAGAGCGCATAACACACAGGAAGACGAAGGGGCGGCGAGTGACCGACCAGGGGGCAACGCAGGAGGGAACCCGGTTCCCGCCGGGCGCGCAGGTCCTCGTACGGGACGAGGAGTGGCTGGTCCGTAACACCACCACGACCGATCACGACGGGGAGCGGATCGAGGCGGTCGGCGTCTCCGAGTTCGTGCGGGACGAGGAGGCCGTCTTCTTCAGCGGCATCGACACAGTGGAGCTCTTGGACCCGGAGAAGACCGTCCTCGTACCCGATACCTCCTCGTACTACCGGCGCAGCCGCCTGTTCCTCGAAGCCGTCCTGCGCAAGACGCCGCTGCCTCAGTCGGAGCGGGGCCTTGCCCTCACCGACCGCTTCCTCCTGGACCCGCTCGTCTACCAGCAGCGCCCGGCCGAACTTGCCCTGTCCATGCGCAACCTCCGTCCCCGGGTTCTGATCGCCGACGTCGTCGGTCTCGGCAAGACCCTGGAGATCGGCCTGACCCTCGCGGAGCTCATCCGCCGGGGCCGGGGCGAGCGCATCCTGGTCGTGACCCCACAGAGCATCCTGGAGCAGTTCCAGCACGAGCTGTGGACCCGTTTCTCCATCCCGCTGGTACGGCTCGACTCGCTCGGCATCCAGCGCGTCCAGCGCGAGCTTCCGGCGGGGCGGAATCCGTTCACGCACTACAAGCGCGTGATCATCTCTGTTGACACCCTGAAGAACATCGGCCAGTACCGGCACCACCTGGAGCGGATCCGCTGGGACGCCGTCGTCATCGACGAGTCCCACAACCTGATCAACCCCGGCAGCCAGCGCCGCGCCCTCGCCGAGATCCTCGCGCCCCGCACGGACGCCCTGTTGCTCGCCAGCGCCACCCCGCACAACGGCGACAAGCGGTCCTTCGCCGACCTGATCTCCCTGCTCGACCCGGCCGCGATCGCCGACCGCGACCACTACGACCCGGCGGAGGACCTCGGCCATCTCTTCATCAGGCGCACCAAGATCAGCCCCGAGGTCCGGGACGAGATGGGCACCGAGTGGCCGGACCGGGGTCCCACCGTCTCCCTCCAATGCGCGGCCACCGAGGCGGAGGAGAGGGTCTTCGCGGAACTGGCCGAGCACTGGATCCCCACCCCGCCGACAAGCACCGAGTTCGGCACCGCGAGTCACGACCCCGTCTCGGTCGCCGTCGAGCCGGTCTTCGCCTACAACCTGCTCAAGACGTTCCTGTCCTCGCACGTCGCCCTGGACGAGACGGTCGCGAACCGCGTGTCCTCCCTCACGGACCGGGTCCGCAAGGCCGAGGAGGAGGGGCTGCGACCCGACCCCGCCATCGCCGCCGAGCAGGCCGCCCTCGCCCGGCTCCGGGAGATCGTCTCCGGCATGGGCGACGGCACCGCGCCCGGCGATTCCGCCAAGCTCGACGCGCTCGTCGCCCAGCTCAAGGAGATCGGTGTCGGCCCCCGGTCCACCACGCGAGCCGTGGTCTTCTCCGAACGCGTCCGAACACTGACGTGGCTCGCCGAGGTCGTCCCGGGCCGCCTGGGCCTCCCGGTCGGGGCGGACGGCACGTCGAAGGCCGTGGCCGTGATGCACGGCGGCCTCAGCGACGAGGAGCAGGGCAAGGTCCTTGAGGCCTTCGGCCTCGCCGACACTCCCGTCCGGCTGCTGTTCACCGGAGACGTGGCCTCCGAGGGCGTCAACCTGCACCGCCAGTGCCACCACCTCGTCCACTACGACATCCCGTGGTCCCTGATCCGCATCGAGCAGCGCAACGGCCGTATCGACCGCTACGGGCAGAAGCACGAGCCCCGGTTCCACGCGCTGATCCTCACCTCGACCGTCCCCGGCGCCAAGGACGACCGCACGGTCGCCGAGAAGCTGCTGCTCCGGGAGGAGGAGGCGCACAAGCTGGACGGCACGGCCGAGGCCGTCTCCGGTCTCTACCGGGCCGAGGAGGAAGAGCGCCGGCTCATCAAGGAACTGGTCAGGGGCGGCACGGTCGAGGAGTTTCTGGCCTCTGCCCCCGCCGATGACACGGCACTCGCCGACCTGTTCGGCCAGGTGGACACGATCACCGAGCAGGAGCTGCCCGCGCGCGCCGAGCTGATCTCTCTCTTCGACGGCGACACCGCCGACTTCGTCGCCACCGCCCTCGACGAGGTGTACGAGGAGCGCGCCGAGGACCAGATCGCCCTGTCGTCCGGCACCGACGCCCAGGGCGGTGCCTACTTCTCCCTCTCCCCGGCCCTGGCGCCCGACCTGCTACACCGCCTCAAAGCCCTGCCGCCCTCCTACCTCAGGGAACAGCGCGTCGCCGAACGGATGCTGGTCACCTTCGACCGAGCCCTCGCACAGCGCAAGCTCACCGAGGCAAGGGACAGCAGCACCACGATGTGGCCGGACGTCTCCTTCCTCACCGACATCCATCCGGTGGTCGAGTGGCTGACGGACAAGGTCCTGGTCGAGTTCGGCCGGCAGGAGGCCCCTGTCGTCACCACGCCCCACGTCGACGGCCCGGTCTTCCTCATTCAGGGCATCCACTCCAACGCCCTAGGTCGCCCGACCGTGGTTCGCTGGATGGCCGTGACCGGTCTCCGCCCCGACGGCCATGGGACGCCCGAGGTACGCCCCATGGCCGACGCGCTGCGCGACGCGAAGGTCGGCCCGAGGCTCGCCCGCGCCGGAGGCCCGCGGGACCTGGACCGGCTCCAGACCCTCGTCCCGGCCGCGGTCACCGCCGCCCGCCACCACCTGGACGCGGGCAGGGCCGCGTGGGAGGAGCAGATCAGCGG
Source organism: Streptomyces sp. NPDC033177 (assembly GCF_055577715.1). Lineage (NCBI taxonomy): Bacteria > Bacillati > Actinomycetota > Actinomycetes > Kitasatosporales > Streptomycetaceae > Streptomyces > Streptomyces sp. NPDC033177. The sequence continues at coordinate 57,538 of NZ_JBVIPS010000014.1, read as the reverse complement.
GCCGCTCGCCGCCTACCGCGACCACGTCGCCCAGTGGCGTGCCGACTCCCTGCTCCCCGGCATCACCGGCCGCCGCGAGCGTCTCGTCGAGGAGACCGCCGACGAACTGGCCCGTCTCCTCGACCAACTCCAGACCACCGGACGGCCGTTGCTCCGGGTTCTCGCCGTCCTGGACCGCCCCGGCGCCCCGGACGCTTCTGGAGACGAGACGGTCGCACCCGCGGCCGGCGCCCAGGACCCGGCCCCCGCATCCGACGCCGCCCACCCGTCCGACGCCCAGGCGGAGAACTGACGTGACGTACGACTCGCTGGTCAACCATGGCGACTACCTCTCGCCGCACTACCTCGCCGAGGTCCTTCCCAAGGACCTCAAGGCGAAGGACGGCCTCCTCACCCGCTGGGCGGCCTTCGAGGAAGCCGAACGCCGCCGCCACGCCGATGCCGTCGCCGACGCCGCCCGCCAGGGCCTCGGCCCCGACTCCGTACCGCCGCGCGTCCGCACCCCCCGCGAGAGCCTGCGCGCCCTGTACGGCCCCTACTTCGCGGGCCGCGCCGCGCTCGCCGAGGACGCGGCGGCGCTCGCCGCGCCCGACACGCTCGCACCCGAAGGATGGCGGAAGCGCTACACCGAGAGCCACGTCGACACCCTGCGCGCCCTTGGCTACGCCGATGCCCACGAGCAGACTGTGGCCGTCCACCGCGCCGACCGCGAGTACGTAGTCCAGGTGCTCCACGCCGAACCCGGCCTGTATGCGGTCGCCTGCGGCTGGACCACCGAACCCGACGCCGCTCTCGACCCGGACGGCGCCGGCCGCCTGCTCCACCCGGTGGAGACGGAGACGTCGGCGCCGGATCTGCTGGACGCGAAGGCGCTCACCGACTTCCTCTTCACCTGCGACACACCTCCGCGCCACGTCCTGCTGCTCGTCGGCGGCGTCGCGGTCCTCGCCGACCGCCTCGCCTGGCCCGAAGGCCGCTATCTGTCCGCCGACCTGGACGCGGCCCTGCACCGCCGCGACGACCGCCACGGCGGCGAACTCGACATGCTGGCGGCGCTGTTCGGCGCCGACGCGCTGCGCGTCCCCGCCGAGGGCGGCACTGCGCCGCTCGCCGCCTTCCTCGACCGGTCCTCGAAGCACGCCGTCGGCGTCTCGACCGAACTCCGCGAGGGCCTGCGCCTGAGCGTCGAGTGGATCGCCAACGAGGTCCTGGACCGCCTGCGCGAACCGGAGAACGGCGTCACCCCCGCAGACCTGGACGATCCGGCCCGCCTCGCCAAGGAACTCAGCCGCGAGTCGCTGCGCTACCTGTACCGCATCCTTTTCCTCCTCTACGCCGAGGCCAGCCCCGCCCTCGGCATCCTGCCCTCCGACTACCCCGAGTACGAGCAGGGCTACGGACTCCAGCGCCTCGGCGACCTCGTCCTGCGCGACCTCGTCGGCGAGCGCTCGCGGAAAGGCTTCCACCTGTATGAGTCGCTCGACCTGCTCTTCAAGAAGGTCGAGAAGGGCCACCGCCGCTACGGCACCGAACCCGAGGACCTCGCGGCGGAGGCGGCGGCCCGCGAGGCGACGGAGGCCGAGAACGAGGCGGCGAGGCTGCTCGCCGACGGCGAGATCACCCAGGCCGAGTACACCGAGCGGGTCCGCGAGGCCGACCGTGCCCGCCGCGCCGCCGCCCGTAGCACGAGCGCGGGCCTGCGCTTCGAAGCCCTGCACTCCGAGCTGTTCACCAAGGAGGCCGTCCGGCTCATCTCTGACGACCAGATCGAGAACCCGGCGTACGAGGGCGGAGAGGGCGAGAAGCGCCGCCCCTTCCTGGACACCCGGCTGCGCAACGAGACCCTGCACAAGGTGCTGCGCCGCCTGATGCTCACCAGGGGCAAGGGGCGGGAGCGCGGCGGCTTCATCTCGTACGCCCAGCTCGGTATCAACCAGCTCGGCGCGGTGTACGAGGGCCTGATGTCCTACACCGGCTTCATCGCGGAAGAGAAGCTGTACGAGGTCGCCAAGGGCGGCGACCCGTCGGGCGGCAGCTGGATGGTCCCCGAATCCCGTGTCCGCACTGGGGACTACGACGACGCCCTCTTCGTCAAACGGACGAACGAGGAGACGGGCCGCCTGGAGCGGGTGCCCCACCCTAAGGACTCGTTCGTCTACCGCCTGGCAGGCCGCGACCGTCAGACCTCCGCCTCCTACTACACACCCAAGTCCCTCACCGAGGTCACGGTCGAACTCGCTCTCAGGCACCGCCTCGACCAGGACGGCACCACCACCCCGGCGAAGGAACTCTTGGAGTGGAAGATCTGTGAACCGGCCCTAGGCTCGGGCGCGTTCCTCAACGAGGCCATCGACCAGGTGGCCGCCGAGTACCTGCGGCGCCGTGAACGCGAGCTGGGCCGCCGAGTGGACCCCGAACTGCGGCAGATCGAGCTCCAGAAGGCCAAGGCATACATCGCCCTGCACAACGCCTACGGTGTGGACCTCAACGCCACGGCGGTCGAGCTCGCCGAGGTCTCCCTCTGGCTCAACTCCATGCATCCCGGCATGCGGGCGCCCTGGTTCGGTCTCCACCTGCGGCGCGGCAACTCGCTCATCGGCGCGGGCCGCAAGGTCTACCAGGCGGACGTTCTCCCAGGCGGCGGCTGGTTGGCCAAGAAGAACACCCTCCCGCCGAAGGACCTGCCGTTCCGTGACGGGCCACTGCCCGAGGGCGCGGTGCATCAGTTCCTGCTGCCCGCGACCGGATGGGGCGCGGTCGCCGGCGAGTCAGAGGCGAAGAAGCTCGCCGAGGACGAGGCCAAGGCGCTGGGCCAGTGGCGCAAGGGCGTCCAGAAGGCCCCGAAGGCGCCGAGGCCGTTCCAGGAGCGCGGCGACGAGACCGACGAGGCCCGTCAGAATCGCTACGACCGCTGGCGCAAGGCCGCCGACAAGACCGAGCAGGGTCGTCTCCAGGGCGTGGCCCGGCGCGCCGAGTTCCTGTGGTCGCTGGTCGCGACCCGCCTCGAACTCTCCGAACGGGCGGTGTCCCGCCGCGTCGACGTGTGGGGTGCGGACTGGCTGGAGCAGTCCACGGAGGCGGAGGACAAGCAGAAGGTCCTCGACGACCTGACCCGGCACGGCACGCCGTACTGGCGGTTGAAGACCGTCATGGACGCCTGGTGCGCGCTGTGGTTCTGGCCGCTGGACCGAGTCGGTGAACTCGATGGCACGGACCCGGTGTACGGCACTGGCGGCGCGCTCGTCGACGAGTCTTCGGTGCCGGCGATACTGGGCGGCGGGGCGGTGGAGCCTGCCGCCCCGGTCGCGTCGGGCACGCCGGTTGAGCTGCCGTCCGGTCCCGCGCCCGGGGACCAGCTGTGGCGGACGGCCGGCCTGTTCGACGACCTGGACGGGGAACAGGAGGAACTGGGCGAGGGTCTGGGCTCCGGCGCGTCCAGGCGGAGCGCCCCGGCCGCCCGCAAGGCCGCCAACCGCGCGCCGGAGCGGGCGACGGTCCCGCTCCAGAGCCTCGGGGACTGGCTGGACTTCCTGGAGAGCCTGCTGGGCAAGGTCGACATGCCAGAGCAGTCGCTGCTCTCGGGCATCGAGAACCTCGGGCCGGACGAGGCTCTGGAACTCCTTGCCGACGTGGAGGACCGCCTGGAGGGCTTCCTCGGCATGCGTCCGGCGACGCAACTGCCTTTCCGTTACCCGTGGTTGAACACGGTCGAGGACATCGCGGGGACGACGGAGAAGGACATAAAGGCGGAGGACGGCCACGGCTTCTTCCACTGGGAACTGCACTTCGCGCACGTGTTCCGGGGGCCGGGGGGCGGGTTCGACCTTCAGGTGGGGAATCCGCCGTGGGTCAGGCCGAGGTGGGAGGAAGACACGGTTCTGGCCGAGCTTGATCCGTGGTTCAAGCTGGTCGAGAAGCCGAGCGTTGCGTTGTGGCGCGAGCGTAAGGCGGCTGCCCTGGATCAAGAAGCGGCAGCGCACTATTTCCTGAGGGAAATGACATTGACCACAGGCGTTTCCGAGTGGCTGAGTTCGGCAGTGACCTATCCCGTACTCGCAGGGACGCAGCCCAATCTCTACCGGGCCTTCATGGCTCGGACGTGGGGAAACCTTGGGTCCGGCGGCACCATCGGGCTTATCCATCCCGACACGCACTTGGGGGGCACCAAGGAGGGTCGGATTCGAGAGGCTACCTATCCGCGACTGAGGCTTCATGCCAGCTTTGTTAATGTCGCCAACTGGGCATTCGAGGCCCAACGTAACATGGCGTTCGGTATTCATATCTATGGGAGGCCGCAGGAACATATCGAGTTTGATAACTTGAGTCGGCTTTTCGGCGTGGAACCTGTCATCGCTTCCTTGGATCACGATGGTGCCGGAGAGATCCCTGGGACCAAGTGCGATGGAGAGTGGGACCTTTGCCCTCACGCAGCTCGGGTGGTTCGGGTTGACCTGAGTACCCTCGCGCAGTGGCAAAAACTCACCGGCGACACAGAAGGAGCGGCCCGGCAGGCCGCCTTGCTTCAGCCGGTTACGACTGAGGAGCAGGGGGCCATCGCAGCGCTTTCTGGGGTCGTAGATCGCGTGGAGGGCGCAGACCCACGGATTACGCGGGGATTTGACGAAGCGAACGGTAAGAAAGACGGGTTCATCGCATGGTCTACATCTCAACCAACCTCGTTGGGTGAACTAGTCATTCAAGGTCCACACATCAATATCGCCACCCCATTTAACAAGCAACCAAAGATTCCGTGCCGGAAGAATCAGGACTGGATTGCCTTTGATTTGACCACACTCGCCTCGGACGCCATTCCGCGGACGAACTATGTAAGGCCTGAGACATGTTCGCCGTGGAGGTACGAAGATGAGCAAGAACGATGGCTGGATCGAGCGCTGCCCGAAAGTGATTGGCAGTCAAGCGCCGAGGAGCGGGAGTCGCGCAGTAGAATTCTGGGCGAGGGAGAACTGAAGCTGGACGTAGAAGGCCAGCGGGAGCCGGTGCGTCAGAAGTCGTGGCTCTTCCGGCCATACACCAGGTTCTATCGGCTGGCGTGGCGTGTCATGATTCCGTTCCATACGGAGAGAAGCCTCTTTGCATGTGTCATGCCGCCCGGTCCAGCACATGTTCATACGGTCCACTCCATGGCTCTGGAGGATAACCGGACCACCGCGCTCAACGCCGGCTTCTGGGCGTCCTTGCCGTTTGACTACCTGCTTCGTATCACTGGTCGCTCGCACCTACAGGTTACTGAGGCGAGGAAGATGCCCTATGCCAATCCCGCCCACCCCCTTTCCGGCCCTCTCCTCCTCCGCACCCTACGGCTCAACTGCCTTACCGATGCCTACGCGCCGCTCTGGGCCGAGTTGTACGACATGACGTGGCCGGGCTACGAGGATTGGGCAGTGGAATGGCCTGACCTGGCGCCCCTCGCCGACGGAATCCAGAAGACCTGGGAATACGGCACCCCGCTCCGCACTGAGTACGAGCGCCGCGCCGCCCTCGTGGAGATCGACGCCCTGGTAGCGGTGTGGCTCGGCATGAGTGCCGACGAGCTGATCGCAATCCACAAGGCTCACTACGCGATTCTTTCGGACCGCGAGGCACGGATGTGGTTCGACGCCAAGGGACGGCAGTTGGCGCAGGACCCGTACGCTCATGGGCACGGCCAGACCAAGGAGCACTACGAGCACTTCCTCGCCTACCAGAAGAAGGAGCGGCCCGAGCCCCCCGAGGGCTACACCGCCCCCTTCTACAAGGCGAACCGCGAAGAAGAGATGCGTGCGGCGCACGCGTACTTCTCCGCGAGGCTCAAGGAGGCCATCGACAAGGGGGAGTGGGCGCCTCCCACGACGTGAACGACGGTGCCCCGCGCCGGACTCGTCCGGCGCGGGGCACTTGCGTGAGGCTTAGGCTTGGGCGGCATACGTGACGAAGTCGTTCCACGCGGTGGGGGAGAGGGCGAGTTCGGGTCTCCGCTGGTCCTTGGAGTCCCGGACGTGGATCGCCTGCGTGCCCATGGCCACTCGATGCAGTCGGCACCCTGCGAGCCGCTGTAACTGATCTTGAACCAGGCCAGTTCGGACGTGCTCATAGCGCTCCTCGCGGCACTTTGGGTGCATGACAGCACCGCCCACTCCCGCCGCCCACCCAGCACCCGCCACCGTACGTGTGTTCACCCAGCGTTTCAGCTCCGCCCCGCGCGGTGCCCGCCTCGCTCGCCGGCTCGCTCTGCACCAGCTCGACACCTGGGGCGTGCCACACGGCAGCCCGGCGTCCGACACCGCCGCCCTCCTCGTCGCCGAACTCGCCGCCAACGCCGTCACACACGGCCGCGTCCCCGGCCGGGACTTCGAACTTGCCGTCAAGCTCCTCGGCCCGACCCTACGCATCGAGGTTTCCGACACCCGGAGCGAGCGGCGCCTTCCTGCCCCCGGCGCGGCCCGCCCCGCGCCTCCGCCGCTCGCGGAGACCGGCCGGGGCCTGCTCCTCGTGGAGGCGCTCGCCGGCCGCTGGGGACGTGTTCGACCGCGTCCCCGTCGGCAAGACGGTCGTCGCCGAGCTCGACCTGCCCGGCTGATGCCCCGGACGTCGCGCTGACAGGCCACGACGCCCTCTATAGGCTTGCCGGACACGGCATCAGGCAGCGGCGGAGGGCAGCGGGGACCATGACGGACCTGGAGGACAGCGCCGACGGCGCCGGAGGGGGCCGGCCGCCGGCACCCCGGGGCTTCGCCATGGCGGAGGACGTCGACCAGCCGGACTCGCTCCTCCTGCCCTTGGGCTCGCCGCTCGAGATCGGCTCCGACGGCCGCCCGACCGGTGTCGAGCTGGAGCTCCCCGCCGACGACGAGGACGAGGGGCGGGGCGACTACCGGGACGAGGACGGTATTTCCGCTCCGTTCCGGCCTGAGAACATCAAGATCCAGACCCAGATCACCACCCCGGAACTGCTGCTGTCCCGACTGGAGCAGGGCCTGCTCGATCTCGCACCGGACTTCCAGCGCCGCTCCGGCATCTGGAGCGACCGTGCGCAGAGCCGACTGATCGAGTCGCTGCTGCTCCGCATCCCGATCTCCAACTTCCACATGGCGTACGGCGACGAGGACACGTGGGCCGTCGTCGACGGCGTCCAGCGGCTCACCGCTCTCGCCCGGTTCATGAAGCCCGAACTAACCGACCTGGGACCGCTGGTCCTTCGGGGCATGGACTATCTCTGGCAGCTCGACGGCAAGACGTACCAGGACCTCAGCGGACGGTTGAGGCTGCGACTGCGCGAGACCCAGATCACCGTCCACATCATGCAGCAGGGCACCCCGGAGGAGGTCAAGTACAACGTCTTCTCACGGATCAACACCGGTGGCATGCCGCTGAAGCCGCAGGAACTGCGACACGCACTGGTGAGCGGGCCCGTCCGGAGCTTTCTCGCCGACCTGGCCGAGGACCCGGCCTTCGGTGAGGCCACCCGGTGGAGCGTGTCCGACGAACGGATGGCCGACCGCGAGATGGTGCTGCGCTTCCTCGCCTTCCGCGACACCAATCCGGCCGCGCACACCGAGAAGGACTTCGACAAGTTCCTCATCGACGCCATGTACCGGATCAACGCGTTCACCGAGGAGCGGCGAGAGGAGCGGGCACGGGAGTTCAGGACGGCCATGCGGTGCGCACGGGACCTCTTCGGTGAACACGCTTTCCGCAAGTGGCGTGGCGGGAAGCGCAGTTCTCCCGCAGTCAACAAGGCTCTCTTCGAGACGATCTCCGTGCATCTCGCGCTACTCGACGATCACGAGCGGAACAGGCTGGTAGCGTCGCGGGCGAAGGTGCACGACCGCTTCTTCGAGCTCATGAACGACTGGGAATTCAACCGGTCGATCTCCGCGAGCACCGGGGACCCGGCGAAGATCCGCACCCGATTCCAGGAAGTGGCACGACTGTTCCGAGGGGTGGCCGAACAGTGATCGACCGACTGACGCTGCACAACTACAAGGCGTTCCGGCACACGGAGATCCCCCTCGGCCCGCTCACCCTCCTCACCGGACTCAACTCGTCCGGCAAGAGCAGCGTCCTCCAGGCGCTCGCCCTCCTCCGGCAGTCCTACGAGTCCGGCGACCTGGCACTCTCCTCGCTCACGGACGAGGAGCACCGGGCCGGACGCCCCACGGACATCGCCGACAAGGGCTTCCTCCTCAACGGCGAACTCGTCGGCCTCGGTACCGGAGACGACGTCCTCCACGAGGACTTCACGGGGGACGAGGAACGAGTCGGCTTCACCGTGGACGAGGGGCCCTACCGGTACGGGTGGACCGGTGCCGCCGAGCGTGAACAGAACCTCCTGCCGCTCGTCGACGCCGAACTTCCCGACACCTCCGAGGGCGGACAGGAGCGGCCGGCCGGTCCCGTGGCCGTGACCCCGGCGTTCTTCACCGCCCCCTTCCAGTACCTGCACGCCGACCGCATCTCGCCCGCCGAGTTCTACCCACGCGACCACCAGGTGGCCATCGGCCGAGGCTTCCTCGGCGTACGCGGCGAGCACACGGTCAACTTCCTGCGGCACCACGCCGACGACGTCGTTCCCGAGGGTCCGCTCCGCCACCCGAACGCCGCCTCCGACCGGCTCATCGACCAGACCGTCGCCTGGCTGGGCGACCTGTGTCCCGGAGTCGACGTCCAGGCCGAGGCCATCAAGGGCACCGACGCCGTCAGCCTCTCGTACGGATTCCAGGGCACGCTGGGCGCCACCAAGCGCCGTCGCCCCAGCAACGTCGGCTTCGGCCTCACCTATGTCCTGCCCGTCGTAGTGGCCTGTCTGAGCGCCCGTCCCGGCACTCTGATCCTCCTGGAGAACCCGGAGGCGCACCTGCACCCGCAGGGGCAGACCCGAATGGCCATGCTCGCCGCCTCCGCCGCCGCGCAGGGCGCGCAGGTGATCACGGAGACGCACAGTGACCATGTGCTCAACGGAGTGCGGCTCGCGGTGAAGCAGGGGCGCGTCGCCCCGGAACAGGTGGTGCTCCACTACTTCCGCGGCAACGGAACGGGCGCGGAGGTCGTCACCCCGCGGGTCAACGCGGACGGTCGGATCGACCAGTGGCCCACCGGGTTCTTCGACGAGCTGGAGAACACGCTCGACCAACTCATCGCCTGAGATCCGCCAGGGGGCCGGAAACAGGTGCACACATCATCGCGGAGGGGAAGACGTGCCGCAGCTGTTCCTGAACGAGAAATCCTGTGGGACGACGGCGGACCCGAACCGGGTCAACCACGCCATGACCGAGATGGTCAAGGCCGTACTCGCCGTCGCTGCTGCCGACCGGCAGGGCACAGCGCTGATCACCCAGGCCGACAGTCTGCTGGCGTTAGAGCTCGCTCCCGGCCACCCCATCGGCAAGTGGATGGGAGCGCCGGGCACCGACGAGGTCCTGAGGCTGAGGCTGAAGCGACTCGACGACAGGTCGCCGTACCGGACGGTCTTCCCCGAAGGAGAGACGTTCTCCGACGTCGGGTACGAGTACGACGGTGAGACCGTGGAAGGGCTGGGTTACGCACATCTGCTGGGCGGTGTCGGGATCTCCCTGCCGCTGGAAGCCCGCTGGAACACCGACCGGATCACGCTGATCCAGGAACGGCTCGCTGACGGCGAGGACACCGGTTCCGTCTCCACCGAGGTCGAGGTCCGGCATGCGGCCCGCACCCAGCACGTCGACACCCATCTGCAGTGGATCGAGCGCGGGGCGAACACCGCCAGGCAGAAGGTCGTCGAAGGTCTGCGGTCAGGCACTGAGCTCTGGGCACGATGTCCTGACCTCTTCCCCCTCGTCCAGTTCACGCCAGATGCTGAGCGTCACTTCGCCGAGTTGTCCGAGACGTGGGTCCGCCCGGTCGGCGAGCGGCTCGGGGAGCTTCAGGACGCGGTCAGCGACTGGGACCCCGAGCGGCACCCGATGGCGCCCCAGTGGCGTTCCTACGTTCGCACCGAGTTCGAGATGCGCCGGAAGCTGTGCTGGTTCACCGACACCGACGGCGAGAACCGGCTCTTCGACTGGCACAGCGAGTTCCTGCCGGAGCAGGGGCGCATGCCGGGCCGCGTGCACTTCCGGCTGGTCCACGAGGAGCGCACCCTGCGCATCGCGTACGTCGGTCGGAAACTCGGCAACAGGTGATCCGAGGCGGAACCCGCCCCACCGCCCCGGCTAACGTAGGCCACTGACCGGCTCCACCAGCACCATCCGCCCCAAGGAGGAACCGCGCGTGCGTCCCACTCTCGCCGCCGACCAGGTACGGGCCAGTCTGAGCCAGTACCTCGCGACGACGTACGCGTTGGCCGACGAGTCCACCCGCCGTGCCCTGGAGGGCTTCCTCGGCGACGCCGAGGACGGCATCTTCCGCGGCCCCTACCTCCGCGTCCGCACGCCGTTCAGGACTGCCGAGGGTGAGGACTGGAAGCGGCACCTGGCCTGGCACCCCGACCTCATCCCGTACCGCCACCAGGAGCGCGCCTGGAAGCGGCTGTCCACCCTGCACGGCCCGGCGCGGCCCACCCTGGTCACCACCGGAACCGGATCGGGCAAGACCGAGTCGTTCCTGGTTCCGATCCTCGACCACTGCCTCCGGGAGCGCGAGGCCGGCCGGGAGGGCGTCAAGGCGATCCTGCTCTACCCCATGAACGCCCTCGCCACCGACCAGGCCCACCGGATCGGCAAGCGTCTCGACGACAGGAAGGACACCCGGCTGCGCGACGTCGGCGTGCAGGCTGCGCTCTACATCGGTGACACGCCGTCTCAGGAGTTCAAGCAGGCCAACCCCGCGATCGCCGTCGACCGGGACGAGATCCGCCGCACCAGGCCCGACATCCTGATCACCAATTACAAGATGCTTGACCTGCTCCTCCAGCGGCCCGAGGACCAGCGGCTGTGGCAGGACGACTCCCCGCTCGCGTATGTCGTGCTCGACGAGTTTCACACCTACGACGGAGCCCAGGGCACCGACGTCGCGATGCTGCTGCGCCGCCTTGGATCGGTCACCGGCCTGGCCGAACCCGGCCGACCCCTGGGGCCCGTCTGCCCGGTCGCCACCTCCGCCACCCTCGGCGAGAGCGGTCCCGACGACAGCGGTTCCGCGGCGGCCAGGCGGGGCGAGGCCGGGCGGCCCGGCATGCTGGAGGTCGCCGAGCAGGTCTTCGGTGTGCCGTTCCCGCCCGACGCGGTCGTCGGCGAGGACCGGCGCTCGGCAAAGGGCTTCACCGGCGAGAGCGACTTCTCCCTGCCTTTCCCCTCGCCCCAGGAGGTCGACGCCCTCGGAGACCCCACCCGCGACCCGGGCGTCATGGACGACCTCATCGCGGCTTTCACTGGCCTGAGCGGACCCACCCCCGAGGAGCTCGGGGACGTCCTGCGCCGCCACCGGCTCACCTCCGCCGTCCTGGAAATCCTCGACGGCACCCCCAGGACCCTCGCCGAGATCACCGAGGTGCTGCCCCGCTACGCCTACCACTGGGGCATGGACGTACAGCGGCGGCCGGCCCTCGCCGCCCGGGCTCTCTCCCGCTACCTCGCCCTTCTCTCGTACGCCCGCGACCCGGAGCACCCCGGGCGGCCCCTGCTGTCCATCGAGATCCACCACTGGGTTCGCTCGGTCTCCCGCGTGCTGCGCGGCATCAGCGCGGCACGCGCCGAGTTCCGCTGGGACGACGAACGAGTGACCTCCGGCGGCGCGCTGGCACGTGCGGGCCGGATCTCCAGTGGCAGGCCGTCGCCGTACGACGGGGAGGGCCCATCCGTGCCGCCTGACGCCGCCGGGCAGGCTCCCGCCCCGGCCGACGACAGCGCGTCGCCGCCGGCCCAGGTCTTCCTGCCCGCCGTGTTCTGCCGCGAATGCGGACGCTCCGGCTGGGCCGCGTACTCGCCGGAGGTCGACCCCGCCCACCTCGACCTGAACGCCACGAAGATCCGTCGGGCCTCCGTCGGCCGCGACAAGCGCCGGGTGCGCAACATGATCGCCGCGACCCCCCGGGAGGTGCACGAGGCCGCCTTCGCCGCCGGCCCGGACCGCCGGCGTGGCGGACCTGCCGTCATGGTTCTGGAAGGCATGGGAGGACGGCTCCGGCCGCTGGCGCCCGAAACGGACCTCACTGCCCCCGAGGAGGGTGAGGGAACGAGCAGGCCCAAGCCTCTGCACAACGCTGCCTTCGTCCACGCCGACCTCGACGGTGACCGGGCCGCCGAACGCGACCAGTGCCCGGCCTGCCGCACCTTCAACTCCATCCGCTACCTCGGCACCGGCCTCGCCGCGCTCGCCGCCGCCGCCGTCACCCAGCTCTTCACCGGCGGCGAACTGGACAAGAATGTGGGAGAGGACAAGACCCTCCTCTTCAACGACTCCGTTCAGGACGCCGCTCACCGCGCCGGATACGTCGCCAGCCGCTCGTACACCTTCTCCCTGCGTTCCCTGCTCGCCAGCCGCATTGGCGAGGACGAGCCGGTCGCCCTGAACGACCTCGCCGCCGACCTCATCGCGGACGTCGTCGACAGCAAGGCCGTGCAGGCCGCCGTCATCCCGCCGGATCTCCACCTCGTCCGGGGTGTGGACACACTGCTCTCCGGACGCAGTCAAGGGTCTCGCCCCACCTGGGAACTGATCGCGCAGCGCCTGGCGTTCGCCACCGTCATGGAATTCGGCCTCCGCTCCCGGCAGGGCCGCACCCTGGAACTCACCCGCACCGTCGCCGCCGACGTGCCCCTTCAGGACCCCGACGCCGTGGCCGACCTCGTACGGGAGATCCTCCTCACCACCCCCGGGGAGATCGCGCTGCCCGACGGCTCGGCGCCCGGACCCGATCAGTACACCGGATTCGTCCGGGGCCTGCTCGAACGGATGCGGATCCGGGGCGCTGTCCGGCACGCCTGGCTGGACCCCTGGCTCGACCAGGCCGGGGTGCGCCGGTGGGCGATCTGGGGCGGGCGCGAGACCGGCATGCCCGCCTTCCCCCGCGGGGTCTCCGCCCCCGCCTTCCTGCTCGGCGCCCCCAAACAGGGCAGCGAGGACTTCGACGTCCTCACCGGCCGGCTCGGCTGGTACCAGGACTGGGCCGTACGTGCCCTCGGACTGCGCCCTGAGGCGGCCGGTATCTTCCTGACCCGGCTACTGCCCGCGCTCGCCGACACGGGCGTCGTGTCCGCACGCACGGCGCTCGACGGCACCACCCGCGTCTACGGACTCCAGCCCGGCCACATCCAGGTTCGCGGCCTCGCCGACGACACGCTGCCCGACGCCACCGCGCACTGTCCCCGGTGCTTCTGGGAACAGACCATCCACCCCGACCTCGCCGATCAGTGGCACGGGCAGCCGTGTCCCCGCTACCGGTGCGGTGGCACCCTCGGCACCGGCCGCGACCTGGACAGCGGACTGCGGCAGCGGGACTTCACGGACGACTTCTACCGCCGCATGTACCGCGAGGCCGGCGTCTTCACCATCAACACCGCCGAGCACACTGGAACCCTCAGCCGCGCCAAGCGGGAGGCGGTGGAGAAGGCATTCCGCGAAGGCACCCGCGTCCACTACGCCAACCCGCAGGTGCTGTCCTGCACCCCGACCCTCGAACTCGGCATCGACATCGGCGACCTGTCGGCCGTCGTCCTCGCCTCGCTGCCGAAGGGACCGGCCAACTACATCCAGCGGGTGGGCCGTGCGGGGCGCTCCACCGGCAACGCCTACCTGCTCACGATGGTCGACCGCGGCCCGCGCGACCGCTACTTCCTCGAAGACCCCCGGCTTATGATCGCCGGAGAGGTCCTGCCCCCCGGCTGCTACCTGTCCGCCGCTGAGATCCTGCGACGCCAGTACCTGGCCCACCTCCTCGACCTCGTCGGAGCCGGACGGCTGACCGCTCCCGACGGGGCACGCCTGCAACCCCTGCCCGGACGTGCCACCGAACTCTTCGGCGCCTCGGCCTGGCAGGCCGAGTTCGCCGAAGCCGCGCTCGCCGCCGGTACACGGCTCGTGAAGGGCTTTCTGGAGCTGTTCCCTCCCTACGACGAGAGCCGAGGCACGGGAGTCAGCCCCCAGGCCCGTGCCACCCTCGGCACCTACGCGACCGACCCCGGCGAGGACGGACTCGGCGCCGCTCTCGACTCGGCACGCCGACGCTGGGAGGACCGCCGCGCCGACCTCCAGCGCCGGACCGAGGCCATCGACCGGGCCCACGGACTGCTCGTCGCCGGCGACCCCGATCACGAGCGGCAGGGACGCGAACTGCGGGCCGAGCGCCGGGACGTGGCCCGCGTCTCGCGGGAGATCAGCCGCACCACCGCCCACGGGGCCCTCGTCGACCTCGGCCTGCTGCCGAACTACAGCCTGATCGACTCGACCACCGAGCTGGAGGCCACGCTCACCTGGACGGAAAAGGGCGCCGACGAGTCCCGCACGAACCACAGCAAGACTCTGCGCCACAGCCGTCCCGCCCGCCTCGCGCTCTCCGAGTTCGCCCCCGGCAACCACTACTACGTCCAGGGATACAAGCACCGCGTCACCGGCCTCGACATCGGCAGCCCCGGACGCCCTGCCTGGCTCTGGTGGCGGGTCTGCCCCGACTGCGGCCACGTCCGCACCCACCGCGCCGAACAGGACGCCTCCCCCTGCCTCCGCTGCCGGTCCGCGGCCATCGGCGACATCGGCTGCCTGCACAAGGTCCTCGTACCGCGCCGCGTCACCTCCCGCGACGAACGCGACGACGTTCGCGTACGCGACGACAGCGACGAGCGCGAGAGACGGCACTACACCGTCGTCCCGGCCGTAGACATCGACGCGCACGACATCGAACAGGCATGGAAGCACGAACACGCCACCTTCGGATGGGAGTTCACCCGCCAGGCGCGGATCCGGCACATCAACGTCGGAGCCACCCGGGTCGACGGCGGTACCGACTCGACCTTCGCCGGGCAGGAGGTCCGTCTCAACCCGTTCTGGGTCTGCGACGCGTGCGGCTTCGCCGACCCGGACGGCGGCCCCGCGGCCCACGACGCCTCCGACGCGACGGCCCATGCCCGGTACCACCGGCCCTGGTGCCCCCGGCGACGAGCAGGAGCCGACGTCGGACGGCGAGGAGAGCGGGTGCTGCTCGCCCACGAGCTGCGCACCGACGCCCTGCGCATCCTCATCCCCGCCGTCACCGCCCACACCAGGGAACGGCTCGCGTCCTTCAAGGCGCTGCTCCTCGCCGGAATCGCCCGCAGCTACGGCGGCGACCCCGACCACCTTGCGGTCGTCACCGACTCGATGCCCGAGGAAGGCGATGACAGCCCGCTCCGCCGCCACTTCCTCGTCCTGTACGACACGCTGCCCGGCGGCACCGGATACCTGCACCGCCTCGCCGGCCGCGACGGTTTGCGGGGCGTTCTGGAGGACGCCCGGCAGGTGATCGAGACCTGCGTGTGCGCGGGCCAGGGACGGCCCGCCTGCCACCGCTGTCTGCTCCGCCACGTCACCGACGGCGAGTACGAGCTCGTGAGCCGCGAGCACGCCCTCGACATGCTTGGAGAGCTGTTCGGCCGCACCGCGGACCGCTGGAGCACCGAACCGGTGGCCACCACCCGGGACATCACCCTCGTGCACCAGGTGGAGAGCGAACTGGAGGCCCTTTTCCGGCGCGGGCTGCTGGAATGGGCCGACCGCGTGGACGACGTCAGCGTCCGCACCGCGCTCACCGCCGACGGCACCAGGGACACCAGCCTGCGCTTCACCGCACCCGACGGCACCGTCCGCGGCTGGGAGATGGAGACCCAGACACCGCTCGGCTTCACCCGGCCGGACGTGGTCTTCCGCAGCACCGTGGACGACCGCAAAGTGGCTGTCTTCCTCGACGGCTACCGCTACCATGCGAGCCCCGTTCACCTCACCGCCGAGGAGGACGCGGCGAAGCGCACACGGCTGCGTGCCGACGGGTGGCAGGTCTTCCAGCTCACGTGGGACGACGTACAGGCCTGGACGGGACACTCCGTGCCGCAGGCCGACCCGGTCTGGAAGCCGTACCCGAACACCGCGCAGAAGACCGCCATGGACGTCCACCGACGTATGCACACGGGTGACACCCGGGACCTGACACGCCTGGTGTGGGCCAACCCGGTCGAGACGCTGATCGGATACCTCACCGACCCGAACCCGGACGCCTGGCGGCGCCGCGTCCAGAGCGCCCTCGCCGGCTTCGCGGCCGTCTCGGCGACCAGCCGGGCGCTGGCCGACGGCGCGGAGACCGGGCGCAGGATCAGCGAGGCGCTGCACGGGCGACGACTGGCGGGAGGGCAGGGAGCCGTCCAGGTTATGGCGACCCGGGACGCCTCGGGATGCCCGCTCATCATCGCGCTCGATCTGCGCAGGGGGCAGAGCGGGGCGGTCTGGACGGCTCTGATCGTCCTCGACGACAGCCCCGACACGGTCGCGGCTGATGAGACCGCCCATCGCAGGCGCTGGCAGGCGTGGCTCTACTGGAGCAACCTGCTCCAGTTCCTCGACGCGGGGGAGGGGGACGGGGTCCAGCTCACGACCGGCATGCTGCCCGGATTCGATGCGGCCGAGCTGGCCGTCACCGGCGGAGCCGGATGGCTCACCTCCCAGCGGCGCGCGCACACGCCGGTGCCGGAGGCCCCCGAGCCGTCGGTGAACCGGCAGGGGCCTGCGGCCGCCGCACTCGTCCGTGATCCCGGCTGGGACGAAGTCATCGGGTACCTCGTCGAGGATCCGGGGCTCGACGCGCTCGCCCGCGCTCTGGCCGACCGGGGCGTGCCCGCCCCCGAGGCCGGCTACGAGCTGGGAGCGGCCGCCTGGCCCGCCGAACTTGCCTGGCCCGAACGGAGCGTGGGCGTCGTCCTCGCCCACCGCCCGGACTCGGGAAGCAGCCGGGACATTGATGCGGAACAACGGGACGCGGCCTACCGCGACGCGGGCTGGCAGGTCCGCACTGCCACGGAATGGAACGCCGACGAACTCGCCATCCTGGTGCGGGGCGACGCGGCCGGAACCACGAACGACCACGGGGAGAACGAGCGATGACGGTCACCAGCACGCCGCGGACGGGCGTGACCCTGCGCCTGCTCGACAAGGCGGACAAGGAGATCGTCAAACTGGACCGCGCGGTCCTCGGGGCGTTCTACAAGTTCCAGCACGACTTCCGCCGCAATCCCGCCGCCGGCGGATTCGACCTGAAACCGCTTGAGGGGCACGACCGTCTCTGGTCGGCGCGCGTCAACCGGGAGTGGCGGGCGCTGATGATTCGCCTCGGCGGTGACGACTGGCTGCTCGTCTCAGTCAAGCACCGCAGTCATGTCCACAAGAACCTCGACCGGTTCAACTACGGCATTAACCACATCACCGGCGCCATCGAGTACGTCGACCTCCAGGTCGTCGAGGAGAGCCTGTTGCGCCGCGGCCTCACATCGCCCGCCGCGCACGCACCGGTGTCTGCACCGCCCTCCGCTCCCGCGCCCGAGCCGGTCGGATCGCAGCCGGAGAAGCCGCTCTTCGGTGCCTACACCGACCGGCAGCTCGCGGACCTCGGCGTCACCGAGCCCCTCATCCCCATCGTCCGCAAGCTCACCACCGACGATGAACTGCTCGGCCTCGCCGAGTACGCGCCCCGCCACACCGGGGAGGTCCTCCTCCGGCTGCGCGACGGCATCCCTTACGAAGAGGTCATGGAACAGGTGACCGCGCCCGTCGCGGTCGCCGAGCCCGAACGGAACCTCGACGCCGACGACTGGCAGGCGGCTCTCGACCGCTCCCAGACCGTAGTGATCACCGACGACGAATCCCTGCAAAGCATCCTGGAAGAGCGCGACTTCGGCCGCTGGAAGATCTTCCTCCACCCCACCCAGGAGAAGCTGGTCCGACGGCGGTACTCCGGCCCCGCCCGGGTCGGCGGCGGGCCGGGAACCGGCAAGACGATCGTAGCCCTCCATCGCGTCTGCCATCTGGTGAGCCAACTTCCCCCCGGCCACACCAAACCCGTCCTACTCACCACCTTCAACCGGAACCTCGCCGCCGACCTGCGGGCCCGGCTGCTCTCCCTCGGCGGACCCGACGTCCTCGCACGCGTCGACATCACCCATGTCGACCAGCTGGCTACCCGCATCGTGAGCGAGGCCGACCCGGGCAACACGAAGCGGCGGATCGACGACACGTCGGCCCTCCGCGAGTGGCGGGAACTGCTGGTGGAGACCGGGGAGACCCGATGGACCGCCGAGTTTCTTAGCGACGAGTGGAACCAAGTCATCCTCGGCCAGGCCGTGTCCTCCCGGAGCGACTACTTCCAGGCCCGCCGCGCGGGGCGGGGCCGCAGCGTCACCCGCTCCGAACGGGCCGGCATCTGGCAGCTGGCCGAGCGCTTCACCCAGCGGCTCGAGACCAAGGGCCTGGAGACCCACCGTCAGGTTGCCGAGCGGGCCGCGCGGCTGGAGATGGCCCGCAAGGTCCGCATCGACCGGCGTGCGGAGGAACGCGAGGAGCGGGGCGGCCTGCACAACCTCCACGTCGAGGCCGGCTCCGGGGCCTGGCTGCGCTACCGGTACCGGCACATCGTGGTCGACGAAGCGCAGGACCTCAGCGCCGCCCACTGGAAGATGCTGCGCGCCATGGTGCCGTCCGAGCCCGACGACATTTTCCTCGTCGGCGACACCCACCAGCGCATCTACGACAACCAGGTCACCCTCGGCAGCCTCGGCGTCCACATCCGCGGCAGATCCTCCCGGCTGACCCTCAGTTACCGCACGACTCGGGAGATCCTGCGCGACGCCATCCGGGTACTGGGCGACGCCGACTACGACGACCTCGACGGCGATACCGACACGCTCGCCGGCTACCGCTCGGTCCTCCACGGCACGGAACCATCGCTGCGCGGCGCACGGAGCTGGGACGAGGAGATGGACCTCGTTGTCGAACAGTTGCGGGCCTGGCACGACGTGCCCCGGGAGGCCATGGCGATCTGCGTTCCGACCAACGACATGGTCACCCAGCTCGCCGACCGTCTCGTGCGAAGCGGGATTACCCCTTCGGAGATCACTCAGGACGGGCCGCGGGGTGACCAGGGCGTCCACATCGGCACCATGTACCGCTTCAAGGGACTGGAATACCGCTGCCTGATCATCGCCGGAGCAGCCGAGGGGCTTGTACCTCGGGCCTCTGTCGACGCCTGGGAGCACACGGATCCGAGCCGCCACCGGCGAGAATTGCACCGCGCCCGGTCGCTTCTTTTCGTCGCGGCGACCCGCGCCCGTGACGCGCTCGCCATCACCTGGCACGGCGAGCCGAGCCGCTTTCTCGCACCTCTTCGCCCACCGAGATGAGCAGTGGCCCCGTGTCTCTCGCTTCGGGTTGGGCAGGTCGGTGGCGTCGAAGCCTGTGCCGTTCGGAAACTCATCGCCCCTGGTCAGGTTGCATATCTGTACTCGTTGATAACGCCGCCGAGTATTCGGGTGCGTAGAGCGCGGTGAGCGGGCGGAGCGGTCATGGGCGTCGGGTGCTTCCGGGCGAGGGGAGGGAGCTGTCGGCGAGTCTGGTGGGGGCGATGACTGTTGTAATGCCGGGCGTACACATCGAGGACGTGCCGGGCGTGGGACTCGTTCCAGATCAAGAGGTAGTCGAGGACCTCGCGCCGCAGGGTGCCGATGACCCGTTCACAGTGGGCGTTCATCCGAGGGGCCTGCGGCGCGCTTCTCACAACTTGGATGTCGTCGGCCGCGAAGACCGCGTCGAAGGGGTCGGTGTACTCCGCGTCCCGGTCTCGGAGCAGGAAACGCAGTGAGTCCGCCCGCATACCCAACTCGACGGCAAGGTTCCTCGCCTGTTGCACCGTCCAGGGCCCGGTGGGATGGGCAGTCACTCCCGCGATGTGCAGCCGGCGTGTGCCGTGCTCGAGGAACACGAGCGCGTACACCCGGCGCAAGTTGACCAGGTCGACCAGGTCGATATGGACGAAGTCGCAGGCAATGATGCCCTCAGCTTGCGCGGTCAGGAACTCGCGCCACGTCGGACCGTTGCGGCGTGGGGCCGGATCAAATCCCGCTGCAGTGAGGATCTCCCAGATCGTCGTCGAGCCGACCGGACGCCCGAGCCGGACGAGTTCGCCCTGGATCCGTCGGCAGCCCCAGCGCGGATTCTCTTTGGCGAGCCGCAGTACCAGAGCCTTCACCGCACTCGCAGTCGACGGTCGACCGGGCCTACTCCGGCGCTTGCTGTAGTCCCATTTCCGGGCGATCAGCCTGCGGTGCCACGCCAGCAGCGTCGCGGGTGCCACCGGGAACACCTGCGCCCACCGGCGTCGCGGAATCAGCGAGGAAAGCCCTGCAAACCACAGTCGATCCGCCAGCTCGTAGCGCACCGGCTTCGTGAGCTGCCTGCGCAGCACCGCGTTCCTCGTGCCGCAGCACCAGCAATTCCGCGTCCTTGGCCACCCCTTTGCGTAGCAGCACCGCCGGAACCGCGAGCAGTTTCCGCGAGACCTGGTACACCAGTGAAATGATCACCCGGCCAGGGTTCCAGCAGACAGCGATGCCGCGCCAGACCACCTCCGAGTAGTAGCGATGAGTTTTCGAACGGCACAGGGTGGGGCGAACCGGGCAAGACCTTCGCCATCGGCCTCGGCTGCGAGATCCGCCACGCCCACCGGCTCGTCCGACGGCCTCGACAACGCCTCCGCGGCCACCCCCATCGGCATGGGCTGCCGCGTCTGCGAAGGCCTCGGTTGCCCGCAGCGCGCCGCGCCGCCGCTCAGCCGCGCCCTGCGGATCGACCAGAACAGCAGCATGTTCGTCCCGTATCCGGTGGCCGACCCGCACACCTGACGAGCCGCCGGGCGTGCGCCCTGACCAGGCGCCCTTCCTACGCCTGGAAGAAGCCGGGCTTCTGCGGGGCTAGCTTTGCCACTTGCGGAACGCCTTGATGACATCTCCGTTCGTGATGAGGCCCGCCTGCTTCTCGTAGGAGGCGGTCAGGCTTTCGGCCAGGAAGTCCACATCGCACTTCTCGGCCCGGTGGGTGACGGCCCACGTTGCTGCGGCGGGGACACCCTGCTCCTGGACGAGCGTCTCGACGATCGCTCCGACTTCTCGGTTCTGCTTCCTTCCCAGGCCGAAGGACGCCCAGGTTCCGGTGGTGATCCCGTCGGCCACCCGCAGGCTGACAAGCAAGGTGAGAGGGCCGCTCTTCCAGTCCCGGTATGCGACACCCTTGAGCCCAGCGCCCGTGACGGCCCCATTGGCGTGCCGAACCCGATCGATCTCCGCGGCGGCCAACTCGTAGGACTCGGGGGACAGGCCGCTGAGAAGTCTCAGCAAGTGCTCCCCCGGATCGGGAAGTTGCTCGGCTACCCGGTCACTCACCGCGACAAGGCCGGGAGGGCTCAGGTCGATCTCCTCGGTGCTTGAAAACAATCCCATGACTCACTCCTGAGTTTCGGATGCCGACGTGGGACCGGAGCGCCACTACTTCCCGTCGACGGCTCGACGGGCGCGGTTTCCACGGGAACCGCTCTCCTTGTACAGGGTCATGAGGAGGTCCAGATCGTGTTTGTCGAGCGATCCGATGCCAAGCCGTTCGGCCTTGACCAGAGCCCTCTCGTACTGTTCTGCGGTTGCCATCGGTCCTCTCTCCGTCGGTGGTTGGAAGCTTCGGTGGATCGTCATCGTCGGTAGGTGTTGTCAGTGGCGGGCCGCGACCTCTCTCTGGGGCCGAGGAGCCAAAGAGAGAGGATCAGGCCGGCGAGCAGGAACAGCGCGGGCCACGGCCAACGCAGTGCCAGCGTCACGCCGAGCAGTGCGTGAATCAGCCCGTCCGCCCACAGGTGCCAGGCGAGTGCGACTGCGGCGACGCTGCCCAGGACTGCGAAAGCCACCCTTGTACGGAGACGGACCGTACTCACCGCCCACCGCAGTGCAGCGGCCATCGCGAGCAGCGAACAGAGGGCGGGCAACCATGGCTGGACACTTGACAGATGAGCCTTCCAGCCGAACACGGCCCCGTCGTCGAGCCACTCGGGCCGGGTCTCAGCCACCTCCACGGACGCGTTCTCCAGCGAGTCGACCCAGCCGGGCGGTTCGTCGCCGTCGACCTCGGTCCTGGCCTCCTGCCACAGGAGGGGAGCCGAGCGCCAGGCCGGGGGATCGGTGCCGCTCGCCTTCTTCGGCGTGCCGCGATCGGGGGCGGCCGCTACGGCGGCCGGCGGCGGAGTGTAGGGCTGCCAGCCGTACGCGACGTAACCAGCGAAGTCGAGCAGCGCCACAGTGATGACCAGCAGCCACAGCCACCGCACGGTGAGCAGCCCCTGGTGGGCCCGCCGGGCCGTTTCCCTGCGGCGCTCCACCGCCGCCTGGCGGTCTTCCACCGATCCGCGTCCGGCGACCTGCCGGATCCGTACGCCGACTTCAATGGCTTTGCGCCGGAGCACGGCCCGCAGTTGTGCCCGGCGGGCTCGGCGGTGATGGCGGGCGTGCAGAGCCACCTGTTCCGCCAGCATCAGCGCGAGAGCTACAGCGCTGATCGCCGGAGCACCGAGCGGGGCCGACGCCTTCGGCGGTGGTGCTGCTTCGCCCACCGCCGCCTGCGGTTCCTGAGTCCGCAGCGCGGCGAGGGCCTCCTCATACAGTGGCGTCCACCAGGCCATGGTGAAGTGGTTCGGCCGGGCCCGTCCGATGCTGTCGGCAGCGCTCGCCAGGAACTCCTCGTCGCCCAGCGCCAGCAGCAGGACCGTCGGATACAGCTGGTCGTCGTTGACCGAAGGCAGATCCAGTACGGATCGGGCGTCGTCGCGGTGCGCTGCGAACAGCTCCGCCATGTCGGCCCTCAGCCGGGCGTCGGTGTCGGCGGCCTCGTCGCGGACGGCGGCCAGAGCCCTGACCGCGCGTTCCCGTGTCGCCTCAGCGGCTCGCGGGACCAACTCGGCGAGCCGTCCCAGGACCGGGCAGCCCTGGGCTCCCGTCGAGTGCCTGGCGCACTGGTGACGTGCCGCCTCCTGGAGAACCCCACTGTCCAGGACATCACGGATGACAGTGACAGCGTGGCCGTGGGCGAGGCGACGCAGGCCGTCCTCATCGATGGGCCGACCGTGGAAGCGAGGCGCGGCGAACGGTGTGAACCGGGCGGAGAGCACGGCCAGACACATCTCCGCTGCCCAGGGGCCGCTCCTGCGTGCCCCCGGGCGACGGAAAGTGCCCCCGTCGAGTCCTTCGTCGTGACCGCCCTCGACCAGCCACATGAGCAGGTCACCGGCGTTGTCGTTGTTGCGCAGCCAGTCCGTCGCCCGGTCGCCGTCGTCGACCAGCGCCACCACCAGGTCCGCCGGATCCAGGTGTCCGACGCCCTTGTAGACGAACGGCTCCTGCTGCGGGCGGTGGGCCGAACTGTTCTCGAGCCACTCGCGTACGTCCGAGGCGCCCCATCGCTCTGCGGGATCAGCCGCGGACAGCCTGCGCAGAAGCTCGTCCCAGGCCGGCTCACCGATCGACGGCGGCGCCTGCCGGGCCAGGACGGCATCCGTCATCGCCTGGTTGCCGACGACATCCGCCAAGGGCGCTTCCGCGGTGAGCAGTTCGTGGATGATCACAGCGACACTCGGCCAGCTGTCGGCGGCGTGCCACCTTCCCTGGCGCACCAGATGCCGTGGCGTGAGATAGGGCGTCACGGGCAGTTCCGGACCGCGCGAACGCGAGGCGCCGACTGAGGCCGCACCGTCGAGGTCGGCGACGAGCAGCCCGGCCCCGCCGGGGATCCGGCACAGCAACGTGTGCGTGGACAGATCCGCCACGATCGCCTTGGCGTCCGAGTTCCAGGCCTCGAGCAGCGCGGTGAGTTCGAAGAGAATCGCTCGGACCGTCTGCTCGGGAAGACCGCCGTGGGGTCCGGCACCCGAAGAGCCCCTGACCCCTTCCAGGACGTCCCGCAGACGCCCGCCCGCCGGCCATTCGATCTCCTCCCAGGAGACCGGCCGCCCGTCCGGAGCGGCCTCGATGCCGTGATCCTTGAGAGCGGCGACATGAGCACCGCAGTGCGAGCGCACGCGTTCCTTGAGGACGTCGTCGGGGGAGAAGCCCGGCTGGTGCACCTTCAGGAGCACCTGGCTGCTCCGGCCGTGTGTGGGGGCCGCGATCCAGAGCCGTCCGCCGACGCCGATCTCCTCGGGGAAGGACGACAGCAGCCGGTAGCGCCTGCCCAGGCCGGGGGGTATCACCGTGGCAGCCCGGTCATCCGGCGCCGTGCCGTCGGCTGTTCCCGCGCGCGGCGTTTCCGGGTCGGGATCGAGGATCGATCCCAGACGGGCTCGGACCGCGGCGTCGTCCGGGCCGGCCGTGCCCGTGACCGGGCTCTCTGCGGAACCCGTCCGGTCAGTGGCGGAGGTGCGCCGCGAGCGCTGAGGAGCCGTGTTGCTGTCGTGCACGTCGCAGTATGAGGAGTGCCACTCGTGTCTGCCCCTGGTGCAGAAGTAATGCATGTGGTTATTCCGGTTCCGTGGGATCGGCGGCAGGTCCGAAGGGAGCGACACCGTGACTTCGGTGACGGTCGGGTGCTTGTGCGTCCTTGTCGTCACGCGCCGGACGCCAGGACGTCTGTCCGACCGTCACATCCGATCGGCGCAGTGCACGATCCAACCGCGGCAGATCGCCGGTCCTCGGTACGCCGATCATCCAAACGCGTTCGTCCGTGACGACTCGTTGCATGGGCGGACGTTCGGGCCGACTGTCGATGTGCGGCGCGTAGCGGAGCTCGCCGAGTTCGCTCAGCGGGTGGAGGATCTGGTTGGCGGATCCGCGCCACACCAGCGTGGTCGGAAGCTCGGCGCGAAACGGTCCGGTGATGACAGCGTCCGCGAGTTCGCTCACCCGCGGCATCCGCCGCTGGAACTCCTCCCACTCGTATCCGGTGTAGAGCAGGATGTCCTCGGCTGCGGATCCGGAAATCTTCCGCACGCCCTCCAGGAGCAGGGTGAGGGCCTCGGGTTGGTCGCCCGGCTCGCCGCCGCTGATCGTCAGACCCTCCGCGCCGGCGGCCCGCGCGTCCCGCCAGACGTCATGGAGCTGCGGCGCCGTCATTTCCAGACCGGTCTCGGGGTTCCAGGTGTCGAGAGCCAGACAGCCGTGGCAGCGGATCGAACAGCCCTGCACCCAGACGCCGAGCCGCGTCCCCGGTCCGAGCGCGGTCACCGGGAAGACCACCCGGCTGACGCGCAGGACGGATTCGCTTCTCGTGGGCGCGGGTCGGTCGTTCAACGTGTCAGCTCCAGTCTCCACACGGTGCCGTCCAGATACAGCCCGGTCACTCGCAGTTCCTCCCCGGGACGGCACGGCTGGTCGAAGATGCGGCGGCTGACCGGATTCACCAGTGCGCTCTCCACGAGGTTGAGCACTCCGCGAGCACCGAGCGCGAGGTTCCCCCCCGCGTTCTCCGCCAGGGTTTCGCGTACGTCCTGGGAGAACGACAGCCGGGCCTTGTGGGTGAGCAGGACACGCTCGGCGAAGATGTCCATCGCCCGGTCGAGGATCTGCCGGGCGATCCCGGAATCGATGTAGCCGAGGGAGACGTAACTGTCGCCGAAGCGGTTGCGCAGTTCGGGCCGGCCGATCTGTTTGTCGAAGTACTCGACATAGGCCTGCCTGAGGTGCTCGGCGAATCGCGCCGGATCCTTCTGGAAGTCCGTGGGCGGTTGTACGGAAAGGGAACTGTCCGCGTCCTCGTCCCCGGATTCACCGTCGGCCGTGCTCTCCGTGGCGCCGAGGTTCGAGGTGAAGATCAGGAAGCATTCGGTGAAGTACACGGTGGCGCCGCGGCTGTCCGTGAGCCTGCCGTCGTCCAGGATCTGCAGGAAGAGATCGAGGATCCGTTCGTGCGCCTTCTCGACCTCGTCGAAGAGGAGAACGCTGGCGGGCTGCGCGCGAACGGCGTTGGTCAGCTCGCCTCCCGAGTCGTATCCGACATACCCGGGAGGCGCCCCGATCAGCCGCTGGCGGCTCTCGTCGGCACGGAACTCGGACATGTCGAAGCGCACCGGAGACGCCTCCTTGCCCAGGAGCAGTTTGGTGATCGACCTCGCCAGTTCGGTCTTCCCCACTCCGGTGGGGCCGGCGAGGAAGAGCACTCCGCGTGGCCGGTTGGGCGTACTGGAGGACTGGGCGCCGGTCAGCCCGACGGCGGCGCGGACCAGGATGTCCACGGTCTTCTCGACGGCCTCCGGCTGGCCCAGCACACTCTTCGACAGATACGCGGAGGCGTTCGACAACTGCTCCCTGATGGTCGCGCTCGCCCACGGGTCCTCGGTGATGCCGACGCGCACCAGCCGGGCCGCGTCGGAGAACTTGGAAGGGCCGGACGGCAGGCTCGCGGCGGTGAGCACCGCGGTGCGTACATGCCGCGCCGTCATGCCGTCGGTGGCGCCGGCGATCGCCTCGATGTCCTCGGGCGGAGGGCTGTCGGCCCTGGTGAAATAGCGGGCAGCGGTGTGGCGCCGGTCGAGGTCCGGCAGCGGCACCCTGATCACGCGCAACGCGCCGCTGCCGATCGGGAAACCGCTGTGCAGGTGCTCCTGCTGCTCACAGATCCAGAAGATCGTCACGGCGAACGTCTCCTGGGACGCACTCAACGGGGAGGGCACCGTGCTCGCACTGTGACCGAGAGCTTCGATGGTGGTCATCAGGGTGCGTTCCGCGGGATCGGGCATCCCGTCCGCAGGCATGATCCGCGCCGCGTACGGAACGACGAGGCCGATGGGCGCGCCGTCGTCCTCCGGGTCGGTCCTGGCCGCGTGCAGGTCGATGAGCAGCGCTCTGAGGTCTGGGCCTCCGAGTTCATCGTCGTTCTGCTCGTACGACTTGACCACCTCGGTCAGCGCGGCCGGCAGCGCGCGGCCGTCTCCTCGCCCCGGAGGACGAATCGGGGTCAGTCCGCTCAGTGGGTCCAGCTGCAGCAGTCCGGCGTACCCCCTGGCCTGGCAGATTGTCGCCAGCACCTCGGACAGGGGCAGCATGCGCTCGACCGGGGAGAGAGCGCCGTCGACGGCCGGATCGCCCTTCGGAAGCACCATGACGCGGTGCAGGTCCCGGACGTTGCCGGTCAGCAGCAGCTGAGGCGCCAGCGAAAGGGAGAGGTCCACCTCACGCATCCACGCCTCGGGTAATTCCGGGACGCCCTTGAAGCAGGCGTTGGGCGCCCGGTCCTCGGTGATGTCGTACTCGGCCCAGGCACTGTTCATCAGGCACTTCCCGTCGGTCTGCGCTGCTGGCTCCTCATCGCCGCGGCACGGCGACGCAGCTCGGCCGCCTGAAGCCTGCGCCGGGCGCTTTCGGCCGCTTGCGCTTTCGCCTCCACGGAGCCTTCGGAGCTGGTTCGCACGACCTCTGCCTGGACGGCCTCCGCCGCCACGGCCCCGGCGGGTGGTCCTTCGGTCCAGCTGACGGGGCAGCCGTGATCGGCCATCCGGGCGGCGAACTCGTCCATCCGGTCGCACAGCAGGTTCTGGGCCTCCGTGTCACCGGCGGGGTTGCCGCCGGGAAGCCGTACCACTTCGGCGTGGACCAGGGAGTTCTGCTCGATCGTCAGCCGTACGGCGTGACCGGCCTGCGTCGGGTGTGCGGTCCGGGTCGGGAGCGGGGCGGCGAGCGCCCGGTCGTCCGTGCCGGCGGCGGTGAGGATCACCATGGGGGTCTCGGGGCCGAAGTCCCACACATCGGCCATGGCCTGTTCCATGGTCGCGAGGAGATCGGATCTGTCCTGCCACGACGTCAACTCCCCGAGAAGCGTGCGGGACTGGTCGTACAGCCGCTGCAACCGAGGGCTGTCGAGACCGGCAGCCGCCACCCGGTTGGACAGGGTGGCGGCGTAGTCGTGCCCGTGGGTCGAGTCGGCGATCCGGCCGATCAGCAACTGGATCCGTTCACGTAAGGACGCGGCCCGCTCCCCGTCCCTCCGCTCCTCGATCGCGGCGTCTGCCTCGGCCCGTACCCGT
The DNA here is from genome assembly GCF_055577715.1 of Streptomyces sp. NPDC033177. Taxonomy (NCBI): domain Bacteria; kingdom Bacillati; phylum Actinomycetota; class Actinomycetes; order Kitasatosporales; family Streptomycetaceae; genus Streptomyces; species Streptomyces sp. NPDC033177. Next base: position 29,571 of record NZ_JBVIPS010000014.1, on the reverse strand, counting down.
GCCAGGGCGAGAGCGTCTCCGGTGTCTCCCGCGACGGAGGTCCGGACGAGTTCGAGGATCTGGTCCTTCCGATCCGGGAACACCTCGATCACCTCTGCCGCCTGCGTGTACGCCTTCTCGGTCTCGGCGCTGTTCAACGGTTTGTGTTCCGGGTCGCGCCGGGCCCCCTGTCGCTCTCGCCAGCGGGCGAGTTCCTCTGCCGCGCTGGGGCCGACGGGCGGCGGGGCGGTCTCCGTGGCCAGGAGTCGCGCTGCCGGACGCGCGGATGAGGAGTGGACGGCGATCGCGGAATGGAGCTTCTCCTCGGTTCGGGCGAGGAGCGCCGAGGTGGCGTCGAGTGCCGATGCGAGGTTGCCGGAATCGGCGTCGAGGTCGGGCTCCCTCACCGAAGGGACAGAGATACTGCTGCCGGTGACCGCACCGACGACGGCGGCGCGACGTTCCAGGGTTCTTGCTCTGCGGCGGAGTTCGACGAACGCCTCCCAATGACGCAGACAGGCGGATCGCTCCTGCTCTGCGAGCAGCTTCCAGTCGATGACGACGGACGAACTCATATGCCCCCATGCCCCCGAGCTGAGCCCGAACTGCCCCGCGTGGGCCTGCGTGAGCTCGCTTTCCGTGAGGGCAAGTTAGCGGACAGCGGTCCACCTCATCTGGCAATGTCACCATAAGTGCGATTGAGGCAGAATCTGTTCTCTATTTTGCGCTTTTGCATATTTGACGCAAAACCGTACGAGTCCCATGCTTCACCCATGGTGTCCTCAGAGTCCCAGGACGGTGCCGCAGCTCCCGGGGGGAGAGCCGAACCGCAGTCCCTGGAAGGCGCGTTCGACGAACTCGGTACGTTGGTGAGCCCGCTCGGCGGTCTCCCCTCGGGGGGAGGCGAGTTCGGGTGGTACTGCGAGGTGGCCGGGTGTCTCACCCGGGACACCGGCACCTCTGAGTACTCGGACAGCGGAATCGTCAGCTGCAGTGCTCACGGTCAGGCCGTGACGCTCAAGTACGGTTCGTTGAAACCGCCTCTCGACAGCGACTGACCGACCGCTCCATTAGAGATTCAGGGGCACGCCGACGAGGCTCGAGGAGACCCCGGGGAGGTGGGTTCGCGGTGGAACTGGCGCGCACATTGATCGGCGGGCGTGCGAACAGGTGGCTGCTGAGGGTGAGCGGAGGCGCGTTCGCCTTCTGGGCGGTGGTGGTCGTGGGCCTCAGCGCCCGGCTGCCCGGAGCCACCGACTGTTCCGGTTCCGCCGAAGGGCGGGTCACGCGTCTGTGGTGCGAGGGTTCGGCCGTCGATCCGGTGGCCGTCGTCGTGGGCATCGTCCTGGCACTCACGCTGGCCGTCGGCTCCTCGCTCATCATCGCGGCGGCGACGAAGCCCGTTCTCGCCTGGCTGGCGGGCACCTCGTGGCCCCTGAACGGGCGCTTGGCCAGGCTGACCGCCCGTCGCCTGCGCCACCATCAGCGTGTGTACGCGGCGGCAGTAGGCCGGCTCGCCTCCGCCGCAGGTCACAGGGCGCGTGACTCGGAGGCGGCGGACGACGTGCTCACGCCGGCCCGCGACGCCCGGGCGCTTGCGCGGCGGATGCGCTACCCGAGCCCCGGAGGCCCGTCGCCGCACAGCAACTCCCGGGTGGCTCCAACGCGGTTGGGTAACAGCTTCGCCGCGATGACCGAGCGAGTGGAGACCAGGCACGGCCTGCAACTGGACGTCTGCTGGCCGCTCCTGGAGATCAGTCTGTGCCAGCCGCACCTGGCGGGACTCAAGCGCGAGTCGGAGGTGGTCGCTTCACGGGTGCAGAACCTGCTCTGGGCCGTCTGCACCGGTGTGGTCGCACTCGCCTTCGCCGCAGGATCCCTCTTCGCCGGCGACGGGACGTTGCTCGCGGTGTGCATCCTCATCGCAGCCGTGGCCGCGGGCGCCACGGCGCTGCTGCACCGCGGTCTGGGCGACGCGGTGGACGACTACTGCGACAGCATCGAGGCCGTCCTGGTGGCATCCAGGACGGCACTCTACGAGACAGCAGGCTGGCCACAGCCCACCGACATCACCGCGGAGCGGGCTACGGGACGCCTGCTCACCGCTTACCTCAGCCGCCGTGCCGAGCAGGCCACCGCCCTCACCTTCACCCCGCAGACGTACCCCGTCGACATCGGTCAGGCCGCCCTCGACGCGGGCCAGGCTTCGACCTCGGCAGGACCGACCATATGAGCGGCAGGGAAGGCCGGTCGACCGAGCCGCACAACAGGGGAGTGCTCTCAGGCGCGTTCGCCGATGACGAGATCGGCTGGGTCGCCGCTGAGTTCGCCGCGCTTGCCGGGCTGACACGGAGCTCCGGAGGCGCATGCCGCCCTTACCTCTCCGCTCTCGCCGAGATGGTCGCGGACGAGACCGATGCTTTCTCCTGCCGGGGTCCGGTACCGGAGGCGCTGAACCGACTGCGGGGGCGAGTGGTGGCGCACATGAGGTCCGAGATGCCCGACGACGTCCCGCACGTGACCGTGGATCCCGCCGACTGCCTGAACCTGGCCCGCTTGCTGAGCCACGCGCCGAACGTACCCGCGACGGCTGTGGACGGTCTCGACGGCCCGAGGATCAGGGACCTGAGGGAAGCACTGCACCATCTGTCCACCGCGCGAGCGGCCGTCGCCGGTGAGAGCGCATGGCGGACGGAGGAGACCACTCAGGATCCGCCGCGACCCGGCCTCGTGCCCCTCGGCCTCCAGGCGCACCTGATTCATGTCGAACTCGACACTTTGCTGGAGCACGCCGCCGAATACCGTCCCACCACAGCGCCGTCCGAGGTACGTGCCATGGCCAAGGCGATACGGGACGCCCTGTCCGGCCTGCGCCATGACCATCTCGAACTGCTTGACGAGCTGTTGCCGTTGCTCCACCCGCAGGATCCGGACCTGGTGCGGATCCAGGCCTGTCGACTGGTCACGTGGGCCCATCTGCTCAGAGAGGACCCGGAGCGGCTGGCCGGCACCGAATGGCGGGAATGGCTGAGCGCGCTGTCCGCCCTCGGAGTCCGGGCCGACGTCCCGGACGAGGTGACGGTGACCCTTCGACAGATGGAGTCGGAACTCGTACTCAAGCGGGCCGTGGAGCACGGTCCGGCGACAGCGGAAGAGTCCGGAAACCTGTTGGAAGGGCTGAACGGACTCAAGGACGTCTGGCTCGCGGGTGGAGAACCCTCGGCCGTCGCGGCATCGGTGTATGCCGAGGGCCTCATCCACGCGGTGGTCGAGAGACTGCTCCCGCCGTCGGCCCTGACCGAGGCGATCGAAGCGGCGGAGTACGGGACAACGCAACTGGACCCGCGGGGCGTCGACTTCCCGAGTTCTCTGCTGGTCCGTGGAATGGCCAGAGGCGCGCGGGCCGCGTACTCGTTCGGCGCCGACGACATCGAGCGCGCGCTCAAGGACATCACCCAGGCGCTGCGCACCCTGCCGCCGGACCACCCGGGCGTGCCCAACGCGCTGATGATGCTCTGCCATTCGCTCCTCGGGCGTCTCAACAGGCGCGGCTCGATCAAGGACAGCCGAAGTGCCCTGGCACTACTGGAGAGTTACGCCGACGACATGCCACGTTCCGGGGTCGGACACCTCGTCATGGACGTGTTCCGTGGTCTGGCCCACGTCCGCTTCCACAACAGCGCGGGCGCCGACGACGCCGACTGCGGAATCCCGGCAGCGACGGACAGAAGCCATACCGGGTCGGCGCTGGCGCTGATGCGCACCGCACTGGAGAGCCAGGCCGCCGCGGAGTTGAAACAGGGAATCGAGGGGGCGCTCACGCTGGTCTTCGCCCAGGCCCTGGTACTCGCCGGCGAGCTGCCGGGCCGGAAGACCGCCGTCTATGCCGAACAGGCCCTGCCGTGGGCCGAGCGGTCCTACGCCCTGGCCACGAACGCCGCCGAACGCGTGCACCGCGGGGTGACCCTCGAAGCGATCCGGATAGGCGCGCGTGGGGTGGAGCACATACGGGCACAAGGTGGGCTGGACGAGCGCTTGACCGAGTACGAGAACATGGCGCAGGCGGCAGCATGGAGCAGCGGCGGCGCAGACGGCATGCTCCAAGCGATGCTCACCCTGATTCGTACCGTGCGGAGCCAGCTCCAGGGCACGACGGACGACGCCATTCAGACACTGCGCGCGATCAACATGGCGTCCGAGGGCCAACCCCTTCCGAAAGTGCGCACGGTGGCGCAACTGCGCCTCGCCCGTGCGTTACGGGTCAGAGGAGCGGCCGCGGTCGCCCGGACGTCACAGGAGACACTCGTCCGCCTTCGGAGCGAGGTGGACGTGATGCCGGGGTTGGGCCCCTTGCTGGACGCCGTCGCACCCTCCCTCGGCCCGTCCTCTCCGGCGGCCGAGCAGGGGCACGGGTCACGTGCCGACCTGGCCGAGTCCCGGAGTATCGGCGTGCGGATCCTGCGGGAGAACGCCCGGCAGGTGCTTCTGCAGGAAGGCACCGCGGACGCCTTGTTCTCGGCGCGTGACGCGGGAAGAGAGGCGCTCGAAGTCGCCCACTGGGCCATCGCGGATCGTGCGTGGGACGCGGCCGTACAGGCGCTGGAGTCGGGGCGGGCCCTCGTCCTGCACAGTGCCCATGTGCACCGTGATACCCCCGCGCGTCTGCGCGCGATGGGACGCGGCGACCTTGCCGAATCCTGGAACAGCCACGTCAGGGATACCGGCCTGCTTCGCGTCCCCGAATATGTCGCGGGTGACCCCGGCGCCGACCTGACCGTGCCGAGCGGTCTGACCGGTGTCGTCATGGACCTTCTCGAGGCGGACGGGGCGCTGGACGGTTTGGCGACCCCGCCCCGCGTCGCGGGCATCAGCAACGCGCTGGCAGGGGTGAGTTCCCAGGCGCTCGTCTACCTGCTGCCGCCGGGCCCCGGTCCAGCGGCGGAAGGTTCCCCGCCCGGATTCTCCGGGGGCGGTGCCCTGGTGCTCACAGCCACCGGCAAGGCCTCGTGGGTCCCCTTCCCCGGCACAGCGGCGGCCGGCTCTCCGGCCCTGGACCGCTACCGAGCCGCCCTGCGCTTCTGGAGTTCCTCGGCAGGGGGAGCCGCGAACCCCGCGGGCAATGAGCAGTGGGCGCGAGCACTGTCCGAGATGTGCGACTGGGCCGGCCGGACCATGCTCAAACCCGTCCTGGCCGAACTGGACAGACACTGTCCGCCCCGCCCGGACGGCAGGGCACGCACCGTCCTGATACCGATGGGCGACCTGGCAGCCGTGCCCTGGGCCGCGGTGCCGGTCGGACCGGACGTCCTGGCCATCGATCGGTTGGTGATCTCGTACGCCCCTTCCGCCCGGCAGTTCATCGCGGCCACGGCCAGGCCGCGTCCCGTACCGAACGAACAGGCACTGCTGGTCAACGGCCTGACCGGTCCCGCGGCGGCATGGACCGCCACCGCTCTCCTGCACGGCGGGTTGTATCCCCGAGCCACCGTTCTGAACGTCCGGAACGAGGACGGAGAACAGCAGAAGATCGGTGCGTCACTGCTCACCGAGATCTCGATCGGCGCCGGCTGGACAATGATCGACATCGCCGCTCACCTGGCGCAGGACTTGGCCGAACCGTGGCGCTCGTGTATCCACCTGGGAGAAGAGCGCCTCCGTGTCGACCAGATCGCGAACACAGTGATCAGAGCACCCAGTTCGGTGAACACCGCGGGTCAGGCGAATCCCGGCGGCGTATGCGTGTCGCTGGCTTGCTGCACCAGCAACCTCAGCGATCGCTACCCCGACGAGGGATTCACCGTCGCGGGCGCCTTTCTTTCCGCGGGAGCGTCAACCGTCCTGGGCTCGCTCTGGCCGTCGCAGAACGCCGCCACGGCATTCGTGATGCTGATGTTTCACCACTTCATGGGGCGTGGACACGAACCCTCGGAGGCTCTGCGCCGTGCACAGCAGTGGATGCGACAGCCCGACCGCCGCATCCCGGAGAGCCTTCCGCGGACCACCGCGAACCGGCTCGCGAGGCAGCTGGAGCAGATCAGCGGCGTGATCGCGCTTGGCTCGCCGAGCCACTGGGCGGGTGCTGTGCATCTCGGCCGCTGAACGTTCGAAGACGGCCGGTACGTCGCGGGCCGGGCGGCATCCCATACGGCATGACGCCGATGGTCAGCCCGTCGGCACGGCCTGTGTGGCACTGCCGCCCGTGTGGCAGGGCCGTGCGGGTACGCCGAGACTGCGCCTGCCGAAAACTCCATCCGTGCAGTTCAAGCGGCATGTTGGTACTCGTGCAGGATTCCGCCGAGGCGGTCTTTCCGCCGTACCTTCAGCCGGGTGGTCTGTGCGGGGGTGAGCGGTTCCGGGGCCGTGCGCAGTGGTGCTGCCTGGTCTATCGCTTGGTGGGGCCGGTGGTGGTTGTAGTGCAGTTCGAACTGGCGGAGTGCTTGGCGCAGGTGTTGCTCGTTTGAAGATGAGGGTGCGGTCCAGTAGTTCGTGGCGGCAGGTCTGGACCCAGCGTTCCATGATCGCGTTCATGCGCGGTATCCGGACGCCGGTGCGTACGACTTGGATGCCGGCGTTGGTCAGGATGTCGTCGAAGAGGGCGGGGTATTTCGCGTCCCGGTCTCGGACCAGGTACGCGTGGGTGGCCTGTGCGTCTGTGAGGTCCATGGCCAGGTTTCGGGCGGACTGGGTGACCAAGGCGGCGGTTGGGTGGGCTGTGGTGCCGAGGATCCGGATGCGGCGGGTGGCGTGTTCGGTGACCGCGAGGATGTACTGGCGTCGGCCGGTCAAAGTCAAGGTCTCGATGAAGTCGCAGGCCAGGAGAGCGTCTGCCTGCGAGCGCAGGAAATCGGCCCAGGTGGTGGCGTTCCGGTCGGGCGCGGGGTCGATTCCCTCGGAGATGAGGATCTCCCAGACGGTGGAGGCCGCGACCTTGATGCCGAGGGTGGCGAGTTCGCCGTGCACCCTGCGGTAGCCCCACGACGGGTTCCCCCGCACCAGGCGCAGGACCAGTTTGCGGATCGAATGGACCGTGGGTGGCCGACCGGGCTTCTTGGGCCAGCAGGTGCGGGCGTGACGCCGCTTCATCAAGTCGCGATGCCAGCGCAGCACCGTATCAGTAGGCGCAATCGGCGCAGGGCGTTGCGGGGCAATGGCACCAGCAGAGCGGCAAGGAACACCCGGTCTTGTGGAGCAAGCTTCACCCGGTCCGCGCCGAGTTGTCGCTCCAGGGCGGTGAGCTGGTGGCGCAGGGCGAGTATCTCCGTGACCTTGTCGCGGTCGCTCGTCGGCAGCAACCGCAGCGCGGCGAACAGGCTAGTGACGGTCAGGTAGGCGAGACGAAGTAGCACGAGTGCTTATCCTGCCGCATTATCGAGGACGCTCCTGAGCTGCATGGATGACATTTTCGGCAGGCGCAGAGTTCCCCGGGGCCCCGAAGCGCCAGCAGGCTGGTGTAGCCGTTCGCAGAGCCGACGGTGGCCTTGGCTAGCCCACCGATGATCAGGACCAGAAAGTCCGGTGGGTCGCCTTCACACATGAGCATTTCATTGCGGTCCCACGCGCGTACCCGGCCCGCTCCCCGGAGCAGCAGAAGGTCCTCCGGGGAGAAGTGCTCCGTAAATCCATGCCGCTGCATGCCTCACCCCCTCGCTGTGTGCCACTTGGCGCACCACTGGCGGCCTCTGCGGGGTATGAACTTGGCAACTGTCCCCACAGTCACAGGAGAACGCCATGACCCCGATCCCCGATCCAGCGGACACGGCCTGGCGCGTCCACGCCGCCCTCGCGGACCTGACGGGGAAGGCGGACACCAAGGCCGCCTTCGCTCTCAGCGTCGAGTCGGTGGTCCTTGGCGCCGTGTTCGCTCTGTCGAAGGACACGTCGTTCGGGGACATCTCGGGCTTGTTCCCTTTGTTGTTGCTTTGGCTCGGTGTGGTGCTGCTGGCCTCGGCGGCTTCGCTGTCCATGTGGGCTGTCCTGCCCCGTACGAAGCCTTCCTTGAGCGACCAGGGAGGTCGGTCCAACATTGTGTACTTCGGTGACCTGCGGCGCCGCGAGCCGCAGCAGCTCACCGAGGCGCTACGTACCACCGACCCGCTACCCGACCTCAGTCGCCAACTGGTGGTGATGTCGCAGATCGTGTGGCGCAAACAGCACTTGGTTCAGTTCTCCTTTATGGCCGCCGCGGTGGGCACAGGTTCGCTTACCGCGGCGTTCCTGGCGGGCTGACCGACGCGTGTGGTCTCGCCTGCCACGATCCCGCCGGGAACGTGGCAGGCGCCAGTGGCCGGTGGGCCCCATCAGTGCCTGTCGTATGCGGTTACCGCCGACGAGGCGTGAGCCGTGCCAGAGCGGAGGGTGGCGGAGACCGTACAGAATGCAGGAACTCCGTCCCTTCTGATCAACTCCACCCGTCTTCACCGCCCCGCGAAGTGGTTTTCGTACCGGCAGAGGCATGCTTTGCCTGTCGTCCAGAGCCCTCCTGCGGTAACGGGCCGTCAAGTGGCCGCAGGAAGCGACGCGCAGAATAGCCAGATCTCCGCAGGGCTTTGTCGCCCAATAGGCGCACCGAGCGGTACTTTCCTTGCAGACCTTGCGTACGCGAGTGTTCCAGAAGCGGTGCGACGCGGTCTTCGTCGATGGGAGCCGCCCCGGCTCGAACGTCACGTTCCAAGCCGTCTGTTAGTGCGAGCAGTGTCAGAAGGTTCTGCGGTGAGCATTACGCTCGGGAAGGCTGCTCGCCTGGGGACCTGCATGCCGAAATTCACTCGTGCACCGCAGAGGGCATCCCCAATCAAGGGGTGCGGGTCTCTGGCATGGGCTGATTCAGGAGCAGGTTTTGCATCATGAGAGGGGTGTGCCTGGCGTTTTGGGCTCTGTCCTCTCGGCGGCTGGGCGTGAGTGGGTGAGTCGCATGATGTGAGGGGCGGGAGCGTGCTCATGGGGGCGGAGGATGACGGTTGCGTCGGTCAGGCCGTTCCAGGTGTGGCCGCGGCCGTTGTAGCGGGGAGTGAGGTAGGACCATTCGAGGTTCCCGGCGATCATCGCTTCCAGCGCGTCCAGGTAGGCGCCGAGGTCGCTGCCCGGGGCTACCGGGCCGGTGCACAGTTGGCCGGTGAGGTGGTCGAAGCCGGTTTCGACGCGGTGGACGGTGGCGGCGATGCGGTCGACGGCCGCCTGGTGGTTGCCGCCGTTCTCGGCGAGCGCGAGCTGGATCTCGTTCATGGTGTCGCCGCCGTCGAGCTCTTTGCGGTAGGAGAAGATGTCGTTGCCGCCGATCTTGTGGCGGGCCACCAGCGTGTTGAGGCGCCGCAGTTCGGGCAGTTCTGCCAGGCGTTCACTCAGGTCGATGCCGAGGCCGAATTCGAGGAGATGGAAGCAACACTCCCCGATCGAGCTGTTGCGGTACTGCTCGTTGGTGGGCAAGTCGAGCGACGCGAGGTCCTGGACAAGGTCGCGTTCGGCGTGGCAGGTCGTCAAGAACTCGTGCGTGATGACGCAGGAAGCGTACGGTGCGGGGCCGGCCTCGGCGGTGAGGTCGAGAGACGTTCGCCTGGCGCTGTTTGAGCAGGTCGCGGTGCCATCGCAGGACGGTGTCGGGTCGTGCGAGCAGCCGCAGGCGGCGTAGTGCCTCGCGGGGGAGAGGGCGGAGGAGTGGGGCGAGGAAGGCTCGGTCTGCTGGTGCGAACTTGATCAGTCCCGGACCGAGTTGTCGCTCAAGGACGGTGAGCTGGTGGCGCAGGGCGGGGATCTCCGTGACCTTGTCGCGGTCGCTCACCGGCAGCAACCGCAGCGCGCCGAACAGGTTGGTGACGGTCAAGTAGACAAGACGCAGCAGCACAAGTGCTAATCCTGCCGCACCGTCGCAGAAGCTCCTGAGCTGCATGGATGGCATTCTCGGCAGGCGCAGAGCCCGCACGGAGGTGGAGTCCACCGAGATGTCCCAGTCGATCCGGCCCTCAGCACCCTCGGCGGCCTGGACGCGAGAGAGCAGCATCGCCCACGTTCCGTCCGCCGACCAGCGGCAATGGCGTTTGTAGACCGTCTCTCACGGGCCGAATCGCTCCGGCAGATCACGCCACTGCACACCCCTCCGCACCCGGTACAGCACGCCGTTGATCACCCGCCTATGGTCACTCCACCGACCTCCACGCGCACCGCCACGAGGCAGGAGCGACTCCAGGCGGTCTCGGTCCGCATTCGTTAAATCCTCACGACCCATACACCCAGCCTGACCCCAACACCCCACCCTCGTCCCGAGATCCGAGAAACACCGCCTAGGCGACCCTGAAGATCAGCACAATCACCAGAGCCATGATCATGATTGCCAAGGTGCCTGCGCTCAGCATGACGAATAACCGACCGTCGTTCGGCGTGGCGTCCCCTGCGGTGGAGGGGGGTTGCGGGTCGCCGCCAGCTTGCGGGGTCGGGGGCAGCGATTGGGCTCGGGGGGCAGTGGGCATCCGGTGCGGGCCGAGCTGCATGGGCGGCGTGTGAACCGGGGCAGGCATCAGGGGGCGGCCGGAGGGCGGCGGGCCGATAGAGGTGGGTTGGTGTGGCGGTGCCGCGCGGGCCGTGTCGAGCAGGGCGAGCCAGACCGGCTCGACGAGTCCGGGGCCGCCCTCTCCTTCCAGGATCTGGCGTACGGCGGCTCGGCCGACCCGCTCGGGGCCGAATCCGATTCTGGGCAGCAGTTCGACCAGGACGGTGTAGGCCCTCTGTGTATCGGCCGACGGGCGGACAGCCCAGCGGTAGAGTTCCGCGGCGTTGGACGCCTGGAGTTGGTCTCCGGGGTACCCCCTGGTCCCCGGACCGCAGTGGTGGGTTAGGAAGAGGTCCATCTCGAGCACCACATCGCACAGGGCCTCGCGCAGCGGGGCCCGCCACGAACCCCAGCGCCGGGCAATCTCACCAAGGACCAGGGTGACGGCGTCGTAGTGCAGATCCTCGCGTAGCGCGTCGAGCAGGTCGCTGTCCCGCGCCTCGCGCACCACGGCCTGTACGCGTTCCTTGCCGCCCACGTATGGGCGGTCGAGCGACTTGAGGGCGTCGAAGACCTGCCGGAGCGTCGAAGCCTTCCCTGGCCGCCGAAACTGCCACCACACGAGCCCGGAACTCCGGGCCGGGGCACGCCATTCGGGGAGGACGGGCCGGAGACCGGGGGTGGCCGGGACGGATGGGGGACCAACGGTCGGCTCCGCCTGTACGTCGTCCGCGGCGGAGACGGTATGGGGGTGTGGGGTGGTGGGTTCGGCGTACGGGGTGGTGAGTTCGGGGTGCGGGTCAGGGAAGACGGGCGGCCCGGGCGGTTGCTGCTCGACCTGCGATTCGTTCGGGCTCTGCGCCATGTGCGGACGCGGGTCGGACTCGTATGTCTCCTGCGCGCCGTACGCCTCCCCCGCGGTCCCGTACGCTGCCGGGGTGTCGTACGTTTCACGTGCGGTCTCGTACATCTCCGAAGCGGGCGGGTCCTGCTGGGTCGGCGCCGGCCGCGGGTGGTCCAGTGTGACCCGCCCCTGCCGCTGCGCGCGCCCATCCCGCTCGAGCGAGAGCAAGGCGTCCTGTGCCGCGTCGCGCAGCACCGCGGCGGGCCGGCTTCGCTCACGGTGGCGGGCGAACGCGTCCTCCAGCGCGTTGGCGACCACGTACTCCTGCTGTTCGCCGCGCGCCACATCCCGCAGGTGATGGGCGACGAGAGCTGCTGCCAGCTCCTCTTCCCTGTCCCACACCCGCTCCTGCGGGTCCGTTCTGGTCCTCTGGGCATCGGGGGGCGTCGACGTCGACCAGCTGTCCACGAACTGGAAGCGCAGCAGCTCGGCCTCGGCGGTGTTGTGGGTGGCGTACGTCCAGCGCGGGTGCGTATCGCGGAAGATCCCGTACAGTCCCGACAGTAGCTGCAACGGCCGGATCCCGCCTTGCCGTTCGAGCGCGGTGAAGCGGCCCCGAGGTCGGCGCAACAACTCCGCAGTCAGCCCGATCAGTGGCCGCTCGGCCTCCGCGAGACCCTGGGTAAGGGCACGGCGCCCGTCATCGGCGGCGGCGAGCAACGGCCCGACCGCCAGCGGGTCGAGAACGCCCGTGATCTCCCCGAGCGGCAGGTCGCCGCCCTCCCAGAGCCAGGAGTGCAGCCCCAGACAGGTATCCGCGTCGAGGACCCCGGGAGCACCGAGCAGCGCAAGGCACACGGTGTCCGTACGGCCGTCGGCGCCGCGCCAGGGCAGCCGTCCTATCAGTAGGCAGCTGTCCGGGCGTTCCAGCCGGATCAGGGCGGGTACGGTCGTGCCGCCTCGGGCCCGCAGCAGCGAGCCCACCCCGTTGAAGAGGGCTTCGACCTGGTTCCGGCCGCAGGACCAGGCCACCGGGCCGAAGCCGGTGGTGCCCAGCTCGTTGGACGGATCCCAGCGAAAGACGATGCGTTCCACCTGTTCTTCGTGCCGGGCCATCACAGCCCCACCTCCCTGAGCTCCGGTCCCGGCAGCACCCCGGTCATGGAGAAGATCGACAGCAGTGGCGCGAGGATCCGCCGGGGGCGTACACCGTGCGGGAACCCGTCACGCACCCGCTGGCTGCCCGTGGCCGTCACAAAGTGCAGGGTGCAGCGGGCGCAATCCTGGAACGGCCGCAACCACGCCGGGCTGCTGTGCTCCCTGATGAACGCGTAGGCGTCCCGGGACTCCTCACGCAACACCGCGGCATCGAGCCGCTGCGGCAGGCTCCGGCCCAGCCAGCGGTCCACGGACGGATCGAGCCGGATCAGGTCGCTCTTGTTCAGCACCAGAGCAGAAGGCGCCTCGATGTAGCGGCCGTCGCGCGGGATCCGGCCGAGGACGGTGTTGATTGCCTCGTCCCCCAGACTGCGCACCGCGAGCCGCTCCCGGTCGCGCACCGGATCGAGCCGGTCCAGGTTAAGCGCGCGGAGCGGGTCGACGACGAAGAGGAACGCGCCCGTGCCCATCAGGAACGTGGTGACGTCGTCGTCCCGCTTCAGGTCCTCGCCCGACAGATCGTAGAAGAGCACCGGCCGCGTCCGGCCCTGCCCCGAGACCAGCAGCCCGTCCGCGTAGTGTGCGAACTTGCCTTCCGCCTCTGGTGTGCGCTCCAGCGCCTCGCCGTGGTGCAGGCGCTGTACCTGTACGAGGAAGTCCCGGTGGTCACGTGGGTTGAGGGGACGGCACTTCAGCCCGTAGGGCTCCAGCCCGCCCTGCTCGACCTCGCCCAGCATCGCCGCGAGCAGATGCGTCTTGCCCGCTCCCGAGCTGCCCACCATGGCGATGGTGAGCGGCTCGCCGTTGGTGAGGTACGGCACCGGCAGGTAGTGCTCCGCGTGCGGGCAGCGCTGGAAGGCTTTGCCGAGCGCGTCCTGGGTGTGCAGCGGACTCCGCTTGCCGCTGAGATCCAGTGACTTGGGACGCCCCATCGCGTCGTACACGAACAGATTGTTCTCGTCATACGTCACCGGGAGCAGGCAGTGCGGACACAGCACCGCCGCAGAAACCAAGGGGCGCGGGGCGGTGACCGGCTCCGGGGGAGTCGGCTGCCCGCCGGCAACCCATTTGCCGAACAGGCCGCGCCCCGGCCTGGTGCGCTCCGGCTCCGCGACCGGAGGCTGGTCGAATCCCAAGTCGCTCCGTTTTTCGGCCAGTCGGCTGTCGAATTCGAGACGCCGGCCGGCCAGCGGATCGGCTGGTACGGGAGCCGATTGCTGCGGGTCCGGCACATTGAGCAACCGCATCAGCTGGGCCGGCGATGGCCGCTCGGCCGCGCGCGCGGCGAACACGCCACCCTGTTGCACCGCCCCCAGCTGCCGGAACTCGGCCAGGTCCGCGGGTGGCCCGTCGCCGGGCGCCTGCCTTCCGGAGAGCAGGAAGTACACCAGCTGCGCGACGGACCACAGATCGTCCCTCGGGTCCGCGGTCCCGGTGCCGTCACGCTGCTCGGGCGCCGCCCAGGGCGCGGCGCCCAGCGGTCCTCTCAGCTCCCCGGTGCGCAGCGCGTAGTGCGGCTCGGCGAGCCGGATGTGCTTGCCGTCCCAGCGGACCGTGAAGGGAGTGATGGCCCGATGGACCAGGCCGACGTCCTCCAGCAGGCGTACGGTCAGGGTCAGTTGGTTGATGATCTCGCGCTGCTCTTGACCTGTCAGGGAGGCCCCTCCCGCGCCGATCGGCTTGCCGTCGGGGACGCGGTACAGGGCAAAGGGCTCCATCGCCTCGAAGTTGTAGCCGACGACACGGGTGAACAGCTCCACGTACGGCTCGGACCCATAGCGGCGCTCGAGGGCGACGGCAGCGCTGATCTCGCGCTCGAGAGCCGCGTACGCCGCCGTGTTGCCCCGCGCGGACTTCGGCAGCCGGTGCTGCAGCACCCGCCAGCCGGAGCCCAGCATCACCTCCCGCGCCACCATCGGTTCGCGCCCCGGCAGCGGGTTGTCGGGGCCGAAGCGGGCCCCGAACCGTACGGTCGCCCCCCGGTGGGTGTGGAACTCCAGTTCCTCCGACCCGTCGTCTTCCTCGCCTGGGTCGTGTGGCGGTGTGGTCATGGCGTCGTACCCTCCTGCCCGCGCACCACGCGCACGGTGCCGGCACGCAGGGGCACCAGGCGCAGCACCCCTGCGTGCCGGCCGCTCGCGGTCCACACCACGCCCATGTTCCCCTCGCCGTGCCAATCGTCTTCGGCCGTCTCCGCCTCGATGCCGCGGCGCATCGCCTCCGGCGCGAACCGCACCTGGTGATACGCCGTCGGCCCCTTGGAGAGCAGGCGACGGTACTGAGCACCGCACAGCGGAACGGTGTGGTCCGCGACCCTCTCGGCGTCAAGCAGCTGGACCACGCGATCCGCCGACACTCCCAGCAACTCCGCTGCTCCCGGACGGAGTTGGGTATCCGGGGCGAAAGGCGGCGGTGCCGCCGCGCCGTCGCGCAAGAGGCGGGCGTTCTCCTCGTCGAGCAGGGCGTCCATCGGCTCCCGCACCGGAAGGCGGGCGACGGCCGACGGGTCGCGCTCGAGGCCGGCCCAGTGGGTCGCGAGGATCAGCGTGACACCGTGCGCGAGATCCCCGATCAGGGTCTCGACGAGACCCGCGCCACCATTGCCCCGTTCCCGCTCCAGCCATGGCGGATCGGATTCGGGCCGTACGCCAGTGCTGGGACCGGCGGGCACCTCCTCGACCGGCTGCGGTTGGGCCGGCTCCGTCCCGGTGTGCCCCTGCTGCGGCGCCCCGGCAGGCCGGCCGAGACCCTCCCAGTCGTCGTCGGCGGCGCTGTCTTTCCAGCTCTTCCAGCTCCAGGAATCAGCCAGTGACTGCGCCTCGCCCTCGCTCTGATCCGGTACGCCGCCGTGCGCCGAGCCCCACGTCGTGTCCGGCCCAGCGGTCGCGGGCCGGCCTGCGGCCTCGGTCCGCCCTGCCGGTCCATCGGTGTGGGTACGGTCCTCGAGGCGCTCCTCGGCGGTGTCGGCGAGCGAGCGCACCAGTACCGCCACCGCGCGCGCACCGTCCGAGCAGTGGCGCCGGGCATCGGCGAACACCCAGTCCTGGACGGCCGTTTCGACGAGAAGCTCATCGAGTCCGGCCACTGCCCGGGTCCCGAAGTCCGCGTCGGTCCGCGCCCACCAGTCGTCGACCGCCGCGGTCCAGTCCCACACCGACCACAGGGCGCCCGCGGCGAACGCGACCAGCAAGGACAGTGCGCCGACCCAGGTCGGCGGCGCGAGGAGCTGCCCCGCGAACGCGCCGAGCAGGCCTCCCGCGACCCCCGCGAGCAGGCGGAGCCCGGTACGCGCGTGGCCACCGCCGTCCAGCCGGCCGTCGTGCGAACGGTTGGGCCTGCGCCGCACGATGAGCACGGCGAGTGCCGCGACGGCCAGGCCCATCAGCGGGCCGAGCGCCCAGCCGAGCCCAGGCCACAGTCCGGCCAAAGCGGGCACCAGGGCGGCGCCCACGACTTCCACCACGGGGCCCCCGCCGGCGGAGAACGGCACAGGTACGGCCAGGGCGGTCACGGTGCGCTGCGGGCAGACCTCGTCGAGCCGGTCTAACAGGACGGCGCCGCCCGCCGGGGCGGACCGGCTGGCGACCGCGCTGAGACGGGCGGCGACCGAGCGCAGCGGAAGGTGCCGTGCGAGGAGCCGCTCCGCATAGCGCCGCAGGGCGGGCCCGACGGTGGCGCGGGAGGCCTCGATGACCTCTGTGGCCTCAGGCAGGGCGATGCCCCGCTTGAGCAGTTGGCTGCGCTGCTCGGGGCGGAGCCGATCACCGCCGGCGTCGGTGAGGGCGCCCTCGATGGTGTCGCGGTATGCGGCCAGCCCTGCGGAGAGCCGCTCCAGGTCGCCGGGCAGGTCCACCTCCCGGCGTGCCGTGCCGAACAGCCCGGCCGCGCCGCGCACCCGTACGTAACCGTCCGAGGCGTCCCGCAGCGCCTCGTCGCACTGCCTGTGCTGGGCGGCTGCCGGGCCATCGGGCCGCAGCCAGTTGCGCTGCGCGAGGCCCCGGGGCACGGACTCGCCGAGGAGCGGCGCCAATTCACCGGGGACGGCGTCGTCACTGGCGCCGGGAACCGCCTCGGTGACAAGGGTGGGCACGGCCACGTCCTCGCCGATCAGGGCCTCGAGGGCCTGCCGCCAGGACCGGCTCGCGGCCTCCGGTGCCAGATCGTGCTCGACGACCCTGACCGCCGGTATGGCGGTCGAGTGCGGCACGGAGGCGAGGCCGGCCAGGACCGCGTCGAACACCTCTGGTTCCCCGAGGAGTTCGAGGAGCGGGCGCAGCGAGTCGCCGGGAACTTGTGCGCCGCCCGCGAGAACGTCGGGAATCCACAGCACCCCCGTCTCGGGTGGCCGCAGCACGGAGGGCCTGCTCAGGGTGTGCCCGTCACCGGCGCCCACCGCGAGGCAGACGATCTGTGCGGGGCCGTACGAGAAGAGCTGCTCGTACAGGAGTTGATGGCCAACTAGTTGCTGCGCCTCGTCGACGATCAGGAAGCGCGGGGTGTCCGGCAACCTGATCTGCTCCAGGGCGGCCCTGACCGTGCTGAGCCGGGAGCCTTCCGTGTCGGCGCGCAGATCGACGGAGATCGGGGGCATGGCGGCGGAGGAGGCGGAGGAGAAGGCTGACAGGCGGCCAGGGTCTCGGTCCGGGATCACCTGTTGCTCCCCTCGGCTCCCTTGCCGGAGTCGCCGCTCCAGTCGCGCCAGTCATGCTCGTCGCTCTCTTCGCCCCCGCCGCGGGGGCCGTCCGCGCCGTCCCCGGCCCAGGAGTCGTCCTCGGAGGGCTTCTCGAATGACGGCTTCTCGAAGGACGGCTTCCAGGAAGAGGGCTGCTCCACCGGGGCCTCCTCGGAACGCTGCTCCGTGACCCACCTGGGCACCTCTTTCTGCGACCCGTTCGGTGCGGCACCCGGTCCGCTGCCGTGACCGGCACCACCCGCCGAATGGGTGCCTCCGTCGGCGTACCGGTCCGCCAGGGCGCGCAGGCTGGACCGGGCGCGTCGGGCCGCCCCGGGGAAGCGGAGGTCGAGGGCGCCCTGGAAGGTCTGCTGCCAGAAGTCCCGCAGCGGCACCAGCCACTCATTGTCCTCGCCCTCGAACTCCCCATCCAGTTGTTTGAGTTGGGTGAGCTGGCCGGGCGCCACCTCATGGACCAGCTGAGTGAAGAGCTGCGACGGCGGCTCGGACATAGTGGTGAGGCCACGGGGCTGGGTGCGCATCAGCCTGGTGCAGACGTCCTCGATGATCCCGCTGCCGCCCGATTCGACCAGGGCCCAGCGCTCATAGGCCCGCAGCAGTCCCGCCCAGCTCGACACCCCGTAGTCGAAGGCCTCGAGACGCAGCTGGATCGTCGCCGCGTTGCCCTCGCCCAGGCGGATCCGGATCGCCTCGGGAGACGCGGTGTCCCCGAGCACATCCACATCGCAGTTCCAGACCGCGCACAGGATGCGGTGCAGGATCCCCTGCCGGTCGCTCTCGGTGCTGGCGAGCCAGTCGTCGCGGTAGCCGAGCCGCTGACGCCAGTGCAGGAAGTCCTCCTCCCCGTCGTCGTCCCGGGCGTTGGACCAGAGCGTGAGGGCCTGACGTACTTCCGAGATGTCGGTGAGACTCATGCCGCTGCGGAACAGCACCACGGTGATCGCCTCGGTGTCCACGGGCTGGTACTCCGTGGTGAGGTCGAGTTCACGCGGCAGATTGAGCTGCTCGCCCAGATAGCGGGCCACGGCTGGGTCGGCCTCGCTGCGCGGATGCACAATCAGCACCTTCAGCGGGCCGCTGCCATCGGGTACGAATCCGACGGGCAGCAGGGCCTTGAGCTGGGAGCGGAACTGGTCGAGCAGCCGCCGGTCCACGGCCGACTGGGCTTCCTCACCGCTCGCGGCCGCCTTCAGGAGTTCGCCCAGGGGAGGCAGCAGCGGCCGGTCGTTGACCACACCCACCTGCCCGAAGAGCTCCTTGACCCGGCCCTCGATGACCTGCTTCAGGACGGTGACGGCCGCGCGCGGCGAGCGATGCGCCGCCTCCAGCGCGCGGGTCCAGTGCTCGGGCCTGATCAGCTTGGCGAGCAGGGTGTCGGCGCCCGGGTTGTCGGGCAGATTCTCGTGCTGGCTCAGCCGGCGGAACACGTCGTCGTAGAAGCCGCGCAGGCTGTTGGCCGGGGGCAGCAGATACATCACGCCCTTGCGGTCGTCGCGGTACAGCTCCTTGCGGCGGTCCTTGAACTGATCGTCCTCCTCCTCACGGTGTGCGCGCAGCGCGGCCACGAGGTCGGCGACCTCGTTGGTCGCCCGCAGCAGCGGCGGACGCCAGCGGCGCTCGAGTCCCCGCCAGCCCTCGTGCCACAGCCGGTTGGCCCGCCAGCAGTACCACTCGTCCTGTTCGTCCAGCGCGTACTGGACCTCCGGGTCGCCCCAGCGGGCAGGCACCAGGCCGCCCGCCCGGCGCCTGATCGCAGGGATGTGCGGCGCATTCATGCCGATGCCCTCGGGCTGCTCCGGATCGTTCTTGCGGTTCTCCAGCATGCCGACGAATCCGGCCTCGGTCTCGCGCTGCGGATGTCCCGGCAGCCCGCCGAGGATCTTCTCCAGCTGGAACGGGCTGACATGGGCCAGGAGTTCACGCACCGCCACGTCCGGCTTGAGCCCGTCGACCAGTTCGGGTATCTCCCGGTCCAGTTGCCGCTCCAGCTTGCCCAGACGGGCCGTCATGTCGCCGATCCGGTCGCGCAGCGCCTGACGGATCAGCGCGGTTCCCTTGGGCAGCGGGTCGGGTGTGGGCACCTCGGGTGCTTCCCGGTTCCACAGCCGTAGGATGCCCGAGCGCTCGAACGTCTCGATCACCCGGGCCTTGCCGTTGTCACCCGCCCGCTGGGCATCCTCGTCCATGACCATGATGGCCTGCGCGAGCAGCCGCCCCGCCACCAGCTCCGCCAGGTCGTCCACCGGCACGGTCAGCGACGCGGCCAGGCTGGTGGACAAACCCCGGTGCCCGATACCGGACTTGGCCGGCTTGGACCGCTCAGTCGACTTGTTGACGAAGTTCGCTGCGAACGACTGGTAGTCACTGCCCGTCCGGCCCTGAGGCCGCTCGTCACCGAGCTCCGCAGCCATCAGCGACATCACCATCGCCGTGATTGACCGGCGCAGGTCCTCGGGCTGCAGACCGGCGGTCAGGCCCAGCAGGATGGCCGTCTCCACGGTGGAGGAGCGCATCTGGATTAGGCCGTGCCCCGGATAACAGACACCCGCACCGACCTGCTGGTCCTCCCCGAAATCCGCTGAGGCCTTCGGCACGTTCTGGTCGTCCACGAGGCGGGAGAGGTCCACCAGGGCGCGGGCGGAGTTCAGTTCGGCCTCGCGGCCGCCGCCCGCCTCCGGCGGGAACGCCGACGGCATGATCACCAGAGGGTAGATCTTCAGGCCCGTCAGGTTCTTCACCCGCTGCTGGAATTCATGGGCGATCAGGTGGATGAAGTCGTAGTAGATCCCGGCTCCGGTGCCACCCGCCACGGAGAAGGCCACGAACACATCACACCCCGTGATGCGCCCGCCCTGCCCTCCGCGCATCTCACCCAGTTCGCCCGCGGAGCCGCCGATCGCGTTGATGGCCTCCCGCAGCGGGCGCAGTACCGGCTCGAGGCTGTTGCGGAGCGTCGCGAAGAGCGCGGCGCGCCCCACTGTCGGCAGCTGGCCCGCGCCGGTGTTCAGCGGCGAGATCCGGGGCTCCCGCTCGGCGGACGGCAGCCAGTGGTGCGTCTCGTTGTGCAGCGCCACGCGCAGCATGCGGGTGGCCTCGGGCGAGTTGGCGAACTGCGTGGGCAGCAGGTCGTGGATGACGCGCGAGGTACGGGCGTACGCGGCCGCTTCGGTGTTCTTGGCGCTCCTCACCGGCAGCCGGTCGAGGTCCGTCTCGCTGAAGTCCGCGTACACGAACTGCAGGCAGTCGGGCAGTTGGAAGGGGGCACGGCTGTCGCCGATGATCTTGGTGCCGTCGGGTCCGCACAACACCCGTCGCAGGCCCCGCTCGAGCTCGGCACCGATACGCCCGCCGGTACCGCCGAGTCCTACAAAGAGCATCGGCTGGTTGATCTTCATCTGTCTCCCCGTCCAGGCGCCGTGTGAACGCCCTTGTCTGGCTCAGAAGTTCGTGAACACGCAGGTGTGATTCAGAAGTTGCTCTTGTCGCCGGGATTGCGGGGCGCGCGCCGTTGCGGACCCTCGGGGGGCGTCCGCGCGGGGCGAGGGCCGACCGGCCCTCGGCGGCCCCACCTCGGCCGCTTGCCGTCGCCCGCCCCCTGCCCGGTGCCGCGTCTGACCCGCGAGGGGCCGCGCCCGGCGCTGTCGTGCACGAGAAGCGCGAGACCGCCGTCGAGCGGGGCCGGCTCGCCGGGCTTGAGAAGGCGCTCCCGCTCTCGGTTGGGCCTGAGCATGAACTCGCCCGACTCCTTCCGTTTCAGCCGGTAAGCCCCCGCCGCCCCGGATCGGCTGCGGTGCAGCGCAGGGGCGTCGCCGTCAGTCCCGGCGACGGTGAAGTGGAATTCCCCGCGTGCGTTCTGACCGTTCTGGACGGTCAGCTCATCGGCAGGCGAGCCTTTGGCGAGCAGCTCGATCCTGACCCCGCGCAGATCACGTCGCCTGCGCCTCTCGCCCCACCGGATTGCGAGGAAGGCCGCGAGCAGCAGGGCCAGCGCGGCTCCGCCGATGACGGTCCACCAGAAGCGGTCCCACCAGGTGGGCGGGGAGGTGATCCGGATGTTGAGGAAGGCCTCGTCGAGCACCGTGCTGTCACCGGTGTCGGTGACGGTGATCTTTCCCGCCAAGTCCCCCAACGGCAGCCGGTTCCCCAGCCTGACGGTGAACGACACCTGGTCGCGCTGACCCGATGCGATGCGCTCGGCGGCCGGGGAGATTCGTAGATCGGTACCCGGCGGCTGGTCGGCGAGTTCGAGCTTCAGGGTGTGCGGCACGGAGTCGCTGTTGGTGACGTTCAGGCTGCCGCTCACCGAACTGCCCCGGTTCGCAGTGGCCTGGTCGATCGAGAGGCCTGCGGTGATCTTGGGCTGACCGATGGCGATCCGCGCATACAGGGGACGGTGGTCACTGGTCACGCCGGGCGCGGTCATCTCCGTGATGAGTTTGAGCGCCCCGGACGCCTCTTCAGGCACCTTGAACTCCCCGGTGTAGCGCACATCCTCAGCCTTCGCGTCCGGCTTGCCGCCGTCGTCCCGCAGGGGCACCACGAACGGGTCGAAGCCGCTGCCGGACATCTGGGCCGAGACCTTGAGCCCGCCCAGCTGTGCGGGGTCGGTGATGACGACACCGTCCCTGGTCTGCAACCGCACCTCGACCACGGCACGCTCTCCCGGCCGGGGGGCGGCCGGGTCGAGCGTCACGACGGAGCGCAGCCGACCCTGCCAGATGGCGCGGACGGCGACCTCTTTGCCCCGGTGTCCCTCGGGCGCCGTCACATGGACGCGCCAGCGGCCCGGCACCGGGTTCTGTACGCGCAGGGCCTCCACCGGGCCGTCCTGCCCGCTGAGTTCGAAGCGTGAGCCGTTCGCCTCGCCGGGCGGGAGCACCTTGTGCCCGCCCGGGTCGTAGTAGGTGACGGAGACCTTCGGGTCGTGCTTGCTGACCGTGATCGAGCCGTCGGTGGCGACGGGCGGAATGTTCACATACAGATCGGCCGGGGGCCGGCCGACGGTGCCCTGCGCGACGCGGGCGCAGCGGGCCGCGGCGAAGGTCTCCTGCAGGGCCTTGTCGATCTCGGCGGCGGTGCCCACCACCCGCATTCGCGGGGTGGCGCCGGGCACGTCCGCGCAGCCGTTGCGATAGCCACCCGCGGCCATGGCGGCCAGCGCCTTGCGGTCGATGTCACCACCGACGCCGAGCGGCCAGACCTGCACCGACTCCCGGCGGGCCCGGGCGAGTTCCTCGGAGAGCTGCTTGGCCCCGTTGGCCTGCCGGCTGTCCGGGTCGGTGCCGTACTCGGGACTGTCGCGGACGTCGAGCTTGCCGTCGGTGAGCAGGAACACCACCTTCGGAATGGACTTCTGACCGTCCTCGGTCAGCCGATCCACCGCCTGGCGCAGGGCGGCGGGGAAGTCGGTGCCCGGTCCCATCCGCTGGGAGTCACGGTGATTCAACTCCTTGGCGCAGTCGCTGAGCCGCTGCCGGCCTGCGGCATCCACGGCGGTCAGCCCGCACACCTCCCGCACGGGCGACTGGCCGTCCTTCTCGGAGCTGCCGAAGCCGATGACGGCGGCCCGGGAACGCTCCGATATCTCGCCCTGGGTGAGCAGCGAAGCGGCCTCTACCTCAAGGCCCAGGTCGTTGTCGGTCAGACTCTTGGACTGGTCCACGACCACGGCGAAGTCGATCGGGGCGGGTGCGTCGGAGGCCGCAGCGGGCCGCGCCGCTCGCGGTTCCGCGGCCGGGTCTGCCCCCGCGGGCAGCACCGCGGACAGGGTCAGCAGCGCGGCGGCCGCGCTCAGGACCCCGTACCGCCGGGCGGAACTTCCGTGGGTACGGCTATGTGTTCTGCGCATCGTCACTCACCACCACTCGCCGAGAATTGCCAGCGTCGTACCGGCCGACAGGAAGACGACCCCCCAGCGCAGCCACCGGTACTTGGCGGCGAGGACGGCGCCGTGGACGCTTGCCTGGCTCATCAGCCAGGCCACGACGTCCGCGCTGCTCACCGCCAGCCGGTCGAGGAGCTCTTCGACCGGGGCGCCGCGCGCGAAGTCGCGCAGAAAGGTGCGGTCCGCGCCGATCCGGGTGCGCGGCAGGATTACGCAGACCAGCATCAGCATCCCGGCCGCGCACAGCGCCGCCCCGGCGCCCAGGAGCACCCCACCGGCGGCCGTGCGCGGGGCCCCGGACCGGAGCTTGGGCAACCCGACGGCCAGGACTGCGATGCTGCCGGACAGCAGGATGGCAGCCTTGGTGTCGGCCCGCCCTATGTCCTCGCGGGCCACGGTCAGCAGCCGCTCCGCCACGAAGCGGGTATCGGCCGCGGCAGCAGGCGAAGGTGTGCCGTTCACTCGTCGTCCCCCCAGTCGAAGGCAGAACTGGGCCTGGAATCAAGCGTGTTGGAAGGCAGTGGATGTGACTCGCGGGACGAGGATCCGGAAGCGTGGGAGTCGTCCGATTCCTCCTGCTCTGCCCACTCGGTGTATGCGTCGCGCTCCGAGGAGGACTCGACGCGCGTCGGCTCGTGCACCGCCGTCGGTGGCGGTGGCGGTGGCGGCCAGGGTTCGTCCGCAGGCGCACCGGGAGCCTTCCGCCCGGCGGGCTCTCGTCCGGGCTCGTCGCCCGTCTCGTCGGTTTCCCAGGAGGGCTGCTCGGGCTCGCGTCCGGGCGTCCTCTCGCCGATGGCCCGCCGCAGTGGCGCCTCGACCGGGCGCCGGTCCGTGACACCGTCGATCACACTGCCGGTGCTCTCCTTGAGGTACTGCAGCACTTCGTACATCTGCTCGCCGATGTCATGGCGTTCCAGGATCCCGGTGTCGATCATCCGGTTGAAAAGGTTGAGGAAGTCCGTCTGCCGCTCCCGCTTCTCACTGCGGACGGCCTGGCGGATGTCCCACTCCTTCTCCGGGTTCTTCACCATGAAGTGGATGATCTCGGCCTCTTCGCCCCGCCGGAACACCTCTTCCAGCACGCGGGTACGGTCACAGAACAGCCGCCGCTCGGCGTCCTCGCGGCGTCGCTGCGCGTTCAGCTTCCGCTCGTCGAGGGAGACCTCGAAGTCGACCTCGTCGCGCTCCCCGACCTTGCGCCGCACCGACTCGCTCAGGGCGATAATGACCCGGATGGTGGTGCACAGCCCCAGCGGGCGGCCCAAGTCGAGGCGGCTGGTGCGTAGTTCGCTCTGCACCGCCTGGTCCACCAGCTCCGCCTCGGTGAGGCGGAAGCGCCGGGACACCCGGTGCAGTCCGTCGAGCAGTGCGCCGCGCAGCAGCTCCTCGACGTCCCAGACGCGACGGCTGACGACCAGATACGGGTCCTCGACCTCCCACTCGACGCTCACCTTGGCTTCGAAGTTCTGGGCGTCACCGGCGGCGGGAAGCGACAGCTCGAAGTCGGTGACGTTCAGCCCGAGCAGCACCTCGAACGCTGTGAACTCGGTGCGGAGCCAGGGCTTGTTCACATCGTCCCGGTGGTCGGGCCAGAGCACACTGTGCCCGCCGTTGCCGTACAGGAGCACCGCGGCGACCTGGCCGCTGTGCCTCTTGTACGGCGGCGGGCACTCCTTGACGAGCGGCCCGGCGGGGCGTGCTCCGCCCTGGGCGCCGTACCGTCCGGTGCCGTGTTCATCGCGGTTGTCCCCCGCGGCCCCTGGTGGGGTCATGACTCAGCTCCTTTTTGCACCGCGTCCCACATCCGGCGCGCGGCGGTCTTGTCC
This sequence comes from Streptomyces sp. NPDC033177, assembly GCF_055577715.1. NCBI lineage: Bacteria > Bacillati > Actinomycetota > Actinomycetes > Kitasatosporales > Streptomycetaceae > Streptomyces > Streptomyces sp. NPDC033177. Next base: position 4,707 of record NZ_JBVIPS010000014.1, on the reverse strand, counting down.
AACGGTTCCTCGGGGTCGCCGACCATGCGGTCCAGCTCGTAGTAGAGGCGCTTGCGCTCTCTGAGTTCACCGGCGAGCTGCGGCAGGAAGCCGCAGACAAGGTCCAATTGCTCCTCGTCGCCGGCCGCTTGTCGCAGCACGGCACTGAGAGCGGTGAGCGTCGCCGCACCGGAGCGGGCGGTGCCCAGGCCGGCCCGGACCAACCCGGCCAGGTCATCGGCCACTTGGGGCCGGGTGGCCAGCAGGGCGACGGCCAGCGGCCTGGTGCCCTGCGTCTCGAGCTCCGGCAGTTCTTCGAGCCCCCACAGATAGGTGGTGCGGGTCTTGAGCGTGCCGATCACCGTGAGCAGCACCAGGTCGGCAAGGTCGCGCCGGTCCCCGTGCAGCCAGTGGACGAGCCGGCCGAGCACGGCCTGTGGCTCGCTGCCCGCGAGCAGCCGGGTCAGGCTGAACGCCGCGGTGGACAGCACCCCGGCGTCCCCGCCACGCACCAGGCCGGCCAGCGCGTCGAGCGAGGCGTCGACGGAACCGGCGGCCATGCCGTAGCCGTGGGTGAGCGCCGCGGTCTGAGTCAGGGCGTCGTCCCCGCTCTGTGCCCAGTCCTTCAGCAGCACGGACACGGCCTGCTGCACCGAGGGTTCACGGGAGGCCTCCGCCAGCGCGGTCGCCGCGGACATCCGAAGGACCGCGCTGTCGGGCGACGCCGCCATGGGCCGGATGATCTCCGCCGATCCGTGCACCCAGTCCCATGAGCACAGCACCCCGGCGGCGATGGAGGCTCGCACCCACAGCAGTGGCCGTGGGTCGTCGCACAGGTCGCGCAGCCACCGCGCGAGCGGACCGCGTACGTTGTGATACGAGTGCCAGACCTCCCGCAGCACCGCGGTGGCCAGCGCCGCACCGTGAAACCGGATCGCGCGTACCGGCACCTGGGCGTCCCCCAGGTCGAGTTCACCGTCCTCGACGACCGACCGGGCCATGGCGGGACGGTCCTCGGCGTGAGTGCCGAACAGCCGGCGCCCGACCGGTTCCCCGGGGTCGAGAGTCACCGCGAGCTCCCAGGCGAGGCGTTCGCCCGCCTCGCTGGTGAGGCTGTAGGAGGAGCCGTTGAAGACGGCCACGGCGATCTGGAACGCGGCGGCACTCAGCGCGGGCAGCGCCTCGGGCAAGGTGCCGGGCCGGTCGGCACCCGCGAACCAGGTGCGCGCCTGGGCCCGTACGAACGTGCCGCACTCGTCGCGCAGTTGCCCGTCCGACAGTTTGCCCTGCTGCCGTCGGGCCAGCAGCCCGGCCAGCCGCGCCGCTTCCCTGGGACGCAGTGCGTCGAGCCCCAGGGCGGCCACCACATCGGCGCGGTCGGCGAGTGCGGCGGCGGCCGGGATGTCCGCGGGGGCGTCCTTGAGGAGTTTGCGCAGATGCCGGTCCAGTACGTCCCGCCACGGTGGCGGCGGGCAGCGCATGCCGTAGCGCCCGCGCAGTACCCGGTCGGCCAGGTCCCCGCTCTCGACGAGCACCACGCCGTATGCCTTGGTCTCCTCCAACAGGCCGCTGAGTCGGTCGAGATGGAGTTCGGACAGCCGGGTCGGGCCGCGCGGCGGTTCGGTCGGCAGTCCGGGGCTCCGGCCGTCGTCGCCGAGAGTAACTTCGAGAAGATGGCCGGAATCCTTCTTCAGCTCTTCCTTCTCGATCTGGTGGACGGCGTGGCTGGGGTCGAGGCGGGTCACCCGGTTGTCGGTCAGCTCGGCGAGCAGGGCGAGGGCCGTGGCGGCGCGCCCGCTGCCGCGCTCCGCGCACAGCACCAGGAGGCGCCCGGCCCGCAGCCGCTCCTTCATCCCCCGGTAGCCGGCGGCCTCGCAGTAGACGTCGCCCAACTCCTTCAGTTCCGGCGCGGGGACGGCACCCTTGAGCAACCGCGGGACCGGTCCCGCGCCGATCTGGAAGAAGTAGTTCCCCTCGTAGTACTGACCGTCGCCGCCGATCTCGACGGTCCGCTCCGCACCGCCCGCCGCGAAGGTACGGCGCGCGGCGTGGGCGGTGCCCGATCCTCCGGTGCCGCCCGATCCGCTGAGAGGGTTGCGGCCCGCCAGGTCGAAGGGGTTGGGCTCTGGTTCGGCGGGCGGGGCGTCCGGGGCGGGCTCGGGCTCGGGCGCCGGCTGAGCCGGCGCGGGCGGGTTCGGTTCGACGGCGGCCGGTTCGGGCTGATTGCTCATCGCTTGCCTCCCTCATCGGTGTGCGGAGGCTGTCGGCCCTCGGGCAGCCGGTCCTTGCGGATCCCGGTGAAGGGCCCGTGGAAGGTGCTGTCGCTGACCTGGATCGCATCACCGGCGACGTGGATCTGCGTCCTGGGCACGGCAGGTGGTACCGGCGGAGCAGGCGGTGGGCCGCCCCCGTCCACTGGCCCACCCCCCGCCCCGGACCCGCTCCCGTCCACGGGTCCGTCCTCAGCGGCCGGCCCCTGGACGGCGATTGGGTCCTCACCGGCGCCCGACCCCGCGTCGGTGCCCGGACCGCTCAGCCCTTCCATGGGCGGCTGAGCCAGCCGCGGTATGTAGAACCAGCCGCGCTCATTCGTCTCCTTGGCGGTGACCTGCGCGTCGCGATAACACTCGGGCTCGACATAGCGCCCGCCCTCGGCCACGACGTCCGCGTACAGACGCTCGGAGACCACGACCAGCAGATTGGATCCGGCGGCGGTGACCATGATCTGCTTGGCCGGGCCGCTGTCGCAGAGCCGGCAGGCGAGATCGACAGCGCGGCCGACCAGGCCCTGGCCGTCGTTGAGGACGGGCCCTTCGTTCATGCCGACCCGGATCCGTAGCCGCTGCGCACTGCCCGCGTTCCATGCCCGCAGCCCCTGATGCAGCGTCTCGATCCAGCGGCCGACCATCAAGGTTGGCGGCACCCCTGGATCGAGAGCGACCAGGATCCCGTCGCCCCGGTCCTCCTGGTGGCGATGGACCGGAGCCACCCCGATCGCCTCGAACGCCTCCGTGAACACGTTGTACATGCCGCTGCGCATCCGCGTCTTGGCATCCATCCCCAGGCGCCCGGAGCCACAGGCGTCACCGAAGACGACGAATCTGGTGACCGCTCCCACCGTGCTGCTCACTCGAGCCCCCCTGCTAGCCGTGCTGACAGGAACAGCCTGGCCGCTTGGCGCGACCGGCGATGTATCCGTTTACACAGTCGGCGGGGATTTCCCTCGCAGGCCGCTGCGGGGCGGTTTCTGCTGCCCTGCAGCCAGCAGAAGCAGCACCTGTGGGTCTATGACGGTCACCTGGCGGTGGGCGGTACGCACCACATCCTGGTCGCGCAGCACACGCAGCGCCTTGGCCACGGCTTCCCGGGTCGCCCCGATGGCCGCTGCCAAATCGTGCTGCGGCAGCGGGAGTTCCACGACCGTGCCGTCCCGGCCCGACCGGCCCGTCCGCTCCGCGAGCTCTACCAGACGCACCGCGAGCCGTCGCAGCACCGATTCCGAGGCCAGCGCGCGGCGTTCCACGTCGGCGTGGCGCAGCCGCGTGGTGAGCTGCCGCATGATGAGCCCGGTCGCTTGCGGTCGCGCGGCGAGAAAGCTCCGGAAGCGCTGACCGGCGATCAGGATCGCCTCGACCTCGCCGAGGGCGGTCGCGGTGGCGCTGCGCGGCCCTTGGTCGAAAGCGGCCAGCTCACCGATGAGTTCGCCCGCGCCACGCAATGCGAGAATGAGCCGGGCACCCCGTTCGGTCTCGACGGAGACCACCGACCAGCCGGAGCGCAGGATCAGTACGAAGGTGTCGGTGGCCCGCTCCCGGATCATGACCTCGCCCGGCCGGTAGGTGCGCTTCATGCCCAGCGCCAGTAGCCCGCTGCGGTCCTGGGGTGTGAGGGCCTCCAGGAAGGAACGGCCGTCACCGAACAGACTCATCGATCGTCCCGCCATGCATCATCGGGCCCCGAAACGGGACTATTGCTGTTCGAACGTGCGCAGTCACCCTTCGATTCAAGTAGGCTTCTGTGTTAATTTATTAACGCAGTGTCACAACATTGGTCGAGAAAATTACGATCCTTGTCGCGAGCCCCTCAATGTGACCTATCGCAGCCAGAATCGCGCCTGCAAGTGCGATTCACTTGGCATCGATTCCCCCGCTGGGTCCGGGTCCGCTCACATCCACTCCCAAAGAACCACTTGTACAGCCTGCTGAGAGGGTACGCCCGGAAGAACTCTTTTCACCGGCACGGACCGCTTGTGGCTGGACTGTGACGTTCCTTAGAGGAGGCTGTATCTCCCGATGCTGGTGGGGTCGAAGTGAATTTCAATAAGCCGCAACCTGCCAATTCATGGCCAACGATTTCGACGTCAATTCTTGCGGACGCCCATTCGTTGCGTTTCGGGCTATGATCCGGGGTCCGGATCCTGCGCCATCTTGTGCCGTTCGGAAACTCATCGCCCCTGGTCAGTTTGCATATCTGTACTCGTTGGTGACGCCGCCGAGTATTCGGGTGCGTAGAGCGCGGTGAGCGGGCACAGCGGTCATGGGCGTCGGGTGCTTCCGGGCGAGGGGAGGGAGCTGTCGGCGAGCCTGGTGGGGGCGATGACTGTTGGAATGCCGGGCGTACACATCGAGGACGTTGTCCTTGCCGAAAAGCTCATCCGTGCAGGTCAGGCTGCATGTTGGTATTCGTGGAGGATGCCGCCCAGGCGGTCGCGTCTTCGTATGTCGAGGC
>NZ_JBVIPS010000013.1:0-335480 GCF_055577715.1 Streptomyces sp. NPDC033177 | reverse complement strand
TTTCCGACTCTATCAGACTCTTTCGTGTCCGATTTCCTCGGCGCCTTTCCGGTTCCCGCTCCGGCCTTTCGGCTTTCGCGTTTCCCTTTCCGGCGGCTCCGACTTTATCAGAGATTCTGAGTCGGAATTCCCCCGCCCTCTTCGGTTCGCCCCGGGCACGTGAGTGCCGGGTGCTTCCCTCTGCGGCGGAGACGTAAACGTACTGGAGCGGGGCGCCCCGATGCAAATCGAGGCGCCCCGCTCCTAGTTCACGCAGTGCCGGGGTCAGACCTCGACGACGACGGGAAGGATCATCGGGCGTCGACGGTAGTTGTCCGAGACCCACTTGCCCAGCGTGCGGCGGATGAGTTGCTGCAGCTGGTGGGGCTCGACGACACCGTCCTGGGCCGACTTCTCGAGAACCTCCTGGACCCTCGGCATGACTGCCGAGAAGGCCGAGTCCTCGATGCCGGAGCCGCGGGCCTGGATGTGCGGGCCCCCGGTGATCTTGCCGGTGCTGGAGTCCACCACCACGAAGACCGAGATGATGCCCTCGTCCCCGAGGATCCTGCGGTCCTTCAGCGCGGGCTCGCCGACATCGCCCACCGAGAGGCCGTCGACGTACACGTAACCGGCCTGGACCTTGCCGACGATCTTCGCCTTGCCCTCGACGAGGTCGACGACGACGCCGTCCTCGGCGATCACGATGCGGTCGTGCGGGATGCCGGTGAGGGCGCCCAGCTCGGCGTTGGCACGCAGGTGGCGCCATTCGCCGTGTACGGGCATCAGGTTCTTGGGCTTGCAGATGTTGTAGAAGTACAGGAGCTCGCCGGCCGAGGCGTGGCCCGAGACGTGCACCTTCGCGTTGCCCTTGTGGACGACGTTCGCTCCCCAGCGGGTCAGGCCGTTGATCACGCGGTAGACCGCGTTCTCGTTGCCGGGGATGAGCGACGACGCCAGGATCACCGTGTCGCCCTGGACGATGCGGATCTGGTGGTCGCGGTTGGCCATCCGGGAGAGGGCGGCCATCGGTTCACCCTGCGAGCCCGTGCAGACGAGCACGACCTCGTGGTCCGGCAGGTCGTCGAGCGTCTTGACGTCGACCACCAGGCCCGGCGGGACCTTCAGGTAGCCGAGGTCCCTCGCGATGCCCATGTTGCGGACCATGGAGCGGCCGACGAAGGCGACCCTGCGGCCGTACTCGTGGGCGGCGTCCAGGATCTGCTGGATGCGGTGGACGTGGCTGGCGAAGCTCGCGACGATGATCCGCTTCTGGGCGCCGGCGAAGACACCCCGGATCACGTTCGAGATGTCGCGCTCCGGCGGGACGAAGCCCGGGACCTCGGCGTTCGTCGAGTCGGAGAGAAGGAGGTCGATGCCCTCCTCGCTCAGCCGTGCGAACGCGTGCAGGTCCGTGAGGCGGCCGTCCATCGGCAGCTGGTCCATCTTGAAGTCGCCGGTGGCGACCACCATGCCCGCGGGGGTGCGGACGGCGACGGCCAGGGCGTCCGGGATGGAGTGGTTGACCGCGACGAACTCGCAGTCGAACGGGCCCAGGCGCTCGCGGTCGCCCTCGACGACCTCCAGCGTGTACGGACGGATCCGGTGCTCCTGGAGCTTCGCCTCGATGAGCGCGAGCGTCAGCTTGGAGCCGATCAGCGGGATGTCCGGCTTCTCGCGCAGGAGATAGGGGACACCGCCGATGTGGTCCTCGTGGCCGTGCGTGAGCACGATGCCGTCGATGTCGTCGAGGCGGTCCCTGATGGACGTGAAGTCCGGCAGGATCAGGTCGATTCCGGGCTGCTCCTCCTCGGGGAAGAGCACTCCGCAGTCGACGATCAGCAGGCGACCGTTGTACTCGAATACGGTCATGTTGCGGCCGATCTCGCCGAGGCCGCCCAGCGGGGTGACCCGCAGGCCGCCCTTCGGGAGCTTCGGCGGGGCGCCGAGTTCAGGATGCGGATGACTCAAAAGACTCTCCTCACCACACGCGCCACGTACCTCCAGGGCACGTGGCGCGCATGACGTTCGTGCAGTAGCAGTTGTCTGTGTGTGCAGGACGGTGTCCCGCGGGGTTTCGCGTATTCAGTTGTGAAGTCTGTGTTTAGAGCTGTACCCCGCCTGCGGCGAGATCGATCTTGAGCTGGGCCGTTTCGTCGTGCGACAGCTCGACCAGGGGCAGGCGCAGCGGGCCCGCGGGGCGGCCCTGCAGGGTGAGCGCCGCCTTGGTGGTGATCACACCCTGCGTACGGAACATGCCCGTGAAGACCGGGAGCAGCTTCTGGTGGATCTCCGTGGCCTTCTGTACGTCACCCGTGGTGTACGCGTCGATCATCGCGCGCAGCTCCGGCGTGACCACATGGCTGACGACGGAGACGAAGCCGCAGGCGCCCACGGAGAGCAGCGGGAGGTTCAGCATGTCGTCGCCGGAGTACCAGGCGAGGCCGGAGCGGGCGATGGCCCAGCTGGCGCGGCCGAGGTCGCCCTTGGCGTCCTTGTTGGCGACGATCCGGGGGTGGTGGGCGAGGCGGACGATCGTCTCGGTGTTGATCGGTACGCCACTGCGGCCGGGGATGTCGTAGAGCATGACCGGCAGCTCGGTGCTGTCGGCGATCGCGGTGAAGTGCCGGAGGAGGCCCTCCTGCGGGGGCTTGTTGTAGTACGGCGTGACCGTCAGGAGGCCGGTGGCGCCGACACGCTCGGCGTCGCGGGCGAGCTCGATGCTGTGGCGGGTGTCGTTCGTGCCGACGCCCGCCACGACGTGGGCGCGGTCTCCGACTGCTTCCACCACGGCTCGTACGAGATCGGCTTTCTCCGCGTTGCTGGTGGTCGGGGACTCGCCTGTGGTGCCGTTGATGACGAGGCCGTCGTTGCCTGCGTCCACCAAGTGGGCGGCGAGCTGCTGCGCGCCGTCGAGGTCGAGTGCGCCGTCCGCCGTGAAGGGCGTGACCATAGCGGTGAGGACCCTGCCGAAGGGGGTCTGCGGAGTGGAGGTCGGAGCCATGGGTAACACGCTACTCGCTGCTCAGCGCGTGGTCCCCCCTCGGGGGATGTGTGCGGACCTGACAAGTGAGGAGCCCGGCACTGCCTGCTCGGGGGTTCAAGCAGTGCCGGGTCCGTTTGATCAGGCTAGATGAACTTCTCGAAATGCCGCAATACGGACACCTCACTCAGCCCACCCGTACATCAGTGCCTTACGGAGCCACACGTCCATTGGCGTTGAACGCCGCGTGCGTGAGGGGCATTAGCTTGGCCCACTGCTCCTCCATCTTCTCGCCGACCATCTCGATCTCCCGCTGCGGGAAGGACGGGACCTTGGCGAGTTCGTGCTGCGTGCGCAGGCCGAGGAAGTGCATCAGCGAACGGGCGTTGCACGTCGCGTACATCGACGAGAAGAGGCCGACCGGCAGGACCGCGCGGGCCACTTCGCGGGCCACACCGGCGGCGAGCATCTCCTGATACGCCTCGTACGCCTGGCGGTAGGAGTCCTCCATGACGCGGCCCGTGAGCTCCTGCTGGGCCTGGGTGCCCTCCACGAAGACGTACTTCCCGGGGCGGCCCTCCTGGACCAGCTTGCGGGACTCGTCAGGGACGTAGAACGTCGGCTGGAGCTCCCTGTAGCGGCCCGATTCCTCGTTGTACGACCAACCCACGCGGTGCCGCATGAACTCGCGGAAGACGAAGATCGGGGCGCTGATGAAGAACGTCATCGAGTTGTGCTCGAAGGGGCTGCCGTGGCGGTCCCGCATCAGGTAGTTGATCAGGCCCTTGGAGCGCTCGGGGTCCTTCTGGAGCTCCTCCAGGGACTGCTCACCGGCAGTGGAGACACGGGCGGCCCACAGGACGTCGGAGTCGGTGGCGGCATGCTTCACCAACTCGACGGTGACCTCGCTGCGGAAGCTGGGCTTGAGGTCTTCGGTGGGGGTCTCGCTCACTGGCGGGGTCCTTCCATGTGCATCACTCGGGCGGCGCCCACTCTATGGCCCGGCACTGACAATCGGCCGTTCGGTGGCCCGCCACGACAATCTTCGGCGAATTTGGCGAAACCGGGCACCAATTGGCCGTTTCGAGCGTCTGACTGGACAACAGAGTTAAGTTCGAGTCGCGTGAGGAGAAACGCACCCCATGTTCCGTCGGCGCGAGCCCGTCCCGTTCGCCTTCATCGCCGAAGCCGACAAGTTCCGCAGCAACGTCACTCCCCCACCCCGAGAGCGTGCCTCGGCCGCTCAGGTCGTGGGCCGCACCCTGGTCGGCCTGGTCGTGGTCGCCGGCCTCGCGGGTTCCCTGCTGTTCGGCATGCCCGCCCTGTCACCCGATCAGTCACCCGCGCAGAACCAGCAGTCAGAGGCCTCGGACGGTCGATGACGCCCTGACTCGCCCCACTGCCCTGAAAGCGTGGGAGGTACCCCGCTGGCCCCCCAGAGGTGGTAGGCGGGAGCAGGGCTCGGTAGCCTCACCGGGCACAGCCCGTGCGTGGATCGAGTGAGGATTCAGTCGTGCCCCTGCCCTTCCTGACGGCGGACCGCGCCTTTGACGAGTCAGCGGACGACGCCGCGTTGCCGTTCGACGACCGCGACCACTGGCGCCGGCCCTACCGGCCGGGCCCGTGGCGGGTGGGGGCGGCCGCGCTGCTCCTGCTGCTCGCCTCGTACGTCCTCGTCGCCGCCGTCATCATCGCGTTCGCGGACTCACTGGCGGGTGCCGCGATCTGCGCGGGGCTCGCCGTGGCCATCATCGTGAGCGCGCTGCGGCTGCTGCGGATGGGCACCTGGGTGAGCGCGCACGGGCTGCGTCGTGTGGCCTTCCTGACGACGCAGACCGTGCCGTGGGCGCAGGTCGTGACGGTGCGTACGACACAGCAGCCCGTGCGGTGGCTCGGGCTGCCCCGCACCGTGCAGGGGCAGGCACTCGTCCTCGTGCACCGGGATCAGCGGGCCGAGGGGCAGCAGCCGTTGCTCACCGACCGCAACGCCGACTTCCTGGCGCGGTACGAGGCGTTCAACCGGGCCGCCGACTCCATCGAGGTGTGGGCCGACGAGTACCGCCGTACCGCCTGATCCGAGGCGCTAGACGTTCACCGGCTTGCCCGCGTGCAGCGCGATCGCGCGCTGCATCGCCTGCCGCGCGCGCGGGGTGTCCCGGGCGTCGTGATAGGCGACGGCGAGGCGGAACCAGCAGCGCCAGTCGTCCGGCGCGTCCTCGGTCTCGGCCTTGCGCCTGGCGAAGACCTCGTCGGCCGAGTCGCGGTCGATGCGGCCGCCGGGCGTGCGCTTCAACTCGTCCACCGGCAGGCCGCCTTCGGCCTCCAGTTCGGCGGCGAGACGATTGGCGCGCTGGACGAACTGGGTGTTCTTCCAGAGGAACCAGACGCCGATGAACGGCAGGATGAGCACCGCGACACCGAAAGTGACGGTGAGCGCGGTGCCGTGCTGTATCAGGAGCACGCCGCGGCTGCCGACCAGGACGAAGTAGACGACCAGGACGGCAGCCGTGACGGCGTAAGTGATCTTTGCTCGCATGAGGGTCAGTTCAGCTCGGTTCGGCTCGGTTCGCTTCGGCCCGCGTCAGTTCAGGTCCAGGAAGTGTTCCAGGCCGAACGTCAGGCCCGGAGTGCTCACCACACGGCGTACGCCGAGCAGGATGCCCGGCATGAAGCTGCTGTGGTGCAGCGAGTCGTGCCGCACGGTGAGCGTCTCGCCCTCGCCGCCGAGCAGCACCTCCTGGTGGGCCAGGAGGCCGCGCAGGCGCACGGAGTGCACCGGCACGCCGTCGACGTCCGCGCCGCGGGCGCCGTCGAGCGCGGTCGTCGTGGCGTCGGGCTGCGGGGCGCTGCCCGCATTCCGACGCGCCTCGGCGATGAGCTGGGCGGTGCGCGTGGCGGTGCCGCTGGGGGCGTCGGCCTTGTTCGGGTGGTGCAGCTCGACGACCTCGACGGACTCGAAGTACGGCGCCGCGATCTGTCCGAACTTCATGGTGAGGACCGCGCCGATGGAGAAGTTCGGCGCGATCAGGACGCCCGTCTTCGGCGATGCGGCGAGCGCGCTCTCCAGCTGCGCGACGCGGTCGTCGGTCCAGCCCGTCGTACCGACCACGGCGTGGATCCCGTGCCGTACGCAGAAGTCCAGGTTGCCCATCACCGAGTCGGGGTTGGTCAGTTCGACCGCGACCTGGGCGCCGGTCTCCACCAGCGTGTCCAGCGAGTCGCCCCGGCCAAGCGCGGCGACCAGTTCCAGGTCGTCGGCGGCTTCGACGGCCCGGACGGCCTCGGAGCCGATCCGGCCCTTGGCTCCGATGACCGCCACGCGCAGCTTGCTCATGTGCCTGATTCCTTAAAGGGAGTGAGGAGACCGCTGAGGGCTTAGGAGACCGCTTCGTGCAGGCGGGCGGCCTGCTTGTCCTTGAGCGGGCCGATGGCCGACAGCGAGGGACGGTGGCCGAGGACCTCACGGGCGACCTCGCGGACGTCGTCCGGGGTGACCGCCGCGATCTTGGCCAGCATGTCGTCGACCGACATCTGCTCGCCCCAGCACAGCTCGCTCTTGCCGATGCGGTTCATCAGCGCGCCGGTGTCCTCGAGGCCGAGGACGGTGGAGCCCGCGAGCTGGCCGATCGCGCGGCCGACCTCGTCGTCGGTCAGGCCGTTCTGCGCGACCTGGTCGAGTTCGTCGCGGCAGATCTTCAGCACGTCGTGCACCTGGCTCGGGCGGCAGCCCGCGTACACGCCGAAGAGTCCGGTGTCGGCGAAGCCCGACGTGTACGAGTACACGCTGTAGGCCAGGCCGCGCTTCTCCCGGACCTCCTGGAAGAGGCGCGATGACATGCCGCCGCCGAGCGCGGTGTTCAGGACGCCCATGGCCCAGCGGCGCTCGTCGGTGCGGGCCAGGCCCGGCATGCCGAGGATGACGTGGGCCTGCTCGGTCTTGCGGTCGACGATCTCGACGCGGCCCGCCGTGCGCAGGCTGCGTGAGCCCTGGCGCGGGACGACCGGGATGGCGTCGGTGCGGCCCAGGGCGCCGGCCTTCTCGAAGGCGGCGCGGACCTGGCGTACGACCTTGTTGTGATCCACGTTGCCCGCGGCCGCGACCACGAGGTGGGTCGGGTCGTAGTGCTTCTTGTAGAAGCGGCGGATCCGCTCGGCGGTAAGGGCGTTGACCGTCTCCTCGGTGCCGAGGACGGGGCGGCCGAGAGGGGTGTCGCCGAGCATCGTGTGCGCGAACAGGTCGTGCACGCAGTCGCCCGGGTCGTCCTCGGTCATCGCGATCTCTTCGAGGATGACGCCGCGCTCGGCGTCGACGTCCTCCTGGAGGATCAGGGAGCCCGTCAGCATGTCGCAGACGACGTCGATGGCCAGCGGCAGGTCGGTGTCGAGCACGCGTGCGTAGTAGCACGTGTACTCCTTCGCCGTGAACGCGTTCATCTCGCCGCCGACCGCGTCGAGCGCGGCCGAGATGTCGAGGGCGCTGCGCTTCTTGGTGCCCTTGAAGAGCAGGTGCTCCAAGTAGTGCGTGGCGCCGTTCAGGGACGGTGTCTCGTCACGGGAACCGACGTTCGCCCAGATCCCGAAGGTCGCCGAGCGTACGGAGGGCAGGGTCTCGGTGACGACACGGAGGCCGCCCGGCAGCGTCGTACGGCGGACCGTGCCGATGCCGTCCTTGCCCTTGAGGAGGGTTTGGGTACGGGCGACGGCCCGCCCCTCCGAAGAGGGGCGGGCCGTCGTCGTGGTGCTACGCGACGTCACTTGTCGGTGTCGTCCTTCGAGTCGGCGGAGTTCTCGTCGCCCTCTTCGCCCTCGATGACGGGGATGAGGGAGAGCTTGCCGCGGGAGTCGATCTCGGCGATCTCGACCTGGACCTTCTGGCCCACGCCGACGACGTCCTCGACGTTCTCCACGCGCTTGCCACCGGCGAGCTTGCGGATCTGCGAGATGTGCAGCAGACCGTCCTTGCCCGGCATGAGCGAGACGAACGCGCCGAAGGTCGTCGTCTTCACGACGGTGCCCAGGTAGCGCTCGCCGACCTCCGGCATGGTCGGGTTGGCGATGCCGTTGATCGTGGCGCGGGCGGCCTCGGCTTGCGAGCCCTGCTGGGCACCGATGTAGATGGTGCCGTCGTCCTCGATCGTGATGTCGGCGCCGGTGTCCTCCTGGATCTGGTTGATCATCTTGCCCTTCGGGCCGATGACCTCACCGATCTTGTCCACCGGGATCTTGACCGTGATGATGCGCGGCGCGTTCGGGGACATCTCGTCCGGAACGTCGATCGCCTCGTTCATCACGTCGAGGATGTGCAGACGCGCGTCACGGGCCTGCTTCAGCGCGGCGGCCAGGACCGAGGCGGGGATGCCGTCGAGCTTGGTGTCGAGCTGGAGCGCGGTCACGAACTGCTTCGTGCCGGCGACCTTGAAGTCCATGTCGCCGAACGCGTCCTCCGCACCGAGGATGTCGGTGAGGGCGACGTAGTGCGTCTGGCCGTCGATCTCCTGGGAGATCAGACCCATGGCGATACCGGCGACGGCGGCCTTCAGCGGCACACCGGCGTTCAGCAGCGACATCGTCGAGGCGCAGACCGAGCCCATGGACGTCGAGCCGTTCGAACCGAGGGCCTCGGAGACCTGACGGATCGCGTACGGGAACTCTTCGCGCGTGGGGAGCACCGGCACGATCGCGCGCTCGGCGAGCGCGCCGTGGCCGATCTCGCGGCGCTTCGGCGAACCGACACGGCCGGTCTCGCCGACCGAGTACGGCGGGAAGTTGTAGTTGTGCATGTAGCGCTTGCGCGTCACCGGCGAAAGGGTGTCGAGCTGCTGCTCCATACGGAGCATGTTGAGGGTGGTGACGCCCAGGATCTGGGTCTCGCCACGCTCGAACAGCGCGGAGCCGTGCACGCGCGGGATGGCCTCGACCTCGGCGGCGAGCGTACGGATGTCCGTCAGGCCACGGCCGTCGATGCGGACCTTGTCCTTGATGACGCGCTCGCGGACCAGCTTCTTGGTCAGCGCGCGGTACGCACCGGAGATCTCCTTCTCGCGGCCCTCGAACTGCGGGAGCAGCTTCTCGCCGGCGATCTCCTTGATGCGGTCCAGCTCCGCCTCGCGCTCCTGCTTGCCGGCGATGGTCAGGGCCTGGGAGAGCTCCGACTTCACGGCGGCCGTCAGGGCCTCGAGGACGTCGTCCTGGTAGTCCAGGAAGACCGGGAACTCGCCGGTGGGCTTGGCGGCCTTGGCGGCGAGGTCCGACTGGGCCTTGCAGAGCGCCTTGATGAAGGGCTTCGCGGCTTCCAGACCGGCGGCGACGACCTCTTCGGTCGGGGCCTCGGCGCCGTCCTTCACCAGCTGGATGGTCTTCTCGGTGGCCTCGGCCTCGACCATCATGATCGCGACGTCGCCGTCCTCGAGGACGCGACCGGCGACGACCATGTCGAAGACGGCGTCCTCGAGCTCGGTGTGCGTCGGGAAGGCGACCCACTGGCCCTTGATGAGCGCCACACGCGTGCCGCCGATCGGGCCCGAGAAGGGCAGGCCGGCCAGCTGCGTGGAGCAGGAGGCGGCGTTGATCGCAACCACGTCGTACAGGTGGTCGGGGTTGAGCGCCATGATCGTCTCGACGATCTGGATCTCGTTGCGCAGGCCCTTCTTGAAAGAAGGACGCAGCGGGCGGTCGATCAGGCGGCAGGTCAGGATCGCGTCCTCGGAGGGGCGACCCTCACGACGGAAGAACGAACCGGGGATCTTGCCGGCGGCGTACTGCCGCTCCTCGACGTCCACCGTGAGGGGGAAGAAGTCGAGCTGGTCCTTGGGCCGCTTGGAAGCGGTGGTGGCCGACAGCACCATGGTGTCGTCGTCCAGGTACGCGACGGCGGAGCCTGCGGCCTGCTTGGCCAGGCGGCCCGTCTCGAAGCGGATGGTGCGGGTGCCGAAAGTGCCGTTGTCGATAACAGCCTCGGCGTAGTGGGTCTCGTTCTCCACTGTTCTCCTACGTGTCTACGTTTCGTCTTCTCGCCCCTGGGCCCGTGTGGCCCGGGAGCGGCGCCCCATGCGTCCTTCGTGGACAGGGACTGTGCGGAGAAACGCGCCGTGTGTGCGGGCCGGTCTTCGATCGAAGCTCCCGGGGGTTTCGCCCGGGGGCCACTACCGAAGATCGGCGGCGGCTGGTGCGCCTCTCCTTCGTGAGGTCCTGCTGGGTGTCCCCGGGGCGCTGGACCATGGTGATCCCTACCCGCGGGGACGTGCTTATGTCACCAGACTACAAAGCGTCGGTGACAACGCGCACGTACAGCAAAGGGAGCGGCCCCCTCTTGCGTGGGAACCGCCCCCTTCACGATGTCTTACTTCGCGCCCGCCGCACCGCGACGGATGCCCAGACGGTCCACCAGCGCACGGAAGCGCTTGATGTCCTTCTTGGCCAGGTACTGCAGCAGACGGCGACGCTGACCGACCAGGATCAGCAGACCACGACGGGAGTGGTGGTCGTGCTTGTGGGTCTTGAGGTGCTCGGTCAGGTCCGAGATGCGGCGGGAGAGCATGGCGACCTGGACCTCGGGGGAGCCGGTGTCGCCCTCCTTCTGGCCGAACTCGGTCATGATCTGCTTCTTCGTAGCGGCGTCGAGCGACACGCTTACTCCTCGTAGTCTTTTCGTGGCCACCGAGTGCCCCTGGTCTACATCGCAGGGGAGCTTCCATGACTCGGGAGGCGAGGTCCGCTGGGCGCTGCCTCCAGGTCCTCGGTCGGAGTCTCGAAGAGTCTCGACCTCGGGGGTCCGGGGGCGCGTACACATACGGCCGCTACACAGGGTACCAGTCGACGTGGGTCAGCTGGTCATGGCTCGTGCTGCCGCGTAGACGTCGAAGACGGCCAGGGTCAGCGGGACCAGCGTCAGCAGGACGAAGCCCTCCGCGATTTCCGTGAAACGGCCCCAGAAGGGGGTGGCCCCTCCTCGGCGCGACGTGATCAAGCCTATGGCCGTGACCAGTGCGGAGGCCGCCGCGATCGCGGCGACGAGCCACAGCGTCCGGACATTGAGAGCCGCGTTGTCGCCGTGCAGGGCATCACGCATCAGCGCGTACGGCGGATTGATGCACAGACCGAGTCCGAGCAGCACCAAGGCTCCGAGGCCGGCTGCCAGCGTGGCCGCGACCTGTGCCGTGTATCGGAAGAGCTGGGCGCGCATCAGCATCGCGATGCCGGTGGCGAGGGCCAGCAGCTGGCCCCATACATCGTCGGAGAAGCCGAGTACCGCCGCTGACCCCACGGAGACCAGAGCGCAGCCGCCCACCAGGCCGACGAGCAGTTCGTGACCGCGGCGGGCCTGGGCGGCGATCCGCTCGGTGTCGATCGGCTCCTGCGGCTCCGGCTCCGCGTCGTACTCGTAGCGCGCGGCGTGCGGCGACTCGAACCCGATGGGGAGTCGCGCGAACCGCATGGAGAGACCCGGCAGGAACGCGAGCGCCCCCACGGCCAGGGGCGCGCACAGTGCCGCGGTCTCGATCGGCTCCAGGTTTCGAAGCGTCGCGAGGAACACCGTGAGCAGACCGACGGAGGAGGCGACGACGACGGCGACGAACGGGCCGTCCCCGCGCGGTGACACCAGGGTGAGGATCACCGAGGCGACGAGCACGGCCGCGCAGGCAAGCAGGAACTGGAGCCTGCCGATGCCCTGGTGCTCGGTCAGGGGCAACAGTCCGGAGCCTGCCACCGCCACGTTCGGCAGGGCGCCGAGGCCGAGCGCGATGGCCGAGGCACGGTCGTCGTAAACGCGCGCACGCACGCAGGCGAGAGTGACAAGCAGCAAGCCTGCGACCGCGGCCAGGATCCCCGGGAGGCTGTGCATGTCGTGGCGGGGCTCCGCGGTCCAGGCCACGAAGGCGATGAGCGCCGACAGGACGGCGCCGCCGACAAGCCCGGCCACCCGCGTCAGGCCGCCGTTCCACAGAGTGCGGTCACGCGTCACCGCGGAGGCGATGGCCTCGGAGACGTCGTCGAAGACAGCGGGAGGCAGCGATTCCGAGAATGGACGCAGGGTGAGGAGTTCGCCGTCGAGGATGCGCTGCGCCGAAAAGGAACGTGCGCTGTCGAGCACGGCGCCGTCGCGGCGTACGAGGTGGTAGCCGACAGGGGCGCCTTCGGCGGGGCTCTGCCGGGAGAGGCGCAGGATCTCCGGGTAGATGTCGGCGACCGGGATGTCGTCGGGCAGCGCCACGTCGATCCGGCTGTCGGGCGCGACGATGGTGACGCGGCAGAAGCCGAATCCGGTGCCGCTCCCAGAAGGAGTCCCCGGGGGCGTTCCCTGGCCGGGCCGACCCGTTCCGGTGGCCGTCGCGGAGGCCGTCATGCTCACCTTGCTGCTCCCCCTCAATGCTGATGGTCCTGATGGCGATGTCATCAGTGGTGCTGACGCAGCGTGCGCGGCAGTGGTGCTGACGCCGCCAGGTCGGTGCGTCCGCCGACTGTGCCGCATCGCACGGTGCGTCGTGGCGCAATCAAGTCCGGCTGGCCGGTTCTTGGCGGCGGCCCTCACCACTTACCGCTAAATGCGCTGATTCATCGACCGGTTGACCGGATGCGTCTTCGGCCGGATTAGCAGGTGCTCACGCGCACATCGGCACCCTACCGCCGACTGGTCACCACCTGTATCAGTAGGATCACACAGCGGCCTGCGTCCGCCTGAAACGGGGCGGCGGACGGAACACCTCGGCCCTGTCAGGGAATTGGTGCGTAGTGAGCCACATCGTCGTGAAGCGCCCACCTCGGGCTCTGCCGTCCCACGTGCCCACCGAGGAGATCGTGCTGCAGCCTCCGCCCGAGCTGCCGCGTGGGCAGCAGGAGGGCGCGATGATGCAGCTCCTTCCCATGCTGGGCATGGGCGGCTCCGTGGTGTTCTTCTTCATGCCCAGTTCGCATCCGTTCATGAAGATCATGGGCATGGTGATGGTCGCCTCTACGGTGGCCATGTCCGTCGCCATGCTGATCCGCTACCGGCGTGGGACGCAGGGCGAATTGGCCACCATTCGGCGCGACTACCTGCGGTACCTCAAGCAGACTCGGCGGCAGGCCCTGGACACCGCCAAGTCCCAGCGTGACGCCCAGTACTACCTCCACCCCTCCCCCGAGCAGTTGTGGGCCCTGGTCGCCGAGGGCAGCCGTGTCTGGGAACGCCGCGCGGGGGACGAGGACTTCGGGCAGGTCCGCGTCGGGCTCGGTCCGCAGGCACTCGCCACGCCTCTCGTGCCGCCGCAGACCGCTCCGGTGGACGAATTGGAGCCGCTCACCGCGGGCGCGATGCAGCGCTTCCTCGCCGCGCACAGCACGCTGGAGGATCTGCCGATGGCGGTCTCCCTGCGGGCCTTCTACCACGTGACGGTCAGCGGAGACCCGGGCACGGTGCGGGCGGCGGCCCGAGCGCTGACCGGCTCTCTCGCTTCACTGCACTCCCCCCAGGACCTGGTCATCGCGGTCGCGGCGGGGCGCGACGCCGCTCCGGAGTGGGAGTGGTCCAAGTGGCTTCCGCACTGTCAGACGCAGGGCAGCGCGGACGGTGCGGGCAGCCGCCGATTGATCACCGACGACCCGGTGGAGCTCGAGGCAATGCTCTCCGCCCGGCTGCAGGGCCGCCCCCGTTTCCACCCCGGTGGGACTCATCTGCCGGATGAGCCGCACATCGTCGTCGTACTCGATGGCCTGTCGCTGCCTCCCATGTCGGTCCTCGCCTCCCCCGAGGGGCTGCAAGGCGTGACGGTCCTGGAGGTCGTGCCGGGGGAACTGAACAGCGGGCGGGGTGGGTTGTCCCTCGTCGTGCAGCCGAGGTCACTGCGCATCGAATCCGGGCACGGCCTGGTCTACGAGGGCAAACCCGACCTCCTCTCGTACGAGGGCGCGGAGGCGCTGGCCCGGCAGCTGGCCCCACTGCGGGTGGCATCGGGCGGTGACGACGACGAGCCGCTCCTCGCCAACCTCGAGTTCACGGATCTGCTGAGCCTGGGTGACGCGAACTCGGTCGACACGGCCCGGACGTGGCGCCCGCGCGCTCAGGCGGAGCGGCTGCGCGTGCCGATCGGTGTCGGCGAGGACGGCCGCCCCGTGATGCTGGACCTCAAGGAGGCGGCGCAGGAGGGCATGGGTCCGCACGGTCTGTGCGTGGGAGCCACCGGTTCCGGCAAGTCGGAGCTGCTGCGCACGCTGGTTCTCGGCCTCGCCGTCACCCACTCCTCCGAGAGCCTGAACTTCGTCCTCGCCGACTTCAAGGGCGGTGCGACCTTCGCGGGCATGGCACAGATGCCGCATGTCGCGGCTGTGATCACGAACCTGGCGGACGATCTGACGCTGGTCGACCGCATGGGCGACTCCATCCGCGGCGAGCTCAACCGGCGTCAGGAGCTGCTGCGCGACACGGGCAACTACGCCAACATCCACGACTACGAGAAGGCGCGCGCGGCGGGCGCCCCGCTCCAGCCGATCCCTTCCCTGGTCCTCGTCATCGACGAGTTCAGCGAACTCCTCACCTCCAAGCCGGACTTCATCGAGATGTTCGTGCAGATCGGCCGTATCGGCCGATCGCTCGGCGTGCATCTGCTCCTCGCGTCGCAGCGCCTGGAGGAGGGCCGATTGCGCGGCCTGGAGACCTACCTCTCGTACCGCGTCGGTCTGCGGACGTTCTCCGCGGCCGAGTCGCGCGCCGCGCTCGGGGTCCCGGACGCGTACCAGTTGCCGAACGTGCCCGGCTCCGGCTATCTGAAGTACGGCACCGACGAGATGGTCCGCTTCAAGGCGGCGTACGTCTCCGGGGTGTACCGCTCGGGTTCGCAGCAGGCCGCGGCGCTGGGCGGGCCGCGTCCGGTGGACCGCCGTCCGGTGCTGTTCACGGCGGCCGAGGTTCCCGTGCGCTACGCCGCTCCGGCACCGGTGCCGGAACCTCGCACGCAGTCGGCGACGGACCCGGACGACGCGCTGGCCGACACCGTCCTCGACGTCATCGTGCGCCGCCTGGAGGCACAGGGCCCGGCGGCCCACCAGGTGTGGCTGCCGCCGTTGGACAGCCCTCCCTCCCTGGACCAGCTGCTTCCGGGGCTGGCGGCCGTGCCGGGGCGCGGGCTCACGCAGCCCGGTTACGAGGGGGCGGGCCGGCTCGTCGTCCCCGTCGGCCTGGTCGACAAGCCGTACGAGCAGCGCCGTGACGCACTGTGGTGCGACTTCTCGGGCGCGGCCGGCCACATGCAGATCGTCGGCGGCCCGCAGTCCGGAAAGTCGACCTTGCTGCGCTCACTGATGGCTTCCTTCGCCCTCACCCACACTCCGTACGAGGTGCAGCTCTACGGACTGGACTTCGGCGGCGGCGGAATGTCGTCCGTTGCCGGGCTTCCCCATGTGGGCGGCGTCGCCTCACGTCTCGATCCCGAGCGGGTGCGGCGCACGGTCTCCGAGGTGTACGGCGTGATGACGCGTCGCGAGGAGTACTTCCGTACGTCCGGCATCCCGTCGATCGCCGACTTCCGGTCGCGAAGGGCTCGCGGTGACATCTCGGTCACCGACCAGCCATGGGGCGACGTCTTCCTGATCATCGACGGGTGGGGCAACTTCCGCTCGGAGTACGAGGGCTTGGAGCCCGCGGTCCTGGACATCGCGGCCCGCGGCCTCGGCTACGGCGTCCACCTGATCCTCACCGCGTCGAGGTCGATGGAGGTCCGCGCGAACCTCAAGGACCACCTCATGAACCGCCTCGAGCTGCGCCTCGGCGACACGATGGATTCCGAGTTCGACCGCAAGGTGGCGGCGAATGTCCCCTCCGGCGTGCCCGGCCGGGGCCAGTCCCCGCAGAAGCAGCACTTCATGGCGGCGGTCCCGCGCATCGACGGTCTGACGTCCGACACGGACCTAGCTGATGCCACGTCCATCCTGACCGCCGAGGTGACCCGCCACTGGACGGGGCCCGGCGCGCCGGACGTC
This sequence comes from Streptomyces sp. NPDC033177, assembly GCF_055577715.1. NCBI lineage: Bacteria > Bacillati > Actinomycetota > Actinomycetes > Kitasatosporales > Streptomycetaceae > Streptomyces > Streptomyces sp. NPDC033177. The sequence continues at coordinate 319,567 of NZ_JBVIPS010000013.1, read as the reverse complement.
CGTCTGCTGCCGCGGGAGCTGCCCTCCGAGCAACTCCCACCGGGCAACGTGTTCCCGAACCGGGGTGTGTCCTTCGCCCTAGACGAGACCAACCTCGAACCGGTCTTCGTGGACTTCGAGCAGGACCCGTTCTTCCTCGTCTTCGGGGAGAGCGAATCGGGCAAGTCCAACCTGCTGCGCCTGCTGATCACCCGCCTCACGGAGCGCTACAGCGGCGACGACTGCAAACTCTTCGTGGTCGACAACCGCCGCTCTCTCCTCGACGCGACCCCGGCCTCGCACCTGGCGGAGTACATCCCCATGTCCAACGCCATGGAGCACCACATGACGGCCCTGGCCGACCTGATGAACCGCCGCACGCCCACCGCCGACGTCACCGCCCAGCAGCTCCGCGACCGCAGCTGGTGGCGGGGCCCGACCGTGTACGTGATCGTCGACGACTACGACCTGGTGTCCAACTCCAGCGGCAACCCGCTGGGCCAGCTCACCGAGTTGCTCCCGTTCGCCCGCGATGTGGGCGTCCGCTTCATCATCGCGCGCTCCACGGCGGGCGCGGGGCGGGCAGCGTACGAACCCTTCATGCAGCGGATGAAGGAGTTGGGCGCGCAGGGTGTGGTGCTCGCCGGTGATCCGGGCGAGGGCGACATCCTCGGCGGGGTGCGGCCGCGGCCGATGCCGGTGGGTCGGGGGACTTTCGTCTCGCGGCGGCGGGGGAAGCCATTGGTGCAGACGGGCTTGGTGGCCGGGGAGTACTGAGTGTCGCTCTCGATCCAGACCGCATGAGGATGTCAACCATGATCGACAACAGGGACGAGAGTCCACCGGAGCAGGAACGACGGTCCCGTCTCGCGGACCTGGCGGACATGACCGTGCCAGCACCGGCCGTGCCCCATGCGGGGGACGACAGTATCCGGATGCGCCGGGAATTCGCCGCCCTGCTCGGCGAGTTCCGACGCACCGCCGTCATGTTGCCGCTGGGTGGGGACGCGTGCCCGCTCACCGCTGACTTCAGTGGCGTTCGGTGGATCTACGCCTTCTCGGACGAGGCGGCGCTGGCCCGGTTCGCGGTCATGCGAGGGGAAGGGGCTCGCGAGTGGGAGTACCAACGCCTGCTGGGTGCCCGACTGCTGGACGGCGTGATCCCGGCGTTGGGCGTGCCGTGCGGCGTGGCCCTGGACGTAGGAAGCGAGGGCGACCAGGTACTGCTTCCGCCGGTGATGGGGATCGTCCCCGCCGCGGTCGCGGTCGACGCGGACGGACACGGGGCGGACAGACACCGGGTGGGCAATCACGGGGAGGCTGGACAGTGAGTGACGACGAACCCGATCTGAGAACGGGTGGCCTGGACCTCATCGCGCAAGGGATCAACCTGACCCTGGACGAGCTCAGAGAACTCGGACCGATCGGCGCGGCGAGCGCAGGTCGCGGATTTGAGGACATCGCTCTGACGGGTCTTGAGCTGGGCCACGGTGGGCTGACGTCTGCCTTCGAGTCGTTCTGCGAGCGCTGGGAGTGGGGGGTGCGGTCCCTGGTCTTCGAAGGGAGCACCTTCGCGCAGGGCGTGGGCCTTTCGGCCGGGACGATGTACGAGACCGAGCAGTACGTGGGCGGATCACTCAAGGTCTTGGCGAACTCGCTCGGCGGTAATCCATACGCGACCGAGGACGAGGTCACCAAGATGGGCTGGGGTGAGCTGGCCGGGAACCACGCCTTCGCCGACCCGGATTACAGCAAGGAATCGTTCGAGACGGCGGGTGACAACATCAAGCAGGGTTACCAGGACGCCGGTCGGGATGCGCTGACCTCGGACATGCTCGGTCCCGGGGTCCCCCAGCGAGCCGCCGGGATGAGCGATGAGCAGTACGAGGCGTTCCTGGACGAGACCTTCGGCCCCTCGCCCGAGGAGCGTGCCCAGGCTGACGCTCAGCAGGGCACTCAGCAGCGTGGAGACGCGGGCTGATGGGCATAGGTGATGTCGTCAACTCGGGTCTGGGAAAGCTGGAGGACGGCTGGGACACGACGAAGGAGGCTGTCGGAGAGGGTGTCGAGTGGGGTTCCGACAAGCTCGCTGACGGTCTCGACCACATCGGCGCGGACCGTGCCGCGGACATCGTTCAGATCATCGGTGGCGGCGCCGCCTCCAAGCTGGGCGCGGAGGTCGACGAACGGCAGCTCGGCGAAACTGATCTGGCCAGTCAGCTCATACACGGCAACCCCGAAACGATCCGAACGAGCGCGAAGCACCTGAAGGATTTCGGCAAGGCCTTCGACAAGGTCGGCCAGGGCATGCGCAGGCTGGACTCCTCCCGCTGGAAGGGTGAGGCGGCCAGGACCTTCCGCGAGAAGTTCGCCGTGCACCCGGTCAAGTGGCTGCATGCGGCGGACGCCTGCGGAAGTGCCGGTGAAGCCCTGGAGAAGTACGCGGACACGGTCAAGTGGGCACAGGGCCGGGCACAGGACGCGATCGACCTGCACAAGAAGAGCATCCAAGCATCCGAGTCAGCCGTGGAGGCGTACAACAAACGGGTCGATGCCTACAACGCCGCGATCAAGGCCGACAAGGATCCGGGTCCACAACCGGAGCCGTTCAAGGACCCGGGCAAGGCCGACCTCGAACTCGCCCGCGAGATCCTCGCCGAGGCCCGTCGTCAGCGCAACGAGGCGGGCCAGTCGGCCGAGTCCACGGTCAAGGCCGCCCTGGCACATGCTCCGGCCGAACCGCCGCCGCTGGACCGGCTGCAGTCCAACTACGTAGACGGTTTCAAGACGGTCAACACGGAACTCCAGCACGTCATGGGCGGCGCGCTCAAAGGGACAGGAGGGCTGATCAATTTCGTGCGAGGCCTGTCCCCGATGGACCCGTACAACATCACCCACCCCGCTGCCTATGTGCAGAACGTGAACATGACGCTGGCCGGGCTCGCGTCCACGGCAACGCATCCCGACCGTGCGGTGAAGGACGCGTACGAGACTTTCAAGAAGGACCCCTCGGAGTTCGGGGGCAGGATGTTGCCGGAGATAGTCGGGAGCAAGGGCGCCGGGCTGGTCGGCGGAGGGGTCCGGTCCGGAGTCAGGCACGCAGCGAAGGAAGCGGCGGAATCGGGCGGACGGCGCGGGGCGCGTGAGGCCGCAGGCAAGGACGCTGCCGGGAGCTCCCGCCCCGAGGGCAGCGTGGTGAACAAGGGCACGGACCCGATCGACCTCGCCACCGGCAAGATGTACCTGCCGCAGACCGACGTGACGCTGCCCGGAGCCCTGCCTCTGCTCTTCAAGCGCAGAGTGGAGTCCGGCTACAAGCTGGGGCACTGGTTCGGCCCCTCCTGGTCGTCGACGGTCGACCAGCGCCTCGAGATCGACGTCGAGGGCGTCGTCTTCGTCACCGAGGACGGCCTGCTGCTCGCCTACCCGCACCCCGCGCCCGGCCTGCCGACCATGCCGAGCCACGGCCCGCGGTGGCCACTGGCCCGCGAGGACGACGGCTACACGATCACCGATCCGGCCACCTTGCGAAAGTGGCACTTCGCCGACCGGAGCGAGGGTCTGGCGGTCCTGGAGCAGATCGACGACCGCAACGGCAACTGGCTGACGTTCGAGTACGACGTCGAAGGCGCACCGCGGTCGTTGGTGCACAGCGGCGGCTACCACCTGAAGCTCACCACCGAAGGCGGTCGCGTCAGCGCCCTGCACCTGGCGGGCGCGGCCGCTGACGGGACCGACCAGGAGCTGGTCCGCTACCGGTACACCGACGGCCACTTGACCGAGGTTATGAACTCCTCCGGTCTCCCTCTCCGTTTCGCGTACGACGACTCGGGCCGGGTCACGTCGTGGACCGACACCAACGACCGCAGCTACACCTACACGTACGACGATCGGGACAGGTGCCTCGCCGAGGGCGGCTCCGAAGGTCACATGAGCCTGCGCCTCACCTATGACACGACGGACCCCGAGACCGGCCTCCGGGTAACGACGACAACCACCGGCGAGGGCCACACCCGTCGCTTCCTGATCAATGACGCCTGGCAGGTGATCGCCGACGTCGACCCGCTCGGCGCGGTCACCCGCTACGAACGCGACCGGTACAACCGGCTGCTTTCCCGCACCGACCCATTGGGCCGCACCACGACCCTCAGCTACGACACGGCAGGCAATCTCCTCGCCGCCGTGCGCCCGGACGGCCGCGATACGAAGGCCGAGTACAACGAACTCGGGCAGCCCGTAAAGGTGGTGAACCCGGACGGCACGACCTCGCGCCAGACCTACGACGAGCGCGGCAACCGCACGGCGGTGACCAGTCCTTCGGGCCAGACGACGCACTTCACGTACGACGAGGCGGGCCGTCTCGTCGCGGTTACGGACCCGCTCGGCAACACAACGACCGTTCGGTGCAATGCGGCCGGGCTCCCTCTTGAGATCGCCGACCCTCTCGGCTCAGTGACCCACTACGAGCGTGACGCCTTCGGCAGACCCGTCACGATCACGGACGCGATGGGCGCCACGACACGCCTGGAATGGACCGTCGAGGGACAGCTGGCCCAGCGTACGGCGGCGGACGGAGCCGTCGAGTCATGGACGTACGACGGCGAGGGGAACTGCACCACCCACACCGATGCGATGGGTGGCGTCTCCCGCTACGAGTACACCCACTTCGACGTACTGTCCGCACGCACGGGCCCGGACGGGGTGCGCTACGAGTTCACCCATGACCAGGAGCTGCGCCTCATCGAGGTGGCCAACCCACAAGGTCTGACGTGGAATTACGCGTACGACCCGGCCGGCCGCCTGATGTCGGAGACGGACTTCGACGACCGCACGCTCACCTATGTGCACGACAGCGCCGGACAGCTGACCTCCCGTACGAACGCGGCTGGACAGACGATCTCCTTCGAGCGCAACACTCTCGGCCAGGTCATACGCAAGGACGCAGACGGCCAGGTCACGACGTTCGTTCACGACCTGACCGACCAGCTCGCCCAGGCCACGGGCCCAGACAGCACGCTCGTGCTGCTGCGCGACCGCTACGGCAGGCTGAGATCCGAGACGGTCAACGACCGCAAGATCACGTACACCTACGACGATCTGGGCCGCCGCACCGGCCGCACGACGCCGTCGGGGGCCACGAGCGCGTGGACGTACGACGGTGCAGGCCGCCGCACCCAACTGACGACGTCGGGCCGCACCATCGACTTCGCGTACGACGCGGCAGGCCGCGAACTCGCCCGTCATATCGGCGAATCCATCACGCTGGACAACACGTTCGACGAACTGGGCCGCCTCACAGGTCAATCAGTCACGGCAACGGGCGGCCGATCGATCCAGCATCGCGCCTACTCCTACCGCGCCGACGGCAACCTCATCGCCATCGACGACCAGCTGTCCGGTGAGCGTCGCTTCGACCTGGACGGGGCCGGCCGGGTCACGGCGGTCCACGCGGCGAACTGGACGGAGACGTACGCCTACGACGCGGCGGGCAACCAGACGGAGGCGGAGTGGCCTGCCGGGCATCCGGGGCAGGAGGCGACGGGGCAACGGGAGTACACCGGTACGCGGATCACACGCGCCGGCGGCGTCCGCTACGAGCACGATGCTCTTGGCCGCATCACCCTACGCCAGAAGACTCGCCTGTCCCGGAAGCCGGATACGTGGCGCTACTCGTGGGACGCGGAGGATCGCCTGACGTCGGTGGTCACTTCGGACGGCACGCGCTGGCGCTACACGTACGACCCACTGGGCCGCCGCACGGCCAAGCTCCGCTTGGCGTCCGATGGGGAGACGGTCGTAGAGCGGGTGGACTTCACCTGGGACGGCACGACGCTCTGCGAACAGAGCACTACAGGTGAGGGGTTGCAGCACCCAGTCACTCTTACGTGGGACCACCAGGGCCTGCACCCGGTAGCGCAAACGGAGCGCATCACTGCGGCCGATGCACCACAACAGGAGATCGATTCCCGCTTCTTCGCCATCGTCACCGACCTGATCGGCACACCGAGCGAACTGGTCGACGAACAGGGCGAGATCGCGTGGCGGACGCGCAGCACGCTGTGGGGTACGACTGCTTGGCAGGCGGGGAGTACCTCTTATACGCCACTTCGTTTTCCGGGGCAGTACTTTGATCCGGAGACGGGGCTGCATTACAACTACTTCCGGCACTATGACCCGGAAACGGCCCGCTATCTGACGGCAGATCCTCTTGGCCTTCGACCAGCACCCAACCCCAACGCGTATGTCCAAAATCCTCACTCTTGGGCGGACCCGCTAGGTCTCGCCCCTGAGTACCCGAAGGCCGACCCTGTGGCTCAAGAGATAGCCCGACATGCAAATGAGGAGGCGATCCGCCCGGACGGGAAGGGGAGCCACTACGTCAGTGGCGTTGACACCAAAGGCCTGGAATTTTATGTGGACGGAGTAATAAACGGCAACACCCCTAACGTCGAGGTCCGTTATGACCTAAGGCACGGGCGGATAGGATACTGGGACCCCGATAAGCGGGCGGTTGTGATTGAAAATGGAGACGGCGGGACCGTCTTCACTCCAATCGGCGGCAAGGCCTGGTTCGACACCGTCCTAGAATGAGCGCGAGAGAAGAGATAATGACTGAAGCATCACTGAGTCGAGATACATTCAAATCGCTATTTCAGATCGCACACCAGGTGCTCGAGTTGCCAGAAGCTCGATTGCAAGAACTCGGGTACACTTCTTCAGATGTGTCCATTCTGATTGACACAGTGACGAGGGTTCGACTGGCCATCGATCGAGTAACGACGGTGCGCTTCGCCGTCGACAGAGATCTTAAACCCTCTGACACCCCTGTCGTTACAGAAATCGATTCGAGGGGAAGCATTAGCGTCAACCTTTCAGAGAACACCAGTACAGCCTGGCTTGATTTGCTGAAATTCACCACCACTTCAGCGATGAGCCCTCGCGAGATATTCCTCCGAACCGGGTACCAACAAGAAGAGCTAATTGAGGTGGTATCGACCTTCTCTCGTCTCGTGAATACCTGAAGGCGGGGACGGAGCACCGGCATCTGACCAAGCGCGACGTCCAGGCCAGTCCGTTGCCGAGCGAGCGTCGCAAGGCCCAAGTAGGCTGAGCCAACCGTCCATTGGCACGTCAGGAAGGGGCCACTTCGTCATGGCCGAGGCAGAGGACCAGGAGCCGGAGCAGGACATCAAGGCGCGCAAGGAGCGGGAGAAGAACCAGCTCTACGCCCTCGACATCTCCGACGTCGACTGGCACAGCGCGCCCGGTACCGAGGCACACGAGGAGCGCGTCGAGATCGCGTACCTCCCCCAGGGTGCCGTCGCCATGCGGTCATCCATCGAACCGGGCACCGTCCTGCGGTACACCGAGGCGGAGTGGCGCGCGTTCGTACTTGGGGCACGAGACGGAGAGTTCGACCTGGAGCCTTCGCCGCGTAATGGCGGGGCGGGGACGGCGGAGTAGCGGGGGCCACAGCTCACGGGTGCCCCCCTCGCGTACTCACGCCGCGCCCAGCGGAGACCAACAGCCGTTCAAGTCATTGGCGTTGCTGCACGTTGAAATCTGAAGGGAACAGGATGTCGTTCGGGCCAGCATCGGCGGCTTTCTGCTCTCCGTTGCCCCCAACGGGCCCCACCTGGACCGCGCCCACCGAAGTTGAGCAGTCACTGTTCGACGCCAAGGCGCGGGGCGACTGGGCAGCCTGTTACGACGTCCTTGCCCGTACGCGGCTGTATTTCGAGGTCTCCCGGGACAGGATGGACGCCGACCCAGAGGGCACCTACCCCCGCTACCGACGTGACACCACCACATCCGCCAGGTGGTGGGAAGTCTTCACTCACGGAATGCTGCCCGCCCCAGTGCCGGACATCGTGTACGGGGAGGCACGCCTGCGCTGGTTCGCGCGCGCCTGGACCCCGAGTAGTCCCCCGACCATCGTGATCAACCCTGGCAGTCCTTGCGAACTCGCGCTTCCTCACGGTCCCGCGCACTCCACCGAGTGGTCCCGGCACTCCGAGCGCGTGGGGATCGTTCCCCTATCAACGCGGCTATGTACGCTGCGCGTCGGAGGCTCGCTGCACGGCCCTGTCGCTCACGGACTGGCATGTGGCGCCCTGCTCTGTGTCAGCAACGGCTCTCTCTGGAACGCTATGGCCTGGCACGGCAGCGGCTACGACGGTGAGCGCAAGCGGCTGCGGGAATGGTGGGGCATCACCACTCGGGAGCAATGGCTGCACCACCTGCACCGGCTCCTGTCCTGCGAAGCCTCCAGCCCTGTCTGGGAGTTCGTACTAGGGCTGCGGCGTGCACTGGCCCGCGACTTCGGAGGCCACGTCGACGCCGGCTACTGGCGCCAGGCGGCCGCACGCGTACTGCGGGGCCCGCGATCCGAAAGCGGGGTGGCGATCAGCCCGGCCGACGCCACCGCAACCGATCCGCAACCCACGGCTGAGACCGAAGCGCAAGTGGCCGGTGTACAGCGACTCATCGGGCGCATCACCCGTTATGAGGCTCGTATGCGCGCCGACGGAATACTCGAGGATAACCGATACGTCACATCCGTCGACGCGTGGGACCTCGGCCGCGCGTCAAAAATGGCCCGCTGGGGGCTCGGTGCCCGCTTCTGCACCCTTCAAGAGGCCGAAGCTGCCATCCTTCAGGCAGGGCAGAATTCAGCCCGCTCGCACCGCTCCTGGCAAGACTTCTCCGCGGGCTACATCCTCGGCCGCTGTCTGCACTTTGACGACGAAGAGTTCGGGGACTGGTACGGGGAGATGCTCAACGCGCATAAGATTCTGATGTCGGATCCAGGTAGCCCGTGGCTTAACATCCCGTTCCGGTAGAGCAACCAAGAGAGCGAACCGGCTCGGTGTTCGCGGTAGCCGATACGGGGGAGATGGCTGCGCCTGCAACGGCGACGGCACCGCTGGCCGGGCCCGTCGGCTCGGCATCTCCCACATCGCTGACCCGATCACGGGGCTGACCTCACATCAAGAGCGCCCTACCGGGCTCCCAAGCGGAGAGGCGCTGACTCGATGGCGATCGTGCACCAAACCTGCTCCTCGTCGAAACCGGCGCTGCACCAGCCCCACCGGCGCGAGAGCGCTTCGGCCAGGTGAAGCCCGCGGCCCCGCGCGCTGAGCGGATTCCCGTCACCCGCCGACTCAGCCCGCTCTGAGAGACGGCCCTACCACAACAGAACGAGGTGGACACCTCCCGCGCGTGTCCACCCCAACGTTCCGCGCCACTCCTCAGTCTCACTGGAAGTAGCTGGCACCCTTCAGGTCGCCGCCCCGATAGTCACCGCCGGCCTGGCCGACCTTCTGACCGATGTCCACGAGGGCCCGGTGAATCGCCTCGACGTTGTTGTCCCACTCCTTCTGCTTCAGGATGTACGCCCTGTGAGCCTCTCCCTCCCAGCCCTCGGCCACCTTCGCCACCGCCCGCTTGATGTCCGCGAGGTCGGCCTCCAACTGCTTGGCCTGAATGCCGAGTTCGGTTGTGATGGCGTCAAGGCCGCCGTACTTTACGGCGAGCTCGTCCAAGTGAACGTTTGCCATGCTTGCCCCGTTTCTGAGTAGTTGCGGGGAACGTCTTACCCGCTGGGATCAGTGCTTCAGTAGCTGCTGATGGCCGAGTGCTTGCCACCGTGTTGCACGTCAATACTGTTCATCGTCGACCGGACCTGATCCTCGAGCCCGTCGGTCAGCTTTTCGTTGCCGCTGATGCCGTCCAGGAAGTCCACCAAGATCCTGCCGATCGCCTGCATACGCTCGTTGATCTCGGTCTGCTTCGTGTCGAACGCATGAGCGCCGACGCCTCGCCAGTTCACCTCCATCGTGTCGAGGGTGCCCTGGAGGCGCTTGAGCTGCTGCTGGACCGATTCGTACTTACCCACGATCTCTTTCTTCAGAAGCGCCACTTGCTCTTTGTTCAACTTCTGGCCGTCAGCCACGGCTGGGCTCCCTTCTTGAACCTTTGTTGGTATGGGTCGGGTGATGCTGCGGCGTGGTCAGGCTCTGCGCCGAGCACGCATCGCCGCGAAGGTGCTACCGCCGATCACCACGACTACGGCGACCGAACCGAGGATCAACCACAACTGACCGTTACTGTCAGTAGACTTCGAGCTTGATGTCGCCGCAGCGGCGTGGCCACCTGCGGGCCCCTTCGGGGGTTGCGATGGAGCTGGTGCGGAATCAGAGGGGGAAGCCTCCTTGCCGGGCCCGACACCGGGGGTCTTCTGGTTAGTGAGGGGGTCCACGTCCGCAGGGCCCGGGCTCCCCTTTCCGTCCAGCAAGTTGGGAGCGGGCCGGACGAGCCCGTAGCCGAGGTAGGCACTCGGATCATTCTTCGGCCAATCGCGGCCCGCGGTGTCGATGAGGACGCGGAGGACCTGGTTGGCCGTCCAGTTGGGGTGCTTGGACCAAATCAGGGCGGCGGAGGCGGAAGCGATGGCAGTGGCGGCACTCGTGCCGCCCTTGCTGTCGCAGTACGAGCGGAACGCCTCATCGCACCACTCGGGTAGGTCCAGGCCCGGTGCCGCCAAATCCACGTAGTCGCCGCGTTCAGAGAACCTGGCTACCTTTCCTGACTTGTCGGCGGCGGAGACTCCGGTGACAGACGGAAATGCTGCGGGATACCCGATGAAGTTCTTCTTCTCACCGTCGTTTCCGACACCGGCGAACATCAACTTGCCTTTCGAGGCGGCGTACTTCACCGCTTCCTTCTCATCTGGATACATGAAGTCAGAACCGAAGGACATGCTGATGATCCGGGCATCACTATCTGCCGCGGCCCGAATTGCTTCGGCACTCCGGCTTCCCTTCTTCGCGAACTTTCCACCCAGACCGGTACGGAAAGAAACCACCTCGGCACCGGGCGCCAATCCCTTGATACCCCCGCCTCGTCCGGATCCCACGATGAGTTCCGCCATCGTGGTTCCATGCCCGTCGTAGTCATCTGTCGAGCCACCAGGCATTCCTGTCACGTCCTTGCCCGGTTGGACGTGACCTTTGAGCGAAGGCGTCTCCGAGACGCCAGTGTCGACAACTGCGACCTTGATGCCCTCGCCGGTGCTGACCTCCCAAAGGTCATCAGCACCCATGGCCTCCAAGTGCCACAGCTTCGACTGGGTATCGTTCGCCGTCGCACTCGGAGCGAGCCCCAGGGACACGAGCACCAGCACACCAACTGCCGAGCCCATGATGGCGATGCGTCTCCCCGCACCGCCCTGAAACGGCGTAAACCACCCGCCGGGTCGACTGGCTTCAGACCTCATGCCCTGCACGTCCTTGCTCGCGATCAGTCGATCACCGGCGGCACGTGCCGCCGGTTGCCGGCAGATGTGTTTCCTCGTCCTCGACCAGATAGTCGGGCCGCCGCACACCCTCGTCCTCATCGTCATCCGGGCGTTGTGGTGTGCCTGCGGGACCACGCACCAGACCAGAACCACCGACGCTGAATCCGTTCCCACGGCCTGAGGCAGTAGACGTGCGCTCCTTGGGAGTACCGACCACGCCATCGGGACTACTGATGAACCGGGGAGACGGCTGCCCGCCACCAGCCGTGCCATGAGGAGCCGCTCTAACGACCCCGCGTTGGCCTCCAGCTCCATTCGCTGCCCTTGGACCACCAGAGCCCTCGGTTCCGATGACCGGGCCACGCGGCAACCTGGAGCCCGACGAACCCTGCAAGGGGCCAGGAGCGGGCCGCCCACCGACGACGCCGTTATCGCGCCCCGCACCAGTACCCGGGAGGCCAGGTCGCGGGCCCGGCATGGCGGGACGTGGTGTTCCGCCAGTGACAGCACGTCCTACTTGCGGCAGCCCGGTGGCCGTCGGACCACTGACGGTTCTCCCTTGGGCCATCGGACCTGTACGCCCGATCGGGTTCGAAGGACCAGGACCTGCAGTTGGTCGCGCTGGGCCTGTCGGACCCGTTCGGCCTTGGGCCGGTAGTGAGGTCTTCGGACCTGCTCCAGGAACTGACGTGCGTGCAACAGGGCCAGTGGTCGCGGGGACGCGGGGGCCAGTTCCGATGGGAGGAGCACTTTCTCCAACGCCACCTGCTGGAAAAGGTGTTGGAGGTGACGCAACGGGTGCCGGACTTACGGTCTGCGGCGGCAAAGTACCGACGCTGTCAATCTCCGTGCCGACAGGCCGATCTGGCGAAGCAATCAAGTCGGGCGAGGTGGTCGGGGCAGGGCCATCACTGCGGGGCGGCGAGGACTCGACCGGCCGTGGATCACCACCCATCACGGTGTCGGTAGAGCGGTCAAGCGGGACCTGAGCGCCACCGGCGGCCACGGCGGAGGATGCCGCACCCCCCTCCGCGCCACGGCTGATGGCGTCCTTCCCCTGCGGCACCCCCACGTCCGGCATCGCCGAAAACGTAGGCGGCTCCTGCCCAGCCATCGAGTGCTGCGACACCTGGTAGAACGACGACAACCGATTCATCTGGTTGATCGCCTCTTGGCGATGCTGCTCCGCCTTGGCCGCGGCGGCGTACTCCGCATTGCCGTCCACCCGCTTGGGGGTGGGGATGTCCTCGACCATCTTCGGATCGGTGCGCTGGTCCCGGGGCGGCATGGAGCTACGCACGGATGCCAGGCCCGCACCCGCGGATGCGATCTGAACGCTGGCAGTGTCAGCGAAGTCGGAGAGTGTACGCGTGTCCTTGACGAGGTTCTTGCCCCACTTACGGAACGCCTCCCCTGCCGCCCCTTCCCAGTCGACTCGATCGATGTGCTCTCCGAGCTCCTTGGCGGCCGTGGCAATCGCGTTGCGGGCCTTCTTGAGAGCCTCGCCCGCACTCTCCAGGTCCGCGGGGTTCGCCTGTTCGACCAAGTCGATCATGTCGTTGAGGCGGTGGCCTTCGAAGCTCATCAGCGCCACCCGGAGTCAGAGCCGGCGTCGCCATTGCTACGCGGTGAATCAGGCATGCCGTCCTTCTCGCGCTGAGCGGCAGCCTCGTCGCGGTCCACCCTGGTCTGGATCGCCCAGAAACGCTGCCGCAGGTCCTCGTCAAGATTGTCGAACCCGACGTCCGCGCCATGTACCGCAATGCCCATGGCGTCGATCTGGTCTCCGAGCATCTTGGAGAGCGAGGTCAGCCGCTCGTGAACCTGGTTGTACTGCGAGTACAGGCCATCGGCTGCCGGAAACGCACTGCCCCCGCCGCTGAAGGAGCCCCGGGAGAGCTTGTATCCCCCGACCTCGCTCGAACCGCCCGCTGAACCCTCGAACTCCGTGAGCAGCGTGTTGACGCGCCGACGAAAGGTCTTCAGCGCCTCCAGCCCGCGCTTGAGGTCGGCGCCGGATGACGGCGCGGCGCCCCCGCGCCCATCTGTGGCAAGCACGATGCCTTCCCTCCCCGTTACCGGCCTGCCCCGATCGCTTCACGATCGCGGTGCTCGGTGGTCACTTATCGCGCACGCGTCACTCTAGTCACACACACTGTGACTACCAACTGAACTATGTGCCACACCGGGTTGAGAACCAGCCATCAGCCGAACTCTCACAAGCCCCACGCCCTGCGACGAGGCGCAACAGTTCTCCGTGGGAGCCCGCTATCAGCCAAGACCTGGCCCCTGGCGAGTCCGTGACGCCACAAGGCGACTAACTTTTCGGTGCCTTGATGTTGACCACAGATCACACACTGCCACCTCTGCCCCCCGTGGAACGGCTTGTCCTCCACTCCACCCATCTGAGTACACCTACTCAGCTTCATGGGCACAACTATCGCTACTCTCACCAGGGTTCAGCCGAGCCAGCAGCACTGGCACCCCTCCACTGCACTCGAAGGAACGAGACCATGGATGGCGTTGGACGAGTGGGAACATCTCAAGTCGGCAGCGGCCGAGCAGCACACAGCTCACATACAGCTCGACGAGTTGCAGGCCGACGGACGCGAGGGTGACCCGCCCAAAAGCCGGGCCAGTGGCGCTGCCACGCTCAAGCACAGCGCAGGCCCTTGGACCAGGGCAGCGAAGACCGCGGATGACCTCGAGTCCAGCACGGCCAGATCAAGAACCGACGTCCACTCGGCCCGCGGTGGCATACCCATCCTGGAACCCGAGGCCGACCTGCCCACCATCTCCCACGACGATCTGCACAGCCCACCCACCGACCGACATCGACAGCGCGTCCTGGGTCTCCTTCACCCCGACCCCGACCGCCACTGGCACACCCGCGGCCTCCGCCCGCCACTCGGCTACGGCCAGCCACCGTCGCCGTAACCTGCCGCCGCAGGCGGATCACCTGACCCGTGGCACCTGAGAATTTCAGTGGACGACAGGGCTCGGCCATCTCTTCACCGTTAGCCCTTGCAAGCAACTCTCCACGATCCATAAGGTTTTGCGGTCCGGACGTGTCCGGACGATCTCTACAGACGGGGGAATCTCAGATGGCCTGGGCCGAATGGGAGCAGTTGAACGCGGAGGCCGCAGGGCGTCGGTCCAGCGGGATGCAGCTGAACGGTCTGCCCGCAGAAGGCGGGGGCGTAGGGGGCAAGGACCTCGTCGTCCGCGACAACGAGCTCGGAAAACTCGGCAACATGGCCTACGACCTGCGAGAACGCTTCCGCGTGGACAGCGACCACGCCCGTCAGAGCACGTTCGACGCCTCCATCGCGCTCTTCAACGACGGTCTGGACACAGGCTCCGCACTCACCGAGCTGCACGATGCGTGGAACAGCAAGACCAAGGTCCTCAAGGAAGCCTGTGCGCACATCTCCAACGGGCTCGACTTCACCCGCTCGCAGCACGCGAAGGACGAGGTCGATATCGAGACGTCACTCAAGGCCTCCGTCATTTCCAGCTACTTGACGTGAGGAGAAACAGGTGCTGACCGTCGAGGATCTGACGCAGTTGCGTCTCGGCAGGCTGCAAGAGGCCGTCTCCGACTGGGAGACGATGGTGGGAAAGCTCCAGCGCTTGGCCGCCGGCAAGGGCGAGGGCGGGGGCATCACCGCCGGAGGACTTGCCCAGGCGGCGAACGGCGCCGTTTGGAGTGGCGACAGCGCCACCGTGACCCGCGAATTCGTTGACAAGACCGCGAAAGAGTTCGTCCACGCGGCCGCCGAGGCCAAGACCATCCTCGGGCTGCTGCGCGACACGCACCACGACTTTGCCAAGCACCGCAGTGATCTCAAGGCAGCCATTGCCGACGCGGAGAAGCGGCACATCTACGTCGCGGACGACGGTACGGCAACCTCGGCTGCAGCCCCGCCGGCGATCACGAAAGGTAAATCACTCGCCCCCACCCAGGAAGAACTGGACGCGGCGGCCGAGCGCGTCTCGCGCATCCTGTGGGAGGCCACGGAGACCGACCGGATCGCGGCCAAGGCCTTGCGTGACATCGCGAAGAACAAGAACGACTTCAGGACCGGCGGGCCCAAGGACCTAGAAGAGGCGGACAGGCAGCAGGGCAAGAAGGAAGCCGAGTACTGGGCGAAGAAGATCGAGGAAGGGAACGTCGAGGACTGGAGCGACGCCAAACTCGCACGTTTCAACGAGGCCCTGCGCAATCAACGCGACAACGAGCAGTTCACCGCCACACTCGCCACATCCCTCGGCGGCGAGGGCACCCTCCAGTTCTGGCGTGACCTGGCCGCTCCGGCGGGCAGCGACATCGAGGGCGACCGAGCAAAGATGCTGGCCCATGTCCAGGACAACATGAGCATGTCCCTCGCCAACGCCACCCACGTCGACACCGACGGCATGGACCAATGGAAGCGCGACGTCGTCGCAGCCGGGGACAAGCAGTTCCCGATCCGGCAGGGTCTCGAAGGGCCGTACGGCTTCCAGGTGGCGAGCAGCCTGATGCAGAAGGGCAAGTTTGATTCCGGCTTCCTCAATAGCTACGGCAGCGAACTGATCAAGTTCGAGCGTGAGAAGGGGAAGGACGAGACTCTAGGAAACCCCGACTTGCTGTGGAGCGACGACACGCAGCTGGACTACCCGCCCTCGGACAAGGGGAACGACCCGATGACCGGCTTCCTGGAGGGCTTGGCGCACAACCCGCAGGCATCCGCGGAGTTCTTCAACGGCTCCACGGACGCCAAGGGCCTGGAGAAGCTCGACAATTTCGCGTACCTCACGGGCGAGGAGCAGAAGAACAGCGATGGCGAGCCGATCGACGTCCGTAAATGGCCGGAGGACGGAGAGGGTAAGCAGCTCGGGTACGCGAACCTGGGGCACGCTCTGGAGTCGGGGGCGCTCGGCTACGCGTACGACGACAAGACCCCGGAGATTCCCCCGCTGAAGACAGAGGCGGACATCGCGGCACGGGCTGAGCGGACCGACCTGATGCACAGGGTGGTCGACCACTACAAGAGCGCCGAGCTGATCGACGGGCAGCCAGGAGTTCGGGACAGTCTTGCGCGGATGGCGGCGGGGCATGTCGACAGCCTCACCTACTCGGTGAGCGACTTCGGGGGCAGCCGGGGTCCGGCCGGAATCGACGGACTACTCAACGCTGAAGAGAAGCGTCTGGTTGATTTCGGCTTTTCCGATTCCACAGGGTTCCTTCGCGCACTGGGATCGGACCCGGATTCCTACGCGACGGTTTCCGGTGCGCAGCAGGTTTACGGTGCAAGCCTCATGGCAGCCCAAGGCGACAACCACGAGGCCGCAATCGATGCAGGTGGGTACAGCCTGCTGGTGCACGGCATGCTCGATGAGTCCCGGATGGAGGCCATCGGCAAGGACTTCGCTGACGACGAGACGGCGCGCAACAAGGAGCTGGAGAAGCAGGCGGAGTGGCGCAAGTTCGCCGCGAGTGCCGCGATCGGCACGGCAGTGGGCGTGGGAGCAGCCACCATCGTCCCTGTAGGTGCCGCTGCCATGATCGCCGTACCGCTTGCTTTCGAGGCTGGCGGTGGGGCGGCGGAGACGGCATGGGCGACCAGCACCATCGACTGGCTTGAGACCAAGGAGTACAGCAACGACCAGGAGGCCATCGAGAGCATCGACGCGGCGCAGGAGATTGGCAAGGACAATGCAATGACACCCATCGTGAACTATGCGGAGTCCAAGGGGATAGTTGGCGAATCTTGGCGTGCTGAAGAGCCGGATCTACGCACAATGTACATGCATGGTGCGAGGCAAGCGGACACCGACAATTCGAGAGGTCACTGATGGGAAGTCGATGCGCCGGGTTCCTCGGCCTGATGGCCCTTCTGCTTGGCGTCGGTGGCTGCACCAGCGCGGATGATGGCCACGATCGCGCGACAGCGGAGCGTGAAACATGCGAGAAGCTGCTTGGCGATGAAGGACTGAAGTGGATCGAGAGCCGCACCGAAAAGGATCCGTTGAAAATGACCGGCCCCGCGAGTTTGACGGAGAACCGCACGGACTTCCGTAAGCAAGTGCTGGAGGCGCCGAAGAAGTACGAACCGCTGAGTTTCAACGCATCAAGAGCATGTGTGGCGAAGCGAGCTACGTCAAAGTATGGCGACAAGTCCCTCTCTATCTCATACGGGCCATCTGAGTTCCCGTTTAATTACGACTTCGGGAGATCCCCCAGGTACGACCGCGACACCAAGAGGACCGCGATCAGCGTCGGGCCCGATGTAAAGCTGGCCTACTGGGAACATCATCTCCTCGGCCAGATGCAGTACTACGTCTACGTCAGGTGTGGAGTACCCGGGAGCCCTGGGTCCC
This sequence comes from Streptomyces sp. NPDC033177, assembly GCF_055577715.1. NCBI lineage: Bacteria > Bacillati > Actinomycetota > Actinomycetes > Kitasatosporales > Streptomycetaceae > Streptomyces > Streptomyces sp. NPDC033177. Next base: position 301,926 of record NZ_JBVIPS010000013.1, on the reverse strand, counting down.
AGCTGAATGAAGTCCCCCTGGAAGGGCACATGACGGACCACCTCACCAAGGACCCCAGCACCCGCGCCCACCTCCAACATCTGATGCACTCCGCCAAGGTGATGGCCGACGCCTTCAACTGCACCAACAAGCCCAAGATCCCCTCGACCGTTCCGACCTCCGCGAAGAACTGAGAGGGGGTTTGAGGGCTGCCAGCCTTCAAACGTCTGGGGTTTGGGCCGTGACTAGCCCTGACCCAAGAACCTCACGAACTCCTTCCTCATCCCGACAGTGCTGAACTGCCCTGGGGTTCGTAGCGGCCGAGGTCCGGGACCACGTCCGACTCTCCAGCGGCTACTGCCCGTGTGTTGCCCCGGCGCACGGCATCGGCCCTGGGAGCACGGCTTGGAACTGGGCGTCCGAGAGCGAGACGGGCGCCGTCGGATCAAGAGTCCGTGGCGTGCAGCCGTACGCGAATCCGCGCCACGGCCTACCTGGCTCCCACACCCCGCCGCCCCCGCCGCCGCCAGTCCCGCACAGCCACCCCCGCCCCACCGAGCCCCGCCACCACAACCCCCGCTCCCACAGTCACGTACGTGGCGATGCGGGCCGTTCGTTCCTCGGCTGTCTCGCCGAGGTTGAGTTTCGCGGGGGTCGGGGCCTTCGCTCGAGTGATGCCTTCCTCGGCCCGTGGGGTCTCGATCCGGTGGTCGTCTTCGGTGAGGGCTCGGACCGGGTCAACCACTCCCCAGCCGACCAGGCGGTCGTGGCCCGCCACCGAGCGTTCCGCTGTCTGTTTGATCTGGGCCGTGATCTGGCGGGATGTCCAGTCCATGTGCTTTGACTTGATCAAGGCCGCCACGCCCGCCACGTACGGGGCCGAGAAGCTTGTGCCGTTGTCCGAGCAATGGCCGCCGAGGGGGACGGTGGAGATCATGTCCACGCCCGGGGCTGCCACGCCCACCCACTTGCCCGACTGTGAGAACGGGGCCCGTTCGTTGTTGCGGTCCGATGCCGCCACCGCCAACACGCCCTCGTAGGACGCCGGATAGGTCGGCTTCACGTTGCCGCCCACGCCGTCGTTGCCGGCAGAGGCCACGATCACCCTGTTGCGGGCGAGTGCCCTGTCCACCGCCGCTTTCAGGATCGAGGTCGGCTTCGTGGCGTTGGCCGTGTCCTGAGAGATGTTGATGACGTCCGCACCCGCACTGACCGCATGGTCGATCGCCGTCGCGAGAGTCTCCGCGGTGCCGTGGCCCTCCGCGTCGTTCTGCTGGATCGGGATCAGCGTCGCGTCGGGGGCCAGGCCCACGAAGCCGGTGCCCTTGGTCGGTCGGGCTGCGATGATCCCCGCCACGCGCGTGCCGTGGCCGACCTCGTCCGTCGTGCCGTTCTCCTTGCCGCGCTTGACCTTGTTGCCGTTGTCGTCCTTGAGATTCTTGGGGAGCAGGTTGCGGCCCTTTGACACGTCCACCGCGCTCTTGAGCTGTGGGTTCTTGATGTCGATCCCTGTGTCGATCACCGCCACCCGTACGCCCTTCCCGGTGGACTGGCCCCACAACTCGTCCAGGAGGACGCGCTGCAGCGCCCAGGGGCGGCCCGCGTACTTCTCGGACGGGTACGTGCATTGTTCTCCGGCCGCGGCCGCGGTGGGTGCGGTGATGACCACGGGCGTCGCGGTCACGGTGAGAGCCGCCGTCATTGCCGCAACTCGCTGCCAGTGCTTTGCGTACGTCATCGTCAATCCGCCTACGGTCTAGGAACCTTGCGGCTGACGCGCCGCCGAGGTCGAAAGACGCGGGCCGGTGGGCAGGAACTTGGACCAAGGGGCCGGCACCGGAACCACGTCCGTGTTCGCGTAGCCCAGGCGGGTCTGCGCTTGTTTCGCCTCTTCCTGCTGCTGCTTGCGCTGCTTGGCCGTGGTGCCGATGCCCGCGTCCTCCGTCGCGCTGTCGCTGTTGGACTGCATCGCGTAGCGCAGCCCCGTGTCCGTGGCGAGGAAGACGCCGCCTGCCTTGGTCTCAGAGCCGGTGAACTGTCGATAGAGGAGGCCCGAGCCGGCCGTCACGTACGCGCTGGACGAGCCGGTGGGGAGCGCGGCGGGGAAGTCCGTTCCCGCCCAGGTGCTGAGTGTGGTGTCGCCGTTGCCGCCGTCCACCTTGCGCAGGACGTTGCAGACGGTGTTGCGGCTGCCCGCGTCGGCAGAGGCCTCGTTCGCGGTCGTCGGCGCCTCGCTCGGCCACTCGTACGACGCGTCGAAGTCCTTGGGATCCGGGGTGAAGGCGGCGGCGCTCAGGTCACGGGCGTGTCCGCGCTGGCCCACTGTGAGCAAGTCGCGGCTGCTGAGAAGCAGTTCCGCGGTGAAGTCGGAGACCGGGGCAACCCGTCCGGGCTCGACAACGTAGTGCTGCGTCCCTGCCCCGTCGGGCGCCTTGAGGACCATGCCGACCCGGTTCGCCCGCTGATCCTGGAGACCCGCGACTTTGGCGGCTGCCCCTGGAGTGCCCTCCACCTTCGGGTACGAGATCGGGTCGCCGTAGTGCAGCGTGTCCAACCACTCCTTGGACACCCGCTGCGGTTCACGGCCTGAGCCGACGATCGTACGCAGAAGGAATTCGAGCCTGTTCTTTTCCGCGATCCGGTACGCAGTGCCATGCGCATCGACCACGTAGCGGACCTTGTCAGGGCCGACGACGTACAACAGCTCTCCGCCGCGCAGTCGTGCGCTGCCCTCGGTCTTCTTCTGCTCGCGCTCCGCCAGGATGAACGCCGCCTTCTGGATCGCTCTGCCGCCCTCGCCCGGGCGCTCGCACACCGCCCAGCGTTTGGCGGCGCCGGCCTCGGATTCCGAGGGCAGACGGTCGGGGGCGTACGGGATGCCGATGGTGGCACCGTGGGGGATCTTGCCCTTGTCGAGGACCGACTCGTCGACGTTGATGACGTCGCCCTTGTCGGCGTCGAGGAGGAGCTTCGCCGAGGCCATGTTGAGGACGGGGTGAAGCTGGCGTTTGCCGTTCGTCTTCAGGACCACGTATCGCGTCGTGGACTTGCTCGCGATGATCACGTGCTCCTTGGGTTTGTCCCAGCCTGGCTTGGCCGCCGGTTTGAACATGCCCCATGCGCCGAATACGGCCAGGACGATCACTCCGACGATGAGGCCCGGCACCACGCCACGCAGCGGTCGTGGTGCCCCTTCCTCCGAACCCGATGGCGACGGCTGGATGAAGGACGCGAGTGTGCGGCGCTTCGCGAAGGTGTAGGCGTTGAGTTCGTCCCGCCGTGATGCCATGAGTGTGTGCTTCTCCCCCGTGCGGCGCAGGGGGCACGCCACCCCCACCCTCCGTTGTCAGGCCCGGCCCCTACTATGCCTGTTGAGTAATCGCGCGTGTGGGGTGGGTAAGGTTCCGGGACACTCCTGGGGTGCATGTTCCGTGACCAGCAGGGTGATTCGGGAGATTTACGGGGGGTTGGACTGGTGGCTTCCGCAGCACGGACCGGGGCTCGAGAGCCGTCAGGGGCCGGGAACCATGGGCAGGTGCCGCCCGTTGTGCCTGGCACGACGCCATCCCGAGGGCCCGTGCTCTTCCATCTCCGGGAGCGCTCCGCGCAGTTCGGATCGTTTCGCCTGCAACGACTTGTGCTGATCGAGGTCGCCGCGGCCCTCCTGCTTGCCGCGTGGGTGGTGGGCCCGCTGGCGGTCGTACCGGCCGCTGTCGTCGCCGCCGTGCTGGTGCTGCTCGCTGTAGTACGCCGTCGTGGCCGCGCATGGCACGAATGGTTGGGTACCGCACGGGCGTTGCGGGCGCGCAACCGCCGCGCGGGGGGTGCTCCGATACCTCGGGGTACGGAGCCTGCGTTCGCCCCTGCCGTCGAATGCGATCCCGCTCTGCGGACGTACGCGTTCGGAGACCGGGATCGACGGCAGGTCGGGATGGTCGGCGACGGGACGTTCGTGACCGCTGTGCTGCAAATCGAATCGGACGCCACCGCGTTGCGGGCCGAGCGTGGCCGCCAGCCGTTGCCGGTCGGGCTCGTGCGGGACGCCCTGGACGTGGACGGGATTCGTCTCGAGTCGGCGCAGATCGTGCAGCACACCCAGCCGGCCCCCGCGCTGCACCTCCCCCAGCAGTCCGTGGCCGTCAGCAACTACGCACCCCTTCAGGCCCTGACCGGAGCACCCGCCGTACGGATCACGTGGGTTGCGCTGAAGCTCGACCCGGAGCTCTGCCCTGAGGCCGTCGCGGCGCGCGGGGGTGGGCTCGCGGGGGCCCAGAAGTGTGTGGTGCGTGCCATGGATCAGCTCGCAAGCCGACTCACCGGGGCCGGTTTCCGGGCTACCGCGCTGACCGAGGAGCAGTTGGCCGCCGCCATCGCCACTTCGGCGGGCGCCAATCCCCTGGTCACGGCGGAGGCCGGGCGGACCGGGGCGCCGGAGCGAAGAACGGAGGAGTCCGCACGCGCCTGGCGCTGCGACAACCGCCGCCACACCACCTACTGGGTGCGGCGCTGGCCGCAGTTGGGGAATGTGGGCGGTCCTTCGCTGCCACATCTCGTCGCGCTGCTCACCGCCGTCCCGACGCTGGCCACGACGTTCAGCCTCACCCTGCGCCACGCCGAACGGCAGGAGGTGTCGCTGTGTGGGCACGTACGGGTGACCGGGCGCAGTGATGCCGAACTCGATGCTGCGCGACGCGCGTTGGAGCAAGCAGCCAGGCAGGCCGGCACGGGGCTGGTCCGGCTCGATCGCGAGCAGCTGCCCGGCATGCTCGCCACTCTGCCGCTCGGAGGCGCTCGCTGATGGCCGTCACTAACGCGACCAATCCAACTGCCCCATCCACTCCGGGCGAAGGGTTCCGCCCTGCGCTGCGCAGTGGGTTCGGGCTGCTCGGGCCGCGTCACCGTCGCCACGCGCTCCCCATCGAGGAGGTGGACGCGCTGGCTCTGCCGATCGGTGACGACGGCGTAGTGATCGGCGTGGACGCGCAGGGTCAACCCTCGGTCCTCGGCGTCAACCGCCCGACTCCGTACGACGTGCTCCTGATCGGAGGGCTGTGGACGGCCCAGGTCATCGCGCTGCGGGCCGCCGCGACAGGTGCCCGGGTGGCCGTGGAGACCGGGCGGGCGGCTGCTTGGGCCCAGCTCGTGGAGGCGTTGGGTGTCGGGCCGAGCGGCATGTCGGTGCACGACGTGGGGCGAGTGCCTCCGCAGGGTCCGTCGGCCGGCAGCCCGGTCCTCGTGGTGCGGGACTGCGGGATGCGGCCGCCCAGGGGGCGGGTCGTGTCCGGGCCCTGGCAGTCGGTCCTGACCTTGCTGCCGTACCTGAGCCCGGTCGCACCTCGGCTGATCCGGCAAGCCCGGCTCGTCGGCGTGCAGCGGGTCTCACCGGACGAGGCCACTCAGATCGGACGGTTCGTGGGACTGCCGCGCGGCGATGTAGAGGCGTTGCCGACGCTTGCCGACGGGGTGACGTTGTGGTGTGCCGATCGTGACCGGCAGTACGTGATGACGCAGGCCACAGATGCCGAGACCGGATTGTTGGGTACGGCGCGGAGGATGGATTGATCGGGCGGTCGGTGTCGATTGACCAAATGAATTAGCCAACATTTGCCACTTGTTGGCTGGTTTGTCCTTCGGTGTTTCGGATACGGAGATCGCTCCTGTGGGGCGCGTGACGAAGAGGACAGGATTCGTGGGGTGGGCTGCCCTGCCGTGCTGGTGCTTTTGGTGATTAGGCTGGTACTGGACGCGTCGCCAGAACCCGGGAGTGGGTGGTGTGCGTCCACCACGGGGAGAGCCTTGGCGGATCGGACGACAGAAACGGTCGCCCTCCCACCACGGCACGAGGGTGTTCGACCACATCAGGAGGCATTGTGAACAGCGATCGGGACGAGATCCGCGGGGGCTGGGATTCACCCGTCGATGATCAGTCCGACGCGGAGTCCGCTGCCGAGACGACGGGCGAGTTCACCATCGACTACGCCCCTCCTGCCTGGTATACGCAGAATGCGTCCGGCAGTGCGGGGGAGACTCCTTCGGCTTCGGCCTCTGCCTCGGCGGCGTCGGATTCTGCTTCGCCTGCGGCGGATGACTCGGCTGTTACGCCTGCGTCTGCGGTCTCTGAGGAGCCCGTTGTTCCTCCCGTTACTCCTGATCCTCCGGCTCCGCTGGCTCCTCCCGTTGGGCCGCCTTCCGTTGTGCCGAAGCTGCCTGTGGGCGGGGGGTTCCAGCCTCGGGCTGACTGGTCTGCGCCGGTTGCTCCGGAGCCGACGCCGGGTCCGGGTCCGGCTCCGGCTCCGGCTCCGGCTCCGGCCGACCCTTCGGACTCTGTTGCGCCTGAGAGTGGTTCGCCCTCGGGGGGTGCTGCTGACTGGAGTGGGGCCGTTGCTGGGGTTGCCTCCTCCGTGCATGTGACTGGTGTTGTGCCGAAGCCTGAGGTTGCTCCGGAGCCCGAGGCCGTGGCGGAGCCCGATGTCGAGCCTGCTTCCCCGTCCCCTGCTGTGGTCGAGCCTGTTGCCGACAGCAGTGGCGACCTTGAGAGTGGCGCCACCATGCGGTTCTCCTCTGCCGCGCTGAAGCGGGAGATGCGGGAGATCGAGGAGCGGGCCGCCGCCTCCGCAGAGGCTCCGGAGAATGACTCCGCCGATGAGGCCGAGGTTGAGGCCGAGGCCGAATTGGGCGGGGAGCTTGATGGCGGTGACCCTGCCGACGCCGACCACGGTGACGTGGCGGACAGCGATGTCGATGTCGATGCCGTTGACGACAATGGAGATGTCGAAGACTCCGTTGCTCTCGACGACGAGGTCCGTGACGTCGTTCCTCAGGACGCCGCTCCGCAGGACTCCGTGCCCGTGCCTGTCGAGCCCGTCGATGAGGTGCAGGATTCCGTGCCGCCCTCCTGGACTCCGCCGCCCGCGCCGAACGGTGGACTTCCGCCGCTGCCGCCCGCCTTCCAGCCCGCCGCGCCCACCTCTGCGCCGCAGTGGCCTGAGCCGACGCCGGCCCCCGAGCCCGTGCAGCCTCAACCGCAGCCGCAGCCGCAGGCACAGGTGCCTCAGCAGGTCGCGCCTGCTCCTGTGCAGCCGCAGGCTCCGCAGCCTGCGCCCCCGGCGTGGCCCTCGCCCACCGGGCCCGTGGCTCCCTCGCCGGTCGCCGATGCGCCGGCTCCGCCGCCGCCGAGTGGGTACGGGTTCCCGCAGGCCGGTGCGCCTGCCCCTGCCCCGGCTCCCGCTCCCGTGACGCCCGCTCCGACTCCGGCTCCCGAAGCGGTGGCTCCGCCCGCCGGGTATGGGTTTCCGCAGGCCGGCGCCCAGACTCCGGCCCCGGCTCCCGAAGCGGCCGCTCCGCCCGCCGGGTACGGCTTCCCGCAGGCCGGAGCCCCGGCTCCCGCTCCGACCCCTGCCCCTGCTCCCGAAGCAGCCGCTCCGTCCGCCGGGTATGGGTTCCCGCAGGCCGGGGCTCCGGCTCCTGCTCCCGTTGCGCCTTCGCAGCAGGGTAGTTACGGGTTCCCCCAGCAGGGGGTGCCCGCTCCGGTTCAGCCCAACTCTCCTGCCCCGCACGGCAGTTATGGGTTCCCTCAGCCGTCCGCGCCCGCGCCTCAGGCCCAGCAGCCGCCCGCGCCGCAGCCGATGCCGCAGGCGCCTGCTCCCGTACAGCCGCAGCCTCAGCCTCAGCAGCAGCCGCTTCCGGCCCAGCAGGCGCCCCAGGCTCAGCCGCAGCCGCAGGCCCAGCCCCCGGCCCAGCCGCAGCCGCAGCCGCAGCCGCCCGTGGATCCCCGTACCGGTGCTGCCTGGCCGCAGCCCGTGCAGCACGATCAGCGGGAGCGGACCAACCCTGGTGCGCCCCTCGGGTACACCGCCGCCGTCGAGCTGTCCTCCGACCGGTTGCTGCGCAACACCAAGCCGAAGGCCAAGAGCAGTCGGCCCGCCGCCGGTGGGTCACGGTTCAAGCTCGGCGGCAAGAAGGAAGAGGCCGAGCGGCAGCGGAAGTTGGAGCTGATCCGGACCCCGGTTCTGTCCTGCTATCGGATTGCCGTCATCAGCCTCAAGGGTGGGGTGGGTAAGACCACCACCACTACCGCGCTCGGCTCTACGCTTGCCACCGAACGGCAGGACAAGATCCTTGCCATCGACGCCAACCCCGACGCCGGTACGCTCGGGCGCCGCGTGCGCCGCGAGACCGGGGCCACCATCCGTGACCTCGTGCAGGCGATTCCGTACCTCAACTCGTACATGGACATCCGGCGCTTCACCTCGCAGGCCGCGTCCGGGCTCGAGATCATCGCCAATGACGTCGATCCGGCCGTCTCGACGACCTTCAACGACGAGGACTATCGGCGTGCGATTGATGTGCTCGGGAAGCAGTATCCGATCATTCTGACCGACTCGGGTACGGGGCTGCTTTACAGCGCCATGCGGGGTGTTCTCGACCTTGCCGATCAGCTGATCATCATCTCTACGCCGTCCGTGGACGGTGCGAGCAGCGCCTCGACGACGTTGGACTGGCTGTCCGCCCATGGGTACGCCGATCTTGTCTCGCGGTCCATCACCGTCATCTCCGGGGTGCGTGAGACCGGGAAGATGATCAAGGTTGACGACATCGTGTCGCACTTCGAGACGCGGTGCCGGGGGGTTGTCGTCATTCCGTTTGATGAGCATCTTGCTGCGGGTGCCGAGGTCGATCTCGACATGATGCGGCCGAAGGTGCGGGAGGCGTACTTCAATCTCTCCGCGATGGTTGCGGAGGACTTTGTGCGGGCTCAGCAGCAGCAGGGGCTTTGGACTTCTGACGGGAATCCGCCGCCGGTGGTGGCTCCGCCCCTGCCGGGGCAGGGGCAGGGGGTTTATCCCGGGCAGCAGCAGCCGTACGGGGGGCAGGCGCCGTATCCGGGGCAGGCGCCTCAGCCTGGGCAGGCGCCTCAGCAGCCGTACGTTCCCCAGCAGCCGCCGCAGCAACAACCTCCGCAGCAGCAGCCTCAGCCGGGTGGGCAGCCTTATCCGCAGCAGCCGGGGGCTCCGCAGGGGTGGCAGAACGCTGCGCCTCCGCAGTCGCCTGCGGCGCCGGGGCCTGGGCAGCCGTTCCAGGCGCCTGCGCCTGCGCCTGCGCCTCAGGGGCAGCCTCAGCCCCAGGGTGGGCAGGTGCCGCCGCCTGTTCAGCCTGGGCAGCCGTTCCAGCCTGGGGCTCCGTATCAGCCTCCGCAGCCTCCCGCGCCGGAGGCGCCGCACCAGTAGCCTTTGCCTCCGTCGATCTCAACTGGGCCCGCACCAAACCCTGGTGCGGGCCCAGCCTGTTATCCCGGCGCCCCGGTGTTTCCGCTGACGAACAGACTTTCCCGCCCACCCACCCGATTACCCCGCAGCCTCGCCCAAGCAACGAAGAGACCAGAGCGGGCCGGGGAGACAGCGCAGGCGGCGCGATAGGGGAAGGGGCGCAGGACCAAGCGGCATCGGTATGCCGCGGCTTTCCCACCTGCCCCTCCACCCACCGTCACCCCCCGACCAGCCACGCTTCACAGGTCTTGACCAATGCGGATGAAATTCGGGTCAACTCGTTATTTCCGCAGGCCACATGGGGTTCACCTGCCGTTGACTGACGCAGACTGGCGCTGGTAGACACACACATCAACCAGCTGGCGTTCCTTGATCAACTAGCCATCTCTGCGCGAGCGATGACGCGAGGTCACCGACCCATGGATACACAAGATCAGCACGGCAGAACACGGTCTCACCCCACCACCAAGGCGCCCCCGCAGGCACCCCCGAAGGCCCCCGCACGCCTCCGCCTCCTGCTGGCGGCCGGAGCCGGAGCCCTCGCCCTGACCGCGGGTCTTGCCTCTCCGCTCAACCCGGCGCCCCAACAGGCCGAGGCCAAGGCGGACGGCAAGGAGACCCTCACCGTCGCGGTGGCCCAGAGCGTCGACTCGCTCAGCCCCTTCCTCGCCCAGCGGCTGCTGAGCACCAGCATCCACCGCCTGACGTACGAGTACCTGACGAACTACGACGCCAAGGACAACCACGCGATCCCGGGCTTCGCCACCAAGTGGGAGCCCTCCGCGGACAAGCTGACCTGGACGTACACCATCCGGGACGACTCCAAGTGGTCGGACGGCAAGAAGGCCACCGCCGAGGACGCGGCCTGGACGTTCAACAAGCTGATGTCCAAGGAAGGCACCGCGAGCCCCAACTCCAGCTTCGTCGCCAACTTCAAGAAGGTGACCGCACCCAGCCCCACCAAGCTGGTCGTCGAGCTGAAGGAGCCGCAGGCCACCATGGCCGCCCTCGACGTGCCGATCGTCCCGAAGCATGTGTGGGAGAAGGTCGGTGACATCAGCAAGTACAACAACGACAAGGACTTTCCCGTCGTCGGCAACGGGCCTTTCGTCCTCACCGACTACAAGACCGATCAGTACGTGAAGCTGAAGGCCAACAAGAACTTCTGGCGCGGCGCGCCCAAGTTCGACGAGGTGGTCTTCAAGACGTACAAGGACCAGGACGCCGCCGTTGCCGCGCTCAAGAAGGGCGAGGTCTCCTTCGTGGCCGGCCAGCCCGCGCTGACGCCCGCTCAGGCCGCCGAGCTCAAGGGCACCGAGAACGTGAAGGTGAACGAAGGCCCCGGGCGGCGCTTCTTCGCCATCGCCACCAACCCCGGCGCCCAGACCCGCGACCGCAAGAAGTTCGGTGACGGGCACAAGGCGCTCCTGGACAAGAAGGTGCGTCAGGCGCTCTTCCTCTCCGTCGACCGTGCGGCGCTGGTCGACAAGGTTTTCCAGGGTCAGGCCGTCGAGGGCGAGGGGTACATTCCGCCCCGCTTCTCCGAGTACGCCTGGAAGCCCTCCGCCGACCAGAAGCTGTCGTACGACCCCAAGAAGGCGGCCCAACTCCTCGACGACGCGGGCTACAAGAAGAACGGGGACGGCAAGCGCGTCGGCAAGGACGGGAAGCCGCTCGACTTCCGCATCCTGTGTCACGCCACCGACCCGAACGACAAGGCGGTCGGGAAGTATCTGAAGGAGTGGTGGGGGGATCTCGGCATCGGGCTCAAGGTCAACTGCCTCGATGACGTGTCCGTGCCCTGGTACGCGGGTGAGTACGATCTCGCGTTCGACGGCTGGTCGGTCAACCCCGACCCGGACTTCGTCCTCGGCATCCACTCCTGCGCCGCGCTCCCGGTGAAGGCCAAGGAGAGCGCCGCGACCGACAACTTCATCTGCGACAAGAAGTACGACGACCTCTACAACAAGCAGCTGGCCGAGTACGACCCGGCCAAGCGCGCGGAGACCGTCAAGGAGATGCAGTCCTGGCTCTACGACTCCGGGTACATGAACGTCCTGGCGTACCCGAACGCCGTCGAGGCCTACCGCACCGACCAGATCAAGTCCATCACCACCATGCCGACGGCCGCGGGCAACATCTACGGCCAGGACGGTTACTGGTCCTGGTGGTCAGCGGAGCCCGCGGATGGGAAGAGTTCCTCCAAGGATGGAAGCTCGACCGGTGTCATCATCGGTATCGCCGCCGCCGCGGTGGTGCTCGTCGGCGGTGGAGTCCTGTTCGCCCTGCGCCGCCGTTCGACCGCAGAGGACCGCGAGTAACGCATGACCGCTGACAGCAATCCCGCACTGCTCGACACCGAGGGCGCCGCGGCGACCGACGATCCGGCCTTCGCCGGGCCGTCGGCCCGCGGGCCCCGGGCCCGCAACACCCGCGCCTATCTCCTGTACGTGGCGGGCAAGCTGGGCGGCGCCGCCGTCTCGCTGTTCGCCGTCCTCGTCACCAGCTTCTTCCTGTTCCGTCTCATTCCGGGTGACCCGGTGAAGCAGATGACGGGCGGCAAGCGCGTGTCGGCCGAACAGCTGGACGCGATGCGCAAGGAGTTCGGCCTCGACCAGCCGGTCATGACGCAGTTCCTCGACTACTGCGGCAATGCGCTGACCGGCGACTTCGGCACCTCCTACCAGTTCCACACGCCGGTGATGGACAAGATCACCGATGCGCTGCCCGCGACGCTCCTGCTCACCGGCACCGCGTTCGTGCTCTACACCCTCATCGGCATCTGGCTCGGCACCCGGACGGCCTGGCGCAACGGCGGGCCCGGGGACCGGCTCCACACCGGTCTGGCGCTCACCCTCTACTCCGTGCCGTCCTTCTGGCTCGGACTTCTGCTCATCATCACGTTCTCCGTCGGCGCCGGTCCGATCCCCGGGCTCTTTCCGACCGGCGGGCTCGAATCGGGTGGCGAGACGGGCATCGCGTACGTCCTCGATGTCGCGCATCACATGGTGCTCCCCGTCATCACCCTGGTGGCCGTGGGGTACGCGCAGACACTCCTCGTGATGCGGTCGTCCCTGCTCGACGAGATGGGCAGCGACTATCTGACGACCGCCCGCGCGAAGGGCCTGCGGGACGACCTCGTACGCCGTCGTCATGCCGTCCCGAACGCGATGCTGCCCACCGTCACGCTGATGTTCGTGAACCTCGGCACGGTGGTGGCGGGCGCGATCCTCGTCGAGACCGTCTTCTCCTGGCCGGGGCTCGGCGGCCTCTTCTACGCCGCGCTCAGCGTGCCCGACCTGCCCCTCGTGCAGGGTCTGTTCTTCGTGTTCGCCGCCGCGGTGATCCTGATGAACACCCTGGCCGACGTGATCTATCCGCTGCTCGACCCGAGGGTGGGCCGATGACGACCGAAGCAACAGAACCCGAGGCCCCCGAGGTCCCCGAGGTCCCGGTCGCGAAGAGCCCGCGGGCGCTCGCCTGGACCCGCAGGCGGCACTCCGTCGCCCGCTTCTGGCGCGAGTACCGCACCCACCGGGCCGGGCTCTTCGGCCTCGCCGCGCTCGTCGTGATCGCGCTGATCGCCGTCTTCGCGCCGCTTCTGGTCGGCTCGGACGCGCAGAGCGTGACCGACGCTCCGGGCAAGCCGATGGAGTCGCCGAGCGGCGAATTCCCCCTCGGTACGGACCAGTTCGGGCGAGACCTGCTCGGGCTTCTCGTCTGGGGCGCGCGGATCTCGCTCACCGTCGGGCTGCTGGCCGCCGTGCTCTCGGTGGCCATCGGCACGGTGGTGGGGATCACCGCGGGGCACTTCAAGGGGTGGTACTCCACCGTCATCATGCGGATCACCGACTGGTTCCTGGTGATGCCGACGCTGGTGCTCGCCATCGCGCTGGCCTCGGTGATGTCCAAGTCCATCTGGACGATCATCCTGGCGATCGGCGTGACCACCTGGCCGACGACCGCGCGGCTGGTCCGCGCCCAGACCCTGGCCGTGGAGTCACGCCCGTACATCGAACGCGCGCAGGCGCTCGGCGGCGGCCACGGCCACGTCATGGGCCGGCACGTCCTGCCCAACGTCATGCCGCTGGTGCTCGCGCAGACCACCCTCGTCATCTCCAACGCCATCCTGACCGAGGCCACGCTCGCCTTCCTGGGCCTCGGTGACCCGACCGTCGTCTCCTGGGGCGGGCTGCTCCAGGACGCGCGCGAGGCGGGCGCGGTCAGCGCGGGCGACTGGTGGTACCTGGCTCCGCCCGGACTCGCCATCGCCGTGGTGGCGCTCGCGTTCACGCTCTGCGGACGCGCAGTGGAGTCCGTGCTCAACCCCAGGCTGGGGGTCTCCCGTTGATCAGCTCGAACAAGGTGACGGAGACCAAATTGACGACAGAACAGCGCCTGCTCGACGTAAGGAATCTCGAAGTGACATACGCGTCCGGGGCGGCCGCCGTGCGCGGTGTGAACCTCTCGGTCGACGCGGGCCAGAAGCTCGGCGTCGCGGGCGAGTCCGGCTGCGGCAAGTCCACGCTGGCGCTCGCGCTCCTGCGGCTGCTGCCCGCGGGCACGAAGGTGACCGGTGAGGTCCTGCTCGACGGCGAGGACGTCCTCACCATGAAATGGGGCCAGGTCCGCGCGGTCCGCTGGGCGGGCGCGTCGATCGTCTTCCAGGGCGCGATGCACTCGCTCAACGCGGTGCACCGCATCGGCGACCAGATCGCCGAGCCGATCCTGCTGCACAAGAAGGCGACGCAGGCCGGGGCGAAGAAGAAGGCCGGGGAGCTGCTCGAACAGGTGGGTCTGCCGGCTGCTCGCGCGCAGGCGTATCCGCACGAGCTTTCGGGCGGGCAGCGGCAGCGCGTGATGATCGCGATGGCGCTGGCCTGCGACCCGCGCCTGATCATCGCCGATGAGCCGACGACGGCCCTGGACGTGATGATCCAGGCTCAGATCCTGCGTCTGATCGAACAGTTGGTGGCCGAGCAGGACCTGGGCCTGATCATGATCAGCCATGACCTCGCGGTGCTCTCCGACACCTGCGACCGGCTCGCGGTGATGTACGCGGGCCGCGTCGTCGAGGAGGGCCCGGCCTCCGAGGTCTACGAGAACGCGCAGCACCCATACGGCAAGGCCCTCTCGGCGGCCTTCCCGCGCATCGGCGACACGGCGTCCCGCTTCGCGCCGCGCGGCCTGCCCGGCGACCCGCCGGACCCGTCCCTGCTCCCCACGGGCTGCACGTTCCACCCGCGCTGCCCCGTCGCCCTCGACACCTGCGTCACGGAGGACCAGGCGCTGCGGGACGCGGGCCCCCGGCACCGCGCGGCGTGCGTGCACGCGGGCGCGCAGCTTCCGGCGCAGCCGACATCGGCGCCGGCGACGGCGGAGCGTACGCCGTGAGCACCGACAGATCACGCACCGAGGAGCAGCGACGCATGACCACCGAAGACACCCTGCTGTCCGCTGATCCGCTGCTGTCGGCGGGCGACCTGCACATCACGTTCCCCGGCCACCGTGGCGCGCCGCCCGCGCGCGCCGTGGACGGCGTCGACCTCGACATCAAGCCGGGCGAGATCGTGGCCCTGGTCGGCGAGTCGGGCTGCGGCAAGACGACGCTGGCCCGTTCGCTGCTCGGCCTGGTGGCGCCCACGTCCGGCAAGGTCACCTTCGGCGGCAAGCCGCTCGACTACTCGGGCCGCGCACTGAAGGCGTACCGCAAGCGCGTCCAGCTCGTGCTCCAGGACCCGAGCGGCTCCCTGAATCCCCGCCACACGGTGTACGAGGCCGTGGCGGAGGGCCTGCGCATCCACGGGTACGGCGGCGACGAGCAGGCGACGGTCGCCGACGCCCTCTCCCGGGCCGGACTCCGGCCGCCCGAGCGGTTCTTCCTGCGCTATCCGCACGAGCTGTCGGGCGGCCAGCGTCAGCGTGTCGTCATCGCGGGCGCGCTGGTCCTGGAGCCCGAGCTGATCGTCGCGGACGAGCCGGTCGCCTCGCTCGACGCGTCCGTACGGGGCGAGATCCTCGCTCTGCTGCTGCGTCTGCGTGAGGAGCTGGGGCTCTCCGCCCTGGTGGTGACGCACGACCTGGGTCTGGCCTGGAACATCGCCGACCGGGTGGCGGTGATGTACCTGGGACGGATCGTCGAGACGGGGACGGTGGAGGAGGTCCTGACCTCGCCTCAGCATCCGTACACCCAGGCGCTGTTGTCGGTACTGCCGGAGGCCCCGGGTGAGCCGGTGGTCCTCACCGGTGAGCCGCCGGACCCGTCGCGCATCCCGGGCGGCTGCCGCTTCCACGCGCGCTGCCAGGTGCTCGCCTCGGGTGAGGCGGAGAGGGCGGGCGTGGCGGACCGCTGCCGGACGGAGGATCTTCCGGTGCTCGCGGGCGGTGGCGAGACGCAGGTGGCGTGTCACTGGGCGGCGGTCAACGTCGGCGCGTCCGGGGTCTGATCGGTCGAGGGCGACATCAGGGCGGCATAAGGGCTTGCCCCCTTCTGCGGTGGCGGATCGTTACCTCTTCCACGTTCGGGTGATACGGCGCCTACCTGGCACGACCCCTGGGGAGTCACTGAGCGTTGCGGTTCACATACGGACCGTGACGGCTCAACTCCACCGACCTGAAGGAGATTTCCATGCGCCGTTCCGCCGCCGTCATTCTCGGGGCCGTCGCGCTTCTGGGGGTACTCGCCGTGCCGGCGAGCGCCATCCCGGACCCCGTAGGAACCGTCGACTGCGTGGCTCAGGCGGCTGGTGACGTCACCTCGCTGGTCGATCCGGCCAGCCCCGGCCTCCCCTCCGAGGTGCCGGGCGCGGCGTGTCTCGCACCGTGACCTGAACAACCCTGCGTCGTCACGTACTTGCGCGGCCACCGGGGCCGTGCAAGTACGTGACGGCCAGGAGCGGTTCAGACCGTCATTTCCACGTGTACCCGTCCCCGAAGTTGAGGACGTGTTCGAGCACGTCCTCCAGCGGGTCGTCGATCTGGCCGGTGTTGATCAGACCCACCCTGGGCGCGTTGTGCGAGTTGTTGTTCGTCTCATCGGCGTGCGCCACGCCGGACCACAGAACGGACGGCACCGCCGCCATCGACGCGACCAGCAACCACCGGGATGTTTTCTGCATCCAACTGCCGTTCACAGCAGCCTCCTTGGCCCATGCGTGTGCGGGCCGCCGGTCGCGTCCCACTCGCCGTGACCAACCCCCGAAGGACCAGAAAGTCACCGACGATCATACGAACGGGTCGTCGGCGCCGGGGTCCGAAGAACCGTTAGAAAGCAGATATCGCATGCGTCATCGCCGCGCCCGGGCCGTCACCCTGCTCGCTGCCCTCACCGTGTCCGCCATCGCGATCGCCGCTCCGGTCTCGGCCACCGAGCACGCGCCGGTGAGCCCTCCGCCGATGCCGCACGTCGAGTCGCTGATCACCGAAGGGGTCAACGTCGAGGGCCGCTGATCAACAGCGTCGCCCTCCCTCACCTCCTGTAGACGCGAAGGGCAGGGCTGGAGGAAGAGCAGGAGGGCTGAACAGCAGACCTACTCGGCGGCCTCGATCAGCTCGCGCGATTTCTTCACGTCATCCGCGATGGCGACGAGCAGCGAGTCGATCGAGTCGAACTTCGCCTGCCCGCGCACGAAGGCGAGGAAGTCCACGGCCACGTGCAGCCCGTACAGATCGAGGCCGACGCGGTCGATCGCGTACGCCTCGACGGTCCGCTCCGTCCCGTCGAACTGCGGGTTCGTCCCGACGGAGATCGCCGCGGGCATCGCCTCGCCCTGGGCGTGCAGCCACCCCGCGTAGACGCCGTCGGCGGGGATGGCGGTGTGCGGCAGGGTCTCCACGTTGGCGGTGGGGAAGCCCAGTTCACGCCCGCGCTGCGCGCCCCGGACGACCACGCCCTCGACGCGGTGCGGGCGGCCGAGGATCTCCGCCGCACCGCGCACGTCGCCCTCGGCGACCAGGCGCCGGGTGAGGGTGGAGGAGAAGGGCTCGCCGCCCCCGGCCTCACCGCTCACGAACAGGTCGATGACATCGACCTCGTAGTCGTACGTGGCGCCGAGCTCGGTCAGGAAGGCGACATTGCCCGCGGCCTTGTGGCCGAAGCGGAAGTTGGGGCCTTCGACGACCAGGCGCGCGTGCAGCTTGTCGACCAGGACCTTCACGACGAAGTCGGCGGGCGACAGCTTCGAGAACTCCGAGGTGAACGGCAGGATCAGGAGCGCGTCCACGCCGAGCTCCGCCATGAGTTCGGCGCGCCGGTGGTGCGGGGCGAGCAGCGGCGGGTGGCTGCCGGGGCGCACGACCTCGGAGGGGTGCGGGTCGAAGGTGACGACGACGGCGGGCACACCGAGATCACGGGCGCGCTCCACCGCGCGGCCGATGATCAGCTGGTGTCCGCGGTGTACGCCGTCGTAGGAACCGATGGTGACGACGCTGCGCCCCCAGTCCTGGGGGATGTCCTCCAAGCCACGCCAGCGCTGCACTGTCTTTGCTCCTCGCCGAACCTGTGTATGTGTGGGTACGTCCCATTGCCGATCGCGCAGGTCTAAGACTGCCATGCCCGCGCCATCCGGATCGCATCGGAGGGGGTGGTGGGGGTCACGCCGGGACACGTACTCCGGAGAGGTTCTCGATCATGCGGCGGGAGCTGGGACCGACGAGGGCGGACCAGTCCTGCGGGGCCTCGCAGATCCACCGGGCGGCCCGTGTGGAGAAGCCCGGAACGGAACGGGCCAGCTCGACCAGGCGCCGGTCGAAGCAGGTCGCGCCTTCCGGCGTGCGGACGAGTAGTCCGCCCGTGCGGTGCACCAATGCGCGGACCCTTTCCTCGTCGTCGCCGACAGCCACCGCGCAGAGCACCGCGTCCAGGACCTCGGGCTCCCGCTCCTGGATGAGCAGCACCTCGACGAGTTCGGTGCGCAAGGCGTGCGATGCGTCGGTTCCGGGGGCGGCGACGGTTGTGGCGAGCGCGGCGCGCACCGCCGGCGGGCGGTTGCGCAGAAGCTCCGTCACCAGCGGGAGCAGGACGGCACGGACGCAGGGCCCCTGCTCGAACCGCAGGTCGAGGTAGGCGGCGACGTGGCCCGCGAGGTCGGGGCGCAGCTCCAGCACGTCGCGTACGAGATCCGCCACCCGCTGGGCGAGCACGGGTGCCGTCACCTCGGCCAGGGCGCGCAGTACGTCACCCGGGGTGGGCCCGGGGCCGTACAGCCGGGTACGGAAAGCGGCGAGCACCTGCTCCGGGTGGGTGTCGAGGGCGGCGACGAGCGCGCTCGCGGGCAGCTGCGGGTCACCGCCGGTGAAGCGCTTCAGGGCGGGCCGCAGGTGGCGGGCGCGGGTCTGCGGGTCGCGTACGAGGAGGGCGAGGGCGCCGCCGTGCAGGGAGTCGTCGGCGGTGCGGGCGAGCAGGGTGAAGGCCGCGTGCCGCAGGAGCCTGCGGTCGGCGTCCGTGCTCGCGTGCGGGGCGGCGCGCAGGCCGTAGGCGACGGCGGCGACCTGGCGGGCGGGGCGCGTGTCGTGGACCCAGCGGTCGACGGCCCGGCAGATGGCCGACGGCTCCTCCTCCGCGAGCGCGGCGAGCAGTTCGTCGGCGCGGGGGTGGGCGCAGTCGGCCAGGATCTCGATGAGGTCGTCGATGGCGCGATGGCGGTGGGTGTGGAGCAGGGCCTGGGCGGCGGATGCGACGGTGGCGTGCGGGGTGGCTTCGAGGGGGCGCTCGTCGGTGAACCAGCGGGTCAGCTGTGGCTGCACTTCCGCGGGTGCGGTGGCCAGAAGTTCGGCCACCGCGTCGAGGCTCCGGGTCTGCGGGGTGCCGGGCGGGGGGTCGTGGATCACCGCGTCCCGCAGCAGGTCGAAGCGGTCGTCCTCGGTGAGGTGTAGGCCGAGCCAGAACTCCGCGGGGTACGTGCCTTGCCGGGCGAGGTCCTTGAGGAGCGTGAGGTACGGCTTCGCGTCGGCCACCCGGGAGAGGGTCTCCTCCAGCAGGCGCCTGGCCCACCACCGTGCGTCCTCCTGGCCCCTGGCCTCCACCCCGATCTCACTCGCACCCGGCGGTCGGCCCTTTGCCTCGGGCGTGGCTGCGCCCTCACCCGGCGGTCCGCCCTTCGCCGCGGGCATGGCCGCGCCAGCACCCGGCGGTTCGCCCTTCGCCGCTTCGCGGCGTGTTTCCCGCCCACCCGCCCGATTACCCCGCGTCTCCCCCGCGGGAGCCACACCCCGCGTCTCCCCCAACTCCCCCAACCGCGCCCCCAGCTCCCCCGCCCCCCGCTGCCGCCCCAGCAGCAGCAGCGCCTGCACCACCGGGCCGATCCTGTGTCGCGGTACCGGCAAGGACGGGGGTGTCGGGCCGTCTCTGTGGACCAGGGACCACAGTGCTCCGTCCACGTCCAGGTGCATGCCCTGGATCCAGTCCGCGAGCTCCTCGTGCGCGAAGCGGTAGCCGTCACCGGCGGGGACGAGCAGCCCCTCCGTGAGGACTGCGGAGGCCCAGCCCGTGCCCCACGGGAACACCTCCTCGAACGACGCCCGGTCCAGCTCCCCCTGGCCCGGCCCCAGGCACCGCCGCGCGGCCTCATGCACCTGGCCGGACACCTTCGCCGCGAGGCGTCGTACGGCCGTGCCCCGCAGTCCGTTCGCCGCCGCGAGCCGCACCGCCACGCGAAGACACAGCACGTCCAGATAGGCCTCGAAAATCGCGTCCCGGTCGGGGCGGCCCGGTGGCGGCTCATCCGGCAGAGCCGCCCGCACCTCGGCGAGCAGCCGCAGGGCGAGGGGATGACGTGCGTCGGCCGCGGCGAGCGCGCCGTCCGGGATGCCGTACCGCGCACGGGCGATGCGTGCCTGCCGTTCCGGCAGGTCCCCCAGGTGCACGCGTCCGGGCAGGAGCTCCTCGGGAAAGTGCTCCCCTGCCTGCTCCCAGTACTCCGCCCGGCAGCCCACCACGAGCCGCGCGCCCGTCTCCCGCAGCCAGTCGGCCGTCCCCCTGCTCCACTGTGCGAGGCGGTGCGCGAGGGCCGGCGGCATCTCCTCGGGGCCGTCGAGCAGCAGCAGCAGCGCCCGGCCCTCCTCCCGGACGAGCCGCGCGACCCGCACAGCGGAGATGTCCCCGAGCCCGTCGGCGGCGTCGGCGGGCGCGTCCTCCGCCGCGTTCGAGGCTTCCAGGATCCGGCCCGCCCGTTCGAGCGCCCGCTCCACCGCGTCGCCCACGCCGGTGTCCGTGCCCTGCAGATCGGCGCCGCGCAGCCACAGCGTGGGGGCCGGTTCGGCGCCCCGCGCGCGGCTCGCGGCGAGGGCGGCGAGTTCCGTCGTGCGTCCCGTGCCGGGGTCGCCGACCAGACCGAGCACCTGCGCGGGCCCGGCGGCGAAACGGGCCAACTCCTCTGTAGTGTCCGGGCGTTCCACCGGTTCGAGGAGGGCGGGGCGCGGGCCGTCGGAGCCCACAGACGTCGCCGCCAGGTGCAGCGCGCCCGCCAGGTTCAGGTCGCAGCCGTACGCGGGGACGGTCGCCGCGTTGCGCGCCAGGAGCTCGGCGAGCGGACCGCCCGGGTCGGCGGCGGCCGCCTCCCGCAGCGGCACGGCGAAACCCGCCGCGCGGTGCTCGCCGTGCAGCGCGGTGCCGAGGACGGCGAGCACGGCACCGGAGGAGGCGTCGACGACCGGGCCACCGGCCGCCCCACCGCCGAGCCGCAACGCGTCCGTGCCGTCCGTGCCGATCGCCAGCTCCATCGCGGCGTCGAGGAGGTGGAAGCGGTCCGTCGCCGTGTAGGTCACGGAGGCCGGGCCAAGGACGCGCGCCTCGCGCGGGCCGCGCGCGACGATGCGTACGTAGGCGCCGACGGGAACGGCCTCGCGGACCGTGACGGGCAGGGGCCGCAGACCGAGCCCCTCGGTGCGGACGAGGGCCAGATCGGCCTCGGGGAGGGCCACCACGGCATCGGCGGCCACCACGCAGACACGCTCCCCCGCGGCATGCAGCACGAGCCGTGCGAGGCCGTCGACGGCCTCATGGCTGGTGATCACCGTGCCGTGGTCGTCGGCGGCGAAGCCCATCCCCCGCGGGCGCCCGGCCAGATCGCAGATCCGCACGAGGGCAGCGTCGAGCACCGTCGGGTCGCCCTGTCCCGCCATGCCCGAACCTCCCGCGACGCCCCATCCCTCTCGACGGTAGGTCGGCGGTGATCAGCGGGACAGAACGCGTCGCGAACGCGCCCCCTTCTGCTCCCTCGGTTCACTCCGAGCGCCTGCCCAAAGGGGTGAATCGGCGGGGCGTGGTGGATACAACTTGGGTGGGGGGGATTCGTCGCGGAGCGGCGTGCGGCCGAGCGGACAGCTGCCGCCGCTCCACGACGGAGATCCGTCAGAAGGGGCCTGAGGCTCAGGCGAAGACGGCCAGGCTCTTGGCCTTGCCCTTCAGCTCCTCGGCCAGGACCAGGAAGCGGCCCTCCGGATCGAACACCGCGACGGCGCCGGCCCCGGCGTACTCCCCCGGCATCTCGATCCGTACGCCGTTGAGCAGCAGCTTCGCCCGCCGCTCGTCGACGTCCCAGCGCGGGAACGCGGCAGCGGCGGCGTCGGCCACCGGCATCACCGTCAGCTCCTCCTGGAGCTGGTCGATGGTCTTGGCCGCGTCCAGCTTGTACGGCCCGACGCGGGTGCGCCGCAGTGCCGTCAGATGGCCGCCGACCCCGAGGTCCCCGCCCAGGTCACGGGCGAGGGCCCGGATGTACGTCCCCGACGAGCAGACGACGGAGACGACCAGGTCGAGGACGGGGGTGCCGTCATCGGCGACGGCGTCCCTGACGTCGTAGACAGTGAAGGCGGAGATCTTCACCGGCCGGGCGGGGATCTCGAAGTCCTCGCCCTCGCGTGCCCGCGCGTACGACCGCTTGCCGTCGATCTTGATGGCGCTGACCTTCGACGGCACCTGCATGATGTCGCCGGAGAGCTTGGCGATGCCCGCGTCGATGGCGTCGCGCTTGACGCCCGAGGCGTCGGCGGACGAGGTGAACTCACCCTCGGCGTCGTCCGTGACCGTGTTCTGGCCAAGCCGGATCGTGCCGAGGTACTCCTTCTCCGTCAGCGCGAGGTGGCCGAGGAGCTTGGTCGCCCGCTCCACCCCGAGGACGAGGACGCCCGTCGCCATGGGGTCCAGGGTGCCCGCGTGGCCGACGCGGCGGGTCTTGGCGATCCCGCGCATCTTGGCGACCACGTCATGCGAAGTGAAGCCGGACGGCTTGTCGACGATGACAAGTCCGTCCGGCGTCTTGTTGCCGGTGTTGCTCATGCGCGGGCGTCGCCGTCCGTTTCTTCTGCGTCGTCGGCGGACTCGTCCTCCGGCTTGCGGTACGGGTCGGCCCCGCCGGCGAACTCGGCGCCCGCGGACACCTCACGCACCTTCTCGTCCGACATCCGGGCCCGGTCGAGGAGGTCCTCGATGGCCCGTGCGTTGTCCGGCAGCGCGTCCGCCACGAAGGCGAGGCTGGGGGTGAACTTCACGCCCGCCGCCTGGCCGACCGCGGAGCGGAGGACGCCCTTGGCGCTCTCCAGACCGGCGGCGGCCGCCGCGCGGTCCTCGTCGTCCCCGTAGACCGTGTAGAAGACGGTCGCCTCCCGCAGGTCACCCGTGACCCGGGTGTCCGTGATGGTCACATGCGTACCGAGCCGCGGGTCCTTGATCCCGCGCTGCAGCTTCTGGGCAACCACCTCTCGGATGAGGTCCGCCAGCCTTTTCGCCCGCGCGTTGTCGGCCACTGCTCCGTCTCCTTCTTCGCCTTGCTGTGCAATCAGTCTTCGTCGCCGTGGAGCCTGCGTCGAACGGAGAGCAGCTCCACCTCCGGACGGGCGGCGACCAGGCGCTCGCACCGGTCCAGTACGTCGGTGAGGTGCCCCGTCTCCCCGGAGACCAGCGCCAGGCCGATCTCGGCCCTGCGATGGAGGTCCTGGTTCCCCGTCTCCGCCGCACTCACCGCGTACTTGCGGATGAGTTCGGCGACGATCGGGCGGACGACGGAGCGTTTCTCCTTCAGCGAGTGAACGTCGCCGAGGAGCAGATCGAAGGACAGTGTCCCCACATACATGTGTGTCCGGATGTCCCGCCGGTTCGGGGTCGTGCCCCGCCAACCACTTGGCAGGGACACAAGAACCGTACACGGAACGGCCGGGGCCGATCGACGGGATTTACCTCCCCTCGACCGGCCCCGGTTCGAGCTACGTGGATCAGCCTCGCGGCTTCTCGCGCATCTCGTACGTCGCGATGACGTCGTCGATCTTGATGTCGTTGAAGTTGCCGAGGTTGATACCGCCCTCGAACCCTTCGCGGATCTCGGTGACGTCGTCCTTGAAGCGGCGCAGACCGGAGATGTTGAGGCTCTCCGCGATGACCTTGCCGTCGCGGATGAGGCGCGCCTTGGTGTTGCGCTTGACCTCGCCCGACCGGACAAGAACACCGGCGATGTTGCCCAGCTTGGACGAGCGGAAGATCTCGCGGATCTCCGCCGTGCCGAGCTCGACCTCTTCGTACTCCGGCTTGAGCATGCCCTTGAGGGCCGCTTCGATCTCTTCGATCGCCTGGTAGATGACCGAGTAGTACCGGACGTCCACGCCTTCGCGGTCGGCCATCTGGGCGGCACGACCGGCCGCACGGACGTTGAAGCCGATCACGATCGCGTCGGAGCCGGTCGCCAGGTCGATGTCCGACTCGGTGACCGCACCCACGCCGCGGTGCAGGACGCGGATGTCGACCTCTTCGCCGACGTCGAGCTGGAGCAGCGAGGACTCGAGAGCCTCCACCGAACCGGACGCGTCGCCCTTGATGATGAGGTTGAGTTCCTGCACCAGACCGGCCTTGAGGGCCTCGTCCAGGTTCTCCAGGGAGAACCGAACACCCTTGCGGGCGAAGCGGACGTTGCGCTCACGGGCGGCACGCTTCTCGGCGATCTGACGGGCCGTACGGTCCTCGTCGACGACCAGGAAGTTGTCGCCGGCACCCGGGACGTTGGTGAGACCGAGGACGAGGACCGGAGTCGAGGGACCCGCCTCCGTCACGTTCTCGCCCTTGTCGTCGAGCATCGCGCGGACTCGGCCGTACGCGTCGCCGACCACCATCGTGTCACCGACGCGGAGGGTACCGCGCTGGACGAGGACGGTCGCGACGGCGCCGCGGCCCTTGTCCAGGTGGGACTCGATCGCAATACCCTGCGCGTCCTGCTCCGGGTTGGCCCGCAGGTCGAGCGAGGCGTCCGCGGTCAGGACCACGGCCTCCAGGAGGGCCTCGATGTTCTCGCCCTGCTTGGCGGAGATGTCGACGAACATCGTGTCGCCGCCGTACTCCTCGGCCACCAGACCGAACTCGGTGAGCTGACCGCGCACCTTGGTCGGGTCGGCACCCTCGACGTCGATCTTGTTGACCGCGACCACGATCGGCACCTCGGCCGCCTTGGCGTGGTTCAGCGCCTCGATCGTCTGCGGCATCACACCATCGTTCGCCGCGACCACGAGGATCGCGATGTCGGTGGACTTCGCACCACGGGCACGCATGGCGGTGAACGCCTCGTGACCGGGGGTGTCGATGAAGGTGATGCGACGGTCTTCGCCGTTGACCTCGGCGCCGACCTGGTAGGCACCGATGTGCTGCGTGATGCCGCCGGCCTCGCCCGCAATGACGTTCGTCTTGCGGATCGCGTCCAGAAGGCGGGTCTTGCCGTGGTCGACGTGACCCATGACGGTGACGACCGGCGGACGCGCGATGAGCGCTTCCTCGCCGCCCTCGTCCTCGCCGAACTCGATGTCGAAGGACTCGAGCAGCTCGCGGTCCTCCTCCTCGGGGCTGACGATCTCGAGGACGAAGTTCATCTCGTCCGCGAGGAGCTTCAGCGTCTCGTCCGGCACGGACTGCGTGGCCGTGACCATCTCGCCGAGGTTCATCATCACGCCGACGAGCGACGCCGGGTTGGCGTTGATCTTCTCGGCGAAGTCGGTCAGCGAGGCACCACGGGACAGGCGGACAGCCTGGCCGTTGCCCCTCGGCAGCATGACGCCGCCGACCGACGGAGCCTGCATCGACTCGTACTCCTGGCGCCTCTGCCGCTTCGACTTGCGACCACGACGGGCGGGCCCGCCGGGACGGCCGAAGGCACCCTGCGTGCCACCACGGGCACCGGGACCGCCGGGACGGCCACCGAAGCCGGGACGGCCACCGCCGCCACCGGGACGACCGGCGAAACCGCCGCCACCGCCACCGGGACCACCGGGACGACCGGCGAAACCGCCGCCACCGCCACCGGGACCACCGGGACGGCCCGCGAAGCCGCCGCCACCGGGACGACCGCCGCCGCCACCGCCGGGACGACCGCCACCGCCGGGACCACGGCCACCGCCGGGGCCACCGCCGGGGCGCGGGCCCGCGGCGGGACGCTGCGGCATCATGCCGGGGTTCGGACGATTACCACCGGCGCCAGGCGCACCACCGCCGGGGCGCGGAGCGCCCCCCTGCGGGCGAGGCATGCCGCCGGGGCTGGGGCGAGCGCCGCCCTGACCCTGCGGACGGGGAGCACCCTGGCCGCCCTGGCCCTGCGGGCGCGGGGCGCCGCCGGGACCGCCGGGGCCACCCTGGCCGCCGGGACGCGGGGCGCCGCCCGGACGGGGCGCCTGCGGGCGCGCCATGCCGGTGGAGCCACCAGAGGTGAAGGGGTTGTTGCCCGGACGCGGTCCGGCCGGACGGCCACCGGGACGCGGAGCGCCACCCTGGCCGCCGGGACGCGGAGCGCCACCCTGACGGTCGCCGCGGTCGCCACGGCCCTGACCGCCCTGACCCTGACCACCCTGGCCGGGGGCCGGACGGCCCGCGGGCTTCGGGGCACCCGGGCGAGCGCCCGGACGGGGGCCTGCCGGCGCCGAAGAGGCGGCCGGGGCAGCCGGAGCGGCCGGCGGAGCGGTGAACTCCGGGGCGGCCGGAGCCGGGGTGACCGGCGCGGCAGGCGCGGCGGGTGCGGCCGGGGCAGCCGGAGCTGCCGGCGCCGGCTTGGGCGTCGGCGGCTTCGGACCCGGACGCGGGCCGGGAGCGGCCGGGGAGGCCGCGGGCTTGTCGGCCGCGGCGGCGGGCTTGGCCGCCGGCGGCTTGGGCGCGGCCGGACCCGGACGGGCGGCCTGCGCGGGAGAGGGGGACGCCGAGCCCGAGGGGGCCGGCGGCTTGGGGGCGGCCTGCTTGCGCGGCGCCCCGGGCTTGGCGGCGGACTTGCCGTTGCCGCCACCCGTGTTCAATGCGTCAGTCAGTTTACGTACTACGGGCGCCTCGATCGTCGAGGACGCCGAACGTACGAATTCACCGAGTTCTTGGAGCTTGGCCATGACGACCTTGCTCTCTACGCCGAACTCCTTGGCGAGCTCGTATACCCGGACCTTAGCCACTTCGCTCCTTTTAGGTCCGGGTTACGCCGGACCGTCGCTACTTCATGGGCGTACTCATCGCGTGCTCATCGAGTGCTCATCGCAATCTCGACCTACTTCCAACTCGCGGAATACCAGGGTCGCGCGGGGTTCCGCGCGACCTTCCTTACGGTGTTGCCTGCTGGGCAACTGTCTCGACGACTCGGCGCAAGTCCGCCGTGTCGAGCGGGCCCAGGGCCCGGAAGGCCCTCGGGAACGCTCTGCGTCGGACCGCCAGGTCGAGACAGACCGGGACGGGGTGGATATACGCACCCCGGCCGGGCAGCGTACCGCTTGGATCGGGGGCGCAAGCGCCCTCTTTCGCCACGATGCGCAGCAGATCGTTCTTGGCCGCTCGCTCCCGGCACCCCACACAGGTGCGTTCAGGGCATGCGCGGGCTTGCGTCCGGCCAGACACGATTAAGTCTACCTCCCCGTACCGACCTCACCCCTTTGGGGCAAAAATCGAACGGTTGTTGTCTTGATCAAGACTCCTGGGAGTCCTGCGGCTGCTCGGTGTCGGGGCGGATGTCGATGCGCCAGCCCGTGAGCCGCGCGGCGAGGCGGGCGTTCTGGCCCTCCTTGCCGATCGCGAGGGACAGCTGGTAGTCCGGCACCGTGACCCGTGCGGAACGGGCCGCCATGTCGACGATCTCCACCTTGCTGACCCGCGCCGGGGAGAGCGCGTGGGCGACCATCTCGCCCGGGTCGTCCGACCAGTCGACGATGTCGATCTTCTCGCCGTTGAGCTCGGCCATGACGTTGCGCACACGCTGGCCCATCGGACCGATGCAGGCGCCCTTGGCGTTGAGACCCTGACGGGTCGAGCGCACCGCGATCTTGGTCCGGTGTCCCGCCTCGCGGGCGATGGCCGAGATCTCGACCGATCCGTCGGCGATCTCCGGGACCTCGAGCGCGAAGAGCTTCTTGACGAGGTTCGGGTGCGTACGGGAGAGCGTGACGGAGGGGCCGCGCATGCCCTTCGCCACCCGGACGACGTACGAACGAAGGCGCAGACCGTGGGCGTACTCCTCGCCCGGGACCTGCTCCTGCACCGGCAGGATGGCCTCGAGCTTGCCGATGTCGACCAGCACGTTCTTCGGGTCGCGGCCCTGCTGGACGACGCCCGTGACGATGTCGCCCTCACGGCCCGCGTACTCGCCGAGGGTCGCGTCGTCCTGGGCGTCGCGCAGGCGCTGCAGGATGACCTGCTTGGCGGTCGTCGCGGCGATGCGGCCGAAGTCCGACGGGGTGTCGTCGAACTCCTTGGCCTCCTGGCCCTCTTCGAGGTCCGCCGGGTCCTCCGTCGCCCACACCGTCACATGGCCGCTCTCGCGGTCCAGCTTCACGCGGGCACGACGGAAGCTTCCTTCGGTGCGGTGGTAGGCGATGAGAAGAGCAGACTCGATCGCCTCGACCAACAGGTCGAAGGAGATCTCCTTCTCGCGGACCAGGCCCCGCAGGGCACTCATGTCGATGTCCACGGCTACGCCTCCTCTTCCTTCTTGTCCTTGCGGTTGAACTCGACCTCGACGCGCGCCTTGGCGATCGCGTCGAAGGTGAGCCTGCGGGCGGTGGGCTTGCGCCCCTTCACGCCCGGCACTTCAAGATTCATGCCCTCGTCGTCCACGTCGAGGATGCGGGCGATCAGCTCGTCGCCGCCCTCTGTCAGCTGGAACTTCACCAGGCGGCCGACGGCGCGCAGATAGTGGCGGTGCTCCGTCAGCGGGCGCTCCGCGCCCGGGGAGCCGACTTCGAGGGTGTATTCCCCGTCGCCCATCGCGTCGCTCTCGTCGAGCTTCTCGGAGAGTTCGCGGCTGATCTCCGCGATCTGGTCCAGATCCACGCCGTCGTCGGAGTCGACGACCACCCGCAGCACCCGCTTGCGTCCGACCGAGGCCACTTCGATCTCTTCGAGATCCAGTTCCTTGGAGCTGACGAGCGGTTCCAGCAGTTCTCGCAGCCTCTCGCTCTGGGTGGTGCTCATCCGGGTGACTCCTCGGCCGCGTGTGCTGTTGTGGGTTTGTCGCGTGTCAGGTCAAAGGGTATCCGGTCCCGAGGGGTGTTGCCGCCGCTGTCGGCCCGCTGTACGGCCGCCGCAGGACCGGCATCGAGCCGCTCACGCGTACGAGGGCAGGCCGCAGGTACGGTGATCACCGGGCTCACGCCCGGCCCGCCCACCTTCTGACTGCCTGCCTTTCTGGCCTTCCTGCCGAGGACGTCTGCTGTGCCGTCGTATCCCACCCCCTCGCACGCCCGCTCGGGGCCGCGCCGCAGGAGCCTGCTGACCGGGGCCGCAGGAGCGGCCGGGGCCGTGCTGCTCTCGGGCTGCTCGGACTCCGCGTCCACGGACGCGGACGAGCGTCCTGCCGCCGCCGCGCGGCTGCGCGCGCGTGCCGCCAGGGACAGCGGTGAGCTGCTGGGACGGTACGACGCCGTCCTTGCCGCGCATCCCTCCCTTGCCGGTCGCCTCGATCCGCTGCGGGCGGAGGTGAAGCGGCACGAGAAGGTGTTCACCGAGGGGTCCGCGCCGCCGAGCCCCGCTGCCGCGTCCGGCTCCGCCTCGCCCTCCGCGACGCCCTCCCGCAAGCCCTCCGTCCCCAAGGACGAGAAGGACGCCGTGCGTGAGCTGGCCAAGGCCGAGCGGGAGCTGGCGAAGCGGCGCGGGAACGACCTGCTCGACGCGCCTGCTGAGCTGGCCAGGCTGCTCGCTTCGGTGGCGGCGTCGGGCGCCGCGCACGCGTATCTGCTGACGGAGGGCGACAAGTGAGCGATTCCAAGGACGAGTTGCGGGCGGTGCAGGCCGCGCTCGGTGCCGAGCACGCCGCCGTGTACGGCTTCGGGGTCGTCGGCGGCCGGATCGGCGAGGACCGCAGGGACGAGGCGCGCACGGCGTACGACGCGCATCGCGCCCGGCGCGACGAGTTGCAGCGCGCCGTGCGCGACCTGGGCGGCGAGCCGGAGCCCTCGGCGGCCGCCTACGCGCTGCCGTTCGCGGTGCCGGACTCCGCGGCCGCCGTGCGGCTCGCGACGGAGCTGGAGGAGCGGGTCGCGGGCGTCTACTCGGATCTCGTACGGGCCACCACCGGCGCCCGGCGTGGGCACGCGGCCGAAGCGCTGCGGGAGGCGGCGGTCCGTGCGGCGCGGTGGCGCGGCGGGAGCGTAACCTTCCCTGGTCTCGCCGAGCGGGCCGCCACTTCTGGCTCCTCGGCGCCCAAGGCCTAGGGTCCGTCAGCAGGACCCTGACCCGCTCAGGAAGGGAACACCTCGCGTATGGCTCTCGAACCGCCCCGGCGTCTGGTCACCGCACTCGGTGAGACGGCGCAGGACGGCGACGACTGGCTGGAGAAGCTGCCCGGGGGGGCCGAACAGGCCGTCGCTCTACGCGAGTTGACCGTCGAGCGGGTCCATGTGCCCGGTGGGCGCAGCAGTCTCGTCGTCATGGTGCGCCGGGCCGACGAGACGCCCGCGGTGCTGAAGCTGGTGCCGCCGAGGTCGCGCCCCGAGAGCGAGCGGGCCGCGCTCGCGCACTGGAACGGGCTCGGCGCCGTACGGCTGCTCGACCCCTCGGCCGCGGACGGGGCCCTCCTGCTCGAACGGCTGCACCGCGACGTGTCGGTCCGTTCGCTGCCCGAGGCCAAGGCGCTCCTCGAGGCCGCGGGCACGTTGCGCCGGCTGTGGGTGGAGCCGCCCACGGATCACCGTTTCGAGACGGTCGCGGAGCGGACGGGGCGGCAGGCCGACGCGATGCGGGCGTCTGCCGACGGGGAGGTCGCGCCCCTGGTGGACGCCGCGCTCGCCGCCCGGGACGAGCTGCTCGCGGGGCCGCCGGACGAGGTGCGGTTGCTGCACGGCACGTTCCGGCAGAGCAAGGTGCTTCAGGGGGATCGTGTGCCGTGGCTGGCCGTGGGCCCCGACCCTGTGGTCGGGGAGCCCGCGTTCGACCTGGCGCGGCTCGTGCGCGACCGCGTCGAGGACCTGATCGCTTCCCCCTCGGGGTCCTCGATCACCCGCCGCCGGGTGAAGAAGCTGGCGGAGTCGCTGGATGTGGATCAGGAGCGGCTGCGGGGGTGGACGTTGTTCCGCGCCGTGGAGTCGGGGGTGCGGGCCCGCCGTGTGGGGCGGGAGCAGGATGCGGAGCTGTTGTTGGAGTTCGCGGGTTGGTTGTAGGGGGGCGGGCCGGCCCTGCGGGGCTATTCCCCAACCCCGCCCCTTCCCAAAAACCCGCTCTGGCGCGGGGGCCTTGGTGACCGCAATCACCGGCTCCGCCGAGTTGTCCTCAAACGCCGGACGGGCTGGATTTCCAGCCCGTCCGGCGTTTGAGGACAGAGCCCGGAGGGCGATCTGGGGGTCCAGGGGCGGAGCCCCATGGTTTCGGGAAGGGGCGGGGTTGGGGAGAGCCCCGCAGGGTCCGCCCGAACCCCAGCCAGGACTCAGGCCGTCAGCCGCGCAACAGCCTCAGCCACCGTCAGCTCCTCGCGCTCCCCGGTCCGCCGATCCTTCAGTTCCACGACGCCCTCGGCGGAGCGGCGTCCCGCGACCAGGATGGTCGGGACACCGATCAGCTCCGCGTCGGTGAACTTCACGCCGGGCGAGACGCCGGCCCTGTCGTCGACCAGGACCCGCACACCCGCCGCGTTCAGCTGCTCGGAGACGTCAAGGGCGAGCTCCGTCTGGAGCGCCTTGCCCGCGGCCACCACGTGCACGTCGGCCGGGGCGATCTCGCGGGGCCAGCACAGCCCCTTGTCGTCCGCCGTCTGCTCGGCGAGCGCCGCCACCGCGCGCGAGACGCCGATGCCGTACGAGCCCATGGTCACGCGGACCGGCTTGCCCTGCTGCCCGAGCACGTCCAGCTGGAAGGCGTCGGCGAACTTGCGGCCCAGCTGGAAGATGTGGCCGATCTCGATGGCGCGGTCCAGCTTCAGGCCGGTGCCGCACTTGGGGCAGGGGTCGCCCTCCTCGACGACCACGACGTCCAGGTAGTCGTCGACCTCGAAGTCACGGCCCGCGACGACGTTCTTCGCGTGCGTGTTGATCTTGTTGGCGCCGGTGATCCAGGCCGTGCCCGCGGCCACCCGCGGGTCGGCGATGTAGCGGACCTTCTCCAGGCCCTGCGGACCGACATAACCGCGTACGAGATCGTCGCGGCCCTCGAAGTCCTCCGCCGTCACCAGTTCCACGACGGCGGGCGACAGGTGCTCGCCGAGCTTGCCGAGGTCGACCTCACGGTCACCGGGAACGCCCACGGCGACGATCTCGCCGTCGACCTTGACCAGGAGGTTCTTCAGGGTCGCCGAGGCGGGCACACCGAGGTGGGCCGCGAGCGTCTCGATGGTCGGGGTGTCGGGGGTGTCGAGGTCCTCGACGGGACCGTGCGCGGAACCGTCCACCGCCGTGGCCACGAAGGACACGGCCTCCGTGTTGGCCGCGTAGTCGCACGCGGGGCAGTCCACGAACGTGTCCTCACCGGCCGGCGCGGGCGCCAGGAACTCCTCGGAGGCCGAGCCGCCCATCGCGCCGGAGACGGCGGAGACGATGCGGTGGTCGAGGCCCAGACGCTCGAAGATCTTGATGTACGCGGCGCGGTGCAGGGCGTACGACTCGGCGAGGCCCTCGTCCGTCGTGTCGAAGGAGTACGAGTCCTTCATCTGGAACTCGCGGCCGCGGAGCACACCGGCGCGGGGGCGGGCCTCGTCGCGGTACTTCGTCTGGATCTGGTAGAGCACCACCGGCAGGTCCTTGTAGGACGAGCACTGGTCCTTGACGATCTGGGTGAAGATCTCCTCGTGCGTGGGACCGAGGAGGTAGTCCGCGCCCTTGCGGTCCTTGAGGCGGAAGAGCAGGTCGCCGTACTCGTCGTAACGGCCCGTCGCGTCGTACGACTCCTTGGGCAGGAGCGCCGGCAGGAGGACTTCCTGGGCGCCGATGGCGTCCATCTCCTCGCGCACGACGTTGGTGATGTTGTCCAGGACCTTCTTGCCCAGCGGCAGCCAGGACCAGATGCCTGCGGCGGTGCGGCGGACGTAGCCGGCCCGGACGAGGAGCTTGTGGTTGAGCGTCTCCGCGTCCGCCGGGTCGTCGCGCAGTGTCTTGATCATCAAGCGGGACATGCGCTGGACCTGGGCCATGGTGAACTCCTGCGGGATGGGGGTCCCCCCTGCTCGAGCGAAGCCGAGAGCTTGGGGGAGGGTGCTTGGCAGGAGGTTACGCGGGGCCCCGGCGCGGGCGGAAATCGGTTAGGTGCCCGGACGCCTCAGCGGCAGGGGCGCGCCCATCACCGCGTACGGCTTCTGGGCGCTAGGGAACTGGACGTTGCGGGCCAGGTCGGTGTACCCGAGGGAGCGGTAGAGGCCCCGCGCGGGGCTCTCGACGTCGATCGCGGAGAGGATCGAGCGGGGCTGGTCGACGGCGTCCGTGATGGTGGTGATGAGCGTGCGGCCGATGCCGTGGTTCTGGTGGCCGGGCTGCACATGGAGCTCGGTGATCACGAAGGAGTCGTCGAGCCAGTCCTCCATGCCCCGCACGCGCAGATACGGCTCGACGACCGTGGACCACCAGTGGCCGCGGTCGTTGGGCATGCCGTAGACGAAGGCGACGAGCCTCCCCTCGGGGGTGGTGGCGCCGAGCGCGCGGGCGCCGGGGTAGGTGATGTGCCGCAGCACGATCTGCCGCCGCACGCTCACCTCGTCGTCGCTGAGCCCGAAGGCGTGGGCCTGCACCCGCAGCGCTTCGTCCACGCGCGTGGCGAGGTCCAGCGGCCCGATCACGACGTCGTCAGTCATGCGCCGAACTTTAACTCGCGGACGGGGGGACGTGAGGAGTGCGGTGTGAGACGCGTAGGGGCTGGACGGAGGCTAGAACAGGACGCTCATGAACGCCCCGACCTCCTGGAAACCCACCCGGCGGTACGCCGCCCTGGCCGCGGTGTTGAAGTCGTTGACGTAGAGGCTGACCACGGGGGCGACGTCCGCGAGGGCGTAGCGCAGGACGGCCGCCATGCCCGGTGCCGCGTAGCCCTGGCCCCGGTACTCGGGGGCCACCCAGACGCCCTGCACCTGGCAGGCCAGTGCCGTGGCCGCGCCGATCTCTGCCTTGAAGATGACCTTGCCGTCCCGGTCCAGGCGGGCGAACGAGCGCCCTCCGCCGACGAGTTCGGCGACCCGTGCCTGGTAGAGCAGTCCGCCGTCGCCGGCGAGCGGCGAGATGCCGACCTCCTCGGTGAACATCGCCACGCACGCGGGCATGATCGTCTCCATCTCGTCCTTGCGGACACGACGGACGTAGGGGTCGGGGGTGATGTCCTGCGGGAGCCGGTCGGTGACCATCAGGGGCTGCTGGGCGCGGACCTCGCGGGCGGGGCCCCAGGAGGGTTCGAGCAGTCGCCACAGCTGGGCGGTGGGCTCGGCGGGGCCGACGATGGAGGAGCAGCGGCGGCCTGCCCTGCGGGCGCGGTCCGCGAAGGCGCGGACCGCTCGCGGGGTCGCGCAGATCGGGACGAGGTTGGCGCCCGCGTAGCAGAGGGACTCCAGCATTCCGTCCTGGTACCAGCCCCACATCTCGCCGCCGAGCCGCCACGGGTCGAGGCCCGCGACGCGGACCCGCGAGGTCACGAAGGCATTGGCCACCGGCTCGCGGTCGAGCACGGCGAGCGCGGCGTCCAGGTCACTCGGTTCGAGGACCCTGGTGGTGGTCTGCGTCAACACGTGCGGGGGCCTCACCATGCGGTCTGCTGATCTCCGCACTGTACCTGGCGGGGGCGCCTTGTGCCGTGGGGTCGCTTGGAGGGGGCTTTGTCTCCCTTCCCTGCGGGCCGGGGGGCTCTTCTTCGCCGCTCCGCGGCGGGGTCTCCCACCCACCCGCCCGATCACCCGGCATCAACCTCGTGCCGTAGGGCGGCTTGGGCTCGGTCGTCGTCTCCTCCGCGGGCCGGGGGGGGCGTCTTCGCCGCTCCGCGGCGGGTTTCCCGCCCACCCGCCCGATTGCCCCGCATCAGCCAGTGCCGTGGGCAGGGTCAGCCACGGGGCCCTCGGGCGGGCGGGCGGGAAACATCCGCCGCGCAGCGGCGGTTCAGCGTGGAGACGGGCCGCAGACAAAGGACACGCACACGTGGGCCCCGCCACCAACCCCCGGTGGCGGGGCCCACGTAGACGCGTAGACGCGCAGGCGAGAATCAGCCGGCGACGGCCACCGACGGCTCGCCCGAAGGGACGCCGTCCTTCTCCATCTGTTCGGCGATCTTCATCGCCTCTTCGATGAGGGTCTCCACGATCTTCGACTCGGGAACGGTCTTGATGACCTCGCCCTTGACGAAGATCTGGCCCTTGCCGTTGCCGGAGGCGACTCCGAGGTCGGCCTCGCGGGCCTCGCCGGGGCCGTTCACGACGCAGCCCATGACGGCGACGCGGAGGGGGACCTCCATGCCGTCCAGGCCCGCGGTGACCTCTTC
The DNA here is from genome assembly GCF_055577715.1 of Streptomyces sp. NPDC033177. Lineage (NCBI taxonomy): Bacteria > Bacillati > Actinomycetota > Actinomycetes > Kitasatosporales > Streptomycetaceae > Streptomyces > Streptomyces sp. NPDC033177. The sequence goes on along the minus strand of NZ_JBVIPS010000013.1, from coordinate 266,820 downwards.
GGCCAGCTTGTAGACGTCGACCTGGGCGCGGCCGCAGGACGGGCAGGAGACGATCTCCAGGCGGCGCGGCTTGAGGTTCAACGACTCCAGGATCTGGATGCCGACCTTGATCTCCTCCACCGGCGGGGCCGAGAGCGAGACGCGGATCGTGTCGCCGATGCCCTCGGAGAGCAGCGCGCCGAAGGCGACCGCCGACTTGATCGTGCCCTGGAAGGCCGGTCCTGCCTCGGTCACACCGAGGTGCAGGGGGTAGTCACAGGCCGCGGCCAGCTGGCGGTAGGCGTTGACCATGACCACCGGGTCGTTGTGCTTGACCGAGATCTTGATGTCCCGGAAGCCGTGCTCCTCGAAGAGCGACGCCTCCCAGAGAGCGGATTCGACCAGGGCCTCAGGGGTGGCCTTGCCGTACTTCTTGAGGAGGCGCGCGTCCAACGAGCCCGCGTTCACGCCGATGCGGATCGGGGTGCCCGCGTCGTTCGCGGCCCGCGCGATCTCCTTGACCTTGTCGTCGAACTGCTTGATGTTGCCCGGGTTCACACGGACAGCGGCGCAGCCGGCGTCGATCGCCGCGAAGACGTACTTCGGCTGGAAGTGGATGTCGGCGATCACCGGGATCTGCGACTTGCGCGCGATCGTCGCGAGGGCGTCCGCGTCGTCCTGCGTCGGACAGGCCACCCGCACGATCTGGCAGCCGGACGCGGTGAGTTCGGCGATCTGCTGCAGCGTCGCACCGATGTCGGACGTACGCGTCGTCGTCATCGACTGCACCGACACGGGTGCGTCCCCGCCGACGGCGACCGTACCGACCTGGATCTTGCGGCTGACACGGCGGTCGGCGAGCTTGGTCGGTACGGACGGGATTCCGAGAGAAACGGCAGTCATCTGGCGTGCATCCCCAAGGTGTGGATCAAGGTCCCGAGTTCGGCGGGCTCCAGACTTCGAGATTACGGCACCCCACAGGGCCCGAGCACATCCCGTCCGTAAGTCCACCCAAAGGTGGGCGGCCGGACACAGAGAGTGCCCGGCCGTCCCAAACTTCGCCTTATCAGGAGATTCTTACCGGGTTAACAACGTCCGCGATCAGGACGAGGATCGTGAAGCAGATGAAGATCCCGGCCACCACATAGGCGACGGGCATCAGCTTCGCGACGTCGAAGGGGCCCGGGTCGGGCCGCTTCAGGAGCTTGGCCGCCTTGCGGCGGACCGACTCCCACAGGGCCCCGGCGATGTGACCGCCGTCCAGCGGCAGCAGCGGCAGCATGTTGAACAGGAACAGCGAGAGGTTGAAGCCCGCCACCAGGAACAGCATCATCGCGATCTGGTTCTCCGGCGGGATGTCAAGGGTGAAGACCTCGCCGCCCACGCGGGCCGCGCCGACGACGCCCATCGGGGAGTCCTGCTTGCGGTCGCCGTCGCCGAAGGCCGCGTCCCACAGGTCGGGGATCTTGGACGGCAGGGCGATGAGTGACTCGACGCCGTTCTCCATCATGTCGCCCATGCGGCTCACGGAGTCGCCGAAGCCCTGCTGGACGATGCCGGTGGCGGGGGTGAAGCCGAGGAAGCCCGCGGTGACGTACTTGCCCTCCACATAGCCGCCCTCACCGTCGGTCTTGCTGACCTGGTTCTTGATGAGGTTGGCCTGCAGTTCCACGCGCTTGCCGTCGCGCTCGACCGTGATGGTGGCCGGGCCGATCGTCTCGCGGATCTTCCCCTGAAGCGCGGACCAGTCGTCGACGGGCTGTCCCTGGAAGCCGACGATCTTGTCGCCGAGCTTCAGGCCCGCCGCCTTGGCGGGCGCGACCGTGTCGCCCTTCTCGCACTTGGTGCGGTTCTCGCTCTGCTGGATGACGCAGTCGGACACCTTGCCGACGGACGTCGTCTGGGTGCTGATGCCGAATGTCATCATCACGCCGAGGAAGATCGCGACGGCGAGGATCAGGTTCATGAACGGGCCCGCGAACATCACGATCACGCGCTTCCACGGCTTGCGCGTGTAGAAGAGGCGCGTCTCGTCGCCGGGCTTGAGCTCCTCGAAGGCGGCGGACCGCGCGTCTTCGATCATGCCGCGCCACGGGGAGGTGGACCGCGCCTCCAGGCGGCCGTCAGGGCCCGGCGGGAACATGCCGATCATGCGGATGTATCCGCCGAGGGGGATGGCCTTGATGCCGTACTCGGTGTCGCCCTTCTTGCGCGAGAAGATCGTCGGGCCGAAACCGACCATGTACTGCGGCACGCGGATGCCGAACAGCTTGGCGGTCGAGAGGTGGCCCAGCTCGTGCCAGGCGATCGAGAACAGCAGCCCGACCGCGAAGACGACTATGCCGAGGATCATCATCAAGGTCGTCATGCGCGAGCCTCCGCGGTCGCCTTCGCCGTCAGTTCACGGGCCCGGGCGCGCGCCCAGGTCTCCGCTTCGAGGACGTCCGCGACGGTCAGGGAAGTTCCCGCGGACGGTGTGCCGTGTTCGGCGACGACCTTAGTGACGGTCTCCATGATCCCGTTGAAGGGCAGGGCGCCGTTCAAGAACGCGTCCACGCACTCCTCGTTGGCGGCATTGAACACTGCCGGGGCCGTGCCCGCGAGCTTCCCCACATGCCGGGCGAGCCCGACCGACGGAAACGCTTCGTTGTCGAGGGGGAAGAACTCCCAGGTGGAGGCCTTCGTCCAGTCGAAGGCGGGCGCGGCGTCCGGCACGCGCTCGGGCCAGCCGATGCCGATGGCGATCGGACCGCGCATGTCGGGCGGCGTGGCCTGGGCCAGCGTCGATCCGTCGGTGAACTCGACCATGGAGTGCACGTAGGACTGGGGGTGGACGACGACCTCGATGCGCTCGAAGGGGATGTCGTAGAGGAGGTGCGCCTCGATGACTTCCAGGCCCTTGTTGACGAGCGTGGCGGAGTTGACGGTGATGACCGGGCCCATGGCCCAGGTGGGGTGCGCGAGCGCGTCCTCCGGCCGTACGTCCGCCAGGTCGGCCTTCGTACGTCCCCGGAACGGGCCCCCGGAGGCCGTGACGACCAGCTTGCGCACGTCGGCGCGGGTGCCCGAGGCGAGCGCCTGGAAGAGCGCGGCGTGCTCGGAGTCGACGGGGATGATCTGCCCCGGCTTGGCGAGGGCCTTCACCAGGGGCCCGCCGACGATCAGCGACTCCTTGTTGGCGAGCGCGAGGGTGCGGCCCGCTTCGAGCGCGGCGAGCGTGGGCGCTAGCCCGATGGATCCGGTGATGCCGTTCAGGACGGTGTGGCACTGCGACGCGGCGACCTGCGTGGCCGCCTCGGGTCCGGCGAGGATCTCGGGCAGCGGCTCGCTGCCGTACTGCCCCTTCAGCGCCTCGCGCAGCGCCGGTACGACGTCCTCGCGGGCCACGGCCACGGTCCGTACCCGCAGCTGCCTGGCCTGCTCGGCGAGCAGTCCGACGCGGCCGCCGGCGGCGGAGAGCGCGGTGACGCGGAAGCGGCCGGGGTTGCGCAGGACGAGGTCGATGGCCTGGGTGCCGATCGACCCGGTCGAGCCGAGGATGACGATGTCCCGGGGACCGTCCGTGACCACGGGGTCGAAGACGAGATGCGGATCGGCGAGGGGGGCTGGACTGTCGCTCATCCCCCCATTCTTGCCTGGGCGGAGGTGTGAGGAGACACTGCGCCCCGATCCGGTCGGCCGAAATCGTGTTCCGGGGCGTTCCCGCGTGAGGGAACGCCCCGGAAAGCCGTCAGCGGATCGGCCGGTGGACGTTCTCCCGTTGGGTCGGGCCGGGTGTCGCGTCGGCGATCCAGGGGCCTTCGCCGCTGGGGTCGACAACGCCTGCTTCCAGCCAGGTGTACATGCCGTTCAGGACGCCCTTGACCACCTTGCGGTCGACGTCGTCCGTGTTGGTCCACAGGCGGTCGAACAGTTCGTCGACGCGGATGCGGGACTGGCGGCAGAACGTGTCGGCCAGCTGGTAGGCCTCGCGGCCGTGGTCCTCCGTCGTGCGCAGCAGTTCGGCCCGTACGCACGCCGCGCTCATCGCGAAGAGCTCGGCGCCGATGTCGACCACGCGGCCCAGGAAGCCCTGCTTGGTCTCCATCTTTCCCTGCCATCGCGACATCGCGTAGAAGGTCGAGCGGGCCAGCTTGCGGGCATTGCGTTCCACGTAGCGCAGGTGCGGGGAGAGGTCCGCGTGGCCGCTGGGGTGGAACTCGGCGTACGAGCTCGGGAGTTGGCCGGGACCCGCGACCAGTTTCGGCAGCCAGCGGGCGTAGAAGCCGCCTGCCTTCGCGCCCGCCTTCGCCTTGTCGGTCAGGGACTTGTCCGGGTCGATCAGGTCGCCCGCCACCTTCAGGTGCGCGTCCACCGCCTCGCGGGCGATGAGCAGGTGCATGATCTCCGTCGAGCCCTCGAAGATGCGGTTGATGCGCAGGTCGCGCAGGACCTGTTCCGCCGGGACGGCGCGTTCGCCGCGGGCCGCGAGGGATTCTGCGGTCTCGAAGCCCCGGCCGCCGCGGATCTGCACCAGTTCGTCGGCCATCAGACAGCCCATCTCGGAGCCGTACAGCTTGGCGAGCGCCGCCTCGATGCGGATGTCGTTGCGGTCCTCGTCGGCCATCTGCGAGGAGAGGTCCAGGACGGCCTCCAGGGCGAAGGTCGTCGCCGCGATGAAGGAGATCTTCGCGCCGACCGCCTCGTGCAGCGCGACCGGCTTGCCCCACTGCTCGCGCGCGCCCGACCACTCACGGGCGATCTTCAGGCACCACTTGCCCGCGCCGACGCACATCGCGGGCAGCGAGAGGCGCCCGGTGTTGAGGGTCGTCAGGGCGATCTTCAGGCCCGCGCCCTCCGGGCCGATGCGGTGCGCGGCCGGGACGCGGACCTGGTGGAAGCGGGTCACGCCGTTCTCCAGGCCGCGCAGCCCCATGAAGGCGTTGCGGTTCTCGACCGTGATGCCGTCCGCCGCGGCTTCCACCACGAAGGCCGTGATGCCGCCCTTGTGGCCGTCGGACTTCGGTACGCGCGCCATGACTACCAGGAGGTCGGCGACGACGCCGTTCGTGGTCCACAGCTTCACGCCGTCCAGGACGTACGAGTCGCCGTCCGGCACCGCCATCGTGGCCAGGCGCGCCGGGTCGGAGCCGACGTCCGGCTCGGTCAGTAGGAACGCGCTGATGTCCGTGCGGGCGCAGCGCGGCAGGAACTCGTCCTTCTGCTCCTGGGTGCCGAACTGCTTGAGCGGCTGCGGTACACCGATCGACTGATGGGCGGAGAGCAGCGCGCCGATCGCCGGGCTCGCGGAGCCGACGAGGGCGAGGGCCTTGTTGTAGTACACCTGCGTGAGGCCGAGCCCGCCGTACTTCGTGTCGATCTTCATGCCGAGCGCGCCGAGCTCCTTGAGCCCGTTGATCACCTCGTCGGGGATCTGCGCCTCTCGTTCGATGCGCGCCGAGTCGATCTTCGTCTCGCAGAAGTCGCGAAGTTTGGCGAGGAACTCCTCGCCGCGCCGGGCGTCCTCATCGGCGGGCATGGGGTGCGGGTGGATCAGGTCGAGCCGGAAGCGGCCGAGGAAGAGTTCCTTGGCGAAGCTGGGCTTGCGCCAGTCCTGTTCACGGGCGGCCTCGGCGACCTGCCGGGCCTCGCGTTCACTGACGGACGCCCCCGGAGGGGGTGTGGGTTGTGCGGGCATTGAGGAGCTCACCTCGCCGCGAAGGGGGGCCGATCGGCTCCGTATGACCCGATCTTGACCCGGTCGGTTACTGACTGGTGCTACTCGATCGTATGGATCGTATGTACCCGATTCGTCCGGAGCCCACCAGTCCTCGCGCAGCGTTCGGCGCATCGCGTCCCCGCGCACGAGAACGGCCGGAGCCCCCGCACAGTGGGCTCCGGCCGTTCGGTTCGTGACCGAGTACAGGTACTGATTAGAGGGCGAGGCCCGTCATCACCATGACCCGCTCGTAGGTGTAGTCGTCCATCGCGAAGCGGACGCCCTCGCGGCCCACGCCGGACTGCTTGACGCCGCCGTACGGCATCTGGTCGGCGCGGTAGGAGGGGGCGTCGCCAATGACCACGCCGCCGACCTCCAGGTCGCGGTGGGCGCGGAAGGCGGTCTGCAGGTCGTGCGTGAAGACGCCCGCCTGGAGGCCGTACTTGGAGTCGTTGACGGCGGCGAACGCCTCCGCCTCGCCGTCCACCTTCTTGATCGTGAGGACCGGTCCGAAGACCTCCTCGACGGCGATGGTGGCATCGGCCGGTACGTCGGCGAGCACGGTCGGCGCGTACGAGGCGCCGTCACGCTTGCCGCCGGCGAGCAGCTGTGCGCCCGCCTGGACGGCCTCGTCGACCCAGGACTCGACGCGCTTGGCCGCGTCCTCGTTCACGAGCGGACCGACGTCGGTCTTCGGGTCGGACGGGTCGCCGGTGGCCTGGGCCTCGATGGCCTTGAGCACACGCGGCACGAGCCGGTCGTACACGGAGGCATCGGCGATGACGCGCTGCACCGAGATGCAGGACTGGCCGCCCTGATAGTTGGAGAAGGTCGCGATGCGCGAGGCGGCCCAGTCGAGGTCCTCGTCGGAGGAGAAGTCGGCGAGGACGACGGCGGCGCCGTTTCCGCCCAGCTCCAGGGTGCAGTGCTTGCGCGGCACCGAGTCAAGGATCGCGTAGCCGACCTTCTCGGAGCCCGTGAACGAGATGACGGGGAGGCGCTCGTCCTGGACGAGGGCGGGCATCTTGTCGTTCGCGACCGGCAGGACCGACCAGGACCCGGCGGGCAGGTCGGTCTCGGCGAGCAGCTCGCCGATGAGGAGACCGGACAGCGGGGTCGCGGGCGCCGGCTTGAGGATGATCGGCGTGCCGGACGCGATGGCCGGGGCGATCTTGTGGGCGCAGAGGTTCAGCGGGAAGTTGAACGGCGCGATGCCCAGGACGACACCCTTGGGGAAGCGGCGGGTGAAGGCGAGACGCCCCTGGCCACCGGCGTCGGTGTCGAGGCGCTGGGCCTCGCCGCCGTTGAACCTGCGGGCCTCCTCGGAGGCGAACCGGAAGACGGAGACGGCACGGCCGACCTCGCCACGGGCCCACTTGATCGGCTTGCCGTTCTCGGCGGAGATGAGCTGGGCGATCTCTTCCGTCCGCTCGACGAGCCTGCGGCTCACGTGGTCGAGGGCGGCGGCCCGCACGTGCGCCGGGGTCGCGGCGAACTCGTCGCGCACGGCGTACGCGGCGGCGACGGCCTCCTCGACCTGGGCGTCGGTCGGGACGGCCGCCTTGCCGACGATCCGCCCGTCCCAGGGCGAGGTGACGTCGAGAGTGGTCTCACCGGTGGTCTGGCGACCGGCGAGCCAGAAGGCGTGGATGGAAGTCATGTCGATTCCCGGCCCTTCCGCGAAGGTGTGTCTTGGGGGGTACGTTCCCCACCGTAGGGGCGGCAAGGGCGACGGTCGTTTGTCCGACGCGGAGTACTGCCCCGTGGGGGCGCGCCTCTTTGGCAGGGGACCGAACCGGGACCAATCGCCCCGGCCGCTCCCCCCGGAGCTACTCCGTCCCGCTCGACGTCGCCTTCAACGACAGCCACAGCTCCATCCGGACGTCCGGGTCGTCCAGGGAGCGGCCGAGGATCTCCTCGACCCTGCGCATGCGGTAGCGCAGGGTGTGGCGGTGGACGCCCAGGTCGGCCGCCGCCGCGTCCCACTGGCCGTGGCGCGAGAGCCAGGCGCGCAGGGAGGCGATCAGGTCGCCCCGGCCGGTGGCGTCGTGTTCGTACAGGGCGCGCAGCAGGCCGTCGGCGAACGCGCGCACCGCGTCGTCGGCGAGCAGCGGCAGGACCGAGCCCGCGGCGAGGTCCTCGTGTTCGACCATCGCGCGGCCCCGGCGCCGGGCGATGGACAGCGCCTGGTCGGCCTGCTTGTACGCGGTGGCCGCCGCGATCGGGCCCGCGGGCGCGGAGAGGCCGAGGAGGAGGGCCGCCCCGTCGCCCGCACCGGCCTCCGGCGCCTCGGAGCGTCCCGCCTCCAGCGTCCGCGCGTACGCGACGCAGGCCGCGGCTCCCGCGCCGTCGTCCACGACGAGCAGCACGAGCCGCTCGCCGTAGGGGACGACCAGGAGCGCCTCGCCCGCGCGGGCCGCGGCCGACTCGACGGCGTCGGTGAGCTGGGCGAAGGGGTCGCCGTCCGCCGGGGCCGACGCGGGTACTTCCGCGACCACCAGGCGGAACGGCGCGTCGAGCAGGCTGCCGTACAACTCCCCCGCCACCGTGCGGGCGTGGTCCGGCTCCCCCGCGAGGAGCATCCGGAGCACTGCGGAGCCGACCCGGGCCTCGGCGGCCTGGAGTGAGCGGTTGCGTTCCGTGGTGAGGGTGAGCAGCGCTATGGCGGAGTGCAGGGCGTACCGCTCGGCGGTGCCGAGGGTGGACGCCGTGCCGACGGCGAGCGCGGCGCGGGGCCGGCGTCCCGTGCCGATCGAGTGCAGCTCCACCCGGTCCTCGGCGCCCGCGACGACCGCGCTCGCGGGGGCCGCCCGGTCGCGAAGGCGCTCCACGTCGGTGGTGAGTCGGGCGGCCCGGCGGGAGGCCCACTCGGGGGCGTGGGCGACGACGGCGCCGGACGCGTCGTACAGCGCGGCCCAGCCGTCCACCTGTGCGGCGAGCGCGCCGAGCAGTCCTTCGGGGCCGCCGCTCAGCGCCTGCTTGGTCAGCTCGCGCTGGGCGGCGAAGCCCGCCGTCACCGCGCGGTACTGGTCGGCGGCGATGGCCGCGGAGACGGCCTTGCTGATGGCGAGGAAGGGGGTGCGCCGGGGCACCTCCAGAAGCGGAAGCCCCTCGTCCGCGGCGGCCGCGACCAAGGCCTCCGGGATGTCCTTGTAATGCACCCCGACCGCGAACCCGAGCCCGACGACGCCGGCCGCCGCGAGCCGCTTCACGTAGCGGCTCATGGCCTCCGGGTCCTCCGCATCCAGCTTGAGCGCGGTGATCAGGAGGAGCTCGCCGCCCTCCATGTAGGGCACGGGGTCGGTGAGCTCACTGGCATGCGCCCAGCGCACGGGCGCGTCCAGATGTTCCTCGCCGGCGCGCACGGTGAGCTTGAGCGCGGAGTGGTGGACGAGGGAGGCGAGCGTGGGCGGCATGGGACCTTCAGGTCTGGTCAGTAGGGTCAGGGCACATCACGGCTGATGCCTGGCGGCGGCGGTGAGGCACGCGTTCCGGTCGGCCGTCGGATCCCGGCCGAGGTGTGGATCTTTTAGCCGGTACGTATGAACGACCTGTGCCGATTCTGCCTCACCGTACGGTACGTACGGGACCGAATACCCCGTACGTGCGTCCCCTACCTACTCCCCGGTGACTAACCCCGGAGGTCCACCAGCAACGGTGGCGCGTGCTCGCCCCGTACGTCGGTCAGGGAGAGCACCGCGTGGCCCGGAGGCAGGGAGTGGGCCAGTTCGGAGGCGGACCAGCGTTCGCGCTCGACCTTGCGCACGGTGACGGCGTCGGTCGTGACCGCCTTGCCGGTGACGAGTTTGCGCAGCGAGTGCAGCGCCCGTGTCATCGGCTGATCGGCGAAGACGGTGTGCTGGGCCACTTCCTTGGTCTCGATCCACTCGGTGCCCCAGGCCTCGGTGAACCGGCGTCCGTCCCAGGTCGTCACGCCGGAGAAGGCCATCCGGCAGCCGACCGCCGCGTAGAGCGGCCCCTGGAGCGGCTCCGGCACCTCGCCGATCGTGCGCAGTCCGAGCACGACGCCCGCGTTCAGGGACCGCAGGCGCTGGATGGCACGCACGCTCTCGGGGGTGAGGGTGCGCGCGGCGTCGTCGAGGATCAGGCAGACGAAGTGCGGCCGCCGGGCACGGCCGCGCGCGACGTACGAGAACTGGGCGAGCAGCAGCCTGGCCAGGAGCCTCGACGCCTCCTCGTGCCCGTGCTCGGGCAGGTCCACCCTGACCCGGAGGGGGTGGTGCGCGACGGCGCGCATCGAGAAGGGGTGCCCTTCGCCGCCGGGGTCGAAGAAGTCGGCGAAGGCGGGGCGGTCGAGCAGGGCGAGCCGGTCGGCCAGGGCGGGGCCCGGGTCGTTGGGTGAGCCGGACTGGCGGATACGGGCTTCGAGTTCGCGGCGCATGGCGGTGTGCTCGTCCGCGGCGAGTCCGGTCTGGAGGGCGGCGAGCGCGGCGGGGTCCCCTTCGAGCAGTTCGCGCAGCACGGGGACGGAGGGGAAGCGGCCGTGGAGGAGGCGGTAGGGGCCGAGGAGTTGGGCGAGGCTGGTGGCTGCGCGCCGGGTGTCCACGGCGTCGAGGTCACCGATCAGCCCTTCGGCGAGGAAGGCGGCGGCCTCGTCCGGGTCGGCGCAGTCCGCGTACAGGTCGATGTCGTGCACGGACGCGGGGTCGCCCGGCCTGATCACGACGTCGTACGCGTCGTCGGGCCCGAGCGCCGTGCCCGCGGCGCACACGGCGACGACCGCGCACTGCCCGGTGAGGGCGCCCAGGGCGAGCGATTCGGCCACCGGGCGCATGAGCCGTCCGGTCTTGCCCGCGCCGGACGGGCCCACCGCGAGCAGTGAGGTGCCGAGTACGGCGGGGTCGAGCGCGGCGCCGGCGTCGCGCACGGCGTAGGGGTTGCGCTCGTCCTTCGCGAAGCGGCCGATCCTGACCTGGCCCACGAGCAGATCGTGCACGGCGCTGCGGGCGGGCAGGTCGCGCTGGCCTGAGGGATGCGTCCAGGAGGCGGAGCCCTGCCGGGCGACCGTGTCCACGAAGGTGGCGAGCGCGCCCTGGTCGGCGGCGGCGGTGCGCCAGGCGTGGGTCACGCGGGCGCAGTCGACGTCGTTCATGCGTCCGCTGAGCAGCTCGGCGGAGAGCAGGTCGGCGGCCTTGTCGTGTCCCGCGGCGCGCAGCTCGGGCCAGTGGCCGCGCGCCGGAGCCTCGGCGGGGGGCGGCGGGGTGGCGGACGGGCGCGTCGCCGCGGCCCTGCCGTCGCGGATCGCCTGCCACCAGCCGCCGATCCGGGCGAAGGGCCACAGCACCGCGAGGGTGATCAGGACGTACAGGACGTCGGTGAGGACCTGCGACTCGAAGACCTCGTAGCCGCCCGCGACGAGCGCGACCAGGGAGAAGACGGGGTCGGCCACGGGCAGCGGCCGCGCGTCGAGCCCGAGGGAGCTCGGCCAGACGAAGATCAGGACGCCGACCGCCGCGACGGAGGCGAGCACGGCACGGGAGGGTTGCGGGCGCCGCACCACGAAGTGCCGGATCGCGTCGGGCCAGGCACCGAGCCGTCCCACCGAGTACAGCACCGCGCCGAAGACAATCCCGTCGTAGACGATCCGGGCGTCCCCGGCCTGCCACTCCTTGGGCTGGGCGCTGCCGGCCCACCACCAGTCGCCGGGCGTGAACAGCTTCAGCGGGGCCCACTGATACGGGATGCTGCCCTGCCGCCACAGCGACCAGAACAGCAGGCCGAGCACGGCGGAGATCGCCATGCCGACGATCAGCCGCCGGTTGATGCCCTCGGTCTCGGCCTCGGGCACGGGGGCCCGGTAGGCGTAGCGCCAGACGCCGGGGGTCGCCTCGGGGCGCGGCGCGGCGAGCCAGTCGGCGACCGACGATGCGCTGCCGGAGCCGGGCGCCCGCCGGGGCATCGGCGGCGCTGCGGGCACGGAAGGCCCTGCCGGACGCGGCACCGGTGTGGCGTGCGTACCGCGAGCGTCGTGCGTGCCTTCGGAGTCCATGGCCCTTGCCCCCTGACCTGCCGGTCTGTCGGTTCAGCCGTCAATCTAGTGCCCCCACAGGGGCAGTTCACCGGATACGCGGCCGGGGCCTGCGGGAACACCCGGCCCGGCCCGGCTTCCCGACCGGGACGAAAGCCGCACCCCGCCCACTCCCCCGCTATGTCCACCACGGACAACCGCCACGCCGAACAACTCCCCCGTGGAGCATGCCCGCCTCCGGCCTCCGCCCCTAACCTGCGAAAGAAAGCAGCAACGAAAGCAAGCAGACAAGCACCGAGCGTCCGCCTCGCCCCACCCCCAGGAGCACCCCATGACCGCACTTCCGCAGGAGCGCCGCGTCGTCACCGCCATTCCCGGGCCGAAGTCCCAGGAGCTGCAGGCCCGCCGGACCGCCACGGTCGCCGGTGGCGTGGGTTCCGTGCTGCCTGTCTTCGCGGCTCGCGCGGGTGGCGGCATCATCGAGGACGTCGACGGCAACCGCTTCATCGACTTCGGCTCCGGCATCGCCGTGACGTCCGTCGGCGCCAGCGCCGAGGCCGTCGTACGCCGTGCGACCGCGCAGCTCGCCGACTTCACCCACACCTGTTTCATGGTCACGCCCTACGAGGGGTACGTCGCCGTCGCCGAGCAGCTCGCGGAGCTGACGCCCGGTGACCACGCGAAGAAGTCCGCGCTCTTCAACTCCGGCGCCGAGGCCGTCGAGAACGCCGTCAAGATCGCCCGTGCGCACACCAAGCGCCAGGCCGTCGTCGTCTTCGACCACGGCTACCACGGTCGTACGAACCTCACGATGGCTCTGACCAGCAAGAACATGCCGTACAAGAACGGCTTCGGGCCGTTCGCGCCGGAGGTCTACCGCGTTCCGGTCGCGTACGGCTACCGCTGGCCGACGGGCGAGGAGAACGCCGGTCCCGAGGCCGCCAAGCAGGCCATCGACCAGATCAGCAAGCAGGTCGGCGCGGAGAACGTCGCCGCGATCATCATCGAGCCGGTGCTCGGCGAGGGCGGCTTCATCGAGCCCGCGAAGGGCTTCCTGCCCGAGATCGTGAAGTTCGCCAACGACAACGGCATCGTCTTCGTCGCGGACGAGATCCAGTCCGGCTTCTGCCGCACGGGCCAGTGGTTCGCGTGCGAGGACGAGGGCATCGTCCCGGACCTCATCACGACCGCCAAGGGCATCGCGGGCGGCCTGCCGCTCGCCGCCGTCACGGGCCGCGCCGAGATCATGGACGCCGCGCACTCCGGCGGCCTCGGCGGCACCTACGGCGGCAACCCGGTGGCCTGTGCCGGTGCGCTCGGCGCCATCGAGACGATGAAGGAGCTCGACCTCAACGGCAAGGCGAAGGCCATCGAGGCCACGATGAAGGCGCGCCTGAACGCCATCGCGGAGAAGTACGACATCGTCGGCGACGTCCGCGGTCGTGGCGCGATGATCGCCATCGAGCTGGTCAAGGACCGAGCCACCAAGGAGCCGAACCCCGAGGCGACCGCGGCGCTCGCCAAGGCCTGCCACGCGGAGGGCCTGCTCGTCCTCACCTGCGGCACGTACGGCAACGTCCTGCGCTTCCTGCCGCCGCTGGTCATCGGCGAGGACCTCCTGAACGAGGGCCTGGACATCATCGAGGCGGCCTTCTCGGGCGTCTGAGACGTGTACGGCGCATAGCGTCCGGCGGAGCCGGGATCACCCCAAAGGGGGAAGATCCCGGCTCCGCATGTATCCCCACATGGCCTGACGTGTGTGTACAGCGCGCGGTGCGAGACCCGTGACCTGGGGTGACCGGCAGGGCATGTGAAGAACGTGTGCGGGACCCATGCCGGGTTGCCGTTCCGCCTGTCGGGCCGCCATCAGCTGACGTACGGTTTCTGCAGATGAGAGAAACACCCCGCCCACAGGGGACTGTGGGCGACACCGGGACGGAGCCTCCCCAGCCCCGTCTTGGTCGTGCCCTCGCGCACACACCCGGAGTCACTGGCTCTGGAACTCCTCACCGATCGGATGGCCGCCCGCCCCAAACCCCCCGGGGCGTGCGGCACACCGGTCAGGACGGCCGCCTCGGAACTACCCCCCCTGTTCCGGGGCGGCCGACCATTTTCCTTTTCTCCCTCTGTGCGCTGTTCTTCGCGCTCATCACCTGGCAGGTGCTCGCCGACGGCCCCCTCCGCGACGCGGACGAGCGGCTCGGCCCCTGGATCACCGGAAGCCGCCTGCCGGACGGCGCCGCCGAACTCCTCGCCGATCTGGGCGGCGTCTCCATCGCCGTGCCGTTCCTCGCCGCTGCCATCGCCTACGCGTCCTGGCGCGGCCACCGGGCCGGTACGTTCCGCTGGTGGCTCGCCCCGGCCGCCGCAGCCGTGGCCATGGCCCTGGTCCCGGTGCTCGTGATCCCGCTCAAGGAACTCATCGGCCGCACAGGACCGCCCGGCATGGACGGCACCGGCTACTACCCCTCGGGCCACACCGCCACCGCCATGGTCGCCTACGGCGGGGCGGCGCTGCTCCTGCTCCCGTACCTGCGCGGCACGTACGCACGCCGTGAACTGGTCATCGCCTGCGCCCTGTTGAACTTCGGGGTCGGGCTCGGCCTCGTGCGGCGCGGGTATCACTGGCCGCTGGACGTGGTGGCCAGTTGGTGTCTGTTCGGGATGGTGTTGCAGGTCGCGCTGCTGGTGGTCGCTCGGTACGGCCGCCGTGCAGACGCTTTCGCAGCGGACGCGGATCAGCCGAAGTAGCCGTCGAAGTTCTTCGAGAACTCCCAGTTGTTGTGACGGTCCCAGTTGATCGACCACGTCATCAGGCCGCGCAGGCCGGGCCAGGTGCCGTGCGTCTCGTATGAACCGCAGTTGGTGCCCTTGGTCAGGCAGTCCAGGGACTTGTTGACCTCCGTGGTGGGGACGTGGCCGTTGCCCGCGTTCACCGAGGCGGGCATGCCGATGGCCACCTTCTCCGGAGGCAGCGCCGGGAAGACGTTGTTCGTGTCGCCCGCCACCGGGAAGCCGGTGAGCAGCATGTCGGTCATCGCGATGTGGAAGTCCGCGCCGCCCATGGAGTGGTACTGGTTGTCGAGGCCCATGATCGGGCCCGAGTTGTAGTCCTGGACGTGCAGCAGCGTGAGGTCGTCGCGCAGGGCGTGGATGACCGGCAGGTAGGCGCCGGCGCGGGGGTCCTGGCCGCCCCACTTGCCCGTTCCGTAGAACTGGTAGCCGAGCTGCACGAAGAAGGTCTCGGGGGCCATCGTGAGCGTGAAGCCGCTGCCGTACTTGGACTTGAGGGTCTTGACGGCCGATATGAGGTTCACGATCGACGGGGTCTTCGGGTTCTTGAAGTCCGTGTCGTCGGCG
The DNA here is from genome assembly GCF_055577715.1 of Streptomyces sp. NPDC033177. Classification (NCBI taxonomy): domain Bacteria; kingdom Bacillati; phylum Actinomycetota; class Actinomycetes; order Kitasatosporales; family Streptomycetaceae; genus Streptomyces; species Streptomyces sp. NPDC033177. The sequence goes on along the minus strand of NZ_JBVIPS010000013.1, from coordinate 251,794 downwards.
TTCAGCGAGAGGGAGTGGCCCTCGAAGTCGATGTCCAGACCGTCGAGTCCGTACTCGTCGATGATCGCCGAGACCGAGGAGACGAAGGTGTCGCGGGCCTGGGTGGTGGTCAGCTGGACCTGGCCGTTCTGGCCGCCGATGGAGATCAGGACCTTCTTGCCCGCTGCCTGCTTGGCCTTGACCGCGGCCTTGAACTCCTCCTCGGACTCGACGCCGGGGCACTCGGTCTGCGGACAGAGGCTGAAGCGGATGTCGCCGGACGTGGCGGAGGTCGGTTCGCCGAAGGCTAGATCGATGATGTCCCAGCTGTCGGGGACGTCCGCGAGCCGGGTGTAGCCGGACCCGTTGGCGAAGCTGGCGTGGAGGTAGCCGACCAGGGTGTGCTCGGCGGCGGCGTCAGCCTTCGGCGCCGGCCCCGCCGGGGAGCCCGTCGGGGAACCCGTCGAAGGGCCCGCCGCGGCCTCGGTGGCGAGCAGGCCGGACGCCGCCAGCGCGCAAGCCGTGACCACGGCCACGGAAAGACGTCTCAGGTAACGCGGTACGGAACGCTCCACGACTGCCTCCGGGCATGGGGGGATGGAGGGTGGGTCGCTCAATTTGGTCCAGACCAATAGGGTTGTCAAGGCCCCGTCAAGAATTCGGTGACTCTCCGTCCCGCGGGGCCAGTTGTGCCGCCGCCTCGTGCATCGCGAGTTCGAGAACCGCCGGATCCGTCAGCGTGCCCGACCCGTCCGGCTGGACGAGCCACCGGACCCCGCCCGTCGAGCGCCCCGGGTAAGGGACCACGATCCACGTGCCGCGGCCCGCGCCACGCACCCCCGTGCCCACCCAGCGCGCCACCGTGCCCGCCGGCACGAAGAACCCCATGCGGGAGTCGCCGAAGTCGGCGAGCACCGGGCCTGGGCGGTCGATGCAGCGGGTGAGGACGTCCAGCGTGGGATAGCCGAGTTCACCGGGGAGGATGAGCACGTCCCAGAGCCTGCCCGCGGGCAGGAGCGCGACCCCCAGGGGATTGCGCTCCCACTCCCAGCGGCATGCCTCCGGATCCGGCGCCACCGACACCAGCCATTCGACCGCCGACTTCGCTCCCGAGCCCGAGCCAGTCATGGCGGGACCTCCCTCTCCTGTGTGGCGACTGTGCCTGTCACAGGAGAGAGGGAGGTCCGGCCGGAGCATTACGCGGGTTTCGGGAACTTGTTGACGAACAGTCGACAGAGGGCCGACGGACAACGCCGCGCGTCAGCTGTCGAAGCCCAGGCCCAGCTTGTCCATCGTCTTCAGCCACAGATTGCGCCTGCCGCCGTTCTCGTCGGCACGGGCCAGCGACCACTTGGTGAGGGCCACGCCCGTCCACGCGAACGGCTCCGGCGGGAACGGCAGCGGCTTCGTGCGCACCATCTCCAGGGACGTACGCTCCGTGCGCTCGCCGGAGAGCAGGTCCAGCATGACGTCGGCGCCGAAGCGGGTGGCCCCGACCCCGAGGCCGGTGTAGCCCGCCGCGTACGCGACGCGCCCCGCGTGGGCCGTCCCGAAGAACGCCGAGAAGCGCGAGCACGTGTCGATCGCGCCGCCCCACGCGTGCGAGAACCGGACCCCCTCCAACTGCGGGAAGCAGGTGAAGAAGTGGCCCGCCAGCTTCGCGTACGTCTCGGGGCGGTGGTCGTGCTCGGCGCGGAGCTTGCCGCCGAACGGATAGATCGCGTCGTAGCCGCCCCACAGGATGCGATTGTCGGCGGAGAGCCGGAAGTAGTGGAACTGGTTGGCGCTGTCGCCGAGGCCCTGGCGGTTCTTCCAGCCGATGGACTCCAGCTGCTGCTCGGTCAGCGGCTCCGTCATCAGCGCGTAGTCGTAGACCGGGACCGTGTAGGAGCGGACGCGCTTGACCAGCGAAGGGAAGATGTTCGTGGCGAGCGCGACGTGGCGGGCGCGGATGCGGCCGTACGGGGTGCGTACGGCCATTCCGGCTCCGGACGAGGCGAGTTGGAGCGCGGGCGTGTGCTCGTAGACGCGTACGCCCTTCTCCAGGCAGGCGCGCTTGAGGCCCCAGGCGAGCTTCGCCGGGTGGAGCATGGCGACGCCCTCGCGGTCCCAGAGGCCGCCGAGGAAGGTTGGCGAGTCGACGTGCGCACGCAGGGCGTCCGCGTCGAGCAGCTCGGAGCCGTCCGCGAGGCCGTGCTCCGCCATCTCCTCGTACATCTCGCGCAGTTCGGTGAGCTGGTGCGGCTGGGTCGCCACGTCGATCTCGCCGGTGCGCTCGAAGTCGCAGTCGATGGAGTAGCGCTTGACGGCCGCCTCGATCTCGTCGAGGTTGCGGGCGCCGAGTTCCTCCAGCTTCGCGATCTCGCCGGGCCAACGGGACAGGCCGTTCGAGATGCCGTGCGTGAGGGACGCGGCACAGAAGCCGCCGTTGCGGCCGGAGGCGGCCCAGCCCGCCTCCCGGCCCTCGACCAGGACCACGTCGCGGCCCGGGTCACGTTCCTTGGCGATCAGCGCGGTCCACAGGCCGCTGTAGCCGCCGCCGACGACGAGCAGATCGCACTGCTCGTCACCGGTGAGGGCCGGCTCGGCGCGGGGCTTTCCGGGGTCGTCCAGCCAGTACGAGACCGGCTGGGCGTCGGAGAGGGACGTGGTCCAGCGGGTCATGGCGCTTGGGGCCATGATTTCCAACTCCTTCAGAATGCAGAATGCAGAATGCAGATTCGCACTTGACTTACTTGGCCTGCTTGTTGCGGCGCTTGGAGACGATCATGCCGCCCAGCACCAGGAGAACGGCGACCAGGAACATCGCCGTACCGATGACATTGATCTGGACGGGCGTACCGCGCTGTGCCGATCCCCAGACGAACATCGGGAACGTCACGGTGGAGCCCGCGTTGAAATTCGTGATGATGAAGTCGTCGAAGGACAGCGCGAAGGCGAGCAGCGCGCCCGCCGCGATGCCTGGCGCGGCGATCGGCAGCGTGACCCGGAGGAAGGTCTGCACGGGGCCCGCGTAGAGGTCCTGTGCGGCCTGTTCCAGGCGCGGGTCCATGGACATCACGCGCGCCTTGACGGCGGTCACCACGAAGCTGAGGCAGAACATGATGTGAGCGATGAGAATCGTCCAGAAGCCGAGCTGCGCGCCCATGTTGAGGAAGAGCGTGAGCAGCGAGGCGGCCATGACGACCTCGGGCATCGCCATCGGCAGGAAGATCAGCGAGCTGACCGCGCCGCGCGCCCGGAAGCGGTAGCGGACGAGCGCGAAGGCGATCATCGTGCCGAGCACGGTCGCGCCGATCGTCGCCCAGGCCGCGATCTGCAGGCTCAGGCTGAGCGAGCCGCACATGTCGGCGACGCCGCAGGGGTCCTTCCACGCGTCGAGCGAGAATTCCTGCCAGGCGTAATTGAAGCGCCCCTTCGGCTTGTTGAAGGAGAACACCGTCACGACGACGTTCGGCAGCAGCAGATACGCGAGCGTCAGCAAACCCGCGATGACGACGAATTTGCCGCGGAGCCAGCGGAAGAAGGCAGCCATTAGACGAGATCCTCCGTCCCGGACTTACGGATGTAAAAGGTGACCATGACGAGGATCGCGGCCATCAGGATGAAGGAAAGGGCCGCGGCGGTCGGGTAATCCAGGATGCGCAGGAATTGGGTCTGGATGACGTTGCCGACCATGCGGGTGTCGGTGGAGCCGAGCAGATCCGCATTGACGTAGTCACCCGCCGCGGGGATGAACGTGAGCAGCGTTCCCGAGACCACGCCCGGCATGGAGAGCGGGAAGGTCACCTTGCGGAAGGTCGTGGACGGCTTCGCGTAGAGGTCGCCCGCCGCTTCGTGCAGGCGGCCGTCGATGCGCTCCAGGGACGTGTAGAGCGGCAGGATCATGAACGGCAGGAAGTTGTACGTGAGTCCGCAGATCACCGCGAGCGGTGTGGCCAGGACCCGGTCGCCTTCCGTGACGCCGAGCCAGCTGGTGACGTCCAGGACGTGCAGCGAGTTGAGGGCGCCCACGAGGGGGCCGCCGTCCGCGAGGATCGTCTTCCACGCCAGCGTACGGATGAGGAAGCTGGTGAAGAACGGCGCGATGACCAGGACGAGGATGAGGTTGCGCCAGCGGCCCGCGCGGAACGCGATGAGGTAGGCGAGCGGATAGCCGAGCAACAGGCACAGGATCGTGGCGGAGCCCGCGTACATCACCGAGCGCAGGAACTGCGGCCAGTAGTCGGTCAGGGCCTCCCAGTAGGTGGCGAAGTGCCAGGTGACCTTGAAGCCGTCTTCCAGGGAGCCGGTCTGGACGGACGTCGACGCCTGGTAGACGAGCGGCAGCGCGAAGAAGACGACGAGCCAGAGGATGCCGGGGAGCAGCAGCCAGTACGGGACGAGACGCCCGCGCCTGCGGACCTTGCGCGGCGCCTCGTCCGGCTCCTGCGCCGGGGGCGACTTGGTGAGGGTGGTCGTCATGCGGAGGCGTCCTCCTCGACCTTCTCGACGCCCGCCTCGATGTCCTGGGCCGGGTCGAGGCCGAAGGTGTGGGCGGGGTTCCAGTGCAGGACGACGTCGACGCCGGGGACCAGGCGGGTGTCGCGCTCGATGTTCTGGGCGTAGACCTCGAACTCGTGGCAGATCGGGCTGTTGACGACGTACTGCGTCGAGACGCCGATGAAGCTGCTGTCGGCGATGCGGCCCGTGATGCGGTTGCGGCCGGCCGGGATCTCCCCCGCGTCGTCGGCGTGCGTGAGGGAGATCTTCTCGGGGCGTACGCCGAGGATGACCTTGCCGCCGGTGGCGGTCGGCGCCGTACATCGCGCGGCGGGCAGCGTGAGCTTGCCGTCGCCCGCCTTGAGGGTGAGGTCGTCGCCGCTGCGTCCCGCGATCTCGGCCTCTATGAAGTTGGAGGTGCCGAGGAAGTTGGCGACGAAGGTGGTGCGGGGGTTCTCGTAGAGGTCGGCGGGGGCGCCGAGCTGTTCGACCTGACCCGCGTTCATCACCGCGACCTGGTCGGCCATCGTCATGGCCTCCTCCTGGTCGTGCGTGACGTGGATGAACGTGATGCCCACCTCGGTCTGGATGCGCTTGAGTTCGAGCTGCATCTGGCGGCGCAGCTTGAGGTCGAGGGCGCCGAGCGGCTCGTCGAGGAGCAGCACCTTGGGGTGGTTGATCAGGGCGCGGGCGACGGCCACGCGCTGCTGCTGGCCGCCGGAGAGCTGGTGCGGCTTCTTGCGGGCCTGCTCGCCGAGCTGGACGAGGTCGAGCATGTCGCCGACCTTGCCCTTCACGGACTTGATGCCGCGCCGGCGGAGGCCGAAGGCGACGTTCTCGAAGATGTCGAGGTGCGGGAAGAGCGCGTACGACTGGAAGACCGTGTTGACGGGCCGCTTGTACGGCGGCAGCGCCGTGACGTCCTGCTCGCCCAGGTGCACGGTGCCCGTGCTGGGCTCCTCAAGACCCGCGATCATGCGGAGCGTGGTGGTCTTGCCACAGCCGGACGCGCCGAGCAGCGCGAAGAAGGAGCCCTGCGGCACGGTCAGGTCGAGCGGCCGTACGGCCTTGAAGGAGCCGTACGTCTTGCTGATCCCGGTGAGGCGGACGTCGCCGCCGTGTTCTGTAGCAGTCGTCATGGTGCGTCCAGGGGGTCTAGGGCCGAGGGAGTCGAGGGGAGGGTGATGAGGGGTCAGGCGCCGGTGAGCTTGGCGAACTTCTCCTCGTACGCCGTCTCTTCCTTCGGCGTCAGCGAGCGGAACCCGTGCGACTTCGCGGCCATCTCCTTGTCCGGGAGGATCAGCGGGTTGTTCGCGGCGTCCTTGTCGAGCTTCGCGAGCTCGGGGCGCACACCGTCCACGGGGCAGACGTAGTTGATGTACGCGGCGAGACGCGCGGCGGGCTCGGGCTCGTAGTAGTAGTCGATGAGCCGTTCGGCGTTGCTCTTGTGGCGTGCCTTGTTCGGGACGAGCAGGTTGTCCGTCGACGTGATGTAGCCCTGGTCGGGGATGTGGAAGTCGATGTCCGGGTTGTCGGCCTTCAGCTGTACGACGTCTCCGGCCCAGGCCAGGCACGCGGCGAGGTCGCCCTTGTCGAGGTCCGAGGTGTAGTCGTTGCCCGTGAAGCGGCGGATCTGCTTCTTGTCGACGGCCTTCTGGAGGCGGGCGATGGCGGCGTCGAAGTCGTCGTCGGTGAACTTCGCCGGGTCCTTGCCCATGTCGATGAGCGTCATGCCGACGCTGTCGCGCATCTCGGAGAGGAAGCCGACCCGCCCCTTGAGCTTGGGGTTGTCCAGGAGCTGCGACACCGAGGTGATCTCTTCGCCGTCGGTCGCCTTCTTGTTGTACGCGATGACGGTGGAGATGCCGGTCCAGGGGTACGAGTAGGCCCGCCCGGGGTCCCAGTCCGGGTTGCGGAACTGGGCGGCCAGGTTGGTGTACGCGTGCGGCAGGTTGGCGGGGTCCAGTTTCTGGACCCACCCGAAGCGGATGAGCCTGGCGGCGAGCCAGTCGGTGACGCAGATGAGGTCGCGGCCGGTGTCCTGGCCCGCCGCGAGCTGCGGCTTGAGCTTCCCGAAGAACTCGACGTTGTCGTTGATGTCCTCGGTGTACTTGACCTTGATCCCGGTGCGTTTCGTGAACGCGTCCAGGGTGGGGCGGCGCTCGTCGTCGTCGACGTCCATGTACTCGGTCCAGTTGGAGAAGGTGACGCGCTTCTCCTTGTCCGAGTGGTCCTCGGACGAGACGTCGCCCTGGCCCTTGCTCGCGGCCGGGATCCCGCAGGCGCTGAGTGCCCCCAGGCCACCGATGGCGAGGGCGCCGCTCGTGGAGGCCCGCAGCAGGGAACGGCGGGTGAGGGAGGCCCTGCCGTTCCTGAGGCTGCGGTGCATGGCGGCCAGTTGGGCCGGGGACAGGGGGTCGGGCTCGTACTGCTCCATGCGCTTGATTGCCCTTTCGGGAGGATGGGGCCGCTGGTCGGGCGGCCTATCGGCTATCGGTCCCCGAAAATCGTGCGGTGCCAGTCCTTGCGGACCACCGCGGTGTTGTCGAACATCACGTGCTTGATCTGCGTGTACTCCTCGAAGGAGTACGCGGACATGTCCTTGCCGTAGCCGGAGGCCTTGTATCCGCCGTGCGGCATCTCGCTCAGGATCGGGATGTGGTCGTTGACCCACACGCAGCCCGCCTTGATCTCGCGGGTCGCCCGGTTGGCGCGGAACACGTCGCGGCTCCAGGCGGAGGCGGCGAGTCCGTAGGGGGTGTCGTTGGCGAGCCTGATCCCTTCGTCGTCGGAGTCGAACGGCAGCACCACGAGAACGGGCCCGAAGATCTCGGACTGCACGATCTCGCTGTCCTGGGCGGCGTCGGCGATGAGAGTGGGCTTGTAGAACGCCCCGGGGTGGTCGAGCGCCTCGCCGCCGGTGACCACGCGCGCGTAGGAGCGTGCCCGGTCGACGAAACCGGCGACGCGGTCGCGGTGGACATGCGAGATGAGCGGCCCGAGGTCGGTGTCATCGGCGAAGGGATCACCGAGCCGGACGCTCTCCATGAGCTCGGCCACGCCCTCCACGAAGGCGTCGTACAGCGGACGTTGCACGTACGCGCGCGTGGCGGCCGTGCAGTCCTGCCCGGTGTTGATGAGCGCGCCCGCGACCGCGCCGTGCACGGCGGCTTCGAGATCGGCGTCATCGAAGACGACGAACGGCGCCTTGCCACCCAACTCCAGGTGCAGCCGCTTCACGGTGGAGGTGGCGATCTCGGCGACGCGCTTGCCGACGCCGGTGGACCCGGTGAAGGAGGTCATGGCGACGTCGGGGTGCCCGACGAGCCGCTCTCCGGCATCCCGCCCGGCCCCGCTGACGATGTTGACGACACCGTCGGGGATGCCCGCCTCGGTGGCCGCCTGCGCGAAGAGCAGCGAGGTGAAGGGGGTGAGCTCGGCGGGCTTGAGGACGATCGTGTTCCCCGCGGCGATGGCCGGGAGCACCTTCCAGGCGGCCATCTGGAGGGGGTAGTTCCAGGGGGCGATGGAGCCGACGACACCGATGGGCTCACGCCGTACGTACGAGGTGTGGTCGCCGGAGTACTCGCCGGCCGACTGGCCCTGGAGGTGCCGGGCGGCGCCCGCGAAGAAGGCCGCGTTGTCGACAGTGCCGGGTACGTCGAATTCCCGGCTGAGCTTGATGGGCTTGCCGCACTGGAGCGACTCGGCCTGCGCGAACTCCTCGGCGCGCTCGGCCAGTACGCCCGCGAAGCGGTGCATGGCGTCGGAGCGCTCGCCGGGGGTCGCGCCGGCCCACTCGGGGAAGGCGTGCGCGGCCGCGCTGACGGCGGCGTCGACGTCCTTCTCGCCCGCGAGTTCGTACCGGTGGATCTCGTCGCCGGTGGCCGGGTCGACGACGGCGTGGGAGCGCCCCGAGGTGCCCTTGGTCAGCCGTCCCGCGATGTACTGCGCGCCTTCCGCGAAGTGGTCCTGCGCCTGGAAGTTGTGCATGACGCTCTCCTCCGCCGTCGTCCCCCGTTCCCGGGGGTCGGCGTAGCTCCAGATCGATTTGAGTGCCGATCCTGACAGAGCAGTGGTACTCCAACAAGTGATTCCGTTGTTGCCTTTTGGTTACGCGACGGAATCTGTCGACCAGGTGTCGAGTCCTCCTGGAAAACCCAGGACGGAATGTCAGTGGTGCGTGCCAAAATCGCATGCATGACGAAGATCGACTCAGTGGACGCGCTGGTCCGCGCGGTGCGTACGGGGGAACGGGTCAAGTATCTGCACTTCTGGGGGCACACCCCGCGGCGGGACGGGACGCTCGGTTCGAGCTGCCTGAGCCAGTGGTGGCTGTCGCCGTTCACCGTGGACGGCGTGGAGTACGGGACGGCCGAGCACTGGATGATGGCCGCCAAGGCCCGCCTCTTCTCCGACGCGGAGGCCGAGGCGGCGGTCCTGGCCTCGCGTACGCCCGCCGAGGCGAAGAAGGCGGGGCGGCTTGTGAGGGGCTTCGACGAGGCGATATGGGAGCGCGAGCGGTTCGGCATCGTGGTCGAGGGCAGCGTGCACAAGTTCGCGTCCACGCCCGCGCTCTCGTCCTTCCTGGTCGGTACGGGGTCGCGGGTACTGGTCGAGGCGAGCCCCATGGACCGGATCTGGGGCGTGGGCCTGGCGGCCGATGACGAGCGGATCCAGGACCCGGAGAGGTGGCTCGGCCCGAACTTGCTGGGCTTCGCACTGATGGAGGCACGGGAGCGTCTCCGCTAGCGGGGGCTTGGCGGCACGCCTCGCGACGGGGCGCGGTCCTTTTCTGGCGGGGGCTTGGCAAGGACGGTTCAGGGCCCCGCGGTCGCGGCGGCCGAATAGCTGCCGCCCTCCGAAGCCGACCCGTCCTCCTCCAACGCATCGTCCGGCACCACGATCAGCACGACCAGCAGGGCCCCGCCCAGCACGATGCCCGCGGCCCCGCAGATGATCCCGGCCAGCGCCTGTCCGGGGTTCGTCGCCTCGCCTCGCCGCGCCCTGCCACGCGCGATCGCCCCGAAGATGATCGCCAGGATGCCGAGCACGATCGCCAGGGGCCACAGGCAGAAGAGGGCTGCCGAGACGATCCCGAGGACCAGCGCGGCCACGCCCATCCCGTTCGCGGGCGCCATCGGCATCGCGGGCCAGCCGTATCCGGGAGGGCCCTGCCCCTGGTGGCCCGGGTAGCCGGGATATCCGGGGTAGCCCTGCGGCCCCGGCCCGGGAGCTCCGCCGCCCTGCGGCCCCGGCCCGGGAAACCCGGGGTAGCCGTAGGGCACCTGCCCCGGCCCCTCCGGCCCGATCGGAGGCGGCGGCACCGGCTCACCCTGGCCAGCCACACCTCCCGGAGGCGGAGACGGTGCCGGAAACGGTGCTGGAGACGCAGGAGCGGGCGCTGCCCACGGGTCCTGCTTCTCCAGCGGCACCCCTCCCGCCGCGTCCTCCGGCGGAGCCCAGGGATCACGCCCCTCGGACCCGCCCGGCCCTGCCGACCCCTCGGACATCTCGCGTCACCTCTTTCATACGTTCCGTCATGCTACGGCCACCGCCTGGGCCGCGGACCCGCCACTTACGATGATCCTGACCCACCGATCAGCCGATCAATTCCGTTCCTGGGGAGGAAACCGTGACCGACCACCGCACCGCAGACCAGCCACGTGACCCGCATGCCTTCATCGCAGGACTGCCCAAGGCAGAACTGCACGTGCACCATGTCGGCTCGGCATCTCCCCGCATCGTCTCGGCCCTCTCCGCCCGGCACCCCGACTCCAAGGTGCCCACGGACATCGAGGCGCTCGCCGACTTCTTCACGTTCACGGACTTCGCCCACTTCGTCCAGGTGTATCTGTCGGTCGTGGACCTGGTCCGCACCCCGGACGACGTACGCCTGCTCACGTACGAGATCGCCCGTGACATGGCCCGGCAGAACATCCGCTACGCCGAGCTGACCGTCACCCCCTACAGCTCCGTGCGGCGCGGCATCGACGACCGCGCCTTCATGGACGCCATAGAGGACGCCCGCAAGTCGGCCGAGGCGGACCTCGGTGTCGTACTGCGCTGGTGCTTCGACATCCCCGGCGAGGCGGGGCTCGAATCCGCCGAGGAGACGGTCCGGCTCGCGACCACCGACAAGCTGCGCCCCGAGGGCCTGGTCTCCTTCGGGCTCGGCGGGCCCGAGATCGGCGTACCGCGGCCGCAGTTCAAGCCGTACTTCGACCGTGCCATCGCCGCGGGCCTGCACTCCGTGCCGCACGCGGGCGAGACCACCGGGCCCGGCACCATCTGGGACGCCCTCACCGATCTGCGCGCCGAGCGCATCGGCCACGGCACCAGCGCCGCCCAGGACCCGAAGCTCCTCGCCCACCTGGCCGAGCAGCGCATCCCGCTCGAGGTCTGCCCGACGTCGAACATCGCGACACGCGCCGTCGCCACCCTCGACGAGCACCCGATCAAGCAGTTCGTCGCCGCCGGGGTCCCGGTCACCATCAACTCCGACGATCCGCCGATGTTCAGCACCGACCTCAACAACGAGTACGCGATCGCCGCCCGCCTCCTCGACCTCGACGAGCGGGGCATCGCGGACCTGGCGAAGAACGCCGCCGACGCGTCGTTCCTCGACCCGGCGGGCAAGGCGAAGCTCGTCGAGGAGATCGACACGTACACGCGGACCTGGCTCGCCCCCTAGCGCGGCAGCACAATGGGCCCATGCGCACCGTGACAGCCGTGGCCCACCGAGGCGATCCCTACCGCGTCCGCGAGAACACCCTCCCGTCCCTGCGCTCCGCGCTCGACCGGGGCGCGGACGCGGTGGAGATCGACGTCCGTCTCAGCCGTGACGGCGTGCCCGTCCTGCTGCACGACGCGACCCTCAAACGCCTGTGGGAACTCGATCGCCCCTTGTCCGTGCTCTCCGCGGACGAGGTGCGCGGCCTCACGGAGGACGGCGTGCCCACCCTGGAGGACGCCGTGGCGGCGACCGAAGGCCACCGGCTCATGGTGGATCTGCCGGACGCCACACCGGAGTCCGTGCGCGCGGTCGTCGGGGCCGTCGCCGACTGCGGGGCGTCGGAGCGCGTGTACTACTGCGCGGGCGCCCGGACGATGCTCGCGGTGCGGGCGGCGGATCCCGCCGCCGAGATCGCCCTGACCTGGACGAGCCTGGCCCCGCCGCGCCACGCCGTGCTCGAGGCGATCAAGCCGCGCTGGCTCAACTACCGCTTCTCGCTGCTCGGCCGCGAGCTGGTCACGCGGGTGCAGCGGCAGGGGCTGCTCGTCTCGGCCTGGACGCCGGACACGAGGCGTTCGATGCGGCGGCTCATCGACATCGGCGTCGACGCGATCACGACCAACCGCGTCGACACGCTGCACGCGCTGCGCGCTCGGGACATGCGGCCGGACGGCGCGCTCTCGTAGCCGAACGGTTTCCTCAACTAGCTTGTGGTGCATGGGGAACAGCGACGACCACAAGCGCGAAGAGCCGCTCTTCGTGTACGAGCGCGACGAACGGGGCTATCGCGGCCATCGCCTCAATCCACGGCACCCAGTAGGCCGCATGCTGACCATCGCGCTCCTGGTCGGCATCGTCCTCGTCATCCTGCTCATGGCGAAATAACGGGGACGGCCCCGGGGAGGGGGACGGCGCCGGCCTCGGCCCGCGGGGCACCCGCGGCATACGCGAGGGGCGGCGCGATGGCCCGCGCGTCCGCCCCTCCCCCACCTAGAGCCCAATGAACAGCGCCGCCTCGCCTCCACCGGACCGGCCCGGACCAGGCCGCCCGCGGCGAACGGCACACACCCGGCGTCCCTCACGAGTTCCCGTACGGCGTCCAGCGCACACGCGTCGTCCCCGCACACCGTGACCGCCGGCGTCCTGCCGTCGAAGACCGGCGGGTCCATCCGCCACACGTCCACGTGGCAGAGGGTGAACACCTTGACGACACGCGCTCCGGGCGCGGCGCCGACGTCCCGTCGCGCGGCCGACGGGGGCCGCCCCCGGCGAGCAGGACGAAGCCGCCCCCCCTAGGGGACGACCCTTCAACACCCCTGATCCGCGTAGGTGTTGACCCCTCTGGTTTCACCGGGCCCTCATCCTCCCCAGTGAGGATCCGCCCGGCCCACGGGCTCACCAGGATGGACGGCACACCTTCCGCGCCGCAGCCCTCCTGGAGTCGCACCGTGCCGTTCCGCGCTCGTACCGCTCTCGCCGCCGCCCTCGTCATCGGCCTCACCGGCGCCGCTGCCGCCCCCGCCCTGGCACAGGCACACACCCCGCCCGCGGCGGTCTCCTCTCAAGGGCCCGCGCCGGACGGCAAGGCCCTGCGCGCCGCGATCAAGGGCCTCCCCAACGCCGACGCGACCGCCGCCTTGGTCCGCGTCGGCGGCACGGACGGGACCTGGCGCGGAAGTTCCGGCGTACATGACCTGGTGACGGGGAGAAAGGCCGACCCGCACGGGCGTTTCCGCGCCGGATCGACGACCAAGATCGTGACGGCAGCCGTGGCGCTGCAGCTGGCCGCCGAGGGCGAACTGGACCTCGACAAGCCGGTGCAGCACTACATGCCGGAGCTGTTCCCGAAGCAGCAGGACCGGGAGCAGCAGGGCCCGAAGAAGAAGTTCGAGCCCATCCCCGTGCGCAGCCTCCTCAACTACACCAGCGGCTTGCGGTCGGGTGACGGCTTCGACGACGAATACGCCCACCGCTTCGACACGTTGGCCTACCGGAAAGTCGTCGCGTCGGCCATCTCCAAGGGGCCCCAGCACGACCCCGGCGACGAGCAGCACTACCGCAACATCGGCTACACCGTGCTCGGCATGCTCATCGAGCGGGTCACCGGGGACTCGTACGCCCATCAGGCCGCGCAGCGAATCTTCAAGCCGCTGCACATGCGCGACACCTACTTCCCCGGGACCGAGCTCCGCATCCGCGGTCCGCACAACCGCGGTTACCAGAGCGTCAAGCAGCCGGACGGCACCACCCGGCTCGTCGACGTCACCGAGTGGGATCAGTACGACCGCTTCGCGGCGGGCGACATGATCTCCTCCACCGCCGACCTGGAGGCCTTCACCCAGGCGCTGTTCGACGGAAAGGTCCTGCGCGAGCCCCAGTTGAGGGAGATGTTCACTCTGCCGAAGCTGGCGCAGGGCGTCCCCGACGCCATGTTCGGCGCGGGGCTCCAGCGGATGGAACTGGACGACGGCACGGTGGTCTGGCTCAAGACCGGCTCCCGCTACGGCTACACGAACATGATCGCCTCCACCGAGAACGGCACACGGACCCTCGCCTACTCGGTGAACGCGACCGACGCCAAGGGGGAGGGCATGAACCCGATCGCCGAGCGGATCGCCCTGACGGCCATGAAGCGGGGCTGAGCTGTGGCAGGGGTCGAGCCGGGGGCGCGAGGCCCTCCGCGCCTACGCGACGCCCGTCATGCTCGCGAACACCGTCACGTTGTTGGGGTAGTAGTTGCGGTCCGCGTCGAACTCCCCGCCGCAGGTGATCAGGCGCAGCCCGGCGTGGTCGATGTTCTTGTACACCTCCAGGGTGGGGAACTCCTTCTTCGGATACTCCTCGACGCGGTCCACCGCGAAGGTGGCGGTCCTGCCGTCCTCGCGTGTGACCTCGATCGTGTCCCCGGCCTTCATCGTCTTCAGCTTCTTGAAGACGGCGTCCGCGCCGTCCCAGGTCACGTGGCCCGCGATCACCGCCGGGCCCTTGGAGCCGGGGGTGGGGCCCGGTTCGTACCAGCCCGCCAGATCGGGGTCCTTCGGCGTCGTCATCGCCCCGCCCCCGCCCTGCCCGAGCGTCTCCAGCGCGCTGGACACCCCCAGGGAGGGAATGGCGACGCGTTGCGGAACCGACCGGGCCAGGGTCTCGGGGGCGTCCTTGCCCGATCCGTCCGACGGCGTGGGGTCGTCGCCCGCCGTACCGTCCTCCGCCGTTCCGTCCCCCGCCGCGCTCTGGCGGGGAGGGGCCGGCGCGGCGGCAGTGTCGTCCGGGCCCGCGCACGCGGTGAGCACCAGGGCCGCCGCGACGGCGGCGATCGCGGCCGCGGAGGCACGCCGGACCCCGGTCCACGCCCGCCAGGCCGAGCGGCTCACGCGGCGTCCCCGGTCTTCGCGACCGCGGCCGGGGCTGGGGCTGGGGCCGGGGCCGGGGTCGGGGTCGGGGTCATCATGCGCCGCCTGGCGAGCACCAGTGTCCCGGCGGCGGCCACCGCCGCGGCCCCGGCGGCCCCGGCGGCCCCGGTCACAACCCCGGTGGACGTACGGTCCTCCACGCCCCCGCCGGTCTCGACCCCGCCGATGGGAACGGATCCGACGGCCGCGCCCTTGACCACACCGCAGTTGGTCGGAGCGGTGGCCTCCTGGGGAAGCTTCGGGTCGAGCTCGCTCTTGCCCGCGCCCTCGAAGTCGTACTTGCCGTTGTCGTTGGGGTCGATGCCGTGCTGCACGATGTGCAGGTCCTTGATGTGTTCGACCACGTCCTGCCCCACGGTGATGGTGCGCTTGTAGGAGACCTTGCCCTGCGCGTCGGCCACCGGCATCCGGTCCACGGCGAGGCCGCTGGCCGCGTCGGTGGCCCCGGACTCTGTCAGCGAGATGTTGATGTCGCCGTAGTGGACGGTGGCCTCGGTGTTGTTGAGGACGCCGTCGCCGTTGGTGTCGTCACCGTCGTCCGGGCACTGGAAGTCGTGCCCGTCGGTGGAACCGTGCAGGTGCTGCGCCGACGGCTGCCCCGGCACCAGGCCCTCGGACTTGATCCACACGGTCAGCGCGTTCCCGCGCAGGCTCAGCAGGGCTGTCCCCGTGGAGCCGGAGTCGTTCAGCGGCGCCAGGTCGATCTGGTAGGCCGGGGGGTCCGCCGCGAACACCGGGGACGAGACGACCACGGTGAGGAGAGCGGCGGGCAGAGCGGCGAGCCCCACGAGAAGGCCGGTTCGCTTGATCATCAAGTTCGTCCTTTTCCGCGGCACCCGGACGGAGGGCCGCACGAGCCATGCAGTTACCTATGAAACGGAACGGGACTCGTGGGTGTTCAAATCCGATAGGACGGAGTCATGGCCATGGCGGCCGAGTGGAACTGGGAGAGCGGCGAGGGCCTGCTGGGCCTCGACGACCCCGCCGAGTGGGACGCGGCGTACGACCGCGGCGAGCGCAGCCTCGGCACGGCAGCCATCGGCCTGGCCTTCAACTGCACGCTGGCGGAGGCCTCCCCCCGCATCATCCGGGCGATGCAGCTGCCGGACCACGGTCAGCGGGGGTTCGCGTACACCGCGGCCGGCACCGCGGCCCGCCTCAACAACGCACTCACCCCGGAGCTGTACGCCGCCCTGCGGGCGGAGGGTCATCGCGGCCTGGCCGAGAACGCGGTGGACGACACACTGACGTTCGTGCCGTTCCGGGAGCTGCCGCCATGGTTCAAGTGGCGGAGGGCCGCGTCAAAGGTGCAGGACAAGCTGGAGACTTGGCGCCTGAACGTCACGTACACGTCTGAGGGCATCCGCAGGGCCCTGCACCGCCGCCTGCGCCGGCGCCGTTCACGACACTGACGGAAGGAAGCATGGCCATGGCGGCCGAGTGGAACTGGGAGAGCGGCGAGGGCCTGCTGGGCCTCGACGACCCCGCCGAGTGGGACGCGGCGTACGACCGCGGCGAGCGCAGCCTCGGCACGGCAGCCATCGGCCTGGCCTTCAACTGCACGCTGCGGGAGGCGTCGCCGCGCATCGTCAAGGCGATGCGGCTGGCGGACCACGGTCAGCGGGGGTTCGGCTTCACCGCGGCAGGCCATGCCGCCCGGCTCAACGGTGAGCTGACCCCGGAGCTGTTCGCCGCGCTGCACGCCGAGGGCCCCGGCGGCTTCGCCGAGCACGCCCTCAGGGACACCCTGGGCTTCGTGCCGTTCCGGCAGCTTCCCCTCTGGTTCAAGTGGCAGAAGGTGCGGATCACCGTCACGGACAAGCTGGAGTATTGGGGAATGCTGTGCGAGGACGGGTTCGAAGCCGTCCGGAAGGCTCTGCGCCGACGCAGAGCCTGAGCAGCGGCGACAACGGCACCCTTACAACCCCGCGATCGCGTTCCACCGCTTCGCGAAATCCGTCCGTTCCTCCGACGTGATGTCCCGCGCGATCGCGAGCCGCTTCCGCATCGCGTCGTCCGGGAAGATCAGCGGGTCCTCGGCGAGCGCGGCCAGTTCCTTGTCCTTGGACGAGGCGAGGATGTCGCGAGCCGCGGGGACCGGGCAGACGTAGTTCACCCAGGCCGCAAGCTCCGCAGCCACCTCAGGCTCGTAGTAGTAGTCGATGAGCCGCTCCGCGTTCTGCTTGTGGCGGGCCAGGTTCGGGATCATCAGGGATTCCGCCCAGAGTTCCGCGCCCTCCTCGGGGACGACGAACTCGATGTCCGGGTCGTCCGCCTGGAGCTGGATGACGTCGCCGCTGTAGGCCTGGCACGCCAGGACGTCGCCACTCGACAAGTCCTTGATGTAGTCGTTGCCGGTGAAGCGGCGGATGTGCTTCGAGGCCACGAGCTTCTCCACCCGGTCGCACACCGCGTGGAAGTCGTCGGCCTTCCACTTGGTGATGTCGACGCCTTCGCCCTGCATGAGGAGCGCGAACGACTCGTCGAGGCCGGACAGCAGCGTGACCTTGCCCTTGAGGTCGTCGGCCCACAGGTCGGAGACCTGCTTGATCTCCCGGCCCAGCCTGCGCTTGTTGTACGCGATGCCGGTGATGCCCGACTGCCAGGGCACGGTGTGCTTGCGCCCCGGGTCGAAGTGCGGCGAACGCAGCAGCGGGTCCAGGTACTTGGTGACGTTCGGCTGCCGCGCGCGGTCCATCTCCTGGACCCAGCCGAGCCGCACGAAGCGCGCGCACATCCAGTCGCTGATGACGATGAGGTCGCGGCCGGTCTCCTGGTGGTTCATCAGGGACGGGCTGATCTTGCCGAAGAACTCGTCGTTGTCGTTGATCTCCTCCGTGTAGCGGACGTCGATGCCGGTCCGCTTCTCGAAGGCGTCGAGCGAGGGCCGCTTCGTCGTGTCATCGTCGTCGGTGTCGATGTAGAGCGGCCAGTTGGCGAAGGTCAGCGTCTTGTCCTGCCGCGAGCGGTCCCCGGCGGCGCGCTCGCCGGGTCCTATGTACGCCGCGGGCACGCCGCAGCCCGCGAGCGCGCCGACGGCCGCCCCGCCGCCGAGGGCACGCAGCAGGGACCGGCGGGAGACCGACGGGCGGGAGACCGACGGGCGGGAGGCCGACCGGCGGGAGACTGAGGAGGCACTGGGGTTCGCTCGCACCCCGGCAGCATGCGCCTGCGTGTCACGTACAGGCAATGGACGCTGCGTCGAGCCGGGCGGCCCCGAACCGACACCCTGTCGATCGGAGGTGGGCCCTCCTCACGCCGGTGCCAGCCACCCCGACAGATCCCCCGCCGTGATCCGCTCCAGCGGCGAGGCGTCGACCGGCCCCGGGTAGAGGCGGTACGCCGTGCCGGACGCGACCTCGGACGCCCCCTCCAACTCCCCGTGCAGCAGCGCCAGAAGGGCCCGGCGCCCCGACAACACCGGCTCGGCCCGCAGCTCGTCCGGCTCCCAGCCCGCACGGATCCGCAGCGCGAAGTCGGCGCGCGGCTCGTCGGCGGCACGGCGGTAACCCCACAGGACGTGCCCACGGCCGCGCACGTACACGGGGCCTTCGGTACGGGCCGCCGCCGCCCAGCAGGCGAGGTCCCACAGGGTGGCCCTGCCGCACGGCTGGAAGGTGTCGAGCAGGTCGTTGCCCATGCGGCCGAGCTGCTTGCGGTAGCGCCATACGTCGTGATTGCCGTCGCCCGTGGCGAGGGTGACGTCCGTCCACCAGGCGCGGCGCGTCCGCAGATCGACGATCATCGGCACGCGCAGCGCCGCGTCGCCCGCGAGGTCGAAGCGCTGGCGGACGGTACGCGGGTCGTAGACCGCACGGGCCTTGCCCTCCACCGCCATGAACCCCGCGAAGGCGTCCGGGAGTTCATCGAAGGGGACGTTGTTGTACGAGAGGACCGCGGGCACCACGAAGCGCACCCCCACATCGGCCAGCCGCGGCAGGTCGAGGTCCAGGTACTCGGTCGCGCCGCTCGGGGCGGGCGCCGCCGTGAAGTCCCCGGAGTGCCGGGCGGCGCCGCCCGCGTACGTCAGGTGCGTGTAGTCGCACAGGCCGATGAAGCGCCACAGGTCGTCGTAGAGCGCGACGGACAGGTCGAGGTCGACGCGCACACCCTTCGGCTGCATCCAGTGCAGGAAGAGCCGCACGTTCTCGCTGTCCGCGGGCATGGGCAGCGAACTGCCGCGCGGCACGGCGACCAGCGACGCCGCCGACGCCCGCTCGGCGAACGGCACCGGCAGATCGTCGAGCGCGGCATCCAGGACGGCGACGTCGTACCGCTCGCCCTCCGGGCCCGCGGCGATCCGCCGCACCGCCTCCGCCTCGATCAGCTCACCGGCACGCCCCGCCACCCGGGGCGGCAGCGGCGGCCGGTCGTCGTCGACCGCGTACGCCCGGGTGACGCGTCCGCGCGGGAAGAAGACGCGGCGGTGCCCCGGCTCGGCACGGACCTTCATGCGGCCGTACGCCCCGAGCAGCGGCCCGGGTCCCGAGCGGGGCAGCACGTCCGCGAGCGCCTCGCCCACCGGCTCCGGCAGCGTCTCGGCGCCCGACCGGGCCAGCAACAGGTCCAGACGGCGCAGGAGTTCACCGGGGCGCTCGCGCAGCAGTCCGGCCGCTGCCGTGGTGTCCCAGCGGCCGATGGCCTCCTCGACGCGCCCCTGCCAGGTGGAGATCCGCAGCCGGTCACCTGCCATACGGACGTCCTCGTGGCGTGCGGCCTCGGCAAGCAGCACCTCAGAGAGCGCGGTGTCACCGATGCGGGTCCCGCGCAGGACGGCGAAGGCGAGCGCCACGCGCGCGTGTCGGTGGGCCTGCTCGAAGGGGTGCAGGATCTCGCCGACCCGCTTCCAGGCGTGCGGGTTGCGGTCCATGTCCTCGGCGAGCCGCCGCAGGTCGAACCCGTCGAGCAGGGCGAGGAGTTCACGGCGTACGGGACGCGGAAGCCCACGCAGGCGGGGCAGTTCGAGCAGGTCGGGGTCGCCCCCGGACCGTACGACGAGGATGCGCAGCACATCGGTGGCGGTGTCGGCGTGCTCCCCCACGAGCGCGCGTACGTCCGGCACGTCGAGCAGCGGCGCGAGGGCGAGCGCCTTGCTCTCGCGCAGGGGGATGTCGGCCGGAAGCCAGTCGGCGGCGTCGGCCGGGTCCAGATGCCGCAGGAGCAGCACCAGGTCGTCGTGGTCCTGGGGGTTGAGGGGCGTACGGCGGGCGAGCAGCGCGGCGAGTTCGGCCGAAGCGTCACCCGGCGCCGCGAGGCCCAGCGCGCGCAGAACCTCGCCGCCGTCACCGCCGAGCCCCACGCCGGTATCGAGCCAGGGATCGGTGGGCCCGTCCGTCTCGTAGCGGTTCTCGCAGATCGGGCAGGCGTACCAGACGCAGCAGTCGTCGCAGCAGCCCGTGTCCAGTTCCTTGCGGTGGCAGTCGTCGCACAGCAGATGCGCACACGGCTTGAGCGCGCGGACGCGCGCCTTGGTGCCCGCACAGTTCATGCAGGGCTGGTGCGGCTGGGCGGCGAGGTGTTCGACGACGAGGGAGGTGTAGCGGTCGTACGCGGGCTGGTACGCGATCTCGTCGGGGAAGCGCCGGAACAGCGGGGCATGGTGACGGTCGGAGCCCATCAGCGCGTCGACGTCGGCGAGCAGCTTCACGCCGGTCGCAGCGAGGCCGGGGACGGACAGAGCGGTCAGCGCGCGGCGCAGCCGGGCGGTCAACAGGTGCCCGCGGTCGGCGAGTTCGGCTTCGAGGACGACCACGCCGGCGTCGGTCTCAGCGGACCGTCCGGCGCCGGAGGGTACGTGCACACTCTGCCGGCGGCGCAGCAGCAGCGCCGCGAGATCGTCGGCCGTCGTCATCATCAGGTCCCACCCCCGTAGGTACAGAAAAGGCGGGGGCGGAGAGTGCGTGCGCTACGGATCTTTTACAGAGATGAGAAAGAAGGAAGCACACAACGGAGCCGCCCCCGCGCACCTGACGGTACGCGGGGGCGGTGGGGCCAGGCATCCCAATTAGCCCAGGGACGAGGAGGCTTAACCCTCGATGGACGTCATGACGTGCTTGATGCGCGTGTAGTCGTCGAAGCCGTACGCCGAGAGGTCCTTGCCGTAGCCGGACTTCTTGAAGCCGCCGTGCGGCATCTCCGCGACCAGCGGGATGTGCGTGTTGATCCAGACGCAGCCGAAGTCGAGGACCTTGGACATGCGCATGGCGCGCGCGTGGTTCTGCGTCCAGACCGAGGAGGCCAGGGCGTAGTCCACGCCGTTCGCGTACGAGACGGCCTGCTCCTCGTCCGTGAAGGACTGGACGGTGATGACCGGGCCGAAGACCTCGTTCTGGATGATCTCGTCGTCCTGCTTGAGGCCCGAGACGACGGTCGGGGCGTAGAAGAAGCCCTTCTCGCCGACCCGTTGACCGCCCGCCTCGACCTTGGCGTGCGCCGGGAGGCGGTCGATGAAGCCGGATACCTGCTTCAGCTGGTTGGCGTTGTTGAGCGGGCCGAAGAGCACGTCCTCGTCGTCCGGCTGGCCGGTCTTCGTGTCGGCCGCGGCCTTGGCGAGCGCGGTCACGAACTCGTCGTGGATGGACTCGTGGACGAGCACGCGCGTGGCGGCCGTACAGTCCTGGCCCGCGTTGAAGAAGCCCGCCACCGAGATGTCCTCGACGGCCTTGGCGAGGTCGGCGTCCTCGAAGACGACGACCGGCGCCTTGCCGCCGAGCTCCAGGTGGACCCGCTTGAGGTCCTTGGAGGCGGACTCGGCGACCTGCATGCCGGCGCGCACGGAGCCGGTGATGGAGGCCATCGCCGGGGTGTTGTGCTCGACCATCGCGCGGCCGGTGTCACGGTCGCCGCAGACGACGTTGAAGACGCCCTTGGGGACGATCGAGCCGATGATCTCGGCCATCAGGACGGTCGACGCGGGGGTCGTGTCCGAGGGCTTGAGGACGACGGTGTTGCCCGCGGCGAGCGCCGGGGCGAACTTCCATACGCCCATCATCATCGGGTAGTTCCAGGGCGCGACCTGCGCGCAGACGCCGATCGGCTCGCGGCGGATGATGGAGGTCAAACCCTCCATGTACTCGCCGGCCGCGCGGCCTTCGAGCATCCGGGCCGCGCCCGCGAAGAAGCGGATCTGGTCGACCATGGGCGGGATTTCCTCGGACCGCGTGAGGCCGGTCGGCTTGCCCGTGTTCTCGACCTCGGCAGCGATGAGCTCCTCGGCGCGCTCCTCGAACGCGTCGGCGATCTTCAGCAGGGCCTTCTGGCGCTCGGCGGGCGTCAGGTCACGCCAGGCGGGGAACGCGGCGGCGGCCGCGTCCATGGCGGCGTCGACGTCGGCCTGCCCCGACAGGGGCGCGGTGGCGTAGGACTCGCCGTTGGCGGGGTTGACCACCTCGGTGGTCCGCCCGTCGGCGGCGTCCCGGAATTCTCCGTCGATGTAGTTACGCAGACGGCGCAGCTCGGTGGTCACTTCCGGCCCTCCAGTCAGATGTCCAGTGGATGAGATACCCACCCTAGTCGTTGTACCGACGCTTTCAACATACCCGGAGCCCTAGAACTGCGAAATCCGTGACGATCGAACCCGTAGACAACGAATTTCATCGATCTGACCTTGCGGAACTGTCGAGTCCTGTGCACCATGGGGTCGTGGCCAGTCGCAGCGCAGATTCCAGCAGTTCCCGACACGGGAACGGTTCTTCGTCCATCGACGCCGTCTCCCTGGCGATCATCGAACAGCTTCAGGAGGACGGACGCCGTCCGTACGCCGCCATCGGCAAGGCCGTGGGCCTTTCCGAAGCGGCCGTGCGCCAACGCGTCCAGAAGCTGCTCGATCAGGGCGTGATGCAGATCGTCGCCGTCACGGACCCGCTCACCGTGGGTTTCCGGCGCCAGGCGATGGTCGGCATCAACGTCGAGGGCGACCTGGATCCCGTCGCGGAGGCGCTGACGGCCATGGCCGAGTGTGAGTACGTGGTGATGACCGCGGGCTCCTTCGACCTGATGGTGGAGGTCGTCTGCGAGGACGACGACCACCTTCTCGACGTGATCAACAAGCGCATCCGCGCCCTCCCCGGCGTGCGCTCCACCGAGAGCTTCGTCTATCTGAAGCTCAAGAAGCAGACCTATATGTGGGGAACCCGATAGCCGTGAGCAAGGACCTCAGCCAAACCGCGTACGACCACTTGTGGATGCACTTCACCCGCATGTCGGACTACGAGAACGCACCCGTGCCCACCATCGTGCGTGGCGAGGGCACCTACATCTACGACGACAAGGGCAAGAAGTACCTGGACGGCCTCTCCGGGCTGTTCGTGGTCAACGCGGGCCACGGCCGTCACGAGCTCGCCGAGACCGCCTACAAGCAGGCGCAGGAGCTGGCCTTCTTCCCGGTGTGGAGCTACGCCCACCCGAAGGCCGTCGAGCTGGCGGAACGTTTGGCCAACCACGCGCCCGGCGACCTCAACAAGGTCTTCTTCACCACCGGTGGCGGCGAGGCCGTCGAGACCGCGTGGAAGCTGGCGAAGCAGTACCACAAGCTCACCGGCAACCACACGAAGTACAAGGTCATCTCGCGCGCGGTCGCCTACCACGGCACCCCGCAGGGCGCCCTGTCCATCACCGGTCTGCCCGCGCTCAAGGCCCCCTTCGAGCCGCTCGTCCCGGGCGCGCACAAGGTGCCGAACACGAACATCTACCGCGCCCCGATCCACGGCGACGACCCCGAGGCCTTCGGCCGCTGGGCCGCCGACCAGATCGAGCAGGAGATCCTCTTCGAGGGCCCCGAGACGGTCGCCGCCGTGTTCCTGGAGCCGGTACAGAACGCGGGCGGCTGCTTCCCGCCCCCGCCCGGGTACTTCCAGCGCGTACGCGAGATCTGCGACAAGTACGACGTGCTGCTCGTCTCGGACGAGGTCATCTGCGCCTTCGGCCGCCTCGGCACGATGTTCGCCTGTGACAAGTTCGGCTACGTCCCGGACATGATCACCTGCGCCAAGGGCATGACCTCGGGCTACTCCCCGATCGGCGCCTGCATCATCTCGGACAAGCTCGCCGAGCCGTTCTACAAGGGCGACAACACCTTCCTGCACGGCTACACCTTCGGCGGCCACCCGGTCTCCGCCGCGGTCGGCATCGCCAACCTCGACATCTTCGAGAAGGAGGGTCTCAACCAGCACGTCCTCGACAACGAGGACGCGTTCTACCAGACCCTGCGCAAGCTGCACGACCTGCCGATCGTCGGCGACGTCCGCGGCAACGGCTTCTTCTACGGCATCGAGCTCGTGAAGGACAAGGACACCAAGGAGACGTTCAACGACGAGGAGACCGAGCGCGTCCTGTACGGCTTCCTCTCCAAGGCGCTGTACGAGAACGGCCTGTACTGCCGCGCCGACGACCGTGGCGACCCGGTCGTCCAGCTCGCCCCGCCGCTGATCTCCACCCAGGAGACCTTCGACGAGATCGAGGGCATCCTGCGCCACGTCCTCACGGAGGCGTGGACGAAGCTCTGATCCCTGGGACCCATGGGGCTTCTTACGGCTCCGCAGGGACCCATAGTGTGATCGAGTGATCAACACCGGCCCCGGGGGCGCCCGTTCGAGTGAGAACGGACGCCCCCGGGCCGCGTCTTTTCCAGGCAGCACGGCCTGGATCCCTAGCGTGCCCAGTGACCGATCGGCCCCGCCTTCGTTCCCCCGTACGGGGGAGGCAAACTGATCTGAACCGAGGTGTACGTGATGGTGGCCCCGCCGGACAACGACGTGCTGTGGGCACGCGCCTTGCACGTCACACACAACGGCTCGCCCGCGCTCACCGGCGTATCACTCGGTGTCCGCGAGGGCGAGATCCTCGCCGTCACCGGCCCGCGCGGCAGCGGCAAGACGACACTTCTGCGCTGTCTCTCCGGCCAGCTCCTGCCCCAGCAGGGCGAGGTCTGGTTCAACAGCACGCCGGTGCACACGATGAGCCCGGTCATCCGCGAACGCCTGCGCCGCGACCGCTTCGGCTGGATCGACCCGGAGCCGCATCTCGTCCCCGAGCTCACCGCCCGGGAGAACGTCGCGCTGCCGCTGATGCTGCGCGGCTCGTCGCACCGGGCCTCCAAGGCCACGGCCCAGGAGTGGCTCGACCGCCTCGACATCGGTGACTGCGCCCGCAAGCGGCCGCACGCGCTGCTCCAGGCCCAGCGTCAGCGCATCGCCATCGCCCGTTCCCTGGTCACCATGCCGTCCGTGATCTTCGCCGACGAGCCGACGGCGCCGCTGTACCGCGCCGACCGCGCCCACGTCCTTCGTACGCTGACGACCGCGGCCCGCTCGCACGGCATCACGGTCGTCCTGGCCACGCACGACGCGGAGGTCGCCGCCCTCGCCGACCGGACGGTCACACTGCTCGACGGACGGCGCGTGAACACAGTGCATCTGCCGGGGGCGGGGGCGGTCGCTGCGGGGGACGCCGGGGATGCGGGTGACGCCGAGGGAGGCGGGCAGGCCAGGGATACGGGGGAAGCCGACGGAGGCGGGCGGGTCGGGGACGACGCGGGTGCCGAGGCAGGTGGGCAGGCCGGGGATGACGCGGGTGCCGAGACCGCCCCAGCTGCCTCCGCTTCCGCCTCCGCCGAAACCAAGTCCGACGACGCGGAAGGCCGGGCCGCGTGCTCGCTCTCCGTCTAGCCCGCGGGGCCCACCCCCTGGTCCAGCTGCGCAGGCTGCTCGTGGCCGCGGCCTCGGCCGGCACCGGCTTCCTGCTGCTGTGCACACTGGGGTACGCGATGGGCCACCCGAACGCGTCCGGCGGGGCCGTGCTGCGCCTCGCCTGGTGCGTCGCGCCGATCGCCGCCACCGTGTACTTCGCCGTCACCGTCGCACGCACCGACCCGGCGACCAAGCCGCGCTCGGGGCTCTCCGCGGTGGGGCTCGGACCGGCGAGGCTCACGGTGCTCGCCACGATCTCCACGGCCGTGGCGTGCACGCTCGGCTCGATGGTCGCGCTCCTGTTCTTCCTGCACCTGCGCGGCGACGTGTACGGCCTGCCGTTCGACGGCGCCGCGTCCGAACTGCTCGCCGCCGGGCAGCCGTTGCCCCTCGCCGCGGCCCTCACCCTGCTCGCCCTGGTGCCGCTGGCCGCCTCCGCCGCGAGCGCGGCCGCCCTGCGGCCCCGGACGGCCGAGCGCCGCGGCAAGCCGGGCACCGAGCGGAAGGAATCCGCGGACCCGGACGCACCCGTCGCCCCGCCGAGCGGGCTGCCGTGGGGCATCGCGCTCCTCGCGGTGGGCCTCGCCGTCGAGGCGTACGCGAGCCGCGCCCCCAGCACCTCGGACCTGACACTGCCGGGCGGTTTGACCGGCAGCCCCGCGGGGGTGCTCGCCGGTTGGGCGCTCACGGCGGTCGGCCTCGCCCTCGCGGGACCCGGCCTCACGTACCTGTGCGGGCGGATCCTGCAGGCGGCCAGGCCCGGGGCGATGCGGCTCCTGGCCGGGCGCGGTCTGCAGGAGGAGGCCCGGCGGATCGGGCGGCCGCTCGGGGTGCTCTGCGTGGTGGGCTCCGCGGCGTACGCGGCGCTCACGCTCTACTCCGGCGACCGGCCGAACGTCGGTCCACTGACCGCGCTCGGCTCGCTGCTCGTCGCGGGCTGCGCTGTCCTCACCCTGGCCACGGCCGCCGTCCAGGCCAAGCACGCCCGGTCCGAGACGACATCGGCGCTGCTGCAACTCGGGGCGCCGACATCGATGCTGCGCGGTACCGCCGTGCTGCGGGCGGGCGCGCTCGCGGCCGTGTTCGGGCCGCTGACCTGGATGGTCGCGCAGCTGGCGGCGCTGCCGCTCACAGGCTGAGTCGCCCTCGTCGAGCTCCCGGGAGAAAGTTCCGCGAGGGGCGATGAGTTCTGCGTCGAACGTGCGTCTACCTCTCCGTAAGCCACGGAACGCACGCGCCACGCAGAACGCGCGCAGCACTCACGCAGAACTCACGCAGAACTCACCGCATCGGGAGACACCTCATGTACCAGCAGATGATCTTCGTGAACCTCGCCGTGAACGACGTCGACGGCTCGAAGAGGTTCTTCACGGAGCTCGGCTACACGATCAACCCGCAGTTCACGACGGACGACTGCGCCTGCGTCGTGATCAGCGACACGATCGTCGCCATGCTGCTGAGCAAGAAGCACTACCAGCAGTTCACGGAGAAGCAGATCGCGGACTCACGGAAGACGAGCGAGACGCTGCTCTGCCTGAGCGCCGAGAGCCGCGAGAAGGTCGACGAGCTGGTCGACAAGGCCGTCGCGGCGGGTGCCACGGCGGGCAAGACGCAGGACTTCGGCATGATGTACGGCCGCGCCTTCGACGACCTGGACGGCCACACCTGGGAAATCATGTGGATGGACGAGTCAGAGGTCCAGGGCTGAGGTGCGGGGCTGAGGCGGGGTGCGGGGCTGAGGCCCGGAGTCCGGGCGGCGTCTCTAGCATGGCCGAATGCAGCCAACTCCCAAACCCGCGTCCGTGCCCGTGTCCGTGTCCGTGTCCGCAGCTTCCGTTGCCCGGGGGCCGTCACCCCGACTCCCCGGCGGCGACCGCGAGATCGAGTCGCTCGCGGAGTTCGACGAGATCGCCGCGGGCGGCTCGCTCGCCGGGTGCCGCGTCCAGGCAATAGACCTGATGGCACGTACGTCCGTGCTGCGGGCCTGCGACGCCACGGGCGCGGTGTTCCTCGGGTGCGCGATGGAGCAGAGCGCGGTGGACGCGATGCGGACCGCCGGGGCTCTGGTGTTCCCGCCCGTCCCCGGCCTGCCGTTCGACCCGTACCGTGGTCTCCTCTACACGCCGGACGAACTCTTCTCAGGACTGTCCGAGGGAGGGTACGAGGCGACTCCGGACGCCGGTGCGTACGCGTGGTTCCAGGAGACCAAGGCGGACGGCGACGTCTTCTCCTCGATGCTCCGGGCGATCCACGACGACTCGATCTCGGACGCCCTCGACGAACTGCTGGTCAGCGCGCGGGTGGTGGGCGTGATGGGCGGTCACGCGATGGCCCGTGGCACGGAGGCGTACGAGGGTGCCGCCCGGCTCGGCCGCTCGCTCGCGCGCGCCGGGTTCACGGTCGCCACCGGGGGTGGCCCCGGTGCGATGGAGGCGGCGAACCTGGGCGCGTACGCGTCCGTCTTCCGCGACGAGATGCTGGACGAGGCGCTCGAACTCCTCGCCAAGGCCCCGTCCTTCACCCCCTCGGTCAGCGAGTGGGCGAGGGCGGCCTTCGACGTCCGCGAGCGGTGGCCGTCCGGCGGCGCGTCGGTGGGTGTTCCCACGTGGTTCTACGGCCACGAGCCGCCGAACGCCTTCGCCACCCACCTGGCCAAGTACTTCGCCAACGCCACCCGCGAGGACGGCCTCCTGGCCCGCTCGAACGCGGGCGTGATCTTCCTGCCGGGCGCGGCCGGCACGCTCCAGGAAATCTTCGACGCGGCGACGCCGAACTATTACGAATCCCGCGGCGAACCAACCCCCATGATCCTGGTGAACCACACCCACTGGACAAGCACCCTCCCGGCCTGGCCCCTCCTCCAGGCACTGGCCCAAGGCCGCTCAATGGAACCAAGGATCGCCCTGGTGGACACCGTGGAGGAGGCCCCAGCAGCACTGGCGTCACTAACGACAGGCGGCTGAACCCCCTGAACGTCTAACCGACCAGCGGGCAATTCAGCCCGTCCGGCGCTTGAGGACGAGCGCGGCGAAGCCGGTGATCGCGGCAACCATGACCGGCGCGCGCACAAACGCCACCCGCCCCCCAAGGCCCCCGCGCCCAGCGGGTTTTCGGGAAGGGGCGGGGTTGGGGAAATCAACGCCCACCCCCGCGGCCCACCTCAGCCCACCCCTCAACCCAGCACCACAACGTCCCCCACCTCAAACACAACCCCCACCGTCTCCCCCACCCCAGGCGCATCCCGCAACGCACAGGCCGCCTCAAGCCGAGGCCCGCTCCGAGGCTCCAGATGGACGGCGACATGCGTACCCCGGAACGTCCGCGCCGTCACGACACACGGCAGCCCCTCATCGACGGGCACCAACCGCACCCCGGCCGGCCGCACCAGCAACCGGCACCGCCCACCCTCCGCACCCTCAAAATCCCCTGGCACCGGAACCTTGCCCCAGGCGGTGTCGGCCACCTCACCGGCCACCGTCGCGTCGACGACGTTGTCGAAGCCCAGAAACCGCGCCACGAACTCATCCGCAGGACGCTGCCAGACCTCAAGTGGCGTACCGGACTGGGCGATCCGCCCGTCCCGCATCACCACGACCCGGTCGGCCAGCGCGAACGCCTCGCCCTGATCATGCGTGACCGCAAGGACCGTCGTACCCAACTCGTCGAAGAGTTCCCGCAGTTCCACCACGAGTCGTTCCCGCAGCGAACGGTCGAGCTGCCCGAGCGGCTCGTCGAGCATCAGCAGCCGCGGCCTCGGCGCGAGAGCCCGCGCGAGGGCGACCCGCTGCTGCTCGCCGCCCGAGAGCGAGGCGACGGCCCGCCGCTGCGCCCCCGGCAACCCCACGAGTTCGAGCAACTCGGCCACGCGGTTCGCCTGTTCACCCCGCGAAGCCCCGTGCATCCGCAGCCCGAAGGCGACGTTGCCGGCCACGTCACGCTGCGGGAACAGCTGGTGGTCCTGGAACATCAGGCCGACCCCACGCTTGTGCGCGGGCACCCCCCGCTGGTCACGGCCGTCGAGCAGGACCTGCCCACCGTCGAGCTCCTGGAGCCCGGCCACCGCGCGCAGCAGCGTCGACTTGCCGCTGCCGCTC
This sequence comes from Streptomyces sp. NPDC033177, assembly GCF_055577715.1. Taxonomy (NCBI): domain Bacteria; kingdom Bacillati; phylum Actinomycetota; class Actinomycetes; order Kitasatosporales; family Streptomycetaceae; genus Streptomyces; species Streptomyces sp. NPDC033177. The sequence continues at coordinate 222,408 of NZ_JBVIPS010000013.1, read as the reverse complement.
GGCCCGAGCACGCAGACGATCTCGTGCTCGTCGACCGCGAGACCGACACCGTCGAGCACGGCCCGCCCCCCGAACCGCACGGTCGCGTCCGCCAGCGTCAGCAACCCCGCACCCGCTCCTGCACCCACGCCCACGCCCACGTCCATCAGAACTCCCCAGTCGTCCGCTCGGTACGGAGCCGTTCGAGCAGCAGCAGCGACACCGCGCACACCACCATCAAGATCGTCGAAAGTGCCATCGCCTGCCCGTAGTTGAGCTCCCCGGCCCGCCCCAGGAGCCGCGCCACGGCGACCGGAAGCGTCGGGTTGTCCGGCCGCGCGATGAACACGGTCGCGCCGAACTCCCCGAGCGACACCGCGAAGGCGAACCCGGCGGCGATCAGCAGCGCCCGCCGCACCATCGGCAGGTCGACCTCACGCCACGCCCGCAGCGGCGAGGCCCCGAGCACGGCGGCGGCCTCACGCAGCCGTCCGTCCACCGCACGCAGGACGGGAAGCATGGTCCGTACGACGAAGGGCACGCCCACCAGGGCCTGCGCGAGCGGCACCAGGATCCACGTCGAGCGCAGGTCGAGCGGCGGCTTGTCCAGCGTGATCAGGAAACCGAAGCCGACCGTCACCGCGGACACCCCGAGCGGCAGCATCAGCAGCGCGTCGAAGCCGCGCACCAGGCGGCCCGCCTTCCGGGTGAGCGCCGCGGCGGCGAGCCCGCCGATCACCAGGGCGATGGCGGTGGCGGCGAGCGCGTACCGGAGCGAATTCCAGACGGCCTCGATCGGCGGGACGAGGAACGCCCCGCCCTCCGCCGACGTCAGCTCCCTGAAGTACGCGAAGCCGTAGCCGCCAGGACCGCTCAGCGACCGCTCGACCAGCACCCCGAGTGGCAGCAGGATCAGCACGGCGATCGTCAGCACGACCCCGCCGAGCAGGCTCCACTGCCCCGCGCCGCGCGGTCGGCGGGCCACGGCGGCGGCGTCGACCAACCGCAACGCGGTCTCGCGCCGGCGCACGGTCCACGCGTGCACGGCGAGGATCAGTCCGACCGCCGCGAACTGCACGATCGTCAGGACGGCAGCCGTCGACAGGTCAAGAAGCTGGGCGGTCTGCCGGTAGATCTCGACTTCGAGCGTCGAGTACGCGGGCCCGCCGAGGATCTGCACGACGCCGAAGGAGGTGAACGTGAAGAGGAAGACCATGAGGGACGCCGCGGCGACCGCGGGGCCGAGCGCGGGCAGTGTCACCGTCCGCCAGGCGGCCCACCGCGAGGCGCCGAGCATCCGCGCGGCCTCCTCCTGCCGGGGGTCGAGCTGCGACCAGAGCCCGCCCACGGTCCGTACGACGACGGCGTAATTGAAGAAGACGTGCGCGAGCAGAATGGCCCACACGGTCGTGTCGAGCCGTACGCCCCACATCTCGTCGAGCAGCCCGCCCCGGCCGAGCAACGCGAGGAACGCCGTCCCGACGACGACCGTCGGCAGCACGAACGGCACAGTGACGACCGCCCGCAGCACCTGCTTGCCCCTGAACTCGAAGCGCGCGAAGACATACGCGCCGGGGAGCGCGATCAGCAGCGTGAGCGCGGTCGAGGCGAGCGCCTGCCAGGTGGTGAACCACAGCACGTGCCGGACGTCGGACTGCCCGACGACGTCCGCGATCCGCCCGAACTGCCACTGACCGCCCACCTTCAGGCCGCGCGCGACGATCGCGGCGACCGGATAGGCGAAGAAGACAGCGAAGAAGGCGACGGGCGCGGCCATCAGGCCGAGCCGCGCCGCACTCCCCCGCGAGAGCCCTTGGCGGGGCTTGCCTACTTCAGTACGAGCGAGGTCCACGACTTGACCCACTGCTCACGGTTGTCGGCGATCTTCTTCGGGTCCATGGTGTGCGGATCGTCGATCTTCACCCCGTGCTTGACGAACAGCTCGGGCAGCTCGACGTTCTCCCGCACCGGGTTCACGAACATGTTCAGCGGCATGTCGCCCTGGAACTTCTCACCGATCAGGAAGTCGAGGAGGGCCTTGCCGCCCTTCTCGTTCTTGGCGTTGCTGAGCAGCCCGGCGTACTCGACCTGCCGGAAGCAGGTGCCCTTCGCGACGCCGGTCGGCGCCTCCTTGGGCTGCGGCTTGGCGTAGAGCACCTCGACGGGCGGCGAGGAGGCGTAGGAGACGACGAGCGGCCGGTCGCCCTTGGCCTTCTTGCCGCCGGCGGACCCGGAGAACTCCTCGTTGTAGGCCTGCTCCCAGCCGTCGACGACCTTGACTCCGTTGGCCCTGAGCTTCTTCCAGTAGCCCTGCCATCCGTCGTCGCCGTACTGAGCGGCGGTGCCGAGCAGGAAACCGAGACCGGGAGAGGAAGTCGCGGCGTTCTCCGTCACCAGCAAATTCTTGTAGGCGGGCTTGGTCAGGTCCGCGAAGGACTTCGGCGGCGCCAGCTTCTTGTCGGCGAAGTACTTCTTGTCGTAGTTGACGCAGATGTCGCCGCTGTCGACGGGTGTGACGCGGTGCTTGTCCCCGTCGACCCGGAACTCCGACCCGACCTTCTCCGAGCCCTTGGCCTCGTACGACTGGAAGAGGCCGTTGTCGAGCGCGCGCGAGAGCAGGGTGTTGTCGACGCCGAAGAAGACGTCTCCCTGCGGGTTGTCCTTCGACAGGATCGCCTTGTTCACGGCGGCGCCCGCGTCCCCGTCCTTGAGGACGTTGACCTTGTACCCGGAGCTCTTCTCGAACGCCTTCAATACGTCCTTGGAGACGTTGAAGGAGTCGTGGCTGACGAGCGTGACGCTCTTGGAGCCGGCGGCGTCGTCGCCGCTGTCGGACGAGCTGCCGCACGCGGAGAGCGCGACGAGCCCGATGGCCGCCGCGACCGCGGTGACCGTGACCTTCTTGCTGGTGCTCACTGAGTTCATTCCTCCTGGAGTGACCAGGAAGAGACGCGGCCCTGCCCACGGACCGGAGGGCCCGCGGGCAGGGCGCAACAGCTTGAGTGATGTCCGAACTTCCTACCCGGAATGACCCGGGCAAGGTTCAGAGGGTCTGCGGCCAACCTGTCCTTGGCTGCCGCACTCTCAGCGCTGTGGCGCTCCCCTGTCGGAATATGAAGATGCGTTCCGGCTATGAAGTTGGCTGTGAAGTTGTGTTCCGGCCAGACTAACGCTCGGCCGCGGCGAGCTGACCGCACGCCCCGTCGATCTCCTGGCCACGGGTGTCACGAACCGTGACAGGTACCCCATGAGCGGCGATGGCGTTCACGAAGGCCTTCTCGTCCTCGGGCCGCGATGCCGTCCACTTCGAGCCCGGCGTCGGGTTCAGCGGGATCAGGTTCACGTGGACGGGCTTGTTCTTGAGCAGCCGCCCGAGCCGGTCACCGCGCCAGGCGTGGTCGTTGATGTCCCGGATCAGCGCGTACTCGATGGAGAGGCGGCGCCCCGACTTGGCGGCGTACTCCCAACCCGCCTCGAGCACCTCGCGCACGTTCCACCGCGTATTGACGGGTACGAGGGTGTCGCGGAGCTCGTCGTCGGGCGCGTGCAGCGAGATGGCGAGGCGGCACTTGAAGCCCTCGTCGGCGAACCGGTGGATGGCGGGCACGAGCCCGACGGTCGACACGGTGATGCCGCGCTGCGAGAGCCCGACACCGTCCGGCTCGGGATCGGTGAGCCTGCGAATCGCCCCGGTGACGCGGTTGTAGTTGGCGAGCGGCTCGCCCATGCCCATGAAGACGATGTTGGAGAGTCGCGCGGGCCCACCCGGGATCTCCCCGTCCCGGAGCGCACGCATCCCATCGACGATCTGATGCACGATCTCGGCGGTCGACAGATTCCGGTCGAGACCGGCCTGCCCCGTCGCGCAGAACGGGCAGTTCATCCCGCACCCGGCCTGCGACGAGATGCACATCGTCACGCGGTCCGGGTAGCGCATGAGCACGGACTCGACGAGCGTGCCGTCGAACAGCCGCCACAGCGTCTTGCGGGTGGTGTCGTCGTCACAGCTGATGTGCCGCACCACGGACATCAGCTCGGGAAGCAGCGCCTCCTGGAGCTTCGTGCGCGAACCGGCGGGAATGTCGGTCCACTGCTCCGGGTCGTGCGCGTACCGCGCGAAGTAGTGCTGCGAGAGCTGCTTGGCGCGAAACGGTTTCTCGCCGACGGCGGCAACGGCTTCCTTGCGCTCGGCAGGCGTGAGGTCAGCGAGATGCCGCGGCGGCTTCTTGGCCCCACGGGGCGCGACAAAGGTGAGTTCTCCGGGTACAGGCATGGTCCATCCAGTGTCGCAGACATACGGCAAGGGGCCCGCCGCCCTGTGGACGACGAGCCCCTGGCGTACGAAGACGCAGGTCAGCCGGATCCTACGAAGATCACGAGCAGCAGCCAGACCACCGGTGCGGTCGGCAGCAGGGAGTCGAGGCGGTCCATGATGCCGCCGTGGCCCGGCAGCAGCGTGCCCATGTCCTTGATGCCGAGGTCACGCTTGATCATGGATTCGCCGAGGTCACCGAGCGTCGCGCTCGCGGCGACGGCGAGGCCGATGAGCAGGCCCTGCCACCACGTGCCGCCGTCGATCAGGAACTCCATGCACAGCGCACCCCCCGCCATCGCGAACGTGACCGCTCCGACCAGGCCCTCGCGGGTCTTGCCGGGGCTGATGCGCGGGGCGAGCTTGTGCTTGCCGAAGCGCCAGCCGATCGCGTACGCCCCGGTGTCGCTGACCACGGTCAGGAGCAGGAACGTGAGCACCCGCATCGCGCCGTCGTCCGCGGTGAGCATCATCGCCACGAAGGTGGCGAGGAACGGGACGTAGAACGCCGCGAAGACGCCCGCCGTGACGTCCTTCAGATAGCCCTCGGGCGGTTCGGTCATCCGCCAGACGAGCACCGCGAGCGCGGTAAGCGCCATGGCGACCCAGGCACCCTCGGGTCCGCGGACGTATCCGGCGACGACCATCGCGGCGCCGCCCACCGCCAGCGGGACCAGCGGCGCCTTGATCTCCTTGCGCTCCTGGAGCCGCGAGGTGAGTTCCCAGAGACCGACCACGACGGCGACCGCTATGACGCCGATGAAGACGGCCTTCACGATGAAGAGCGACGCGACGATCACCGCGCCGAGCCCCACGCCGACTCCTATGGCCGCCCCGAGATCACGGCCCGCGCTCTTCTTCGGCGCTTGGGGCGCCTTGGGCGCTCGAGGTGCTCGCGGCGCCTCAGGGGCGGGCTGTGATGCGCTGGGCATGGGCTCCCGGGGTACTTCAGGCATGTCAGGCACGATGGGCATGGGCTGCGTCTCTGCTGGATACAGGGCGTCATGCGCATCGTACGCGGGACCTGCCGGGGCAGCCCCTTGAGCAGGGCCCTGGTCGGGCGGCCCCCAGTACCCGGCTCTGGGAGGCGCCCCCCAGGAAGAGTCGTTCACGGATCGGATTCCTCAGTCCTCAGACCACGAGCCCTCAGACCTCGAGCAGCTCGGCTTCCTTGTGCTTGAGCAGCTCGTCCACCTGTGCGACGTACTTCGCGGTGGTGTCGTCGAGCTCCTTCTCCGCGCGACGGCCCTCGTCCTCGCCGATGTCGCCGTCCTTGACCGCCTTGTCGATCGCTTCCTTGGCCTTGCGGCGGATGGAGCGGATCGAGATCTTGGAGTCCTCGGCCTTGGTCTTGGCGACCTTGATGTACTCCTTGCGGCGGTCCTGCGTCAGCTCGGGGAACGTCACCCGGATGATGTTTCCGTCATTGCTGGGGTTGACGCCGAGGTCGGAGTCGCGGATCGCCTGCTCGATGTTGCGCAGCGCGCTCTTGTCGAACGGGGTCACCACGGCCATCCGCGGCTCGGGCACCGAGAACGAGGCCAGCTGATTGATCGGCGTAAGGGCGCCGTAGTAGTCGGCCACGATCTTGTTGAACATCGCCGGGTGCGCACGGCCTGTGCGAATCGCGGCGAAGTCCTCCTTGGCGACCACGACGGCCTTCTCCATCTTCTCCTCGGCCTCGAGGAGGGTCTCTTCGATCACCACTTGCTCCTGCGTGTTGTGAGTGGGCTGGGGGCGCCCCCACACGGTGAAGTAGGGGGAGTCCATGGGGTGTCGGCTGCGTCGCGTCTCTTTCCCTGCACCGTGTCCGACCGGCAGGGCTTTGTCCATCCCTCGTGGCCCTCGGGGGCGTCCGCGGGATCAGGCGCGGGTGCCCTCGTCGCCCACGAGTGTGCCGATCTTCTCACCCTTGACGGCACGGGCGATATTGCCGGAGGAGAGCAGCTCGAAGACCAGGATGGGCAGCTTGTTGTCGCGGCACAGCGTGATCGCGGTCATGTCGGCGACCTTCAGGTCGCGGGTGATGACCTCGCCGTAGCCGAGCGCGTCGTACTTCACCGCGTCCGGGTTGGTCTTGGGGTCGGAGTCGTAGACACCGTCGACGCCGTTCTTGCCCATGAGCAGGGCCTCGGCGTCGATCTCCAGGGCGCGCTGCGCCGCGGTGGTGTCGGTGGAGAAGTACGGCATGCCCATGCCGGCGCCGAAGATGACCACACGGCCCTTCTCCAGGTGCCGGACGGCGCGCAGCGGGATGTACGGCTCCGCGACCTGGCCCATCGTGATGGCGGTCTGCACGCGGCACTCGATGCCTTCCTTCTCCAGGAAGTCCTGGAGGGCAAGGCAGTTCATGACCGTGCCGAGCATGCCCATGTAGTCGGAGCGGGCGCGGTCCATGCCGCGCTGCTGCAGCTCCGCGCCGCGGAAGAAGTTGCCGCCGCCGATGACGGCCGCGATCTGGGCGCCGTCCCGGACGACCGCGGCGATCTCCTTGGCGATCGCGTGCACCACATCGGGGTCGACGCCAAGGCCGCCCCCGCCGGCGAACGCCTCACCGGAGAGCTTCAGCAGGAAACGACCGGGGACTTTATCGTCGCCGCTGTTTGTGTCGGCCTTGGTGGTCATGGAGTTCTCGCTTCTTTTTGCTCGGCGCACATACGAAGAAGGCCACTGCCGGTGGGGTGTCGTTCGCATCCCATGCTCGGCAATGGCCTCCTCGTCAGATCCTGCGGTCGTACGTCGCGTACGCGTGGGTACGCGGGCGACCGCTGTCGACCCTAGCGGGGTCTACCGTCGATCGCGGTACGGACTCAGATGCCGACCTTGATGCGCGAGAAGCGCTTCAGGGTGACACCGGCCTCGTCCAGGACCTTCTGGACGGACTTCTTGTTGTCGAGCGCGTACGGCTGACCGAGGAGGGTGGCCTCCTTGAAGAAGCCGTTGACGCGACCCTCGACGATCTTGGGCAGCGCGGCCTCGGGCTTGCCCTCGGCGCGGGTGGTCTCCTCGGCGACGCGGCGCTCGGACTCGACGACCTCGGCCGGGACGTCCTCGCGGGAGAGGTACTTCGGCGCGAAGGCGGCGATGTGCTGGGCGATGCCCTTGGCCAGGTCGGCGTCGGCCTTGTCCAGCTCGACCAGAACACCGATCTGCGGGGGCAGGTCGGGCATGGTGCGGTGCATGTACGCGGTGACGTACGTGCCCGCGAACTGGGCGAAACGGTCCAGGACGATCTTCTCGCCGAGGTTGGCGTTGGCCTCGTCGACGTACGCCTGGACGGTCTTGCCGGCCTCGATCTCGGAGGCGAGCAGCGCGGCGATGTCGGCGGGCGACGTCTTGGCGATGTGCGCGGCCAGCGAGTTCGCGACGGCCTGGAACTTCTCGCCCTTGGCGACGAAGTCCGTCTCGCACTTCAGCTCGACGATCACGCCGGAGGTGTTGTCGTCGGCGATGAGGGAGACCACGGCGCCGTTCTCGGCGGAGCGGCCCTCGCGCTTGGCGACGCCCTTCTGGCCCTTGATGCGCAGGGCTTCGACGGCCTTGTCGACGCTGCCGTCGGCCTCGTCGAGCGCCTTCTTGCAGTCCATCATGCCGGCGCCCGTGAGCTCACGGAGCTTCTTGACGTCAGCGGCGGTGTAGTTCGCCATGATCTTGAAATTCTCTTTCGGAGGTCTGAAAGATCTACGGGTGAACGGCGGGGGCCTGATGGGCCCCCGCCGTCAACTACCGAACCTGTGAAGGTCAGGCCTGCTCGGTCTCCGCGGCGGGGGCCTCGGCGGCAGCAACCTCGGCGGGGGCCTCGGCCTGCTCGGCGTCGGCGGCCTTCTCCGTCTCGGCGGACTTCTGAACCTCGGCCTCGGCCTCGGCGGCCTTCGGCTCGTCGGCCTTGGGCTCGTCAGCCTTCTTGTCACCCTCGAGCAGGTCGCGCTCCCACTCGGCGAGCGGCTCGCCGGCGGTCTTCTCGCCCGGCTTCTGGTCGCCGGTGGCGACGCCGGAACGGGCGATGAGGCCCTCGGCGACGGCGTCGGCGATCACGCGGGTGAGCAGGGTGACGGAGCGGATCGCGTCGTCGTTGCCCGGGATCTTGTAGTCGACCTCGTCGGGGTCACAGTTGGTGTCGAGGATGGCGACGACCGGGATGTTGAGCTTCCGGGCCTCGCCGACCGCGATGTGCTCCTTCTTGGTGTCCACGATCCAGACGGCGCTGGGCACCTTGGACATCTCGCGGATACCGCCGAGGGTCTTCTCCAGCTTGGCCTTCTCGCGGGAGAGGACGAGCAGCTCCTTCTTGGTGAGGCCGGACGCGGCCACATCCTCGAAGTCGATCTGCTCGAGCTCCTTCAGGCGCTGCAGGCGCTTGTAGACGGTCGAGAAGTTGGTGAGCATGCCGCCCAGCCAGCGCTGGTTCACGTAGGGCATGCCGACGCGGGTCGCCTGCTCGGCGATGGCCTCCTGCGCCTGCTTCTTCGTGCCGACGAACATGACCGTGCCGCCGTGGGCGACGGTCTCCTTGACGAACTCGTAGGCGCGGTCGATGTACGACAGCGACTGGAGCAGGTCGATGATGTAGATGCCGTTGCGCTCCGTGAAGATGAAGCGCTTCATCTTCGGGTTCCAACGACGGGTCTGGTGACCGAAGTGGACGCCGCTTTCCAGCAGCTCCCGCATCGTGACGACGGCCATGGCCGTACTCCTAGGTGTTCTCGGTTGTGCCGCGTCCGCCGGATGGCGGTCGCGCCTGACGCCCGCGATGCGCCGTGCCGCAAAGGACCGAGAGGCGCTGGCACCTGGCTTTTGATGGCCTGGTGTCGGGGCGTGCGAAGTCGACCCGGTGACCCGGATCGCCACAAGAAGTGTACGGGACCCGCGAGGCAGCGGGTGACGCCGATGTCCACAAGCGGCTGGTCATCCACAGATCCGGGCCATGATCCCCGCGGACCGGCCCGACGCGGGACGGTTCTGCCATGTCTCACATGCGAAGAAGGCTGAGCAGAGGGCTGGTTTCTGTGCTGGCGGCCGTGGCACTGATCACTGCGGTGCCGCTCCCGGCCGGCGCCGCCGGGGAGCCGGTACCGAAGGCCGGCCGCGCTTGGCCCGTGGGGGTGCGGCCCGTTGTCGTACGGGGCTGGGAGCCTCCGGCGACGGAGTACGGCCGGGGCCACCGGGGCGTGGACCTCGCGGCGACGCCGGGCTCGGTGGTCCGGGCCGCGGCCGCGGGCAGGGTCTCCTTCACCGGCCGGGTGGCGGGACGGGGAGTGATCTCCGTGGAGCTGACGGGCACCGGCGCCCCGCCCCTGCGCACGACGTACGAGCCGGTGCGGGCCACGGTCAAGAAGGGCGCCCAGGTGGCGGCGGGCGGGACGCTGGGGGTGCTGGAACCGCCCCGCGCCCACTGCCCGGGCAGCTGCCTGCACTGGGGGCTGCTGCGGGGCGAGGCGTATCTGGACCCGCTGTCGCTGATGCCGCCATGGCTGCTGCGAAGCGGGGCCGCCCGCCTGCTGCCGGTGATCGATGTGCCGTTGCTGCGGCCGGTCCCCCTGTGGGCAGGCGTTCTGCCGGGCCTCGACGTGCGAGGCCTCAGCCCCGCACACCCCGCAGGGCCATGGTCACGGCCGCCTCGGTGATGGCGGACGGGTCCTCCGCGGCGCCCAGCTCGATGCGCCGCACCGCCGCGTCCACGACACCCTGCAGGAGCATCGCCGCAAGCCGTGGCTCAGCGTGCCCCAGCTCGCGCAGCGCCTCGCCGATCATGGCGACGAGCCCTCCGTGCGCGGCCCGGATCTTCTCGCGCGCACCCGCGTCCAGCTCGGCCGCGGAGATCGCGACGACGGCCCGGTGGCGCCGGTCCCCCACCAGATCGAGCTGCCGCCTGACGTACGCCTCGACCTTGCCCTCGGCGGTGTCGGCGCCCTCCATCGCGGCGGAGACCTCCGCCGCCCAGACGGGGAAGTCGACCTCGCACAGCTCCTCGACGACCGCGGCACGCGACCGGAAGTACTCGTACACGGACGACCGCGCGAGCCCCGTGCGTTCGGCGAGGGCGGGGAAGGTCAACGCCTCCGTACCGCCCTCGGACAGCAGGGACCGCGCGGCGTCCAGGAGGGCGCCGCGCTGCATCGACCGGTGCTCGGCCACAGAGGCCGCTCGAATCCTTGGCACGCCCTCCACTCTACGGACGTGACCGCGAGGACGGGAGTCGATGCGCTCCGCCGAACCCCACACCCCGATCGCACGGCACATGCCAGGGGCAGGGACGATTCAGCGGGCTCAGCGGCCAAAACTCGCCAGCTTCGCCCGCAGCTGGAGCACCGACTTCGTGTGGATCTGGCTCACGCGGCTCTCCGTCACACCGAGCACGTTGCCGATCTCCGCGAGCGTCAGGCCCTCGTAGTAGTAGAGCGTCACGACCGTCTTCTCGCGCTCCGGCAGCGTATTGATCGCGCGCGCGAGCAGCCGCCGCAGCTCGCGGTCCTCGGCGACCTCCACGGGGTTGTCGGCGGCGGTGTCCTCGAGGGTGTCCATCAGGCTGAGCCTGTTGCCGCCCTCGCCGCCGACGTGCAGCAGCTCTTCGAGGGCCACCACGTTCGCCAGCGACAACTGGCTGAAAATGGCATGCAGTTCCTCGATGGCGATCCCCATCTCGTGGGCGACCTCGCCCTCCGAGGGAGTACGCCGCAACTGCGCTTCGAGCGTGGCGTAGGCACGCTCGACGTTGCGTGCCTTCTGCCGCACGGACCGGGGGATCCAGTCGAGGGCCCGCAGTTCGTCGATCATCGCGCCACGGATGCGGGTGATCGCGTACGTCTCGAACTTGATGGAACGCTCGATGTCGAACTTCTCGATCGCGTCGATCAGACCGAACACCCCGGAGGACACGAAGTCCGCCTGCTCGACATTGGGCGGAAGGCCCACGCTGACCCGGCCCGCGACGTATTTCACCAGCGGCGAGTAGTGCAGGATCAACTGTTCGCGCAGCCGCCCGTCCCCCGTGTTCTTGTACGAACGCCACAGCTCGTCCAGCGACGAGGGGGCGGGGGGCCGCTCCCGCTCGCCGCTCCGGGCGGCGGGAGGAGCCGCCGCCCGATCGGACCCTGAGGTGTGCTGGGGCATTTGTTGCCTTGAGCCGTTCTGCCGTGAACTGGTGAGGTCTTGCGAGCCGATGGGTTGGCCCGCGCCCGCGAGGTGGTGAGTTTGCGTGAAGTGAATGAGGTTGTCCGTCTGCTTGCCTGTGGTTGCCTGTCCGCGTCGGAATCCTTGTGAGCGTAGCGTGACTGGAGTGTCGCAGTGTGCGAACAGCAGGGGATCCCGCGTACGCAGATACGTTCCGCTGAGCGCCCCACCGAGTACCCCTCGTCGCCGTCCGTGACGAGCTTGAAGCGTCAACTGCGGCCGCTCCCAAGGCCATCGGGGGTTCATCCAGACGGCCGAACACGGTCGGTCACGAACCGCCTCCCTCCGGCAAGACCGACACAATCGCCTGGCGTGTCAACTGCCAGCCGTCGCCGTGTCGTTCGACGAACCCGAGAGAGCGCAACTCGTACAGCCGACCGATCGCCATATCCACCACCGTGGCCGCCCCGAGTGCGATCTCCCGGGGCGACGCAGTTCCCCGGCCGGGCACCGCCGCCAGGACGCGGGCGGCGTCCGGGGCGAGCAGATCGCGCGGCACGACGGGCCCGCGCCGCTCCGGGGCCAGCTCGCCCATGTCGCCCACCAGCTCGACGACGTCCGCCGCGTCGGTCACCAGGACTCCGTCACGCCGCAGCAGTTCGTGCACCCCCGCCGAGAGACCGCTCGTCGCGGGGCCCGGCACCCCCATCGTGAACCGCCCGAGCTCCTGAGCACTGCGCGCCGTGGCGAGCGCACCACTGCGGTAGGCGGCCTCGACGACGACACTCCCCCGGGTGAGAGCGGCGATCACGCGGTTCCTGAGGATGAAACGACTCGGGGTGGGATGGTCCCCGGGCGGCAACTCCCCCACCAGCAGCCCCTGTTCCGCGATCCTCCTGAGCAACTCGGCGTGACCCCGCGGATAGGCCTGATCGACCCCGCACGCGAGCACCGCGACCGTGGCCCCACCGGCCCCCAGCGCCCCCCGATGCGCGGCACCGTCCACCCCATAGGCACCACCCGACACGACCACCCACCCCCGCTCGGCAAGACCCGCACCCAGACCGGCGGCCATGTGCGCCCCGTACTCCGTGCAGGCACGCGCGCCGACCACGGCCACCGACCGCAGCGCCCATATCCGCAGGCTGGGCTGCCCCCGCACCCATAGCCCCACGGGCCGCGCGTCCCCCAGGTCGTCCAGCTGGGCGGGCCACTCCGCCTCCCCCGGACACACGAAGCGCACCCCGGCGTCCCGCGCCACCGCCAGGTCACGCCCTGGCCTCGCCTTCGCGGCCCGCGCCCGTAACCCTTCCCACCTCACCGGAGTCGCCCCGGCAAGCCGCCCCTCCCCCTCGACCAGCCGCCGCACCACTTCGGCGGCCCCGGTCTCGCGCAACCACCGCCCGCCCACCGCGTCCCCCGGCTCCAGGATCCGGGTCAGGGCGACCCTCGCCAGCCGCTCCTCCTCCAGTGTGCTGCTCGGGTCCGGGGTCATGTCAGCGCCCCGATCGCCATCGGCACGCCCCGCGAGATCCCCGTACGCAACTGCAGTGCCAGGGCGACATCCTGAGCCCCGGGCCGGCCCCGTCCCGCGAGGTCCGCGACGGTCCAGGCGACCCGCAGGACGCGGTCGAGCCCCCGGGCCGTCAGGAAGCCACGCTCCAGGTCGAGTTCGGCCGCGTCCAGGGCGCCCGGTTCCGCCGGCCACCGCGTGCGCAGCGCGTGTCCCGGCACCTCGCTGTTCGTGCGCCAGCCGGTGCCGGTCAGCCTGCCCGCCGCGCGCTCCCGGGCGGCGCACACCCGGTCGGCGACCGTCTGCGTGGAGTCCCCCGGAGTGCCGTGCCCGGCCAGCTCGGAGCGCGTGACGGGCTCCACCTCGACCTTCAGGTCGACCCGGTCGAGCAGCGGTCCCGACAGCCGCGCCTGATAGCGGCGGATGACGGACGCCGGACACTCGCAGCCGTCACCAAGAAGGGTGTGCCGGCCGCAGGGACAGGGGTTGGCGGCGAGCACCATCAGGAACTTCGCGGGCAGGCGCACCACCCCCGCGCTGCGAGCGATCACCACGTGCCCGGACTCCAGGGGCTGGCGCAAAGAGTCCAGGGTCTGGCCGCTGAACTCCGGCGCCTCGTCGAGAAAAAGCACCCCGCGGTGAGCCAACGAGACCGCCCCCGGCCGCGCGATTCCCTTGCCTCCGCCCACCAGCGACTGCATCGTCGCGGAGTGGTGCGGCGCGCAGTACGGCGCGGTGTCCACCAAGGGCTTCCCCGGTGGCAGCATGCCCGCCACGGAGTGGACGGCCGTCACCTCCAGGGACTCCTCCCGGGTCAGCCGAGGCAGGATGGCCGGCAGCCGCTCCGCGAGCATCGTCTTCCCCGCACCCGGCGGGCCCTGCAGAAAGAGGTGGTGCCCACCCGCCGCCGCCACCTCCACGGCGGTCCTGGCCGAGGTCTGGCCGACGACATCGGCGAGGTCAAGGGCGAGCCCGTCGTCCAGGCCGCCGCTGAGCCCCGTGCCCACACCGGTCCCGGGCACACAGAGCCCCGCGAGCATCGGATCCGGACGCCCCGGCTCGTCAGGCTCCTCCTCCGGCACCGGCTCATCGGTCAGCACGGCGATCAGCTGCCGCAGGCTGCGCACTCCGAGGACCGACACCCCCGGCACCAGCGCGGCCTCGGCCGCCGTGCACTCGGGGACGACGACCTGCTCATAGCCCGCGTCGGCCGCCGCGAGGACCGCGGGCAGCACTCCCCTGACCGGCCGCACCCGCCCGTCGAGCCCCAGCTCACCGATCATCACGATGTCGGTGAGCGTCCGCGGATCGATGCGCTCCGCCGCGCCGAGCACCGCGCAGGCGATCGCGAGATCGAAGCCGCTGCCGCCCTTGGGCACCGACGCCGGGCTGAGGCCCACGGTGAGCTTTTTCTGCGGCCACTCCCCTCCGGAGTTGACCACCGCGGCCCTGACCCGGTCCTTGCTCTCCGTCAGGCTCTTGTCCGGGAGCCCGACCAGCGTGAACGCCGCCACGCCCGGCTCCAGGTCGGCCTGCACCTCGACGACCACGCCCTCGACGCCCACCAGAGCCACGGAACACGTACGCGCGAATCCCATCAGGCCACCCCCCGCGCGTGCTCCACGACAGGGGCCCCGCGGCGGGGGATCAGGACGCCGACGAGATCGATCCGCACCCCGCCCGGCGGTGGGCCGCCCCGCTCGTCGATCCAGCGCTCGGCGAGACGCCGCAGCCGCTCCGCCTTGGCCTGGCCCACGGCGGCCATCGGGTGCTGATAGATCCCCGAGCCGACCAGGGCGGCCCTGCGCGTCTTGACCTCACAGACGACCAGCGCTTCACCGTCCATGGCCACGATGTCGATCTCGCCGGTCCTGCCGCCGCGCCAGTTGCGCTCCAGAACCGTCATCCCGGCCTCGCCCAGCCGCCGCGCGGCCAGATCTTCGCCGTACCGCCCGAGTGCCCCACGTGCGTTCATGTCGGAACCACCTCCGACACCCACACTGGGGCTCGGCCCCGAGCGCTGTGGATCTTGGTGGACGACTCAGCCGTTGTGGATAACTCGCTCACCCGTGGCGGTGAACCGAGCGGTGAACTCAGCCGCCCGGCAGCTCGAGGTCGCTCTTGTTGAGCTCCTCGATGTTTACGTCCTTGAACGTGAGGACGCGCACCTGCTTCACGAACCTGGCAGGCCTGTACATGTCCCACACCCAGGCGTCCGCCATGGACACCTCGAAGAAAACCTCACCCTGGACCGAGTGCACCTGCATCTCGTAGTCGTTGGTGAGGTAGAAGCGCCGTTCGGTCTCGATCACATATTTGAACAGACCGACGACATCGCGGTACTCCCGGTAGAGCTTCAGCTCCATCTCGGTCTCGTACTTCTCGAGGTCCTCGGCGCTCATGGCATGTTCCCCTTCAGCCGTGCGTCCCCCTATTGTGCGTCAGCCCCTGGAGCCTCTACACGATTTCCGTGTCGAGGGTCTCGGGCCGGCTCGGAGGACCCTCGTCGAGCAGCCTGCGAAGCAACTCGGCGAGCCTGGTCGGATACACCGTCTCATGTGCCTCGGTCAGTTCCTGGCACGTCCACCATCGCGCTCCCGCGACACTCCGCCGTTCCAGCTCCGTCAGCCCCGCGGCCCGCGTGTACGTCTGCGACGTACGCGCCAGGAAGTACCGCTCGTCCTGGTCCCAGCGCCGTCCGGCGAAGGGGAAGGAGCAGAACCGCTGCCACAGGGCGGGGCCGAGCTCGACCTCGGTGATGCCCGTCTCTTCCATCAGTTCACGCAGCGCCGCCTGTTCATGCGTCTCGTCGCCCTCCAGACCACCGCCCGGTGTGAACCACCAGTCGTCCGTCGCGTCCTCCGGCTCATGGCCGTGCAGCAGGAGGATGCGGTCCTGCGGGTCGAGCAGCACCACCCGCGCGACCCTCCGAAGCGCCTCCGGCTGCGGCTCCTCAGCCGACATGGGCGCTCTCCCCCGAGCGGTCACGGCTCCGCGGACGCTCGCGCCCGCGCCGCAGCCGCTTGGCCACCGGGCCGTACGCCGCGCCGCCCAGGACGAGGACGGCGCCGGCCACCACCGCCCACACCATGAGCCGCACGGGCCCGGGGTCGGAGATGCCTCCCGGCATGTCCGCGAAGCCCTCGGGGCGTTCCAGCGTCCCGAACCTCTCCGACGGCCAGGCCACCGCGTCGACCCGCCCCTCCACCGCACCGCGCGGCACGGAGCCACGGTTCGAGTCGCCCAGGTGCACGCTGGAGTCCAGGGAACCGCTGCGCTCGTCACCGAGCAGGAAAAGGTTGCCCTTGGGGACCGTGGTGGCCGGGATTCCGGTGGCCGCGGCACCCGTACCCTCCGGAAGATACGGTTCTGCGACGGGCTTGCCGTTGACCATCAGCTTGCCGTCGGTGCAGCAGGAGATCCGGTCGCCGCCCACGCCGACCACGCGCTTGACCATCGGCAGGTCGCCCCAGCTCGCCTGCCGGAAGACGACGACGTCACCGCGGCGCACCTCGCTGCCGTCGATCCGCTCCGCCAGGACCCGGTCGCCCGCCCCGATCGTCGGCGTCATCGACCCGGTGGGGACGGTGTAGGGCTGGTACAGGACGGCGCCCCAGATGAAGCCTCCCAGGAAGAGCACACAGCCGAGGGCCACGGCCAGTCCCGACAGCACGCTGCCGAGCCGTCCGTGGCCCTCGTCCGTACGTTGTGTCCTGCTCATCCCAGTGCTCCCCCATGTCGGAGACGACCCCGCGCCCCTACGAACAGGAGCGCGGAAGATCAGCGATCTGGGACGGCACCCTACCCGGCGGTACCTCCGCCAGAAACCCTCGCGGCCTGCGCGGCAGCCACCGTGAGACGACGTCGGCGCCAGAGCACGACCGGCACCGCGCCCGCGAGCCCGAGAGCCGCGGGGGCCGCGCTCATGGCGGCGTTGATGCCCTGCTGGTCGAAGGTGTCCGGCTTGGGCAGCGTCGCCCAGCGGGTGGGCGGCCAGGCGATCACGATGGCGCGGCCCACGACATTGTCCACGGGGACGGCGCCGCCGCCGGGCTGGTTCTGGTGGTAGCGGGAGTCCAGCGAGTTCTGCCGGTGGTCGCCCATGACCCAGATCTTGCCCGCGGGCACGGTGACCTTGAACTGACCGCCCTGGTCGTCGACGGTGCACGGGGTGTTGCCCTCGAAGACGTACGGCTCGTTCAGCGCCTTGCCGTTGACCTTCACCGGTCCTGTGCCCTTGCACTCCACCGTGTCGCCGCCGACCGCGATGACCCGCTTGATCAGGTCCTTCTCGTCGGCGGACGGCATCAGGCCGACCCAGCCGAGGACCCGCTGAAGCGCGTTCGGGTCGGGCGTCGGCTCACCGTCCAGCCAGTGGCCGGGGTCCCTGAAGACGACGACCTCGCCGCGCTCGGGCTCCGAGCCGAACCACGGGGTCAGCTTGTCGACCAGGACGCGGTCGCCCTTCTGGAGCGTGTTCTGCATCGAGTCCGAGGGAATCGAGAACGCCTGCACCAGGAAAGTCTTGATCACCAGCGCCAGGATCAGCGCGATGCCGATGAGGAGCGGCAGCTCCTTCCAGAAGGAGCGGGGCTTGCTCGCCCCCTTGGCCGGCTTCCCGTCCGTCTCACCGGGTGCGGGCCTGGCGCCCGCGGTGTCACTCCCGGGGCTCACGCCGCCCGCCGTGGCCTCGGCCTCCGGCTCGTCTGATCGCCCTGGCTGCTCCTCGGGCCCACCGTGTCCGGACCGTGCGCCGACCGCCACATCCCCCACATCCACTCCTCAGTCCGTGCCGCTGCCCGCTCCTGATGCGATGCAGGCCCACCACTCCCATAACGAGCGGGAGTTCCGCAGGGGTCGGGAGTCCGGTCAATCCGTGTCGATCGCCTGGGGCCACCCTATGCGACGGCCCCAGGGCGGTGTCCGACCCCGCACGCGCGTCGGGCACCGACGCGTACGTATCGGGCTCCTCCAGTTTCCGCCAGTGGTCGAAGGGCCAGGCGATGACGAGCGCGCGGCCCACCACGCTGTCCTCGGAGACGGTGCCGCTGAACTTCTCGGTGCGGTGGAAACGGGAGTCGGCCGAGTCGGAGCGGTGGTCACCCATGACGAAGAACCGGCCCTCGGGGACCTTCACCTCGAACGCGAAGGACGAGGGCTCGTCCCCCGGATTGATGTAGGGCTCGGTGAGGGGGACCCCGTTGACCATGAGCTTCTTGTTCTTGTCACAGCACTTCACGGTGTCGCCGCCGACGCCCACGACGCGTTTGATCAGGTCGCGTTCGTTGTCGGAGGGAAGCAGTCCGATGAAGGCGAGGCCTTCCTTGACCTGCTTGACGCCTACGGGGTCGTCCTTTTTCTTGGTCTGTTCGTCCTTGAGCCAGTTGCCGGGGTCCTCGAAGACGACGACGTCGCCGCGCTCCGGCTTGGCGCCGAACCACGGGGTGAGCTTGTCGACGAGTACGCGGTCGCCGATCTTGATCGTCTGCTCCATCGAGCCCGAGGGGATCACGAAGGCCTGCACCAGGAAGGTCTTCAGGACCAGGGCTATGAGGAGCGCGACGCCTATGAGGAGAGGTATCTCCTTGATCGCGGAGCGCTGCCTGCGCCGCTTGACCTTCCGCGCGAGCTTGCGCCGCTCGGCCCTTCCGGGCAGTACGGGACCGGTGGTGGGCCGGGAGCCGGTGGGCAGCCGGGTGTCGGCCCGGTGACTGGCGGCGCGTGTACGCCCGCGGTTACCCATGCGCGCCGCCTGGTGCCGGCACGCGCGCGTAGCTGTCGGGACGCTCCAGGGAGGTCCAGTGTCCGATGGGCCAGGCGATCCAGTCGGCCCTGCCGATCACGGAGTCGACGGGGATCATGCCGCCGCCGGGCTGGCCCAAGTGGTCGCGGGAGTCACGGGAGTCGCTGCGGTGGTCACCGAGGAGGAACAGGCTGCCTTCGGGGACGACCGCGACGAAGGGCACCTTCGAGGGGGCGTCCCCCGGGTACAGGTACGGCTCGTCGACGGGCTCGCCGTTCACCATGATCCTCCCCCGCTTGTCGCAGCAGACCACCCGGTCTCCCCCTACCCCTGCGACCCGCTTGATGTAGTCGGCATCTCCGAAGTAGCCGCTGCCGTCGAAGACGACCGCGTCACCTCGCTGCGGCTCGGACCCGAAACGGTACGCCAACTTGTTGACGAGTACCCGGTCTCCGACCCGGAACGCGGGCTCCATGGAGCCGCTGGGGATCTGGAAGGGCTGCATCACGAAGGTGCTGACGAGCAGCAGGGACACCATGCAGATCAGCAGTGTCAGGGTGGCTCTGCCGCCGGGCAGCCAGGACACGAAGGACACAAAAGCGGAGCGCGACCGGTCCTCCGTCCCCTCGGACTCACCCTCGCGCTCGGCGCTCGGGGAGTCAGTGGGTGGGGAGGAGCGGTCGCGCTCCGTGTGCTGTGCTTCGGTGTCCATCGGATCCAGATGCTATCCGGCTCCGCTGTGGACCCGTGCGCGAGCTCAGTTGTCGCGCTTCTCCTTGATCTTCGCGGCCTTGCCGCGCAGCTCACGGAGGTAGTACAGCTTCGCGCGACGCACGGCGCCGCGGCTGACGAGCTCGATCTTCTCGACGATCGGGGTGTGCACCGGGAAGGTGCGCTCCACGCCGACGGAGAAGGAGACCTTGCGGACCGTGAAGGTCTCGCGCACGCCGGCACCCTGGCGACGGATGACTACGCCCTTGAACTGCTGGACACGGGAGCGGTTGCCCTCGATGACGCGCACGTGGACGTTGACGGTGTCACCCGGGCGGAAGGCCGGGACGTCGGTGCGCAGCGAAGCGCTGTCGACGGAGTCGAGCAGGTTAGCCATGATCGTCTGCTTTCTTCACTGATGCCACAGGTCATCAGCGGGAAGTTCGTGATGAGGATTCGATAGCTGTTCGCGTCGGGCGGGCGTCGTTCCCCCTGTGGCAGGGGCGCGCGCTGGACGTACAGCAGCGGCCTATTCTTCCACGGCCTGGGGGTCTCGCCCAAATCGGCCGTCGGGCCCCGGGCGCCACCCCAGGATCGAGAGCATCTCGCGGTCTTTCTTGTCGAAGACGGCGGGGTCGCAGCGCTCGATCAGATCGGGCCTGTTGCGGACCGTGCGCCGCAGCGCCTCGTCCCTGCGCCAGCGTGCGATCTTGCCGTGGTGGCCGCTGATGAGCACGTCCGGGATGCCGTGACCGCGCCACTGCGGAGGCTTCGTATAGACGGGGCCTTCGAGGAGGTTGGCCATGGCGCCGGGCGCGAAGGAGTCGTCGCGGTGTGACTCGGCATTGCCGAGGACGCCGGGCAGGAGCCGGGCCACGGCCTCGGTGACGACCAGGACGGCCGCCTCGCCGCCCGCGAGGACGTAGTCACCGATCGACACCTCGTAGACGGGCATCCGGGTCGCGTACTCGTCCATGACCCGGCGGTCGATGCCTTCGTACCGCGCGGGCGTGAAGACCAGCCAGGGCCGCTCGGAGAGCTCGACGGCGAGCTCCTGGGTGAAGGGCCGCCCGCTGGGCGTGGGGACGACGAGGACGGGCCCGTGGGCCCCGGCCTCGTATCCCTCGGCGAGTACGTCGTCGAGGGCCGCGCCCCAGGGCTCGGTCTTCATGACCATGCCGGGGCCGCCGCCGTAGGGGGTGTCGTCGACCGTGTTGTGGCGGTCGTACGTCCACTCCCTGAGGTCGTGCACGTTCACGTCGAGCTGTCCACGCGCGCGTGCCTTGCCGACGAGGGAGACGTTCAGGGGTTCCAGGTACTCGGGGAAGATCGTGACGACGTCGAGCCGCATCAGGCGTCGTCCCCCGAGGGCCTCTCGTCCGAAGGCTCCTCGTCGTCCCTGGCCGAGGCGATCTCAGCCCGGTCGTCGATCAGGCCGGGCGGCGGGTCGATGATCGCCCGCTGCTCCTCCAGGTCGATCTCGGTGACGATCGCCTCCACGAAGGGGATCATCACTTCGCTGCCGTCGGGCCGCTCCACGATGAACAGGTCCTGCGAGGGCAGGTGCGAGATCTCGGTGATCCGGCCGACCTCGATGCCGTCCTTGGTGACGATGTCGAGGTCCATCAGCTGGTGGTCGTAGTACTCGTCCTCTTCCTCAGGAAGCTCCTGAGGGTCGATCTCCGCGATGAGGAGCGTGTTGCGCAGCGCCTCGGCGCCCGTGCGGTCGCGTACGCCCTCGAAGCGCAGCAGGAGGCGGCCGCTGTGCACCCGGCCGGCCTCGATGGTCAGCGGCCCCGTGGAGGCGGGGTCGGTGGCGAGTACGGCGCCGGGGCCGAGCCGCAGCTCCGGCTCGTCGGTCCGCACCTCGACGGTGACCTCACCCTTGATGCCATGGGCGCGGCCGATTCGCGCGACTACCAGCTGCACTGCTCTTTCTCCTGTGTCTGCAGACGACTACGGGCCGAGGAAGGCCCAGAAGCCCTCCCCGGCCCGTGCCGGTGCTACCTGTGGTTCAGTGAACCTGGTCCACGTCGACGAGGTCGACGCGGACACCGCGGCCGCCGATGGCGCCCACGACGGTCCGCAGAGCGCGCGCGGTACGGCCGTTGCGGCCGATCACCTTGCCGAGGTCGTCCGGGTGGACCCGGACCTCGAGCACACGCCCCCGGCGCAGGTTGCGCGAGGCGACCTGCACGTCGTCGGGGTTGTCGACGATGCCCTTCACGAGGTGCTCGAGAGCCTCCTCGAGCATGCTCAGGCCTCGGTCGACTCGGTGGACTCGGCCTTGGCCTCGTCCGCCTTCTTGTCAGCCTTCTTGGCCTTCTGGGTGATGGCCTCACCCTTCGCCTCGTCGCCCTCGAGGCCCTTGGTGAAGGCCTCGAACGCGGCGCGCTTGTCCTTGGGCTCCGCGACGAGCAGCGGCGCCGGGGCCGGAAGGCCCTTGTGCGCCTGCCAGTCACCGGTGAGCTTCAGGATCGCCATGACCGGCTCGGTCGGCTGAGCGCCGACGGAGAGCCAGTACTGCGCGCGCTCCGAGTCGACCTCGATGCGCGAGGGGTTCTGCACCGGGTGGTACAGGCCGATCTCCTCGATGGCCCGACCATCACGGCGGGTACGGGAGTCGGCGACGACGATGCGGTAGTGAGGCGAACGGATCTTGCCCAGACGCTTCAGCTTGATCTTGACTGCCACTGGAGTGGTGTCTCCTGGTCTTGACGTGGTTGGGCACAACGAGATGCCACGTGGGGTTGCGGTACTCGGGGTGCCCGATGGACGCGTCAGCCGGAGGCGAGAGGGTTCCTATGCGGCTGTCGAGTACAGCTAGCCATTGTGCCATACGTCGCCGGGGCGCCCGAATCCGGTCCGGGCGCCCCGGCGACGCATCCCCAGCTCAGCCCGTCAGCCCGCGGCGGCGCCGACCACTTCCGGGATACGGAAGGGCTTGCCGCAGCCGCCGCAGACGATGGGCGCCTGGGCGAGCACCGAGGGGACCACGCGGACGTTGCGTCCGCAGTCGCAGACCGCCTTGACGCGGACGCCGCCCCCGGAGGAGCCGTGCCGGGCGGCCGGGCCCCGGAAGCTGCGTGCCGTGTCGGCGGCGGTCGCCGCGGTGTGCGCCTTGAGGGCGCGCTGGAGCCGCTCGATCGTCGGGCGGTAGCGCTTGCGCGCCTCGGGGTTGAGCGTGACCAGCGAGAAGCCGCTGCTGGGATGCGGCTCATCGGGGTGGTCCAGGCCCAGCTCCTCGGCGATCGCGAGGAATCTGCGGTTGTGATAGCGGCCCGCGCGTGAGGTGTCGCGTACGCCGCGAGACGCGGCGATGCCATGGACTGCCTCGTGGAGCAGTCGCTCGAAGGAGAGTTCGGCGCCGCAGGCGGACGACGACTCTCCGATCAGGGATTCGGGCGCGGCAAGATCGGGCAGCTCGGGGTGGTGCCGCTGAATATCGGCCCACGCCTGTGCCAGCTCTGCGGCGAGAACAGGTGGTGTCGTGCTCACGTCGTGAACAACGAGCCGGGGTGCCCAGGGGTTCCATTCCGGGGCATCCCAAATAATTTGCACGTACCCGTCAGTTGTCATTGATGCGTCCGGACGAGGGCGGGTGCGCTGATCTGCCCAGAAGCCTCGCAGCTCATGGCAAGCCGGTACGTAGTGGCGCGTACGCCCCGGCGCGTAGAAGAAGCGCGCACACCGGGACTCGTGTCACCTCGGCAGGCGTACGAGCCGAGGGCGAGCGCGCCGGTACCGGAGGCGCCCGCGTCAGTAGGCGCGGGCCACCACGGCGACGTTACCCGGGGTCTCATCGGCGTCCGGCACCGCCCCGTCCTCCGTGACCAGACACCGTACGGACACGGAGTGCTCCGCGAGCTTCGCCTCGCCCTCCGGGCCGAGCGTGGCCCAGGGGATACGCGCCCAGCCGCCGGCGGCCGTGGCCTCCACGGCCTCCCGCACCGTGGCGACGTCCGAGGTACGGGACTCC
This sequence comes from Streptomyces sp. NPDC033177, assembly GCF_055577715.1. NCBI lineage: Bacteria > Bacillati > Actinomycetota > Actinomycetes > Kitasatosporales > Streptomycetaceae > Streptomyces > Streptomyces sp. NPDC033177. Next base: position 199,061 of record NZ_JBVIPS010000013.1, on the reverse strand, counting down.
CGGCGTTCGCGGGCCTGGTCCAGGAGCAGCTGCTGGCCCTCTTCGAGGAGGGTGGGCAGCAGCGTCGCCAGGGAGTCGATCGCCACCGGCTCCTTGCCGCCCCTGCCGTGCTCGTCCACGATGCGGCGGGCCACCATCGCGGTGCCGTTCTCCAGGTCGCGCGGGCCGACCTCGACGCGCACCGGCACTCCCTTGAGCTCCCAGTCGACGGCGCGGCGCCCGAAGGGGACGTCCGTGCGGTCGTCGACCTGGACGCGTACGCCGGCGGCCTTGAGGCGATCGCCGATCTCGCGGACCTCGGCGAGCACCGCGTCGTCGCCCTTGACTGCGAGGACGACGGCCTGGACCGGTGCGAGGCGCGGCGGGACCCGCAGGCCGCTGTCGTCGCCGTGCATCATCACCAGGGCGCCGATCATCCTTGTCGTACTGCCCCAGGAGGTCTGCCAGACCAGCTCCTGCTTGCCCTCCCTGGAGAGGTACCGGGTGTGGAAGGCCCTGGCGAAGTTCTGGCCGAGCTCGTGGCTGGTGCCGAGCTGGAGGGCTTTGCCGTCGCCCATCATGCCTTCGAGCGTGAGGGTGTTGACGGCGCCCGCGAAGCGCTCCTTGGCGGTCTTGCGGCCCAGCACGAAGTCCATCGCGAGGACGTCCCGCATGAAGGCTCCGTAGACGTCACGGTGGATGCGGGCCGCGAAATCGCGTGCTTCCTCGTACGTCGCGTGGGCCGTGTGGCCCTCCTGCCAGAGGAACTCCGACGTCCGCAGGAAGAGCCGGGGGCGCAGCTCCCAACGGACCACGTTCGCCCACTGGTTGATCAGGAGCGGCAGGTCTCGGTAGCTCTGCACCCACTTGGAGAAGTACTCGTTGACGATCGTCTCGGAGGTCGGGCGGATGACGACCGGCTCCTCGAGCTCCTTGCCCCCGCCGTGCGTGACGACGGCCAGCTCGGGGGCGAAGCCCTCGACGTGCTCGGCCTCCCTGGTCAGGTACGACTGGGGGATGAGGAGAGGGAAGTACGCGTTCTGGGTACCCGTCTCCTTGATGCGGGCGTCCATGTCCTGCTGCATGCGTTCCCACAGGCCGTAGCCGTACGGCCGGATCACCATGGTGCCCCGCACCGGACCGTTGTCGGCCAGCTCGGCCTTGTTGATCAAGTCCTGGTACCAGCGCGGAAAGTCTTCCGCGCGGGGCGTGAGTACGGGTGCCTTAGCCATGGCGCGCATGGTACGGCGGGCCTCCGGAGCGCGTGTATTGAATTCTTCCGGGGCTTCTTCGGGGGGCGCACGACGGTGGCACGCAAGCATTGCCCCACAACCTCTGGACGCCGCGACGGATGCGGAGTTCTCTGGCATACAGGGGGAGTGCGAGCGCACTGCACGGGGGAGGACGAACCGTTTGAATACGACACTCCAGCAACTCTCGGCGGATTGGGGCGCTTTCGATGTCACCTACACTCGCGCAGCCGCACCTCCCCCGCGCGGGCACGACCCCCCGCGGCGTGGACCGGTGCGCACGCGCGCGTGACTGGGCGGAAATCCAGGAACGGATGCTGGTCCCGCTCTATGAGGCGGTGTACGAACGACTCGACGTAGGCGGCGGAACACGGCTTCTCGGCCTCGGTTGCGGTTCCGGGCTCGCCCTCCTGATGGCGGAGTCCCGGGGCGCGTCGGTCACCGGAGTCGACACCTCGGCACCCGAACGGCTCGCCCTGGCACGCGAACGCCTGCTGCCGGAAACGGCCTCGGACACACAGCGTCACGGCGGCACCGGCGCCCGGCTCGTCGAGGGAGGCCCCGCCGACGTCTCGGGGCCGGACACCCCCACCTTCAACACCGTGACCGCGTTCCAGCCGATCGGGTGTGTGGCGGGCGACTCCGAGGGCCTCTCCGGCCTCCTGGAGTCCAGCGTCCCGCTGACCGGGCGCGGCACCCCCGTGGTGCTCGTCGGCTGGGGTCCGCCGGAGCGCTGCACGACCTCTTCTGTACTGAAGGTGGCGACCAAGCTCGCCGACCCTCTCCGTAGTGCGGGGAGTTGGCGCCCCGCGCTCCGTGACGACCTGGAGGAGGTCGCCCAGCGGGCGGGCCTCAAGCCGGACGGCTCGGGCCGCGTCGCGTGCCCCTTCGGGTACGCGGACACCGAAAGCGCGGTCCGCGGCCTGCTCTCCACGGGGCTGTTCGACGCGGCGGTGGGCGCGACCGATCAGGTACAGGTCGACAAGGAACTGACGGAGGCCCTGCACCCGCACAAGCGGCGGGACGGGACGGTGTGGATGCCGAACGTGTTCCGGTACTTGATCGCGCGTACGCGGTAGCCCTGGCTAGCCTCGGCCCAGAGCTGCCCGCAGCCGGTCGAGGAGCACTCTGGCCGCCGGGCTCGCGGGCCCGTCCGTGCGCCAGGCCAGGGCGATCCTGCCGCGGGGCCGGGGATCGGTGATCTCCAGCGTCCGCAGTCCGTACGCGGCCGCCGTACGGGGCTCGAGAGCGGGGAGGACGGCCACGCCCATCCCGCGGACGACGAGTTGCACGAGGACCTGCGGGGCGGCCGCCTCGAAGGCGACGCGGGGCCGGATGCCCGCCTGCGCGCAGGCGCGGTCCAGCACACCGCGTACCCCGGTGCCGCGCGGAAGGGTGATCAGTGGGCGGTCGCGGAGGGCGGCGAGCGGAACGGTCGTACGCCCTTGAGGAGCGAGAAGTGCGTCCCCCGGGAGCATGACGGCCACCAAGGGTTCGTCGATCACCAGCCGCAGGGAGATGCCCGGCGGGGGCTCCTCGTCCGTCAGACCCAGGAGGGCGATGTCGAGTGAGCCATCGCGCACGGCGGCCAGCATCCGGTCCGAGCTGTCCTCGGTGAGGGCGATCTCGACCCCGGGGTGGTCGTCGTGGAAGTCGGCGAGGACGGAGACCACGTCGAACTCGTGGGTGGCGGCGCCGGACACCAGGCCGAGCGCGATCTGACCGCGGAGCAGTCCTGTGAACTCGTCCGCGGTGTGCCGCACGCCCTCGACCGCGGCGAGCGCGGCCCGCGCGAACGGGAGGACGGCCTCGCCCACCTCCGTCAGGGTCACCGACCGCCCCGAGCGGTCGAGGAGTTGCTGCCCGAGCTCCCTCTCCAGCTGCCGGACCTGGGCACTCACGCCTGGCTGGGCCAGGTGCAGGCGCGCGGCGGCGCGGGTGAAGTTGGCCTCCTCCGCGACGGCGACGAAGTACTGGAGCTGGCGGAGTTCCATAACTGGGCATGCTAGCGGCGAGAAGATCCAGCTCTTGGACTTCTGGCGAGGTCGTCGACACCCTGGAGAAGTGGACATCCGAACCGCTGTCGCCGCCGAACGCCGTGATCTCGCCGCCCTCCTCGACGACTTGCCGCCCGCGCTGTGGGACGCGCCGACTCTGTGCGCCGGGTGGCGGGTCCGGGAAGTGGCGGCCCATATGTCGCTGGGCTTCCGATACTCGCTCCCGAGGACGCTGGCCGAACTGGTCAAAGCGCGTGGGAGCCTGCACCGGATGACCGACCGGTGCGCCCGCAGGGACGCCGCCGCGCATTCGACCGGCCACCTCGCTGCGTTCCTCAGGGACAACGCGAATCACCCCTGGCAGCCGCCCTTCGCCGGGATCGAGGGAGCGCTCGGCCACGACGTGGTGCACGGCCTGGACATCTCGGTGGCCCTGGAACTCGACCGCAGGGTTCCGCTGGACCGTGTGCGCATCCTTCTTGAGAAGGTCACGCCCAGGAGCACCAAGTTCTTCGGGGCGGACGTCGGCGGCGTCGAGCTGCGGGCCGACGACCTCGACTGGAGTTATGGCACCGGCGCTCCCCTGACCGGAGCCGCGCAGGACCTGCTCCTTGTTCTGTACGGCAGGAAGCTCCCCCCGGGCCGTCTCCGAGGGGAGCCGCAGGACCGCTTCGTCACGCAGCGGGTCTAGACGACGTCCTTGGTGAGTCGGGTGATGCCGGCGACCCGGTAGGCCGCCTCCTCCTCCAGGGTCTCGTTCTCCAGGAGTGCGGCCGCCAGGGCGTCCAGTTGACCCCGGTGGTCCCTCAGTTGGCGGCAGGCGCTCTCGTAGCACTCGTCGACGATCCGCCGCATCTCGTGGTCGATCGTGTCGAGGGTGGCGGGGGCGGCCGAGAGCCCGTACGCCTGCTGGGCGTCGCTCGGCAGTGCCGAGAGCCTGCCGACACGTTCGCTCATGCCCCAGCGGCCGACCATGCCGCGGGCGATGTTGGTGACCTGTTCGAGGTCGCTCTCCGCGCCTGTGGTGATGACTTCGAAGACGACGTGTTCGGCCGCCATGCCACCGAGGGCGCCGACGATGCGGCCGCGGAGATACTCCTCCGTGTACGCGTACTTGTCGGCGTCCGGCGTCGACAGCGTGACGCCGAGTGCCCGTCCCCGGGGCACGATGGTGATCTTGCGGACCGGGTCGGCGCCGGGTTGCAGCATGCCGAGGAGGGCGTGTCCGCTTTCGTGGTACGCCGTGCGCCGCCGCTCCTCCTCGGGCATGACCAGCGGCCGTTCGGCGCCGAGCTGGACCTTCTCCAGGGCCTCGGAGAGGTCGGACTGCGTCACTTCCTTCTGCTTGCGCTTCACCGCGAGCAGGGCGGCCTCGTTGGCGAGGTTGGCGAGTTCGGCGCCGGTCATCCCCGGTGTCGTACGGGCGACCTGGGCGAGGTCGATGCCGTCCGCCATCGGGATCTCGCGGGTGTGGATCTTGAGGATGGCCTCGCGTCCGCCCCGGTCGGGCGGGCTGACGGTGACGACCCGGTCGAAGCGCCCGGGACGCGTCAGGGCGGGATCGAGGATGTCGGCGCGGTTGGTGGCCGCCAGGACGATGACACCTTCGGAGCCGGAGAAACCATCCATCTCGGTGAGGATCTGGTTCAGCGTCTGCTCGCGTTCGTCGTGTCCGCCCATCCCGCTGCCACCGCCACGCGCCCGCCCGATGGTGTCGATCTCGTCGATGAAGATGATGGACGGCGCGACTTTCCTCGCCTCGGCGAAGAGTTCGCGTACGCGCGACGCGCCGACGCCCACGATCATCTCGATGAACTCCGACGCCGACGCCGAGAAGAAGGGCACCCCGGCCTCGCCGGCGACGGCCCGCGCGAGCAGCGTCTTGCCGGTGCCGGGCAGGCCCGCGAGCAGCACGCCCCGCGGCATCTTGGCGCCCATCTCGCGGTAGGCGGCGGGGTTCTTCAGGAAGTCGACGACGTCACTGAGCTCGCCCTCGACCTCGTCGATGCCCGCCACGTCCTCGAAGGTGGTGCGCTTGTCGCCGGGTTCGAGCTCCACCGGCTTCGGCGGGGCCTTGCGGCCCAGCATGCCGCCCGCGCCGCCGCCCATGCCCGAGCTCATCCGCCGGGCGATGAAGATCCACAGGAAGACCAGGAGCAGCATCGGGGCGAGCGAGATGAGCAGGTTGGAGAGGAAGCTGCGCTCCTGGACGACGGGCTCGGCGGTGACGGTGACGTCGTGCTTGGTCAGGTCGTCCCAGAGATTGTCGTCGGCGAAGGCAGGCCGCTGGGTGATGAACTTGGTGTACTTCCCCTTCGCGTCACCCGGCTTCTCCTGCTCCTTCTTGAGCTGGCCCTGGATCGCGTCGCCCTTGGAGTAGATCTTCGTGACGTTCCCGGAGTCGACCTGCTTGCTGAACTCCGTGTACGAGATCGTCGGCTCGTCGCCGTCGTTGAAGAACGAGAGGACGAGGTTGGCGATGAGGTAGACGATGAGCGCGGTGAGGATGAGCCCGCCCCACCCGCCCGGCATCTTCTTCTTCGGCGGCGGCTTGGGCTCGGGCGGGGGCGCGCCCTCGGAGCGCCAGGGCTGGCCGGGCGCCCGGCGCGGCGGCACAGGGTTGCTCATATCCGGACGCTACGACACAAACCGGGGCCGGGCATCCGCTCCGAAAACGCCTGGGGCGCCCCTCTCGGCAGAGGGGCGCCCCAGGCGGCGTACGAACTGGCAGGTCCTCAGCCCATGAACTTCTTGAACTCGTCAGGCAGCTCGAAGTTCTGCGACTGCTGGCCCCCGGGGAGGCCCAAGGCGCCACCCTCCTGAGCCGCCTGCTCGCGGCGGGCGGCGGCCTCCCGCTCCTCCTGCTGGCGCTTCATCGGGTTGCCCGACTTCCGCTTGCCCTTGGCCTGCTTCTGCTTCTTCTTCTGCTTGCCGGGGCCGCCACCCATGCCCGGCATCCCGGGCATGCCCGGCATTCCGCCGCCCTGGGCCATGCGCGACATCATCTTGCGGGCCTCGAAGAAGCGCTCGACCAGGTTCTTGACGGCGCTGACCTCGACGCCGGAACCCTTGGCGATACGGGCGCGGCGCGAGCCGTTGATGATGGTCGGCTCGTGACGCTCGCCCGGCGTCATCGACTTGATGATGGCGGCGGTGCGGTCGACGTCCCGCTCGTCCAGGTTGTTGATCTGGTCCTTGATCTGCCCCATGCCGGGCATCATCCCGAGCAGCTTGCTGATGCTGCCCATCTTGCGGACCTGCTCCATCTGGGCCAGGAAGTCATCGAGCGTGAAGTCCTTGCCCTTGCTGCTCGCCAGCTTGGAGGCCATCTTCTCGGCCTCTTGCTGGGAGAAGGTCTGCTCGGCCTTCTCGATCAGCGTGAGCATGTCGCCCATGCCGAGGATGCGGGACGCCATGCGGTCCGGGTGGAACGCGTCGAAGTCGTCCAGCTTCTCGCCGTTGGAGGCGAACATGATCTGGCGGCCCGTGACCTGCGCGATCGACAGGGCGGCGCCACCGCGGGCGTCACCGTCGAGCTTCGACAGGACGACGCCGTCGAAGCCGACGCCGTCGCGGAAGGACTCCGCCGTGTTGACGGCGTCCTGACCGATCATGGCGTCGACGACGAAGAGGACCTCGTCCGGGCTGACGGCGTCGCGGATGTCCGCGGCCTGCTGCATCAGCTCCTGGTCGATGCCGAGGCGGCCGGCGGTGTCGACGATGACGACGTCGTACTGCTTGGTCTTGGCGAACTCGATCGAGTCCTTGGCGACCTTGACCGGGTCACCGACGCCGTTGCCCGGCTCGGGGGCGTAGACGCCGACGCCCGCGCGCTCGGCGACGACGGAGAGCTGGTTCACGGCGTTGGGGCGCTGCAGGTCGCACGCCACCAGGAGCGGCGAGTGGCCCTGCCCCTTGAGCCAGAGGCCGAGCTTTCCGGCGAGGGTGGTCTTACCGGCGCCCTGCAGACCGGCGAGCATGATGACGGTCGGCGGGTTCTTGGCGAACCGCAGGCGTCGCGTCTCGCCGCCGAGGATGCCGACGAGCTCCTCGTTGACGATCTTGATGACCTGCTGGGCGGGGTTCAGGGCCTGGGAGACCTCGGCCCCGGTCGCGCGCTCCTTGATCTGCTTGATGAAGGCCCGGACGACGGGGAGGGCGACGTCCGCCTCGAGCAGGGCGATGCGGATCTCGCGCGCCGTGGCGTCGATGTCGGCCTCGGACAGGCGGCCCTTGCCCCGGAGGTTCTTGAATGTCGCTGCGAGGCGGTCGGAGAGAGTGTCGAACACGGCGGTCGCGAATCCTCGGGTTGATGGGGGCACCCCCTGCTCGAGCGAAGCCGAGAGCTTGGGGGAGGGCGGACAGGTCGCCCTCCAGGGTATCGGTCCCGCCGGGCGGGCGGGCCCGCAGTATCGCGGGGCTCGTGTACGCGGGGCTCGTGAACCCCGGGGCGGGGTGGGCCCCTCGCCTCTCACCACCGGCATCGGGTCCGCCGACCAGGCCTCTCCCACCCAGCCGCCCATCACCCCGCAGCTGCCTCATGAACGAACAAGCTTTCCCGCCCACCCACCCGATTGCCCCGCAGCGCCAAGGGGCGTGGGGAGCGCGTACAGGAACGGGCCGGGTGGGGAGCGCGTCCAGCAGCGGGGCGGGTGGGGAACGCTTACAACAGCGGGGCGGGTGGGGAACGCCTACAACAGCGGGGCGGGTGGGGAACGCCTACAACAGCGGGGCGGGTGGGGAGCGCCTACAACAGCGCGGCAGGTAGGCAGCGCCTACAGCAGCGCGGCAGGCGGGGAGCGCCTACAGCAGCGCGGTGGGTTGGGAGCGAACAGCAGCGGGGGCGTGGGAAACGCGAACAGCGACAGGCGCGGGTGGGAAACGCGAACAGCCGGGAGCCCCACGGGACCCCGCCCCCTACCCCCGCAAAGCCTCCTCCACCGCCCGAGCCACCCCCGCAGCCCGCTCCCCCGGCAGCGGCACCCCCTCCCCCGTCACGTAAAACGCGTCCACCGCGTTCGCCCCCAGCGTCGAGACGTGCGCGCTCCGTACCTCCACGCCCGCCGACTCCAGCGCCCGGCCGATGCGGTGCAGCAGGCCCGGCGCGTCCTGGGCCCGCACCTCGATGACCGTGGCGAGACGCGACCCCGCCGAAGCCACGGTCACCCGGGGCGGCGGCGCGACCGTCCCCCGCCGCCGCGGGTACGCGGCATCCCGCTCGGCCAGCCGTGCCGCGATGTCCAGGGAGCCGTCCAGGGCCCGCACCAGATCCGCCCGCAGCCGCGCGGCCTGCGGCAGGGAGCCGTACTCCGCGGCGACCCGCCAGTTCAGGAGCAGCACCGAGTCCTCGATACCCGACGGCAGAGCGACCCCCCGCAGCTCCGCCGTCCGCACCGCGAGCCGGTGCATGGCGAGCACCCCCGCGACGGCGGACAGCACCCCGGGCTGGTCCGGCACCGCGATGACCAGCTCCACGCCCAGCGGCTCCGGGTCCCCGGCCGACTCCTCGGCGGCGACTGTCTCCGTCTGGGCCCGCAGCGCGAGCACCGGCCCGCCCGTACGGAACGCCTCCACCGCGAGGCGCTCCTGCTCGGCGGTGGGAGCGATGTCCTCCGCTTTCTCCGGCTCCTCCCCGGACAGCACCGCTCCGACCCGCTTCACCAGGTCGGCGACGAGCGAACCCCGCCAGGTGGACCAGGCGGCGGGGCCGGTGGCCAGCGCGTCCGCCTCCGTGAGCGCGTGCAGCAGTTCGAGCGTCCCGGTCGAACCCACCGCGTCCGCGACCGCCCGTACCGTGGCCGGGTCGTCGAGGTCGCGGCGCGTGGCCGTCTCGATCAGCAGCAGGTGATACCGCACGAGTTTCGCGAGGACCGCCACGTCGGCCCGGTCGAAGCCGATCCGGGCGGCGACGTCCCTGGCGATGATCTCCCCGGCCTCCGAGTGGTCCCCCGGCCAGCCCTTCCCGATGTCGTGCAGCAGCCCGGCCACAAGGAGCAGGTCGGGCCGCCCCACGCGGCGGGTCAGCTCCGAGGCCTGCACCGCCGTCTCCACCAGATGCCGGTCGACCGTCCACGTGTGCACGGCGTTGCGCTGTGGCCTGCACCGCACCCGCTCCCAGTCGGGCAGCAGCCGGGTGATCAGCCCCTCTGCCTCAAGGGCCTCCCACACCTCGACCGTCGGTCGTCCCGCCCCAAGCAGCGTCACCAGCTGCTCCCGCGCCTCCGCGGGCCACGGCGTCGGCAGCGGCCGTACAGCCGCCGCCATCCTGCGCACCGCGTGCAGCGACAGCGGCAGCCCGGCCTGGGCAGCCGCGGCAGCAGCCCGGAGCGGCAGCACGGGGTCCCGCTCGGGCCGGGCCGCGCGGGCGAGTACGACCTCCCCGTCCTGCTCCACGACCCCCTCGGCCAACGGCGACCGCTCGGCCGCAGCCCCCTTGGAGCCCCCCAGCATGGCCCGCAGCCGAGGCCGCACGGACCGGGACCGGAGCACCCTGCCCACCTCGCGCCACGTCACGTCACTCGCGTACGAGATGGTGCGAGCGGACTCGTACACCTGCCGCAGCAAGGTATCCGCGTCCAACAGCCCCAACTCTGCTGCGACTTGATCCTGTTCCTGCAGCGCGAGCCGGTCCGTGGCCCGCCCCGTGGTCAGATGCAGCGCGTCCCGCACGTCGAGCAGCCGCCGCCGGGCATCGGCGAGCCCTTCCCGAGGCGCGTCCGCCAGCCACGATGCGGCGACGGCCCGCAGCGCGGTCGCATCCCGCAGGCCACCCCGGGCCTCCTTCAGGTCCGGTTCCAGGAGATAGCTCAACTCCCCCTGCCGCTCGGCCCGTTCCTCGCACAGCTCGCGCAGCTCGGGCAGCCGTTTCGGCGCGAGGTTGCGCCAGTCGGCGAGCACCGCCGTACGCAACCCGGCCGTCAGTCCGAGATCGCCCACGACGTGCCGCGCGTCGAGCAGCCCCAGCTGCACCTTGAGGTCCTCGCCCGCGGTCTTGCGCGCCTCCGCGGGCGTGCGCACGGAGTGGTCGAGCGCGAGCCCGAGATCCCAGACGGGGTACCAGATGCGGTCTGCGAGGGCCGCCACCGCACCGGCGTCCGCGCTGCCGTCGTGCAGCAGCAGCAGATCGAGGTCGCTGCGCGGCGACAGCTCTCCCCTGCCGTACCCGCCCACGGCCACCAGCGCGGCCCCCCGTGGCGCACCCGCGGCCGTGAAGAGGCCGGTCAGCCAGTCGTCGGTGAGGTCGGCGAGGGCCGAACGGCGCGGCGGCCCGGACCGCGCCTCCCCTTGGAGGAGGCGCAGCCGGGCCGCCGCATAGCCGCTGGGTCCGGAGTCTTCCGAGTCCGCTTCAGTACGTACGTCCACACTCGTCACCCAGCAGCTCCTGTCAGTCCCGCTCAGTTCCGCCTGCTCAGCCCTGCCCAGCCCGGCTCAGAGCGCGTCCGGCCCACGTTCACCGGTCCGTACCCGGACCGCCGTGTCGACCGGGACGCTCCAGACCTTGCCGTCCCCGATCTTGCCGGTCCGGGCGGCCTTGACCACGACATCCACGAGCTGTTCGGCGTCGTCGTCCTCGACCAAAACCTCGATCCGGATCTTCGGCACGAGGTCGACGGTGTACTCCGCGCCACGGTAGACCTCGGTGTGGCCGCGCTGGCGGCCGTAGCCGCTGGCCTCGGTCACGGTCAGGCCCTGGACGCCGAAGGCCTGGAGGGCTTCCTTGATCTCGTCGAGCCGGTGCGGCTTGACGACCGCGGTGATGAGCTTCATGCGTCCACCCTCTTGTTCTTCTCGTTCGCAGACTTGCCGGCGTCCTGGGCCGGCGGGCCGGGCGCGGCGGCGGTACGGGGCGCCGTGCCGCCGCCCGCGCCACTGAAGTCGTACGCGGTCTCGGCGTGCTGCACCTGGTCGATGCCCGCGACCTCCTCGTCCTCGCTGACCCGCATCCCGATGGTCTTGTCGACCAGGAAGGCGAGGATCGCGGAGGCGATCATGGAGTACACGAGGACGGCGCCGACACCGGCGGCCTGCTTGCCCAGCTGTTCGAGGCCGCCTCCGTAGAAGAGGCCCTTGGCGTCGGACTGGACGCCGCCGGTGGCGAAGAAGCCGACGAGCAGCGAGCCCACGACACCGCCGACGAGGTGGACACCGACGACGTCGAGGGAGTCGTCGTAGCCGAACTTGAACTTGAGGCCGACGGCCATGGCGCAGAGCAGACCGGCGATGGCTCCGACGGCGATCGCGCCGAGCGGCGAGATGGAGCCGCCGGCCGGGGTGATCGCGACGAGTCCCGCGACGGCGCCCGAAGCGGCGCCGAGGGTGGTGAACGCGCCGTGGCGGATCTTCTCGTAGGCGAGCCAGGCCAGCATGGCCGCGGCGGTGGCGACCTGCGTGTTCAGGAACATCATCGCGCCGACGCCGTCCTCGTTGCCCAGCCACGATCCGGCGTTGAAGCCGAACCAGCCGAACCACAGGAGCGCGGCGCCGAGCATGACGAGCGGCAGGCTGTGCGGCCGCATCGGGTCCTTCTTGAAGCCGACGCGCTTGCCGATGACCAGGATCACGCCCAGCGCCGCGGCACCGGCGTTGATGTGCACGGCCGTGCCGCCGGCGAAGTCGATGACACCGAGCTCGAAGGCCCAGCCGCCCGTGCCCCACACCCAGTGCGCGACAGGGAAGTAGACGATCGTGGCCCAGAGCGCGACGAACAGCGCCCAGGCGGTGAACTTCACGCGGTCGGCGAGCGCACCGCTGATCAGCGCGGGCGTGATGATCGCGAACATCAGCTGGAAGACGGCGAAGACATAGACCGGGATGGTGTAGCCGTCCCACAGCTCGGTGAGCCCTATGCCGCTGAGGCCCACGTAGTCGGACGACCAGCCGAAGAGGCTGCCGTGGTCGGTGCCGAACGCGATGGAGAAGCCGTACAGCACCCAGAGGATGGTGACGATCCCCAGACTGATGAAGCTCATCATCAGCATGTTCAGTGTGCTCTTGACGCGGACCATGCCTCCGTAGAAGAAGGCGAGTCCCGGCGTCATGAGCATCACCAGGGCGGAACAGATGAGCACGAACCCTGTGTTGGCGGCAGACAGCTGCGGGGCGTCTGCGGCGATCGTGATGCCTGGGGGCATCGGCGTCTCCTCGTCGTCGTATGCGGCCCGTGCGGGCGGGGCAGAGGGGTGGGCCGGTATGCGCCATGAGATTGGCCCAGCGCCGTTTCAGGGGGCGCCCCTCGATGTTTCGCCGCAGTGACGAAGAGGTCGTGCGTGTTACGCGTCCATGAACTGCCGGGTCGGGCGGGGCGCGATTTCATACCCTGCGCACACCGAAAAAACCGGCCGCGGCGGCCATCCGATTGACCTGGCGTGGGGGAGCCGAGTCGGGCGGTTCGGGATGGACCGGCCGCGGCCGGAGTTCTGGTGGGGCGCCGTCAGACCGCCTCCGCGGTCTCGGGCATGTCGATGGCGAGCTGGTCGGTGAGCTGCACGACCTCAGCGATGTTGCCGAAGTCCCGCACGGCGGTGTCCACGGTCTTGCGAAGGCGGGTGTTGACCCGCTCTGAGCGCACCTTCTTGGCGATGGTCAGGGCTTGGCCCGCGAGGACCGTGCTCTGCTCGGGCTCACGCTGGAGCAGGTGAACCGTGGCCATCCCGATGAGGTTCAGTGCGTACGAACGCTGGTGCTCGGAGTCCTTGCCGAAGAGGTCGACCGCACGCTCCATGACGGGTTCGGCGAGCGAGGCGTACGTGGGGCTGCGACCCGCCACGTAGGCCAGGTCGCGGAACGAGTGGGCGTTCTCGCCGTTCAGCTCGGCCTCGGAGAAGAAGCGGATCCAGTCGGGCTCGGGCTCGTCGAACTCGTCGGCGTCGGCGAAGGTGTCCTCGGCCATGCGCACGGCCCGCTTGCACTTGCCGGGCTGGCCCATGCTGGCGTAGGCGCGGGCCTCCATCGCATACAGCATGGCCTGGGTGCGCGGGCTCGCGCAGTCCCGGCTGCCGTACTGCGCGAGGTGGATCAGTTCGAGCGCGTCGTCGGGCCGTCCGAGGTGGATCATCTGACGGCTCATGCTGGAGAGGATGTACGACCCGAGGGGCTTCTCGCCTGCTTCCTTCGCGGCGTGCAGGGCAAGCACGAAGTACTTCTGGGCGGTGGGCTGGAGACCGACGTCGTAGCTCATCCAGCCGGCCAGCTCGGCCAGTTCGCCCGCGACCTTGAAGAGCCGCTTGGACGTGGCCTCCGGCTGGGGCTCCTGCAACAGGTCCGTCACCTCGTGCAGTTGGCCGACGACCGCCTTGCGCCGCAGCCCGCCGCCGCACTGCGCGTCCCACTGCCGGAACATCACGGTCGTGGATTCCAGGAGGTCGAGCTCCGGCCTGGAGAGCCTGCCGGGCCTGCGGGACGGGGTGGGCGGCTCCGGGTCGCCGACCGGGGTCGTGGGTCCCGGGACCAGCCAGCGCTGCATGGGCTCGATGAGCGAGGGTCCTGCGGAGAGCGCGAGCGAGGTGCCGAGGAAGCCGCGCCGGGCCAGCATCAGGTCGCTGCGGGAGAACTCACTGATGAGCGCGACGGTCTGCGGGCCGGTCCAGGGCAGGTCGACGCCCGAGACGGACGGCGACTGGTGCGCGGCGCGCAGCCCGAGGTCCTCGACCGCGACGACGCAGCCGAACCGCTCGGAGAACAGCTCGGAGAGGATGCGGGGGATGGGTTCGCGGGGGTTCTCGCCGTCCAGCCAGCGCCGCACCCGTGAGGTGTCCGTGGAGATGTGGTGCGCGCCCAACTGCCGTGCCCTGCGGTTCACTTGGCGCGCCAGCTCGCCCTTCGACCAGCCGCTGCGCACGAACCAGGAATTGAGCAGTTCGTTGGGGCGCTTCTCAGCGTTCGCACCACTTCCGCCATTGCCGCCCACTGGAACGCCCCCATCCCTCACAACACTGACTCGCGGTCCCACGCCAAGCCCTACCAGAATGCCGCGCGGTGCGGCTCTCCGTCCGGAGAACGTCACCCATCGAACAGGAAACCGACTTGCCTCCGGCATACCCACGAGTGCACAGCACTCAGGGTCCGTGCACTGAAAGTAATCCTACGATCACCCCTCCGGCGAGGGCGATCGCGGAAACGCCACCATTCGCCACCCCTTCGAATGAACTCCCGGGCCGCTACAAGCGATTGACTTGACAGTGGACGACCGAAGGTGGGCGGAAGGGAGCACTTCGGGGCGCGCATGACCGGGCGCACCCCCTTCGGACCACCGCGCGCCTGCACCGGCAACGCAAAAACACAGGGTCACGATCCGATTCCGTCACGTAACCACACCGCGCTCGACCCGTTGGAGGGGGCATGGGCTTCACGATCGGCGGCATCCGGGGAACCGACAAGCCTCGCACCGGTTCACGGTGGCGCGGCCGCACGTCGGACTGCACCGCGGTGGCGGAGTACACCGGCCTGTGGGGATGGGCCGCGGTCCCCGGCGCACGTGCCCTGGACGGCCGCTGCTCCTGCGGCGCGGCCGACTGCGCCGCCCCCGGCGCCCACCCCCTGGCATTCGCCCCCGAGGTTCCCGCCGGGGCGACGCTCGACGAAGTGACCGAGTCCTGGGCGCAGTTCCCGGGCGCCGCCGTACTGCTGCCCGTGGGCCGCGCCTTCGACGTCATCGAGGTGGCCGAGGCAGCGGGCCGCAGGGCGCTGGTCCGCCTGGAGCGCATGGGCCTGCCGCTCGGCCCGGTGGCCGCGACGCCGGAGGGCCGCGCGCACTTCTTCGTCGCCCCCGGCGCCGCCGCCGAACTCCCCCAGCTGCTCTACCGCATGGGCTGGGACGACGCCTGCATCGACCTGCACGGCCTGGGCCCCGGCACGCACATCACGGCCCCGCCCTCCGACCGCGCGGGCCTCGGCCCGGTCCGCTGGCTCCGCGCCCCGGACCTGGACTCGGCGACGCATCCCCCGCAGGCACGGCTGGTCCTCGGGACCCTGGCGTACGTGGCGCACCGCTCACCGGCGTAGCAGCCGACGCCCGCACACGAAATGCCCCACCCCGGCTGCACCCCGGGGTGGGGCATTTCTTCGTGCGCGGCACCGGGCGCCGAGCGGCTACTCGCCGATCAGCGCGTCGACGAACGCCTCGGGCTCGAACGGCGCCAGGTCGTCCGCGCCCTCGCCGAGTCCGACCAGCTTCACCGGCACGCCCAGCTCGCGCTGGACCGCGACGACGATGCCGCCCTTGGCCGTGCCGTCCAGCTTCGTCAGGACGATGCCGGTGATGTCGACGACCTCGGCGAAGACCCGCGCCTGCACCAGGCCGTTCTGCCCGGTCGTGGCATCCAGGACGAGCAGCACCTCGTCGAGCGGCGCGTGCTTCTCGACGACGCGCTTGACCTTGCCGAGCTCGTCCATCAGGCCGGTCTTGGTGTGCAGGCGGCCCGCGGTGTCGATGAGGACGACGTCGGCGCCCTCCGCGATGCCTTCCTTGACCGCGTCGAAGGCGATCGACGCGGGGTCGCCGCCCTCGGGACCGCGGACCGTGCGCGCGCCGACGCGCTCGCCCCAGGTCTGCAGCTGGTCGGCGGCGGCCGCGCGGAACGTGTCCGCGGCGCCGAGGACCACGGAGCGGCCGTCGGCGACCAGGACGCGGGCGAGCTTGCCGGTGGTGGTGGTCTTGCCGGTGCCGTTCACGCCGACGACCATCACGATTCCGGGCGTCTCCAGGCCCGACTCGGTCTTGACCGTGCGGTCGAGGTGCGGGTCGACCAGCGCCACGAGTTCCTCGCGCAGCAGTGTGCGCAGGTCGTCGGGGGTACGGGTGCCGAGCACGCGGACGCGCTCGCGGAGCCGCTCGACCAGTTCCTGCGTGGGGGCGACGCCGACGTCGGCGGTGAGGAGCGTGTCCTCGATCTCCTCCCAGGTGTCCTCGTCCAGGTGCTCGCGGGAGAGGAGCGTGAGCAGCCCCTTGCCGAGTGCGTTCTGCGAGCGCGAGAGGCGCGAGCGCAGACGGACCAGGCGACCTGCCGTGGGCTCCGGGGTCTCGACCTCCGGGGCGGCCGGCTCCTCGATGACGACGGGGGGCGGCGCCGCCGGACCGGTGAGCGGAAGTTCCACCTCCTCGATCGTGCGGCGCGGTTCGTCGCGCGGCGTCTCGGCCTCGTCGCCGACGTGCGGCTCGGCCGGAGGAGCGGTGATGGTGGGCGTGGACGACGGGGCCTTCGGCGGCAGCCGCTTCTTCTTGCGACTGCCGACCACGAGCCCGCCGAGCGCGCCGATCACGACCACGGCGATGACTACAGCAAGGATGACGATTTCCATAACCTCCCCAGTATCAGCCATGGGGGCCACAGAGGCTCAAGCTGTAGCTTCCTCCAAAGAACATAAGCTCATAGAGGCCACTACTCGGACTAAAGTACGATGGAGCTCTCCGCATCAACGCGCGTAGAGTCCAACGCGATCACCCCCACGGACGGATCGCGGCGTTGCGATCCGAGCGAGAGGCACGGACCCCACCCCATGAGCACCACCGCCGAAAACGAAGGCGCCCTGGAGACACGCGGCCTCGAGCCCGTCCCCGACTCCGAGCGCACCGGCAAGGCCCGCGAGCTGTTCCCCACGTGGGTGGCGGCCAACATCAGTGTCCTGCTGCTCACCATGGGCGCTGGCTTGGTTGTCTCCAACCGCCTGAACTTCTGGCAGGTCCTGGTCGTCGCCCTCGTCTCGCCCCTGCTGAGCTACGGCATGGTTGGCCTTATCTCCATCTCGGGCAAGCGCGGCGGCTCGCCGGGCATGACCCTCTCGCGCGCGGTCTTCGGGCAGCGCGGCAACCTCTTCCCCGGCGCGCTCATCTGGATCGCCCGCTGGGGCTGGGAGACGATCAACGCGGTCACGGGTGCGTACGCGATCATCACCGTTCTGGACATCTGCTTCGGCGTGGAGTCCAGCACGTGGCTGACGATCGTGACGCTGATCGCCTTCGTCGCCTGCACGTTCGTCATCAGCGGCCTTGGCCGCAAGGTGCTGCACATCTGCAACACCTGGGCGACGTACCTCTTCGGCGCGTTCAGCATCCTCGTGCTGGTCTACCTCGTGGCCAACACCCCCTGGTCGGACGTCTTCTCGCAGTCCGCGGGCTCCACCGCGGCGATGGTCGCGGGAGTCGGCGTGATCGCTGCGGGCGGCATCAGCTGGGTCCCCACGGGTCCGGACTTCACGCGCTACCTCCCGCGCAAGGCCTCCAACAAGGCCCTGGTGGGCAACGCCATCGGCGGCGCCGGCATCGTCGTCGTACCGATGGTCCTGATGGGCGCGGTCATGGCGGTCAGCACGCCGAGCCTGTCGGAGGCCTCCGACCCGGTCTCCTTCCTCGGCGAGCTCCTGCCGACGTGGATCGCGGTGCCGTACCTGCTGATGGCCCTGATCGGCATGCTCCTGATCAACTCGATGTCGATGTACTCCGCGGGCTTCACCGCCATGACGCTCGGCATCAAGGTCCCGCGCACCTGGGCGGTCTCGATCAACGCCATCATCAGCCTGATCTTCGGCTACATCCTGATGAACGTGGCGAAGAGTTTCATGGGCTCGTTCATCTCCTTCCTCACCCTGTTGGCAGTCGCCTTCTCCGCCTGGATCGGCGTCTTCGGCATCGACATGCTGCGCCGCAAGACGTACGACGGCGAAGCGCTGATGGACACCAAGCACACCAGCGCCTACTGGTACAAGGCGGGCTTCGCCTGGCAGGCCATGACGGCGTGGGCGATCGCCCTGGTGGCGGGTCTGCTCTTCACGAAGGTCGACTGGTTCAGCGGCCCGCTCGCCACGTCCTGGGTCGGCCGCAACGGCCTGGGCTGGCTGGCCACGATCCTCATCGCCGCCGCGCTGTACGCGGTGCTTCCGAGGACCCCGGCCGTCGAGGCGCCCGAGGCAAAGGGCAACGGCGAGGGCGAGACGAAGCTGGTCTCGGCCTGAGGCTCTTCCGCGCCTGATCCGGAACAACTGCCCCCGGGCCCTGGTCATCTGACACCGCATCACCTAACGTCCCTCTTCGCCCGCACACGGTGAAGGGGGACGTTTTCATGCCCGTCACAGTCGTACGCTTCAACCTCGTCGATCCGGATGCCACGCCCTCCTCGCTGAGCGAGCGCTACAAGGCCGCCCTGGAGATGGCCACGTACGCCGACGACCGGGGCATCTCCACCGTGCAGACCGAGGAACACCATGGCGTCGGCAACAACTGGCTGCCCTCGCCCTTCACCTTCGCCGGCGCGGTCTTCGGCGCGACCCGGCGCATCGCGGTCACGGTTTCCGCGATCATCGGCCCGCTGCACGATCCGCTGCGGCTCGCCGAGGACATCGCCGTACTCGACCTGCTCAGCGGCGGCCGCCTCGTCACGGTGGCGGGGATCGGCTACCGGCCCGAGGAGTACGAGGCGTTCGGCGTCGACTGGAAGCGGCGCGGCAAGCTCCAGGACGAGCTCCTGGAGACCCTGTTGCAGGCGTGGACGGGCGAGCCCTTCGAGTTCCGCGGGCGCACCGCGCGCGTCACCCCGCGCCCGTATACCCAGCCGCACCCGATGCTCCTGGTCGGCGGATCGTCGCAGGCGGCGGCCCGGCGGGCGGCCCGGCTCGGCCTGCCGTTCTTCCCCAGCGCCCATCTGCCGGAGCTGGAGGCCTACTACAACGCACGCCTCGCGGAGTACGGCACCGAGGGCTGGACGATGATGCCCGCCGCCGAGACCCCGCTCCTGCACATCGCGGACGACCCGGACCGCACCTGGGCCGAGCACGGCGAGCACTTCCTGCACGAGGCCCGTACGTACGCCTCCTGGCAGTCCAAGGACATCCGCTCGGCGGTGAAGTCGAGCGCCACCACGGTCGAGGAGCTGCGCGCCGAGGGCGTCTATCGCGTCCTGACGCCCGACCAGTGCGTGGCGTACGTGCAGGGTGGCGCGGCCAATCTCGTGCTGCATCCGCTCTCCGGCGGGATGCCCGTCGACGAGGGCTGGCGCAGCCTGCACCACTTCTGCGAAAACGTACTGCCCCGGCTCAAGGAATAGGTCCTTGAACCGGGGCAGCTTCCTCAGAGGAGGGGCAGCGGGGATTAGCCCATCTCCTCCAGGGTCTTGCCCTTCGTCTCCTTGACGAACTTCATGACGAAGGGGATCGAGATCACGGCGAAGGCGCCGTAGATGATGTACGAGCCGGTCAGGCTCCACTCGGACATGCTCGGGAACGTCTTGGTGATCGCGAAGTTGGCGAGCCACTGGGCCGACGCGGCCACACCGAGCGCCGCGGCGCGGATGCGGTTCGGGAAGATCTCGCCGAGCAGCACCCAGACCACCACGCCCCAGGAGAGGGCGAAGAAGAGCACGAAGAAGTTGGCGGCGATGATCGCCGTCAGGCCCTGCGCGTCCGGCAGCGAGACGTTGTCGCCGGTGCCGGTGCGGTACGAGAACGCCCAGGCGCAGGTGAAGAGCGCGAGCGCCATGCCTGCCGAGCCGATGATGGCCAGCGGCTTGCGGCCGATGCGGTCGACGAAGATCATCGCGATGACCGTGCCGACGATGTTCACGATCGACGTCTCGAACGAGTACAGGAACGAGCTGCTCGGGTCCTTGCCGATCGACTGCCACAGCTGGTTCGAGTAGTAGAAGATCACGTTGATGCCGACGAGCTGCTGGAACACCGAGAGGCCGATGCCGATCCAGACGATCGGCAGGAAGCCGACCTTGCCGAGCAGGTCCTTGAACGAGGACTTGTGCTCGCGGCGCATGCCCTCCTCGATCTCGGAGACGCGGGCGTCGAGGTCGATCTTGGTTCCCTCGACCTCGCCGAGGACCTTCTTGGCCTCGGTGTTGCGGCCGACGGAGATGAGGAAGCGCGGCGACTCGGGAATCGCGAAGGAGAGCAGGCCGTAGAGGAGGGCCGGGATGACCATGACGCCGAGCATCAGCTGCCAGGCCTCGAGGCCCAGGAGCTTGCCGCGCTGGTCACCGTCCGCCATGTTCAGGATGGCCCAGTTGACCAGCTGGGAGACGGCGATGCCGATGACGATCGCGGCCTGCTGGAACGAGGCGAGGCGGCCTCGGTAGGCGGGCGGTGCGACCTCGGCGATGTAGGCGGGGCCGATGACGGACGCCATGCCGATGCCGATGCCGCCGATGAAGCGCCACATCGTCAGGTCCCACGCCGCGAACGGCAGGGCGGAACCGACGGCGCTCGCCGCGAAGAGGACGGCGGCGATCTGCATGCAGCGGATGCGGCCGATGCGGTCGGCGATACGGCCGGCGATCGCGGCACCGACGGCGCAGCCGAGCAGTGCGGTGGCGATGATCCAGCCGAGCATGTTGGCATCGACGTCGAACCGGTGCTGGATGGCGACGGTCGCGCCATTGATCACCGAACTGTCGTAGCCGAACAGGAAGCCACCCATCGCGGCGGCCGCCGTAATGAAGATGACATGGCCGAGATGGTCCGGCTGGGCCTCTCTGCCGTGGCCGGGCTGCGGCGCCTTCGTTGTGCTGGTCACATGGACTCCTCGGGCCACCGGCAACATCGCCGGGGGTGGGGGTGAGCACTTCAAGTGGCGCACAACTTCACGCCGCCCACCACCTGAAGGTAAAAGCAACGTTGCAGAGACTATGCCTTCAAGTTTCGAAGTCAATACCTGGGTTCCTGTGAATTTAAGGGACCCTTGGAGCGCGGTTCGTTCAAGTCTTGAAGTTATGGAGATGGCGTGACGAAGTGATCTTGCGCGGGGCTACCGGAGCCGCTGGCTGATCACCTTCGAGACGCCGTCGCCCTGCATGGACACGCCGTACAGCGCGTCGGCGACCTCCATCGTCCGCTTCTGGTGCGTGATCACGATGAGCTGCGAGGCCTCCTGCAGTTCCTCCATGATCCGGATGAGCCGCTGCAGGTTGGTGTCGTCGAGCGCGGCCTCGACCTCGTCCATCACGTAGAAGGGACTCGGCCGCGCCTTGAAGATCGAGACGAGCAGCGCGACGGCGGTCAGGGACCGCTCACCGCCGGAGAGCAGCGAGAGCCGCTTGACCTTCTTGCCGGGCGGGCGCGCCTCGACGTCGACACCGGTGGCGAGCATGTTGTCGGGGTCGGTCAGGATGAGCCGCCCCTCGCCGCCCGGGAAGAGCCGCGAGAAGACACCCTCGAACTCACGGGCGGTGTCCCGGTAGGCCTCGGTGAAGACCTGCTCGACGCGCTCGTCCACCTCCTTCACCACTTGCAGGAGGTCGGTCCGCGTCTTCTTCAGGTCCTCCAGCTGCTCGCTCAGGAACTTGTGACGCTCCTCCAGCGCGGCGAACTCCTCCAGGGCCAGCGGATTCACTTTCCCGAGCTGCTGGTACGCCCGTTCGGCTGACCTCAGCCGCTTCTCCTGCTCACCGCGGACGTACGGCACGGGCCTGTTGCGCGGGTGCTCCGGGGCCTCCGGAAGCTCCTCGCCCTCGGCCGCGGGGGAGGGCGGCACGAGCTGGTCGGGGCCGTAGTCGGACACGAGTCCTGCCGGTTCCACACCGAGTTCCTCCAGTGCCTTGGACTCCAGCTGCTCGATCCGCAGCCGCTTCTCGGCACCTAGTACCTCGCCTCGGTGAACTGAATCAGTCAACTTGTCGAGTTCCGCCTTGAGGTCGCGCCCCTGGCCCCGCTCGGTGGCCAGATCCCGCTCCCGCACCTCCTTGGCACGCTCGGCGGCGCCACGCTCCTCCTGTGCCCGTACGAGGGAGACCTCGACGTGCGCGAGCAGTTGCCGCGCACCACGGGCGACGGCCTCGGCGACCGCGGCCTCGTGCCGCATCCGCGCCTTGCGCTGCTCGGCACGCGCGCGTGCCTCGCGCTCGGCGCGCGCGGCCCGGTCCAGCGAGTCGGCGCGTCCCGCCAGACCCTTGACCCGCTCCTCGTGCGTACGCACCTGGAGCCTGGCCTCCATCTCGGTCTGCCGGGCGTTGGCCCCGTCGGCGGCGAGCCGGTCGCGCACCGAGGTGTCGGGCTCCTCCTCGACCGGAGCCTCCTCCGCAACGGCCAGACGCTCGGCCAGCTCCTCCGCGTCCTCGACCGCCTTGTCGAGCGCCTCCTGGGCCTTCGCCGCGGCGGCCGCACTGCGCTCGGCCTCGCCCGCGGCGCCGCGGGCCTGCCCGGCGAGCGCGCCCAGCTGCTGGGCCACGGCGGACTTCTCCCGGTCGGCGGCG
The DNA here is from genome assembly GCF_055577715.1 of Streptomyces sp. NPDC033177. Classification (NCBI taxonomy): domain Bacteria; kingdom Bacillati; phylum Actinomycetota; class Actinomycetes; order Kitasatosporales; family Streptomycetaceae; genus Streptomyces; species Streptomyces sp. NPDC033177. Next base: position 176,654 of record NZ_JBVIPS010000013.1, on the reverse strand, counting down.
CGCCTGCGCTCCCCCAACTCCTCGACGAGCGCGGCCACCTCCTTGCGCCGCTCGCCTGCTTCCCGCTGAGCGTGCGCCAACTCCTCGCACTGCTCGGCGAGTTGCTCCAGCTCGGCCGCCGCCTCGTCGACGGACGCCTGTACTTCGATCAGGCTGGGCGCCCCGGCAGACCCGCCCTGCGCGAAGTGCGCCCCGAGCAGGTCGCCTTCGGCGGTGACGGCGGTGAGCTCCGGATGGGCGTAGACGAAGTCCTCGGCGTCCTCAAGGGTGCCGACGGCGACCATCCCCCGCAGCAACCGCCGCACCGACGGCATCAACTCCTCGGGCCCGCGCACCAGTTCGGCGACCCTGGGCGGCCCTTCGGCACTCCCCTGCCCTGCGTCACCGGGGTCGGCTTCCGGCGCCCCCGCGAGGAGCAGCGCGGCCCGCCCCGCGTCCTGCTTGCGCAGCAGCCGGATGGCCTCCGCCGCCGACGCCGGTGTGGTCACGGCGATCGCGTCCGCCGCCGCGCCGAACGCCGCCGCGACCGCGACCTCGTACCCCGGGGTGATCGACAGCAGCTGGGCCGCGGGACCGAGCAGCCCCGCCAGGCGGTCCTTGGCGGCGAGCAGCGCCCCCGTCCCGTCCTTGCGCCGCAGGCCGAGCGCGAGCGCCTCGTGCCGGGCGGCGACCGCGGCGCGCTTGCGTTCGGCGGCGGTGGCCGCTTCCCGGGCGGCGGTCAGCGCGCCCTCGGCCTCGGTGAGGGCACGCTTCGCCTCGTCGTGCCGCTCGCCTAGCTCCGCGTCACCGGCGTCGAGCCCGTCGACCTCCGCCTTCAGCTGCTCGTACTCCTCCTGGGCGGCGACCGCGCGCTCCCCCGCCTCGTCGCGCGCCACGGCGAGGCGGTCGATCTCGGCCTGCGCGGAGCCCGCCCGCGAGCGCGCCGCGTTGACCTGGCCGTGCAGCCGCGCGAGGCCCTCGCGCCGATCGGCGATGGCCCGCGCCACGTCCTTGAGGCGGCGCTCCTCGACGGCCAGCTCCCGCTCCAGGTCGGCGCGGTGGCCGACGGTGTCCTCCAGGGCGTGCTCCGCCGCCTCCAGGGCGGCTTCGAGCTCCGCCTCCTGCTCGCGGATCCGCGCGGCCTCGCGCTCCATGTCCTCGGGGTCACGGCCACGCCGCTCCTCCGGGGGCGCGGCGGTGGCGCTCTTGACCCGGGCGTCGGCCAACGACACCGTGCCGCGCACCCGCTCGGCCAGCTGCGACAGCTCGTACCACGTCTGCTGCGCCCGCTGGAGCCGTGGCGTGAGGCGGCGCACCTCGTCCTCGAGCTCCGCCTCCCGCTGGAGCGCCTTCTTCAGCTCGGCCTCGGCGGTGTCCTTGCGCCGCTTGAGCTCCGCCTCGTCGGCCACTTCGGTCCGCAGCGCGTCCCGCATCCGTACGAGATCGTCGGCGAGGAGCCGCAGGCGGGCGTCGCGCAGATCGGCCTGGATGACGGCGGCCCTGCGCGCCACGGCGGCCTGCCGGCCGAGCGGCTTGAGCTGACGCCGCAGCTCGTCGGTCAGGTCCTGTACGCGGGCGAGGTTGGCCTGCATCGCGTCGAGCTTGCGCAGCGCCTTCTCTTTGCGCTTGCGGTGCTTGAGGACGCCCGCGGCCTCCTCGATGAAGGCGCGGCGGCCCATGGGGTCGGCGTGCAGGACGCCGTCGAGCTGGCCCTGGCCGACGATGACGTGCATCTCGCGCCCGATGCCGGAGTCGGAGAGCAGTTCCTGGATGTCGAGCAGCCGGCAGGTGTCGCCGTTGATCTGGTACTCGCTGCCGCCGTTGCGGAACATGATCCGCGTGATGGTGACCTCGGCGTACTCGATGGGCAGCGCGCCGTCGGAGTTGTCGATGGTGAGGGACACCTCGGCACGGCCGAGCGGCGGGCGCCCGGTGGTGCCGGCGAAGATGACGTCCTCCATCTTGCCGCCGCGCAGCGACTTGGCGCCCTGCTCGCCCATGACCCAGGACAGCGCGTCCACGACATTGGACTTGCCGGAACCGTTCGGTCCGACGACGCAGGTGATGCCCGGCTCGAACTTCAGCGTCGTCGCCGACGCGAAGGATTTGAAACCGCGCAGTGTCAGGGCCTTGAGGTGCACGCCGCCGGACTCTACCTGTCACTCATCGTTTCACCCAGGAAGATGCAGGGCACATCAGACGGTAAAGAAGACGGTTCACGAGGCGACAAGAAAGAAGGGACGCCGAAGCGTCCCTTGCAGATCTGGACAAGCGGCTGACATGGGCAGCCTGACCACATGCGTTAACAGGCATCCCACAGACCGGAGCACGCGTGACGCGAAGAGGCGTTACGCACGGTCGTGTGAGGTGAGCGCCTTGCTGAAGGTGATGGTCAGGTGAGCGCAGGCTCCGCCTGGGGTACGTCGATGCTCTCCAGGAGCGATTCGTGAGAAGCGGCAGCCGCGAGCGCGTCGTTTTCGGCCTGGATCTTCACGAGCTCAGATTCCAGGTCTTGGACGCGTTGCTGGAGCCGTCGCATCTCGGCGAGAAGTCGCGGGTCGGAACCGCCGACGTAACCGAGAAGCGCCTTTGCCATGATGGATGGTCCTCCACAATGAGTGACCGACCGAAGCGGTGTGGGTCGTGAGGGAATCGCACCCGCGGTGCTTGGCACTCGTTGTTCGTGCTGGTCTTGCAGGGCCGTTCTCACATGCCAAACAGCTAAGGTGCGCGGGGCTTCCAGAGTCTCACCAAAAAGTTTGACGGTCAACACGATCACGCCCCGTATTGGCGGGCAACCCGGGGGCCTGCGGCCGTTGAAACGGCGGCGCTGCCTCTGCTGCGGGGCCCTGAGGGCGTGTCGATCATCCTTCACCCGGGAGCCTGCCACGACGGGACGTTCTTGGCAACCACCAGGTGTTTTCTGCCCCGGGCAGTTGCCACGACCACACCGGAGCGGGCCCGCCGGACAGCTCTTCGTCAGCGAATCGCGAAGGTGTCGTAGATGCCGCGCGGAGTGTCCCAGATCTCAGTGACACCGTCGACGCGGCCGGGTGTGTCGCCCGTGCGCAGCCAGTCGAGCAGCCCCTGGGCACCCGAGCGGGGCCCCTCGGCGACGACCTGCACACGGCCGTCCTCCAAATTGAGAGCAAAACCACTCAGACCCCCGATCTCCAGAGCCTTGGCCCGCGTGAACCAGCGAAAACCCACGCCTTGCACCTGGCCACGCACCCAGGCCGTGACTCTGACTTCTTCGTTCATGGGTGCACGCTAACCGGCCAATTGCTCTCGGAGCACTTCGTCCCCATGCGCCATCGCGTACAGTCCCGACTCGATGAGCCTCACTCGTATGGGTGAGCCACGTTGACCACTGAGGACGAGGAAGGCCAGGAGATGGGACGCCACCGCCGCTCCGGCGCAGGGGCAGCCGCCACCGGCCGCGCCACTGGGGTCTCCGACACATACGCGGGCGGGCACGCCGGCGTCCCGGAGCCCCGCCCCGCCACCGTGTCACACCGCCGCAAAGGCCGTACGGCACCGGTGCGCACCGGCCTGCTCGGGGTCTCGGCAGCCGTGGCGATGGGTGCCGTGGCGGTCGCGTCCGGCCTGATCCCGGGCGCCGACAACTACTCCCTGGGCGGTGGCGGCGACTCGAACAAGGTGCGTGCCGCCACGACTCCCAGCGAGGTGTCGCCCCAGGGCGGCGACACGGGCACCGCCGAGCGCGAGTCGGCCCCGCCGAGCCGCGGCTCCGAGCGCCCGGACGCCCCGGCCCCCTCTCCGTCGCAGTCCACCGAGAAGCCCTCGGCCGAGCCGTCGAAGAAGCCGTCGTCCAAGGCTCCCGCTCCGTCCAGGACCGAGGAGAAGAAGAAGACGACGCCCCCGAGCCCCTCGCGCAAGCCTGCCGAGAAGACCAAGGCCCCGCCGTCCCCGAGCGCGAAGTCTCCGTCCGCGGAGAGCGTCGCCGAGGCGGACGTGCTCACCCTGGTCAACCAGGAGCGGGCCAAGGTGGGCTGCTCCCCCGTGAGCGGCGACGCCGCGCTGGCCACGCTCGCCGGTGACTTCAGCTCGGACATGGCCGAGCGCGACTTCTTCGACCACACCGACCCGGACGGCGCGACCCCGTGGGACCGCGCCGAGAAGGCCGGGATATCGGACCTGGGCGGCGAGAACATCGCCCGCGGCCAGGCCAATGCGCAGTCCGTGATGGACGCCTGGATGAACAGCCCCGGCCACCGCGCCAACATCCTGAACTGCGACTACAAGACCATGGGAGTCGGTGCGCACTTCGCGCCGGGCGGCCCGTGGTGGACGCAGGACTTCGGCTTCTAGAGCCCCTCATTGGGAGCACTAACTTCCAGTTAGCGCCACCCCTGGGTCGGCGCTGTGCGGGAGTATGCTGACTGCATGGACTCCCCCGCTCAGACCGACGCCGCCCAGGACCTGGCGTTTGACGTGTTCTCCAAGCAGTGCCCCTCGCGCGGCACCCTGGAGCACGTCACCGGACGCTGGGGCGCACTCACCCTGGGCGCGCTGCACGAGGGCACGTTCCGTTTCAACGAACTGCGCCGCCGGGTCGACGGCGTGAGCGAGAAGATGCTGTCCCAGACGCTGCACGCACTGGAGCGCGACGGCCTGGTCCACCGCGAGGCGCAGCCCACGAATCCGCCGCGGGTGGATTACGAGCTGACCCCGCTGGGCCGGGAGATCACCGACCGCCTGATGAACCTCATCCACTTCGTGGAAGGCAGGATGGACGGCGTGCTCGAAGCCCGCGACCGCTACGACAAGCGGGCGACCGGCGGCCGCTGACAGCGCGGGCAGAAGTAGCTGGAGCGGTTCATCCAGGGGCGTCGGCGCATCGGCGTACCGCAGCGGCGGCACGGCTCGTCCTCACGTCCGTAGGCGTCGAGCGACCGCTCGAAGTATCCGGACTCGCCGTTCACGTTCACGTACAGGCTGTCGAAGCTCGTGCCGCCGACAGCCAGCGCCGCGTTCATCACATCCCTTACGTGGCCCAGGAGTTGGGCCGTGCGCGGACGGGTGAACGTGGCCGTGGGACGCTCGTAGTGCAGCTTCGCCCGCCAAAGGGCCTCGTCCGCGTAGATGTTGCCGACGCCGCTGATCAACGACTGGTCGAGCAGGGCCCGTTTGATCGTTGTACGCCGTCGGCGCAGCGCGGCGTGGAAGGCCGCGTCGTCGAACTGCTCGTCGAGCGGATCGCGTGCGATGTGCGCGATGACGTCCGGCAGCCCGTCCGGGGTGGTCTCGTGCAGCGAGAGACCGCCGAAGGTCCGCTGGTCGACGAAGCGCAGCTCGGTGCCGAGCGCATCGGCGAACCGCACGCGGATCCTCAAGTGCTTCTCGTCGGGCGCCTCTTGGGGCTGGACGAGCAGCTGCCCGCTCATGCCGAGGTGCGCGAGGATCGAGGTGCCGCTGTCCTCGAGCGGCAGCCAGAGATACTTTCCGCGCCGCATCGCCGTACCGACCCGGTGCCCTTTGAGGCGGAGACCGAAGTCGTCGCCGCCCGCGAGGTGCCGCCGCACGGAACGCGGATGGCGCACCTCGACATCGGCGACGGTCCGATGAGCCACCCACCGCTCAAGACCGCGCCGGACGACTTCGACTTCGGGCAGCTCGGGCACGGGACTACTCCGGGGCAATCGGGTGGGTGGGCGGGAAAAAATACCGCGAAGCGGCGAAAAAGCTGGTGCCGGCCACCCGTAGGGCAACCGGCACCAACAGTAAAGCTGCTGTCAGGCAGACGAGGCTTCGGAGCCCTCGTCAACCTCCGCGGCAGCGGCAACAGCAGGAGCCGAGGCGGCGGCTTCCGCCGCCTTGATCCGCTCATCCGCGGCAGCGCGAATTTCACGCCACGCGGACTCCGCGGCCTGCTGCTCCGCTTCCTTCTTGCTGCGGCCGGTGCCGGTGCCGTACGAGACGCCTCCGACGCGGGCGGCAGCAGTAAAGGTCTTCTCGTGGTCCGGGCCGCTCTCCGTGACGAGATACTCGGGCACGCCGAGGCTCTCGGTGGCGGTGAGCTCCTGGAGGCTGGTTTTCCAGTCCAGGCCCGCGCCCAGGTTCGAGGACTTCTCGATCAGCGGGTCGAAGAGCCGGTGTACCAGCTCGCCCGCCGCGTCCAGACCCTGGTCCAGATAGACCGCGCCGATCACCGCTTCAAGGGTGTCGGCGAGGATGGATGCCTTGTCCCGGCCACCCGTACCCTCTTCGCCCCGGCCGAGCCGGATGAAGAGGCCGAGTTCGAGGCCACGACTGACCTCCGCCAACGCACGCGAATTGACCACCGCGGCCCGCAACTTGGCCAGCTGGCCTTCGGGCAGGTCGGGGTGGGCGCGATAGAGCGTGTCCGTGACGACGAGACCGAGCACCGAGTCCCCGAGGAACTCGAGCCGCTCATTCGTCGGCAGACCGCCGTTCTCGTACGCGTACGAACGGTGGGTCAGTGCACGCACCAGAAGGGCGGACTCGAGTTTGTACCCGAGCCGCCCTTCCAAAAGCGTGTGGGACGAGGCCGTGTTCTCCGCCTGCTTCTTGGCGTTTGCAGCCTTTTCAGCGTGGGCGTCTTCCGCCATCTTGTGGCTAGACACGGTGCCTCTCACCAGCCGCTCAGACCTCGAGGACCTGGCGCTTGTTGTACGTGCCGCAGCTCGGGCACGCGATGTGCTGCAGCTTCGGCTCCTGGCAACGCTCGCACGAAACCAGGGTGGGGACCGCAGCCTTCCACTGCGACCGGCGGTGGCGCGTGTTGCTGCGCGACATCTTCCGCTTCGGAACAGCCACGGCTACTTCTCCTGCTTCTCGTCGACGCCGGCTTCGGCGCCGCTCACGTCGTCCTTCTCGCCGTCCTGGATGGTCCCGGCGAGTCCCTGCAATGCCGCCCAACGAATGTCGACGGCGTCATGGTGGTGGTCCGGGTCGTCCGCGAGCCGTGCCCCGCACTGGGAACACAGGCCCGGACAGTCGTCCCGGCACACCGGCTGCATCGGCAGTGCAAGCACCACCGCATCACGCAGCACAGGCTCGAGGTCGAACAAGCCGTCCTCGAGATAGAGCCTGTCCTCGTCGTCCTCGGCGTCGTCGGCCGGTTCCGCGGTGCGGCCCCGGTCGTCGGCGTCAGGGTACGAGAACATCTCCTGGAAATCCGCTTCCACCTCAAGCTTCAGCGGCTCCAGACACCTTACGCACTCCCCCTCGGCCGACGCACGGGCGGTGCCTGTGACAAGCACCCCTTCCATGACCGACTCAAGGCGGATCTTCAGCTCGACCGGAGCGCCTACCGGCACTCCGATGACCCCTTCGATGCCGAGGACGGCCGGCGAACCGGGCGCTTCGACGGAACGGGTCAGCCGCTGCAGCGCACCGGGACGCCGACCCAGCTCGTGTGTGTCGAACACGAGTGGGTTGCGGTGGTCAAGGCGAGCACTCAGGGCTTTTCCTGCTTTCGAATCCTGGAAGTTCAAGGGCCGCCCAAAACGAGCTTCGCTCGTCAGCCGGGCAGCCTGGATCGCGGACGTACGCGCGACCGAAGAACCAGGATACTGGACCTTTCGCTCACGGCCCAATCCGGTCCTGCGAGGACCACGGACCGGGCGTCAGCGGCCCTGTTCGTACTGGCGCAGCTGCTCCGCCGTGATCATGCCGGTGTCGAAGAGGCTGGTCTCGTCGAGCACGCCGGGCGCCTGGTGATGCTGCTGCTGCGGCTCCGCGTACCCCTGCTGCTGGGACTGGTCGTACCCCTGCTGCGCGTATCCGTAGGGATCCTGCTGCTGATAGCCGTACGGATCCTGCTGGGCGTACTGCTGCTGGTAGCCGTACGGATCCTGCTGCTGGTACGCGTACGGGTCCGGCTCCTGCTGGGGCGGCGCGTACGGCTGCTGAGCCGGGATCTGCGGGGGCGCCTGGGGAGGCTGCGGGGCCACAGGGGCGGGGGCTGCGGGGGCCGCGGGCGCCGTGGGATCGGTGAGGCCCGCGAGGTACTCGGCGTCCGTGGTGTGCGCCTGCGACCCTCCGAGGCCCTCGGCGAGGGCCGCGAGGTCGTCGGCGGGCGCCCGGCCGTGCAGGGTCTGGCGGCCGCGGCCGACCGCCTCCAGGGTCTTGGCGAGGACCGCCTCGAAGGCGCCGAGCTTGGCGTCGACGTACGCGTCCGCGTCGCGGCGGAGCGTCTCGGGGTCGTGGCTGCGCTGCGGGGCGTCCTCGTCCTCGTAGCCCTGCTCGTCGAGGCCGGGTCCGGTGCCGAGGAGCTTCTCGCGGCCGCGGCCGACCGAGCCGAGGGTCTTGGTGAGGACGACCTCGAAGTTGGCCAGCTTGCTGTCCACGTAGTCGTCGGCCTCGACGCGGACCTCCTCGGCGGCCTGGCGGGCCTCGGCGAGGATGCGTTCGGCCTCGCCCTGGGAGTTCCGGGCGACCTCCGTGTCGGAGATCAGCGAACCGCGCTCGGCGTGCGCGGTCTCGATGATCCGCTCCGCCTCCTGGCGGGCCTGCTCGACCAGCTGCTCGCGGCCGCCGATGAGCTCCTGGGCCTGGGCGAGGGAGCCGGGCAGCGCCTGGCGCACCTCTTCGAGCATCGACAGCAGATCGGCGCGGTTGACCACGCACGAGGCCGACATCGGCATGGACCGGGCGCTGCCGACCGCGTCGACGATCTCGTCGATCTTCTTCTGCACGTCCACCGTGTGCTCGCCACTCTCTACAGCTGGTTGGAGACGGACGGCACGACTGTAAGGCCAGTCGGCGGCCGACCGACACCGGGTGACGGGCTGTCAGTTCGCCCGGAGGGCCGTCACTTCTTGCCGATGCGCTCGGTCAGCGCCTCGTGGACCACCGGCGGCAGCAGGTGGGCGACGTCGCCGCCCCAGGCCGCGACCTCCTTGACGAGCGAGGAGGACAGGAAGCTGTACGTGGGGTTGGTGGGCACGAAGAGCGTCTCGACACCCGAGAGGCCGTTGTTCATCTGGGCCATCTGCAGTTCGTAGTCGAAGTCGCTGACCGCGCGCAGACCCTTGACGATGGCCGGGATGTCGCGCTGCTTGCAGAAGTCGACGAGGAGGCCGTGGAAGGACTCGACCTCGACGTTCCCGAAGTCGGCGGTCACCTCGCGGATCAGCTCGATCCGCTCGTCGACGGTGAACAGGCCCTTCTTCGACTGATTGATCATCACCGCGACGTGCACCACGTCGTACAGCCTGGAGGCGCGGGCGATGATGTCGAGGTGTCCGTTGGTGATGGGGTCGAACGACCCCGGACAGACGGCGCGGCGCAACGTGAGTCCCTCGCTCTCCGGTCCGGTCATGGCGCGATCACTGAGTCGTCGCACGTAGAGGCGGCGCGACCGTACCAAAACGTGCTTTCGCCGTAGCGACGGGACCTCAGTGCTTCGAAGCCGTCGGGCCAGCCGAATTCTCCGCCTCTGGTACTGCGTTCAACGGTGACGAGCGCATCGTCCGTGAGCCAGCCCCCGGCGCGGAGTGTGAGCAGGATCTCGCGAAGATCGTCATCGGTGTCGGCGTACGGAGGATCGAGAAAGACCAGGTCGTACGGGGTCGTGGGGGCGCCGCCCTGGATGATCTGGGTCGCTTTGCCCGCCCTGACCTCGGCGCCGGGCAGGCCGATCGACTTCACGTTCTCCCGGACGGTGCGCGCCGCGCGGGCGTCGGCCTCGACGAGCAGGGCGTGGCCCGCCCCGCGCGAGAGCGCTTCGAGGCCGATGGCACCGGACCCGGCGTACAGGTCGAGGACGCGTGCGCCGTCCAGCGTGCCCTGCAGGGCCTGCCAGGTGGAGAACAAGCCCTCGCGTGCGCGGTCGGTCGTGGGCCGTGTGCCGGTCCCTGGCGGGACGGCGAGGCGACGTCCGCCGGCCACACCGGCGATCACGCGGGTCATCTGAGTCCTTGTCGGTGTACGTACGGGTGGTCCGGCCCCAGTCTCTCAGCCCCGATGCCCGCGCCGCCTGTCAGCCCTTGTCGAGGTACTGCTCGCGCTCGTCGTCCAGGAGGGCGTCCAGGGCGGTGCGCAGCTCGGGCAGGTGCTCCAGATCCGGGTCGGCCGAGACCACCGACACGGCCTCCTCGCGGGCCTCGGCGATGATCTCCTCGTCCTCGATGACGGCGAGCATGCGCAGGCTGGAGCGGACACCGGACTGCGCCTGGCCGAGGACGTCGCCCTCGCGGCGCTGCTCCAGGTCGATCCGGGAGAGCTCAAAGCCGTCGAGCGTGGCGGCCACGGCTCCGAGGCGGCCGCGGGCGGGGCTGGCCTCGGGCATCTCGGTGACCAGGAGGCAGAGGCCAGGGGCCGAGCCACGGCCGACGCGGCCGCGCAGCTGGTGCAGCTGCGATACGCCGAAGCGGTCGGCGTCCATGATCACCATCGCGGTGGCGTTCGGGACGTTCACTCCGACCTCGATGACCGTCGTCGCGACCAGGACCTGGGTCTCGCCCGCGGCGAAGCGGCGCATCACCGCGTCCTTGTCGTCGGGCTGCATGCGGCCGTGCAGGACCTCGACCTTGAGGCCGCTCAGCGGGCCGCGGGCGAGCTGCTCGGCGACCTCGATGACGGCGAGCGGGGGCCGCTTCTCGGCGGTGGCCTCCTCCTCGGCCTTCTTCTTGGCCTTCTTCGGGTCGTCGTCCTCATCGCCGATCCGGGGGCAGACCACGTACGCCTGGTGGCCGTTCTCGACCTCCTCGCGCACACGCTCCCACGCGCGCGCCAGGAAGTGGGGCTTGTCCTCGGCCGGGACGACATGGCTTGCGATGGGTGACCGGCCCGCGGGGAGCTGGTCGAGGACCGAGGTCTCCAGGTCGCCGAAGACCGTCATCGCGACCGTGCGCGGAATGGGCGTGGCCGTCATGACGAGGAGGTGCGGGGGCTGCTTGCCCTTGCCGCGCAGGGCATCGCGCTGCTCGACCCCGAAGCGGTGCTGTTCGTCGACGACGACGAGGCCGAGGTCGTGGAACTGGACCTTGTCCTCGATCAGCGCGTGCGTGCCGATGACGATCCCGGCCTCGCCTGTCACCAGGTCGAGCAGGGCCTGCCGCCGCCCCGCCACCCCCATGGAGCCGGTGAGCAGCGTGACCTTGGTGCCCTGGTCCGAGCCGCCGAGCATGCCGCCCTCGGCGAGTTCGCCCATCATCTCGGTGATCGAGCGGTGATGCTGCTGCGCGAGAACCTCGGTCGGCGCAAGCATCGCCGCCTGCCCACCCGCGTCCACGACGGCAAGCATCGCGCGCAGGGCCACCATCGTCTTGCCCGAACCGACTTCGCCCTGCAGCAGGCGATGCATCGGGTGTTCCGTCGCCAAGTCGTCGAAGATCTCCTTGGAGACCTTTTGCTGGCCCTCTGTGAGGGTGAAGGGCAGCTTGGCGTCGAAGGCGTCGAGCAGGCCGCCCTCGCGGGGGCGGCGGGCGGTCGCGGGGAGTTGCGCGTCCGCGTACCTCCGGCGGGCCAGGGCCACCTGGAGGACGAAGGCCTCGTCCCACTTCAGGCGGGCGCGGGCGGATTCGATGTCGGCCTTGGTCTGCGGGCGGTGGATCTTCAGGAGCGCTTCGGGGAGCGGGATCAGTTCCCGTCCTTCGCGCAGGCTCGGCGGCAGCGGGTCGACGGCCTCCTGTGCGCTGGGCAGGACCGCGTCGACGGACTTGGCGATCTTCCAGGACTCCAGCTTGGCGGTGGCCGGATAGATCGGGATGAGGGCGCCTGCCCAGGAGTCGACCGCGTCGTCGGCGTCGCCCTTGAGGAGTTCGTACGCCGGGTGGGCGAGCTGCATCTTTCGGTTGAAGACCGATGCCTTGCCCGCGAACATCGCGCGCGTGCCCGGCAGCAGGTCCTTGTGCGGCTTGTGGATGCCCCGGCCGAAGAAGACCAGCTGGAGCTGGCCGCTGCCGTCGGTGATCGTCACTTCGAGGCGCTGGCCCCTGCCGCCGTTGAACGTGAGGATGCGCGCCGTGGCGACCTGGGCGACCACCGTGACGTGCTCGTCCAGCGGGAGGTCGGCGAGGCGGGTGAGCTCGCCCCGCTCCGCGTACCTCCGCGGGTAGTGGTGCAGCAGGTCGCCGACCGTGTGCAGGTCCAGGTGCTCGGCCATCACCTTCGCGGTGGCGGGACCGACCACTTTCTTCAGGGGTTCTTCGAGCGCGGGCACGAGATCCATTGCACACCACTCCACTGACAATTCGGCGTACGTCCCCGAAATCCGCTGGTCAGGAACACCGAAGGCAGGGTTATTCCACGCCGATCAGGAGCAGGGCCGATTGGCGTCCGCCGCGGTAGACCACCGTGTCCACGGCCAGATGCACCTCGCGCACATGCTTCTCCAGGTCGTCGCCGAGGCTGTCCGGCACGTCGTCGCCGAGCACCAGCGTGACCATCTCGCCGCCCGCCGCCAGCATCCGGTCGAGGACGGACCGTGCGGTGCGCGTGGTGTCGTCGCCGATCAACGCGACGTCGCCGTCGATCAGGCCGAGGACGTCCCCGGCCTGGCAGATGCCCGCCATGGTCCACGACTGCCGCTCGGCGACGGCCAGTTCGGCGTATCGCGTCGCGCCGGCCGCCGAGGTCATCGCGACGACGTCCTCGTCGAAGCGGCGGTCCGGCTCGTGCACGGCCAGCGCCGCGATGCCCTGGACCGCGGACCGGGTCGGGATCAGCGCCACCCGCACCCCTTCGGTACGGGCCTGCTCGGCCGCGGCCGCGGCGGTGTGGCGCAGCTCGGCGTCGTTGGGCAGAAGCACCACCTCGCGCGCGTGGGCCCGCCGGATCGCGTCGACGAGCTCTCCGCTGGCGGGCGGCTCCCCGGGGCGCGTGGGCACGGTGGTCGCACCCGCGTCGGCGTAGAGCCCGGCGAGCCCCTCCCCCGGCACGACGGCGACGATCCCGCGCTGCACCCGCTCGCGGGGCGGCTGCGCGGCGCCCGCGGTGTGCGCGTCGCCCACCCCGAAGTGAGTGATGCGGATGCGGTGGGGCCGCCCTGCCTCGACGCCGGCCTCGACGGCGGCACCGGCGTCGTCCACATGGACGTGGACGTTCCACAGCCCGTCGCCGCCGACGACCACGAGCGAGTCCCCGAGCCCGTCGAGCCGCGTCCGCAGCCGGGCCACAGCGGTGTCGTCGGCCTCCAGGAGGTAGATGACCTCGAAGGCGGGGGCGGCACCGTCGGCCGGGGCGTCCTGGCACTCCACGACGGCACTGCCCGCGCCCTCGGCCGTCCGTGGAGGCGCGGCCCGCAGCGGCAGCGTCCCGCCCGACAGGGCCCCCACGAGCGCCCCGAGCACCGCCACGAGCCCGCGCCCCCCGGCGTCCACCACTCCCGCACGGCCGAGCACCGCGAGCTGCTCCGGTGTCGCGTCCAGCGCCCGGCACGCACCGTCGTACGCGGCCCGCGCCACCGTCCCGCAGTCGCCGTCGGCGCCCGAGGCCGCGTCGGCAGCGGCGGCCGCCACCGTGAGGACCGTGCCCTCCACGGGGTGGGCCACCGCTTGGTAGGCCGACTCGGCGGCCCGGTGCAGTGCGAGCGCCAGCGCCCGGCCGTCGGCGTGATCCGTGTCATGGTCGGCGCCCAGGACCTGCGCCATGCCCCGCAGGAGCTGCGACAGGATCGTGCCCGAGTTGCCGCGGGCCCCGATCAGCGCTCCGTGTGCCATCGCCCGCGCGGCCTCGGCCAGCGTGGGGTGGGTCGGATCCAGGCCGGTGAACGCGGCGTCGACCGCCTGGGATGCCGATTCCACGGTCAGATAGAGGTTGGTTCCGGTGTCTCCGTCCGCGACCGGATAGACGTTGATCGCGTCGATCTCCTCGCGGGCCCTTCCCAGGGCGTCCAGAGCGAGGCCACACCAGGCGCGCACCGCGACGGCGTCGAGGTTCTGCGGCACCTGCTCGCCTCCTAAGGGCATCCGGAATGGACGCAGCGTAGACCGGGAAGGGCGAAGGGCCCGGGGCGGGGCCTGGGCGAGACATGGTAGTTTCGTTCTACCGAAGCAGTCGTTGTATGCTGCTCCGGTTGCCCGATACCCATCGGGACATTCCTCCTGGCAACGCCACCCACGATCATTGCACTGATCCCGGCATGCCGGGATTACCCGTAAGTGCATCTGAAGTCTTGGAGTGACCCGTGGCTGCCAACTGCGACGTCTGCGGCAAGGGGCCGAGCTTCGGCAACAACATCTCGCACTCTCACCGCCGTACGTCCCGTCGCTGGAACCCGAACATCCAGCGCGTTCGTGCCGTGGTCAGCGGGACGCCGAAGCGGCTCAACGCCTGCACCTCGTGCATCAAGGCCGGCAAGGTCTCGCGCTGACGATTGTCCCCAAGCTCCTAATGAGCAGGGGATGCCCCAATGCGCGGCCACCTAGCTGGTTGCTGAAAGAGCCGGTCCCCTTCGGGGGACCGGCTCTTTCGTGTGCCCCCTCGCTCAGGTGCTCACTCCACGTCTCCGTTGTCCCCGAAGTGATCCCAGCCCTTGCTGGTCCAGGGCGCGCCGTCCACCGTCACCTGGGGCAGGGCCGAGGGGTTGAGGACCTCGCCGATGACCTTCCAGCGGGCGGGCAGCTTCACGTCCGGCGGGAACGTCGCCACGATGGCGTGGTCCTCGCCGCCGTTGAGCACCCACTGCAGCGGGTCGACGCCGACGGCCTGGCCGATGTCGTTCATCTGGGTGGGCACGTCGACGTCTCCGGAACGGATGTCGATGCGCACCTTGCTCGAGTCGGCGATGTGGCCGAGGTCGGCGATGAGCCCGTCGCTCACGTCCGTCATCGAGGTGGCGCCGAGGCCGGCGGCCGCGGGGCCCGCGTGGTACGGCGGTTCGGGCCTGCGGTGGGCCTCCACGAAGGCGCGCGGTGAGCGGAAGCCGCGGGAGAGCACCGCGTGCCCGGCGGCGGACCAGCCCAACCAGCCGGTGACGGCGACGACATCGCCGGGCTGGGCACCGGCGCGGGTGACCGGCTCGTGGTTGCGCAGATCGCCGAGCGCGGTGATCGCGACGGTGATCGTGTCGCCCCGTACGACGTCTCCGCCCACGACCGCGGCTCCCGCGACCTGGCATTCGTCCCGCAGGCCGTCCATGAGCTCGGTGGGCCAGCTGGCGGGGAGTTCGGCGGGCACGACCAGGCCGAGGAGGAGCGCGGTCGGTACGGCGCCCATGGCGGCGATGTCCGCGAGGTTCTGCGCGGCGGCCTTGCGTCCCACGTCGTACGCCGTCGACCAGTCGCGGCGGAAGTGCCGCCCCTCCAGGAGGATGTCGGTGCTCGCCACGACCCTGCGGTCGGGGGCCGACACGACGGCGGCGTCATCGCCGGGGCCGAGCCGGACGGCCGGGGTGGACGTGAGCCGGGAGGTGAGTTCCCTGATGAGCCCGAACTCCCCCAACTCGCCGACGGTTCCCTTCACCGGGACTCACCATGCCCTTTCACGCTGCTCGGCTCGCGGTCGCGAGCCGTCACTGTCATAGGTACGGTCGATATGACCGTCAACTTCTGTTGCCCGTCCCCCACGATGTGCGCGCCACAGCTCCCCCGGGTCTCCCCGTGGGAAGCGGCGACGCGGTACCGTGGCGTCCCTTCTCCCCACATGATCCTCGTGGCCGCCCTGGAGGTTCCGTGGTACAGGCGTACATCCTGATCCAGACAGAGGTCGGCAAGGCGTCGACCGTCGCCGAGCTGATCGGCAAGATCGCAGGAGTGATCCAGGCCGAGGACGTGACCGGACCCTACGATGTCATCGTGCGCGCCCAGGCGGACACGGTCGACGAACTCGGCCGCATGGTGGTCGCCAAAGTCCAGCAAGTGGACGGCATCACCCGGACCCTGACCTGCCCCGTCGTGCACCTGTAGCCCCCGTCTACCCTTGGCCGGTGAAGATTTCCCGTCGCCGGCGTCGCTGCCTCGTCTCCGCTCCCGCCCTCGCACTGCTGATCGCGTCCGCGGGCTGCTCCTCAGCAGACGAAGCGGCAAAGGCTGCGGTTCCCACCCCGGACAGCAAGGTCACCGAACTGTGCCGGAACCTGGACAAGCGGCTGCCGAAGAAGGTCGACGGTCTGAAGCGCGCTGATCCCGAGCCGAAGTCGGAGCTGACCGCCGGGTGGGGAGACCCGGCGATCATACTGCGCTGCGGTGTCGCCAGACCGCCGAAGATGAACGACCCCGAGGCGGACGGCGTGACGGCTGACGGCGTCAACTGGCTGATGGAGCAGCAGGACGACGGTTCGTTCCGCTTCACGTCCACGCTGCGCAAGGCGTACGTGGAGATCACGCTGCCCGAGGAGCGTGCGGGGAGCGGCGTGAGCCCGCTGACGGACTTCGCCGCCCCCGTCAGGAAGACGATCCCCAAGGGGATCGCCTAGCGCCTCCCGCGAGGGGCTAGCGCAGCCCCGTCGACCGGTTGAGGGCCGCCTGGACGAGGCGGTCCACAAGCTCGGGGTAGCTGACGCCGCTCGCCTCCCACATCTGCGGGTACATCGAGATGGGCGTGAAGCCCGGCATGGTGTTGATCTCGTTGATCACGAACCCGTCCTCGGTGAGGAAGAAGTCCGCGCGCACCAGGCCCTCGCAGGACGTGGCCTCGAAGGCGTCGACCGCCAGCCGCTGGATCTCGGCGGTCTGCTCGGGCGTCAGCGGGGCGGGCACGATCCCGGGCGTCGAGTCGATGTACTTCGCCTCGAAGTCGTAGTAGTCGTGCGACTGCACCGGCGGGATCTCGGCGGGCACGCTCGCGCGCGGCCCGTCCTCGAACTCCAGGACCCCGCACTCGATCTCGCGGCCGCGCAGCAGCGACTCGACGAGGATCTTGGGGTCGTGACGGCGGGCCTCCTCGATCGCCTCGTCGAGGCCCTCGAAGGAGTCGACCTTCGTGATGCCCATCGAAGAGCCCCCGCGCGCGGGCTTGATGAACAGCGGCCAGCCGTGCTCGCCGGCGAACTCCGCGATCTTCTTGCGGGCGGTCTGCTGGTCGCGGTCCCACTCGCGCGGGCGGATCACCAGGTACGGGCCGACGGGGAGCCCGAAGGAGGTGAACACCCGCTTCATGTACTCCTTGTCCTGGCCGACGGCCGACGCGAGCACCCCGGCGCCCACGTAGGGCACTCCGGAGAGCTCCAGGAGCCCCTGGAGGGTGCCGTCCTCTCCGTAGGGACCGTGCAGCATCGGGAAGACGACGTCGACCTCACCGAGCGCCTTGGGCACGGAGCCGGGCTCGATGTAGACGACCTCGCGGTTGCCGGGGTCCAGGGGCATGACGACGCCGCCGTCGGCTGATTCGGCCAGCGCGTCGACGTTGGGCACCTGCCGGTCGGTGATCGCCATGCGGTCGGGATCGTCGGCGGTCAGGGCCCAGCGGCCGTCCGTCGTGATGCCGATGGGCAGGACGTCGTACTTGGTGCGGTCGATGGCACGCAGTACGGCGCCCGCCGTGACGACCGAGATGCCGTGCTCCGAGCTGCGGCCGCCGAACACGACGGCCACACGCGGCTTGCGGAGCGGCAGCCCAGAGCTCTGCTCGGGGCGCGGCTCGGGGCTCTGGGGGAGGTTCTCGCTGCTCATATCGGCTTGAGGGTACCCGCTGGTCCGGGGAGAGTCAGCGGCGCTCGGGCTTGGCGCTGCGCGACATCAGCTCCTTGAGGGCGACGACCGGGGGTGTGCCCTCGTGCACGATGCCCACGACCGTCTCGGTGATGGGCATGTCGACGCCGTGCCTGCGGGCCAGATCGAGCACCGACTCACAGGACTTGACGCCCTCCGCGGTCTGCTTGGTGACCGCGATGGTCTCCTCGAGAGTCATGCCCTTGCCGAGGTTCGTGCCGAAGGTGTGGTTGCGCGAGAGCGGCGACGAGCAGGTGGCCACCAGGTCGCCCAGGCCCGCGAGTCCGGAGAACGTCAGCGGGTCGGCGCCCATCGCCATGCCCAGGCGGGTGGTCTCGGCGAGCCCGCGCGTGATGAGCGAGCCCTTCGTGTTGTCGCCGAGGCCCATGCCGTCCGCGATGCCGACGGCGAGACCGATGACGTTCTTGACGGCGCCGCCGAGTTCGCAGCCGACGACGTCCGTGTTCGTGTACGGGCGGAAGTACGGGGTGTGGCAGGCGGTCTGCAGGCGTTGCGCGATCGATTCGTCCCGGCAGGCGACCACGGCGGCGGCGGGCTGCCTCGCGGCGATCTCGCGGGCGAGGTTGGGGCCCGTGACGACGGCCACGCGGTCGGCGGCGACCTTCGTGACGTCCTCGATGACCTCGCTCATCCGCATCGCGGAGCCCAGTTCGACGCCCTTCATGAGGGAGACGAGCACGGTGTCGGGGGCGAGCAGCGGCGCCCACTCGGCGAGGTTGCCGCGCAGCGTCTGCGAGGGCACCGCGAGCACGGTGAAGTCGGCGCCGGCCGCGGCCTCGGCCGGGTCGGTGGTGGCCCTGAGGTTCTCCGGGAGTTCGACACCGGGGAGGTAGTCCGGGTTGCTGTGCGAGGAGTTGACGGCGTCGGCGAGTTCGGCGCGGCGGGCCCACAGGGTGACGTCGCACCCGGCGTCGGCGAGGACCATGCCGAAGGCAGTACCCCAAGATCCGGTTCCGAAGACGGCGACCCTCACCGGGTTCGTCACTTGCTGTCCTCCGTGGTGTTCTGGGGGCTGTTCTCGGGGACGCCTGAACCGCTCAGGCCGGTCGCCTTGCGGCGTTGCGCGAGCCGCGCCTTGCGCGGGTCGTAGGGAACCGCGGGAGCCTTCTCCTGCCGGATCTCCTCAAGGAGTTCGGTGACCCCGGCCATGATCTCCTCGGTCACCTCCCGCAGGATCTCGGGTGTGGGTTCCTTGTCGTAGAAGCGCGAGAGGTCGACCGGCTTGCCCGCGAGGACCTTGAGCGTCTTGCGCGGGAAGAGGCTGAGCTTCTTGCTGTACGGGGGAAGCGCGAGGTTGGCGCCCCACTGGGCGACGGGGATCACCGGGCACTTGGTCCGCAGGGCGACCCGCGCGGCACCGGACTTGGCGGTCATCGGCCACATCTCGGGGTCCCTGGTGAGGGTGCCCTCGGGGTAGAACGCCACGCACTCACCGCGCTCGATCGCGTCGACCGCGGCACGGAAGGCGTCGAGCGCATTCGTGGTCTCGCGGTAGACCGGGATCTGGCCCGTGCCCTTCATGACCTTGCCGACGAAGCCGTCCTTGAAAAGGCCGTCCTTTGCCAGGAAACGAGGCACTCGTCCGGTGTTGTACTGAAAATGCGCGTACGAGAGCGGGTCGATATACGAGTTGTGATTCACCGCCGTGATGAATCCACCGTCGGCCGGAATGTGCTCCATTCCTCGCCAGTCCCGCTTGAACAGAACCACCAGCGGCGGTTTTGCGATGACCGCCGCCAGGCGGTACCAGAAGCCGATTCTGCGGCGGGACACTCGGACACCTTCCTCCATGAACCTGGTCGGCCGCACAAGTGTCGCCCCAGGCTGTCTGTCTGTCTGTCGAGAACACCGTACGCCCGCCCTCCGGAACCCGGCCCCGGTAGTGCCGCGCCCAGCAGGTCACAATGGGCCTGACGCGAAGGACGGAGCCGCCACCCGTGCAGTGGACCCTGGTGATACCCCTGAAACCGCTGGAGCGCGCCAAGAGCAGGCTCACCCCCACCACCGGCGACACCTTGCGCCCCGGCCTCGCCCTCGCCTTCGCGCAGGACACCGTGGCCGCCGCCATGGCCTGCCCCGCGGTACGGGATGTGGTGGTCGTCACGGACGACGGCCTCGCCGGGCGCGAGCTGGCGGCGCTGGGGGCCAGGATCGTCCGTGACGAGCCCGCGGGGGGCCTCAACGCGGCCCTGGCGCACGGGGCGGCGGACGTGCGCGCCGGGCGGCCCGAGACAGCCGTCGCGGCGCTGAATGCCGATCTCCCCGCACTGCGCCCCCTGGAATTGACCCGGGTACTGGACAGTGCGGCCCGATTTCCCCGATCCTTCCTCGCGGATGCCGCCGGAATCGGTACGACGTTGCTCTCCGCTGCCCCCGGCATGGAATTGCGTCCGGTATTCGGCGCGGCGTCCCGTTCCCGGCACGCGGCCTTGGGGGCGGTGGAACTTCCGCTCGACGACGTCGATTCCGTACGCCAGGACGTGGACACCGGCGACGACCTGCGGGCCGCGCTCGCGCTGGGCGTGGGGCCGCGCACGGCGGCGGCTGCCGCGAGGCTACTGATCACCGACTGAGATCGCCGATTGAGATCGCCGACTGAGTACGCTTCCCCCATGCAGGCGACCGCGTACACGTACGACTCCGAGACCCGCAGCGGCAGCGTGCTGCTCGACGACGGCACTCCGGTGCCCTTCGACCCCCCGGCGTTCGACGCGGGCGGCCTGCGGCTGCTCAGGCCCGGCCAGCGGGTGCGGATCGAGGTCGAGGGAGAGGGCGAGGGCCGCCGCATCACGCTGGTGACGCTGCAGACCTTCTGACGTGCTTGCGTGCTGACGGGCTGAGAAGCCTCCGCACACGCCGCGGGCCGGGCTCCCAGTGGGGAGCCCGGCCCGGCGCGTGAGTGCCCTCGTGCCCTTACTTCTTGCGGGCGGTCGCCTTCTTGGCGGTGGTCTTGCGCGCCGTCGACTTCTTGGCCGGAGCGGTCTTCTTCGCGGTGGCCTTCTTGGTGGCCGGCGCGGTCTTCTTGGCGGTGGCCTTCTTGGCGGGGGTGGCCTTCTTCGCCGTCGCCTTCTTGGCCGTGGCCGCCTTCTTGGCGGTCGCCGACGTCTTCTTGGCGGTGGCCTTCTTGGCCGTGGCCGCCTTCTTGGCGGTCGCCGACGTCTTCTTGGCGGTGGCCTTCTTGGCGGGGGTGGCCTTCTTCGCCGTCGCCTTCTTGGCGGTGGCCTTCTTGGCCGCGGCCTTCTTGACGGTCGCCGAGGCGCCGCCGCCCGAAAGGCTGCCCTTGGGCGCCTTCTTGACCGCGACGTCGTTCTTCGGGAGCTTCTTCGAGCCGCTCACCAGGTCCTTGAAGCCCTGACCGGCGCGGAAGCGCGGAACCGAGGTCTTCTTGACCCGAACGCGCTCCCCGGTCTGCGGGTTGCGGGCGTAACGGGCGGGACGGTCAACCTTCTCGAACGAGCCGAACCCGGTGACCGAAACTCGGTCTCCGCTGACCACGGCACGGACGACTGCGTCCAGAACCGCGTCCACGGCGTCGGCGGCCTGCTGACGGCCTCCCACCTTGTCGGCAATCGCTTCTACGAGCTGCGCCTTGTTCACGTCTTCCCCTTCGGAGACCTCGCCCGAGCGTATTCGCCAGGCTTTTTCGCACGTTAGGCAGATATATACCGCAAATCAAACACGAAACGGGCTAATCACCCTTGTGCCGCAACGAACTCGGCTGTCCATGAGTTCCTCGAAGGTTCCTCGAAGGGCCGTTTGAGCCTTGTGGCTCAGGCATCTTCGGGGAATCGGCCCTCTTCAGCTTCGTCGAGGGACGCCATCAATCGCTCCAGACGCCTTGCCGCATCGGCGAGATCGTGTTTGGCCGCGGCCGTAATGACCAGCAGCTTCCGGGTCAGCGCCATCCGTACGCCCTCCGGGACTTGCAGTGCACGCACCCTTGAGTGCGCTTCCTTCAGTTGGTCCGCAACAAGCCCGTAGAGCTCGAGTTGGCTGTCACGTTCCATGCACCGATTGTGCCATCTGGGGCGAGTTGTCGCCTCCGCAGGGGGTAACTACCCACATCCGGCGCCCTCCTGAGGGTACCCGGTCGGACCGAGTACAAGGGGATTTCAAGCCTCTTCTTCCGTCCGGATCAAGGGAGTTGAGACCACCCGTTCAGGTCAGCGGACCCCCTCCCGGGCCCGGACACAGATGTACCCCCAACCGTCCACGATTGGGGGTACACCAGGGTGTTGCGGGGGTGTCAGACCTGCACGGTCCGCGGCTTGTACGAGCGTCGCCCGGCCTCGTACGCGGCGATGTCCGGCTCGTTCTGGAGCGTGATGCTGATGTCGTCCAGACCGTTCAGCAGACGCCAGCGGGCGTTCTCGTCGAGCTCGAAGTCGGCGGTGACGCCCTCGGCGCGGACCTGGCGATCCTGCAGGTCAACGGTGATTTCGGCCTGCGGGTCGCGCTCGGTCAGCTCCCAGAGCGCGTCCACGACCTGCTGGTCGAGCACGACGGTGAGCAGGCCGTTCTTCAGCGAGTTGCCGCGGAAGATGTCGGCGAAGCGCGAGGAGATGACGGTCTTGAAGCCGTAGTTCTGCAGCGCCCAGACGGCGTGCTCGCGCGAGGAGCCCGTACCGAAGTCGGGGCCTGCCACCAGGACCGTGGCGCCCTGGCGTTCGGGCTTGTTCAGGATGAACTCGCCGTCCTTGCGCCAGGCCTCGAAGAGCCCGTCCTCAAATCCGTCCCTGGTGACCTTCTTCAGCCAGTGGGCGGGGATGATCTGGTCGGTGTCGACGTTGCTGCGGCGCAGCGGAACGGCCCGGCCGGTGTGCGTGGTGAATGCTTCCATGGCTCTCAGACTCCGGCGGTGACGGGGGCGTCAGGGGCATCGGTCAGGTCGGCGGGCGACGAAAGGTGGCCCGTCACCGCGGTCGCGGCGGCGACCTGGGGCGACACCAGGTGGGTGCGGCCGCCCTTGCCCTGCCTGCCCTCGAAGTTGCGGTTGGACGTCGACGCGGAGCGCTCGCCGGGCGCCAGTTGGTCGGGGTTCATGCCCAGGCACATCGAGCAGCCGGCGTGCCGCCATTCGGCGCCCGCGGCGACGAAGACCTTGTCCAGGCCCTCCTCGATGGCCTGCAGGGCGACCCGGACCGAGCCGGGGACGATCAGCATCCGTACGCCGTCGGCGACTTTGCGCCCCTCGACGATGGAGGCCGCGGCGCGCAGGTCCTCGATACGGCCGTTGGTGCACGAACCTACGAAGACGGTGTCGACCTTGATGTCGCGCAGCGCCTGCCCGGCGGTCAACCCCATGTATTCCAGGGCCTTTTCGGCGGCGAACCGCTCCGAGGCGTCTTCGTACGAAGCAGGGTCGGGGACCTGTGCCGAGAGCGGCGCGCCCTGGCCCGGGTTGGTGCCCCAGGTGACGAACGGCGCCAGCTGGGTGGCGTCGATGTAGACCTCGGCGTCGAAGACCGCGTCGTCGTCCGTCTTCAGGGTCTTCCAGTACGCGACCGCCGCGTCCCACTCCTCGCCCTTCGGGGCGTGGTCGCGGCCCTCGATGTAGTCGAAGGTGGTCTTGTCGGGGGCGATCATGCCCGCGCGGGCACCGGCCTCGATCGACATGTTGCAGATGGTCATGCGGGCTTCCATCGAGAGTTTCTCGATGGCGGAGCCGCGGTACTCCAGGACGTAGCCCTGGCCGCCGCCGGTGCCGATCTTGGTGATGATGGCGAGGATCAGGTCCTTGGCCGTGACGTCGTGGGGCAGTTCGCCGTCGACGGTGATGGCCATGGTCTTCGGCGGGGCCATCGGCAGCGTCTGGGTCGCCAGGACATGCTCGACCTGGGAGGTCCCGATGCCGAACGCCAGCGCTCCGAAGGCGCCGTGCGTGGAGGTGTGGGAGTCACCGCAGACCACGGTGGTGCCGGGCTGGGTCAGGCCCAGCTGCGGGCCCACCACGTGGACGACGCCCTGCTCGACGTCGCCGAGCGAGTGCAGCCGTACGCCGAACTCCGCGCAGTTCTTGCGCAGCGTCTCCAACTGCGCCCGCGAGACGGGGTCCGCGATGGGCTTGTCGATGTCGAGGGTCGGGGTGTTGTGATCCTCGGTGGCGATGGTGAGGTCGAGGCGCCGCACCGGGCGGCCTGCCTGGCGGAGGCCGTCGAAGGCCTGCGGGCTCGTCACCTCGTGCAGCAGGTGCAGATCGATGAAGAGGAGGTCGGGCTCGCCTTCGGCGCGCCGGACGACGTGGTCGTCCCAGACCTTCTCCGCGAGTGTCCTACCCATCGCTTTCCCTCCGACCGGCTGTGTTGGGCCGGCCCAACTAGAGAATTGTTCGTCCACGCCCGTACCCCTCGTGCCGCGCGTGGACCGCTATCCGTTGGTCCGCGGATCGCACGTCCCAGGGTGACGTGTTCCATCGAAAATTGAACTTGCGTTTCACAGAGTGAGACGCGAGTATCGACGCATGGACAACTCTAGCGGCGTCGGCGTTCTCGACAAGGCGGCTCTCGTCTTGAGCGCCCTGGAGTCCGGCCCGGCCACCCTCGCGGGTCTGGTCGCGGCCACCGGACTCGCACGACCCACGGCACATCGTCTCGCCGTGGCACTGGAACACCACCGGATGGTGGCGCGCGACATGCAGGGCCGTTTCATTCTCGGCCCGCGGCTCGCGGAACTCGCGGCGGCGGCCGGCGAGGACCGTCTGCTCGCCACGGCGGGCCCGGTCCTCACGCACCTGCGTGACGTGACGGGCGAGAGCGCGCAGCTCTATCGCCGCCAGGGCGACATGCGCATCTGCGTCGCGGCGGCCGAGCGCCTCTCGGGCCTGCGGGACACGGTCCCGGTCGGCTCGACGCTCACGATGAAGGCGGGCTCTTCCGCGCAGATCCTGATGGCCTGGGAGGAGCCGGAGCGCCTGCACCGCGGCCTCCAGGGCGCCCGCTTCACGGCCACCGCTCTTTCGGGCGTACGCCGCCGGGGCTGGGCCCAGTCCATCGGCGAGCGGGAGCCGGGCGTCGCGTCCGTCTCCGCTCCCGTGCGCGGCCCCTCGAACCGCGTGGTCGCCGCCGTCTCGGTCTCCGGGCCGATCGAGCGCCTGACCCGCCACCCGGGCCGGATGCACGCACAGGCCATCATCGACGCCGCGGGACGACTGTCCGAGGCCCTGCGCCGCACGGGCTGACCCCGCAAGCACCCCAGTCAGCACACAGAACGCCCGAGGGGCCGCCTCAACGCCGCGGCTGCCCCTCGGGCGTTTTTCCGTACCTCTCCGGGATGCCCTCAGACGGCCTTGAGCCGGTCGGCGGCCCTCTCTCCCCGGCGACCCACGGGCACCACACCGGTGGCCTTGCCCAGGCCGAACTCCGGCATGTTGATGTAGACCGCCTCATGGGCGCCGGGCGGCACCACGTACGTCTCGTGCCAGAAGCCGACCTTCCCCTTGCCCTCCCGCATCCGCCGGTTGAAGGCGGCCCAGGCGGGCCGGTGCTCCTTGCCCTGCTCGGAGGCGTAGGCGAGGAGCTTCTCCGGCGACTCCCAGTACTGCACGACGTACAGCACCCGTGACCCACCGAGTAGCAGCTGGTAGCCGAGCATGCCGCTCCCCCGGTCCTGGGACAGCTCCTTGAGCATCCGGGGCATCGCCCGGAAGACCGGCCACCAGCTGCGCACGGCACGGAAGTTGTTGATGCGCATCCCGATGTTGAAGACCGTGACCGGGCCCTGCGCGGCGGCGGTCATGCGCCCCTCGATCGGCTTGGTGCTCACGATGGTTCCCCCTTCAGAGAGCGTTGGATAGCTTGACTATCCATGATTGGATAGTGCCACTCCCCAAGGGGAAGCGCAAGAGAGAACCAAGAGAAGGAGCGAGCCGATGAGACTGGCGGAGCTCAGCACGCGCAGCGGGGTCTCGACGGCCACGATCAAGTACTACCTGCGCGAGGGACTGCTCCCGCCGGGCCGCCGCGTGACGGCCACGCAGGCCGAGTACGACGAGCAGCATCTGCGACGACTGCGTCTCGTCCGGGCGCTCATCCAGGTGGGCCGGGTGCCGATCGCCTCCGCCCGCGAGGTGCTCGCCGCCCTGGAGGACGAGTCCCTGGACCACAACTCCCGTCTGGGCACGGCGGTCTGGGCACTCCCCCACGGCCCCGAGTCCACCGAGGACGACACGCATGCGGAGGCGGCACGGCGCACCGTCGACGCACTGCTCGAACGACTCGACTGGGAGTACGCCCAGGCATACGGGGCCCATTCACCGGCGTACGGGATGCTGGTGACCGCGGTCACCAGCCTGGCCAGGCTCGGATACCCGTGCTCCGTCGAGGACTTGGTGCCCTACGCGCGTGCGGGAAGTCAACTGGCCGTCGCCGACCTGGACTTGATCGAACGTTACGAGTCCTCGGACGAACAGTTGCAGGCGGCTGTCGCGCTCACCGTGCTGTACGAGCCGGTCCTGCTCGCGCTGCGCCGGATCGCCCAGACGGAGGAGTCCAACCACCGCTTCGGGCAAGGGACTTCCACGTAACGACGAAGGGGCCCTCCCTTGCGGGAAGGCCCCTTCTCTTCTGTACCCCCGACCGGATTCGAACCGGCGCTACCGCCTTGAGAGGGCGGCGTGCTAGGCCGCTACACAACGGGGGCTAGCTTTTTCACTGCTGTACTGCTCTGTACTGCCGTACTGCGCTGGGCTACCAGGACTCGAACCTAGAACAACGGAACCAGAAACCGTCGTGTTGCCAATTACACCATAGCCCACTGTGGTCTAGACCAGCTAGACACTGCGTACCCCCGACCGGATTCGAACCGGCGCTACCGCCTTGAGAGGGCGGCGTGCTAGGCCGCTACACAACGGGGGCCCTAGCGATCCTGCATCGGCTGCAGTGGGTGCGACCCGGACTGCTTCCATGGGAAGGATCTGTACCCCCGACCGGATTCGAACCGGCGCTACCGCCTTGAGAGGGCGGCGTGCTAGGCCGCTACACAACGGGGGCGTTGCAGATAAGCTCTGCGAGCTGGCCTACCAGGACTCGAACCTAGACTAACGGAACCAGAAACCGTCGTGCTGCCAATTACACCATAGGCCATCGATACGCAACCCCTCGCGGGAGTTTTGCTCGACTTGCGCTTCCTGGTCGGACCTTTCGGCCTTCTCGGGCGGCGCAGAAAGAACATTACCCGAAGGTGGACGGCGCTCCAAAACGGGTATCGCCGCGGAGCATCGGGGACAGCCGGCCCAGCAGAAAGGACCCGGAAGCCGTGGTGGCTTCCGGGTCCTTCTGCCGGCGTACGCGCGGCTCTCGCGGCTACGCGGCCAGCTTCGCCAGGGCCGCGTCGATGCGGGTCAGCGACTTCTCCTTGCCCAGGATCTCCAGGGACTCGAAGAGGGGCAGGCCGACCGTGCGGCCGGTGACGGCGACGCGGACCGGGGCCTGGGCCTTGCCGAGCTTCAGGCCGTGCTCCTCACCGGCGGCCAGGACCGCGTTCTTGAGGGACTCCGGGTCCGTCCAGTCGGCGTCGGCCAGCTTGGCGCGGGCCGTCGTCAGGAGGGCGGCGGGGTCGCCCTTGCCCATGGCCTTCGTCCAGGACGCCTCGTCGTCGACGGGCGCGTCGAGGAAGAGGAAGTCCACGTTCTCCGTGATCTCGGAGAGGACCTTGATGCGGGTCTGGGCGTGGGGGGCGATGGCCTCCCAGGCGGCCTGATCGAAGTCCTCGGGCGCCCAGTTGGCGTGCGGGGCCTTCAGCCACGGCTCGCAGGCCGCCGCGAACACCTTCACGTCCAGCATGCGGATGTGGTCGGCGTTGATCGCCTCGGCCTTCTTCAGGTCGAAGCGGGCCGGGTTGGCGTTCACGTCCGCGAGGTCGAACTTGGCGACCATGTCGGGGATCGAGAAGACGTCCTGGTCCGCGGAGAACGACCAGCCCAGGAGGGACAGGTAGTTGAGGAGGCCCTCGGGGAGGAAGCCGCGCTCGCGGTAGAGGTTCAGGGACGCCTGCGGGTCACGCTTGGAGAGCTTCTTGTTGCCCTCGCCCATGACGTACGGGAGGTGGCCGAAGGCCGGGGTCTCCTTGGCGATGCCCAGGTCCGCGAGCGCCTTGTAGAGGGCGATCTGGCGCGGGGTGGAGGAGAGCAGGTCCTCGCCGCGCAGGACGTGGGTGATCTCCATCAGGGCGTCGTCGACCGGGTTCACCAGGGTGTAGAGCGGTGCTCCGTTGGCGCGGACGATGCCGTAGTCCGGGACGTTCTCCGGCTGGACGGTGATCTCGCCGCGGACCAGGTCCGTGAACGTGATCGCCTCGTCGGGCATGCGGAAGCGGACGATGGGCTTGCGGCCCTCCGTCTCGTACGCGGCGCGCTGCTCGGCGGTCAGGTCGCGGCAGTGGCCGTCGTAACCGGACGGCTTGCCGGCGGCGCGGGCGGCGTCGCGGCGGGCGTCCAGCTCCTCCGTGGAGCAGTAGCAGTAGTACGCGCGTCCTGCGTCCAGGAGCTTGGCGGCGACGTCCTGGTAGATGTCCATGCGCTGCGACTGGCGGTACGGCGCGTGCGGGCCGCCGACCTCGGGGCCCTCGTCCCAGTCGAAGCCCAGCCAGCGCATCGCTTCCAGGAGCTGCTCGTACGACTCCTCGGAGTCGCGGGCCGCGTCGGTGTCCTCGATGCGGAAGACCAGGGAGCCCTCGTTGTGCCGGGCGTAGGCCCAGTTGAAGAGAGCGGTGCGGACCAGGCCCACGTGGGGGTTGCCGGTCGGCGAGGGACAGAACCGTACGCGTACGGGGGTCGCGTTAACCACGCTTGATCACCCTGTTGGTGAGAGTGCCGATGCCTTCGATGGTGACGGCGACCTCGTCGCCGACGTTGAGCGGCCCGACGCCTGCCGGGGTGCCCGTGAGGATGACGTCGCCGGGGAGCAGCGTCATGGCCTCGGAGATGTGCACGATCAGGTCCTCGATGGAGCGGACCATGTCGGTCGTACGCCCCAGCTGGCGCTGTTCGCCGTTGACCGTGCACTGGATGGTGAGGTCGGAGGGGTCGAGGTCGGTCTCCACCCAGGGGCCGAGCGGGCAGGAGCTGTCGAAGCCCTTGGCCCTGGCCCACTGCTTCTCGCGCTGTTGCACGTCACGCGCGGTGACGTCGTTGGCGCAGGTGTAGCCGAGGATGACGTCACGGGCGCGCTCGCGCGGGACCTCGCGGCACATGCGGCCGATGACCACGGCGAGCTCGGCCTCGTAGTGCACCTCCTGCGAGAAGGAGGGGTACGCGATGGCGTCGCCGGGGCCGATCACCGAGGTGGACGGCTTGAAGAAGGCGACCGGGACGTCGGGAACCTCGTTGCCGAGTTCCTTGGCGTGGTCCGCGTAGTTGCGGCCGATGCCCACGACCTTGTTGGGGAGCACCGGAGGCAGCAGCCTGACCTTGCTCAGCGGGACCTTCGTGCCGGAGAGCTCGAAGTCCGCGAACGGGATGCCCTTGATGATGTCGAGGACGAGCCCATCCGTCGTTCCGGGGGGACTTTCGCCCTCGACCGCGCCGAAGGCGACGTTGCCGTCGATGGAGAACCTGGCGATGCGCAAGAGCGGTGCCCTTTGCTGGAGGGGGAGACTGACACCCCAGGCTAACGCGGGGGCCTGCGGCCAGCTTGCGACCTGCCCCGAGTGACCCTGCGGCGTTACCGCCGCCTGTCGCCGCCGCGCGGGCTCGTCCTCAGACGCCGGACGGGCTGAAAGTCTCGGGGGCGTCCATCAAGACAGTGCGGCGGGGGTTGGCCGTCACCGCCGGGAGTTCCGTCGCGTGGTCCGGCTGCTCGGCGGCCGGGGCGACCTCCTGCGCGTCCGTGAGGTGGGCGAGGGTGGTGCGGCGCGGGTTGGCTATGTTGCGGAACATCGCGGACTTGACGGTCTTCATCTGCTGTTCGTGCCCTGTCAGTTGAGGCGTCGTGTGGTGGACGCGGGTTGTCGGATTCGCCATCCCTGTAAAGCGTCAGGCTAAACATCCAATTCCCGCCCAAAGCCCGGATGAGGCCTTGATCTTCATGTGAGTTTGCTCACGAGGTAGCGGGCAAAAGGGTCAATTCAGGCCCGTGAAGGGCTTGTTGGAATCGGACATTGCGCCACTGAACCCATCATTCCGCTCCCGATCATGAACACTGGGACACCCATCGGCCAGAGCTTTGCTGGGCCCAATGGGCCGTTTTGCCCCAGATCACTTTCTACGTCTCGTGACGCGCCACTCACGCCCAGTCACGGAGGTCACGGCGCGGCACACGGGCCTTGTTGGAGATCCTGCACTGTGCTGGAATTCCCGGGACCGCCGCGGGATCGAACCGGCGCGCAGGGGCGCAACGCAGCGCCGAGTGGCGGCGGGAAAGGGGAGCCAGCGCCGGTCACTCACGACCACCATGGGGCGTTCTGCGCCCCA
Source organism: Streptomyces sp. NPDC033177 (assembly GCF_055577715.1). Classification (NCBI taxonomy): domain Bacteria; kingdom Bacillati; phylum Actinomycetota; class Actinomycetes; order Kitasatosporales; family Streptomycetaceae; genus Streptomyces; species Streptomyces sp. NPDC033177. Next base: position 146,666 of record NZ_JBVIPS010000013.1, on the reverse strand, counting down.
CGACGCCGACACCGTCCCGCCGTTTGCGCGGAGGGACGCCTGGTCCAGAGGTTGCGACGCTAGTGCAGGGACGTTTCAAGAGGGATGGCAGCAGCGCTGCGGCAGAGCCGGAGCGCGGCGGGACCGACCGCGGCTCCTCGGCCCAGCACGCCCAGAACCCCGGGCAGGTACCGGCCGGCGAGACCGGCCGCGGAGCCGGTGGCGGGAGCCTGCCCTCGGCCACCCCGTCATCGGGCGGTACGACGGGCACCGTGAAGTCGCCCACCGGGCCCGGCTCGCGAATAGCCCTGCGCAACTGGCGCATCTCCACCCGACTGGTCTCGCTGCTCGCGCTCCCCGTGATCACCGCGACCTCCCTCGGTGCGCTCCGCATCAACGAGTCCATGGACGAGATCCAGCAGCTCAACAACATGAAGCTGCTGACCGACATGACCAAGCGCGCCACCGAGCTGGCCTCCGCGCTCCAGGAGGAGCGCGACCGCTCGGCAGGCCCCCTCGCGCACGGCGCGAAGTCCTCGGACTACGTGGTCAAGGGCGCCCGCCAGAAGACCGACCGCGCCTACAACCGCTTCCTGCAGGAGACGCAGGACCTCGACGACACCGACGGCGACAAGGGTCTCCTCGGCGTCCGCGCGAACACCGTCGAGATCACCCAGCAGCTCCAGGAGATCAACAAGGTCCGCAAGGACGCCTACAAGGACGCGGGGGCCACCTCGCAGACCGTGGACTCGTACAGCCAGCTCATCGAGCAGCTGCTCTCGCTGTCCTCGGACATGGCGCAGGCGACCAGCAACCCGGACATGATCCAGCGCACCCGCGCCCTGACGGCCTTCTCCTCCGCCAAGGAGTACGCCTCGGTCCAGCGCGCCGTGATCGCCGCCTCGCTCCCCGCGAGCGACAGCACGTTCGGCAAGATCTCCGAGACCGACCGTCGCTACGGCTTCTCCGCCCTCGACAAGGAGAACTCCAAGCTGGATGCCTTCAAGGGCATCTACGCGGGCAACCCGGACGAGCTGACCAAGCCCATCGACGGCGGCAACTCCTCCGTCAAGGAGGCCGACTCCTACGCCAAGCGTGTGCTTGAGCAGGAGGGCGGCATCAAGCTCCAGGACAAGCGGTCGTACAAGGACTGGGTGGACGCCGACACCACCAAGATCGACGCGATGTCCAAGATCGAGCTCACGCTGCTCAACGAGATGGAGCAGAAGGCCCGCGAGCTGCGCAACGAGTCCGAGCAGGCGGCCATCCTCAACGGTGCGCTGATCCTGCTCGTCCTCGGTGTCTCGCTCGTCGGCGCCTTCGTCGTGGCCCGGTCCATGATCCGCTCGCTGCGGCGCCTGCAGGACACCGCGACCAAGGTCGCCCAGGACCGGCTGCCCGAGCTCGTCAAGCAGCTCTCCGAGGCCGACCCGCAGGACGTCGACACCTCGGTCGAGTCCGTCGGTGTGCACTCCCGGGACGAGATCGGCCAGGTGGCCGCGGCCTTCGACGACGTGCACCGCGAGGCCGTCCGCCTCGCCGCCGAGCAGGCGTTGCTGCGAGGCAACGTCAACGCGATGTTCACCAACCTCTCGCGCCGTTCGCAGGGCCTCATCCAGCGCCAGCTCTCGCTCATCTCCGAGCTGGAGTCGCGCGAGGCCGACCCGGACCAGCTGTCCTCGCTCTTCAAGCTCGACCACCTCGCGACCCGCATGCGCCGTAACGGCGAGAACCTCCTCGTTCTCGCCGGTGAAGAGCCCGGCCGTCGCTGGACCCGGCCCGTCCCGCTCGTCGACGTCCTGCGTGCCGCCGCGTCCGAGGTGGAGCAGTACGAGCGCATCGAGCTCTCCGCGGTCCCGACGACCGAGGTCGCCGGGCGCGTGGTCAACGACCTCGTGCACCTGCTCGCCGAGCTCCTGGAGAACGCGACGTCGTTCTCCTCGCCGCAGACCAAGGTCAAGGTCACCGGTCACGCGCTGCCCGACGGCCGTGTGCTCATCGAGATCCACGACACCGGCATCGGCCTGTCGCCCGAGGACCTCGCCGCGATCAACGAGCGGCTCGCGTCGCCGCCCACCGTGGACGTCTCGGTCTCGCGCCGCATGGGTCTGTTCGTGGTCGGCCGTCTGTCGCAGCGCCACGGCATCCGCATCCAGCTCCGTCCCTCGGACTCGGGCGGCACGACCGCGCTCGTCATGCTGCCCATCGATGTCGCCCAGGGCGGCAAGAAGGCGCCGAACAAGCCCGGTGCGCCCGGCCCCGGCCAGGGCGGTGGCCCTGTCGCCGCGCAGGCGTCCGCGGGTGCCGCGGCAGCGCGTCGCGGTGTGGGCGGCGGTAACGGTGCGCCCGGCTCGGCAGGTCCCGCGGGGTCCCAGGGCAGGCTCGGTGCCGGTCCGCCCCGTGGTCAGGTCACGGGTGCGGGGCCGCGTGCCGCGCTGCCCTCGCGTGACGCGGGACCCGGGCCGCGCAACGGTTCGCCGTCCGCTCCGGCGGGCTCTCCGTCCGGTCAGCAGCCTCCGCGCCAGGGGCCGCCCGGACAGGGCGCCGGCGCGCCGGGCTCGTCCGGTGGCAGCCTCTTCGGGGGCGGGCAGGGTGGTGGCCGCGGTCAGTCCGCCGCGCCGCAGCCGCCGGTTCCCCAGCAGCGTACGAACCCGGTGAACCCGGCCGGACAGCCCGGGAACCCCTCCGGTCCCGTGAACCCCTCCGCGAACGACTCCGGGGACCAGGGGCGTCGGCCGCAGCTGCCGCCGCGCGGTGGTCCGCGTGCCGAGCTTCCTGGCGGCAACCCGCAGCCGCGCGTGCCCAGTTGGAGCGACGAGAACGCGCAGCCGCAGATATCGCGCGAGCCGTTCGACACCCCGCGCGGGCACGAGGAGCCGGAGTCCACGGGACAGTTCCCGCACCCTTCGGCCGGCGCCGCACAAGGCCCCGGTTCGACCGCCGAGTTCGCGCGGCCGGACTTCGACGGGCCGCCGCCCGGCACGGGTTCGCCGCAGAACGCGGGCCAGCAGGGGCAGGGCCAGCAGGGCACCGGGCAGTTCGTCCGCCCGGACGTCTTCGGTGGCCAGGACTCGTCCTCGGGCACGAACCAGCCGAACACGAACCAGTTCCAGCGTCCCGGCACCAGCGCTCCCGGCTACAACGGCGGGGCGCCCCGGCGCGGGCAGAACCCCGGCCAGGGCCAGGGTGCGCAGGGCCAGGGCGGTCAGCTCGGCATTCCGCCGGTTCCGCCGCAGCCCCAGCAGCCTCAGCAGCCCGTGCGGCCCTCGCAGCCGGACGAGCTGCCGCCCGCCGGTCCCGGTGACGGCCGTACCCCGCTGTTCGACACGCTGGAGACCAACTGGTTCCAGCAGCAACAGCAGCAGCAGCAAGGGCAGCAGCCCCAGGGCGGCGCCCCCGAGCAGCAGCAAGGGCAGCAGCAGCCCCAGCGTCCGCAGCGGCAGCAGCCGTCGTCCTCGTCGCCCCTTCCGTCGAGGCCGCAGGCCCAGCAGCCGCAGCACCCGGCCGCGCCCCAGCGCCCGACCGGAACGCCCGCCCCGTCGACGGCCAACGGAACCGGTGGCGGGAACGGCAGCCCCGTCACGAACGGCAGTGCCGCCTCCTGGCGCACCTCGCCCAACGACGAGCTGGGCCGCCAGGCCGAGCGCGTCCGGCAGCCGTCCGCCGGTGGCGTCACCACATCCGGCCTGCCGCGCCGCGTCCCGCGAGCCAACCTCGTCGCAGGCACCGCTCAGCAGCAGCAGGACAGCACAGGTCCGCAGGTCTCGCGTGCGCCCGACGACGTGCGCGGCCGGCTGACGAATCTCCGTCGGGGCATCCAGCAGGGTCGCCAGGCCGGTACCGGCCAGACCGGCAGCTTCCCCACTCACCAGCAGGAGCGTTAGTTGAGTCCGAGCCAGGCGGCACAGAATCTGAACTGGTTGATCACGAACTTCGTGGACAACACCCCCGGGGTGTCCCACACCGTCGTGGTCTCCGCCGACGGCCTGCTTCTGGCGATGTCCGAGGGCTTCCCGCGTGACCGCGCCGACCAGCTGGCCGCGGTCGCGTCGGGGCTGACCTCCCTCACCGCCGGGGCCTCGCGGATCTTCGAGGGCGGCGCCGTCACCCAGACCGTGGTGGAGATGGAGCGGGGGTTCCTCTTCCTCATGTCGGTCAGCGACGGCTCGTCCCTCGCCGTGCTCGCTCACCCCGAGTGCGACATCGGCCTCGTCGGCTACGAGATGGCGCTCCTCGTGGACCGCGCGGGCGCCGTCCTGACCCCGGATCTCCGCGCCGAACTGCAGGGCAGCCTGCTGCACTAGCTCTCTTCATCGGCCGCCCCACCGACCGAACGTACTGACCACCGTCCGGCCAACCTGGTGCCCCCCACCGGCTCTATCAGACGGCACGCAGACCACCTGCTGTCCCGCCCGGAGGATCCATGACCCCGCCCAACGCCTCTCACGAACCGTACGGCTCTCAGGCGTCGTACGGCTATGAAGGCGACCAGCCGCTGGTGCGCCCTTACGCGATGACCGGCGGCCGGACCAGGCCCCGCTACCAGCTCGCGATAGAGGCGCTGGTGAGCACGACGGCCGACCCGGCGCAGCTGATGGGGCTGCTCCCGGAGCACCAGCGCATCTGCCACCTGTGCCGCGAGGTCAAGTCGGTGGCCGAGGTTTCGGCGCTGCTCTCCATGCCGCTCGGCGTGGCCAGGATCCTCGTGGCCGACCTGGCCGAGGCCGGGCTCGTCGCCATTCACCAGCCCGGCGGCGACGAGAACGCCGGCGGCCAGCCAGACGTGACACTGCTCGAAAGGGTGCTCAGTGGACTTCGCAAGCTCTAGCAGCGGCGGAGGCCGCTCCACCACCAGCGCGAAGATCGTGGTGGCGGGCGGCTTCGGCGTGGGCAAGACCACGTTCGTCGGGGCGGTCTCTGAGATCAACCCGCTGCGCACCGAGGCCGTCATGACGTCCGCCTCCGCGGGCATCGACGACCTCACCCACACCGGAGACAAGACGACGACGACCGTCGCCATGGACTTCGGCCGCATCACCCTGGACCAGGACCTGATCCTGTACCTCTTCGGTACGCCCGGACAGGACCGCTTCTGGTTCATGTGGGACGACCTCGTACGCGGCGCCATCGGCGCCGTCGTGCTCGTCGACACCCGCCGTCTCGCCGACTGCTTTCCGGCCGTCGACTACTTCGAGAACTCCGGGCTGCCCTTCGTCATCGCCCTCAACGGCTTCGACGGCCACCAGCCGTACACCCCCGATGAAGTGCGCGAAGCCCTCCAGATCGGTCCCAACACCCCGATCATCACCACGGACGCCCGACACCGTGCGGACGCAAAGAGTGGCCTGATCACACTGGTCGAGCACGCACTTATGGCCCGACTCAAGTAGACGAGGGCATACGGCAGTTGCCGTAGATTCCACAGAGTGGTCTGTGTCATTTGACACGGATGCCCGCTCTGTTCATAACGTTTCGACAGAGAATTCGCCGGGCGCCGCCACGCGTCGCGGTCATTCGGTGTCGCTGTGCGCACAAGAGCCCCGCCTTTTGGCGGGGCTCGCTCTTTTTGACCGTTTTATCTGAGGCTTACACCACTCGGAACTTCCCCTTCCCACTGTTTGGTAGAGGACCCCCTGACGTGCTGGAATGCGCTGAACTGCCCAGTAGCACGGGCCTTGGAGACGACAGCGGGACCGGTGTAGGTCCCGCCGCCGAGAGGTTGTTGGTCGAGTGAGGCGAAGCAAGACGAGCCCCGCACCGCCGCAGACGCGGGACACGCGGGGCAACTTCACCCCGCCGCCGCGCACAGCGGCGTCCCCCGCCGATGTGCAGGGCATGGAACCGCCGGCGCCCTCCGGGGGCAGAATGTCCCCGCGCAACTGGCGCGTGCCGACCCGCCTGAACGCGATCCTCCTCATACCCGTGCTCGTCGGCCTCGTCATGGGCGGCTTCCAGGTCAAGGGCTCGATCGACACCTGGAGCGAGGCCCAGGACGCCGAGAACACGGCGCGCCTCGTGCAGGCGTCGCTGAACTACGGCAACCGCCTCATCGAAGAGCGCGACATCTCCGCCGCCCCACTGCTGCGCGGCGAGAAGAACGCCCCGGCCGTCGTGAAGGCCCGAAAGGCCACCGACCAGGCCGCCGACGAGTTCGACGCCGCCGCCGAGAACATGCCGCAGAAGGAAGGCCTCAAGCGCCGCCTCGACGGCTTCCACAAGGTGGAGCCGGGCCTCCAGTCCCTGCGCCAGGCCGCGTACACCTCCAAGCTCCCCGGCGCGCAGACCGAAGAGGCCTACGTCGGCATCCAGCACCCCCTGATGGAGTTCGCCAACGAGCTCGGTCTGGGCACCGGAAACATCACCAGCTACGGCCGGACCGTCTACGCCATCTCGCTGACCAAGGCCGCACTCTCCCTCGAGCGCTCCATCGGCATGCACCTGCTGGTCAAGCCGGGCCCCACCGCGAGCAGCTTCGGCAAGCAGAAGGTGGCACTGTCCTCGTACGCCTACCTCGAGGGCATCGCCATCGAGGAGTACACGGGCGGTGGCACTCCGCAGGACGTCGCCAAGCTCGAGGCCGCGAAGAAGAAGCTGAAGGCCGACGGCGAGAAGAAGGCCAAGGAAGCCGCCGCCGCCGCGAAGGCCCAGGGCAAGACGTTCGTCCCGCCGCCGTCCGCCGAGGACATGGTCTCGGCCATCGCGACGCTGGAGAGCACGCAGCCCAGCGCCCGGGTCACCCTCGCCGGCAAGGGCGTCACCAAGGAAGCCTGGTGGGCCACGACGTCCGCCAAGTTCGACGCGTACCGCACCATCGAGTCGGACCTCGCCGACAAGGCCGTGGCCGAGGCCGCCGACATCGCATCCGACGCCCAGCGCAACGCTTACATCACCGGCGCGATCGTCGTGGTCGCGCTGCTCGCCGCCTTCATCCTGGCCGGGATGATGGCCCGCCAGATGTCCAAGGCGATGCGCCAGCTGCGTACGGCCGCCTTCGGTATCGCCGAGCAGCGTCTGCCGATGCTGGTCGACCAGCTCTCGCGCACCGACCCGGGACGCGTCGACACCCGCGTGCAGCCCATCCCGATCTCCTCCACGGACGAGATCGGCGAGGTCGCCCGTGCCTTCGACCAGGTGCACCGCGAGGCCGTCCGGCTCGCCGCCGAGCAGGCCCTGCTGCGAGGCAACATCAACGCGATCTTCACCAACCTCTCGCGCCGCAACCAGTCCCTGATCGAGGGCCAGCTGACCCTCATCACCGACCTGGAGAACAACGAGGCCGACCCGGACCAGCTGGAGAGCCTCTTCCGCCTGGACCACCTGGCGACCCGTATGCGACGCAACGGCGAGAACCTCCTGGTCCTCTCCGGCGAGGAGCCGGGCCGCCGCTGGGACCAGCCGGTCCCGCTGGTCGACGTCCTGCGCGCCGCCTCCTCCGAGGTGGAGCAGTACGAGCGCATCGAGCTCTCGGGTGTCCCGGAGGCCGAGATCCACGGCCTCGCCGTGACCGACCTCGTGCACCTGCTCGCCGAGCTCCTGGAGAACGCCACCACGTTCTCCTCGCCGCAGACCAAGGTCCGCGTCACCGCGACCCGTCTTCCCGACGGCCGCATCATGGTCGAGATCCACGACAAGGGAATCGGCCTCACCGCCGAGGACTTCGCGGACATCAACCACAAGCTGGCCAACCCGCCGACGGTGGACGCCGCGATCTCGCAGCGCATGGGTCTGTTCGTGGTCGGCCGCCTCTCGGACCGGCACAGCATCCGCGTCCAGCTGCGCCCCTCGGGCGAGCAGGCCGGTACGACCTCGCTCGTCATGCTCCCCGACGCGATCACGCACGGTGGTGGCGGCGAGAACCAGCTGCCCGAGTCCGAGTTCACGGTCTCCTCGATCATGCCGGAGCAGCAGGCCCCGGAGCAGCCCGCGTTCAACCACCAGCCGATGCGCACGGCGGCCGAACTGGGCTTCGACGACAGCCGTTACAACGGCGACGCCGTCGAGCCCGCGGACCTCGACCCCGTCGGCCGTTCGCTGATGCGCGAGGAGCGGCGTGCCGCCCTGGAGGCGCAGGCGCAGTCCGGTGACGGCCGTCCGCTCTTCCGCGACGAGATGTCCCCGCAGCAGCAGGGCTTCGAGCAGCAGGGTGGTTACGAGCCCGCGTACGACCAGCAGGCTCCGGTGTACGACGAGTACAACCAGGGTCAAGCCGCGCAGCCGGCGTACGACGACGCGTACTACCCGGCGCGCGACGGCTACCAGGACGCCCCCTATACGGAGGCCGGTCACGACGACCACGCCGCTCGTACGGGTGCCGTCTCCGAGCCGTTCGCGGCCTACCCCGACCGCTCTCACCAGGACGACTGGCCGTCGAGCGACGGATACGACAACAACTCGGGCGCGTATCAGGCCGAGTACGCTCCGGAACCGGAATCCGGTCCGGCGGCTCCCGCGAACGGCGCCGAGCGCGTAGGCTTCGAGCGTCCCGGGCCGGTCCCGTCCGCGGTCCACGACACCACCGCCGCGGGCCTCCCGCGCCGCGGATCCACCGGTGCGACGGGCAACGACAGCGCATCGGTCCCGATGGGCGACGCGTTCGGGAACACCTCCGGCGACGCCTTCGGGAACAATGTCGGCAACGGCGAGAGCAACTGGCGTTCGTCGTCCAACGACGACCGCTGGCTGCGCGCCGAGTCGCTGAAGGAGCCCAAGGCGGGTGGGGTCACCCCGTCCGGTCTCCCGAAGCGGGTGCCCAAGGCCAATCTGGTCGAGGGCACGGCGGAACAGACCCCACAGGGCGGCCCTCAGGTCTCCCGCGACCCCGAGGACGTTCGGGGTCGGCTGAGCAACCTGCGCCGCGGCGTCCAGCGGGGACGCAGCGCAGGCAGTGACACCACGAATGGCCAGGGCCTCGGCCCTGACAGCACCTACAACCAGGAGCGTTAGTGTGAGCCCGATGAGCCAGGCGGCGCAGAACCTGAACTGGTTGATCACCAACTTCGTGGACAACACCCCTGGGGTGTCCCACACGGTGGTGGTCTCCGCCGACGGACTCCTTCTGGCGATGTCCGAAGGCTTCCCCCGCGACCGGGCCGACCAGCTCGCGGCCGTCGCATCCGGTCTGACCTCCCTCACCGCCGGGGCCTCCCGGATCTTCGAGGGCGGTTCCGTGACCCAGACCGTTGTGGAGATGGAGCGAGGATTTCTCTTCCTCATGTCCATCTCTGACGGCTCCTCGCTGGCCGTCCTCGCCCACCCGGATGCGGACATCGGTCTCATTGGGTACGAGATGGCACTTCTTGTCGACCGTGCAGGCACCGTCCTCACGCCCGACCTGCGTGCGGAGCTGCAGGGGAGCCTTCTCAACTAGTAGACGTACGGTGCGTTTTCGCGTCCCGTGGCCGTAAGGTTTCGGGACGCGGCTCCAGAATGATGGTGCCCGGCACAGTCGGAGGAGGAGTACGTGGCAGGCTCAGGAACACCCCCGGACGGTTCGTCATCGGCCAACTGGTCGCCTGGTCACGGCCAGGGGCAGGGACCGCACGACGGGACGCCCAACCGTTACAACTTCCCCTCCGCACCCAGCCAGCACCGCAGGCCCTACCAGCAACCGCAGCAGCCGGGCCCCCGCCAGAGCCCGTACGAGCAGCCTCACACCCCCAGGATCCAGCCAGTGCAACCACAGCGACGCGCGCCCGAGTCGGCGCCCGCTGCGAGCAACCCCCTGGTGCGCCCGTACGCCATGACGGGCGGCCGCACCAGGCCCCGGTACCAGCTCGCCATCGAGGCGCTGGTGCACACCACCGCCCAACCGCACCAGTTGCAGGGCCAGTTGCCCGAGCATCAGCGGATCTGCAATCTGTGCCGCGAGATCAAGTCAGTCGCTGAGATCTCGGCACTCCTCACCATTCCTCTCGGCGTCGCCCGAATCCTCGTAGCCGACCTGGCGGAGGCCGGACTTGTCGCCATCCATCAGCCTGGCGGCGACGAGTCCGCCGGCGGCCAGCCAGACGTGACACTGCTCGAAAGGGTGCTCAGTGGACTTCGCAAGCTCTAGCGGCGGAGCAACAGCTCGCTCCACCACCTCCGCGAAGATCGTGGTGGCGGGCGGCTTCGGCGTGGGCAAGACCACGTTCGTCGGGGCGGTCTCTGAGATCAACCCGCTGCGCACCGAGGCCGTCATGACGTCCGCCTCCGCGGGCATCGACGACCTCACCCACACCGGAGACAAGACGACGACGACCGTCGCCATGGACTTCGGCCGCATCACCCTGGACCAGGACCTGATCCTGTACCTCTTCGGTACACCCGGACAGGACCGCTTCTGGTTCATGTGGGACGACCTCGTACGCGGCGCCATCGGCGCGGTGGTCCTGGTCGACACGAGGAGGCTCGCCGACTGCTTCCCCGCCGTCGACTACTTCGAGAACTCCGGGCTGCCCTTCGTCATCGCCCTCAACGGCTTCGACGGCCACCAGCCGTACACGCCGGACGAGGTGCGCGAGGCGCTGCAGATCGGCCCGGACACTCCCATCATCACGACGGACGCCCGTCACCGTGCGGACGCCAAGAGTGGCCTGATCACGCTCGTGGAGCACGCGCTGATGGCGCGGCTGCGCTAGCGGTTCTTGCCTGTACGTGGACGGGCCTCGCACCCTCAGGTGGGTGCGGGGCCCGTCGTGCATCCGCGTCCGGAACCACGAAGGCCCCCCGGAAGCGCGAAGGCCCCGGTACTCCTTGGAGTACCGGGGCCTTCGAGGTGTGCGTCAGGCGGCTGGGGCTCAGCCCTGCCAGCTGTGCGGGGCGCGGAAGCCGGGCGAGCGCTCCAGGCGGCGCCAGCCTGCCTTGTCGCGGCCTCGGCGGGGCGCGGGGGCCTGCGCGGTGGCGGCGGCGCTACGGGCCAGCAGGATCGCCGTGATGGCGGCGACCTCCTCGGGCTCGGCGTGGCCCTTCTCGACGCGGATGTCGGGAGTAGTCATGTGCAGCGTTCTCCTTGTGGGCTACTGCAGGAATTACTGCGTTGTTACTGCGGGGGGTTGCCGTGCTTGCGTGACGGCAGGTCTGCGTGCTTGTTGCGGAGCATCGCGAGGGAGCTGATGAGCACCTCGCGGGTGGCGGCGGGGTCGATGACGTCGTCGACCAGGCCGCGCTCGGCGGCGTAGTAGGGATGCATCAGTTCGGCCTTGTACTCCTTGACCATCTTCTGCCGCATGGCCTCGGGGTCCTCGGCGGCCGCGATCTGCCGGCGGAAGATGACGTTGGCGGCGCCTTCGGCGCCCATCACCGCGATCTCGTTGGTGGGCCAGGCGTAGGTCAGGTCGGCGCCGATGGACTGGGAGTCCATGACGATGTAGGCGCCGCCGTACGCCTTGCGCAGGATCAGCGAGATGCGCGGCACGGTGGCGTTGCAGTACGCGTACAGGAGCTTCGCGCCGTGCCGGATGATCCCGCCGTGTTCCTGGTCGACGCCTGGCAGGAAGCCCGGGACGTCCAGGAGGGTCACGATCGGGATGTTGAAGGCGTCGCACATCTGGACGAAGCGGGCCGCCTTCTCGGAGGCCTCGATGTCCAGGACACCGGCCAGGGACTGCGGCTGGTTGGCGACGATGCCCACCACCTTGCCGTCCAGGCGGGCCAGGGCGCAGATGATGTTGCGCGCCCAGCGCTCGTGGACCTCCAGGAAGTCGCCGTCGTCGACGAGCTCCTCGATGACCTTGGCCATGTCGTACGGACGGTTGCCGTCCGCGGGCACCAGGTCCAAAAGGACGTCCGAGCGGCGGTCCGCCGGGTCGTCCGAGTCGTGGGTGGGCGGGTTCTCGCGGTTGTTCGAGGGGAGCATCGCGATGAGGTAGCGGACCTCGGCGAGGCAGGTCTCCTCGTCGTCGTACGCGAAGTGGCACACCCCCGACGTCTCGGCGTGCACATCCGCGCCGCCCAGGCCGTTCTGCGTGATCTCCTCGCCCGTCACCGCACGCACCACGTCCGGTCCGGTGATGAACATCTGCGAGGTCTCACGCACCATGAACACGAAGTCGGTCAGGGCGGGGCTGTAGGCCGCTCCCCCGGCACACGGTCCCAGCATCACGCTGATCTGCGGGATCACCCCCGACGCCTTGGTGTTGCGCTGGAAGATGCCGCCATAGCCAGCAAGCGCGGAGACGCCCTCCTGGATACGAGCACCGGCGCCGTCGTTCAAGGAGACCAGCGGGGCACCGGCCGCGATGGCCATGTCCATGATCTTGTGGATCTTCGTCGCGTGGGCCTCCCCGAGCGCCCCGCCGAAGATGCGGAAGTCGTGGGCGTACACGAAGACCGTCCGGCCCTCGACCGTGCCCCAGCCGGTGATGACACCGTCGGTGTACGGCTTCTTCGCCTCCAGGCCGAAACCGGTCGCCCGGTGCCGGCGCAACTGCTCGACCTCCTGGAACGACCCCGCGTCCACAAGCAGCTCGATCCGCTCACGTGCGGTCAGCTTGCCCTTCGCATGCTGGGCCTTCGTCGCCTTCTCACTAGGCCCGCGCAGCGCCTCGGCACGGATCGCGTGCAGCTCGGCCACACGGCCGCGTGCGTCAGTGGGCTCGCCTTCGGGAGAAGCGGTGTCGTCCAAAACGGTCATGTAGTGACCTTACGAAGTGCACCTAGAGAAACGGACCGTCGACTCTGCACAGTCTCCGGCCCGTTTTCCTGGCACCCCCGAACAGAACCCCTTCGCCGGGCGCGCGAAGTGACTGCTCAGAGCCGTCGGGGGCTGTAGGGATTCCACAAAGGGCTGCGTGAGAGACAGCTCACAGGTCAGGTGGGGGGGTTACTGCTTTGCGTGACCGCTTCAGCACGTAAAGCTATAGGTTGAATGTTGAACTGAATCGCGTTAGAGTCAATCTCGTTGAACATTCAACAGATACATCCCCCGTAGCTCGCAGCTCGGGCCTCCCGCTCGTAGCTCGTCCCCAAGGAGCAGTCATGGGTCTCTTCGGCCGCAAGAACGAAACCGCCACCTCGTCCGCCACCTCCTCCGCCACGGGCACGGCCACCGCCACGGCCGTCGCCCCGGTCAACCCGGAGCTGGCCGCCTTGACCGGCGACTACGCGATCGACCCCTCGCACACGTCCATCGGCTTCGTCGCCCGCCACGCCATGGTCACGAACGTCAAGGGTTCCTTCACCGACGTCGCAGGCACGCTGCACCTGGACGGAACGGACCCCGGCCAGTCGACGGCCTCCATCGACGTACAGATGGAGAGCATCGACACCGGCAGCGCGGACCGTGACGGTCACCTGAAGAGCGCGGACTTCTTCAAGACGGACGAGTTCCCCGAGATGACCTTCCGCTCCACGAAGGCGGAGGCGCTGGGCGGCGACGACTACCGCATCACCGGTGACCTGACGATTCTCGGCACCACGAAGCAGCTCGCCATCGACCTGGAGTTCAACGGCTCGGCCACGGACCCCTTTGGGAACGAGCGGGTCGGCTTCGAGGGCAAGGCGGAGATCCTGCGCTCGGACTGGGGCCTGACGTGGAACGCGGCGCTGGAGACGGGCGGGGTGCTGGTCTCCGACAAGATCAAGCTGAGCTTTGACATTTCGGCGATTCGTTCTGGCTCCTGATTTTTGCTGGCTCCTGAGCCTTGGGCGGATTCTGGGCCGCCGCTTCGCGACGGATGCTTGCCCACCCACCCACCCGATTACCCCGCATACAGGGGTGGGGTGGGTGGGTTTGTTTGGTCGGCGACTTGGGGTGGGTGGGTTTGTTTCGCAGCTACTTGGGGTGGGTGGGTGCGTTTCGTCGGCGACTTGGGGTGGGTGGGTTTGTTTGTTTCGTTTGCGGCTTGGGGTGGGTGGGTGGCTTGGGTGGCCTTGCGGGTGCTGGGGCCGGGGCGGGTGGCCTTCGCCGGGCGTATTCATCCGGCCGGCTGCCGGCCCGGCCGCTCGGTTCCTCCTATACCGTTCGGCCGTGTCGGACTTCATGCAGCAACTGCCCGCCCTGATAGGCGTGATCGTCGGTGCGCTCGGTTCCTATCTGGCGATCACCCGTGGTGACCGGGCCCGCTTCCAGCGGGAGCAGGTTGCCCGTTGGGAGGAGCGGCGCCTCGCCGTCTACAGCGACTACGCCCGCGTCGTGAAGCAGACGGTCACGCTCACCTACCGCGTCGCGGCCCATCTCGGCAACGACCCGCACCCCCATCCCCTGACTCCCCAGGAAGCGGCACCCCACCTGGCGGAGGCCGCCATCGCGCGGGACCCGGCCGGTGAGACGCTGTTGATGCTCGGTACGCCGGACGTGGTGGACAAGGCGCGGGTCTGGGTCCTCACCGTCATCGACATGGAGCGCTTCCTGCGCGAGGACATCAGGGACCCCGACGCCTGGTCCGCCCTCCTGGAGCGTCAGCGGACCTCACGCGAGGACTATTACCAGGCGGTGCGGCGCGACTTGGCGCTCCCGCCGGGCCATTCGGGGAGCTGGTCCGTCTCGTCGTCACAGGGCACCTGAGGCACACCTTGCGTTAGAGCGCGGTCCAGCTTCTAGCGTCGCGCACATGACCACACAGCAGGAGCGACAGCGCAGGATCGGCAGCGGGTTCGGGGCGCTCAGCACGGCGGACGAGGTACTCGACGGGGTCGACCTCTCGGGCAGGACGGCGCTGGTCACCGGCGGCTACTCCGGGCTCGGCCTGGAGATCACCCGGGCGCTCACGAACGCGGGCGCGCGCGTCGTCGTCCCGGCGCGCAGGCCTCGTACGGCGGTGGACGCATTGCGGGGCACGGACCGCGTGGAGGTGCGGGCGATGGACCTGGCGGACCAGGGCAGCGTCAAGCACTTCGCGGAAGGCTTCCTTGCCGATCACCGCACCCTGGACCTCCTCATCAACAACGCCGGCGTCATGGCCTGCCCCGAGGCCCGTGTCGGTCCCGGCGGTGCATGGGAGTCCCACTTCGCGATCAATCACCTGGGGCACTTCACCCTCGTCAACCGCCTCTATCCGGCGCTGCGTCGGGGCACGGCCGCACGCGTGGTGTCCGTGGCCTCGTCCGGACATTTCCTCTCCGACATCCGTTGGACGGACCCGCACTTCGACGAGGGCTACGACCGCTGGCTCGCCTACGCCCAGTCCAAGACGGCGAACGCGCTCTTCGCCGTGCACCTCGACTCCCTGGGCGCGGCGGGCGGCGGCCCGCGGGCCTTCTCCGTACACCCCGGCAGCATCCTCACGCCCCTCCAGCGCCACATCCCCCACGCGGAACAGATCGCGCAGGGCTGGATGAGCGCCGACGGCACACCGGCGCAGGGCTTCAAGACACCGGCGCAGGGTGCGGCCACGGCGGTGTGGGCGGCGACGTCACCGCTGCTCGACGCGCAGGGCGGCGCGTACTGCCAGGACTGCGATGTGGCGGAGCCCGCCATGACGGACGACATGCTGACCGGTGGCGTCAAGCCATGGGCCACCGACCCCGACGCGGCGGCCCGCCTCTGGCAGCTCTCCGCCGAACTGACGGGGTGCGGGGCGGACTTGGCGGGTCTGGCACCATGACCGCATGGACCCGGATCAGCACGAGTGGATCACCATCGCGGCGTACGAGAACGCCTCCGGCCGCCCGCGGCCCCCGGCGGTCGTCCGCGCTTGACTGCGTGAGCGGGGCATCGACTGGATGCCGCTCATGCCGGGAGACGTGTACTGGGACCACATGTGCGGCCCGGACCCCGACGGCCGCTGGCGGGGCTTCTACGTGATCCACGTCCGGGCTGACGCGCTCAGCCCGCTGGGCCTGCACCCGGCCCAGCCCCTGTCCCGCATGGTCGGCCCCTCGCCGCCGGGCTGGTGGCACGCGGGCGCCGAACGGCCCTAGGGCCGGGCGGATTCGGCGTGCGTCAGGATCGCTTGCGCGAGCGGGTCCTGGACCGCCGGGGGCAGCGCGTGGCCCATGCCCGGGATCTCCACCATGTGGGCGCTGCCGCCGCCGATGACCTGTGCCAGGTGGTGCGGGTGCGGAGGCGGGAACACCGGCTCGGCGGGGGCGGAGACGACGAGTACGGGGACCTTCGTGGCGGCCAGTTCGTCGGTGCGGAGCATGTGGGAGTCGTCGGCTCGGGCGTGGGCCGTCGAGGCGATGTGCGTACCCGTGTGGGCGATGATCCGGCGCTCCACTTCGCGGAAGTACTCCTCATCCACGTCGAGTTGGCGGCCGTTCAGGACGCGCCAGTGCTCCACCCTGCGGTCCAGCTCCGCCTCGACTCCCGTGTCCTCGACCGGGCGGGACCACATCTCCAGGACTTCCGGGGCGATGCCGGGGAGCTCGCCCACGGGGACGCTGGTTCCGTCCGGTGCCACGTACGGGGTCTCGCTGAGCGCGCAGGTGCCGATGAGCGTGGCGCTGAGGACGCGCTCGGGGTGGTCGGCGAGGACCAGTTGGGTCAGCATGCCGCCGAGGGACATGCCCACCAGGTGTGCGCGCTCCACTCCCAGACCGTCCAGGACGGCTACCGCGTCCCGCGCCAAGTCCGTTATCAGGTAAGGGCGTTGATCAAATGTTGAGGTGGAGCGGCCCGTGTCCCGGTGGTCGTAGCGGATGACCTGATGCCGGTCGGCGAGCGCGTCGACCAAGGCGTCGGGCCAGCCGAGGCCGGAGGCCTGGGCGCCCATGATCAGGAGCAGGGCGGGAGCGTCAGGAGCACCGCGCCGCTCCGTCCACAGGCGGATGCCGGGGGCTGACTCGACGTACTGCTGCCGGGGCTCCATGGGATGACCTTCCGTAGCTACGAGGCGTTCACTAAGACGATACGTATCGTCTCGCAAATGCTTTGTGCCGTCAACCCGCTAGAACCCTCCGCCCCCGAAGTCCCCGCCACCCCCACCCCCACCGAAGTCCCCGCCCCCGAACCCGCCGCCGAAGTCCCCGGAGTCGAAGTCCGAGCCCGAGTAGTCGCCGCCCTCGTACCCGGCGCCCGCGCCGCCGCCGAAGTCGCCGTAACCGCCGCCGTAGTCCGCCGCGTACGCCGGGCTCGCCATCATGCCGCCCAGCATCGTGCCCATCAGGAGGCCCGGCAGCATGCCGCCGCCGAAGTAGCCGCCGGCCCAGGGTCCGTACGCCGGGCCCGCCTCCCAGTACGGCCGCCGCTCCCCCGACTCCGTGGCCACCGTCCGCGACATCGGCTCCTCACCGTCCGCGAGGCGCGTCGCGTCCGCCAGGCACACCGGGACCGTCCGCTCGGCACCGCCCGGCGGCGCCCACTGGGCGTCCTTGACGGACGGGCCGTGCCGCGGGTCGAAGAAGCAGGGGGCGCGCCGCTCCGGCAGCGGGCGGCCCTCACGGCGTGCGGCGAGCAGGGCGAGCGAGAAGCGGCCGTCCTCCAGGGACTGGGTGACGGCCCGTACCTCCTCGGGGCGCCGCGCCGCCGCCATGAACGACTTCGCCTTCTCGTACGAGTCGAGGGCCCGTTCGTAGTCCGCGCGCATCTCGTCGTCCGCTCCCGCCTCCGCGGGGTGGAAGTCGAGCCGGTCCAGCTCCTCGCCGTACGCCGTGATGTCCTCGTCCACCACGACCCGCAGCTTCTCAAGGGCGACCCGCTGCTCCTCGGCCTTGCGCCGCCGGTTGCGCCGGACCACCGCGTACGTGGCGCCGCCGCCCGCGACCAGCACCGCGCCCACGCCGATCAGCGCACCGACGGGGGTACCGCTGTCGGAGCCGCCGGCGTCCCAGGAAGCCGGCGCGGAGCCGCGGGCGTCCTTCACCGCCTGGTCGACGAAGGCGTTGAGCTGGGTCTTGGTGTCGCCCTCGTCCCCGTACGTCGTGACGAGATTCGAGACGGCCGCCTTGCTCAGCACCTGCTCATCGGCCTTGGCGTCGAACGCGTCGCCGAGGCGGATGCCGTACACACCGGTCACGCCGGTCTCGGTGCGCAGCTTCTCGAAGAGGGCCTGTTTGGGGAAGTCCGATGGCAGCACCGCCACGAACACGGGCTTGTCGGCGTCCTTGATCTTCTCCGCGATGGCATCCGCATCGGCCCCGGACAGCTGGTCCGAGGCGGCCGGATCCACGTACACCGGGCTCTTCTCCCAGGCGTCGGCCACAGCCGGGACACTGGTGGCGGCCGCGGCCCCGGGCGCCGCCGTGAACGACACGGCACCCAGGGACACGAGAAGCCCGGACAGCGCGACAAATATTCGCTTCGCCCCATTGCTCATACTTCGAAGCTAACTCAGTCGGGCCCCCGACGGAGGTCCGTGAGCACCCCGTCCACGGCGACTACTCGACCGGCTCGACGCCCGCCCGCAGCAGACCGAAGGTGTAGGCGTCCTCCAGCGCCTGCCACGACGCCGCGATCACGTTCTCCGCCACACCCACCGTCGACCACTCACCGTCACCGTCGCTGGTGGAGATCAGTACCCGGGTCGTGGAGGACGTGCCGTGCTTGCCCTCCAGGATGCGCACCTTGTAGTCGACCAGCTCCATCTTGGCGAGCTGGGGGTAGATCCGCTCCAGGCCGACACGGAGCGACCGGTCGAGCGCGTTGACCGGGCCGTTTCCCTCCGCTGTGGCGACGATGCGTTCGCCCTTGGCCCACAGCTTCACCGTCGCCTCGTTCGCGTGCGTGCCGTCGGGGCGGTCCTCGACGATGGCCCGCCAGGACTCGACGCGGAAGTAGCGGCGCGCCCGGCCCTCGACCTCCTCGCGGAGCAGCAGTTCGAAGGACGCGTCGGCGGCCTCGTACGTGTATCCGCTGAGCTCGCGCTCCTTGACCCGCTCCACGACCCGGCCCACCAGCGCCCGGTCGTCGCCCAGGTCGATCCCGAGCTCCTTGCCCTTGAGCTCGATGGAGGCGCGCCCCGCCATGTCCGAGACCAGCATCCGGATGCGGTTGCCCACCAGGTCCGGGTCGATGTGCTGGTAGAGGTCCGGGTCGACCTTGATCGCGGAGGCGTGCAGGCCCGCCTTGTGGGCGAAGGCCGATACGCCCACGTAGGGCTGGTGGGTGGAGGGCGTGAGGTTCACGACCTCGGCGATGGCGTGCGACACGCGGGTCATCTCGCGCAGCGCGCCCTCGGGCAGGACCTGCTTGCCGTACTTGAGCTCCAGGGCGCCGACCACGGGGAAGAGGTTGGCGTTGCCGACCCGTTCGCCGTAGCCGTTGGCCGTGCACTGGACGTGGGTCGCGCCCGCGTCGACGGCGGCGAGGGTGTTGGCGACCGCGCACCCCGTGTCGTCCTGCGCGTGGATGCCGAGCCGGGCGCCGGTGTCGGCGATGACGGTGCCGACGATGGCCTTGACCTGGGCGGGGAGCATGCCGCCGTTGGTGTCACACAGGACGACGACGTCGGCGCCCGCCTCGGAGGCCGTACGGACGACGGCTTTCGCGTACTCGGGGTTGGCGCGGTAGCCGTCGAAGAAGTGCTCGCAGTCGACGAAGACGCGCCGCCCCTGGTCACGGAGGTAGGAGACGGTGTCGCGCACCATCTCCAGGTTCTCCTCCAGAGTGGTGCGCAGGGCGAGCTCGACGTGCCGGTCATGGGCTTTGGCGACGAGCGTGATGACCGGGGCACCGGACTCAAGCAGGGCGTTGACCTGCTGGTCCGTGGCCGCCGAGCCACCGGCGCGGCGCGTGGCGCCGAAGGCGACGAGCTGGGCGTGCCGGAAGGTGATCTCTTGCTGAGCGCGGGCGAAGAACTCGGTGTCGCGGGGGTTGGCGCCCGGCCAGCCGCCCTCGATGAAGCCCACGCCGAAGTCGTCCAGGTGCCGGGCGATGGTCAGCTTGTCCGCGACGGTCAGGTTGATTCCCTCGCGCTGCGCGCCGTCGCGCAGCGTGGTGTCAAAGACGTGGAACGCATCGTCGGGTGTGCTGGTTTCCGTCATGCTGATCTGGCTCCTGTGTCGGATCTCGGTCTACCGGAATGACCGGCTCCACCGCCTCAATGATCCCTCGCGCTCCGCGTCCGGCTGATGTTGGGCCAGGAAACGAAAAAACCCCTCGTGGGTACGAGAGGTTTGCGCGCGGGTCTGAGAGACGACGGTGTCCGCCCGTACATGGTGGTACGAGACGGTCACTGCGGACCGGCGCGCCTGCTGCCAATAATCATGGCGAACGAGAGCACGGTGGCAGCCTGCCACAGCCCGCACACACCGCGCTGCCCCGTCTCACGATGCGGGCGTACGTGGACGTCATGGGACACCCGACGCGGGCTACCTCGACGCGGGCGACGCGTGGGACGCGCCGCCCGCACGACGGTCAGGCGTCAGCGCACGTGGCGCACGAAGGCGTCGTCGCCGTCGTTCGTGTCGCCGCTCAGCAAAGTTTCGTCGCCGCTGAGGAAGGCGATACGGCGGGCGTCCGCCGAGATGCCGCCGGGAGCGACCTGTGCCGAGGCCGCGCCGCCCGTGGTGTCCGGCGTGACGAGCGTGGTGCTGCCCTTCTTCAGGTCCCGCAGGTAGACGGGCCACTCCTTGCCGTACTCGGCGCCGGCCTCGGTGAGCTCCGACATGAACGTCAGATGGCGGCCGTCGGCGCTGATGGCGGGCGAGCGGGTGTAGGCCTGGCCGGGGCCGCCCTGGGTGCCGTGGATGCGCTGGTTCTCGCCGGACGCGAGGTCGTGCACGAAGACGTTCCAGGCGGCGTCGTCGTCGTTCGGGACGAGATGGGTGTCACGGGACTCGAAGACGACGGTGCGGCCGTCTCCGCTGATGGACGGGGCGAGGGACTCCTTCTCGGTCTTGGAGCCGTCGTGGGAACGGTCGGCCTGCGTCAACTTCCCGGTCCCGCGGTCGCGCACCCAGAGGTCGCTCCAGTCGTCGCCGCGCGGGCCGTTGACGAAGGAGGTCGCGTACGCGACGCGGCGGCCGTCGTCGCTGACGGTCGGCGAGTGGGCGTTGCGCTCCCCGTCGCCGCCCGTGTACGGGTGGCTGACCTTCTCGGTGGTGCCTGCCTTCCGGTCGCGCAGGAAGACCGCCGTGCCGTCGAACTGCGGCCCGTCCGTGCTGAACACGGCGTAGCGGCCGTTCGCGCTCAGGGAGACACTGCCCGCACTGTCCCCGGGGTAGCCGTCGGGCAGCTCGACGTCGAGGCGCTCGAACTTCTTGGTCCTGCGGTCGTAGAGCCGGACGTCGGACACCGAGTAGGCGTCCGCGGGGCTGGTGATCATGGCAACGTAACGCCCGTCGGCGCTCAGCGAGGGGCTCCTGACGTCACGCCCTTCGAGGGCGATCCGCTCGGTCTTCCGGGTACGCAGATCGCGTACGAAGATGTCGTTCAGGCCATTGGTGTCGCCCGCGGCCAGGTCGGTGGCAGCGGAGTCGAAGGCGGCGTACCTGCCGTTCCGGCTGATCACGGCCCCCGCCGAGCGGTCATCAGCGGCCTTGCCGTCGGCCGTGACGCTGACGCCCTCAGTGCGGGGCGCGTCGGCCGCGGGCGCGGCGAAGGCGGCGGGCAGCGTCGTGGCGGTGACCGCCGCGACGAGTGCGGCGGCGGCCAGGGCGGCGCGGCGCTTGGTGCTGTGCATGGTCAATTCCCCCGTGGTTGCTCAAAGTTCAGTGCGAATGGGCCGAGGGCCCACAGGGGATACAAGCGCACCATCAGGAAACACACAATCCGCAGAAATACGTACAACCTAGACGAGGGTCTACGGGTCTTACGATCCTGAGCCGAGCGCTCCGTCGAGGAACTCCCGTACGTGGTCCAGGATCTGGTCACGTCCCGTGCCGCGCAGCCCGATCGCCACGTGGATGGAGAATCCGTCGAGCAGCGCCCGCAGCCGGGCGGCGAACCGGTCGGGGTCCAGGGCGCGGAACTCGCCTCGCGACACGCCTTCGGCGAGCAGCGCCACCAGGTCGCGGTGCCAGGCGCTCTCGATGGCGACCTGCCGGTCGCGCTCGTCGTCGTCGGCGTTGAGGGAGCGGTTCCAGACCTCCAGCCAGAGCGTCCAGTGCGGGTCGCCGGGGGCGTCGGGGACGTACAGGTCGACGTACGCGTCGAGGCGCTCGCGGGCCGTGCCTTGCCGGGCGAGCAGCCGGCCGCGCTCGGCGCCGAGCGCGGACTCGCTCCACTCCAGGGTGCGCAGGAGCAGCTCGTCCTTGGTGCGGAAGTAGTAGAGGAGGTGGCCGCTGCTCATGCCGACCTCACGGCCGAGCGCGGCCATGGTCAGCTTCTCCAGGCCGCGCTCGGCGATCATCTCCATGGCGGCGGCGAGGACGTCCTCGCGCGGTGGGGCGTTCTTCCGCGCGCGGGCCTGGCCTGCCATCACGTTCTCCTTGATCACACCTTCGGCTGCTGCTGGGTGATGCAGTGGATGCCACCACCCCCGGCAAAGATCGTACGGGCGTCGACGAGCGTCACCGTACGGTCGGGGAAGAGGCCGCGGAAGATGCCGGCCGCGAGCTCGTCGTGGGGGTCGCCGAAGGCGCACAGGACGACTCCGCCGTTGCAGAGGTAGTGGTTGATGTAGGAGTAGTCGACCCAGCCCTCGTCGTCTTTCAAAACGGTCGGGGCGGGCACCTCGACGATGCGCAGGGTGCGGCCGCGCGCGTCCTTCTGTCCGGTGAGGGCGGCGACGACCTCCTTGCTGACCTCGTGATCCGGGTGGTCGGGATTCCGCTGGGAGTGCACGAGGACGACACCCGGCGCGGCGAAGGCGGCGACGATGTCGACGTGGCCGAGGGTGCCGAAGCCGTGCCCGGGATAGTCGGCGGTGAGGCCGCGCGGCAGCCAGATCGCCTTCGTGGTGCCGAGGCGGGCGTGGATCTCCGCCTCGACCTGCTCCTTGGTCCACCCGGGGTTGCGCTCGGGGCCCAGCTGCACCGTCTCGGTGAGCAGGACGGTGCCCTCGCCGTCGACGTGGATGCCGCCACCCTCGTTCACCAGCGTCGAGGGGTACGTCCGGGCCCCGGCGAGGTCGGCGACGTACGCGCCGATCTTCGCGTCGTGGTCCCAGCGGGCCCATTCCTGGGCGCCCCAGCCGTTGAACGTCCAGTCGACGGCGGCAAGGCCGCCCTTGCCGTCGGTGAGGAAGGTCGGCCCGATGTCCCGCATCCAGGCGTCGTCGAGCTCCCGCTCCACCACCTCGATGTCCGGGCCGAGGAGCTCGGTCGCGTACGCGGCCTGTGCGGGTCCGCAGACCACGGTGACCGGCTCGAAGCGGCGTACGGCACGGGCGACGTTCGCCCAGGCGAGGCGGGACTCGTCCAGGCCCGAGGGGTCGTCGAAGGTCGGGTTGGGGCACGGCCACGCCATCCAGGTGCGCTCGTGCGGGGCCCACTCGGCGGGCATGCGGAAGCCGTCGGCGGCAGCGCTCATGACGTACACCCTTAAAGGAAGTAGAGGCGGTTGAGGGGGACGGAGTCTGCGGGCTCGGACCGGACCGGGTCGCCGTCGAGCGTGACCAGGCCGGAGCGTTGGTCGACGTCGATGGAGCCGGTGCGGGAGTTGAGCCGCAGGTCGGCGGGCCCGATGCCGCGGGTACCGCGCACGGCGACGCGGCGCCGCCGGGTCGGCATTTTGTCGTTGCCCTGGTCGACGGCGGCCTGCGCGACGAAGGCCACCGAGATGTCGGCGGGCGTCGAGCCGTACGCGCCGAACTGCGGGCCGAGCACGAGGGGCTCGCAGGTGTCGGTCGCGGCGTTCGGGTCGCCCACGACCCCGTAGGCGGGGAAGCCCGACTTCAGGACCAACTGCGGTTTGGCGCCGAAGAATTCGGGCCGCCAGAGCACGATGTCGGCCATCTTGCCGACCTCGATGGAACCGACCTCGTGGGCGAGGCCGTGGGCGATGGCGGGGTTGATGGTGAGCTTGGCCATGTAGCGCAGGACGCGCGCGTTGTCGTCCCCGTCACCGTCGCCCTCCATGGGGCCGAGCTCGGCCTTCATCTTCCCGGCCATCGCGAAGGTCCTGCGTACGGTCTCGCCCGCGCGGCCCATGCCCTGCGCGTCGGACGAGGTGATGCCGATGGCGCCCAGGTCGTGCAGCACGTCCTCTGCGCCCATGGTCCCGGCGCGGATGCGGTCACGTGCCATGGCCGCGTCGCCCGGCAGGTCGGTCTTCAGGTCGTGGACCGAGACGATCATGCCGTAGTGCTCGGCGACGGCGTCGCGCCCGAAGGGCAGGGTGGGGTTGGTGGAGGAGCCGATCACGTTCGGCACGCCCGCCATCTTCAGCACGTTGGGCACGTGCCCGCCGCCGCATCCCTCGATGTGGAAGGCGTGGATGGTGCGGCCTTCGAGGACCTTCAGGGTGTCCTCGACGGACAGGCATTCGTTCAACCCGTCGCTGTGCAGGGCGACTTGCACGTCATGCTCTTCGGCGACCCGCAGCGCGGTGTCAAGGGCACGTGTGTGGGCGCCCATGTCCTCGTGCACCTTGAAGCCCGAGGCCCCGCCCTCGGCGAGGGCCTCGACGAGTGGGGCGTCGTGCGAGGACGAACCCCGGCCCAGGAAGCCGATGTTGACCGGCCAGGCGTCGAAGGCGTTGAACGCGTGCCGCAGCGCCCAGGGCGAGTTGACGCCGACGCCCCATACGGGCCCGAATTCCTGGCCGATGACGGTGGTGACGCCGGAGGCCAGCGAGGCCTCCATGATGCGCGGTGAGAGCAGGTGCACGTGGGTGTCCACGGCTCCGGCGGTGGCGATGAGCCCCTCGCCCGAGACGATGGAGGTGCCGGTGCCGACGACGACGTCGACGCCGTCCAGGGTGTCGGGGTTGCCGGCCCGCCCGATGGCGTGGATACGGCCTTCGCGGATGCCGATCGACACCTTGCGGATGCCCTGCACGGCGTCGATCACCAGCACGTTGCTGATGACGACGTCACAGGTCTCGCGGACGGCGGCGGCCTTCAGGTGCAGTCCGTCGCGGGCGGTCTTGCCGAACCCGGCGAGGAACTCCTCGCCGTACTTCTGCGCGTCGGACTCCACCCGGACGGTCAGGCCCGAGTCGCCGAGCCTGACGCGGTCGCCGGCTCGGGGGCCGTGCGTGGCGGCGTACTCGTACGGGGTGAGGCGGCGTGCTTCGGCGGGGTGGCCTCCGGGGCGGCTCATCGCTCGACCTCCTGCTCAGTCGTTTCCGGTATGCCGAGGTAGCCGCAGGCGGCGGCGCGGCGCAGGGCCTCTTCGCGGGCACCCGGCGCGTCCAGCGGCCCGTCGACGAGGCCGGCGAATCCGATCGCGATCCGTTCGCCGCCGATCGGAAGGAGCCCGACCTCGGCGCTCTCGCCGGGCCCGAAGCGGACCGAGGACCCGGCGGGCACCGCGAGCCGCATGCCGTAGGCGGCCGAGCGGTCGAAGTCGAGCCGGGGGTTGGCCTCGAAGAAGTGGAAGTGCGAGGTGACGGAGACGGGCACGGTGGCGGTGTTGCGCACGGCGATCGTCGCGACGGGCGCGGGCTCCGCATGCTCAGGTCCGGGCAGCAGCGCTCCGGGAGCCTCGCTCCCCAGCCCCGCCCCGATGGGCTGCGCGACGACCGCGAGCCGGGAGCCGTCGTCGAAGACGGCCTCCACATGCACCTCGGTCACCACATCCGCGACGCCCGGCAGGACGTCGTCAGGCCCGAGGACCGAGCGCGCACGCTCGATCGCCTCGGCGAGCCTGGCCCCGTCGCGGGCCGCCTCGCACACCGTGTCCGCTATCAGGGCGGTCGCCTCGGGGACGTTGAGTCTGAGGCCACGCGCCTTGCGGGCCCTGGCCAGCTCGGCGGCCCCGAAGAGCAGCAGCCGGTCGCGTTCCGTGGGGGTAAGCCGCACTCCACCACACCTCCGTCGTTTGAACATCACTCTAACCACGAGATTGATGTGACGGAAACATTGACGTGCGAGCTTGACTCAGGTCACATTGAGCGGCACTCAAACAGTCGTCCGGCAGCCTGTGTGCGCAGGCGGCCACGATCGAGCGTCAGGGGCACCCTCATGCCGATAGAACAGCGCGGAGTCGACACCATCCCGGACGGGGAACGCACCAGCGGCCCCCGCGATCTCATCTCGATCCTGCTCGGCTCCAACCTCTGCCTGGGGGTGATCGTCTTCGGCTGGCTGCCGGTGTCGTTCGGCCTCGGCTGGTGGGCGTCCGTCACCTCGGTGGTGGCGGGCACGGTCATCGGCACGGCCCTGACCGCCCCGCTGGCCCTGGTCTCGCTCCGTACGGGCACGAACCTCTCCACCTCATCCGGAGCCCAGTTCGGCGTGCGGGGCCGCCTTGTCGGCTCGGTCGTCGGCCTCCTCCTGTCCCTCGGCTACACCGCGCTGACCATCTGGATCGGCGGCGACGTGATGGTGGGCGTGCTGCACCGCCTGACGGGACTTCCGGCGAGCGGCCTCTCGTACGGGCTCGTGTACGCGCTCCTCGCCGCCGCCACGGTGGCGGGCGCGGTCTACGGCTACCGGGTGCTGCTGCGCCTCTCGCGCGTCCTGGCGGTCGGCATGACGGCACTCCTGATCCTCGGGGCGGTGGCCTACGCCCCCGACTTCACGACGTCGGCGCTCCCCGACGCGGGCGGCTATCTCCTGGGCTCGTTTTGGCCGACGTGGCTCCTGGCCCTGGTGGCGGCGGGCCTGAGCGGGCCGATCGCGTTCATCACGCTCCTGGGCGACTACACGCGCTACGTCTCCCCCATCCGCCACAGCTCCCGCACGGTGCTGCGGGCGTCGTGGGTCGGCCTGCTCGCCGGGCTCCTCGTCCCGCAGCTCTTCGGTACGTTCACGGCGTACGCGGCGGGGGCGGCGCTCGACTATGCCGGGCCGCTGGTCTCGGCGGCCCCCGGCTGGTACCTGGTCCCGCTCCTCCTGGCCGCCTCCGCGGGCTCGGTCGGCAACGCGGGCCTGATGCTGTACTCGATGGGCCTGGACCTCGACGCGATCCTGCCGCGGGCGTCGCGGGCCCGCGCGACGTACACCGTGGCGGTGGTCGCCACGGGGTGCGTGTTCGTGGGCCACTACGCGTGGGAGGCGCAGGACGCGATGACGTCCTTCGTCCTCCTCCTCACCGCGATCGGCACACCGTGGGCGGTGATCACCCTGCTCGGCTTCGTCCGCTGCGGCGGCGTGTACGACGCGGAGGCGCTCCAGGTCTTCAACCGCCGCTCCCGGGGCGGGATCTACTGGTACCGGGCGGGGTGGAACATCCCGGCGACGGTGAGCTGGGCCCTTGGCGCGGTGGTCGGCCTCGCGGCGGTCTCGCTCCCCTCCTACGAAGGGCCGCTGCTCTCCCTCACCGCCGGGGTGGACTGCAGTTTCCTGCTGTCGGGGGTGGTGGGGGGCTTGGCGTACGTGGCCCTTGAGCGGGGTCGGGCTCCGGAGCCTGTGGAACCTGCGCTCAGCGTGACCCCCTGATCAGCCCGCCCGCAGCCTTACCTGCCCGAACAGACCTCCCCACCCGCCCGCCCGGTCACCCCGCATCCGACCCTGGACGAACAAGCTTTTCCGCCCACCCACCCGAGTACCCCGCAGCGACACAGCGATCAGCCATCGATCAGCCGCAGTCGGCAGCGCTCGCGAGGGGACGTGCCGGTATGTCTGCCCGGAGCACGGTTCGCGGGGCTCCCTCGCCGAAGGAGCCCCGCGGTCACCGGACGATAGCGAGGACGGACATACCGGCGCGGCCCCGCACCCCCGACGGACCAGCCCCGCAGCCCGCCCAAGCCCCGCAGGGAACCCGCAGGGAACCCTCAGCCGAGGTCGTGCATCCAGCCGTGCTGGTCCTTCGCCGTTCCCCGCTGCACGTCGAGCAGCGCCTCGCGCAGCTTCATCGTGACCGGGCCCGGCTCGCCGCCGCTCTGGGTCCACTCGCCCGAGCGGCACTTGACCGTGCCCACGGGGGTGATCACCGCGGCCGTGCCGCACGCGAAGACCTCCGTCAGCGTGCCCTCGGAGGTGTCCGCCTGCCACTGGTCGATCGAGACGCGCGACTCCTCCGACGTGTAGCCGAGGTCCTGGGCGACCGTGAGCAGCGAGTCGCGGGTGATCCCGGCGAGCAGCGAGCCCGTCAGCGTCGGGGTGACGATCTTGTCTCCGTACACGAAGTACAGGTTCATGCCGCCGAGCTCCTCGACCCACTTGTGCTCCACGGCGTCCAGGTAGGCGACCTGGTCGCAGCCCTTCTCCGCGGCCTCGGCCTGCGCGAGCAGGGACGCCGCGTAGTTGCCGCCGGTCTTGGCGTCGCCCACGCCACCGGGGACGGCGCGCACGCGGTCCTCCGACAGCCAGATGGAGACGGGCTTGACGCCACCGGGGAAGTACGCGCCCGCGGGCGAGGCAATGACGATGAAGAGGTATTCGTTGGCGGGCTTCACGCCCAGGCCGACCTCACTGGCGATCATGAACGGCCGCAGGTAGAGCGACTCCTCGCCGCCGTGCGCCGGCACCCACGCCTTGTCCGCCCTCACCAGCGCGTCGCACGCCTCGATGAACGTCTCGACCGGCAGCTCCGGCATCGCGAGCCGCCGTGCCGACCGCTGGAAGCGCTCCGCGTTGGCGTCGGGGCGGAAGGAGGCCACCGAGCCGTCGGGCTGCCGGTAGGCCTTCAGGCCCTCGAAGATCTCCTGCGCGTAGTGCAGGACGTTGGTCGCCGGGTCGAGCGAGAGCGGGCCGTACGGCACGAGCTGGCCGTCGTGCCAGCCGCGCCCCTCCGTCCACTTGATCGTCACCATGTGGTCGGTGAAGTGGCGGCCGAACCCGGGGTTGGCCAAAATCGCCTCGCGCTCCGCCTTGGACAGCGGGCTCGAGGTGGGCTTGAGCTCGATCGTGGGTGCCGGCGTCGTCGTCATGAGTACTAGTCCTTCACGGTGTGATGGTGACGGACCGCGCTCACGCCAGTACTTCTCGTACTAGGACGTCCGAGTAACCCTGCATTCCGCGGCCCCACGTTCGATTATCGCTCGCGTGGCGCCAAGGAAGAAACAGCGTGAATGCGGCCCAGGGGTCGATGGTGGCACCCGGAGCCGCATACGAGAAGCCGCCGGGTCGTCAGACCAGACCCGGCGGCTTCTGTGTCGTAAGGACGAGCTACCGGGTCAGCCCGCTACTCGTACGGCGAGCGCGTCGCCGATCTGCTCGGTCGTGCGGACCGTTTCGCCGCGCTCCGCGAGGTCGGCCGAGACGGCGGTCTCGATGCGCCCCGCCTGGTCCTCGTAGCCGAGGTGACGCAGAAGCAGCGCGACGGACAGGACGGTGGCCGACGGGTCGGCCTTGCCCTGGCCCGCGATGTCCGGCGCAGAGCCGTGCACGGGCTCGAACATCGACGGGAACTCGCGGCTCGGGTTGATGTTGCCGGAGGCCGCGACGCCGATGCCGCCGGAGACGGCAGCCGCGAGGTCGGTGATGATGTCGCCGAAGAGGTTGTCGGTGACGATCACGTCGAAACGGCCGGGGTCGGTGACGAGGTAGATCGTCGCGGCGTCGACGTGGATGTAGTCCGTGGTGACGTCCGGGAACTCCTTCGCCACCTCGTTGAAGACGTTCGTCCAGAGGTGCCCGGCGTACGCGAGGACGTTGTTCTTGTGGACCAGCGTCAGCTTCTTGCGCGGGCGGGCCTGCGCGCGGGCGAAGGCATCACGGACCACGCGCTCCACACCGAAGGCGGTGTTGACGGAGACCTCGGTGGCGACCTCGTGCGGGGTGCCCGTGCGGATCGAGCCGCCGTTGCCCGTGTACGGGCCCTCGGTTCCTTCGCGTACGACGATGAAGTCGATCTCGGGCTGGCCCTTGAGCGGGGTCGCGACACCCGGGAGCAGCTTCGACGGCCGCAGGTTGACGTGGTGGTCGAAGAGGAAGCGGAGCTTCAGCAGGAAGCCGCGCTCCAGGACACCGGACGGGACCGAGGGGTCACCGATCGCGCCGAGGAGGATCGCGTCGTACTGCTTGAGGGCCTCGACGTCGGCGTCGGTGAGGGTCTCACCGGTCGCGTGGTAGCGCTTGGCGCCGAAGTCGAACTCCTTGGTCTCCAGCTTCACATCCTGCGGGAGGACGGCATTGAGGACCTTGAGCCCCTGGGCCACGACTTCCTGGCCGATTCCATCACCGGGGATCACTGCGAGATTGATGCTGCGAGACATGCCAGCAGCCTACGCGCCGTCCCAGGGGATGACACACGCAGTCCGACATGCGGACACCCCTGGTCACGCCATGGGTGCGTCATCACATGGCCACCCTCCCTTCACCCTGAGGCCGGGCGGGAGTTGCGCGTCACCGGGAAGTTGTATGGGCATGGACACCCCCAACGTCGGCATACCGGAGCGGCTCGCGGCCGGGATGAGCATGCCGGAGCAGCACGAGTACCTCCGCAGGAAGCTGTCCCGGCGCAAGGTCCTCGCCAGTTCGTTCGCCGCGGCCGGGACGGTCGGCGGCATCGGCCTGCTCGCGGGCAGTTCGGGCGGCTCGGGCAGCGCCCACGGCGAGAGCGCGTCGGCGTCGAGCCCCCTCACCGCGGCATCCGCGCCGTCCGCGCCGGTCAAGGTCGACGGCAAGCTGGTGGCGCCCTTCGCCCGGCATCTCGCCTTCGGGGCCGACCCCAAGACACAGATGCGGGTCTCCTGGCAGGTGCCCTTCGCGGTCAAGTCCCCGTATCTGCGGGTGGGATTGAAGCCCTGGGAGCTGAGCCGGAAGATCGAGGCGGAGGTGCGCGACCTGCACACCCCGTCCCTGTCGAAGAAGCTGCCCAAGGTCGAGCAGTACTACCTGCACGCGGCACTCGACGGCATGAAGCCCGGCACGACGTACTACTACGGGGTCGGCCACGAGGGCTTCGACCCGGCCTCGCCCGAGCGGATGGCGACGATCGGCTCCTTCCGCACGGCGCCCGCGACACCGGAGAGGTTCGTGTTCACCGCCTTCGGCGACCAGGGCGTGAGCTACGACGCGCTCGCCAACGACCAGTTGATCCTGGGCCAGAACCCGTCCTTCCATCTGCACGCGGGCGACATCTGCTACGCGGACAGCACCGGGCACGGCAAGGAGTCCGACACGTACGACGCACGCGTCTGGGACACCTTCATGGCCCAGACGGAGTCCGTGGCGAAGTCGGTCCCGTGGATGGTGACGACCGGCAATCACGACATGGAGGCGTGGTACTCGCCGAACGGCTACGGCGGCCAGTCCGCCCGCTGGTCGCTGCCCGAGAACGGCTTCGACCCGAAGAACGCGCCGGGCGTCTACTCCTTCACGTACGGCAATGTCGGCGTCGTCGCGCTCGACGCGAACGACGTCTCGTACGAGATCCCGGCCAACAAGGGCTACACGGACGGCAAGCAGAGCGCGTGGCTGGACAAGCGCCTCGGCGAACTGCGCGCGGACGAGACCGTCGACTTCATCGTGGTCTTCTTCCACCACTGCATGTACTCGACGGCGACGCACGGGTCCGACGGCGGGGTGCGCGACGCGTGGCTGGAGTTGTTCACCAAGCACCAGGTCGATCTGGTCGTCAACGGCCACAACCACGTCTACGAGCGCACCGACGCGATCAAGGGCGGCGAGGTCGGCAAGCCCGTTCCGGTCGGCGCGTCGACTGATCCGACGCGCGACGGCATCGTGTACGTCACCGCGGGCGGCGCGGGCAAGGACCTCTACGACTTTCCGGCGGGCGTGAAGGACAGCTACGAGGGCCATGCCGACGACCGGGATGCGATCCGGTCGTTCCACTGGACCAAGTCACGCCGCCACGAGCCGGACACCGTGGAGTGGTCACGGGTGCGGTACACCGGCTTCTCGTTCCTCGCGGTGGAGGTGACGGCCGGCGCGCACCCGAAGCTGACGGTCTCCGCGCTCGCCGAGAGCGGAGAGCGCGTGGACCACTTCGAGGTGGTGCGCGGAAAGTAGGGGCTCGAAAGCAGGGGCTCGGGGGCGGGCGGGTCAGTGACCCGTCTCGCCGCCGTTGTCCCTGCGGTCGAGGGCGCGCTGCAGGGCTGCGGCGGCCTTCCTGCGGTCGGCATCGTTGGTACGGGAGGCGTGGCGGACTCGGCGTGCGGTCGTCTCGGCCATGGGAGATCCACTCCTTGAGGGAAGGCGGTATTTCGAGACGCCGGAGAGGCGGGGAGCGGCGGAGCCGCAGGGGTTGCCTGCATGGGGCTCCGGCTCACGACCGCCATTCGCTTGATCGAGCGAGACGTTCGGCTCCTACAAAGCTAAGGGAGGACGGAGCGTCTGTCTCCACAATTACTCGGACTTCCTACTATCTGAGACGGCCTTCCCCCACGACCCCTCCGTCGGCGGCCCTGAGCTCGCGGATGAGGGCGCGGACAGCGACCGTGGAGGCCAGCTCCGGCGTGGTGACGTAGCCCACGGAACGCGACGGGCGCTCCGGACCGAGATCGGTGATCTCGATTCCGTCCGGTGCTCCGTTCAGCGAGAGCGCGGGCATGATCGCCATGCCGTGCCCCCTGCTCACCATCGAGAGCACCGCTCCGTCGTCCTCGGTCAGCACGGTCGCCTTCGGGATCCAGTCCTGTCCGGCCCACCACTGCCGGGTGTAAGAGCCGCAGTTCTCGTGCCAGTCCACGAGGGGCAGGGAGCGCGGGTCGGGGTGCCCCGCCGGATGCACCAGCGAGTACGGCTCCTCGATGAGTACGTCACCGATGAGCCCGGCGGGCACCGGCGAGTTCGCCCCGATCGTCGCGATGCCGAGGTCGGCGCGCCCCTCCGCCACCTCACCCGCGGTCCCGGCCCCCAGTTCGCGGACCACGCGCACCTGTGGCTCGATGCCGGGATGGCGGGCGGTGAGCCGCTCCAGGACGGGCGGCAGCAGATGCAGGGCCACGCTGCGGAACGCGGCGATGCGCAGCACTCCCGCGACCGTGCCGTGCGCGGCGCCGCGGGCCTCGGCGGCCAGGGTGTCCAGGAGCCGCAGGACACGCCGGGCGTGGGCGGCGGCGGCAACGCCGGCCGGGGTCGGGGTCGCGCCCTTGCGGCCGCGTTCGAAGAGGACGGCGCCGACCTTGCGTTCCGTCCCGCGGATGGAGTGCGAGACCGCGGACTGTGTCACCCCGAGTGTCTCGGCCGCCGCCGAGAACCCGCGCTCGCGGTCGACGGCGACGAGGATGCGGAGTTCGTGCGGGGCGAGGTCGGTGGCGGCGGTGGTCGCGTTCGGCGTTCCAGCAGCGCTCATCGTGGGTCCCACCTGCTTCTATGAGGGCTCTTCATGGTTCGGGCCGTTCCATGAGCGCAACCCTCTCCCCGGCCCCCGCATTCCTCCGTACGGTCACCGCCATGACCGAGACCGCGCTCACCGTGCACCAGACCGCCCGCCCCCACGGCTTCCCCACCCCCGACCACTTCGCCTTCGTCGAGTCCGCGCTGCCCCAACCCGCCCCGGGCACCGCCCTGGTGGAGAACCTGTACTGGTCGGTGGACCCCTACCACCGCGAGATGATGGACGGGGACTTCGCCCTGAACGCGCCCCTGGAGGGCCGCACCCTCGGCCGTGTCATCGAGTCCCGCGACCCCGCGCTCCGCGAGGGCGAGATCGTCTTCCACCGGCAGGGCTGGCGCACGCACACCGTCGTCACCCCCGACGAGGCACGCGCCGTCCCCCGCTTCGAGGGCGTACCGCTCTCCGCGCACCTGAGCATCCTCGGCGGCACGGGCCTCACGGCATACGTCGGCCTCACCCGCATCGCCGAACTCCGCCCGGGGCAGGACGTGTTCGTCTCCGCGGCCGGCGGCGGCGTCGGCACGGCCACCGGGCGGCTCGCCCGGCTGATGGGCGCGGGGCGGCTCGTCGGCAGCGCGGGCACGGCGGCGAAGGCGGCGTACCTGACGGAACACGTCGGCTACGACGACGTCTTCGACTACCGCGCAGGCCCGACGGCCGAGCTGCTCGCGAAGGCGGCGCCCGACGGGATCGACCTCTACATGGACAACGTCGGCGGCGAGCACCTCGAAGCGGCCATCTCCTCGCTGCGCGCGTACGGGCGGATCGTACGCATCGGCACGATCGCCCAGTACAACAGCACCGGCACGCCGTACGCCCTGCGCAATCTCCCCGACATCGTCGAGAAGAGCCTGCGCATGGAGGGCTTCCTGGTCCGCGACCACTACGCGGTGCAGGAGGAGTTGTACGAGTTCGTGGTGCCGCATCTGCAGAGCGGGCGCGTCGGGCTCGACGAGACCGTGGTGGAGGGCTTCGGCTCCATCGTGGACGCGTTCCTGGGGATGCTGCGCGGCGAGAACCTGGGCAAGATCATCGTCCGCGCCTAGGAGCCGCCTGCAAACCGCCTGCAAACCGGCTAGAAGATGTCCCCGTCACGCCAGTCGATGAGGAGTTCGTGCGCCGGGTCGAAGTCGGCGCCCCACAGGAGCGGGGGTTCCTCGTCCGGCATGGGGATCACGCCCTGCGGGCCGAGGGTGCCGACCGAGCCCTTCCACCGCTGCCAGCCGCGCCCGAGGTAGAGCCGCTCCCCCTCGTCCGACGCCGAGAGCGCGCCCAGAACGTACGCCCGGTCGATCACCCGCTCCAGGGCGCCCATCACCTGCCCGCCCAGACCCTGCCGCTGCCGGTCCGGGCGGACGGCGACCGCTTCGACGTAACCGACGCGCAGTGAACGGCCGTTGTGCAGGATTCGGCGCTGCACCACGGAGCCGTGCGCGAGGAGGAGGCCGGAGTCGTCGTGCACCAGGGCGTGCATGCCGCCGAGGCCGTGCTCCCAGTCCTGGTCACTGAAGTCCCCGTCGAACGCGTCGTCCATCAGGGCGCGGGCGGCACGGAGTTCGGTCGGGTCGAGATCGCAGGTGTGGGCCGTACGCAGCGTGGTCACCTCTCCACCGTACTCAGGCCAGATCTGAGTACGCACGCCGATTTCACCGCGGCGGGGCGGCGGCAGAGTCAGTGCCATGAACGGCCTCTACGCTCTCAAGCCCTGGTACGCGGACCGGTTGTCCGGCGTACGCGGCGCGCTCGCCCGCCGGGAGGTGTCGCCCGACACTGTCACTGCGGCCGGTGTGCTCTGCGCGGCGGGCGCCGCGGCGGCACTCGCCTGGCTGCCGACGCCCTTCGCGGCGCTCCCGGTGGCCGTGCTGCTCGCCGCGCGTCTCGCCTTCGCGAACCTCGACGGAGCGCTGGCCCGTGACACGGGCCGCATGACCCGGCGCGGCGCGCTCCTGAACGAACTGGGCGACCGGGCCGCCGACCTGGTCGTGCTCGCGGGCTTCCTGACACTGGCCCCGCTGTGGCTGGTGGCGACGGCGGGCCTCGCGGCGACGCTCCCTTCCTGGGTGTCGCTCGCGGGCGCGGCGGCGGGCGCGCCCCGCCTGAACGGGGGCCCGGTCGGCAAGACGGAACGCTGCGCCCTCGTGATCCTCGCGGCGGCTTCCGGCTGGTTCGTGCCGGTACTCGCGGCGATCGCGGCGGGCTCGGCACTGACAGCGGGGCTGCGACTCGCCCGGCTGTGGCGGGAGTTGGGCCCGACTCCCGCGGGGGGCCGGCGATGAGCGCGGCTTGCATCACCGGGGAGGCCGCGGCGCGGCCCGTATCCGAGGCCGCCAGAGCGCTCGGTGCGGGCTCGGGCCCGACGTCACCGCTGCCCCTCACCCACCGGCGCCCGGAGCCCGGCACAGCCTCGGCTTCCCGTTGGAGCACGCGATGAGCGCCGCGTTCATCGCCGGGGAGGTCGCGGCACGGCCCGTACCCGATGCCGCCAGAGCGCTCGGTGCGGGCTCGGGCCCGACGTCACCGCTGCCCCTCACCCACCGGCGCCCGGAGCCCGGCACTGCCTCGGCTTCCCGTTGGAGCACGCGATGAGCGCCGCGTTCATCGCCGGGGAGGTCGCCGGGCGGGCCGTGCCCGTGGTGGCCGGGGTGCTCGGTGTCGGTGGGGTGGCCGTCGCCGCGCTGCCCTCGCGGGTGCGGATGCGGGCCGAGCTGCGGAAGCGGTGGCGTACCTGGGCGCTTGCCGCGCCGCTCTTCCTCGGGGCGTTCTTCCTCGGCGGGGCAGGGGCGTTCGCGCTCGCGGCCGGGCTCGGAGTGGTCGCCGTGGGCGAGTACGCGCGGATGGCGGGGCTTCCGCGGGGTGAGCGGGCCGTGCTCACGGTGTCTGCCGTGGCGCTGCCGGGCATCGCCTGGGGCGCGCCCGGCGCCCTTGACCTGCGGGCGGCGGGTGCGCTGCTGATCGCCGCCGCCGGGGTGGCCCTCTTCTCCGGGGACGCCGCCCAGGGCTTCACGCGGGCGAGCCGTACGGTCTTCGGGCTGCTCTGGATCCCCGTCTCGCTGAGCGGTCTCGTGCTGCTCGGCGACACGGCCGTGGCGGTGGGCGTCGCGGTGGCGTTCGGGGACGTGGGCGCGTGGTGCGGGGGCACGGCGCTCGGCCGCAGGGGACTCCTGTCCCGGCCGCTCTCGCCCCTCTCCCCCAACAAGACCTGGGCGGGCGTCGCCGGAGCCGCCGCCGCGACCGCCGCCGCGCTGGCCGCGGTCGGCGCGTTCTCCCCGGTGCTGTGGGCCGCGGTGCTCGTCGGCTGCGTACTCGGAGATCTCCTGGAGTCGATGGTCAAGCGGGAGGCCGGCGTGAAGGACGCGGGGAGCTGGCTGCCGGGGTTCGGCGGCCTGCTCGACCGGATCGATTCGCTGCTGGTCGCGCTGTTGCTGACGATGGTGGTGACACTGTGAGGACCCGTACGAAGCATCCAACCCGTCCGGCCGCTGCGGACGAACCCGGCGGAGCCGGTGACCGACGGCGCCCGAAGCGTGGCGCAGCCCGCCTCCGCCGAGACCTCTGGTGGACGCTGCTCACCCTCACCGGAGGTGTGGAGCGACGCGGTCAACTCCCGCCCGGCGGCTGCGTGGTCGTGGCCAACCACAGTTCCCACGCGGACACCGCCGCCCTCCTCGCCGCACTGGACGCCCGCCACGCACCGGCGATCGGCGCGGCCGCCGACTACTGGTTCGCCTCCCGTTGGCGCAGCCGCGTCTGCAGCCGCCTGGCCGCCGGGTTCCCCGTGCGCCGTACCGGAGGCGGCATGGAGGATCTCCTGAACCACGCGGACGCCCTGCGCGCGGGTGCGGCCGTGGTCCTCTTCCCGGAGGGCACCCGCGCCAGGGACGGCGAGCTGGGCGCCTTCCACAAGGGCGCCCTGATCCTGGCCCGGCAGGCGGACGTACCCGTGGTGCCGGTCGCCATCGCGGGCACGGACCGCCTGCTGCCCAAGCACGGCAGGCTCCGCCCCGCCCTGGTGCGGGTCGCCGTCGGTGAGCCGCTGCCCGCGTCGGCCACCCCCGGAGAGGCCCGCGACGCGGTGGCCGCACTGCGTCGCCGTACGGCGGAAGAACCCCTCGCCGACTCCCCCGCGCGCAAGCGGATCGCGGCGGTCGCGGCCTCCCGCGGTGGGCTCGCGCTCGGTTTCCTCTGGGCCTTCGCGGAGGCGTTGAGCTGGCCCCTGATGCCGGAACTGTTCCTGGCGATCGCCTGCGTGGCGGTACCGCGCCGGGCCCTGAAGCTGTCCCTCACGGCCCTCGCGGGCAGCCTGGCGGGCGGCCTGCTCGCCCTGCAACTCGCCGCCTCCGGCGTGCAGTTGCCGCACCCGCTGACCACGGACCGGATGCGCGCGGAGGTACGCACCGAGCTCGCCGCAGAAGGCGCGGCGGCCGTCCGCCACCAGCCCTGGAACGGCATCCCCTTCAAGGTGTACGCACGCGAGGCGGGCCGTGCCGACATCGCGCCGCACGACTGGCTGGCCCACTCGGCACTCTCCCGCGGCTCCCGCACCCTCACGGTGGGCCTCGCCTTCGGGGCCTTCGGGTTCCTCGTGCACAGGCTCCGGCGGTTCTACGGGCTGTATCTGGCCTTGCTGGGGGGCGGATTCACGCTCGCGCTCTCATTGATCGTGACGGGATGGAGCTGACCGGGGCACACTCGGGACCATGGCTGACGAGACCACAGAACGGCCCTGGACCCCGATCCACGGCGAGCCCTACCGCTCCGTTCCGTACCGCCCCGAGCGCATGCCCGAGTCCCAATCCCTCGACCGCGCGGCCGAGTTGCGCGAGCGAATGCGGGAGCGCCGCACCGTGCGGCAGTTCGCCCCGGACCCCGTGCCCGCGCAGGTCGTGCGGGACGCCATCGCGTGCGCAGCGACCGCGCCGTCCGGTGCGCACCAGCAGCCGTGGACCTTCGTCCTCGTCCAGGACCCGGAGGTACGCCGCCGTATCCGTGAGGCCGCCGAGCACGAGGAGCGCGTCTCGTACGACGGGCGCCTGGGCGAGGAGTGGCTCGCGGCCCTGCGCCCGCTCGGCACGGACGAGGTGAAGCCGCATCTGACGGACGCGCCCGCCCTGGTCGTCGTCTTCCAGCAGCGCTACTGGCTGGGCGATGACGGCACCAAGCACAAGCACTACTACGTCGACGAGTCGGTCGGCATCGCGGTGGGGATGCTGCTGTCCGCGCTGCACCTGTCGGGCCTCGCCGCGCTGATCCACACGCCGAGCCCGATGCGCTTCCTGTCGCAGGTGCTCGGCAGGCCGGAGAACGAGAAGGCGTTCGCGGTGATCCCCGTGGGCTACCCGGCGCCGGACTGCCAGGTCCCCGACCTCGTACGGAAATCCCTTGATCAGGTGCTCGTGGAGGTCTGAGCGTAGACCAACCGGCTCTCCAGGGACGGGTAGTCGGTGTAACCCTCGGCCCCGTGGGTGTAGAGGTGCGCCGCGTCGATCTCCTGGAGCGGCGCGCCCGCCGCGAACCGCTCCGGCAGATCGGGGTTGGAGATGAAGGCACGGCCGTACGAGACGAGGTCCGCGAGCCCTTCGGCCAGGACCGCCTCGCCCGCCTCGCGCGTGGTCGGGTCGCCGTTCTCGCCGACGTTGCCGATGAGGGTGCCGTGCCAGTGGGGGCGCAGGTCGGTGAGGGCCGGGTAGCGGTCGTTGTCGGTGAGGTGGAGGTAGGCCAGGCCCAGGCCGTCGATCTCGTCGAGCAGCGCGCGGTAGACGGGGCCGGGGTCCGCCTCCGCCATGCCGAACTGCGGGTTGCCCGGCGAGAGGCGCAGGCCCAGGCGGTCGGCGCCGATGGCGTCGGCGACGGCGCGCACGACCTCCACGGCGAAGCGGATGCGGTCGGCGATGGTGTTCCGGCCGTACGCGTCGTCGCGGAGGTTGGAGTTGTCCGCGAGGAACTGGTGGATCAAGTAGCTGTTGGCGCCGTGCAGTTCGACGCCGTCGAAGCCCGCTGTGATGGCGTTGCGGGCGGCGTCCGCGAAGTCCCGGACCGCCGTGTGGATCTCGTCGACGCTCATCTCGCGCGGGGTGACCGGGTCGGCCTTGCCGCCGTCGCGCACGTGGACGCGGCTCGGGTCGACGAGCACGGCGGACGGCGCCGCGGGAACGTCCTCGTCGATCCGGGACAGCGGGTGCCCGTGTCTGCCGCCGTGCATCAGCTGGGCGTAGATGCGGCCGCCCTCGTCGTGCACGGCCTCGGTGACCCGCCGCCACCCCTCGATGTGCGCGGCGGTCTCCAGGCCGGGGAAGCGCCAGCCGCTCTGGCCCCGGCTGCTGGGCCAGATGCCCTCGGTGACGATGAGGCCGGCGCTCGCGCGCTGGGCGTAGTGGTCGGCGACCACCGGCAGCGGGGTGCCGTCCTCGGTGGCGCGGTGGCGGCTCATGGGGGCCATGACGATGCGATTGGGCAGACGCAGGCCGTGGGCGGTGGGCGCGGAATACGGTGTGAGGAGCTTGGTGTTCGTCATGCCGGAACGGTAGAAGCTGACACCGGTGTCAGATTCAAGTGCGGAGGCGCTTCGAGTGCGGAGGTACGGGTGACATGAGGATCGGCGAGCTGGCGAAGCGTACCGCTGTGAGCGAGCGGTCCCTGCGCTACTACGAGAAGCAGGGCCTGCTGTACGCGGACCGCACACCGGGCGGCCACCGTGAGTACCCGGAGGCCGCGGTCGACCGGGTCGTCCACATCCAGGAGCTGTTCGCGGCGGGCCTGTGCAGCGCGAAGATCGTGCAGCTGCTGCCCTGCATGCGGGACCAGGACGGCGGCCCGTCGGAGAAGGCGTCGCCGTGGCTGGTGGAGGAGCTCTCGGTGGAGCGGGCGCGGATCGACGGCATGGTCGAGGAGCTGCTGCGGGCCAGAGACGTGCTGGACGAGGTCATCACCGCGGCGGCGGGAAAGAGCAATACCTAACCCCTCAACGTGCATTGACTGGTTATGTCGACGCGTGCTCTACTCACCCCCAAGCCAACCACTAAAACGTGCTTGAGGGGTTATAGATGAGCAACAGGACCCACCACCGCTCCATCACCGTCCGGGGCCACGAGATCGCCTACCTCGAGGCCGGCCGCGCCGACGCCCCCGTCCTCCTCCTGCTGCACGGCTTCCCCTCCAGCTCGCACATGTTCCGCGACCTCATTCCGCTCCTGGCCCACCGCTACCGCGTCATCGCCCCCGATCACCTCGGCTTCGGCCGCTCCGCCACCCCGTCCGCACACGACGTCACGTACTCCTTCGCCGAACTCGCCGACCTCACCGCGGAGTTCACCGAGCAACTGGGCCTGACGCGTTTCGCGCTCTACGTCCAGGACTACGGCGCCCCCATCGGCCTGCGCCTGGCCCTCGCGCACCCCGAGCGCGTCACCGCGATCGTCACGCAGAACGGCAACGCGTACGAGGAGGGCCTCGGCACCGAGGCCTGGGCGCCCGTCCTCGCGTACATCGCCGACCCGAACGACAAGACCGCCGCGCCCGTACGGGAGATCCGCTCCCTCGAAGGCATCAAGTGGCAGTACACGCACGGCGTTCCGGACCCCACCCTCGTCAGCCCGGACGCCTGGCTGCACGACGCCGCGCTGATGGCCCGCGAGGGCCAGGACGAGATCCAGCTCTCCCTGATCGGCGACTACGGCAGCAACATCGAGCTGTACCCCGCGTTCCAGGAATACTTCCGCGCCTCCCAGGTCCCGCTGCTCGCGGCCTGGGGCGCCCACGACGAGATCTTCGTGCGGGGCGGCGCCCTCGCCTTCCTCCGCGATCTGCCGGAGGCCGAGGTGCACCTGCTGCCCGCCGGCCACTTCGCCCTGGAGACCCACGCGGCGCAGATCGCCGGACTGATCGACGACTTCCTGACCCGGCGCCTCACCACACCGGCACGGTGAAACAGCACCGCCTCCGACCGGGGTGGGGCCCAGGTCGGAGGCGGGGTTCAAGGGGGCCCGGAGGCCCCGGGGGGGGCGTCAGCCCATGTGCGGGTACGCGTACTCCGTCGGCGGGACCAGCGTCTCCTTGATGGCGCGGGTCAGCGTCCAGCGCTGCAGGTTCTGCGGGGCGCCCGCCTTGTCGCAGGTGCCGGAGGAACGACCGCCGCCGAAGGGCTGCTGGCCGACGACGGCGCCGGTCGACTTGTCGTTGATGTAGAAGTTGCCCGCCGCGTAGCGGAGCTTCTCCATCGTGTACGCGGCCGCGGCGCGGTCGCCCGCGATGACCGAGCCGGTGAGGGCGTAGTCCGAGGCCGACTCCATCTGGGTCAGCATCTCCTCGTACTTGTCGTCCTCGTAGACGTGGATCGCCAGGATCGGGCCGAAGTACTCGGTCGTGAAGACCTCGTTGGCCGGGTCCGAGCACTCGACGAGGGTCGGACGGACGAAGTAGCCCACGGAGTCGTCGTACGTGCCGCCCGCGACGATCGTGCAGGTCGGGTCGGCCGCGGCACGGTCGATGGCCGCCTTGTTCTTGGCGAACGCGCGCTCGTCGATGACGGCGCCGATGAAGTTCGACAGATCGGTGACGTCACCCATCTTGATGCCGTCGACCTCGGCCGCGAACTCCTCCTTGAAGCCGTCGTTCCAGATCGAGGCGGGAACGTACGCACGCGACGAGGCGCTGCACTTCTGGCCCTGGAACTCGAAGGAACCGCGGGTCAGGGCCGTCTTGAGGATCGCGCGGTCGGCGCTGGGGTGCGCGACGACGAAGTCCTTGCCGCCGGTCTCGCCGACCAGACGCGGGTACGTGCGGTAGTTGGCGATGTTCTCGCCGACCGTCTTCCACAGGTGCTGGAAGGTCGGGGTCGAGCCGGTGAAGTGGATGCCCGCCAGGTCGCGGTGGGTCAGGGCCACCTCGGAGACGGCGATGCCGTCACCCGTGACGAGGTTGATGACGCCCTTGGGAAGACCGGCCTCCTCAAGGAGCTGCATGAGCAGCACGGCGGCGTGCGTCTGCGTCGGGGACGGCTTCCACACGACCACGTTGCCCATGAGGGCCGGGGCGGTGGGGAGGTTGCCCGCGATGGCGGTGAAGTTGAAGGGGGTGATCGCGTAGACGAAGCCCTCGAGCGGGCGGTGGTCCAGGCGGTTCCAGACGCCGGTCGCGTTCGCCGGGGGCTGCTCGGCGAGCAGGTCACGGGCGTACTTGACGTTGAAGCGCCAGAAGTCGATGAGCTCACAGGGCGTATCGATCTCGGCCTGCTGGGCGGTCTTCGACTGGCCGAGCATCGTCGAGGCGGCGAGGGTCTCGCGCCACGTCGTGGAGAGCAGCTCGGCGGCGCGCAGGATGATCGCGGCGCGGTCGTCGAAGGACATCGCGCGCCACGCCGGGGCGGCGGCGAGGGCGGCGTCGACCGCGTCCTGGGCGTCCTGCTTGGTGGCGGCGCGGCCGGTGCCGATGACGGACTTGTGGTTGTGCGGCTGCACGACCTTGAAGGGCTCGCCGCCGCCGAGGCGCTTGACGCCACCGATGGTCATCGGCAGCTCGATGGGGTTCTCGGAAAGCTCCTTGAGCTTGGTCTCGAGGCGGGCACGCTCCGGGGAACCGGGTGCGTAGCCGTGCACCGGCTCGTTGACCGGCGCGGGGACCTGGGTCACAGCGTCCATGAGTTCCGTATCTCCTTAGGGGGGGTCGGGGGAAAGGGAGCTCAGCCCTTTTGGGGAATCAGCCCTTGGTGAGGATGGAGCGGGCGAAGAAGAGCAGGTTGGCCGGCTTCTCCGCGAGGCGGCGCATGAAGTATCCGTACCAGTCGGTGCCGTAGGCGGTGTAGACGCGCATCCGGTGGCCCTCGGCCGCGAGCCGCAGGTGCTCGTCGCTGCGGATGCCGTACAGCATCTGGAACTCGTACTCGTCCAGTTTGCGCCCGGCGCGCCGGCCGAGCTCCTGGGCGATGG
This sequence comes from Streptomyces sp. NPDC033177, assembly GCF_055577715.1. Lineage (NCBI taxonomy): Bacteria > Bacillati > Actinomycetota > Actinomycetes > Kitasatosporales > Streptomycetaceae > Streptomyces > Streptomyces sp. NPDC033177. Next base: position 103,671 of record NZ_JBVIPS010000013.1, on the reverse strand, counting down.
AGATCAGACGCGGGTCGTGGGACCCGATCATCGGGTACCCGTCGCCCTCCATGAGGATGCGCATGATCCGCACGTATGCCTTGTCGATCTCGGCCTTGTCCTGGTACGCGACCTCGGCGGGCTCCTTGTAGGCGCCCTTCACGATGCGTACGCGGCTGCCCGCGGCGGCCAGGCGGCGGGCGTCGTCCTCGGTGCGGAAGAGGTAGGACTGGATGACGCAGCCGGTCTGCGGGAAGTCCTTCCGCAGCTCCTCGTGGATGGCGAACATCGAGTCGAGGGTGGTGTGGTCCTCGGCGTCCAGGGTGACCGTGGTGCCGATGGCGGCGGCGGCCTCGACGACCGGGCGGACGTTGCCGAGGGCGAGCTCGTGGCCGTCTTCCAGCGCCTGGCCGAACATGGACAGCTTGACGGACATCTCGGCCTTGGTGCCGAGGCCGAGGTCCTTGAGGCGCTCGACGAGCTCCAGGTAGGCGTCGCGCGCGGCGGCGGCCTGCTCGGGCGTGGTGATGTCCTCGCCGACGACGTCGAGGGTGACCTCGAGGCCCTTGTCGGCGGCGTCCGTGATGATTGGCACGACCTGGTCCACGGTCTCACCGGCGATGAAGCGGGCGACGACCTGCTTGGTGCCCGGGGCCGCCGAAACGAAGCGGCGCATCTGGTCGCTGCGCGACGCGGCGAGGATCACGGGACCCAGCACGGGCACCTCCACGGAGAGTAGAAACAGGGCCGTACCTGGATATGCGGAACGAAGCGGTACGGCACGGAGAACCACCGTGAAACTTAAGGATCCCTCCGATCCGGTGCCATCGACAGCTGTCACGCATCCGTGCCCTGGATCTCAGACATCTGTCTGAAGGCCGGGTCGAACTACGTCAGAATGGACAGCGTGAAAGGCGATTACCAGGAACTGGTCGACGAGATCTCAGCCCTCCTCGGCGCGCCCGCGACACTGGAGAACCGCGATTTCGAGCTGATCGCGTTCGGCGCGCACGACAGCGGCGACAGCGACTTCGACGCGGCGGCCCTTGACCCGGTGCGCACCCGCTCGATCCTCACGCGCCGCTCGACGGCAGGGGTCCGCACCTGGTTCGAGAGCTTCGGCATCACGCGCGCCACGGCCCCGGTCCGCATCCCGCCCACTCCGGAGGCGGGCGTCCACCGCGGGCGGATCTGCCTTCCCGTACGGCATCGGGGGTTCGCCCTGGGGTACGTATGGCTGCTCGACGACGATCCCGGGCCCACGGACGCCCAGCTGACCGCCGCCATGGAGGTCGCCGCCCGCATCGGCGCGCTGCTGGCCGACGAGGTGCAGGCGGGCGCCGACCTGACCCGGGAGTTCCGGGCCGTCCTGACCGCCGAGCGCGGCTGGCAGCGGGACATGGCCGTGGCCGACCTGCGCACGGCGCTCGGCCCGCGCGGGGAGGGCCTGCACGCGGTGGTGTGCGTGGCCCCGTGGCCGTCGGCCGACCCGGACTCGGCCCCATCGGTCCGTACGGTGCAGGGAGCGACGGCCTTGTGCACGGTCCCCTGGGGCACGGCGGGCCAGAGCCTCGCGGTCCTGGTCCGGCTGCGCTCGGCGGACGTACCGACCCCGGCGGTGTCGGCGGCCACGCGGCTCCTGGAGACGGCACAGCACGCGGCGGCGGGCATCGCGAATGCCCGGCACGGCCTGGACGACCTGGGCGCCGCCTGGTGGGAGGCGTCGACGGCGGCCCGCGCGGCCCGCGCCGAACCCCGCTTCGCCCCCGTGGCCCAGTGGTCGGAGGTGGGCCCCTACCGCCTTCTGACCTCGCTGCCCGCGGAGGCGGCCGAGGACCCGGCGGCCCGCGCCCTGCTCTCCCCCGCCCACCGCGAACTCGCCCGCACCGCGGAGGTGTTCCTGGACTGCGCGGGCCAAGCGGGGCGCGCGGCGGCGGAGTTGGGAATCCACCGCCAGACGCTCTACTACCGCCTCTCCCGCGTGGAGCAGCTCACGGCCCTGGACCTGGACGACGGCGAGGACCGCCTCCTCCTGCACATGGTCCTGAAAGCGTCACGACTGTAAGGGCACGGCTACAGGCGTCACCTGACGTGATCATGCCCGGGTAGCGTCTCCCCTTGATCACACCCGATGATCACTCAGAACTCCACAGGGGAGACCGAACACCCGATGCAACTCAAGTCGTTGGCACCCGCCGTCGCCGCTGCCGCTCTCGTCGGCACCACCCTCACCGGCGGCGTCGCCGTGGCTCAGACCCCTTCCGCGCCACTCGCCGCCGCCGCGGCGCCGTACTGCGGCAACAACATCTCGAACGTGCCGGCCAAGGAAAGCGTGAAGATCCGTACGACCACGAAGGTGGGCGCCACGGCACTCGGCCTGTGGGCCAAGGGCCAGAAGGGCACCATCTGCAACGGCGGCGACTCGATCAAGGGCGACAAGTACACGCTCTGCGGCAAGACGAGCACCGAGTGGCTCTACGGCTACACGAACAGCACGAACGTGAAGGGCTACGTCCCCCGCGCGTGCATGAACTGGTAGCCGTGCATGAACTGGCAGCCGTACGTGAACTGGTAGCCAGGAACAGCTCGTTCGCATGACCACAGTGGTGTGGGTGGCTCGAAGCCGCCCGCACCACTGGCATTTCAGGACTCCGACGCCCGCCTCATCACACGCCGCATGCTCTCGGTGAGCTGCTCGGCGGTGGTGGCCGATTCCGGGTCGAAGAGCCACTGCACCATCAGGCCGTGGAGCAGCGTCGCGTAGAGACGGCCTTCGTTCTCCACCACGTCGTCCGGGATGACGCTCTCCTCGATCCCGGTGAACACCGCGGCGAGCCCGCTGCGACCTTCCCGCTGCGCCTTGACCAGCAGCTCACGGACTCCGGCGAGGCGCTCTCCCTGCGTGATGACCTCGAAGGTCAGCATCCAGATGGAGCGGGACTCGGGGAACCCGCGCAGGATGTTCGACCACACCTGCTCGAACCGCTCCAGCGAGCCGCCCTTCGCGCCGCCCTCCCCGGCGGGAGCTTCGCCGAAGCCGCCGCCGGCCTTCTCGACGAGGGCGACGAACGCCTCCACGAGCAGCGCGTCCTTCGAGCCGTAGTGGTACCCGATCGAAGCCAGGTTCGTCCCCGACTCCTTCACGATGTCGCGGGCCGTCGTGCTCACGAAGCCCTTCTCCAACAGGCAGCGCGTGGCGCCTTCGAGCAGATCATCACGGTGTCCCATACGGCCAGCCTACTCCCGATCCATACACCCGTCCCATACGCACGTCTTACACGATCGTACTAGACAAGCGTATAAGACGTCCGTACGGTCCTCGCATGACGAAATCGACGCATGATCAAGCGAATTCGGCGGTCCCGGACCGCGCGGGCCGCAAGGAGTGGACCGCTCTCGCCGTCCTGATGCTGCCGCTGCTCCTGGTCTCGATGGACGTCTCCGTCCTCTACTTCGCGATCCCCGCGCTCAGCGCCGACCTGGAGCCGAGCGGCACCCAGCAGCTGTGGATCTTCGACATCTACGCGTTCGTGCTCGCGGGGCTGCTCATGACGATGGGGTCGCTCGGCGACCGCATCGGCCGCCGCAAACTGCTCATGTTCGGCGCGGCGGCCTTCGGCGCGGCCTCCCTGACCGCCGCCTACGCGGGCAGCGCCGAACTGCTCATCGCCGCCCGCGCGGTCCTCGGCATCGGCGGTGCGACCCTGATGCCGTCCACGATGGCCCTCGTCCGCACGATGTTCAACGACGCCGGACAGCGCGCGAAGGCGATCGGCCTCTGGTCCGGCGTGATGGTCGCGGGCATCGCCCTCGGCTCGGTGATGAGCGGCATCCTCGTCGAGTACTTCTGGTGGGGCTCGGTCTTCCTGGTCAACCTGCCCGCGATGGTGATGCTCCTGGTCCTCGCGCCGGTCCTCATCCCGGAGTTCAAGGACCCGGAGCCGGGCCGCTTCGACCTGCTGAGCGTGCCGCTGTCCATGGCCGCCGTGCTGCCCGTCGTCTACGGCATCAAGGAGATCGCCGCCGAGGGCCTGGAGACCGCGTACGTGGCTTCGCTCGCCGTCGGTCTCGTCTTCACCGCCCTCTTCGTCCACCGCCAGCGCACCACGGCTTCCCCGCTGATCTCCCCCGCACTGTTCCGCGGCCGCGGCTTCACCCCCGCGGTCCTCCTGAACCTCATCTCCACGCTGGCGATGATGGGTTCGGCCTACTTCACCACCCAGTACCTGCAGTCCGTCCTCGGCAAGAGCGCCTTGGAGGCGGCGCTGTGGGCACTGCTCCCCTCGGCCCTCATCGGCTTCGCCGCCCCGGTCGCCACGGCCCTGGTGCAGCGGGGCATCAACCGCGCCCACGTCGTCTCGGCCGGCTTCGTCGTCTCGGCATGCGGGTACGGCCTGCTGACCCTGACCGGCACGGACTCGATGTGGACGTTGCTCACCGCCACCGGGCTCCTCGCCTGCGGCGCCGTGGTCGTCGGCTCACAGCTCACCGACCTCGCCCTCGGTTCGACCCCAGCTCACAAGGCGGGCTCCGCCTCCTCGCTCCTGGAGACGGGCCAGGAGTTCGGCGGCGCGCTCGGCATGGCGCTGCTCGGCTCCATCGGCAACGCGGTCTACCGCGACGAGATCCCGGACGCGGCCCCGGCAGAGGCCCACGAGACGCTCGGCGGCGCGCTGGCGGTGGCGCGGGAGATGCCGGACAAGGCGGCTTCCGCGCTGACCGCCGCCGCCCGGGAGGCATTCACCAGCGGCATGCATGCCGCGGCGCTCGCGGGGGCGACGCTGCTGGTCGCGTCGGCGGTGCTGGCGTCGGTGACGCTGCGGCGGTCTGAGCCCGCAAAGCAAACGCCGGACGAGCTGGAGATGTCCAACCCGTCCGGCGTGTGAGGACGAACGCGGCGCAGCCGGTGAGAGCGGCGCCCGAGGCTCTGGAGCCCTAGTCCGTGAGGTTCACCGCGCGGGCGGACTCCGCGCCGATCTCCTCGGCCAGCTCGTTCAGGACCGGCTGCGGGACGGTGTCGTCCACCGTGAGGACGGCGAGTGCCTCCCCGCCCACGTCGGCGCGGGCGACCTGCATGCCGCCGATGTTGATGCCCGCCTCGCCGAGGACACGGCCGACGGTGCCGACGACACCGGGGCGGTCGGCGTAACGGAGGACGACCATGTGCTCGGCGAGGGCCAGGTCCACGTCGTACCCGCCGATGGCGACGATCTTCTGCAGGTGCTTGGGGCCGGCCAGCGTGCCGGAGACCGAGATCTCCTCGCCGCCGGTGAGCGTGCCGCGCACCGTCACGACGTTGCGGTGGTCCGGGGACTCCGAGCTCGTGGTGAGGCGGACCTCGACGCCACGCTCCTGGGCGAAGAGCGGCGCGTTCACGTACGACACCGTCTCGTCGACGACGTCCTCGAACACGCCCTTGAGCGCGGACAGTTCGAGCACCTTCACGTCGTGCTGGGTGATCTCGCCGTACACCTCGACGTCGAGGCGGGCCGCCACCTCGCCGGCGAGGGCGGTGAAGATGCGGCCGAGCTTCTCGGCGAGCGGCAGACCGGGACGCACGTCCTCGGCGATGACGCCGCCCTGGACGTTCACGGCGTCCGGGACCAGCTCGCCCGCGAGCGCGAGGCGCACCGACTTGGCGACGGAAACGCCGGCCTTCTCCTGCGCCTCGTCCGTCGAGGCGCCGAGGTGCGGCGTGCAGACGACCTGGTCGAACTGGAAGAGCGGGGAGTCCGTGCAGGGCTCCTTCGCGTACACGTCCAGACCGGCGCCCGCGACGCGGCCCTCCTTGAGCGCCGAGTACAGCGCCTCCTCGTCGACGATCCCGCCGCGCGCGGCGTTCACGATGCGGACGGCGGGCTTGACCTTGTGCAGGGCCTCGTCGCCGATCAGACCGACCGTCTCGGGGGTCTTGGGCAGGTGCACGGTGATGAAGTCCGAGACCTCGAGCAGCTCGTCGAGCGTGAGGACCTTGACGCCCATCTGCGCGGCACGCGCGGGCTGTACGTACGGGTCGTAGGCGACGACCTTCATGCCGAAGGCGCTCATGCGCTGGGCGACAAGAGCGCCGATGCGGCCGAGGCCGACGACTCCGAGGGTCTTCTCGGCGAGCTCGACGCCCGTGTACTTGGAGCGCTTCCACTCGCCGGCCTTGAGCGCCTGGCTGCCCTGGGGGATGTTGCGGGCGGTGGCAATGAGCAGGCCACAGGCGAGCTCGGCTGCGGTGACGATGTTCGAGGTGGGTGCGTTCACCACCATCACGCCGGCCTTCGTGGCGGCGGACACGTCCACGTTGTCCAGGCCCACGCCCGCGCGGGCGACGACCTTCAGCTTCTTGGCGGCCGCGATGGCCTCGGCGTCGACCTTGGTCGCTGAGCGGACCAGAATCGCGTCGACGTCGGCGATGGCGGGCAGCAGCTCGGCGCGGTCCGCGCCGTTGCACTGCCGGATCTCGAAGTCCGGGCCCAAAGCGTCGACAGTGGCGGGCGACAGCTCTTCAGCGATGAGTACGACCGGTTTGCCGTTGGCAGCAGTGCTCACGTGAGTCCTCACAAGTCCAATGCGGACGGCCGTCCCGACGGCCGCATGCGGTGTCGCTTAGCCGCGTGGAAGACGCACGACGCTGTGGGCCCGACGCGAATGTTGAAAGCAGTCTAGTGGCGTGGTGACGAGTGTCTTACGCCTCTGCGGAAGGATCACTCGTCCGTGGCTGGACGAGGTGGACAACGCCGGAGGGAGAGCGCCCCCTCCGGCGTTTCCGGGGTGCCTCAGGCCTCTTCGTCGACCCACGACATGAGCTTGCGGAGCTCCTTGCCGGTGGTCTCCAGGAGGTGCTCGGAGTCCGCGGTCTTGTACTCGTTGTACTTCTTCAGACCGCCGTGGTACTCGTCCATCCACTGCTTGGCGAAGGTGCCGTCCTGGATTTCGGCCAGGACCTTCTTCATCTCGGCCTTGGTGGCGTCCGTGATGATGCGCGGGCCGGTGACGTAGTCGCCCCACTCGGCGGTCTCGGAGATCGACCAGCGCATCTTCTCCAGGCCGCCCTCGTACATGAGGTCCACGATCAGCTTCAGCTCGTGGAGGCACTCGAAGTACGCGATCTCCGGCTGGTAACCGGCCTCGGTCAGCGTCTCGAAGCCCGCCTTGACGAGCGCCGCGGTGCCACCGCAGAGCACGGCCTGCTCGCCGAACAGGTCGGTCTCGGTCTCCTCGGTGAAGGTCGTCTTGATGACGCCCGCACGCGTGCCGCCGATGCCCTTGGCGTACGAGAGAGCCAGCGCGAAGCCGTTGCCGGTCGCGTCCTGCTCGACGGCCGCGATACACGGAACGCCGCGGCCCTCCTCGTACTGACGGCGGACGAGGTGGCCGGGGCCCTTGGGGGCGACCATGCAGACGTCGACGCCCTCGGGGGCCTTGATGAAGCCGAAGCGGATGTTCAGGCCGTGACCGAAGAACAGCGCGTCGCCGTCCTTGAGGTTGTCCTTGATGGACTCCTCGTAGACCTGGGCCTGGATCGGGTCCGGGACCAGGATCATGATGACGTCGGCCTCGGCGGCGGCCTCCGAGGGAGTCACCACGCGCAGGCCCTGCTCCTCGGCCTTGGCCTTGGACTTGGAGCCCTCGTGCAGACCGACGCGGACGTCGACACCCGAGTCACGGAGCGACAGCGCGTGGGCGTGGCCCTGGCTGCCGTATCCGATGACCGCGACCTTGCGGCCCTGGATGATGGACAGGTCGGCGTCGTCGTCGTAGAACAGCTCGGCCACTGGAAATCTCCTATGTGTGCTGGTGTTGCGACCCACCGTACGGCGGTCTTGCGGAAGAAAGTTTTCAGGTCTCGCCATACGGGCGGGCCCTGGGGTTCGTGCGGGCTGGTTCAGGCCGAGCGGTCGAGCGCCCGCAGGCTGCGGTCCGTGATGGAGCGGGAGCCGCGGCCGATCGCGATGGTGCCGGACTGGACGAGTTCCTTGATGCCGAAGGGTTCCAGCATCTTGAGCATCGCCTCCAGCTTGTCGCTGGATCCTGTGGCCTCGATGGTGACCGCCTCGGGCGAGACGTCCACGGTCTTGGCGCGGAACAGCTGGACGATCTCGACGATCTGCGAGCGCGTCTCGTTGTCGGCGCGGACCTTGGCGAGGACCAGTTCGCGACCGACGGCGGCGGACGGCTCCAGTTCGACGATCTTCAGGACGTTGACCAGCTTGTTGAGCTGCTTGGTGACCTGTTCGAGCGGCAGATCCTCGACGTTCACGACGATGGTGATGCGTGAGATGTCGGGGTGCTCGGTGACGCCCACGGCCAGGGAGTCGATGTTGAAGCCGCGGCGGGAGAACAGGGCGGTGATCCGTGCGAGGACACCGGGCTTGTTCTCGACCAGGACGGAGAGCGTGTGCTTGGTGGACATGACTCGTGGTCTCTCTTTCGCTCTCGGTCTCAGTCGTCTTCGTTGTCGCCGAAGTCGGGGCGGACCCCGCGGGCGGCCATGACCTCGTCGTTCGAGGTGCCGGCGGCGACCATCGGCCACACCTGGGCGTCCTCGTGGACGATGAAGTCGACCACCACGGGGCGGTCGTTGATGGCGTTGGCCTCGGCGATGACCTTGTCGAGGTCCTCGGGGCGCTCGCAGCGCAGCGCCACGCAGCCCATCGCCTCCGACAGCTTCACGAAGTCCGGGACGCGGGTGCCCTTGTTGGGGCCGATGTCCTCGGGACCGCTGTGCAGCACGGTGTTGGAGTAGCGCTGGTTGTAGAACAGCGTCTGCCACTGGCGGACCATGCCGAGGGCGCCGTTGTTGATGATGGCGACCTTGATCGGGATGTTGTTCAGGGCGCAGGTGGTCAGTTCCTGATTGGTCATCTGGAAACAGCCGTCGCCGTCGATCGCCCAGACCGTGCGGTCGGGCGCTCCGGCCTTGGCGCCCATCGCGGCCGGAACCGCGTACCCCATCGTCCCGGCGCCGCCGGAGTTGAGCCAGGTGGCGGGCTTCTCATACTGGATGAAGTGGGCGGCCCACATCTGGTGCTGACCGACGCCCGCCGCGAAGATCGTGCCCTCCGGGGCGAGTTGCCCGACGCGCTCGATGACGTGCTGCGGGGAGAGCGAACCGTCCTCGGGCTGGGTGTAGCCGAGGGGGTAGGTGTCGCGCCAGCGGCTGAGGTCGGCCCACCAGGCGGTGTAGTCGCCCTGCACCCCGGCGGTGTGCTCGGCCTGCACCGCCTGGATCAGGTCGGCGATGACCTCGCGGGCGTCGCCGACGATCGGCACGTCGGCGGCGCGGTTCTTGCCGATCTCGGCCGGGTCGATGTCGGCGTGGACGATCTTCGCGAAGGGCGCGAAGCTGTCCAGCTTGCCGGTGACGCGGTCGTCGAAGCGGGCTCCGAGGGCGACGATCAGGTCGGCCTTCTGCAGCGCGGTGACGGCGGTGACCGCACCGTGCATGCCCGGCATTCCCACGTGCAGCGGGTGGCTGTCGGGGAATGCGCCGAGCGCCATCAGTGTGGTGGTGACGGGCGCTCCGGTGAGTTCCGCGAGGACCTTCAGCTCGGCGGTGGCCTGGGCCTTCAGGACGCCGCCGCCGACGTAGAGGACGGGCCGCTTGGCGGCGGTGATCAGCTTGGCGGCCTCGCGGATCTGCTTGGCGTGCGGCTTGGTCACCGGGCGGTAGCCGGGCAGGTCCTGGGTGGGCGGCCACTGGAAGGTGGTCTGCGCCTGGAGTGCGTCCTTGGCGATGTCGACCAGGACCGGCCCGGGGCGGCCGGTGGAGGCGATGTGGAAGGCCTCCGCGATCGTCGCCGGGATGTCCTCCGCCTTGGTGACCAGGAAGTTGTGCTTGGTGATCGGCATCGTGATGCCGACGATGTCCGCCTCCTGGAAGGCGTCCGTGCCGATCGCCTTGGAGGCCACCTGGCCGGTGATCGCGACCAGGGGGACGGAGTCCATGTGGGCGTCGGCGATCGGGGTGACGAGGTTGGTGGCACCGGGGCCGCTCGTCGCCATGCACACCCCGACCTTGCCGGTGGCCTGCGCGTAACCGGTGGCGGCGTGGCCCGCGCCCTGCTCGTGACGGACCAGGACGTGACGGACGCGGGTGGAGTCCATCATCGGGTCGTACGCGGGAAGGATGGCACCGCCGGGAATGCCGAATACCGTGTCGGCCCCGACTTCCTCGAGAGAACGAATGAGGGACTTCGCACCCGTGACGTGCTCGACGGGGGCGGACTGCTGTCCTGAGGATCGGGGCCGCGGCTGCGGATGGTGGGCCCCGGTGGCCTGCTCGGTCATCGGCATTCTCTTCTCGAAGCTGAGGGTTTTTGCGGGGTGTTTGCGGAGATTTGGCAGGTGCCTGTGCAACAAAAAACCCCTCGTGCCGTAAGGCAAGCGAGGGGAGCGCGTCGGAGCGGGTGCGGGGATTCCGGAGTTCGGACCGGTGAGTCCCAGCTTCAGCCGACGCGCTTTCCAAGTACGAGAATTCGGGTGCGCATGGCATTGACCCTCTCCCCGGCGCACTGTGCCTGTCAAGTAGGTGGGACGGGGGTCTCATTATGTGAGCGGGCGAAGGACTCGGCACCTCCTCCGTACGCCACTTGCGGGCCGCCCGCGAGGACCGGCTCCGCGGGTCCGTGCGGGACGGGATACTGCCCGATCGACAGCGCGCGGCGCAGGCGGTACTCGTCGAGCGGCCCGGAGAACGCCATGCCCTGCCCGTGCGTGCAGCCCATCGCGCGCAGGGCGATGACCTGCTCCGGGAGGTCGACGCCGTCGGCCACCGAACACAGCCCCAGATCGCCGGCGATGCGCAGCAGACCAGAGGTGATCTTGTGAAGGCGTGCGGACTCGACGACGCCCTCGATGAGGCTGCGGTCCAGTTTCAGTACGTCGACGGGGAGCCGCCGCAGTGCGGTGATGGCGGCATAGCCGCTCCCGAAGCCGTCCAGGGCGATCCGCACGCCGAGCCTGCGCAGGGCGGTCAGCCTGCGCTCCAGGTCGTCGAGGGACACCCGCGGGTCGCTGTCGGCGAGCTCGATGATGAGCGCCCCGGAGGGCAGTCCGTACCGCGTGAGGAGCGCTTCGATGGATCCCAGCGGCATGGAGCGGTCCAGGAGGCGCCGCGCGCTGATGCGGACCGCGACGGGCGCCGCACGGCCCGTGCGGCCGCGCTCGGCGGCCTGCTGGACGGCCTCCTCGATCATCCAGCGGCCCAGCTCGGCGGTGCGGGCACCCTCCTGCGCGTCCGAGCTGTCGGCAACACGCAGGAACTCGGCGGGCGTGAAGAGGATGCCCTGCGCCGAGCGCCAGCGCGCCTGGGCGGCGACGGAGGTGATGCGGCCGTCGTCCAGGGAGACCACCGGCTGGTGGAGGAGCGCGAACTCACCGTCGTGCAGGGCGGTGCGCAGCCGTGTCGCCAGCTCCGCCTTGCGGACCACGTCGGCCTGCATCTGGGGTGCGTACAGCTCGACGCGGCCCTTTCCCGCGGCCTTGGCGCGGTACATCGCGAGGTCGGCGTTGCGCAGGAGCTCACCCGCGCCGATGCCGGGTTCGGCGAAGGCCACACCGATGGAGGCCGCCACGCGTACGTCGTTCCCGTCGATCGCGTAGGGCTGGGAGAGGGTGATTCTGAGACGGTCGGCGAGTTCGTAGATGTGCTGCTCGCGTGCCGCTTGGTCGCGGGTGCCGTCACCCACGATGAGCGCGGCGAATTCGTCGCCGCCAAGCCGGGCCGCGCAGTCCCCGGACCTGACGGCCTCCTGAAGGCGGCGGGCCGCCTGGATCAGGAGTTCGTCTCCTGCTTGGTGGCCGATGGTGTCATTGACCGCCTTGAATCCGTCGAGGTCGATGAAGAGCACGGCCGTGCCCCGGTCGGTCACCCGGCGGCCGGTGAGGGCCTGGCCCACCCGGCGGGTGAACAGGGAGCGGTTGGGCAGGTCGGTGAGGGGGTCGTGCTCGGCGTTGTGCTGCAACTGCGCCTGAAGGCGCACCCGTTCGGTGACGTCACGGCTGTTGAAGAGGAGTCCGCCCTGGTGGCGGTTGACCGTGGACTCCACGTTAAGCCAGTCGCCGTGGCCGGACTTGAAGCGGCACTCGATGCGGGTCGTGGGCTCTTCGGCGGGGTTCGCGGTGAGGAATCTGCGGACTTCGTGGACGACGCGGCCCAGGTCCTCGGGGTGCATGAGCGAGGCCAGTTCGGAGCCGACGAGTTCCTCGGCCTCGCGGCCGTAGACCCCTGAGGCGGCCGGGCTGACGTAGTGGAGTATGCCGTTCGGTGCGGCGATCATGATGACGTCGCTCGAACCCTGGACCAGGGAGCGGAAGTGGTTCTCCTTCTGGGCCAGTTCCTGGGTGAGGGTGATGTTGTCAAGGAGCATGATGCCCTGGCGCACGACGAGGGCGAGCACGACCGTGCCCGCGGTGAAGAGGACCACTTCGTCGACGCTGCGGCCGTTGAGGACGTTGTAGAGGATTCCCAACGTGCAGACGGCGGCGGCCAGATAGGGCGTCAGCGCGGCCAGCGACCCGGCGATGGGCCGGGTGGGGGCGGACCGCGCGTCCTTGGGGGCGTCCTCGCGGCGCACGCGCGCGTGCTGTTGCGCGTCGTCCCCCTGTTTGTGCCAGGGCACCGCCCAGGGCGCGTACGCGAGGAGCAGTGAGCCGGCGAACCAGCCCGCGTCCAGCATCTGTCCCGAGCGGTAACTGGCGTGCAGGAGGGGCGAGGTGAACATCGCGTCGCACATGACGGTCAGCGCGAGGGCGCCGATCGCCGTGTTCACCGCCGTGCGGTTGGCGGACGACCGTCTGAAGTGCAGCGCGAGGACCATGCTGACCAGCGCGATGTCGAGCAGCGGATAGGCGAGCGAGAGCGCGGCGTGTGCGACGCTCTGGCCCTCGAACTGTGCCGTGTGCGCGAGGGCGAGGCTCCAGGAGAGCGTGAGCAGTGAGCCGCCGATGAGCCAGGCGTCCAGCGCCAGACAGATCCAGCCGGCCTTGGTCACCGGGCGCTTGGCGAGCACGAGCAGGCCGATGATGGCGGGTGGCGCGAAGCAGAGGAAGAACAGGTCGGCGAGGCCGGGGCTCGGCACCGGCTGCTCGAGCACGACCTCGTACCAGCCCCACACGCCGTTGCCGAGGGACGCCATCGCGGAGGAGAGCGCGAACAGCAGCCATGCGGGTCGAAAGCGGCTGCGCCGGGTGCGTGAGTAGCGGAAACAGGAGACCGCGGCGGCGGCCGCCGCGATGCTCAGACCGAAGTCGCCCATGATCAGGGCGGCCCGGGGCGATCCCCAGCCGAACGCGGCCCCGGTGGCATACCCGCCGCAGACCACGAGGAGCGCGATCTGCGAGGCCAGGCTCGCGCCGGAGGCGGGGCGCCGGGTCAGCGGTGAGCCGGGTGGCATCTGCGCCGTCAGTCCTCCGCCGCCCTCCAGGGCGGTGGCGGGTGACGGGCGGGTGCTCACCGGGCCGCCCTGATCCGTGGCGCCGGTCCGCGTGAGAGTCGTCGTCGGCGGCCTCGCCGCGTCGGATGGTTCGCCCATTGGCCGTCCATCGCCCGTAGCCCCCCTCGCGTCTGCTGTCTCGTCCCCGGCGCCGACGAACTCTCCACGGCGCAGCCCCTGTCGGGACGATACACCAGTCTCGTCACTCAGGGACATAGCTTCTCTACGCTCCGTGACTGCCGGAGCGATTGCGAACACGGGGCGCGCACAAACAGGTGCGGAGTGTGCTCGAACGGTCTCTGAGTGACCGTGGCTTGGTCGCCTACTCGGTCGTCAGGACGACGTTGCCGAGGGGTTCCCCGGCCACGTATCGGGTCAGCTGCGCGGCGAGCAGGCGCTTGGCGCGTGGCTGGAAGGCGGAGGTCGATCCGCCCACATGCGGGCTGATGAGCACTCCAGGAGCCTGCCACAGGGGGTGACCTGCGGGCAGCGGTTCCGGGTCGGTGACATCGAGGGCGGCGGTGATCCGGCCGCTCTCCAGTTCGGCCAGGAGCGCCTTGGTGTCGACGACGGGGCCGCGCGCGACGTTCACGAGCAGCGCGCCGTCCTTCATGCGGGCCAGGAAATCGGCGCCCACCAGGCCTCGGGTGGTGTCGGTGAGGGGCGTGGAGAGGATGACCACGTCGGCGTCGGGCAGCAGCGACGGCAGTTCGGTGAGCGGGTGCACGGGGCCGCGCTCCGTGGCACGGGCAGAGCGCGCGACGCGCGCCACCCGCGCGCACTCGAAGGGGGCGAGCCTGTCCTCGATGGCGGAACCGATCGATCCGTATCCGATGATCAGCACGGACTTGTCGGCGAGCGCCGGATAGAAGCCGGACCGCCAGTCCTCCTGCCGCTGCCCTTCGACGAACCGGGGGATGCCCCGCAGCGACGCGAGGACCAGGGTGAGCGTCAGCTCCGCCGTGCTGGCCTCGTGCACCCCCTTGGCATTGCACAACTGCACGCCGGGCGCGAGGAATCGGAGCCCGGACCGCATCTGGTCGACGCCCGCGGAGAGTGTCTGTACGGCGCGTACGGATGTCATCTCCGGCAGCGGCCGTACGGCGATCTCCGGACCCTTCAGATAGGGCACCACATAGAAGGCGCAGTCGGCCGGATCCGCGGGGAAGTCCGGGCCGCCGTCCCAGAAGCGGTAGTTGACCCCCGCTTCGGCTGCCCGGGGCAGGCCTTCGATCTCGTCCTCGGCATAGGGGAGCCATACATCTGTCGTCATGGTCAGGAGGCTAATGCGCACAGGCCGCACGCCGCGTGGAGGGAGGCAGAGGTTACGTTGGGGGCCGCTCGGACAGAGGTGGGAGGGCACGGCCAGGTGGACCGCAGGACGATCGGCGCGGCAGCGCTCGAGGTGGGTGCGGTCGGGCTCGGCTGCATGCCGATGAGCTGGGCGTACACCGGCTCACGGCAGCGGGGCGAGGAGTCGCTGCGCACCGTGCACGCCGCGCTCGACCAGGGCTCGACCCTCCTCGACACCGCGGACATGTACGGGCCGTTCACCAACGAACTCCTTGTGGGCAGGGCGTTGAAGGAGCGGCGGGCCGAGGCCCTCGTGTCCACCAAGTGCGGGCTCCTTGTGGGCGAGCAGCACATCGTCGCCAACGGCCGCCCCGGTTATGTGAAGCGGGCCTGCGACGCTTCGCTGCGGCGGCTGCAGACCGAGACGATCGACCTGTACCAGCTGCATCGCGCCGACCCCGAGGTGCCCGTCGAGGAGACGTGGGGCGCGATGGCCGAGCTCGTCGCCGCCGGGAAGGTGCGGGCGCTCGGGCTGTGCGCGTTGGGGGCGCGGGCCTCGCGGCGCGAGGGCAGGGGGCTGCACGAGGGCACGATCCGGCAGCTGGAGCGCGTCCAGCAGGTCTTTCCGGTCAGCGCGGTCGAGGCGGAGCTCTCCGTGTGGTCGCGCGAGGCCCTGGAGACGCTGCTGCCGTGGTGTGCGGCGCGTGGGATCGGCTTCCTGGCGGCGATGCCGCTGGGGAACGGTTTCCTCACGGGGACGCTGACGCCGGGGCAAGGCTTCGAGCCGGACGACCTGCGGGCGCGGCATCCGCGTTTCACCGCCGAGATGATGGCCGCCAACCAGCCGCTGGTGGTGGGCCTGCGCCGGGTGGCCGAGCGGCACGGGGCGACCCCGGCGCAGGTGGCGCTGGCGTGGGTGCTCGCGCAGGGCCGCGATGTGGTGCCGATACCGGGTGCCAAGCGGGAGCGGTGGGCGGTGCAGAACGCGGGGGCCGCGGAGGTGCGGCTGACCGGGGCGGACCTGGCCGAGATCGCGGAGCTGCCGTCGGCGATGGGATCCTGGGAGTGACGTCCGCTCGTCGATGACGTCCGCTCGCCGCCCACGGCAGGGAGCCGATGGAGCGGGGTTGGGAACCTGCGGGGACCGAGCGGTGTATGAACAGTAGAAGCGCTGCGTCGAAGGGAACCTGATCGTGCAACGGACTGCTGTCACGGCCGCATTGGCTGCCGCCGCCCTCGTGCTCACGGCCGGTTGCTCGTCCGGGGGCTCGGATACGCCGGACAACGGCAAGAGCGCCGGGTCGAGCCCCGCGAAGTCGGAGGGGCCGGAGGGGACGCCCTCGGGCAAGCCGCGCGCCGGCGACGCCCCGCCGGAAAAGGGCTCGGCGTCGGTCACCAAGACACTCACCGAGGACCTGAAGTCACCGTGGGGCCTCGCGCCGCTGCCGGGCGGCGACCTGCTCGTGTCCTCGCGGGACGAGGGGACCATCACCCGCGTCGACGGCGAGACGGGCAAGAAGACGGAGCTGGGCTCGGTCCCCGGCGTCTCCCCCGCGGGCGAGGGCGGCCTGATGGGCCTGGCCCTCTCTCCCTCGTACGCATCGGACCACATGGTCTACGCGTACTTCACCACCGAGTCGGACAACCGCATCAGCCGCATGCTGTACGACGAGAAGAAGCCCTCCGGAAAGCAACTGGGCGCGCCCGACACGGTGTTCAAGGGCATCCCCAAGGGCGTGGTCCACAACGGCGGCCGGATCGCCTTCGGCCCGGACAAGATGCTGTACGCGGGCACGGGCGAGACAGGCGACACCGGTCTGGCCCAGGACAAGAAGTCGCTGGGCGGCAAGATCCTGCGCCTGACCCCGGACGGCGACCCGGCCCCCGGCAACCCCTTCGACGACTCCCCCGTCTATTCGTACGGCCACCGGAACGTGCAGGGACTGGCCTGGGACGAGGAGAAGCGGCTCTGGGCGGCGGAGTTCGGCCAGGACACCTGGGACGAGCTGAACGAAATCAAGGCAGGCGACAACTACGGCTGGCCGGAGGTGGAGGGCAAGGCCGACGAGGAGGGCTACAACGACCCGGTGGCCCAGTGGAAGACCTCGGACGCCTCCCCCAGCGGTATCGCCTACGCCGAGGGGTCGGTCTGGATGGCGGGCCTGCGCGGCGAGCGCCTCTGGCGCATTCCGGTACGGGGCGTGGAGGGCACCGTGGAGCCCCAGTCCTTCCTGGAGGGCAAGCACGGCCGCCTGCGCACGGTCGTCGCGGCGGGCAAGGACAAGCTGTGGCTGGTGACGAACGAAACGGATTCCCGGGGCACCCCGGATAAGGGGGACGACAAGATCCTTGAGGTGACGGTGAAGTAGACCTGCCGACGGTTCCGCTACTGGGGCGAGGCGTCTCGGCCGGCGTCAGCGTCGGCCGCGGCTTCGGCCGGCTTCGGGACCGGCTGCTGCGGAACCCTCACCACCACCTTGCCGGAGGTCAGGTCTATGGGGCCGCGGCTCGGGTCGCCGTCGGCCACGTCGACCCGGCTCAGTTCCAGCCGCCTCTGCTCGTCGTCCGTGTGTTTGCGGCCGGGCTGGAAAAGCTCGATCGGGTTGAACACTGCGCCTCCTGGCGGCCGGATTCCTCCTTCCAGCGTAAGCGAGCGCCCGCGAAACCCTCCGGGGGCGGGAAAGCGCAGGTCAGCCCGTGGGCCGGGCGCGTTCCGCGGGGAAGAGGCGCAGGCGGTGGGCCAGGGCCGCGGCCTCGCCCCGGCCGGCGACGCCCAGCTTGGCGAGGATGTTGGAGACGTGGACGCTCGCCGTCTTCGGGGAGATGAAGAGCTCCTCGGCGATCTGACGGTTGCTGCGGCCCGCGGCGACGCGGCGGAGCACGTCACGCTCCCGGCTGGTGAGGCCGAGCGCCTCGGCGGGGTCGACCGGCGTGAGGTGAGGGCCCGCGGTGTGGTGCTCGTCGTCGTTCAGGACGAGGCGGGCGCGCTGGGCGAGCCCGGCGACGGACTCGGCGAGGGGCCGGGCCCGCAGCCCCTCGGCGGCCTCAAGCGCCTGTCGCAGCAGCCCGGCGGCGCGCTCACGGTCCGCCTCGGTGCCCGTCCCCGCGGTGGTCGCGAGGAGGGACTCGGCGAGGCGGAGGCGGACCCGGGCCAAGTCGTAGGGGCGGCCGAGGGGTTCGAAGGCGGTGACCGTGGCGGACCAGTCGGCGGGGGTGTCGCGGTCCTCGGCGCGCAGGAGTTCCGCGCGTACCCACTTCTCGTGTGCGGCCCAGACCGGCACGGGTGAGGGGAGGTGTCTGGCGATCCGGCGGATGCTGTCGATGGCCTCGGCCCGGCCGGGCTCGGCGGCGGGCAGGCCGCGCGTATCGGCCTCCAGGGTGGCGGCGGCGAGCAGCATGAGCCAGGTGTAGCGCTGGGTGCCGTGCGGGAAGCCCGCGGCCAGGGCCCGTTCGAGTTCGGCGCGTGCCTCGGCGACACCGGCCGCGCGGTCGGGGTCGGCGGCCGCGATGCCGATGGCGGCGGTGACCATGGGCAGGGAGTACTGCGGCATGATGTCGTGCGAGCCGTAGTGGGCGCGGGCCGCAGCCAGTTGGGCGGCGGCTTCGGCCGTGTCACCGCGGCCGAGGGCGACGGAAATGAGCTGCAGGGCCGCGCCGCCCCGCGGCTTGACGCTGAGCGCACCGCGGCGGGCCGCCTCGGACGCGTCGACCGCCTCGTCCCAACGGCCCAGCGAGACAAGGGTCTCCGCCTTGTTGACCTGGACCCAGCTCTCGGTGTCCGTGAGGCCGTACTTCCGGCAGAGCGCGAGGCCCTGCTCGCTGACCTCCAGGGACTGAAGGGAGCGGCCCGCCCCTTCGAGTACCGACGGCAGGTTGACGTGGATGTGCGGAACGCGGGAGACGAGGGGAGGCGGCTCCATGCAGCGGTCCCTCACCGCGTACATCTCCGCGAGCCCGTCCTCGACGTCGCCCGCGTCGACCATGAGGCCGCCGAGGATGAGCCGGGCGTTGAGTTCGATCTCCTCGGCCTTGACCATCCGGGCGTACTCGACGGCGCGTTGGGCCGCGGCCAGGGTCTCCGCGCCGGGGTTGTGGAGCATGCCCCAGGAGGCGACGTTCGTGAGGACCTCGGCGTGCACCTCGGACGGCGGGAGGCCGCGGACCAGGTCCTGCGCGGTGGCGATCTCCGCCCAGCCGTCGCCGCGGGCGAGCGTCGAGGTGAGCCGGGAGCGCTGGATCCAGAACCAGGCGGCGCGCAGGGGGTCCTGCTCGTCCTCCAGGAACCGCAGCGCACGCTTGGTGATCTTCAGGGCGCGTTCCCGCTCCCCGCAGAGGCGGCCCGCGACGGCGGCCTCCGCCATGAGGTCGAGGTAGCGCAGGGGGGTGGAGGCGGGGTCGCAACCGCAGGGAGGGTAGACCTCGGCGTAGTCCAGGGGGCGCAGTTCGAGGCGTATGTCCTCGGGGGCGTCGTCCCACAGCTCCATCGCGCGTTCCAGGAGCCGCAGTTGCTCGGAGTACGCGTAGCGGCGGCGGGCCTCGACCGAGGCCCGCAGGACCGCGGGGAGCGCCTTCGCCGCGTCGTGTGCGTGGTACCAGTAGCTGGCGAGGCGGGCGGCGCGCTGGTCGGCGGCGACGAGTGAGGGGTCGGCCTCCAGGACCGTGGCGAAGCGGCGGCTGATCCGGGAGCGCTCACCGGGCAGCAGGTCGTCGCCCACGGCCTCGCGCACCAGGGAGTGCCGGAAGCGGTAGCCGTCGCCGTCGGGCGACGGCAGCAGGATGTTGGCTCCGACGGCGGCCCGCAGCGCCTCGATCAGGTCGTCCTCCGCGAGGCCGGCGACGGCGGCGAGCAGCGGGTACTCGACGGTCGAGCCGCCCTCGGCGACGATCCTGGCCACCCGCTGGCTGTCCTCGGGCAGCTCCTCGACGCGTACGAGCAGGAGATCGCGCAGGGAGTCCGTGAGGCTGGCGCAGCTGCCGCCGTGTGTGGCGACCGCGAGCTCCTCGACGAAGAAGGCGTTGCCGTCCGAGCGGTCGAAGATGTCGTCGACCAGCTTCTGCGCGGGCTCGGCGCTGAGGATTCCCGCCATCTGGCGGGCGACCTCGCTCTTGCTGAAGCGGGACAGTTCGATGCGCCGCACCGTGCGCAGGCGGTCGAGCTCGGCCAGGAGCGGGCGCAGCGGGTGGCGGCGGTGGATGTCGTCGGCGCGGTACGTCGCGACGACGACGAGGCGGCCGCTGCGCAGCGTGCGGAAGAGGTAGGCGAGGAGGTGGCGGGTGGAGGCGTCGGCCCAGTGCAGGTCCTCCAGGGCGACCACCACCGGGCGGTCGGTGGCCAGGCGTTCCAGGAGGCGGGCGGTGAGCTCGAAGAGGCGGGCCATGCCTTCCTCGTCGTGCTGGGCGTCGGTGCCCCGGCGCCGCTGCGGCGCTTCGCCGAGTTCGGGCAGGAGCCGGGCGAGTTCGCCCTCCTGATCGGCAGCAGCGGCGTCCACCTCGTCGGGGAGCTGGCGGCGCAGGGAGCGCAGGGCGCTGGAGAAGGGGGCGAAGGGCAGGCCGTCCGCACCGATCTCGACGCAGCCGCCGACGGCGACGACGGCGCCTTCGGCGCGGGCCGCCGCGGTGAACTCCTCGATGAGGCGGGTCTTGCCGACGCCGGCCTCGCCGCCGAGCAGCAACGCCTGCGGCTCGCCCGTGCCGCGGGTCGTCCCCTTGGCACGGGCGAGTGCGTCTTTCAGTACGCCCAGCTCGTCGGAACGGCCGACGAACACGGGGCTTACGGACCTGGTCTCCACAGCGGTGAGCATTGCACAGGGTGAGTGCTCGGTGGCAGTGGATATCCCGAGGGCAGAAACCGCCGCTCCGTTCGCCCCCGCCGCGCTCATCACGCGGCCCGGGAGAAGCGGCTTCTCCACTGGGCCGCGCTCACCCGCCCCTCGGTTCCTTGGCGGGCGGAGCGGCGGGCGGCGCGGGCCGCCTTGGCCTGGCGGGCCTCACGCAGGAGGCGGCGGCGGTCGGCCTCACGGATGAGGTCGGCGGCGCGCAGCTGGTGCATCTCGTACTCGAACATGAGAACTCCCTGGCTTTGACTGGCTTCTGGCCGGCTGCCGACTGGCTGCTGCCTTCGTTCTGACCGCTACTTTCGTCTGCCAGGGAGGGGTGGCACATCGGGAGAGTGCCGCATCTTGAGGGGTTGGGGGGCCTTAGGAGGGTGGGAGGGGGCCTTAGGGCTCTCGTTGCTCAGGTACGCAAAAACGCCGGAGGGGCTGCGATGCAGCCCCTCCGGCGTTCTGAGTACCCAGCGCGCCATCAACTCGTCGACGGCAGCCCGTAAATCAGGTCCGAGTACTTGGCGATGGCAAGGAGCAGGCCGATGACGCCCAGGGCGACACCCGCCCACGCGACCGACTTGATCCACGGTGCCTGCACCTGGTCGGGCGCACCGAAAGCGGGCCTGACAAGGACGACGAACCCGACGACCAGCGCGGCGAGCGCGAAGGCTCCGGCGATCAGCGCCGTGACCTGCCAGGAGTCGCCGTACAGGGCCTGGATCTGGTCGGCGACGCTCGCCGACTGCTTGGTCTCGAGCTGCCCGACGATGTTCGAACGAGCCGCGGCGACCGTGCCGAGCCAGCCGCCGGACAGGCCGATCACGCCGAGAGCGGCGGAGACGACGGCCGCGGCGCCCTGGAACACGCCGGTGGACTTGGCCGGAGCGACCTCTTCCACCACGACGAGCTCATCGGCGTCGTCGGCGTCATCGGCCTCTACGGCGTCCGCCTTGGTGGCGTCCACCTTCGTGACGTCCTTGGTGTCAGCGGTGTCCGCGGCCTCCGGCTCTGCGGGCTTCGCGGCCGCCTCGGCCGCGATCTCGTCCTCTGTCTTAGTTCCCATGCCCCGCACCGTACGGACGGAGTCTGAGAGCTTTCTTAACGAGCCGAATCCGCGGCGTGCGCGGCCCCGCGCGCCTTCCGCCACTCCGGCGCGAGCACCGACCACACCTCCATGTCGTGCCGCACCCCCTGCCAGGGGAAGCACTCCCGCAGCACCCCGTCCTTGGTCATCCCGAGCCTCTTGGCCACCGCGATGCTCGGGCCGTTCAGTGTGGAGACCAGCCACTCCACGCGGTGCATGCCGCGCTCGTCCACGGCCCAGTCGATGAGGACCCTGCTCGCCCTGGTGATCAGACCGCGCCCGGCGGCCGAAGGCTCCAGCCAGACGCCCACCTCGCAGCTCTCCGTGGCCGTGTCGAAGATCCGGAAGAGCACTCCCCCGACGAGCGTGCCGTCCAGCCAGATGCCGTACAGGCGCCCCGTGTCGGCGGCCTGCCGGTCGGCGAACATCTGCAGCAGTTCCCGGGCGGAGTCGAGGTCCTTCGCCCGCACGGTCAGGGGCACCCACGGCCCCGCGTACTCCCGCGCACGTTCGACGTGCTCCAGGAACTCCTGTGCCTGCCACGGCTCGATGGGCCGCAGCTCAGCGCCCTCGCCCAGCGATATCGCGAACATCCCGCTCCTTCAGTCCGTCCGGCAGTACGGGGATCCTCGCACCAGGGACGGAATTACTCGAACGACATTCCGGCGGCTCGATGCTGATGCGCGGCAGCCAGCGGTCGAGACCACGCGGCAGCCACCAGTTGGCGCCGCCCAGCATGTGCATCAGGGCGGGCACGAGCAGCGTGCGCAGGACGAAGGCGTCGAGTGCGACCGCGGCGGCGAGGCCGATGCCGAACATCGCGATGACCCGGTCACCGCTGAGGACGAAGGCGAGGAAGACGGAGATCATGATGACCGCCGCTGAGTTGATCACGCGGCTCGTCTCGGCGAGGCCGACGCGGACGGCCCGCCGGTTGTCGCCGGTCTCCAGCCACTCCTCGTACATCCGGCTGACCAGGAAGACCTGGTAGTCCATCGAGAGCCCGAAGAGGACCGACACCATGATCACGGGCAGGAAGGGTTCGATCGGACCTGCCGAGCCGAGGCCGAGCAGCTCGCTCCCCCAGCCCCACTGGAAGATCGCGACCACGACCCCGAAGGCGGACGCCACCGCCGCCACGTTCATCGCGGCCGCCTTCAGGGGGATGCCGATGGACCGGAACGCGAGAAGCAGCAGAACGCAGCCGAGCCCGATGACCACGCCCACGAAGAGCGGCAGCTTGCCGACGATGATCTCCGCGAAGTCGTCGTAGCTCGCCGTGACACCGCCGACCTGGAGGTCCAGCGAGGTGTCGGCCTCGGCCCGCGGGAGCACGTCGTCGCGCAGCCGGTCGACGAGATCGCTGGTGCGCTGCGACTGGGGGGACGAGTCCGGTACGACGGTGACGTGGGCGACCGTGCCGTCGGCGCCGTACGTGATGGGGCTGACGGAGGCGACGCCCTGGGTCGATTCGAGCGTGGTGCCGAGGTTGGTGAGGGCGAGCCGGTCGCCCGCTCCGTCGACGTCCGTGACGAGCGTGAGAGGGCCGTTCACGCCGGGGCCGAAGCCGTCCGCGAGCAGGTCGTAGGCCTGCCGTGTGGTGGCAGACGCCGGGTTGTTGCCCTGGTCGGAGGTGCCCAGGTGGAGGGAGAGCGTGGGCAGGGCGAGCACCGCCATCACGGCGACGGCGACGCCGCCGAGCAGCTTCGGGTGCCGCTCGACGAAGGCGGACCAGCGGGCGGCGAGCCCGGTGGGCAGCTCCGGGGCCGGGCCGTGTTCGGCGAGGGCGCGCCGTTCTCGGCGGCTGAGCGCGCGCGGCCCGATCCAGGACAGGAGCGCGGGCAGCAGCGTCACCGAGGCGGCGACCGTGAGGAGCACGGTCAGCGATCCCGCTATCGCGACGCCGTTGAGGAAGCTGAGCCGCAGGATGAGCATGCCGAGCAGCGCGATGCAGACGGTGGCGCCCGCGAAGACGACCGCACGCCCGGTGGTGGCGACCGCGCGCTCGGCGGCGACGGCCACCGGAAGGCCCTGTTTGAGGCCCTTGCGATGTCTGGTCACGATGAACAGGGCGTAGTCGATGCCGACGCCGAGCCCGATCAGGGTGCCCAGCATCGGCGCGAAGTCGGCGACGGTCATGACGTGCCCGAGCAGCACGATGCCCGCGTAGGCCGTGCCGACCGACACCAGTGCCGTGGCGATGGGCAGGATCGAGGCGGCGAGTGAGCCGAAGGCGAGGAAGAGCACCACGGCGGCGACGGCGACCCCGACGATCTCGGCGGTCTGCGCGCTCTTGGACTCGGTGAGCGCGACGGCGCTGCCGCCGAGCTGGACGTCCAGGTGGTCCGAATCGGCGGCCTTCGCGGTGTCGACGAGGTCCTGCGCGTCCGCCTTGTCGATGGCGTCGGCCTGTTCGTGGAAGGTGACGGTCGCGTACGCGATGCGCGCGTCGGCACTGATCTGTGCGGCGCCGTGCTCCCCGTACGGACTGCTGACGGAGGCCACCGCCGGCATCTTCTCGATCGTGGCGAGGGTGTCGGTCATCGTCTGCTCGACGTCGGCGGCGCGCACCGTCGTGCCCGCCTCGGTGCGCCAGACGACGGTGTTGCTGTCGCCGCCGAGCCCCTCGAACCCCTCCTCCAGGAGCTCGGTCGCCCGGCCGGACTCGGTGCCCGGCACCTCGTAGTCGTTCGAGTACGCGGATCCGGCGAGCGCCGCGGCGCTCGCGGCACCGAAGAGGGCGATGAGCCAGAGCAGTACTGCGAGGAGTCGGTGCTTCACACACCACCGTGCGAGTGCTGCCACTGACCTGCTCCCTGGGGTGGTTCGTGGATCTTTATCGGGAACAGCCGTGAATGAACTGAACAGCCCGCAAAGAACGCATGAGCGACGACATGTGCGCCAGGGACACTTTGACAGGATCTGGAGATCGTCGGTCCGGTTCGTGGCTTTCCTCACAAGAGCACAAAGGGTGTGCGAGGCCCCACCGGGACCTCGCACACCCTGAGGGACTGAGGGCTTCAGCCCGATACGCTCGCGCGTCCGTTCTCTATGTGCCCCATCAGACGGCGCCGAAAGGCGGGCTCGCCCGCGGACGTGACCTGGAAGTCGTACCAGCCGTGCTCGTCGTCCGTCTGCCAGGCGAGGGTGCGGCTGCTGCCCGCCTTCACCCGGACGATCCTGGTCCGCTTCCTGACGTCGTCCTCGTCCACGTATCCGAGCGGCTTGACCGTGAAGACGAGCTCCTTGCGGCCCCGGTTGGCCAGGGTCACGTGGAGCTCGCGGCGGGTGATCGCGGAGGCGAGCTGCGCGCCCCCGTCCTTGCCGCCCGCGAACTCGCGCCGGAAGCCGTTCGGGCCCGTGACCGTGAAGGCGTACGTGTCCTTGGCCACCGGCACGGTCCAGGAACCCTCGCGCACGACGTCCTGGTGCTGCGGGACCGCGAACTCACCGGCGTACGGATAGAGCGCGAAGTGCGCGCTGGAGCGGCCGCCGTTGCGCAGCCGTACGGAGAGGGCTCCCTCGCGCCCCGGCTTCACGTACGCGTCGGGCTGGTAGGGCAGCGGGCGGGCGCGGCGGGTGCCCGGCTCCTGGACCGGCATGGACTGCTTCAGGGGCGGCTGCGGGGACCAGCGGCCGCTGAACTCCGGGATGGCGCCGGGCTGTTCGACCTCGGGCTGCCGGTGGCCACGCCGGAAGTCGAAGGCGCCGGTGAGGTCGCCGGTGACCTTGCGGCGCCAGGCGCTGATGTTGGGTTCCTTGACGCCGGTCCACTTCTCCAGGAAGCGCACGACGGAGGTGTGGTCGAAGACCTCGGAGGTGACGTAGCCGCCGACGGTCCAGGGCGAGACGACGAGCAGGGGGACGCGCACGCCGAGGCCGGTGGGCTTGCCCTCCCAGCGCTCCTCCTGGTCCTCGGGGGACTCCGTGCCGGGCACGGGGGGCGGGACGTGGTCGAAGAAGCCGTCGTTCTCGTCGTAGTTGATGAAGACGGCGGTGCGCCGCCAGACCTCGGGGTGCGAGGCGAGGGCGTCCAGGACCTTGTAGACGATGGTCGCGCTGTGGATCGGCGAGGAGACGCTGGGGTGCTCGGAGTCCAGGGCGGACGGCACCAGGTAGCTGACCTTGGCCAGCTTGCCGCCCGCGACGTCCTTGGCGAACTCCTCGGCGAGCTTGCCGGTGGGCACGCGCCGCAGGCCGCGCTCGAACAGTGACCTCTCCGCCTTGGTGAGGGTCGCGACGCCCTCCTCCAGGGTGGCGAGCAGCTTCGCGCGTTCGGCCTCGTCCTTGGCGTCGCGCACCTTGGCGTAGAAGGCCTCCATGAAGGTGAGGCCGGTCTTGGCGAGGACCTTGCGGGCGATGGCCTTGAAGGTGGTGAAGAACTCGATCTGGTTGTCGGTGAAGTTCTCCCACTCCGTGTACGTCTGCCAGCTCACGCCCGCCTTCTCCAGGCGCTCGGCGTACGTCCCCCAGTCGTAGCCGGGGTGCTTGCCCTCGTCGTACGCGTCGTTGCCGACGGCGCGCCTGCCGTTCGCCTCGTAGCCCGTCTTGCCGCTCCACAGGTGGTTGCGGTTGGGGCTCGTGGAGGTGTGGACGGAGGAGTGGTAGGCGTCGCAGACGGTGAAGGTGTCGGCGAGTTCGTAGTGCAGCGGGATGTCGTCGCGCGTGTAGTACGCCATCGTCGCGGCGGTCTTGGCGGTGATCCAGCCGTCGTTCCAGCCGTCGTGCCAGGCTTTGGCGCCCCCGCTCCAGGAGTGGTCGAGGGCGCCGATGTACTGCAGGTCCTTCTTCTGCGCCACGGCGGCCTCGCGGACCGGGAAGGGCATGACGGTGCGCAGCGCGCCGGGCTGCTCGAACACGGACGTGCCGCCCGGGAGCCGGATGGCGTTGCGGTCGCCGAAGCCGCGTACGCCGCGCAGGGCGCCGAAGTAGTGGTCGAAGGACCGGTTCTCCTGCATCAGGATGACGACGTGCTCGATCGCGTCGAGCCCGCCGCTGCCGGGTTTGTGCCGGTCCTGCGCCAGTGCCAGCTGCAACGACGGCGGCAGGAAGGATCCGACGGCGGCGGCGCCCACCGCGCCACCGCCGACCGCCATCAGACGCCTGCGCGAAATCTCGGGGGACACGTAACGACCTCCAGTCGACGGCCAATGGTTCTCCGCTGATCCATTGGCCTACACGGCGGGACGCTAGTGAAGTCCGGTATCCGTGTGAAGACTTGGGGACGAAGTCGACGTGAACGGATGCCTGGGGCTCAGGCGCCGATCAGCAGCCCCGCCCACAGCGCGACGGTCGACGCCGCCAGCGTGAGGGGCACGGTCAGCACGCCGAGGCGGGTGAAGGTCCCCAACTCGGCGTCCGTGCCGTGGTCGTGCAGGATGCGGCGCCACAGCAGGGTGGCGAGCGAGCCGACGTACGTCAGGTTCGGGCCGATGTTGACGCCGATCAAGGCGGCGAGGACGGGGCCGGGGCCGGCGGGCGCGACGGCGGGCAGGAGAGCAAGAATCGCCGGCAGGTTGTTGATCAGGTTGGCGAGCACGGCGGCGAGGCCCGCGATCGCGAGCAGTGCGGGCAGCGAGGCGCCGTCCGGCAGGATCCACTCGATCCCGGAGCCCAGGCCGTTGTCGACGACCGCCTTGACGACGATGCCGAGCGCGAGCACGAACAGGCAGAACAGCGGGCTCGCGGAGCGGACGAGTGCGGTGGGGCTCGTACGTCGTCGCAGCAGCGCACGGACTCCGAGGACGACGGCCCCGGCGAGGGCGGCCCACAGGGGTTCCGCTCCGGCCAGCGAGGTGCCGACGAACCCGGCGAGCGTGAGCCCGAGGACGACCAGCGTGAAGACCGGTACGGGGGTCGGTTCGACCTCCTTGGCCTCCTCGGCACCGGCGTCCAGATCGGCGGCGAAGTACCGCCGGAAGGCGAGGTATTCGATCCCGATGGCGACCAGCCAGGGCAACGCCATCAGGAACGCGAACCGGGTGAAGGTGAGCCCACTGGCGCTGAGGGCGAGGAGGTTGGTGAGGTTGGAGACGGGCAGCAGGAGCGAGGCCGAGTTGGCGAGGTGGGCGGTGGCGTAGACGTGCGGGCGCGGCCTCGCCCCGACGCGGTCCGCGGTGGCGAAGACGACCGGCGTGAGCAGGACGACGGTGGCGTCGAGGCTGAGCACGGCGGTGATCGCCGCGGCCACCCCGAAGACCCCGCCGAGCAGCGCCCGGGTGCGTCCACCGCAGAGCCGGGCGACGAGATCCCCGGCGGCGGCGAAGAGCCCGTCATCGGCGCAGAGCTGCGCCAGCACGAGCACGGCGGCCAGAAACCCCACCACGGGCAGCAGACTCTCGACCTCGGCGAGCGCGTGCTCGGGCGAGACGGCCCCGAGCCCCACAACGATCCCGGCGGCGGGCAACGCGGCAGCGGCCTCGGGCCACTTCTTGGGCCGTATGACGGCAAACGCGAGCACGCCGAGCAGCAGCCCGACGGAGAGAATCTCGGCGGTGACGGTGTTCAGGGGGACCTCGTGGCCCGCGTGGGGCGGTGGTTCGGCGGGGACGGAGTTCCCAGCGTAAGGCGAGGTGCCGGGCGGCATCACACCGGAACCGGAACACCCGCCCGCCCCGACCGGCACGCCCGGGGCCGCGCCCACGCGCCTGCACGGCGGGAGCCTGCGCACGGGCGGGCGGGACGACGGCATCGCGGGAGAGCGGCATCGCGGGAGCGCGGGATTTTTCCCGCCCACCACCCGACGACTCGGGGCAATCGGGTGGGTGGGCGGGAAAGATCCGCCGCGCAGCGGCGGTTCAGGCTCAGGCACGCGCAGGGCGGCGCACCCGCGAAGGGTCCGCCGCCCTGGATCCCGTACAAGCCGGAAGGGCTAGCCCTCCACGCCCAGCTTCGCCAGGATCAGTTCCTTGACGCGGGCCGCGTCCGCCTGGCCGCGGGTGGCCTTCATCACCGCACCGACCAACGCGCCGGCCGCAGCGACCTTGCCGCTGCGGATCTTGTCCGCGACCCCGGGGTTACCGGCGATCGCTTCCTCCACGGCAGTGGACAGCGCGCCCTCGTCCGAGACGACCTTCAGGCCGCGCTTCTCGACGACCTCGTCCGGCGTGCCCTCGCCCGCGAGGACACCCTCGAAGACCTGGCGCGCCAGCTTGTCGTTCAGGTCGCCCTTGGTGACCAGCTCGGCGACCCTGGCGACCTGCGCCGGGGTGACCGGCAGCTCGTCGAGCGCCCTGCCCGTCTCGTTGGCGTTACGGGACAGCTCGCCCATCCACCACTTGCGCGCGGCCGCCGAGTCGGCGCCCGCCTCGATCGTGGCGACGATGGGGTCGACCGCACCGGCGTTCAGGATCGACTGCATGTCGTGCTCCGAGACGCCCCACTCCTCGCGGAGCCGGTTGCGGCGCACGCGCGGCATCTCCGGGAGACCGGCACGCAGTTCCTCGACCCACGTACGGGCCGGGGCGACAGGGACGAGGTCGGGCTCCGGGAAGTACCGGTAGTCCTCGGCGTTGTCCTTGATGCGGCCCGACGTCGTGGAGCCGTCCTCCTCGTGGAAGTGACGGGTCTCCTGGATGATCGTGCCGCCGTCGTTCAGGACGGCCGCGTGACGCTGGATCTCGAAGCGCGCCGCACGCTCCACGGAACGGAGCGAGTTGACGTTCTTCGTCTCCGAGCGCGTACCGAACTCCTCACGCCCGTGCGGACGCAGGGACAGGTTCACGTCGCAGCGCATCTGGCCCTTGTCCATCCGGGCCTCGGACACGTCGAGCGCCTTGATGACCTCGCGCAGCTCCGCGACGTACGCCTTGGCGACCTCGGGAGCCCGCTCGCCCGCACCCTCGATCGGCTTGGTGACGATCTCGATGAGCGGGATGCCGGCGCGGTTGTAGTCCAGGAGCGAGTGCGACGCACCGTGGATACGGCCCGTCGCGCCACCGACGTGCGTGGACTTGCCGGTGTCCTCCTCCATGTGGGCGCGCTCGATCTCCACGCGGAAGACCTCGCCGTCCTCCAGCTGGACGTCCAGATAGCCGTTGAAGGCGATCGGCTCGTCGTACTGGGAGGTCTGGAAGTTCTTCGGCATGTCCGGATAGAAGTAGTTCTTCCGGGCGAAGCGGCACCACTCGGCGATCTCGCAGTTCAGCGCGAGACCGATCTTGATGGCGGACTCGACGCCGATCTCGTTGACCACCGGCAGCGCGCCGGGAAGGCCGAGACAGGTCGGGCAGGTCTGGCTGTTGGCGTCCTGCTTGAGCTCGGTGGAGCAGCCGCAGAACATCTTGGTCTTGGTGCCCAGCTCGACATGGACCTCAAGGCCCATGACGGGGTCGTACGTCGCGAGGGCATCCTCGTACGACACCAGGTCAGTCGTGACAGTCACGGTGAAACTTTCCCTCTCAACCCAGCAGGACGTCGTCGTCGCCGAGCTTCTTCAGCTCGCGATAGAGCAGAGCAAGACCGGTGACGATGGCGGCGGCGGAGACAGCGGCGTCGACGAGACGGAGCGTGTCGTTCTCCTTGCGGGCCAGCCTGGCCTGCTTGACGACCGAGATCGCGCCGAAGGCGGTGGCGCCCATCGACAGGTACGCGCCGGGCTTGGACTTCTTGAAGCCCTGGGCCTTGGCAGTCATGGGACTCATAGTGACGGTGCCTCCTCAAGCAGCGGGTGACCCCACCTTTCCACGAAGGCGGCCTCTACGGCGGCTCCCACCTTGTAAAGGCGGTCGTCCTTCATGGCGGGGGCGATGATCTGCAGTCCGACGGGCAGGCCGTCCTCCGGTGCGAGACCGCAGGGCAGCGACATGGCGGCGTTGCCCGCCATGTTCGACGGGATGGTGCACACGTCCGCGAGGTACATCGCCATCGGGTCGTCGGCGCGCTCGCCGATC
Source organism: Streptomyces sp. NPDC033177 (assembly GCF_055577715.1). Lineage (NCBI taxonomy): Bacteria > Bacillati > Actinomycetota > Actinomycetes > Kitasatosporales > Streptomycetaceae > Streptomyces > Streptomyces sp. NPDC033177. The sequence goes on along the minus strand of NZ_JBVIPS010000013.1, from coordinate 73,172 downwards.
GGGAAGGCGGTGGTGGGCGTCGCGGGCGAGACGATCACGTCCACCTGCTCGAAGGCCTTCTCGAAGTCCTTCGTGATCAGGGTGCGGACCTTCTGGGCGCTTCCGTAGTACGCGTCGTAATAGCCGGAGCTCAGGGCGTACGTGCCCAGGATGATGCGGCGCTTGACCTCGTCGCCGAAGCCCGCCTCACGGGTCAGCGCGGTGACGTCCTCGGCGGACTTCGTGCCGTCGTCACCGACGCGCAGGCCGTAGCGCATGGCGTCGAAGCGGGCCAGGTTGGACGAGCACTCGCTCGGCGCGATCAGGTAGTACGCGGAGAGCGCCAGGTCGAAGGACGGGCAGTCCAGCTCGACGATCTCGGCGCCGAGCTCCTTCAGGAGCGTTACCGACTCCTGGAAGCGCTGGACGACACCGGCCTGGTAACCCTCGCCCGCGAACTGCTTGACGACACCGACACGCATGCCCTGTACGGAGCCGTTGCGGGCCGCCTCGACGACCGCGGGGACCGGGGCGTCGATGGACGTCGAGTCGAGCTCGTCGTGCCCGGCGATGACCTCGTGCAGGAGCGCTGCGTCCAGGACCGTGCGGGCGCAGGGACCGCCCTGGTCGAGGGAGGACGAGAACGCGACCATGCCGTAGCGCGAGACGCCGCCGTAGGTGGGCTTGACGCCGACCGTGCCGGTGACGGCCGCGGGCTGGCGGATGGAGCCGCCGGTGTCCGTGCCGATGGCGAGCGGCGCCTCGTACGAGGCCAGGGCGGCGGAGGAGCCGCCGCCGGAGCCGCCGGGGATGCGGGTGAGGTCCCAGGGGTTGCCGGTGGGGCCGTACGCGCTGTTCTCGGTGGAGGACCCCATGGCGAACTCGTCCATGTTGGTCTTGCCGAGGATGACGACGTCGGCGTCCTTCAGCTTGCGCGTGACGGTCGCGTCGTACGGCGGGATCCAGCCCTCGAGGATCTTGGAGCCGACCGTGGTCGGTACGCCCTCGGTGGTGAAGATGTCCTTGAGCGCGAGCGGGACGCCGGCCAGCGGGCCGAGCTTCTCGCCGTTCTCCCGCTTGGCGTCGACGGCGCGGGCCTGCGCGAGCGCGCCCTCGCGGTCGACGTGCAGGAAGGCGTGCACCTTCTCGTCGACGGCCTCGATGCGGGCGAGGTGGGCCTCGGTGACCTCGACGGCCGTCAGCTCGCCGGAGGCGACCTTCGCGGCGATGTCGGCGGCGGTGAGCCTGATGATGTCGATCTTGCTGTCCGTCATGGTGGTTAGTCCTCCCCCAGGATCTGCGGCACCTTGAAACGCTGCTGCTCTTGGGCCGGGGCGCCGGAGAGCGCCTGCTCGGGGGTGAGCGACGGACGGACCTCGTCCGCGCGCATGACGTTCGTCAGCGGCAGCGGGTGGGAGGTCGGCGGTACGTCTTGGTCGGCGACCTCGGAGACGCGGGCGACCGCGCCGATGATGTCGTCGAGCTGTCCGGCGAAGTGGTCGAGCTCCTCGTCCTTCAGCTCAAGACGTGCTAGGCGGGCGAGGTGGGCGACCTCCTCGCGCGTAATGCCAGGCATGCGGCGATCCTCTGGGGGTGAGTGTGTGGTGTGTGGCCCCAATCCTATGGGGCCGCACCCCGTGCCCGTGAAACGGATTGCCTCGGCCGGGCCCAGCCGCCTTCTCGCGGGGCCCGCCCGGCCTACTTCGCGATGTCGGCCCCGGCCTCGGCCGCGGCCGCGGCGGCCGCCTCCTCGGCGGCGACATCGACGGGGCGGCGCCACCCGCGGGAGCCCCGGGCCCGCAGCCAGGCGGTGGTCTCGTCCGGCGGCATCGCGGCGGCGACCAGCCACCCCTGCACCGCGTCGCACCCCAGGTCGCGCAACCGCTCCCACGTCTCGTCGTCCTCGACGCCCTCGGCGACGACGAGCAGCCCCAGGGAGTGCGCGAGGTCGACCGTGCAGCGGACGATCTCCGCGTCCTCGTTGTCGACGGCCAGGCGCGCGACGAACGAGCGGTCGATCTTCAGTTCGCTCACCGGCAGCCGCCGCAGGTGCACCAGGGAGGAGTACCCCGTGCCGAAGTCGTCGAGCGACATCTTGACGCCGTGGCCGGTCAGACCGGCCAGGGTGTCCGCGGCCCGCTGCGGGTCCTCTAGGAGGACGTGTTCCGTTATCTCCAGTTGGAGCGCTCCCGCGGGGACTCCGTGGCGGGCCAGGCGTGCGGCGACGGCGCCCGCGAAGCCGGGCGTGTGCACGTCACGCGGCGAGACGTTCACCGCGACGGGGACCTTGAGGCCCATCGCCTGCCACTTCGCCACCTGGCAGAGGGCCGTCTCCAGGACGTACTCCGTGAGGTGCGGCATGAGGCCGGAGGACTCCGCGATGGCGATGAACTCGTCCGGCGGCACCTTCCCGCGCTCGGGATGCACCCAGCGCACCAGCGCCTCGAGGCCGGCCACCCGTCCGTCGAACTGGACCTTCGGCTGGTAGTGGAGCTCCACGTCGCCCGCGTCGAGCGCCCGGCGCAGATCACCCAACAGGCCCAGGCGGTCGGGGGTGTTGGAGTCCCGCTTGGACTCGTACACCTCGACGCCCGTGCGGTCCCGCTTGGCCTGGTACATCGCGACGTCCGCCCGGCGGAGCAGTCCTTCGGCATCCATGGCGTGGTCGGGGAAGACGGCGAGTCCGGCGCTGGCCTCCAGGACCAGCGTCAGGCCGTCGAGGTCGAGGGGGGAGCCGAGGGCGGCGACGAGGGACCGTGCCACGCGGGTGGCGGACGTCGTGGAGTCGGCGACGGGCAGCAGGACGGCGAACTCGTCACCGCCGAGCCGCGCGGCCTCCGCACCGCGCGGCAGGGCGAGCCGCAGCCGGTCGGCGATCTGCAGCAGTAAACGGTCGCCCGCGAGGTGACCGAGGGTGTCGTTCACCGACCGGAAGCGGTCCATGTCGATCAGCATCAGGGCCGACCGGGCCCCGATCCGCTCGGCGTCGTCCAGTGCCGTCCAGGTCCGTTCGAGGAGCCACTGGCGGTTGGGCAGGCCGGTGAGCGGGTCGCGCAGCTGCTCCTCCGCCCTGGCCCGCGCGATCCACAGCGTCGAGTCGAGCGCGACGAGGGGGATCGCGAAGAGCGGCAGCAGTATGGGCGTCGAGGCCGCGACCACGCAGATCAGCGGCGCGATACCGAGCAGCGCGACGCCGACGAGTCCCTGCCGGACCAGGGCCGTTCGGGTGACCGTGGGCAGGGCGCCGGTGCGCGGCGCGTGGACGTACCAGAGCAGGACGCGGGTGACCACGAGGTACGCGGCGGCGGCGAGGGCCACCTCGGGGGCGGAGTACAGGTCCCAGGTCTCGGGCAGCCAGGGCGACTCCGTCGTCGGGGCGGTGCCGAAGGCGGCCATGGCGAGCGCGCCCGCGCCGATGCCGAGGATGTCGACCGCGCCGTGCAGGATGCCCTGGCGCCAACGGTGGCGGCGCGCGACGGCGACGAGGACGACGACGGTGAGGCTGACCATTCCGGCGGGCACCCAGCCGTACAGCAGGAGCACGGCGACCGTGAGCGCGCCGCCCGACCCCGTGCCGCCCCACCAGCGGTCGCGGCCGAGTGCCACGAGATGGCCGACGATGAGCCCCGTGAGGATGGCGAGGGACCAGCCGACCGTGCCGGAGGGGAACAGGTCGCCCCGTCCGGTGAACGCGTGGAAGAAGCCCGTGCCGAGCACCACCGCGGCGATCGTCACGACGACAACCGGAAGGACCGGCCAGGGGTCGCGCTCGCCCGATCCGTCGTCCGGGCCGTGCGCCTCGGCGCCGCGCCAGAGCGGCCTGCGCCGCCCCTCGACGCCGGTCTGGGGGGAACAGGTCCCCGCGTCCCGGCCGCTCGCGCTCTCACCCACACCGAGCTCCTGCGTGCCGTACCCGCCGACGGTGCTCCACGCGCGTTCGCGCCGCTCAACTGGGGTACTCGGGACGGCGGGACGCGCAATCTCCGCTTCGCGTGCCTCCCGTGCCGCTCTGCGTCCGCTGAGCCACGCGCCCGGTCCGCGCCGCAGGCGCGCGCGCAGCCGGGAGTCCGGTGCGGCGCTCTCGGTCGGTTCCATTCCCGTCCCTCTCACAGCCGGCGGTGCCCAAGCCACGCGGACTCGCTCCAGAAGTCAGCCGCGTCTGAAACTCCTTCCCCGTGCTCCCGATGAGCAGGGGATACCCCGATCGCATAGCGGGGCACGGCAGGCGCACACCTCAACAGTAGGCCGCAGAAGGCTTCTACGGGCAGCGGTCCACAACGGTTGCCCGAATGCGACCCGGCCACCCGTATGCATCTGGTATGCGCTGAACGGGTGGCCTTCAACCGCTACTCCTCGGTCGGAAGCGCGACTTCCGCTGCCGCGTCCGGTCCCTGTTCCAGCAGGACGGCGAAGCCTTCCTCGTTGAGAACCGGAACCTTCAGCTGCATCGCCTTGTCGTACTTCGAGCCGGGATTGTCACCCACGACCACGAAAGCTGTCTTCTTCGAAACGGAACCGGTGACCTTTGCTCCCCGGCTCTGCAACGCATCTTTTGCGCCATCCCGTGTGTGGTGTTCCAGCGTTCCGGTCACGACGACGGTGAGGCCTTCGAGCGGTCGTGGCCCCTCGTCCTCTCCCCCGCCCTCTTCCTCCATGCGGACCCCGGCCGCGCGCCACTTGCGCAGGATCTCCCGGTGCCACTCCTCCTCGAACCACTGCTTCAGGGAGGCGGCGATGGTCGGGCCCACACCCTCCACGGCGGCCAGTTCCTCCTCCGTGGCCTGCTCGATCCGGTCGATGGACCGGAACTCGCGGGCCAGCGCCTCGGCGGCGACCGGACCCACATGGCGGATGGACAAGCCCGTGATGACGCGCGCGAGCGGGCGCTCCTTGGCCTCCGCGATGTTCTCCAGCATGGACAGGGCGTTCTTCTTCGCCTCGCCCTGCTGGTTGGCGAAGACCGTGGCGATCTTCTCCTCGCCCGACTTCGGGTCCCGCTTGGGCAGCCCGCTGTCCTGATCCAGTACGTACGCCTTGATCGGCAGGAGGCGCTCGATGGTGAGGTCGAAGATGTCGCCCTCGTCCAGGACGGGGGGTTCGGACGGCTCAAGCGGCTTGGTCAGCGCTGCCGCCGCGACATACCCGAAGTTCTCGATGTCCAGGCTCTTGCGGCCCGCCAGATAGAAAAGGCGCTCGCGCAACTGGGCGGGGCAGGATTGGGCGTTCGGGCAGCGGAGGTCGATGTCGGCCTCCTTCATCGGCCGCAGCGCCGTCCCGCACTCGGGGCACTCGGCGGGCATCACGAACTCCCGCTCGGTGCCGTCGCGCAGGTCCACGACCGGGCCGAGGATCTCCGGGATGACGTCGCCCGCCTTGCGCAGGACGACCGTGTCCCCGATGAAGACGCCCTTCTTCTTCACCACGTCCTGGTTGTGCAGGGTCGCGAACTCGACCTCGGAGCCGGCGACCGTGACGGGCTCCACCTGGGCGTACGGCGTGACGCGGCCGGTGCGGCCGACGCCCACGCGGATGTTCACCAGCTTGGTGTTGACCTCCTCGGGGGCGTACTTCCAGGCGATCGCCCAGCGTGGCGCACGCGAGGTCGAGCCGAGGCGGCCCTGGAGCGGGATCTCGTCCAGCTTCACGACGACGCCGTCGATCTCGTGCGCCACGGAGTGGCGGTTCTCGCCGAAGTACGTGATGAAGTCCCGTACGCCGTCGAGTCCTTGGACCACCTTGTTGTGCTGGGCGGTGGGCAGGCCCCACTCGTGAAGCAGCTCATAGGCGTGGCTGAGGCAGTCGATGTCGAAGCCCTCGCGGGCGCCGATGCCGTGCACCACCATGTGCAGCGGGCGGGTGGCGGTGACCCGCGGGTCCTTCTGGCGCAGTGAACCCGCCGCCGCGTTGCGCGGGTTGGCGAAGGGCTTGTCGCCGGCCTCCACCAAACGGGCGTTCAGCTCCTCGAACTTCTCCATGGGGAAGAAGACCTCGCCACGGATCTCGACGAGGGCGGGGATCTTGTCGCCCTTGAGGCGGACCGGGATGTCCACGATGGTGCGGACGTTCGGAGTGATGTCCTCGCCGGTGCGGCCGTCGCCACGCGTGGCCGCGCGCGTGAGCTTGCCGTCCTCGTACGTGAGGTTCACGGCGAGGCCGTCGACCTTCAGCTCGCACAGGAAGTGGTGGTCGCCGGTGCCGACCTCCTTGCCGACGCGGTCGGCCCAGGCGGCCAGCTCCTCGTCGTCGAAGGCGTTGTCCAGGGAGAGCATGCGCTCGCGGTGCTGGACCGAGGTGAACTCGGTCTCGTACGCCCCGGAGACCTTCTGGGTGGGCGAGTCGGGCGTGCGCAGCTCGCTGTACTCCTCCTCCAGGGCCTCGAGCGAGCGGAGGAGCTTGTCGAACTCGGCGTCGCTCACGACCGGTTGGTCGTTCACGTAGTACCGGAAGCGGTGCTCCTCGATCTGTTCGGCCAGCTGGGCATGCTGATCCCGTGCCTCGGCGGGCACAGAGCCTTGCTGTTCGACAGCCACCGTTACATCCTCCCGTTACGTCATACCCAATTACTCAGGGTTGTCCGCGAGTGATCTCGCCGCCCTGGCGCAGTGGGCGAGCACCGCGCGTGCGTACGCGGGAGAAGCCCCCGCGAGGCCGCACGACGGAGTGACCACGACCGACTCCGCGAGAGACCCCGGATTCAGCCCCAGCCTGCGCCACAACGTCCTGACACCCATGACGCTACCGGCAGGGTCTGACAATGGGCTGTCCACGCCCGCCACGACACCGGCGAAGAGCTTCGTGCCGCCCTCGACGGCCTCGCCGATCGCCTCGTCGTCACGCTCGGTGAGCAGCGAGAAGTCGAACGAGATCGCGTCGGCGCCGGCCCGGCGCAGGAGCGCGAACGGTACGTCCGGCGCGCAGGAGTGCACGACGGAGGGCCCGTCGTGCACGCCGAGCACCTCCCGCAGGGTGCTCTCCACGAGCTGGCGGTCCACGGCGCGGTGGGTGCGGTACTCGCTCGCGGTCTTGATGTGCCCGCGCAGTACGCCGATGAGCGAGGGCTCGTCGAGCTGGAGCACGATCTGCGCGCCGGGGATGCGGCGGCGTACGTCCGCGAGATGGACGCGCAGGCCTTCGGTGAGCGATCCGGCCAGGTCACGGCAGGCGCCGGGGTCGGAGAGCGCGGCCTCGCCGTTCTTCAGCTCCAGGGCTGCGGCCAGGGTCCACGGCCCGACGGCCTGGACCTTGACCGGCCCTTCATACCCCTGGGTGAACTCCTCCAGGGCATCCAGGTCCTCGCCGAGCCAGGCCTTCGCGCGGCGCGTGTCGCGCCCCGGCCGGTCGCCGATCCGCCAGCCGCTGGGCTCCACGCGCGCGTAGAGCTCGACGAGCATTCCGGCGGTGCGTCCGAGCATGTCGGCGCCGGGCCCTCGGGCGGGCAGTTCGGCCAGAAACGGGAAGTCCTCGAAACTGCCGGTGACGGTCTTCGCGGCCTCGCGGGCGTCACCGCCGGGCATGGACCCGATGCCGGTGGCCGGGCCCCAACTGATCGCGTTCACTGTCCCGGCCGCACCGTCAGGTCGTTGACCTCGGCGTCGCGCGGCAGGTCGATGGCCATCAGGATCGTCGTGGCGACGGACTCCGGGTCGATGAAGCGGGAGGGGACATACTCCTTGCCCTCCTGCTGGTGGACCTTGGCCTGCATGGCGCTCGCCGTGCGGCCCGGATAGACGGAGGTGACGCGGACGCCGTTCGCGTGCTCCTCGCCGCGCAGGGAGTCCGCGAGGGCCTTGAGGCCGTGCTTGGAGGCGGCGTAGGCGGACCAGGCGGGGCTCGCGCTCAGGCCGGCGCCGGAGTTCACGAAGACCACGTGGCCCCGGGTGGCGCGGAGTTGTGGCAGGAAGTGCCGGGTCAGTTCGGCGGGGGCGATGAGGTTGACGTTGAGCTGGTGGCGCCAGGTCTTCGGGGTGAGGTCACCGACCGGGCCCAGGTCGACGACGCCCGCGATGTGGAGCAGGGAGTCCACCCGCTCGGGCAGCGACTGGTGGCCGAACGCCCAGGAGAGCTTGTCCGGGTCGGAGAGGTCGCCCACGAGCGTGGCCGACCCGGGGAACTGCGCCGCGAGTTCCTTGGCCCGGCCCGCGTCCCGTGCGTGCAGGACGAGCGCGTCGCCGCGTGCGTGGAGGCGGCGGGCCACGGCCGCGCCGATGCCGGAGCCGGCCCCGGTGATCACATGTGTTGCCATGCGCCCATCGTCGCACCCCGGCGGGTGCGGCTCAGCGCGTGCCCATGCTCTCCTCCAGGTAGGCGAGGGCACCCACCGGCTCCTCGGCGAAGAAGACGAGGCCGGTCAACGGCACCGGCAGGAAGCCCTCGTCCTCCATGCGCTGGAACTGCTCCTTCAGGCCGTCGTAGAACCCCGCCGAGTTGAGCAGGACCACCGGCTTCGTGTGCTTGCCGTGCTTCTTCAGTTCGAGGATCTCGGTGGCCTCGTCCAGCGTGCCGGTGCCGCCGACCATGATCACGATCGCGTCGGACTTCTCCAGGAGCAGCGCCTTGCGCTCGGCGAGGTCACGCGCGATCACCATCTCGTCGGGCGCGGTGACGGCCCTGGCCTTGGCGGCGAGGAAGTCCACGGAAACCCCGACGAGTCCCCCACCCGCCTCGTGCACCCCGTCGGCGACGACCTTCATCAGACCACTCTCCGAACCGCCCCACACCAGGGTGTGGCCACCCTTGCCGAGCAGCTCGGCGAACTCGCGCGCGGGGCGGGTGTAGCGCTCGGGGAGGTCGGCCGCGGAGAGGAAGACGCAGATGTTCATGGCCTCACCGTACGATCCGGCACACACTGGGTGGGACGCGGCCGTTCACAGGGCCTGATCGCTCACGGAGGGAGACCACGGTGACAGCAGGGCACAAGATCACCATCGAGCAGGGCACCGACACTGTACGGGTGGTACACGAGGGCCAGGTGGTGGCCGAAAGCAGCCGCCCGCTGCTGCTGCGCGAGACGGGCTACCCGGTGCGGTACTACCTCCCTCCGGAGGACGTACGCACCGACACCCTCACCCCCTCGGACACGACCACGTACTGCCCGTTCAAGGGAACGGCGTCCTACTGGTCGCTGCCGGACGCGAAGGACGCGGTGTGGGGCTACCCGGAGCCGAAGGACGCCGTGGCCGAGATCAAGGACCACTTCTGCTTCTACGAAGTAGAAGCAGCCGGGTAGATCCCGGGAGGGCCCGCCTAGACCGCCGCCGTGACCCGCTCCGTGGTGGCGATCGTCGCTGAGCCGACCACGCGTGTGCCGTCGTAGAGCACGATCGCCTGGCCGGGGGCCACGCCGCGTACGGGCTCGTCGAAGGAGACCCGCAGTTCGGAGTCCACCAGCTCCGCGCGCACCGGCGTCTCGCCGCCGTGCGCCCGCAGCTGCGCGGTGTACGTGCCGGGGCCGGTGGGGGCCGCGCCGCACCAGCGGGGCTTGATCGCCGTCAGGCCCGTGACGTCGAGGGCGGCCGCGGGGCCGACCGTCACGGTGTTGTTCACCGGGGAGATGTCCAGGACGTAGCGCGGCTTGCCGTCGGGGGCCGGGGTGCCGATCCGCAGGCCCTTGCGCTGGCCGATGGTGTAGCCGAAGGCGCCCTCGTGAGTGCCCAGCTTGTTGCCCTCGGCGTCCACGATGTCGCCCTCCGCCTTGCCCAGGCGGTCCGCGAGGAAGCCCTGGGTGTCGCCGTCCGCGATGAAGCAGATGTCGTGGCTGTCCGGCTTCTTCGCGACGGCCAGGCCACGCTCCTCGGCCTCCGCGCGGATCTCCTCCTTGGTGGTGAGCGTGTCACCGAGGGGGAACATCGCGTGGGCGAGCTGGCGGTCGTCCAGGACCCCCAGGACGTAGGACTGGTCCTTGGCCATGTCGGAGGCGCGGTGCAGCTCGCGGGTGCCGTCATCGTTCATCACGACCGTGGCGTAGTGGCCGGTGACGACCGCGTCGAAGCCGAGCGCGAGGGCCTTGTCCAGGAGCGCGGCGAACTTGATCTTCTCGTTGCAGCGCAGGCACGGGTTGGGGGTGCGCCCCGCCTCGTACTCGGCGATGAAGTCCTCGACCACGTCCTCACGGAAGCGGTCGGCCAGGTCCCAGACGTAGAACGGGATGCCGATGACGTCCGCGGCGCGGCGGGCGTCGCGGGAGTCCTCGATGGTGCAACAGCCTCGCGCGCCCGTGCGGAACGATTGCGGGTTCGCCGAGAGCGCGAGGTGCACTCCGGTCACGTCGTGCCCGGCTTCGGCGGCACGCGCGGCGGCGACGGCGGAGTCCACGCCGCCCGACATGGCGGCGAGCACGCGGAGGGGGCGGGGGTGCTGCGGGGTCCGGTTCTCAGTCATAGCTCTAACAGGGTACGGGCCCGCGGGAACCAGCCGCCCGTGAGTAAGCGTTGACGATCACATGGGGGAAGAACAGGACTCGACAGCGGAGCAGGGGCAGGGACGCCGGGGCGTCAACCGGCGGACGCTCCTGATCGGCGGCGCCGCGGCGGCCGTCGGCACGGCCGTGCTCGCCTCGGACGAGCTGGGGCGCCTGTGGTGGCGGATGCCCGGCGTGGTGAAGAAGCGCAAGGAGGGCGAGGTCGACGCCCGGGGCGCGCAGTGGATAGCGGCGTCCGACTACAACTGGCGCCGCGCGGACCGCCCCGACGACTACGGCATCGACATGGTCGTCATCCACGTCGTGCAGGGCGGTTACGCGACGGCGCTGAAGGTGTTCAAGGACCCTGGACACGGCGCCGCGGCCCATTACGTGGTGCGCAAGGACGGGCACGTCGCCCAGATGATCCGCGAGCTGGACGTGGCGTTCCACGCGGGGAACAAGAGCTACAACGAACGGAGCATCGGCATCGAGCACGAAGGCTTCGTCGACAAGAAGTCCTCGTTCACCGACGCGATGTACGAGTCGTCGGCGCGGCTGACGGCAGGCATATGTGAGCGGTACGACATCCCGGTGGACCGCGAGCACATCATCGGGCACGTGGAGGTGCCGGGCACGGACCACACCGATCCGGGACCGCACTGGGACTGGGACCGGTATCTGAAGCTCGTCAGAAAGGCCCGCGCCGACCTCAAGTGAGGTGACCTACCGAGAGTGCGGTGACCTACCTGAGGTGCACCGGCAGCGACTCGACCCCGTACACGATGGACAGCTTGCGGAAGGCGAGCTCCTCGGGCGCGACCGCGAGCCGCATCTCGGGGAAGCGCCTCACGAGGGCCGGGTAAGCGGCGCGCAGCTCCATGCGGGCCAGTTCGGCGCCGATGCAGCGGTGGATGCCCCAGCCGAAGGCGAGGTGGCCCGAAGCCTTGCGGTGCGGGTCGAAGCCGCCGCCGTCGGGGGTGTACTTGGCGTCGCGGTTGCCGCCGCTCAGGGAGCACAGGACCAGGTCGCCCTTGGGTATGCGCACCCCGGCCACCTCGATGTCCTCGCGGGCGAACCGCGGGAAGGCCACCTGCACGACGGTGAGGTAGCGCAGCGCCTCCTCGACGAAGGGTGCGGCCGCCCCGTCGTCCTCGCGCAGCCGCGCGGCGGTCTCCGGGTGCTGGAGCAGGAGCAGGGAGCCGAGGGCCACCATGCTCGCGGTCGTCTCGAAGCCGCCGGTGAGGACGCCGTCCGCGAGGCCGGCGAGCTCCTCGTCGCCGACCGTGTCGCCGTGCTCCTTCACGATCATGCCGAGCAGTCCGTCGCCCGGGTTCTCGCGCTGCTTCTTGACGACGTCCCGGAAGTAGGAGAGCGAGGCGGATATCGCGCCGAAGGGAGCGGTCGCGCCGCCGAAGAGGTCGAAGCGCTCCATGGCCAGCTGCTGGAAGTCGTGGCGGTCCTCGTAGGGCACGCCGAGCAGCTCGCAGATCGTCAGGGAGGGGATCGGCAGCGCGAAGGCCTGGACGAGGTCGACGGGCCCTTCCGCGGCCTCCATCGCGTCGAGCCGCTCCTCGACGATGGCCTCGATCCTGGGCGTGAGGCGGCGCAGCCTGCGCATCGTGAACTCGGGCGTGAGGACGCGGCGCAGATGCGTGTGGACCGGGGGGTCGCTGAAGCCGAGGCCGCCGGGGTGGTGGTCGTCGACCACTCCGGCGTTGCCCGCGAGGTTCATGAAGTCGTTACTGAAGCCGTCGGTCGCGCCGAGGACCGCCTTCACCTCGTCATAGCCGGTGACCACCCAGGCGTCCATGCCGAACGGCAGCGGCACCTTGGATATCGGCTGCTCCGCCTGGTGCTCGGTGAGGCTGGCCACCGGGTCGAGCCCGTCGCGGCGCATCGGCGCGAGCAGGGGCTCGGGCAGCTTCGAGATCGTGGAGGCGCTGATCCCGTTCCGCTGGATCCGCGAGAGGTACATGCGTCCGAGCCGCGCGGCGATGCGAGAGCGGAGGTTCGCCTTCAATGTGAACTCCAGGAGGGGTGGTCGTGCAGCCCCGAAGAGGGGGTTGTCGTGCGGCCCCGAACGCGCGGAGCGGACTCGCGAGCGGCAAGCATAGATCGACGTGCTGTGGGCCTCGTCGCCCGCTCCGGTGCCTGTCCGGCCTATAGCGGCCGAAACCGGCACCAACTCCGGGCGGGACCACTCCAGTCCGGCGTTACCTGCGTCACGTACCGGGCCAAACCGGGAGCAAGTAGGTGCATGTGCCAGCTAATTGCTGGTGCATGCGCCAGCTGACTGCTCAGCTGAGTCCCGCTGTCCGTGCCCTCTCCACCGCTGGTCCGATCGCCCCCGCCACGGCCTCCACATCCGCCTTGGTCGAGGTGTGCCCCAGGGAGAAGCGGAGCGTGCCGCGGGCCAGGTCGGGGTCGGTGCCGGTGGCGAGCAGGACGTGGCTCGGCTGGGCCACGCCCGCCGTGCAGGCGGAGCCGGTGGAGCACTCGATGCCCTGGGCGTCGAGCAGCAGCAGAAGGGAGTCCCCTTCGCAGCCGGGGAAGGTGAAGTGCGCGTTCGCGGGCAGCCGGTCGACCGGGTCGCCGCCCAGGATCGCGCCGGGGACCTCCGCGCGCACCGCGGTGATCAGATCGTCCCGCAGACCGCCGATCTCCCGGGCGAACCACGCACGCTGCCCGGCGGCGTGCTGCCCGGCCACGGCGAACGCGGCGATCGCGGGCACGTCGAGCGTCCCGGAGCGCACATGACGCTCCTGCCCGCCGCCGTGCAGGACGGGCACGGGGCTGTACTCGCGGCCGAGGAGCAGCGCCCCGATGCCGTAGGGGCCGCCGATCTTGTGCCCGGACACGGTCATCGCGGCGAGCCCGGACGCGCCGAAGTCGACGGGCAGCTGACCGAAGGCCTGCACCGCGTCGGCGTGCAGCGGGATGTCGAACTCCCCCGCCACGTCAGCCAGTTCACGGATCGGCTGGACGGTGCCGATCTCGTTGTTGGCCCACATGACAGTGGCGAGGGCGACGTCGTCGGGGTCGCGCTCGATCGCCTCGCGCAGCGCTTCGGGGTGCACGCGGCCGTATGCGTCGACGGGGAGGTACTCGACGGTGGCGCCTTCGTGCTCGCCGAGCCAGTGCACGGCGTCGAGGACGGCGTGGTGCTCGACGGGGCTCGCCAGGACTCTGGTCCGCGCCGGGTCGGCGTCGCGCCGCGCCCAGTACAGGCCCTTCACGGCGAGGTTGTCGGCCTCCGTGCCGCCCGCGGTGAAGACGGTCTCGCTGGGGCGCGCGCCGAGCGACTCGGCGAGCGTCTCGCGGGCCTCCTCGACGGTGCGACGCGCCCGGCGCCCCGCGGCGTGCAGTGAGGAGGCGTTGCCGGTGACGGCGAGCTGGGCGGTCATCGCCGCGATCGCCTCCGGGAGCATCGGAGTGGTCGCTGCGTGGTCGAGGTAGGCCATGGTGGGCACGATTCTACGAGCCTCGCCGGGCCCCGCGTCCAAGCGGTGTCAGCCCGCGAGACCCCAGGACACGGTGTTGTCCATGGACATCAGCACGGCGAGGACGACGAGATCGGCCACACCGAGCCCGAGTCCGAGCATCGCGCGGCCCTTTCGGCCGGTCCCGCGCAGGAGCGCGATGCTCGCGAGGACGATCGCGATCGGGCCGAGAAAGAGGTTCAGGACGAGCAGTCCGAGCAGCCCGAGGACGAACGAGGCGACGGCCATGCCGTCGGTGTCGCGCCGACCGGTGGGTGCGGGGGCGGACGCGGTGGACGTGGCTTTCGCGGTGGACGTCGTCGTCTCGGAGCGGGGGGCGGTGGTGGTGAGTCCCATGGTGCGACTCCTTTCAGGGGCCGTACGGATCAGGGTGCGGATCGGGGGTGACGCGCTCAGAACTGACGGGACCGGCGGCGCGAGTGCCGCTCGCGGACCGCGAACACCATCAGCCACACGCCGATCACGACGGCGGCCACGAGGCTGACGGGGAGCGGCGCGTGGGCCACGGAGCCCATCGCGACACCGAGCAGCAGGAGGGCGGCTACGAGGAACAACATGGGGTGCCTCTCGTCGGGGACTTCGGTGAACGCTTGTGGTAACAACTGTTCACTGACATAGAGAGTAACCGCCTCTCCGGCTTTCCAATCCCGGAGAACAGTTGTTAACTGCATGGCATGAGTCACACTCTCGGCATCCGGCAGGCCCAGAAGCAGAAAACCCGCCAGGCACTCCTCGACGCGGCGCTCCAGCTCCTCGAGGAGCAGAGCCTGAGCAGCCTGGGACTGCGCGAGGTCACCCGTGCCGTGGGCGTGGCCCCCACCGCCTTCTACCGGCACTTCCGCGACATGGCCGACCTGGGCGTGGCACTGGTCGAGGAGGCGCTGAGCAGCCTGCACACCACGCTCGTCTCGCTCCTCGCGGCGACCGGCGACAGCAGCGGAGACAGTGACGGCGAGGAACGCATCGCGGCCACGGTCGAGTTGATCGTCGCCTATGTGCGCACGCATCCCGCGCACGTCCGCTTCGTCGCGCGCGAGCAGCACGGCGGGGTACAGGCCGTGCGGTCCGCGATAGGCGATCAACTCGCCCTGTTCGCCCAGGAGGTGAAGGACCAGTTCGCCCTGGAGCCGACGTCCGCGGGCTGGGACGACGACGATCTGCTGATGCTCGCCAGGATGTACGTCGACCACATGGTGATGACCGCGTCCGCACTCCTGGAGGCGGCGCCCGGCACCGAGGAACGGGTGGCGGCCGGCGCGCGCAGGCAGCTGCGCCTGGTCTCGCTCGGACGGCGGCACTGGCTGGACGAGCAGTGACCGCGGCGCGGCACGACGGTCAACCACAGGCCTCGACACCCTCGTAAGGAGCTACTAGCCTTACGGTCATGACGACCGATCGCGACTGGACGCTCGACCAGACCTTCGCGGGACCGACCGGCGCCGTCCGCTGGACCGCCATCGGCCCCACGGACGCACCGCCCGTCGTCCTGGTCCACGGCACCCCTTTCTCCTCGTACGTCTGGCGGGGCGTGGCCCGCGCGCTCTCCCGCGAGCACCGCGTGTACGTATGGGACCTGCCTGGTTACGGCGCCTCCGAGATGCGCTCCGGACAGGACGTGTCCCTGGCCGCGCAGGCCCGCGTCCTCACCGAGCTCCTCCCCCACTGGGGCCTGGACCGCCCGGCGGTCGTGGCCCACGACTTCGGCGGCTGCGTCGCCCTGCGCGCCCACCTGCTGCACGGCGCCCGCTACGAACGTCTCGCGGTCGTCGACCCGGTGGCCCTCGCCCCCTGGGGCTCCCCCACCTACCGCCTGCTCGGCGCCCACGCCGACGTCTTCGCCCAGCTGCCGCCCGCCCTGCACGAGGCACTCGTGCGCGAGTACGTCGGTTCGGCGAGCCACCGCGGCCTGCATCCGGCGGTGCTCGACCGCCTGGTCGAGCCCTGGTGCACGGAGGAGGGCAGGCCCGCGTTCTACCGGCAGATCGAGCAGAACGACCAGCGGTACACCGATGAAGTCCAGGGACGCTACGGGGAGTTGGACCTGCCCGTCCTCATCTGCTGGGGCACGGACGACACCTGGATCCCGGTGGAGCGCGGCCACGAGCTCGCCAAGCTGATCCCCGGCGCCGAGCTGCGACTGATCGAGGGCGCGGGACATCTCGTACAGGAGGACGCGCCCGCCGAACTCACCGGCGAGCTCAGCCGGTTCCTCCGTACAGGTCGCTGACCGCTGCGGCGGCGCCCGCCAGCTCGGCACGCACCTCGGGCGGCGACAGAACCTCCACACTCGCGGCGAACGGGAGCAACGTGCGGGAGTCACCGACATCGCCGAACCCGAGGCGGACAGTGATCCACTCGCTCTCCCCGTCGTCCTCGGGTGGCGCGCTCAGGAACTGCCCCTTGAGGCGCAGGAACTGGGCGTAACGGTCCCGCGCGACCCGCGCCGTCACGTCGACGCCGACCGGCCGGTCCTCGACCTGGCGCTTCAACACATCCCAGACATCGGCGAGTTCGACGCCGGGCCTGCGCCGGACGGGCTGGTCCGTGAGGGTCGCGGCCTGCACGCGGTCGGCGCGGAAGAGCCGCGGGGAACCGCGCCGGTCGGCGACCAGATACCAGACGCCCGCCTTGGAGACGAGGCCGTACGGATCCACCGTGTAGGCGCTCGGTTCCGCGTCACCGCTGTGCCGGTAGCGCAGCCGCAGCCGCCGGTCCCGGAAGACGGCGTCCTGCAGTACATCGAGATCGACGGTGACCGGATCCGATCCGCGGGGCCCCGGCATCCAGCGCGCGGAGTCGACGAGGATGCGCCGGCTCGTCAGCTCGGCGGCGGGGCGGTGCGGTGCGGGCAGCGCCGCCATGACCTTGCGCAGCGCGGAGCCGAGCGCCTCGTCGAGCCCGAGCGCGGCGTGCGCGCCCTGCGCGGCCAGGATGAAGAGGGCCCGCGACTCGTCCGCCGTGAGCCCCGTGACGTCCGTACGGAAGCCGGGCAGGAGCGCGATGCCGCCGTGCCGCCCGCGCTCCGCGTAGACCGGGACGCCGGAGGCGGAGAGCGCCTCGATGTCGCGGTAGATGGTGCGTACGGAGACTTCGAGGCGCTCGGCGAGTTCACGGGCGGGGACCTGCCCGCGGGTCTGGAGCAGCAGCAGGATCGAGAGCAGCCGGTCGGATTTCACGCGGTCAAGGATGGCCTGTCGGCCGGTCGAGGACGGCCTGTCGGCGCTCTCCGGATCATGTTTATGATTCAGGCGTGTTCGATTCCCGGCACATCAGGTCATTCCATGAAGTGGTCCGGACCGGCTCCTACTCCGCCGCCGCCCGCTCGCTCGGCTATACGCAGCCCGCGATCACCCAGCAGATGAAGGCGCTCGAACGGTCCGTCGGCACGGTCCTGTTCACCCGCGTCGGCCGCAGGATGCGCCTTACCGAGGCGGGCGAGGCGCTGTCCCGGCACGCGGGGATCATCCTCGGCAACATCGATGCCGCCCAGCAGCAGATGAACGCCATCACGGGCCTGCGCACCGGCCGCGTCCGTATCTGCGCCTTTCCCAGCGCCAACGCCACCCTCATCCCCGAGGCGCTGTCCCGGCTCGCGGCGAGCCATCCCGGCGTGCGCGTCGAACTCCAGGAGAACGAACCGCCGGAGTCCCTCCAGCGCCTGGTGGACGGCGACTGCGACATCACCCTGGCCTTCCACTACCCCGGTCTGCACGAGGACGTGCCGGACGAGGTGGTGGAGATCCCGCTGATGGAGGACCAGTTGACGGTCCTCCTGCCGTCCCGGCATCCGCTGGCCCGGCGCCGTTCCGTCCGGCTCGTCGACCTCGCGGGCGAGCGCTGGATCGCGGGCTGCCTGCGCTGCCGCGCCAACTTCCTGCACGAGTGTGCCGAGAAGGGCTTCACGCCCGACATCGCCTTCACCACGGACGACAATCTCGTCATCCAGAGCCTGGTCGCCGAAGGGCTCGGCATCGCGATGATGCCCGGCCTCGTCCTCGACTTCCTGCGCCACCGGCAGGTGACGGGCCGGGCCCTCGACCCGGCCTCACGGCGGCAGGTCTCGGCGTACGCGCTGCGGGAGCACCTGCGGATACCCGCGACGGCGCTGGTGCTTGAGGAACTGAAGGCGGTCGCGGCGAACCGCGTGGGCTGCTGAGGCGGCCCGCCCCTCTCCTCAGCCTCTCCGCTGCCACACCCCCCTCCGTCCATAAGCAGAAGTTGGGGCGTGGCTTAGAAACTGTCGTTGGACGTGATGGAAAGGCAGCAGGACGCTGCCCGTATGAGTGCCTCCACCACCGCGTTCCGAGCGGCCCGCACCACCGGGCGCCTGGACGCCCTCGTCTCCGGCGTACGCGAGGCCGTCGGCCGGGGGCTTCCGCCGGACCTGACGGCGTACCTGGTCGGTGAACGGCTCGCGCCGCACCTGGGCGCAGCCGATCTGCTCACCGACGAACAACGCTCCGGTGACCCCGAGCGCTACCGGCAGCATCTGCTGCACGCCGAGCACGACGGCAGCTTCTCGGTGGTCGGCATCGTCTGGCTGCCGGGCCAGCACACGCCGGTCCACGACCACGTCTCGTGGTGCGTCACCGGCGTCCACGAGGGCGCGGAGCACGAGCGGCGCTACCGCCTGGTCCCGGCTTCGTCCGGCGCCCCGGCTCGGCTCGTCGCCACCGAGGACCTGGTGAACCGGCAGGGCACGGTGTGCGGTTTCGCGCCGCCCGGTGACATCCACCGGGTCTGGAACGGCGGCACGGAGCGGGCGGTCTCGCTCCATGTCTACGGCGCGGACATCTCCCGCCTGGGCACCAGCGTGCGCCGGGTGTACGAACTGCCGGCCGACCACTGATGGCGCTTCTGGGGCAGCGCCATCAGATCTCCCCGGTCACGCCTCCCGGGCCCCGCCCGCTGCCGGGGCTCGGCCTTGCCGCACTCGGCGTCGCGGTGGCCTGGGCGACGCATGCCCTGTTCCCGGCCGTGCCGATGCTGACGGCGGCGGTGGTGCTCGGGGTGGTGGCGGCGCATGCGCCGGGGATGCGCGCCTTCGTACGAGGCCGGGGGAAGGCGGGGCTCTCCCTCGCCGGGAAGCGGCTGATGCGGCTCGGCATCGTGCTGCTCGGCCTGAAGCTGAGCCTGGACGACGTCCTCGGCCTCGGCTGGGCGACGGTGGTGATGGTGCTCGGGGTGGTGGCGGCGACGTTCTTCGGGACGTGGTGGCTCGGCCGCCGGATGGGGCTGCCCGGCGACCAGCCGCTCCTGATCGCCACCGGGTACTCGATATGCGGCGCGTCCGCGATCGGCGCGGTCAGCGAGGCGACCGAGAGCGAGGAGCGGGACGCGGCGGTCTCGGTGGCCCTCGTGACGCTGTGCGGGACGCTCGCCATCGCCGTACTGCCGCTGCTGCAGGGGCCGTTGGGGCTGAGCGATGCGGAGTTCGGGCGTTGGGTCGGGGCCGGTGTGCACGACGTGGGCCAGGTGGTGGCCACGGCGCAGACCGTCGGTCCCGGTGCGCTGGGGGATGCGGTTCTGGTGAAGCTGATGCGGGTGGCGGTGCTTGCGCCGCTGGTGGCGGGGGTTGCGTTCGCCCTGCGGGCGCGGTCCGCTGCGCGTGGGGCGGGGAGGCGACGGCCGCCCGTGCTGCCGCTGTTCGTGGCGGGGTTCATCGGGATGGTCGCGGTACGGAGCACGGGCTGGGTTCCGGGGTCCGTCCTCGACCTGGCGGGCCATACCCAGGAACTACTCCTGGCGGCAGCCTTGTTCGGGCTCGGCTCGGCGGTGGACCTGCCGTCGCTGGGTCGGACGGGTGGGCGGGTGGCGGTGCTTGGGCTGTGTGCGTGGGTGGTGGTGGCGGGGGTTTCGTATGGGGGTGTGCGGCTGGTGGGGTAAGGGATTTGTCCCCAACCCCGCCCCTTCCCGAAAACCGTGCCTGCGCCCCGGACCTACCTGGGGCTCCGCCCCAGACCCCGTACGAGATGTCCTCAAACGCCGGACGGGCTGGATTTCCCAGCCCGTCCGGCGTTTGAGGACGAACTCGGCGGAGCCGGTGACGACGGCACGCAAGGCCCCTGCGCCGGAGCGGGTTTTCGGGAAGGGGCGGGGTTGGGGAGAAGAACGTTTTGCTCAGGCCAGCCGCACCCGCGCCAGTTGGCGCGACTGGGCCACCAGGCGGCCCTCCGTGTCCCAGACCTCCGCGTCCTCCTCCAGGAAGCCCCCCGCGAGGTTGCGCGTGGTGATCGAGACCCGGAGAGGGCCCGGCGCGGGACGGGCCCGGACGTGGACCGTCAGTTCCACCGTCGGCACCCAGCCGGAAATGCCCAGCTCAAAGGCGGTCGGCGGCAACGCGTCCACCGCGAGCAGCAGCGACAGCGGATCCGCGTCGCGGCCGTCCGCGAGGCCGAACCAGGCGCGCATCTCCCCCTTGCCGGACGGCTGGCCGAGAGCCCACCCCAGGGTGGAGGGGTCCAGCTTCAGGAAGAGCCGGTCACTGATCGCGGAACTGCCGGGCACCGGCCGGTGATCCGGAGCGTCCTGGGGACCGAAGCACTGCTCCAGCGGCGGCAGCACCGGCGGCTCGGCGGTCGTACGGACGTCGTCGGGAAGCTCCGCCAGATCTCCGTACGAGGCGAGCACACGGATGCGTTCGACCTCGCGCCCCTCCTCGTCGTACTGGAAGAGCGAGGCCTGCCCGGTCGACAGGGTCCGCCCGGCACGTGCCGTGTCCGTACGGATCACGGCGGGCCCGGGGTGGGACGCCGTCAGGTAGTGGGCGGAGACCGTGAAGGGATCCGCGTGCGGCAGTGCGTCGGCCAGCGCACGGCCGAGGACCGCGAGGAGGTAGCCGCCGTTCACCGCGTTGATGATCGTCCACCCGGCCGAGAGGTCGATGTCGTAGACACCGGGCTCTCGCCGGGTGACCGCGGTGTCACGGTCGAACTCGCTGTCGCCGATGCTCGCGCGCACCGCTGCCGATAGGGATGTCGCCTCTGCCATGGCAGCAACGTACAACATGAAATTACTGAGCGGTAGCTTTGCGTGCCGCTACGGCGACGCTTCCTCCACCTCCACCGCCGTGGACCGCCGGTGCCAGGCCCGGGGCGCCCGCCAGTGGTAACGCAGCGCGAGCAGCCGCAGGACGAAGGTCGTGATCACGGCGAGGGTGCTGGTGTAGGCGTTCACCATGTCGTAGTTGATGCAGAGCGCGACCATCGCGGATCCGACGATGGCGGGCACGGCGTACAGGTCACGGTCCCAGCGCACCAGGGAGGGCACCTCGTTGGCGATGATGTCGCGCAGCACGCCGCCGCCCACCGCGGTGGCGAGCCCCAGGGCCGCCGACGCGGTGAGGCCGAGGCCGTAGTCGTACGCCTTGGTCGTGCCGGTGACACAGAAGAGGCCCAGGCCCGCCGCGTCGAAGACGTTCACCGCGAGCTGCGTGCGCTCCACCTCCGGGTGCAGGAAGAACACCAGGGCGGCCGCGAACAGCGGCGTGATGAAGTAACCGAGGTCGACGAAGGCGGCGGGCGGCACCGCCCCGATGACCACGTCACGGAAGATCCCCCCGCCCAGGGCGGTGACCTCGGCGAGCACGACGATCCCGAAGACGTCGAAGTTCTTGCGTACGGCGAGCAGGGCGCCGGAGATCGCGAAGACGAAGATTCCGACGATGTCGAGCGCGTGCTGGACGGAGGGACTGAACAGATCCTGGATCACGCGACATTCTTACCTGCCCGCCGCCGCGGGCCTCACCAGGGCGGCACCGCGCGGCGGCAGCGGCGCCCGCGGCGGTTACAGGGCGGGCTTGCCCTTCGTGAACAGCCACGTCTCGAACAGCGAGTCCAGCTGCTTGCCCGAGATCTTCTCGGCGAGCCGGATGAACTCGGCGGTCGTGGCGTTGCTGTAGCGCTGTTGCGCGGCCCAGGCCGGGAGCAGCTTGAAGAACGCCTTGTCACCGATGCGCTCGCGCAGGACCTGGAGCGTCATGGCGCCGCGCTGGTAGACGGCGGACGCGAACATCGTGTCGCGCTGCGGATCGCCGACGACGATCTGCCAGAAGGGCGCGTCGGCGGGGCGTGAGTTGTAGCCGGCGAGGAAGGCCTCGCGGGCGGTCTGGGTGCCCTTGTGCTCGCTCCACAGCCACTGTGAGTAGGTCGCGAAGCCTTCGTTGAGCCAGATGTCGTTCCACTTCGCGGGCGTCACGGAGTCGCCGAACCACTGGTGGGCGACCTCGTGCGCGATGGTCGACTCGCTGCGGATCGCGGAGTAGACCGGCTTGGTCTGCGTCTCCAGGGAGAAGCCCGCCTGCGGCATGTCGTCGACGATCGCGCCGGTCTCCTCGAAGGGATAGGGACCGAAGATCTTCGACCAGTAGTCGGTGACCTCGGCCGTGACGCCGTACACGTCGACGTTGTTGCTGTTCTCCAGGACGGGGTCGATGGCGACGTAGATCGGGGTGCCCCCCGGCGTCCTGCCCTTCCGCACGTCGAACTTGCCGATGGTCGCGGTCGCGAGATACGTCGCCATGGGCTTGGACTCGCGCCAATGGGCGACGGTCTGCCCGCCCTTGGAGTACGTGTCGACGAGCCGTCCGTTGGAGACGCCGGTCAGGCCCTTGGGGGCCTTGATGCGGATGTCGAAGGCGGCCTTGTCCGAGGGGTGGTCGCTGGAGGGGAACCAGGTCGACGCGGCGTTGGGCTCGCAGGCGACGAAGACGCCGTCGGTGGTCTTCATCCAGCCGTAGTCGGAGCCGAAGACGATGGGACCGCTCAGCGGTTCGGGCACGCCGCCGTAGGTCACGGTGACGGTGAACGACTTGTGCTTGCGCAGGTGGTCGCGGGGGCTGATGCGGATCTCGTCGCCGTCGCGGGTGAACTTCGCGCGTCTGCCGCTCACCTCGATCTTCGTCACCTCCAGCTGCTGGAGGTCGAGGTCGAAGGAGGAAAGGTTCTGGGTGGCGCGTGCGGTGATCGTGGTGCGGCCGTCGAGGCGGTCGGTGTCGGGGTTGTACGCCAGGTCGAGGCCGTAGTGGCGTACGTCGTACCCGCCGTTGCCGAGCAGCGGGAAGTACGGGTCGCCGACGCCGGGCGAGCCGGGGTGCGGTGCGGGTACGGCGGCGATCAAGCAGAAGGAGGCGGCGGCCAGTGCCCCCAGACGTGCCGAACGGGAGAGTGCCATGAGTCATCCCTTCGCGCGTGTTCCGATGAGACGGACACGCAGACTCTGCACTCCCCCGTATGGGCGTGTACATGACCTGGTGACTGATTTTTACCAAGTCATCAGGTGCTACTTGTCAGTTGACGCCTGACCCTTGGACTCCGCTTCCGGGGTGTCCTTCGAGACGGCCTTCGGAGCATCCTTCGAGACGGCCGGTGTGGCTTCCTCGGCCGCCGTCTCCTCCGCCTTGCTCACCACCGACACCACGTCGATCGCCTCCTTGGCGACCTGCAGCAGCTTGGTGTCGCCCGGCTGCTGGTCCTCGGCATTCTCCGGGTGGTGGCACGCCACCTGGTGGCCGGAGGCGAGGGGGATCAGCGGCGGCTCGGTCTTCGCGCAGATCTCCGTCGCCTTCCAGCAGCGCGTGTGGAAACGGCAGCCGGTGGGTGGGTCGATCGGCGAGGGGACGTCACCGCGCAGCAGGATGCGCTCGCTCTTGACGCCGCGCCGCTTGGGGTCGGGCACGGGCACCGCGGAGAGCAGCGCCTTGGTGTACGGGTGCATCGGCGTGGAGTAGAGGTCCTTGCGGTCCGCCAGCTCCACGATCTTGCCGAGGTACATCACCGCGATGCGGTCCGAGACGTGCCGGATGACCGAGAGGTCGTGCGCGATGATCACGTACGTGAGACCGAGCTCGTCCTGGAGGTCGTCAAGGAGGTTGACCACCTGGGCCTGGATGGAGACGTCCAGGGCGGAGACGGGCTCGTCGGCCACGACCAGCTTCGGCCGCAGGGCGAGCGCCCGCGCGATGCCGATGCGCTGGCGCTGACCGCCGGAGAACTCGTGCGGGTAGCGGTTGTAGTGCTCGGGGCTGAGCCCCACGCGCTCCAGCATCTCCTGCACGTGCTTCTTCAGGCCGCCCTCGGGCTTGACACCCTGCAGCTTGAACGGCGCACCGACGATCGTGCCGATGGTGTGCCGCGGGTTCAGCGACGAGTACGGGTCCTGGAAGATCATCTGCACGTCGCGGCGCAGCGGCCGCATCTTGCCGGTGCCCAGGTGCGTGATGTCCACGCCCTCGAACTCCACGCGGCCCGCGGTCGGTTCGAGCAGACGGGTGATCAGCCGGCCCATCGTGGACTTGCCGCAGCCCGACTCGCCCACGACGCCCAGCGTTTCACCGGGACGCACGTCGAAGCTGAGCCCGTCGACGGCCTGGACGGCCGCCACCTGGCGCTTCAGCAGCCCCTTCTTGATGGGGAAGTGCTTCACCAGGCCGTCGACCTTGAGCAGCGGCTCGACCGAGCTCTTCGCCTGCGCCGGGATCGTCATCTCCTGGCCCTTCGCCTGGTCTTTCGTGTCGTCTTTCACAGCTTCGGCGCAATCTCTTCGGTCCAGATCCGGGTGCGCTCGTCCTGCGACATGTGGCAGGCGGTGAAGTGCCCGGGCTCGACCTCACGCAGGTCGGGGCGCTCACGGCGGGTGATCTGGTCCTTGGGGATGTCCGCGTACGGGCAGCGCGGGTTGAAGGCGCAGCCCGTAGGCAGGTTGATCAGGCTGGGCGGGGAGCCCTTGACCGGCACGAGGCGGTCCATCTCCTCGCGGTCGATGCGCGGCATCGACCCCAACAGGCCCCAGGTGTACGGGTGCTGGGGCTCGTAGAAGACCTTCTCCGCGGAGCCGCGCTCGACGCAGCGCCCGCCGTACATCACGAGCAGCTCGTCCGCCATCTCGGCGACCACGCCCAGGTCGTGCGTGATCATGATGACCGCGGAGCCGAACTCCTTCTGCAGATCGCGGATGAGGTCGAGGATCTGCGCCTGGACGGTGACGTCGAGGGCGGTCGTCGGCTCGTCCGCGATGAGCAGCTCGGGGTTGTTCACCAGGGCCATCGCGATCATGGCGCGCTGGCGCATGCCGCCCGAGAACTCGTGCGGGTAGCTGTCGACGCGCTTGTCCGGCTGGGGGATGCCCACCCGGTCGAGCATCTCGATGGCGCGCCTGCGGGCGACCTTCTTGTCGACCTTGTGGTGGACCCGGTACGCCTCGGTGATCTGCTGGCCGATGGAGTAGTACGGGTGCAGCGCGGACAGCGGATCCTGGAAGATCATCGCCATTTCGCGGCCGCGCAGCTTGCGCACCACGTTCGGGTCCGCACTGAGCAGTTCGGTGCCGTTCAGCCAGATCTCACCGGAAAGCCGCGGCTTACGGCTGCCGTACTGCCCGGCGGTGTGCAGGCCGAGGATGCCCAGTGAGGTGACCGACTTGCCGGAGCCGGACTCGCCGACGATGCCGAGGGTCTTGCCTTTCTCCAGCTTGAAGCTGAGCCCGTCGACGGACTTGACCAGGCCGTCGTCGGTCGGGAAGTGCACCTTGAGATCGCGTACTTCGAGGAAGGCGGTGGGAGCGACCGAATCGGTGACGGGTTCTCCGACCGCCGCTCCGGTCTTGTGCAGTTCGGTCATCCCAGCCTCACTCGCGGGTCGATGACGGCGTACAGAAGGTCGACGACGAGGTTGGCAAGGGCGATCGCGAGCGATGCGCACAAGGTGACGCCGAGGATCACCGGCAGGTCCTTGTTGCTAATGGCCTTGACCGCCTCCAGGCCGAGCCCCGGCAGGTTGAAGGTGGATTCGGTGAGGACGGCGCCGCCCATGAGCACACCGAGGTCCAGGCCGAAGACGGTGAGGATCGGCGTCATGGCGGAGCGCAGCGCGTGCCGCCTGATGACGGTGACCTCGCCGAGCCCCTTGGCACGCGCGGTGCGGATGTAGTCCTCGCCGAGCACTTCCAGCATGGTGGCGCGGGTGAGTCGCGCATACATGGCGGCGTTGAGGAACGCGAGCACGATCCACGGAAGGATCAGGGTCTCGAACCAGATGTTGATCGGGTCTTCCGTGGTGAGGGTGTCCTCGATCTTCACCCAGCCGAGGGTGTGGACGAAGAGCCCCATCGCGATCATGCCGGTGAAGAAGACCGGCAGGGAGACGCCGCCGAGGGCGGTGATCATCGCGGAACGGTCCCAGATGGTGCCGCGCTTGAGCGCGGAGAGCACACCGGTGGCGACACCGGCGACCAGCCACAGCACACACGCGCCGGCGGCGAGCGCGCCGGTGACGGGCAGGGCGTCCTTGAGGGTCTCCCAGACGGGTGCCTCGGTACGGAACGAGTATCCGAAGCAGGGGGCCGGGCAGTGGGTCACGTCGGTCCCGTTGGCGTAGTCACGCCCCATCGGGATGCCCTTGATGAAGTCCCAGAACTGGACGAGCAGAGGGTCGTCAAGGCCCAGTTTGATCCGGATGCCCGCGAGCTGCTCGGCACCGGACGACTTCCCGGCGAAGAGGACGGCGATGTCCTGTCCCGCCCACTTGGGCAGCATGAAGAAGACGGTGAAGGTCGCGAGCAGTACGACCAGCACCATGATGACAACGGCGATCAGGCGCCGGATGAGATAAGCAAGCACTGTGCGCGGCCCGGCGGTGGCCGGGACCCCCTTGTGAGGAGTCCCGGCCATCGCCCGGGGCCATCACCTGCCCTTCGGACTGGCGGGATTCGGCGGTGGGACGGCCTTACGGCGACTGCCTTGCGGCGGGGACTACTTCTTGTCGCTCACACCGAGCGAGACGTAGTCGTAGCGGCCGCTGTACGCGGCGGACGAGTAGACGTTGGTCGCCCGCGAGGAACGCCAGCTGATGTTCTTCTCGTAGATGAAGGGCATCCAGTAGGCCTTGTCGACGATCTCGTGAGCGAGGTCGGTGTAGATCTCACCGGCCTTGTTCGGGTCGACCGTGCCGATCGCGTCGTCGAAGTACTTGTCGATCTTCGGCTCGTCGATCTGCGACTCGTTGTAGTTGCCGTTCTCGTTGATGAAACGGCTGTCGAACAGCGGCTGGGCGTAGCCCTGGCCGGTCGGGAAGTCAGGACCCCAGCCCGCCATCGTCATGCCGATGCCGCGCTTCTTCACGACCGAGGGGGAACCGGTGATGCTGGAGGAGTCGGCGCCGTCGATCTGGTCGACATCGGCGTTGATGTTGACCTTCTTCAGCTGCTCCTGGAGCGCCGTGGCGGCGTCCACCTCGCCCGGCTGGTTGGTGCGCGCCGAGATCTTGGTCGAGAAGCCGTTCGGCTTGCCGCACTCCTTGAGCTGGGCCTTCGCCTTGGCGACGTCCGGCTTGCCCTTGCGCTCCTTGATGCCGTACGGGTCGTAGTCGTCGTGACCCTTGATCGACTTCGGGAAGACGCTGGTGGCGATCTCACCGGCGGCGACCGGGCCACCACGGGTCTTCTGCAGGCTCTGGAAGTCCGTGGCGTAGAAGACGGCCTTGCGGCAGGCCTCGTTGTCGAACGGCTTCGTCTTGGTCACCAGGGCGACGTAACGGACGAAGTCCGTCTGCATGTTGTCGACGTTGCCCTTGTGGTCCTGAATGGCGGTGGTACGACCCGACTGGGTCATGCCGGTGCCATTCATGTCGATGTCGTAGTCGCCTTCCATCAGGCGCTTGTCGTTCTCCTCGAGGTTCGCGGAGATGGTGACCTGGATCTTGTCCGGCAGCGCGGGACGGACCGGGTCGGACGACTTCTTCCAGTTCTTGTTGCGGACGAGCGTGATGCTCTTGCCCGCGCTGTAGTTCTGGAACTTGTACGGGCCGGAGGAGAACGGGCGCTGGGTGTACTTGGCGCCGGTGTCCTCGGACTGCTTGACCGGGGTGCCCGACGGCATCGCGAGCATCTGCTCGAAGTCGCCGTTCTTCTTGGGCAGCTTGAAGATGATGGTGTTGTCGTCCGGCGTCTCGATCGCCTTCAGACCGAGCTTGTCCTTCGACTTGTCCTCGTAGGGGCCCTTGTACTCGCCCTTGGGGTCAAGCGTGGACTTCAGGTAACCGGGGCCACCGGTGATGACCTTGGTCGCCCAGATGCGCTCGATGCCGTACTTGATGTCCTTGGAGGTCAGCTTCGAGCCGTCCTCCCAGGTGAGGCCGTCACGCAGCTTGTACGTGTAGGTCTTGCCGTCGTCGCTGATCTTCGCCGTGGACTCGGCGAGGTCGGGGACGAGCTTGTTGGACGCGGCGCCCGGCTTGGTGTCGTACGTGATCAGCGTGCGGGTGTAGAACCGCATGAAGTCCCACGTCATGCCGTAGTAGGCACGCTGCGGGTCGGCCGAGTCCAGGTCCTGCTTGGCGATGAACTTGAGCGTTCCGCCCTTCTTCGCCGACTTGTTCGCGACCTTGCCGATCGCCGCGTTGTAGCCGGCGCCCTTGCTGTCGTCGTCGTCGCTGCCGCCGCCGCACGCCGTGGTGGTCACCAGCGCCGCCACGACGAGGGCCGCGCCTGCGGTCAACCGTCGTTTAGAGGAACCTGTGGGCATTTCTCGCATCCTCCGAGATTCGGGTCCTTGGCCTTGACTGCCTGAGAACCATGGGAAAAGCCACCTGACGCTGCGGCAGGGGCAAGCCAGTTGGAGCTGTTTACCGAGTTCCCTTGGGGTCCAGGGCGTCGCGCAGCCCGTCACCGAAGAGGTTGAAGGCAAGCACGGTCACGAAGATCGCCAGGCCGGGGAAGACCATGAACATCGGGTCGTGCTCGTACGTCGCGAGCGCGTCCCGGAGCATGCCGCCCCAGGATGCGGTCGGCGGACGTACACCTGCGCCGAGGAAGCTGAGGGCCGCTTCGGTGAGGATGTTGGTGGGGATCATGAGCGTCGCGTACACGGTGATCGGCGCGATCAGGTTCGGCAGCAACTCACGGAAGAGGATGTGCCGTTGGCCGCCGCCGAGGCTGCGGGCCGCTTCCACGTACTCGCGTTCGCGCAAGCTGAGGGTCTGCCCTCGCACGATGCGCCCGACGTAGGGCCAGCCGAAGAAGCCGATCACCAGGATCAGTACGGCGATGCGGACGCCGCTGCCGGTCAGGCCGAGCAGGTCATCGGGGAGGACCGAGACCAGGGAGATCACGAAGAGCAGCTGCGGGAAGGCGAGCAGCACGTCCATGACCCGGCTGATCGTCGCGTCGACCCAGCCGCCGAAGTAACCGGCGATGATGCCGAAGAAGGTGCCGAGCGCCACGGCCACCACGGCGGCGAGGAACGCCACCAGGAGCGAGATGCGGGCTCCGTAGACGATCCGGCTGAAGACGTCGCGGCCCTTGTTGGGCTCCACCCCGAAGAGGAAGTCCGAACTCATGCCGCCGAACGCGCCCTTGGGCAGGTTCGTCAGGTCTTCCAGCTCTTCCTGATGGAACTCGTTGGGCGGGTGGCCCAGCAGGGAGACGATCAAGGGTGCGAAGACGGCGACAAAGACCAGGACGAGCACGGTGATGCCGCCGGCCAGAGCGACCTTGTCCCGCTTCAGGCGGTTCCACGCGATCTGCTTGAGGGACCGCCCCTCGACCTTCTTCACCCCTGCATCAGCTGCGGGAGCGACGTCCGCTGTCGGGTCCGCGTCCGCAGGTGTGTCATGCAATGGTGCCGTCATCGTGGCAGGGACCCCTCTCAACCGGTGGTGACCGGCCCGCACTTGTCGCTGTAGCGATGTGATCAGTCCGTCGTACACAGGGGCGAAGCACCCCTGGTGCGGGAGTCTTCATCGGGGTCGCGATCTGTTACCAGCCTTGACGGTGAATGGATGCGCAACCGTGATGCTGATCGAGGTGTTCCGTTATCCGGACGCACGTGAACGAGGGGCGAACACGGGGCAGTTGGGCCGGAAGGTGCCACGGGAGCCCATAGGCCCCCTCCACCATCAGAACGGACATCATGACGGTCAGGGCAGGTATACGATCCGCGGTGGCCGGTTCAAGGCCCTGCGGGGGAGGGTCGCGGCACCGTTTCAGTACTGCGCGGGGTAGCCGTAACCGCCCGCGGGCGCCGGTGCGGGCTGGGCCTCGCGGTCGTAGAACGGGCGGGCATTGGCGCGCAGCCACATGGCCACCGGGTCATATCCGTCGGACATCGCGACCGTCGACACGGGCAGGCCGTCGGGGACCGCGGCGATCGACTGCTGCATCATCGTGCGCACCCCGTCGACCGACGCCGGCGAGGTGTCGTACACATCGAGGCCGATCGCCAGATACGGGGCGCCGAGCGCGGGCTGCACCCAGGCGCGGCGCAGCGAGCGGACCGCGGGGGTGCGGTGGGCGTTCTGCGTGAGCAGGGCGTAGAACTGGGGGATCTCGATGGCCGGCTCGGTGAGCCTGAGCGGCCCCGCGGGCAGCAGGTCCAGGCCCGACGCGATGCGCCGCAGGTCGAGCCAGGGGATGCCGACGCCGCCGCCGGGGGCGTGCGGGTTGAGCCAGAGGCCGTAGTGGTCGGGGAAGAGGGTGCGGGAGATGTCGAGACCGCCGACCACCTCGTACGAGCGGTTCCAGCCACTGGCGGAGAGCTCCTGGGCCGAGGTCACGCATGGCGCGTAACCGAGGCCCTCGACCTCCATGTTCCCGTACTGCGCGTCGGGGGACCCGGCCTGGCCGTGCCAGAGGAGCATCCACACCTGGTCGGCGGCGAGCGCCCGCAGGAGCGCCTCGTAGGCGTCGTAGCGCCCCGGCGTCACCTGGCGCAGCATGTGCTCGACCTGCCCGGCCGCAGCCGTGCCCGACGCACTCACCCTTAACCGCCCCTTCGCGATGACCCGCTGACCCGGTGGAACTCCGGCTCATGAAACCAGCTTAAGCGGCGATCCTGACACCGACTTGACGTACGGCACCCTCACACACGTACCTGCACATGTCCTTACACACGTCCGTGCTCGTGTCCCGGGGTCCGGCCGAAGAAGGGCCGGACCCGCTCGCGCATCCAGTCGGCGACCGGGTCCTGGGCCACGTCGAGCAGCACCAGGTTCACCGGCCAGGCCACCGGGGCGTGCCCCAGGGCACGGCCCACGGCCTCCATCGGGAGTTCGCGCGCGTTGCCCTCCCAGGAGGTCAGTTCGACGCCGACGAACAGCGAGGGGTCACCGCCCTCGACGCTCGCCAGACAGCGGCGGGCGCTCAGGACGACACCGGTGGCCTCGAACTCGCGGGCCGTGGCGGACAGGAAGTCCACCGGGTCCTCCTGCCAGTCCGGTTCGAAGAGGCGTACGCGGCCGCCGGTCGCGGGGCCGTCCAGCGGGGTGCGCCCGGCGCGGCAGAGCTCGGCGACGGCGGGCGGCGGCAGCGGCACACCGACCATGCCGTCCGGGTTGACCGCGATGCCCAGCTGCGGGGGCAGGCCGCGCGCGAACTCCACGGCGGGCGCCACGGTGCACCCCATCCGCCCGCCGGTGGCCTGCTGGAACTGCTGCTCGGAGCTGAAGACGGGGACATAGGCCTGGCCGTCGATCTCCAGCGTGGGCAGGTCGAGGGTGCCGCTGTCCGGCGCCCCGCCGTTCGGCAGCGGGACCCAGACGTGGCTGCGGCCGAGCACCTCGACGATGCGGGCCCCCGCGGACGCCTGAGGCGCGCCGGGGGTGCCCAGGGATGCCGCGAGCACCTCTTCGAGTTCGTTGCCCGGCCATCCTCCGTACGGATGGGGGTGCGCCTGCGCCGGAATGTCCATCACTTCTAACCCCTGCTCGGTCCCGCTCTGCCTGCGGCACGACCCTAACGCGGCGGGCGGCTCAGGCTCCGAAGCGGCGGGCGGCTCAGCCCCCGAAGCGGCGGGCGGCTCAGGCTCCGAAGCGGCGGGCGGCTCAGCCCCCGAAGCCGATCCCCCGCAGCACCCCGGCCGCCGTCCGGTCCAGGAGCACCGCCGAGCCGCAGCCGCGCGGCAGGTCGCCGCGCTCGGCGGCACCGACGAGCCGGCCGACCGTCCTGCGGTGCCGCGCGAAGGCGTACCGCGACACGCCGCGCCCGCGGGCGAGCTGCCCCTCTATGGCGGTGTCCGGCGGCACGTCGAGCAGCAGCAGGTGCAGGGTCGTGCCGCGCCGCGCGGCCTCGCGGGCCAGCCAGCGGCGCACCCAGGCCTGGGTGCCGCAGTCGTGCACCACGACGCCCTCGCCGGAGCGCAGGGCCTTGCGCAGGCCCGCGTAGTGCGCGAGGCGGACCAGCGGGCGGTACACCGCGTACGGCAGCAGGCCCGGCATGCGGCGGGCCCAGCGGTCACGGGTGTCCTGCGAGTCGATGCGCGGGCCCGCGACGGCTCTGCGCATCAGCGTGGACTTGCCGCTTCCCGGCAACCCGGAGACGACGATCAGGTCGCCCTCGCCGAACGTGAGCCGGTGCGGGCTGTGGCCGGTCCGCTGCCGCAGGTCGCGGACGACGGCCGGCAGGGGGCCGCAGCTCTCCCTGGTGGAGGCGGCGGCCTGTTTGGGCAGGGCCACCCCTGTGTTGGTCGCGTAGACGCTCGTCCTGCGCACCGTGATCGGCCTCCCCTTAGCGGTCACGTACCTGCTTCCCGCAGCTTCCCCGGCAAGTGTAAAGAGAAGGTAATGCGGCACAACAGCATTACTGGACTGGCACTGCCCTGTGACGCAGGCGCGTGCAATGATGTGCGCGCAAACTCCATACAGGCCGTTTGAATCCGCGCGGGAGAGTTCCCGGTGGCCGTCGCACACGACGCACCGGGGCGCCGAAGGAGCAAGTCCCTCCCTTGAATCTCTCAGGCCCCGTACCGCGCGGGCGAGGCACATCTGAAAAGCGGGCCGCCTGCGCGGCTCCACCCAAGGTGCAAGTCATGACCTCCTGTACGAGACATACGGGCGGTCGTGGTGAACCTCTCAGGTTCCGATGACAGATGGGGAGGATCGACCTCGCCCGTCATGCCCCTGGGAGTTCCACGAATGAGTACTGCCCCCCGTCTGACCGCACTCGATGCCGTGCATCGTGCGCTCGGCGCGACCATGACCGACTTCGCGGGCTGGGACATGCCGCTGCGGTACGCGAGCGAGCGCGACGAGCACAACGCCGTGCGCACCAAGGCCGGTCTCTTCGACCTCTCCCACATGGGCGAGATCACGGTCACCGGGCCCGAGGCCGTGGACCTCCTGAACTTCGCGCTCGTCGGCAACATCGGCTCCGTGGGTGTCGGCCGCGCCCGCTACACGATGATCTGTGCCGAGGACGGCGGGATCCTGGACGACCTGATCGTCTACCGGCTCGGCGAGCCCGAGGCCCCCGCGTACATGGTGGTCGCCAACGCCTCGAACGCCCAGGTCGTGCTCGACGCGCTCACCGCCCGCGCCGACAGCTTCGACGCCGAGGTCCGTGACGACCGCGACGCGTACGCCCTGCTCGCCGTCCAGGGGCCCGAGTCCCCCGGCATCCTGAAATCAGTCACGGACGCCGACCTGGACGGGCTGAAGTACTACGCGGGCCTGCCGGGCACCGTCGCGGGCGTGCCCGCGCTGATCGCCCGCACGGGCTACACCGGCGAGGACGGCTTCGAGCTCTTCGTCGCGCCCGGCGACGCCGAGAAGCTGTGGAACGCGCTCATGGAGGCCGGCGAGCCCGTCGGCCTGGTCCCCGCCGGGCTCTCCTGCCGCGACACGCTGCGCCTGGAGGCGGGCATGCCGCTGTACGGGCACGAGCTGACCGCGGAGCTGACGCCCTTCGACGCGGGCCTCGGCCGGGTCGTCAAGTTCGAGAAGACCTCGCAGTCCGACACCTTCGTGGGGCGCGCGGCGCTCGCGGCCGCCGCCGAGCGCGCCGAGGCCGCTCCCCCGCGCAAGCTGGTCGGTCTGATCGCCGCGGGCCGCCGTGTCCCGCGCGCGGGCTTCTCGGTTGTCGCCGACGGCAAGGTCATCGGCGAGGTCACCTCGGGTGCACCGTCCCCCACGCTGGGCAAGCCGATCGCCATCGCGTACGTCGACGCGGCGCACGCGGCTCCCGGCACCGAGGGTGTCGGAGTGGACATCCGGGGCACGCACGAGCCGTACGAGGTCGTGGCGCTGCCGTTCTACAAGCGCCAGAAGTGACACCCCGCACAACAGCCTCGTCCATCAGCACTCCCCCGCGTACAGGAGAATTCAGGTCATGAGCAACCCCCAGCAGCTGCGTTACAGCAAGGAGCACGAGTGGCTCTCGGCCGCCGAGGACGGTGTGGCGACGGTCGGCATCACGGAGCACGCGGCCAACGCGCTCGGTGACGTCGTCTACGCCGACCTGCCCGAGGCCGGTGCCGCGGTGACCGCGGGCGAGACGTGCGGCGAGCTCGAGTCGACCAAGTCGGTCAGCGACCTGTACTCGCCGGTGACCGGTGAGGTCGTCGAGTCCAACCAGGACGTCGTGGACGACCCGTCGCTGGTCAACTCCGCCCCGTTCGAGGGTGGTTGGCTCTTCAAGGTACGGATCACGGAAGAGCCGAAGGACCTGCTCTCCGCGGACGAGTACACCGAGTTCTCCGGCAGCTGAAGCCCCCCGAAGACCCTTAGGGACCACCTGATGTCGCTTCTCAACACCCCTCTCCACGAGCTGGACCCGGACGTCGCCGCCGCCGTCGACGCCGAGCTCCACCGTCAGCAGTCCACCCTGGAAATGATCGCCTCGGAGAACTTCGCTCCGGTCGCCGTCATGGAGGCCCAGGGCACGGTCCTCACCAACAAGTACGCCGAGGGCTACCCCGGCCGCCGCTACTACGGCGGCTGCGAGCACGTCGACGTCACCGAGCAGATCGCGATCGACCGGATCAAGGACCTGTTCGGCGCCGAGTACGCCAACGTCCAGCCGCACTCCGGCGCCTCCGCCAACCAGGCCGCCCTCTTCGCGATCGCCCAGCCCGGCGACACGATCCTCGGCCTCGACCTGGCGCACGGCGGCCACCTCACCCACGGCATGCGCCTGAACTTCTCCGGCAAGCAGTTCAACGTGGTCGCGTACCACGTGGACGAGGCCGGTCTGGTCGACATGGCCGAGGTCGAGCGCCTGGCCAAGGAGAACAGCCCCAAGGTGATCATCGCGGGCTGGTCCGCCTACCCGCGTCAGCTGGACTTCGCGGAGTTCCGCCGGATCGCCGACGAGGTCGGCGCGAAGCTGTGGGTCGACATGGCGCACTTCGCCGGTCTCGTCGCCGCCGGTCTGCACCCGAACCCGGTGCCGTACGCGGACGTGGTCACCTCCACCACGCACAAGACGCTCGGCGGCCCGCGCGGCGGCGTCATCCTGGCCCGCAACAAGGACTTCGCGAAGAAGCTGAACTCCGCGGTCTTCCCCGGCTTCCAGGGCGGCCCGCTCGAGCACGTGATCGCGGCCAAGGCCGTCTCCTTCAAGGTCGCGGCCTCGGAGGAGTTCAAGGAGCGCCAGCAGCGCACCCTGGACGGCGCCCGCATCCTGGCCGAGCGCCTGGTGCAGGACGACGCGAAGGCCGTCGGCGTCGACGTCCTGTCCGGCGGCACGGACGTGCACCTGGTCCTGGTGGACCTGCGCAACTCCGAGCTGGACGGCCAGCAGGCCGAGGACCGCCTCCACGAGGTCGGCATCACGGTCAACCGCAACGCGATCCCGAACGACCCGCGCCCCCCGATGGTCACCTCGGGCCTGCGGATCGGTACGCCCGCGCTCGCGACCCGTGGCTTCCAGGAGGACGACTTCCGTGAGGTCGCCGACATCATCGCCGAGGCGCTGAAGCCGGGCTTCGACGCGGAATCCCTGAAGGCCCGCGTCTCCGCCTTGGCGGAGAAGCACCCGCTGTACCCCAACCTGTAGCATTTTCGTACGCTTTCTTTCGTACGGACCTTCGGGGCACCGCGCACACTGGACACTGAGGACAGTGAGTGCGGTGCCCCGGTCCATGCCCCGGCTCACGCCCTGCTTTCTGCACCGCCCACCCGTCGCCCGCCACCACCCTCAACCGAGGCGCTGTCGCGCCGCTGAATGCTCTGGCAGACAACGGCGTCTACCAACCACCATTGGAGTTTCTCGTGGCCCTCTCGGTCTTCGACCTGTTCTCGATCGGCATCGGCCCGTCCAGCTCCCACACGGTCGGTCCCATGCGCGCCGCCCGCATCTTCGCGAGCCGCCTCAAGAACGAGGGCCTGATGGCCCACACCACCGCCATACGGGCCGAGCTCTACGGCTCGCTCGGCGCGACGGGCCACGGCCACGGCACCCCGAAGGCGGTGCTGCTCGGCCTGGAGGGCGAATCGCCGCGCTCGGTGGACGTGGAGTCGGCGGACGACCGCGTCGAGCAGATCAAGTCGAGCGGCCGCCTCAATGTCCTCGGCATGCACGAGATCGGCTTCGACTTCGACGAGGACCTGGTCCTGCACCGCCGCAAGGCCCTGCCGTACCACGCCAACGGCATGACGATCTTCGCGTACGACCATGAGGGCGCCCTCCTCCTGGAGAAGACGTACTACTCCGTGGGCGGCGGCTTCGTCGTGGACGACGATGCGGTGGCCGGCGAGAACCCGATCGTGCCGGACGACACGGTCCTCAAGCACCCCTTCCGCACCGGCGACGAGCTGCTGCGCCTGGCGTCGGAGACCGGCCTGTCGATCTCCGCGCTGATGCTGGAGAACGAGAAGGCGTGGCGCACCGAGGAGGAGATCCGCTCGGGTCTGCTCGACATCTGGGGCGTCATGCAGTCCTGCGTCTCGCGTGGCATGTCCCGCGAGGGCATCCTGCCGGGCGGCCTCAAGGTCCGCCGCCGCGCGGCCAACTCGGCGCGCCAGCTGCGTGCCGAGGGCGACCCGCTGGCCCGCTCCATGGAGTGGATCACCCTCTACGCGATGGCCGTGAACGAGGAGAACGCGGCGGGCGGGCGCGTCGTGACCGCCCCGACGAACGGCGCCGCGGGCATCATCCCGGCGGTCCTGCACTACTACATGAACTTCGTCCCCGGAGCCGACGAGGACGGCGTGGTCCGCTTCCTGCTCGCTGCGGGTGCGATCGGCATGCTCTTCAAGGAGAACGCCTCGATCTCCGGCGCCGAGGTCGGCTGCCAGGGCGAGGTCGGCTCCGCCTGCTCGATGGCCGCGGGCGCCCTCGCCGAGGTGCTCGGCTGCAGCCCCGAGCAGGTCGAGAACGCGGCCGAGATCGGCATGGAGCACAACCTCGGCCTGACCTGCGACCCGGTCGGCGGCCTCGTCCAGATCCCGTGCATCGAGCGCAACGGCATGGCGGCCGTGAAGGCCGTGACGGCGGCGAAGATGGCGATGCGCGGCGACGGCAGCCACAAGGTGTCCCTCGACAAGGTCATCAAGACCATGAAGGACACCGGTGCCGACATGAGCGTCAAGTACAAGGAGACGGCGCGGGGCGGGCTCGCGGTGAACATCATCGAGTGCTGAGTCCCCCGGCCGCCGGCAGCCTTCAGCGCGCCACGAACAGCGCCTCCGCGCCCACCGGCCGGTACCCCGCCGCCTGGAAGACCCGCACGCTGCGCGCGTTGCCCGGGGACTGCTGCGCCCACACGTGGGACGCGCCGGGCGCCAGGTGCCGGGCGGCGAGGGCCAGCGCGCGGCCGAGGCCCCGGTGGCGTATGTCCTCGTCGACCTCGATGGCCGCCTCCCAGCGCCCGGCGAGCCCCCGGCCGAGGACCAGCACCCCTCCGCCCGCGGACGCCCACACCCGTACGTCGTCGCGGCGCTTGCGGGCCCGTGCCACCCGGGGGTGGTCGGGGTCGTCGATCTCGCGCAGGTCCAGAGCCGGGTCGGGGCCGCCCGGCAGGGCGTCGGCCACGGTCAGGAGGTCGGTGGTGTCCGTCGCGCGGCCGGTGCGGTCCAGGAAGGCGGCGAGGAACAGCGGGTTCATCGTGGCGGCCAGCGGATCGCAGTCCAGCGCGGCGAGGGTGGCGTGCACCCACCGCGGGTCCTCGTCCGTGAAGACCACCGAGTGCGCGGTGAAGGCGAGCACACCGGCGTCGCGGTGACAGGGCTGCGGCACGACGGTGGTCGTGCCGTCGGGCGGCGGGAACCGCCCGTAGGCCGCCGCGTCGAGGATGGTGCCGAGCGTCGCAGGGGTGCTGGCCATGGGCGTACTCCTTGTGATCGCGTCCTCGGACGGCCGATACCCTAACCCTCGTCAGTAGTGCACGAAGAAGGGGTGGATCCGGTGGCGGACATCGAGGAAGCGCGTAAGACGTTCGACCAGTTCGACGCGGACGGCGACGGCTTCATCACGGCGGCCGAGTGGAAGTCGGCCATGGCGAAGATGGGGGACTTCTACGTCACCGAGACGGTGGCCGAGGCCGTGATCGGTACGAAGGACACCGACAAGGACAAGCGCCTCTCCTTCGACGAGTTCT
This sequence comes from Streptomyces sp. NPDC033177, assembly GCF_055577715.1. Classification (NCBI taxonomy): domain Bacteria; kingdom Bacillati; phylum Actinomycetota; class Actinomycetes; order Kitasatosporales; family Streptomycetaceae; genus Streptomyces; species Streptomyces sp. NPDC033177. The sequence continues at coordinate 34,993 of NZ_JBVIPS010000013.1, read as the reverse complement.
GGGCGAGCCTGAACAAGAAGTAGTGGCGGTGAGCGGGAGGGGCCCGGTTAGCGAGAGCGCCGGGCCCCTCCTGCGTGCTCGGCTCAGCGGGCGTGCCGCGCCGCCCGCACGCTCCACCGCCCGTCCGTGCGCTCGAGCCGCACCGGGTGGTCGAAGCACTTGCTGATCTGGTCGCTCGTCAGTACGTCGTCCACGGCGCCGGAGGCGAGCGCGCGCCCGTCGCGAAGGAGCAGCGCGTGCGTGGTACCGGACGGAAGCTCCTCCAGGTGGTGCGTGACCAGGACCGTGGCGAGCTCGGGATGCGTCTCGCGCAGGGTGTCCAGGCTTTCGAGTAGACCTTCGCGGCCCGCGAGGTCGAGCCCGGTGGCCGGTTCGTCGAGCAGGACGAGCCGCGGGCGCGGCATCAGCGCGCGTGCGATCAGGGTCCGGCCGCGCTCGCCCTGGGAGAGCGTGGGCCAGCGCGCGTCCGTGCGGTGGGCGAGGCCGAGCATGGCGATCAGGTGGTCGGCCTGCTCCTCCTGCTCGGACGTGGGGCGCCAACGGGGCAGCGGTTCCACGCTGTTGGTGAGGCCGGTGAGAACGACTTCGCGGGCCCGCAGTGGTGACCGGAGCGGATGGCGTGGGTTCACATGGCCTACGTACGCGCGCAGATCCCGCAGGTCGACGCTGCCGAGGCGGCGGCCGAGCACCTCGACCGTGCCATGCGTGGGATGGGTGACGGCTCCGCAGAGGCCGAGCAGGGTCGACTTGCCGGCGCCGTTCGCGCCGAGCAGCGCCCAGTGTTCGCCGGGGCGTACGGTGAGGGTGACCTCTTCGAGGATGGGGCGTCCTTCGCGGACGACGGTGACGGTGTCGGCGTGCAGGACGGGGGGCGGCGGTGTCACCGGGTGACCCCCGCCCTGTTCACGGCGGCGAGCACGGCCTGCACGGACGCGGTCAGGAGCGAGGTGTCCAGACCCGCGCCCCAGCGGACGGCGCCGCCCACCCGGCACTCCGCGTACGCGACGGCCTCGCTGCCGCCGCCCTCCCCGACCGCGTGTTCGGAGTAGTCGAGGATGTCGACGGTGATACCGGCGGCGGCGAGCGCCTCGACGAACGCGGAGAGCGGGCCGTTGCCCGCGCCCTCGAAGTCCCCCGCGCGGTCGCCGACTTGGAGGGTGCAGACGAACCGGTGGGCGCCGTCCGGTGCCCGGTCGGTGGTCCACGAGATCAGCTCCACCTCGCCGCCGCCCTGCCCCGGCGCGACATAGGTCGCGCGGAACAGCTCGTACAGCTCCTTGGCACTCGCCTCCTGACCGCTGTCGTCGGTCGCCTCCTGCACCGCGCGCGAGAAGTCGGGCCGCATGCGCTGGGGCAGGTCGAGACCGTGCCGGGTCTGCAGCAGATACGCCATGCCGCCCTTGCCGGACTGGGAGTTGACGCGGATGACGGCTTCGTAGCTGCGGCCGATGTCGGCGGGGTCGATGGGCAGATACGGCACGTCCCACGGCGCCTCGCTCTCGGCGATCCCCAACTCGGCTGCCCGGCGGGTGTGTTCGGCGAACCCCTTGCTGATGGCGTCCTGGTGGGTTCCGGAGAACGCGGTGTGGACGAGGTCGCCCGCGTAGGGGTGGCGGGGGTGCACGGGCAGGCGGTTGCAGTGCTCGACGACCTCGCGCACGGCGTCGATGTCCGAGAAGTCGACCATGGGGTCGACGCCTTGGGCGTAGAGGTTCAGGGCCAGGGTCACCAGGTCCACGTTGCCGGTGCGCTCGCCGTTGCCGAAGAGGCAGCCCTCGACGCGTTGGGCCCCGGCCAGGACGGCGAGCTCGGCGCAGGCGACGCCGGTGCCTCGGTCGTTGTGCGGGTGGACGGAGAGGATGACGGAGTCACGTCGGGCGAGGTGCCGGTGCAGATACTCGATCTGGTCGGCGTACACGTTCGGGGTCGCGATCTCGACGGTCGCCGGCAGGTTGTGCGTGACGGGCCGGGCGGGACTCGCGTCCCACAACTCGGTCAGCCCGTCACAGAGTTCGAGTACGTAGTCGGGCTCGGTCAGGTTGAAGGTCTCCGGCGAGAACTGGAACCGGATGTCCGCGCCCGGCCGTGCGTCGGCCAGGCGGGCCATGCGGGCGGCGGCTTCCGTGACGACCTCGCGCACCTGGGCGCGCGACCGCCCGAGCACCACGTCGCGCCAGACGGGCGAGGTGGGGATGTAGAGATGCACCACGGCGCGGGGCAGGCCCTCGATCGACTCGAAGGTGCGGTCGATGAGTTCGGGCCTGGCGGGCGTGAAGACGACGATGCTGATGTCGTCGGGGACACCGCCGCTCGCCGCGAGCGCGGCGAGGTCGCGCACGAAGTCGAAGTCCGCGCGGCTGGCCGACGGATAGCCGACCTCGATCTCCTTGAAGCCCATCGAGACGAGCAGATCGAAGAAGTGCCGCTTGCGGGCGGGGTCCATCGGCTCGGCGAGCGCCTGATTGCCGTCGCGCAGGTCGACGGGGACCCAGAGGGGGGCGCGTTGGATGCGGGCGCTGGGCCAGCTGCGGTCCCGGGCAGGGACGTTGACCCGGTCCTGGTAGGGGCGGTAGCGGTGGTGGGGCATGGGGCCGGGGCGCTGGGGGTTCCAGTCGTACGTGATGCCTGCGGACGTGCTGCCTGCGTGCGTGCTGCCTGCGGTCGCGGTGGCGGCGGTGACGTCATCGGTGGCGGCGGTTGCGCTCATGGGAAGCGGTGTTCCTTCTGCTCGCGGTCGGTTGCCGACCGGCAGCACGGCACCCCGCGGCGGGGTGCCGGTCGCTTCAGGCCCCGCCGCGGCAGCCGAGAAGGAGGAGACCGCGGAAGATCACGGGGCTACACTAGGCACACGTCAGCTCCTCAGACAAGTACTCCTCAGACAAGTACGCGTCGGTACCACTCGATGAAAGGCCCCCGGATGCCGCTCGGCTCCCTGCGCCCCAGCCCCCTGGTCGAACAGGCCACGAAGCGCCTGCGCGAACAGATCACCGGCGGCCAGTGGCCCATCGGCAGCAAACTCCCCGGCGAGACGACCCTGGCCAAGGAACTCGGCATCGGCCGCTCCACCGTCCGCGAGGCCCTGCGTTCCCTGGCAGGGGCGGGCCTCGTCAAGGCCCGGCAGGGCGCCGGCGTCTTCGTCATCGCGACGGAGCCGGTCGCGGACTGGCCGACGCGGCTGCGGCGGGCAGCGGTCTCGGACGTGTACGAGGTGCGGATGCTGGTGGAGGTACAGGCTGCGCGCCTCGCGGCGATGCGGCGCACCGACGAGGACATCACCGCGATGCGCGCCGCGCTCGAAGGCCGCAGGGCCACGGCTTCGGCGAGCGACGCCGCCTTCATCGACGCCGACATCGCCCTGCACGCGGCGGTCGTGGCGGCGGCGCGCAACCCCGTGCTCACGGACCTCTTCGCGGAGTTCGCCCCCGTACTGCGCGAGGGCCTGCTCCATCTCCTCGACCTGATCGACGTACGGACGGAGGAGACGAACCACGGCGACGCAGCCCACGCCGCGCTCGTACGGGCCGTCGAGGCGAGGGACGCGGAGGAGGCAGCACGCGTGGCCCAGTCCGAACTCCAGGAAACCCTGGGCCGCTTGCTGCGCAACCACTAACAGACACCCCACTAGCCCCCACCCAGCCGCTCCTGGTCCTGGTCCTGGTCCTGGTCCTGAAAATCCTCGTCTCGCCGTTCGGGCTGCTGCTCTTCCTGCTGGTGCGGGCAGTGGGAGCGAACCGTGCTCAGCCGCGGCCGGTGGTGGAACCGGAGGACCCGGTCGGCTTCATGCCGCGTTGATCCACGACGGCGCGCTCCAGGACCGCGTTGCAGCCGTACAGGACCTCGGGGTTCCCGGCCTTGCCCGGCTTGCCGCCCGGCTTGCGGTTCTTCGTCAGGTAGCCGCGCGAACCGAGATAGGCGTAGGTCTTCTTGTCGAAGATCCACTCGGAGCGCGTCGCGAACGCCGACTCCTCGATGGTGATGCCGATCCCGTGGCGGCCCGCCGCGTCCACCGCGTCCGGCACCTGCACCACGCCAGGGAGCTTGGCGGCCGCCTTGTAGAGGGCGGCGGCGTTCTCCGGCGGCATGACCGTCCCGCCGACCAACTCCCCGATCCGGTCGAAGACGGCCTGCGCCTTCGTCTCCCGCTCACCGGTCACCTTCGTCTCCGCGTACAGCTTCTTCAGGAGGGCGTCGGGATCGGTGGGCAGCGAGGCCAGCCAGTCGTACGTCGGGCGGTCGGGCCCCTCCGGAACGGCACCGGACTCATCGGAGCCGTCCACGGCGGACGCCTCGATGGGCACGTCCTGCCCCGCCATCGGAGCGCCCTTCCCGCTCACGCGGCTCATGCCGATGTCCGTGACGGGGGCCGGGTTCTGGTTCAGCCAGATTTCCTCCGTGTACGGGGTGCCGAGCTTCACCGGGTCGTCGAGCTCGCCGTCGTTGCTCTGGACGAGGCTGCGTGTGTAGACGAACTGGCTGTCCTTCACCGACGTCGTCCCGGACTTGAGGGAGGCGCTCGCGATCCGGTCGAGCGTGACGGCGGCACCGGGGGTGGCACCTCGGCCCGCACCCATGTCGCGTACGCCGTCGGCGTCGCCGGAGGAGAGCGTGCCGGTCAGGATGCCGGCCACCGCCAGCGCGGCCGCGGCGGGCATCAGCACTCCGGGACGCAGCAACCGGCGGCGGAGAGCGGCGGGGCCGGGCTTCCCTCCGTCAGTCACGATTTCGCGGGCGGTGTCGGCGGCTGTGTCGCGGTCGATCTGCTGCATCAGGACGTCCTTGTGGTGGAGGTGACGCCCCGGCGGGAGTTCCCATTCTTCCTCGCCCGATTCCGGGAGCAGGCGGGCCAGTTCAGCGGCCTCGTCCTCTCCCCGGGACGGCGTGGCGGCATTCATCGGAATTCCTCCCGCAGGGGCAGGGCCGCGAACGCGGCCTCACTCTCTACCTCTCCGCGACCACGGAGAGGTTCCGTCACGTTCTTCACTCCCGGCATGTTCTTCACTCCCGGCACGTTCTCCGCCTCCAGCACGTCCTCCGCTTTCGGCACACCCGTCGCATCCGCCCCGTCCTCGCTCAGCCGCCGAAGCCGTGCGCGGGCCCGCGAGAGCCGCGAGCGCACCGTGCCGACCGGAACGCCGAGCGCCTCCGCCGCCTGCGCGTAGTCAAGACCGGACCACACGCACAGCACGAGCACCTCACGCTCCGGGCGGCGCAGCCTGCGCAGCGCGCCGTGCACCGCCGCGAGCCGCCGCGCGTCGTCCATCCGCCCCGCCGACTCCTCCGCGAAGTCCGCCACTTCGGGCGGCGGGGGCTGACGGGACAGAAAGGCGAGCCGTCTGCGCAGGCCGCGGTTGGCGTTCTGCGCCTTGTGTGTCGCGATGCCGAGCAACCACGGCTTGAGCGAACCCCCGTCGGGCTCAAGGCGGTCGCGGGTGCGCCAGGCCGCGAGGAAGGTCTCGGACATGACCTCCTCGGCGGTCGACCAGTCGCCGGTCAGCCGAAGGGCGTGGTTGTAGACCGCCCGCGCATACGCCTCGTACAGCTCACCGAACGCCTCCCGCTCCCCCGCCCGGATCCGAGCATGGATGCCGTCTCCCGGTTCTCCCGGTTCAGTACGCCTCACACCACGTACCTCTCCGCGACCTCCGAGGAGTTCCTGTGCCCCGCGTCACACCGCCCCCTGGAGTTCCCCGATGACCTTGCCGATGCAAGTGTCGGACTCCGCCCTCCGGCAGGAATACGTCAGCTGTTCCGGAGGTTGGCTCCGTTACGTCAAGACACCGGCGAACCACCCCCGGAAGGGTCAGTCATGAAGATCGGCATCATCGGCGCGGGCAACATCGGCGGCAACCTCACCCGCCGCCTCACGGCCCTCGGCCACGACGTGTCCGTCGCGAACTCCCGTGGCCCGCACACCCTCACCGCTCTCGCCGAGGAGACCGGCGCGAAGCCGGTGACAGTCGAGGAGGCAGCCCGCGGCGCGGAGGTGGTCGTAATAACGATCCCCTTGAAGGCCGTACCGAACCTGCCGTCAGACGTCCTCGACGGCGCCGCCGAGAACGTCGCCGTCATCGACACCGGCAACTACTACCCCCAGCAGCGCGACGGGAAGATCGCCGAGATCGAGGAGGGGCTGACCGAGAGCCGCTGGACCGAGCGCCAGATCGGCCACCCGGTCATCAAGGCCTTCAACGGCACGTACGCCCAGGACATCCTCGACAAGCCCCAGCCCAAGGGCACCCCCGGCCGCGTCGCCCTCCCGGTCTCCGGCGACGACGAGGCCGCGAAGAAGGTCGTACGCGACCTCATCGACGAGATCGGCTTCGACACCGTCGACAACGGCGGCCAGGACAACTCCTGGCGCCAGCAGCCCGGCACCCCGGTCTACGGCCTGGCCAAGGACACAGAAGCAATCACCAAGGCCCTCTCCGAGGCCTCCCCGGAACGCACGGCGGAGTGGCGGGCCTGACAGCCAGCGGTCGCGCGGCGGGAGCGGCTACGGCGTGGCCCACTCCCGCAGCGCGTCCTCGCTCGCGAAGTCCGCGACGTTCTTGTCCAGCGGCGTCGACGTGTACTGGTGGATGCGCCACTTCGCCTGGATGCGGGGCTTGCCCGCCGTGACGTAGTCGGCGATCCAGAGGCCGTCGCCGGCGTAGGACGTGGTGTCGTGGTTCAACCAAAAATCGCGGTTCGTGTAGAGCACCGTCCTATGAGAAGGCCGCAACCGCTTCACCTCCCGGATGAAGCGGTCCTTCTCCGCATTGCTCGCCCGGGTGTGTTCGCCCGTCCATTCCCAGTCCACCGCCAGCAAGTCCCCTGCTTTTTCAGGGGCCTTGCTCACGAAGTACTCCGCCTGCGCCGTGATGTTCCCCGGCCACAGGAAGTGGTAGAAGCCGACCACGCAGCCGCCGTCCCGTGCTCGCTTCGTCTGGGCCGTCAGGCGTGGGTTCACGTACGTGCGGCCCTCCGTCGCTTTTATGATCACGAAGGAGATGCCGGCCGTGTCGAACGTGGACTGGTACGAGCTGACGTCGATGCCTTTCAGCACGGGCGACCTCCTGAGCGGCAGAGGGGAGGGCGGGTAGATCTACCCTTGTCGTGCCCGGTGGCCGCTGTGGTCAACCGTTGAACAGCTCAGCGGAAGATCCCCGTGTGGCCGAGCGAGTAGCGGCCGGGCTGCGGGTAGACCGCGAGGCCGTGCGGGCCGCCGCCCACCGGGATGCGGGCGGTCTGGACCCCGGTGCGGGTGTCGATGGCGTACACCTCGGAGTCGTAACGCCCCGAAAGCCAGAGGGTGTTGCCGTCCGCCGACACGCCGCCCATGTCGGGGCTGCCGCCCTGGGGAAGCTTCCACTTCTTGGTGAGCTTGTTCTTGGGGAAGTCGAAGACGGAGACGGTGCCTTCGCCGCGGTTGGACACGTACATCTCGCGTGAGTCCCGGCTGACGTACAGGCCGTGGGTGCCCTTGCCGGTCGGCAGTAGCTTCGGCTTGTCGAACTTGTCGCCGCTCAGGACCCACATGCCGTCCGCCATCATGTCGGCCACGTAGAAGGTCTTGCCGTCGGGTGAGATCTTTACGTCCTGCGGCATGGCCCCCTTGAAGGGCAGCTTCTGCTGGGCGACCACCTTCATCTTCTCCGTGTCGACCTTCAGGAGTTCGCCCGAGAACTCGCAGGAGACGATGAAGTAGCGCCCGTCGGCGGAGAAGTCGGCGTGGTTGACGCCGTAGCAGCTGACCGGTTCGGTCTTGACCTTCTTCATGGTGTGCGGGTCGCGGAAGACCAGCTCCCGGTCCATGGAGGCCATCACGATGGCGTGCTTGCCGTTGGGCGTGAAGTAGAGGTTGTACGGGTCGTGTACGTCGACCGGCTTGCCCGCCTTGCCGGTCTTGGGGTCGATGGGCGTGAGCGTGTGCCCGCGGTTGTTGTTGACCCACAGCGTCTTCAGGTCCCAGGAGGGGACGACGTGCTGGGGCTGGACCCCGACGTCGATCGTGTCGATGACCTCGTACGACTTGGGGTCGATGACCGAGACGGTGTTGGAGTTGGTGTTGGGGACGTAGATCCGGGACGGGAAGTCCTTGACCACCGGGGAGAGCTTGCCCGGGCGGTCGGCCGCGTAGACGTCCTTGGGGTCGAGGACGGGCGGCATCCCCGGGAGGCCCGATGCGGTCTTGGGCTTGGCGGTCTTCTGGATGCCCTTGGTGCCGAGGGCTTCGTCCTCGCGGGGCTCGCCGCCGCATCCGGCGAGCGCGGCGGCGGCGACGGCACCGGCGGCGACGACCGCTCCGGTGCGCCGGGTGAGGTTCAGGTGCAGGCTCATCAGGTCAGCAACTCCGTGGTCGTCACCGCGCGCAGGTTGCGGCGGGCCAGTTCTTCCAGGACGGCGGGGAGCGCGGCGACCGTGTCCGCGTACCCGAAGCGCAGGCTCACGACGGCAAGGCCGGCGCCCGTGCGCAGGGCTCCGCGGCAGTCGGTCTCGGTCACCCGACCATTTAATGGGCTAAGAGGGCAAAAGACGCTTATTGCTCGTGCGCGCGCCCCCGCGGGTCGGGCCCAGCAGACGGGCGGCCACCTCGGCGCCCCTTGCGGAACACCTGTCACAGCGGGAACTTAACCAGCGTTTACCAGGCAGGTGTCCCAGCTCACCAAGGATTCACCTTTGAATTGTCATGATTTGCACCCATATACCCGGAACGGGACTTTTGGATCGCTGGCCCCCGTCTGCCATAGTCGGAAGCACGACCCCCATTGACCCGGGCTCAGGTCGTCATCGGCGTCCGTGGACCACACCCCTTTGTCCGCGGCGCCCCGCGTAGCCCCCGCAACGCCACAACCGGCGACCGGGGGCTTCCGCGTTTCAGCGGACCCTCAGCGGTCGGCGACCCGCATCTCGAACCACGTCGTCTTGCCGCGCGGCAGCAGATCCACGCCCCAGCGGTCGGAGAGCTTGTCGACCAGGAAGAGGCCGCGGCCACTGAGGTCCATCTCCTGGACGGGCATCAGACAGGGCAGTCCGCGCGAGGGGTCGCGCACCTCGATCCGGATCCAGCCGCGCCGCCGCATCATCCGCAGCCCGAAGACGCGGGCGCCGGTGTGCCGCACGGCGTTGCCGACGAGCTCGGAGGTGAGGAGCACCGCGTCCTCGGTCAGCTTCGGGGAGAGCCCCCAGTGCCGGAGCACCACGACCTGGGCGAGCCGGCGCGCGATGGCGGCGGACTCCGGGCGCGACGGCAGCGGAACCTCCGCGTCCGTCGGATTGCCGAACAACTCGAGCGCCTTGAGCGCGTGTTCGTCCTCAATCGCCGGCGACCAGCGCGCCGCGGTCGCACTCCCGTGTCGCCGCGGCTGTTCGATACCCTCCAGCCCCGCCATGCCCCCATCATGGCCGCACACAGCGCGCTCCGGGGCCGTTCCGACGGAATAAGCCCCCCGGAACCATCCATTCCGGGGGGCCGGGTAGGCATATGCCAGCGGCAGCAGGGACCCTGCCGCACCCCTACTGACCTGCGATGACTGCCCGCTTACGGGTGATCACTTACGGCCTCTGAACACCCAGGCTTAAGGTTCTCTTAAGCTGCGCATAATCCGCCCCTTCGGGGGACACTTTGGCTGACGCGGCCTCAACTGGCCGCGTCCCGGCGGAAATTCAGAGAGACCCAGAGAGACCCAGAGGAACTCAGAGGAACTTCGCCTTGCCGGGCCCCTCCTCGACGAAGCTGCGCATGCCACGCTCCCGGTCCTCGGTGGCGAACAGACCGGCGAACCAGGTGCGCTCGATCGCGAGCCCGGTGTCGATGTCCGTCTCCAGGCCCGCGTCCACGGCTTCCTTGGCGGCGCGCAGCGCGAGCGCGGGCCCCTGCGCGAGCCGCGCGGCCCACTGGTGCGCCTGCTCGTACACCTCGGCGGCGGGCACGACCCGGTCCACCAGACCGATGGTGAGCGCCTCGTCGGCCTTGACCATGCGGCCGGTGAAGATGAGGTCCTTGGCCTTGGACGGGCCGACCAGACGGGACAGGCGCTGGGTGCCGCCCGCGCCGGGGATCAGGCCGAGCAGGATCTCGGGCTGGCCGAGCTTGGCGTTGTCGGCGGCGATGCGGAAGTCGGCGCAGAGGGCGAGCTCGCAGCCGCCGCCGAGCGCGTAGCCGGTGACGGCGGCGACGACGGGCTTGGGGATGCGGGCGACCGCGGTGAAGGAGTCCTGCAGGGCCCTGGACCGTACGACCATCGCCGCGTGGTCCATGGCCTGCATCTCCTTGATGTCCGCGCCCGCCGCGAACACCTTCTCGCCGCCGTAGATGATCACGGCGCGCACGTCGTCGCGCAGGGTCGCCTCTTCGGCCAGCTCCTTGAGCCGGTCCTGGAGGGCGATGTCGAGCGCGTTCATCGGGGGGCGGTCGAGGCGGATCGTACCGACGCCTTCGGCGACTTCGAGATGCACAGATGTCATGCGGGGCACGTTAGCCGTGCCCCGCATGACGGCGACATGTGGCCGGGGTGTGATCCCGGTCGGCCGGTCAGGCCTTCCACTTCTCCCAGGACATGTTCCAGCCGTTGTAGCCGTTCTCGGGCTGGATCGTCTTGTCCGCGGAGTTCTTCACGACCACGAGGTCCCCGATGAGGGAGTTGTCGAAGAACCATCCGGCGGGCGTCTTCTTGCTGTAGCCGCCGCGCACGTCGCTCAGGCCGATGCAGCCGTGGCTGGCGTTCGTGTTGCCGAAGGCGCCGCCCGACCAGTAGTTGCCGTGGATGAACGTGCCCGAGGTGGACAGGCGCATCGCGTGCGGGACGTCCTTGATGTCGTACTCGCCGCCGAAGCCGACGGTCTCGCCGTTCATGCGCGTGACCTGCAGCTTCTCGCTGATGACCATCTGGCCGTTGTACGTCGTCGTGCCGGGGGCGCCCGCGGTGATCGGGATCTTCTTGATCTGCTTGCCGTCCCGGACGACCTTCATCTGGTGCGACTTGGCGTCGACGGTGGAGACCTGGCTGCGGCCGATCGTGAACTTCAGGGTCTTGGCCTGCTCGCCGTAAACCCCGGGCCGGCCCTCGACACCGTCGAGGTTGAGGTCGACGGTGACCTTCGTCCCCGCCTTCCAGTACTTCTCGGGGCGGAAGTCGATGCGGTCGTTGCCGAACCAGTGGGGCTCGACGTCCACGGCCGGCTCGGTCTTGATCTTGATGGCCTTCTCGACGTCCCCGGGCTCGGTGATGCCACGGTTGAAGTGGATCGAGAACGGCATTCCCACGCCGACCTTCGAGCCGTCCTCCGGCGTGAACTGGCCGATGAAGGTGTTCTTCGGCGTCAGCGTCGTGAACGACGTGTCCTTGGCCGATTCACGTCCCTCGGAGTCCTTGGCTATCGCGTGGACCTTGTACTTCGTGGAGGCGGCGAGGTGATGCGCCGGTGTCCAGCTGGCGCCGCCCGAGGTGATCTTGCCCGGGACCGGATTGCCCTTGCTGTCCTCGACCTTGACCTGCGAAAGCTTGCCCTTGTCGGCGGCTATCTTCAGTGCGCCGCTGGTCGCCACCGAGTCGGCACCGTCCTTCGGCGCTATGGTCACCACCGCCGTCGACGGCGCGTTCTTGTCGGCCGCCTTGTCGCCGGACTTGCCGTCGTTGCCCGAGTCCGAGCCGCCCCCGCCGCACGCCGTGACCAACAGCAGCGTCACACCCGATGCCACCGCAAAGAGGCCCTTGGCCCCCCGTCGTCGTGCACGCCCCCGCGCACCAACCGACGTCCCCGATATCGGTCGCCCGTTCAAGATGTGTCTCCCCTCGCACGGCCTGGTCAGGCCCGCACCCCAGTGCCTCAGCGCGCACAGACACGCGCCTGCGCTAGATAACCACACGGCCCTGACCGATGACTCCCCGCCAATGTCACCGTTCAGTCCCAACTGCGCATGGGGTGCGGGCCCTGCCTCAGCGCCCGTCCGTGGGATCGGCCTTCGGCTTCGTCCCGGGGGGCGCCGTCCACTCCTTCCACTCCATGTTCCAGCCACCGAGGCCGTTGTCAGGAGCGACTTTCTTGTCATCGCTGTTGACGACTTCCACCACATCACCGATCAGGGTGCGGTCGAAGAACCACCCCGCCGGGGTCTGTGAGCTGCCGCCCTTCACGTCGCGCAGGCCGACGCAGCCGTGGCTGACATTCGTGTTGCCGGGGGCGTCCGGCGCCCAGTAGTTGCCGTGCAGGAAGGTGCCGGACGTCGTCAGACGGATCGCGTGCGGGACATCGGGGATGTTGTACTCACCGCCGAAACCGACGGTGCGGCTGTTCATCCGGGTCACCTCCAGCATCTCCGTGACCACCATTTTCCCGTTGTACGTGGGGGTCTTGGGGGCCCCGGCGGTGATCGGCACCGTGGAGATGACCTCGCCGTCGCGGCGTACTTCCATCGTGCGCTCGGCGGCGTCGACCAGGGAGGTCTGGCTCCGGCCGATCGTGAACGAGAAGCTCTTGTCCTGGAGGCCGTAGACGCCGGGGGCCGCCTCGACGTCACGCAGGCGCAGGCCGACGGTGACCTTCGTGCCGGGCTTCCAGTACTTCTCGGGGCGGAAGTCCACGCGGGTCTTGCCGAACCAGTGCGGCTTGACGTCGACGGCGGGCTTCGCGGTGACGCTGATGGCGCGCTGGACGGCCTCCAGATTCTCGATCTCCTCGTTGAACTCCAGGGAGACGATCATGCCGGTGCCGACGGTGGAACGGTCCTCCGGCGAGACGTAGGCGATGAAGCGCTCGTCGGGGACGGCGGTCGTGAACGTGGTGTGCCGAGCCGAGCGGCGGCCGTGGCCGTCGAGGGCGACGGCGTCCACCGAGTACTTCGCGGCGAGCGCGAGGCCGCCCTCGTCCAGGGGCCTCCAGGTCATGCCGTCCTCGTCGATGCGGCCGGGCACGGGCTGCTCCCGCGCGTCCTGCACCCGGACGACCTTCACCGATTCGAGGCGGCCGTCGGGGACCTCGACCTGGAGCCTCTCGTCTCCCTTGACTCCCTTGCTGCCGTCGTCGGGCGTCACCCGGATCGCGTCGGCGGGCGACCGTGGCTTGCCCATCAGCCTGTCGATGCCGTCGCCGTCGCCGCTGCATCCCGCGGCCCCGGCAAGCAGTCCTGCCCATGTCACCACGGCGGCCAGCGCGGCCCCTGCGCGCCGAGCGCGCCTCGCTACCTGTCTCACGTCCGTCCCAACGACGGTCCCCCTCCTGGGGAAACGTGAGTGCGACGCACACGCTGGGCAGAACAGTGGGGAGGACGTCACGGACCCGCGGGTCCACGGTGCCGTCCGGTCGGGTACGCCACCGCCGCCGGGACGCGGCAGGGGTCGAGCCGCAGGAGGCGAATGGGTGTCCAGCGCAGCCGAACAGGAAGCACTCCGGGGTGGGCGGCGCGGGACCGGCGCGGCCGCCGTGAACGGGGAGGCCGTTGTCGTGAACGGGACGTCCACGCAGTCGCGCGCCGCGCCGCGGGCCGCATCGGTCGCGCCCGCGGTGCCCGTGTGGCCGGGGGCGCCGACGCCGCTCGGCGCGCGGTTCAGAGTGGGGCCCGACGGTGTCGCGGGCACCAACTTCGCGCTGTGGGCGGGGGGCGCTCAGGCCGTCGAGCTCTGCCTCTTCGACGACCGGGGCGTCGAGACCCGCGCGCCGCTGACGGAGCTGACGCACGAGATATGGCACGGCTTCGTGCCGGGCGTCCGTCCGGGCCGGCGCTACGGCTATCGCGTGCACGGCCGCTGGGACCCGTGGACGGGCGCGCGCTGGAACCCGGCGAAGCTGCTCCTGGACCCGTACGCGCGCGCGGTGGACGGCGACTTCGCGACGCACGGGCTGCCGCCCGAGGTGTACGGGCACGTGCGGGACTGGCCGCAGCAGCATGTGGCCGACACCGTCAGGGACGACCGGGACTCGGCGCCGTACGTCCCCAAGGGCGTGGTGGTGCACGACGACGCGCCGGACGACGAGTGGGCGGACGACCGGCGCCCGAAGACGCCGTGGGCGGACTCGGTCATCTACGAGGTCCACGTACGCGGCTTCACCAAGCTGCACCCGGGGATTCCGGAGGAACTACGGGGTACGTACGCGGGGCTCGCGCATCCGGCGGCGATCGACCATCTCGTGCGGCTCGGCGTGACGGCGGTGGAGCTGCTGCCTGTCCACCAGTTCGCCCATGAGGACCATCTCCTGCAGCGGGGCCTGCGCAACTACTGGGGTTACAACTCGATCGGCTACTTCGCCCCGCACGCGGCGTACGCGGCGTCGGGGACGAGGGGTGAGCAGGTCGGGGAGTTCAAGCGGATGGTGCGGGCGCTGCACGCGGCCGGGATCGAGGTGATCCTGGACGTGGTCTACAACCACACGGCGGAGGCGGGCGAGCTGGGCCCGACGTTCTCGCTCAAGGGCATCGACAACCGCGGCTACTACCGGCTGCAGCCGTCCGACGCGCGGCGGTACGCGGACTACACGGGCTGCGGGAACACGCTCCAGGTGGTGCAGCCGCACGTGCTTCGGCTGATCACGGACTCCTTGCGGTACTGGGTGACCGAGATGGGGGTGGACGGTTTCCGCTTCGATCTGGCGGCGGCCCTCGCGCGCTCGTTCCACGACGTCGACATGCTGTCCCCCTTCCTCGCGGTGATCGCGCAGGACCCGGTGCTCCGGCGGGTGAAGCTGATCGCCGAGCCGTGGGACGTGGGCTCCGGCGGCTATCAGGTGGGGGCCTTCCCTCCGCTGTGGACGGAGTGGAACGACCGCTACCGCGGTGCGGTGCGGGACTTCTGGCGGGGCGCGCTGCCCGATGTGCGGGATCTGGGTTACCGGCTCTCCGGGTCGAGTGATCTGTACGCGTGGGGCGGGCGGCGTCCGTACGCGTCGGTGAACTTCGTGACGGCGCACGACGGGTTCACGCTGCGGGACCTGGTGAGTTACGAGCGGAAGCACAACGAGGCGAACGGGGAGGGGAACAGGGACGGATCGGACGACAACCGGGCCTGGAACTGCGGCGCGGAGGGCGAGACGGCGGACGAGCGGGTGACGGAGCTGCGGCGGCGCCAGCTGCGCAATCTCCTGACGACGCTGCTGCTCTCGACGGGGGTGCCGATGCTCGTCGCCGGGGACGAGATGGGGCGTACGCAGGGGGGCAGCAACAACGCGTACTGCCAGGACAACGAGGTCAGCTGGGTGGACTGGGGGCTGCTCGACGAGCCGGGGTGGGCGGCGCTCTTCGGCCTGACGTCCCGTCTGATCGCCCTGCGCCACGAGCATCCCGTGCTGCGGCGGCGGGCCTTCTTCTCGGGGCGTGCGCATTCGGCGGACGGTCTGCGGGACCTGGCGTGGTTCACGGCGCGCGGGACGGAGATGACGGAGGGCGACTGGTACGCGCCGGCCGCGACGCTCGGCATGTATCTGTCCGGCCGGGACATTCCCGGGCGGGACGCCCGGGGCGCGCCGGTCGTCGACGACAGTTTCCTCGCGATCCTGCACGCGGCGGACCGTGCCGGGAGGTTCGTGCTGCCGGGGGTGCCATGGGCGCGGGAGTACGAGGTGGTGGTGGACACGTCCCTGGAGGAGCAGGGCGAGGCGCCCGGCACGGTCCTGCGCGCCGACACGACGGTCACGGTGGCCGGGCGGTCGGTGCTGTTGCTGCGGGTGCGGGAGGGGGATGCGGAGGCGGGCGCGGGAGCGTGAGGGCGGGTGACGTCGGGTGAGGGTATTGGTCCGTACCTTCCCATTGCCGCGGTCCGCCGCACCGGTCAAGCTCGGCCCATGGACCTGGAGTTGCGGCACCTCAAGACGATCCGGGCGATCGCCGACGCGGGCAGCCTGACCAAGGCCGCCACCGTGCTGGGGCTCGCGCAGCCCGCCCTGAGCGCGCAGCTGAAGCGGATCGAGCGCGCCTTGGGTGGTGAGCTCTTCGAGCGGGGGCGGCACGGCGTGCGGGCCACCGCGCTCGGGGAGTTCGTGCTGGCCCGCGCGCGCGTGGTGCTGCCCGCGGTCAGCGGCCTGCGGGAGGAGGCGCTGCGGTTCTCCACGGCCTGGGAGGGCGGCGCGGGGTTCCGGCTCGGCGCGACGCACGGGCCGTTGCTCGGCGCCCTGGTGGACCGGCTCGCCGCCGCGCATCCGGGGGTGCCGGTGACGACCCACATCTCCTGGTCGGAGCGGGAGATCGCCTCCCGGACGGCCGACGGGCGCCTCGACTTCGCGCTGGTGGGCACGTGCGGGGCGAGTACACCGCCGGAGAGCGAGCTCCTGGTGTGGCGGGAGGTGGCACGTGACCCGGTCTTCGTCATGCTGCCCACGGACCACCCGCTGGCCGCCCGCCGGGAGATCGACCTGGCGTGGCTCGCCGACGAGGCGTGGACGGACGTGCCGGGCGACGGCTGCTTCGCGGACTGCTTCACGGCGGCGTGCGCCCGCGCGGGTTTCACTCCGGCCTCCGTGTACGAGACGGACGTGGCGTCGTGCGTCCACCTGGTCCAGGTCGGGCGGGCGGTGGGGCTCTGCCGCGCGACGTTCCCGCCGACGCCGGGCGTGGTGACCCGCCCCCTGTCGGGAACGCCGCTGTACTGGCGCCACCTCCTGGGCTGGCACCCGGCGACCGGCGCCCACGCACTCACGGTCTTCGCCCAGGCCGGCGCGGCCCACGCCGAGGCGGTGGCCCGCAGCGAGAGTTACACGGCATGGCTGGCAACGCCTTCCCCACAGCTGCCGTGACACCTCTGCTTCCGGGATGTCCGCCCCCGCGCCTTCCATAACGTCAGGGGCGGGGGTCAGCTGACAGCTACTGGTGGGCAGTTGAGGCTTCTACGGTGTGGGCGATCCGCTCGCCCTCGACACCGAGGAGATCCCCCGTGCTCCCCATCCATCGCAGACGTGCCGCGGCCGCCGCGCTCGCCGCCGCCGGTACCCTGCTGCTCGCCGGGTTGCCCGGCACCGCGAACGCCCAGGCCGATCCCGCCGCGTCATCTTCGTCCTCTTCGCCCTCCCCCGCCGAGACCGCCGCCGTCGACAGGACATCCCCCGAGGTCCTGAAGGCCATGCAGCGGGACCTCGGCCTCACGTCGGCGCAGGCCGAGGCCCGGCTGGTCAACGAGGCCGAGGCCGGCGCCGTCGCGGGAGCCCTGCGGGCCGCGCTCGGCCGTGACTTCGCGGGCGCCTGGGTGCACGGCGCGACCTCGGCGCGGCTCACCGTGGCCACCACCGACGCCTCCGATGTCCGCGCGATCGAGGCCCGCGGCGCACGGGCCGAGGTCGTGCCGTACTCCGTCGGCCAACTGGACGCCGCCAAGGCCAAGTTGGACCAGGCCGCCAAGAAGGCGGCCACGCGCGATGCTCCCGTCTGGTACGTCGACGTGCGGTCCAACGCGGTCGTGGTGCGTGCCGTGCACGCCCCTGCCGCGAAATCCCTCGTCGCCGCCGCGGGGGTCGACTCAGCCCTCGTACGCGTCGAGAAGGCCAAGGAACGGCCGCGCCCGCTGTACGACCTCGTGGGCGGGGACGCGTACTACATGGGCGGCCGGTGTTCCATCGGCTTCCCGATCACCAAGGGCACGCAGCAGGGCTTCGCCACTGCGGGTCACTGCGGGCGGGCCGGCACCGCGACCAGCGGCTACAACCAGGTGGCTCAGGGCACGTTCCAGGCGTCCATCTTCCCCGGCAGGGACATGGCCTGGGTCGCCACCAACTCCCAGTGGACCGCCACCCCGTACGTGAAGGGCCAGGGCGGGCAACGGGTCGGCGTCGGGGGCTCCACACAGTCCCCGGTGGGTGCGTCGATCTGCCGTTCCGGCTCCACTACGGGGTGGCATTGCGGCACGATCCAGCAGCACAACACCAGCGTCACCTACCCCGAGGGCACCATCAGCGGCGTGACGCGTACGACGGTCTGCGCGGAGCCCGGCGACTCGGGCGGCTCCTACATATCCGGCAGTCAGGCGCAGGGCGTCACCTCGGGTGGGTCCGGCAACTGCTCCAGCGGCGGGACGACCTTCCACCAGCCGATCAATCCGCTGCTCCAGCAGTTCGGCCTGACGCTGAAGACCACGGGCGGTGGCCCCGGCCCCGGTGACCCCGAGCCGGGTGGCACGTGGGCCGCGGGCAAGGTCTACGCGCCCGGTGACACCGTCACGTACGGCGGTTCGACCTACCGCTGCCTCCAGGGTCACCAGGCACAGTCCGGCTGGGAGCCGCCGAACACCCCGGCTCTCTGGCAGCGCGCCTGACCCCCGGGGGTCAGCTCAGGATGCCGCGGCCGTACGCCGTCGCGACGGCCGCGGCCCGGTCCTTGACGCCCAACTTGCCGTAGATGTGCGTGAGATGGGTCTTGACCGTGGCCTCGCTGATGAAGAGTTCCACGGCGATCGCACGGTTCGACGTGCCCTTGGCGACGAGCGCGAGCACCTCCCGTTCACGGGTGCTCAGCGCTTCGTTGCCGGGGGCACGCACACGTGAGACGAGCCGGGAGGCGACCGCGGGCGAGAGGACGGTGCGGCCTTGCGCCGCCGCGCGGACCGCGGTGAACAGGTCGTCGCGGGGCGCGTCCTTGAGGAGGTAGCCCGTCGCGCCCGCCTCAATCGCGGGCAGGGTGGGCGAGCTCCCGCTCGTCGAGCGGCGCGGACGGCGTGAAGGACATGACGGTGGGCCCGCGGCCCGGCTGATGAGGCCCGCGGGGCTGTCGAGCGCGGCGATCCGCCCCTGGTCGATGACCGCGATGCGGTCGCAGAGGCGCTGAGCCTCCTCCATGAAGTGCGTGACGAGCAGGACGTTGACACCGCTGTCGCGTACGTCCTCGATGAGCTGCCAGGTGTCACGGCGGGCGCGCGGGTCCAGGCCGGTGGTCAGCTCGTCGAGCACGACGACCCTCGGGTTCCCGATCAGGGCGAGCGCGATGAACAGGCGCTGCTTCTGGCCGCCGGAGAGCCTGCCGAAGCGCTCTCCTGGAGCTGGGCGCCGAGGATCTGGGTGACGCGGTCGTGGTCGGCGACGGGGTCGAGTCCGGCGACGCGGACGGTTCCGGCGTCGGGGACGCGCAGCCCCTCCACGCATTCCACGGTGGTGGTCTTGCCGGCGCCGTTGGGTCCGAGGACGCCGAAGATCTCGCCCTCCTCGACGGCGAAGGAGACGCCGTCGACGGCGGGCCGTCCGCCGTAAGCCTTGCGCAGGTCGTGCACTTCGATGATGGGCATGGGTCGAGCCTCCCGGGTGGGCGGGGGCCGGGGCATCGCCCATCGCGCTCGAAGGGGCATCAGCCGATCGGTTGACGGAGGGGTACGACTTCGCCCCGGTCTTAGGACCAGCGGATGAACAGGGACGGGCCAAAACTCGGTGGGCTCTGTCAGTGGCCATCCGTAGGCTCACTCCTGATGCCGAAACCAGATGCACCGACCAAGGACTCAGCGGATCCGGCGGGCGGAAAGTCCGCCGTACGGACGCTGCTGCGCCTGTGGCCGTACGTCCGCCCTGTCCGAACTCGCCTGTTCAGCGCGGCTTTTGTGGCCGTCCTCGCGTCCTGTACGGGGCTGGTCTTCCCCCTCGTGCTGAAGTGGCTCGTGGACGGCCCAGTGGCGGACAGGGACCTCGCGGGGGTGTGGCTCGGGGCGCTGCTCCTGCTGCTGCTCGGTGTCGCGGAGGCGCTGCTCTTCGGTCTGCGGCGATGGCTGGTGGCGCGGCCGCTCGCCTCGGTGGAGGCGTCGATGCGGGCGGATCTCTACCGCCATCTGCAGCGGCTCCCGGTGGCCTTCCACGACCGCTGGGCCTCGGGCCAGTTGCTGTCGCGCGGCACCACGGATCTGATGCTGCTGCGGATGTTCCTCGCCTTCCCGCTGACGTTCCTGGTCGTGAACGGGGCGACGATCGTGGTCGGCATGGCGATCCTGCTGGCACAGGACTGGGCGCTCGGCCTCGTGCTGCTGACCCCGCTGGTGCCGCTGATGATCGTCGGCGCGTACTTCGAGGGCCGGTACATGGCCGTGGCCCGGCGGGCGCAGGACCAGGTCGGCGATCTGACGACGGTCGTCGAGGAGAGCGTGCTCGGCATCCGCATCATCAAGGGCTTCGGCCGCCACCGCAGTCAGGCGCGGGCGTTCCGCGAGCTGTCGCACACCCTGCGGGGCACGGAGCTCGCCAAGGCGCGGCTGCTCGCCGCGATCAACGCGGTGATCATGACGCTGCCGGAGATCGCGATCGGTGCGGCGCTCGTCCTGGGGACGGTGCAGGTGGCGGACGGCGGCCTGTCCACGGGAACGCTGGTCGCGTTCCTCTCGACGGCGCTCGCGCTGCGCTGGCCGGTGGAGTCGATCGGGTTCCTGCTCGCGATGAGCCAGGAGTCGGCGACGGCCACGGAGCGGTACTTCGAGGTGATGGACGCGGAGCCGGAATCCTCCACGGAGACCGGCCTCCCTGCCGCGGGAGGCTCCGCCACGACCGGACTTCGCTTCCACGGCGTGGAGTTCCGCTACCCGGACGCGCCTGCCGACGTGCCGCCCGCGCTCGACCGGATCGACCTGCACGTCCGCCCCGGCGAGACGCTCGCGCTCGTCGGGGCGACGGGCAGCGGCAAGACGACGCTGACGGCGCTGGTGCCGCGGCTGCACGAGGTGAGCGGGGGCCGCATCACGCTGGACGGCGAGGACATCGCGGAGATGGACCGCGAGCGGCTGCGCACGCTGGTGGCGGTCGCCTTCGAGGAGCCGACGCTGTTCTCCGCGACGGTGGGCGAGAACGTCCTGATGGGGGCCGAAGAGGCGGCGGGCGAAACGGAGTTGTTCCGCGCCCTCGATGTCGCCCAGGCCGATTTCGCCCACGCGCTGCCGCAGGGCACGGCCACGCAGGTCGGCGAGCAGGGCCTGAGCCTCTCCGGCGGCCAGCGCCAACGCCTGGCCCTGGCCCGCGCGGTGGTGGGCCGCCCCCGCTTCCTGGTCCTTGACGACCCGCTCTCGGCGCTGGACGTCCACACGGAAGCCCTGGTGGAGGCGGCCCTGCGCCGCGTACTGCGGGACACGACGGCCCTGGTGGTGGCCCACCGCCCCTCCACGGTCCTGCTCGCCGACCGGGTCGCCCTGCTCTCCGCAGGCAGAATCACGGCAGTGGGCACCCACCACGAACTGCTGCGAAGCAACGCGGAGTACGCGTGGCTGATGTCGGGGGCAGGGACAGAGGCGGGCCCCGTGTCCGCGGAAGGCGAGATTGCTCGATGACCGCTTCGACACCCGCCTCGCGGACGGCGGACACGGATCAAGCCCCCGAACCCGACGAGCAGGTGACCGAGCAGCCGGTCGCAAGCGGTGGGACCGCCGATGACTTCGATCGGGACGCTCTTCCCGCGCCGCCTGGTGCCACCTCCGCCCTGTTGCGGTCCCTGCTCTCGCGCCTTCGTGGGCGCGTCGTCCTCGCGGCCGTGCTGCTGCTCCTCCAGCAGGCCGCCGTGCAGGGCGGGCCGTTGCTCGTCGCGTACGCCATCGACAGCGGGGTGCCCGCCGTCCGTGCCGACGACTACGGGCCTCTCATCGCCATCGGCATCGGCTACCTGCTGTGCGCGGCCGCGTCCGGCGGCTTCCAGTACGCGTTCATCGTCGCCTCCGCCCGCGTCAACCAGGACGTGCTGCTCGATCTGCGCGGACGCATCTTCCGGCACGCGCAGGCCCTCAGCGTGGACTTCCACGAGCGGTACACCTCGGGGCGGCTCATCTCCCGGTCCACCACCGACGTGGAATCCCTGCGGGAACTCCTCAGCGAAGGGCTGCAGGAGCTGATCACCGTCATCCTGTCCTTCGTCTACATCTCGGCGATGCTGCTCTGGCTCGACCTGAGCCTCGGCGCCATGGCCGTAGCGTCCTTCGTGCCGCTCTACCTCCTCGTACGCCGCTATCAGCGCCGCGCGGGCCCCCTCTTCGGGGAGCGGTCCACGGCGATCGCCTCCGTCATCGTGAAGTTCGCCGAGACGATGAACGGCATCCGTCCGGTCCGCGCGTTCCGGCGCGAGCGCGCCAACGAGGCGGAGTTCGGTGTACTGAACCGGCACCACGAGCGGGCCAACGGCGACGCCATGCTGGAGATGGCCCGTTACGTGGTCGGCTCCCGGCTCGTCGCCAACACCGCCGTCGCCGGGATCGTCCTGTGGGGCGCCTACCGCGTCACCGACGGCACCCTCGCGCTCGGCGTCCTCGCCGCGGCCGTGCTGTACCTGCGCCGCCTGTACGACCCGATCGACCGGCTCGGGATGTTCCTGAACTCCTACCAGTCGGCCGCCGCCTCCCTGGAGAAGGTCGCGGGGCTGCTCGCCCAGACCCCCTCCGTGCCCGAGCCGCACCCCGACCGCGCCCGGCCACTGCCCGCCCTCGCCTCCGAACACCCCGGCCGCGAGGTCGACTTCGACGGCGTACGGTTCGCCTACCGGACCGGCGGCGAGGTCCTGCCCCGCTTCGACCTGACGCTGCCCGCCGGGCAGACCGTCGCCGTGGTCGGCTCCACCGGCGCGGGCAAGTCGACGCTCGCCAAGCTCCTTGCCCGCTTCTACGACCCGACGGACGGCCGGGTCCTGCTCGACGGCGTGGACCTGCGGGATCTCGCCAACGCCGAGCTGCGGCGCGGTGTCGTCATGGTGACGCAGGAGGCTTTCCTCTTCTCCGGGACCGTCGCCGAGAACATCGCCATCGGCCGCCCCGATGCCACCCGCGAGGAGATCGAGCAGGCGGCGAAGGCCATCGGCGCGCATGACTTCATCGCGTCCCTGCCCGACGGCTACGACACCGACGTACGCAAGCGGGGTGGCCGTATCTCCGCCGGTCAGCGCCAGTTGGTCGCCTTCGCGCGGGCGCTGCTCGCCGACCCGGCGGTGCTGATCCTGGACGAGGCGACCAGCTCGCTCGACATCCCGGGCGAGCGGGCCGTGCAGCGCGCCATGCACACGGTGCTTCGCGGGCGGACCGCCGTGGTGATCGCCCACCGGCTCTCCACGGTGGAGATCGCCGACCGCGTGCTCGTGATGGAGCACGGGCGCATCGTGGAGGACGGCACCCCGGCCGAGCTCATCAAGGGCAGCGGGTCGTTCGCGGACCTGCACCGGGCGTGGCGGGACAGCGTGGTGGGGTAGCCGAACAGTTCAGGCCGACTCCCGCGCCCAGCCGAGGGGTGCGGAATCAGCCACGCCGCTCCGGCCCGGTGGTGCGGGGCTCTCGTCGAACAATCGGGAGCCCCTCACCTCGGGCGACCCCTCCGTATATCGAACGTGAGCCACCGGGCAGCGGACCAGTTCCGGCCAACTCTTGACGCACCCCTGACAAACAATGCGCGCCAGTGCCACTCTTCCCCTCGATTCCCAGCGCCACCTCGCTCCACCCCGCAAGACCCCGCTCGACCCCTGAATTCCCAGCTCCACGTTCTGCCTTGTTCTGCCCGGACGGCACGACCGCGCCGCCCGGTCCCCCTGGCCGCGTATCCCGCGGCCACGCAGAAGGAGTCCGTGTTGAGAAGCACCTCTCACAGACCTGCCTCCCACAGACGCGCCACCGCCGCGGGCGCCCTGACGGCCGTCGCCGCCCTCATCGCGGTGGCTTTCCAGACGGGCCCGGCATCCGCCGACGATCCGGCGATATCGCAGTCCAAAGCCCCGGCCGCCGCGAAAATAGGCAAGGCCGACCCCGGTTCCCTGCCCGTGAAGCTCACCCCCGCCCAGCGTGCGGCGCTCCTCAAGGACGCCAACGCCACCAAGGCGGAGACGGCCAAGGACCTGGGGCTCGGCGCCAAGGAGAAGCTCGTCGTACGTGACGTCACCAAGGACGGCGACGGCACGACGCACACCCGCTACGAGCGCACGTACGACGGACTGCCCGTCCTCGGCGGCGACCTGGTGGTCGACGAGGCGAAGTCGGGGAAGACCGAGGGCGTCACCAAGGCCGCGAAGGCACAGCTCAAGGGTGTCGACACCAGCGCCGAGGTGAAGGCGTCGACCGCCGAGAAGCAGGCGCTCGGCGCGGCGAAGGCCGAGGGGTCGAAGAAGACCGACGCGGACCGCGAGCCGCGCAAGGTCGTCTGGATGGCCGAGGACGAGCCGACGCTCGCGTACGAGACGGTGGTCGGCGGCCTTCAGCACGACGGCACCCCGAACGAGCTGCACGTCATCACGGACGCGGCCACCGGCAAGAAGCTCTTCCAGTGGCAGGGCATCGAGAACGGCACGGGCAACACCCAGTACAGCGGTCAAGTCACGCTGGGAACGGCGCAGTCGGGGTCCAACTACACCCTGACCGACACCGCTCGCGGCAGCCACAAGACGTACAACCTGAACCGCGGCACGTCCGGCACCGGCACGCTCTTCTCGGGCCCGGACGACGTCTGGGGCAACGGCCAGGCGTCCAACCTGGAGACGGCCGGCGCGGACGCCCACTACGGGGCGGCGCTGACCTGGGACTACTACAAGAACGTGCACGGCCGCTCCGGCATCCGGGGTGACGGCGTCGGCGCGTACTCGCGGGTCCACTACGGCAACAACTACGTCAACGCGTTCTGGTCCGACGCCTGCTTCTGCATGACGTACGGCGACGGCGCGGGCAACGCCAAGCCCCTGACGTCCATCGACGTGGCGGCCCACGAGATGACGCACGGCGTCACGGCGGCCACCGGCAACATGACGTACAGCGGTGAGTCAGGTGGCCTGAACGAGGCGACGTCCGACATCTTCGCGGCGGCCGTGGAGTTCCACGCCAACAACGCGCAGGACAAGGGCGACTACTACGTCGGCGAGAAGATCGACATCAACGGCGACGGCTCGCCGCTGCGCTACATGGACAAGCCCTCCAAGGACGGCGCGTCCAAGGACTCCTGGTACTCGGGCATCGGCAACATCGACGTGCACTACTCGTCCGGTGTCGCCAACCACTTCTACTACCTCCTGAGCGAGGGCAGCGGCGCCAAGGTCATCAACGACGTCGCGTACGACTCGCCCACCTCGGACGGTCTGCCCGTGGCCGGAATTGGTCGTGACAAGGCGTCGCTCATCTGGTTCAAGGCGCTGACGACGAAGTTCACCACGACCACCAACTACGCGGCGGCCCGCACCGGGACCCTCGCGGTGGCCGGTGAGCTGTACGGCACCAGCAGCGCCGAGTACGCGGCGGTGGCCCACGCGTGGGCCGGCGTCAACGTCGGCGCGCGTCCCGGTGGCGGCGGTGGCACCGACTTCGAGAACACCACCGACGTCGCCATCCCGGACCGCGGCGCGGCCGTCACCTCGTCCATCAACGTCACCGGCCGCACGGGCAACGCTCCCGCCGCCCTGAAGGTCGGCGTCGACATCGTCCACACCTGGCGCGGCGACCTGGTCGTCGACCTGGTGGCCCCGGACGGCTCGACGTACCGCCTGAAGAACTCGAGTTCGTCGGACTCCGCCGACAACATCCAGGCGACCTACACGGTCAACGCCTCGTCCGAGGTGGCCAACGGCACCTGGAAGCTGAAGGTCCAGGACGTGGCCGCGCAGGACGTCGGCCGCATCAACAGCTGGAAGCTGACGTTCCCGTAGACCTCTGAGCCCTGTCCGGGCTCGGGCTCGATGGCACATGCAGACTGCGCCGCTCCGGGTGGATCCACTCCCCGGAGCGGCGCACCCATGTGTACGGCTGTGTGCGGGGCACCGCTCAACTCCCCGTTCGCATTGCGTACATGGACCATCGCTCAACGGACGATTTCCGGCCAACCTGCGGTCAGGTACCTGACATGCGCGTGGCCCAACTGACACTCTTCCCTCGCACGACACAACAGAACATCTGTACACCCGCACCGCATCTTTCAGCCCGGACAGCTCCCCAACGCCGTCCGGGCCCCCCACAGAAGGAGCATGCGTGACCCCCCACATATCCCGGAAGCGCTCCACGCTGGCCATCGCCACCGCAGTCGCCGCCGGAGCACTGCTCGCCGGCGGTCTGACCACCGGAGCCTCCGCGCAGCCCGACCGGGCCGCGGCGCCCGCCGGATCGCAGATCGCGCTCTCCTCCACCGCCCGCGCCGGACTGCTGCAGGACGCGAACGCGGACAAGGCCGCCACCGCCGAGAAGATCGGCCTCGGCGGCAAGGAGAAGCTCGTCGTCAGAGATGTCGTCAAGGACCGCGACGGCACCACGCACACCCGCTACGAGCGCACCTACGACGGCCTGCCCGTCCTCGGCGGCGATCTGGTCGTCCACACCGCCAAGAGCGGCTCGGTCAAGAGCGTGACCAAGGCCGCCAAGGCCACCATCAAGGTCGCGTCCACCTCCGCGAAGGTCGGCGCCAAGTCGGCCGCGAAGTCCGCCGAGTCGACCGCGTCGAAGTCCGGCGACACCAAGAAGGCCGACGCGCAGACCCCGCGCAAGGTCGTCTGGGCCGCGTCCGGCAAGCCGGTCCTCGCCCACGAGACCGTCGTCACCGGCGTCCAGAAGGACGGCACGCCCAGCAAGCTGCACGTCATCACCGACGCGGCCACGGGCAAGAAGCTCTTCCAGTACCAGGCCATCGAGAACGGCGCGGGCCACAGCCAGTACAGCGGCGACGTCGAGGTCGGCTCCAAGAAGGGTTCGAGCGGCTTCGACCTGATCGACGACGCGCGTGGCGGCCACTCGACGTACGACCTGAACCACGCCCAGAGCGGCGAGGGCAAGCTCGTCACGGACGACGACGACACCTGGGGCACCGGAAAGCCGGAGGACGCCCAGACCGCCGCCGTCGACGCCGCCTACGGAGCCCAGTTGACCTGGGACTACTACAAGGCCGTGCACGGCCGCGAGGGCATCAAGGGCGACGGCAAGGGCGCGACCTCGCGTGTCCACTACGGCAACGCGTACGTCAACGCCTTCTGGGACGACAGCTGCTTCTGCATGACGTACGGCGACGGCGAGGGCGACAAGAAGCCGCTCACGTCGATGGACGTCGCGGCGCACGAGATGACGCACGGCGTCACGGCGGCGACCGCCAACATGGAGTACAGCGGTGAGTCGGGCGGTCTGAACGAGGCCACCTCCGACATCTTCGCGGCCGCGGTCGAGTTCAACGCCAAGAACGCCGAGGACGTGCCCGACTACATGGTCGGCGAGAAGATCGACATCAACGGCGACGGTACGCCGCTGCGCTACATGGACAAGCCCTCCAAGGACGGCAACTCCCTGGACAACTGGAGCGCGGAGGCGGGCAACGTAGACGTCCACTACTCCTCCGGCATCGCCAACCACTTCTTCTACCTGCTGTCCGAGGGCAGCGGCGCGAAGGAGATCAACGGCGTCAAGTACGACTCCCCGACCGCCGACGGCTCCAAGGTCGAGGGCATCGGGCGCGACAAGGCCGAGAAGATCTGGTTCAAGGCCCTGACGTCGTACTTCACGACGACGACGGACTACAAGGCGGCCCGCGAGGGCACCTTGAAGGCGGCGACGGACCTGTACGGCGCGGACTCGGCCGAGGCCAAGGGCGTGGCGGCGGCCTGGACGGGCGTGAACGTCAAGTAGCTCCCCCGACGCCGGACGGGCTGATTTGTCAGCCCGTCCGGCGTTTGAGGACGAACTCGGCGGAGCCGGTGATCAACGGCAACCAAGGCCCCCGCGCCAGAGCGGGTTTTTCGGGAAGGGGCGGGGTTGGGGGAAGCCCCGCAGGGCCGCCCTACCGCAACAACACCCCCGCAGCCTCCCCCGTCCCCTCCGACGGCACCGCGACCAGCCCCAACTCGGCCCCGCTGGCCAGCAGTCGATGTGCCGGCAGGATGCGGACCGTGTAGCCGAACGGCCCCGTGCGGTCCAGGGACAGCGGCCCCTCGTAGAGACGGCGGCCCTCCGCGTCAGGCCCACCCACCGGCTTCAGCGGAATCGGGCTCGCATCCGCGATGACGTCCTCGGGATCGACGCGACCCGCGATCGTCTGCACCTCCACGTCGTCCGGGGTCAGGTCGCCCAGGTGCACGCGGACCCGCAAGGAGAGCGTGGCCCCCAGTTCGGCGGTGGCTCCCGTCGCCGTTGCCTCGACGTGGTCGACGGCGACCCGCGGCCAGGCGGCACGCACCCGCGCCTTCCAGTCGGCAAGATCCGCCGCGGCATCCGCGTCCAGCGTGCGGTGCGCCCGCGCGGCGGGGACGTACAGCTGCTCCACGTAGTCCCGCACCATCCGCCCGGCGAGCACCTTCGGGCCGAGCCGGGTCAGCGTCCGGCGCACCATCTCGATCCACCGGTCGGGCAGGCCGCCCGGCCCCTGCTCGTAGAAGCGGGGCGTGATCCTGCGCTCAAGGAGGTCGTACAGCGCCGCGGCTTCCAGGTCGTCCCGGCGGTCCTCGTCCGTCGCCGCCCCGTCCGCCGTGGGGATCGCCCAGCCGAAGTCCGGCTCGAACCATTCGTCCCACCAGCCGTCGAGGACCGACAGGTTGAGGCAGCCGTTCAGCGCGGCCTTCATCCCGCTGGTCCCGCACGCCTCGAGCGGACGGAGGGGGTTGTTCAGCCAGACGTCGCACCCCGGATACAGCTTCTGCGCCATCGCCATGCCGTAGTCGGGCAGGAACACGATGCGGTTCCGCACCCGCGGGTCGTCCGTGAAGCGCACCAGCTCCTGGATGAGCCGCTTGCCCCCGTCGTCCGCCGGGTGCGCCTTGCCCGCCACCACGATCTGGATCGGCCGCTCCGGATGCGTGAGCAGCTCCATCAGCCGGTCGCGGTCCCGCAGCATCAGCGTCAGGCGTTTGTACGAGGGGACGCGGCGCGCGAAGCCGATCGTCAGGACATCCGGGTGGAGTACGTCGTCGATCCACCCCAACTCCGCGCTCGCGGCGCCCCGTTGGCGCCAGGACGCGTAGAGCCGCTGCCTGACCTCCGTCACCAACTGCCCGCGCAGCTCACGCCGCAGCTCCCAGATGTCCGCGTCCTGGATCTCGGCGACCGCGTCCCACCGCTCGGAGCCGCCCACCGACAGCGCGTCCTCCGTGCGCTGTGCGCCGATCTGCCGTGCGCCGAGGCGGAACACCTCGGGAGCGACCCAGGTCGGGGCGTGCACGCCGTTCGTGACGGAGGCGATCGGCACTTCCTCGGCGTCGAATCCCGGCCACAGGCCCGCGAACATCTCGCGGCTCACCTTGCCGTGCAGGGTGGAGACGCCGTTGGCGCGGCGCCCGAGCCGCAGGCCCATCACCGCCATGTTGAAGAGGTTGGGTTCACCGCCGGGGTACGTCTCCATGCCGAGACGCAGTATCCGCTCGACGTCGATGCGGGGCAGTTCGGCGTCCGGTCCGAAGTGCCGGGCCACCAGTTCACGGTCGAAGCGGTCGATCCCTGCGGGTACGGGCGTGTGGGTGGTGAAGACGGTCCCGGCGCGCACGGCTTCGAGCGACGCGTCGAACTCGACCCCTTCGCGGGCGAGTTCGTGAATCCGCTCAAGTCCGAGGAAGCCCGCGTGCCCCTCGTTCGTGTGGAAGACCTCGGGCTCGGCGTGCCCGCTCAGCCGGCAGTACGTCCTGATGGCGCGCACCCCGCCGATGCCGAGCAGCATCTCCTGGAGCAGCCGGTGCTCGCTGCCACCGCCGTAGAGCCGGTCGGTCACCTCGCGGGCGCCGGTGTCGTTCTCCTCGACGTCCGAGTCGAGCATCAGGAGCGGTACGCGCCCGACGCTCGCCTGCCATACGTGCGCACGCAGCGAGCGCCCGCCGGGCAGGGCGATCGAGACCAGGCTCGGGGTGCCGTCCGCCTCGCGCAGGAGGGTGAGCGGCAGCTCGTTCGGGTCGAGCACCGGGTAGGTCTCCTGCTGCCAGCCGTCACGGGACAGGGACTGGTGGAAGTAGCCGTGCCGGTAGAGGAGACCGACCCCGATGAGCGGGAGCCCGAGGTCGCTCGCCGCCTTCAGGTGGTCGCCCGCGAGGATGCCGAGGCCTCCCGAGTACTGCGGCAGGGCGGCGGTGATGCCGAACTCGGGCGAGAAGTAGGCGACGGCGCGCGGGAGCTCACCCCCGCGCTCGGCGGCCTGCTCCTGATACCAGCGGTCCCCGGTGACGTACTCCCGAAGCCCGTCCGAGGCCGCGGCGAGACGGCGCAGGAACTCCCCGTCCCCGGCCAGCCGCGCGAGCCGCGCGGGCGACACACTGCCGAGCAGGCGCACGGGGTCGCACTGGGACGCGGCCCACTGCTCGGGGTCGACGTACGTGAACAGGTCACGGGTTTCCGCGTGCCAGGACCAGCGCAGATTGCGCGCCAGCTCCGAGAGCGGGGTGAGGGGTTCGGGAAGGGCGGGACGTACGGTGAATCGACGGATGGCCTTCACAGCGACTCCACCTCTGCGGGGGATGCGTTACCTATCGACCTACGCGTAGAAGGTAGCGGTGCCCGCCCCTCTGCAACTACGGCGCACGGACGCGCACGGCACAGGGCCCGGCGGTCACCCCGTGGTCCCGCACCTGCCGCAGGCATCCCGAATCCGTCCGGAAATCGGCGCAACCCTCACAGCACTCCCACCGGCGGTCTGACCGATTCCCCCACGCCGTGTGGTCTTGTAGGCCCTCACGCCGCACGAGAGGCTGCCAAGTGGCGCTCGTGGAGGATACGGGGAATCCGGCACAGACCGCTCCAACTCCGCGAGTCGCATGTCAAGTTGGGGAGGGAAACCAGCGTATGACTCTGTCGCGCACGAAGCGTCTGCGGTGGGCCGGGGCCGTGACCGCCGCCACCACGGCGGTGGTACTTTCGGCCATCACGCTGCCCGCACACGCCGATCCCGCCGATCCCCCGCTCGGGGAGATACTCGGCGCCGGTGAGCCCGGTTCCGTCAGCGGGAGTTACATCGTCACGCTCAAGGGCGGGACCACTGCCCCGTCGGAGGCGGGCAAGGGCCTCGCCGCGAAGTACGGGGCGAAGATACGTCACACCTACAGCACCGCGATCAACGGCTACGCGGTGAAGGCCGGATCCGCACAGGCCAAGAGGCTCGCGGGTGACCCCCGGGTCGCCTCCGTCTCCCAGGACAGCACCGTGTCCCTGGACCACACCCAGAAGGACCCGCCTTCCTGGGGCCTGGACCGGATCGACCAGAAGAACCTGCCGCTCGACACGTCCTACACCTATCCCGAGTCGTCGGGCCAGGGCGTGACGGCATACGTCATCGACACCGGAATCCGTGCCTCGCACAAGGACTTCGGCGGCCGCGCGAGCAGCGGCTGGGACTTCGTCGACAACGACGCCACGGCACAGGACGGCAACGGCCACGGCACGCACGTGTCGGCGACCGTCGCGGGCGAGAGCCACGGCGTCGCCAAGCAGGCGGACGTCGTGGGCGTCAGGGTGCTCGACGACGCGGGGTCGGGAACGACCGCGCAGGTCATCGCGGGCATCGACTGGGTGACGAAGAACGCGACGAAGCCCGCCGTCGCCAACCTCAGCCTCGGGGGCACGGCCAACGCCCAGCTGGACGCCGCCGTACGCAACTCCATCGCCTCCGGGGTCACTTACACGGTCGCGGCCGGCAACGACGGGCTTCCCGCGTTCCTGTTCTCGCCCGCCCGGGTGAAGGAGGCGATCACGGTCGGCGCGACCGACGTCAAGGACGCCAAGGCGAGCTTCTCCAACTGGGGCGGCAGCCTGGACCTGTTCGCGCCGGGCGTCGGCATCACCTCCGCCTGGAACACGGACGACAGCGCCACGGACACCCTCTCCGGGACGTCCATGGCCTCGCCGCACGCGGCGGGCGCGGCGGCGCTCTACCTCGCCGATCACCCGTCGGCCACCCCGGCCGAGGTGAGCAAGGCACTGACCGACCAGGCGGTGCCGGGCAAGGTGACGGGCGCCGGCCTCGGATCCCCGAACAAGTTGCTGCAGGTCAGCAACCCGTAGAGCACGGCGCAGCACAGAACCGGCCCCGCCGCACATGGCGGGGCCGGTTTCGTGTGTGCGGGTGCGGCCTTGCCTCCTGCGCGATCCCGAAGCACCCTCGATAGGACACCGGTCTTGTTATGGGGCCTTACGCACCAGTAGCCAGCAAAGCGCCGGATTGCCCACCCGAAGTTGGTGGGAAGGCTCCCCCGGTACGCACACGGCTCAGTACGGTCAGTCACGACTCGGTACGGCAGTCATGGCTCAAGTACGGCAGTCACGGCTCAAGTACGGCAGTCACGGCTCAAGTACGGCCACAAGCGCGGCACGCAGTCGCTGAACCCCTCCAGAACCCCGTATCCGCCCCACTCATGTAACGCGGACAGGAGCGGTAATGCCCTCAACTCGCCCGTCGGCGACACCCTCGGGAAAAGCCTCGGGAAAGGTCTCCACAAGAGTGCCCACACCCCCGGCACCACAGCAGGACGCGCGGGACCAGCAGGACCCGCGGGACCAGCAGCACCCGCAGGAACCGCCCCCCTTCCCCGCCCGGCCCGGCACCCTCACCGGCCGCATACCCGTCCTCGACATCGCGCCGCTCGTCCACGGCGGGCGGCGGCCCGCCAAGGCCGTGGTGGGCGAGACCTTCCAGGTCACCGCCACCGTCTTCCGCGAAGGGCACGAGGCGGTCGCCGCCAACGTCGTCCTGCGCGATCCCCAAGGGCGCCCCGGGCCATGGACGCCGATGCGCGAGCTGGCCCCCGGCACCGACCGGTGGGGCGCGGACGTCACCCCGGACGCGGAGGGACACTGGACGTACACCGTCGAGGCGTGGGGCGATCCCCTCACCCAGTGGCGCCACCACGCGCACATCAAGATCCCGGCGGGCATCGACACCGAACTCGTCCTGGAGGAAGGCGCCCGCCTCCACGAACGCGCCGCTGACGTCGCCCCGGCGAGCGACCGCGCCACCCTCGGCGCCGCCGTCGAGGCCCTGCGCGACACGGGGCGTCCCGCCACGGCCCGCCTCGCCGCCGCCCTCACCCCGGAGGTGGACGCGGTCCTCGCCGAGCATCCGCTGCGCGAACTCGTCACGGAGTCGGAGCGGTTGCCGCTGCTTGTGGAGCGGGAGAGGGCCCTGTTCGGGTCCTGGTACGAGTTCTTCCCGCGCTCGGAGGGCGCCGTGGTCCGGGAGGGGCAGCCGCCGAAGTCGGGCACCTTCCGCACGGCCGCCGAGCGGCTTCCGGCGATCGCCGCGATGGGCTTCGACGTCGTCTACCTGCCGCCCATCCACCCCATCGGCACCACCTTCCGCAAGGGCCCCAACAACTCCCTGTCCCCCGGCCCCGACGACGTCGGCGTGCCCTGGGCCATCGGCTCCCCTGAAGGCGGCCACGACGCGATCCACCCCGACCTGGGCACCCTGGAGGACTTCGACGCCTTCGTGCGCCGTGCCCGCGACCTGCACCTCGAAGTCGCCCTGGACTTCGCCCTGCAGTGCTCCCCCGACCACCCCTGGGTCGACAAACACCCCGAGTGGTTCCAGCACCGCGCCGACGGCAGCATCGCCTACGCCGAGAACCCCCCGAAGAAGTACCAGGACATCTACCCCCTGGCCTTCGACCGCGACATGCCCGGCCTGATCACCGAGACCGTACGCCTGCTGCGGTTCTGGATGGACCACGGCGTGCGCATCTTCCGCGTCGACAACCCGCACACCAAACCGGTCGCCTTCTGGGAACAGGTGCTTGCCGACATCAACGACACCGACCCCGACGTCATCTTCCTGGCCGAGGCCTTCACCCGCCCGGCCATGATGCGCACCCTGGCCGCCATCGGCTTCCAGCAGTCCTACACCTACTTCACCTGGCGGAATGCCAAGGAAGAACTCACGGACTACGCGAGCGAGTTGGCGACGGAGACCGCCCACTACCTCCGGCCGAACTTCTTCGTCAACACCCCGGACATCCTGCACGCCTACCTGCAGAACGGCGGCCGCCCCGCCTTCGAGGCCCGCGCGGTGCTCGCCGCGACCCTCGCGCCGACCTGGGGCGTCTACAGCGGATACGAACTCTGCGAGAACGCCCCTGCGCGGGCCGACAGCGAGGAGTATCTGAACTCGGAGAAGTACCAACTGCGCCCGCGTGACTGGGAATCGGCGGAGCGCACCGGCTCCACCATCGCGCCCCTCATCACCACGCTGAACCGCGTACGGCGCTCCAACCCCGCCCTGCGGCAACTGCGTGGCCTGCACTTCCACCCCACGGACCAGGAAGCGGTGATCGCGTACTCGAAGACGGCCGGGGGCGAGGACGGATCGAACACGGTTCTGGTGGTCGTGAACCTCGACGCCCACCACACCCAGGAGGCCACGGTCTCGTTGAACATGCCGGAACTCGGCCTCCACTGGCACGATTCCGTGCCGGTGCGCGACGAGCTCACCGGCAACACCTTTCACTGGGGCAGGGCCAACTACGTGCGCCTCGGTCCGGGCGGCGCGCATGTGTTGCTCGTCGGCCGGGGGCCCGGGGATTTACCCCCGGATGAGCACAGCGAGGTTCTGCGACCGTCCTCACCGTTGATCGGAGGGTCACCCACACCATGATCATCAACGAGCCCGTCCAGGACACATTCGAGGACACGCCCGCCAAGGACCGCGACCCCGAGTGGTTCAAGCGCGCGGTCTTCTACGAAGTCCTGGTCCGCTCCTTCCAGGACAGCAACGGCGACGGCATCGGAGACCTCAAGGGGATCACGGCCAAGCTGGATTATCTGCAGTGGCTGGGCGTGGACTGCCTATGGCTGCCACCGTTCTTCAAGTCGCCGTTGCGGGACGGCGGTTATGACGTGTCGGACTACACCGCGGTCCTCCCGGAGTTCGGCGATCTCGCTGACTTCGTGGAGTTCGTGGACTCCGCGCATCAGCGGGGCATGCGCGTGATCATCGACTTCGTGATGAACCACACCAGCGATCAGCACCCGTGGTTCCAGCAGTCCCGCAGCGACCCAGAAGGCCCCTACGGCGACTACTACGTCTGGGCCGATGACGACAAGCAGTACCAGGACGCGCGCATCATTTTCGTCGACACCGAGGTCTCCAACTGGACCTTCGACCCAGTGCGCAAACAGTACTTCTGGCACCGCTTCTTCTCCCACCAGCCCGACCTCAACTACGAGAACCCGGCCGTCCAGGAAGAAATCATCTCCGCCCT
>NZ_JBVIPS010000012.1:228876-384655 GCF_055577715.1 Streptomyces sp. NPDC033177 | reverse complement strand
AAAGACCCGCGCATGCGCGCCAACATCGGCATCCGCCGCCGCCTGGCCACCCTCCTGGACAACGACCGCAACCAGATCGAACTCTTCACCGCACTGCTCCTCTCGCTGCCCGGATCGCCGATCCTCTACTACGGCGACGAGATCGGCATGGGCGACAACATCTGGCTCGGCGACCGCGACGCCGTCCGCACCCCCATGCAATGGACGCCCGACCGCAACGGCGGCTTCTCCTCCTGCGACCCGGGGCGGCTCTACCTCCCCGCGATCATGGACCCCGTCTACGGCTACCAGGTCACCAACGTCGAAGCCTCCATGTCGTCCCCCTCCTCCCTCCTGCACTGGACCCGCAGGATGATCGAGATCCGCAAACAGAACCCCGCCTTCGGACTCGGCTCGTACACGGAGCTTCCGTCGTCGAATCCGGCGGTGATCGCTTTCCTGCGCGAGTACAAAGACGACCTGGTGCTCTGCGTGCACAACTTCTCGCGGTTCGCGCAGCCCACGGAGTTGGATCTGCAGACCTTCAACGGCCGGCACCCGGTGGAGCTGATCGGCGGGGTGCGTTTCCCGGCCATCGGTGAACTGCCCTATCTGTTGACTCTGGCCGGACATGGCTTCTACTGGTTCCGGCTGCGCAAGGACCAGGCGTAGGCTCCACCCCCGTCATTCCTGGGCGGGGCGGTTTCCACCGCCCCGCCCTGGGAACTCTCCCCGCACAACCGGCACTCCCGCACTCCTCCCTTGTCCGCACCGCGGAAAGGACGCGACGCCATGTCGGAAGCCGTCACCCGCCCGGGCATCACCGCGGACGCACTGCTCGCCTCGCTCGATCCGCTGTTGCGCGCGTGGCTGCCACGACAGCGCTGGTTCGCGGGCAAAGGCCGCCCCATCACCGACTTCACCGTTGTCACGGCGACCGAACTGCTGCCACCCACCTCCGAGTCGGGGCTCCTGCACCTGATCGTGGAGGTCCGGCAGCCCCAGGTGCCGGGACAGGCGGGCGGCGCGCCCCCGCCGCCCGCCGACTGCTACCAACTCCTGCTCGGTGTGCGGCGCGAGCTGCCGCCCCGGCTCGCTCGCGCGCTGATCGGCCATGTGACGCGCGGGCCGCTCAACGGGTTCACGGTCTACGAGGCGCTGCACGACTCCCGGATGTCCGGTTTCCTCCTTGAGGCGCTGCGCATCCAGGCACGCGTCGGCAAGCTGCGTTTCGAGCGCGACCGGCGCAAGGACATAGGCGCGGATCTCGCACCGCGCGTCCTCGCCGCCGAACAGTCCAACTCCTCACTGGTGTACGGCGACACGTACATCCTGAAGCTGTTCCGCCGCATCGTGCCCGGGTCCAACCCGGACCTGGAGCTGCCCCTGGTGCTGTCCCGCGAAGGCTGTGCGCAGGTCCCCCCGCCCGCCGCCTGGTTCCTCGCGGACACGGGGGACGACGTGAGCGTCCTCGGCGTGCTCCAGCCCTACCTGAAGGGCACGGTGGACGGCTGGGAGCTGGCCCTCGAAGAGCTGGCCGCGGGGCGGGACTTCAGCGGCGAGGCGCGGGAGCTCGGCCGGGCGACCGCCGAGGTACACAAGGCGCTGGCCCGCGCCCTGCCCACCGTCACGCTGGGCCGCGTCCAGATGGAGCTGATCGCCGAGGGCATGGCCGACCGCCTGGCCACGGCGGCCGGGGCGGTGCCCGCCCTGCAGCCGTACGCCCCCGCGCTGCACACCACCTACGAGGCGCTCGCCGACCTGGGGCGGGGCGAGGAGACCTGGACGGCCCAGCGCATCCACGGGGACCTGCACCTGGGGCAGTGCCTGCGCTCGCCCGCCGGGGAGTGGTCACTGATCGACTTCGAGGGTGAGCCGTCGCGCCCGCTCGCCGAACGCAGGATGCCGCAGCCTCCCATACGCGACGTGGCGGGCATGCTCCGGTCCTTCGACTACGCGGCGCGCTCCCACGAGCCGTGGGCCCCCGACTGGGCGGGCGACTGCCGGGCGGCGTACTGCGCGGGGTACGCGGAGGTCGCCGGCCGCGATCCGCGCATGGACCCGGTTCTGCTGCGCGCCTACGAAACGGACAAGGCGGTCTACGAGGTGCTGTACGAGGCCCGCCACCGCCCCGACTGGCTCCCCGTCCCCCTTGCCGCGATCAAACGCCTCGCCACGAACGGCCCCGCCACCGAACCCCACTGACCTGCCATCGCCGAGGAGGCTCCCCCGTGACCCCCCGCCCGCAGCCGCGCAAACCGTCCGACGAGGCCAGCAAGAAGGGCAAGCGGAAGCCGGAGGCCGGAGGCCGGAAACCCGAGCCGCCCCGGCAGAAGCAGCCGAAGACGCCGAAGCAGGCAGCGGAGCCACCGGCCGTCCGCCCCGAGTCGCCCGTCTCGCAGGAGGACCGTGCCCGCCTCCTGGCCGGCACCCACCACGACCCGCACGGGGTGCTCGGCGCCCACGTCGTGCGCGAGGGCATCGCCTTCCGCGCGCTGCGGCCGTACGCCCGTTCCGTCACCGTCGTCGCCAAGGATCTGCGGGCGGAGCTCCGGGACGACGGGGACGGGTTCTTCTCCGGGGTGCTCCCGCTGCGCGAGGTCCCCGAGGACTACCGGCTCCACGTCACGTACGAGGACGCCGAACTGGAGATCCACGACGCGTACCGCTTCCTGCCCGCACTCGGCGAGTTCGACCTGCATCTGATCGGCGAGGGCAGGCACGAGCAGCTGTGGCACGCGCTGGGGTCACACCCGATGGTGCACGAGGGAGCGACCGGGACCCGCTTCACGGTGTGGGCGCCCAACGCCCTGGGCGTGCGCGTGGTGGGGAGCTTCAACTTCTGGGACGGGACGGGTTTCCCGATGCGCTCGCTCGGCGGCAGCGGCGTCTGGGAGCTGTTCGTGCCGTCCGTGGGCGAGGGCGAGCTCTACAAGTACGAGATCACCCGGCCCGACGGCACGAAGACGCACCGCGCCGACCCGCTCGCGCGCCGCACGGAGGCGCCGCCCGCGAACTCCTCGGTCGTGCACGAGTCGCATCACGAGTGGCGTGACGCGGAGTGGCTGGTCCGGCGGGCGGAGGTGCCCGTCCACCAGGCTCCCTTCTCCGTGTACGAGGTCCATCTGGCGTCCTGGCGACCGGGTCTGACGTACCGCCAACTCGCCGAGCAGCTGCCCGCGTACGTCACCGACCTGGGGTTCACGCACGTCGAGCTGATGCCGGTCGCCGAGCATCCCTTCGGCGGCTCGTGGGGATATCAGGTCACCGGCTTCTACGCGCCCACGGCCCGCCTCGGCACGCCGGACGACTTCAAGTACCTCGTCGACGCGCTGCACAGGGCGGGCATCGGCGTCCTGATGGACTGGGTGCCCGCGCACTTCCCGCGCGACGACTGGGCTCTCGCCGAGTTCGACGGCCGCACGCTGTACGAGCACGAGGACCCGAGCCGGGCGGCGCACCCCGACTGGGGCACCCTGGAGTTCGACTACGGCCGCAAGGAAGTGCGCAACTTCCTTGTCGCCAACGCCAGTTACTGGTGCGAGGAGTTCCACATCGACGGCCTGCGCGTCGACGCCGTCGCCTCCATGCTGTACCTGGACTACTCGCGCGAGGACGGCGAGTGGACGCCGAACGCGCACGGCGGACGCGAGAACCTGGACGCCGTGGCCTTCCTCCAGGAGATGAACGCCACCGTCTACCGTCGCGCCCCCGGCGTCGTCACCATCGCCGAGGAGTCCACGGCCTGGGACGGCGTGACCCGCTCGACGCACCACCAGGGCCCCGGCGGCTTCGGCGGGCTCGGCTTCGGCCTGAAGTGGAACATGGGGTGGATGCACGACTCCCTCGACTACGTGTCGAAGGAGCCCGTGCACCGCAAGTTCCACCACA
The DNA here is from genome assembly GCF_055577715.1 of Streptomyces sp. NPDC033177. Lineage (NCBI taxonomy): Bacteria > Bacillati > Actinomycetota > Actinomycetes > Kitasatosporales > Streptomycetaceae > Streptomyces > Streptomyces sp. NPDC033177. The sequence goes on along the minus strand of NZ_JBVIPS010000012.1, from coordinate 380,785 downwards.
ACGAGATGACGTTCTCGATGGTGTACGCCTACAGCGAGAACTACGTCCTGCCGATCTCGCACGACGAGGTCGTGCACGGCAAGAAGTCCCTGGTGTCGAAGATGCCCGGCGACTGGTGGCAGCAGCGCGCCAACCACCGGGCCTACCTCGGCTTCATGTGGGCCCACCCCGGCAAGCAACTCCTTTTCATGGGGCAGGAGTTCGCGCAGGGCGCCGAGTGGGCGGAGGGCCACGGCCCCGACTGGTGGCTGCTCGATCCCGCGTACGGGGCGGAGGCCGAGCACCGGGGCGTACGCGATCTCGTGCGCGACCTCAACACCGTCTACCGCGGCCAGCCGTCGCTCTGGCAGCGCGACACGGACCCGGGCGGCTTCGCCTGGGTCGAGGGCGACGCCGCCGAGGACAACGTCTTCGCGTTCCTGCGTTACGCCGCCGAGGAGACGGACGAGGCGCCTCTCCTGGCCGTCTCGAACTTCTCACCGGTGGTGCGGCACGAGTACCGCCTGGGCGTACCCGGCGAGTTCACCGCCTGGCACGAGGTCCTGAACACGGACGCGGGACGCTACGGCGGCGGCGACGTCACCAACCCGGACCCGGTCAAGACCGAGCCGGTGGCGTCGCACGGCCGCCCGGCGTCCCTGCGCCTCACCCTGCCGCCGCTGGCCACGGTGTGGCTGCGACCTGCGTGAAGCAGTCGGCTGTGAGCTAGTCGAACTGCTTGAGCGCCACCGGCAACGCCTCGGCGTGCAGGATGCCGAGGCGCTGCGTGGCCCGGGTCAGGGCCACGTACAGATCGCTCGTGCCGTAGCGGCCCGGCTCCACCACCAGGACCGTGTCGAACTCCAGGCCCTTCGCCTGACGCGGGTCGATAAGCACGACCGGCCGCGTCAGGTCCGGGGCCTCCCCGGCCGTCACACCGGGGAGCTTTACGGCGAGCTGGGCATGCAGCTCGCGCGGGGCGATCACCGCGAGGCGGCCCTCGTCCCGTGCCTCGGCCGTCACCGCGTCGGCCACGGCCGCGGCGAGGTCGTCCGTGCGCTGCGCCCACGGGTGCACCCCGGTGGACCGCACGGAACTCGGCGGCGCGAAGTCGGGGTACTCGACGCGGGGCACCTCGGCGGCCACGTCCATGATCTCCACCGGCGTGCGGTAGTTGACGCCGAGCCGCGTGTACTCCCAGCGGTCGTCGACGTACGGCGAAAGGATCGACTCCCAGGAGCCGCAGCCGCCGGCCTCGGCCGTCTGCGCGGGGTCGCCGACCAGCGTCATCGAGCGGGTCGGGCAGCGCCGCATCAGCAACCGCCAGGCCATCGCGGACAGTTCCTGCGCCTCGTCGACGATGATGTGCCCGAAGGCCCACGTCCGGTCGGCTGCCGCGCGCTCGGCGGCGCTGCGGTGGTCGGCCTCCTCCTGGCGCTCGGCCATCCGCTCGGCGTCGATGATGTCGTGCGCCAGCAGGACCTCGGACTCGTCGTCGTCCTTGTCCTCGAACTCGTAGGTCCGGGACGCGTACGACACGTCGAGCACGCCCTGCGCGTAGGCGATCTGCTTGGCGCGCTCGGCCTCCGCCATCGCCTTCGCCGCACTGTCGTCGTTGCCGAGCAGCTCGGCCGCCTCGTCGAGCAGCGGGACGTCGGCGGCCGTCCAGGCGGCACCGCGCGGGCGCCGGACCAGCAGGGCGTCCTCCTCCGACAGATGCGGCGTCGGCTCCTCCAGGAAGTCCGCGAGGAAGCCTTCCGGGGTGAGCTGGGGCCACAACGCGTCGATGGCCGCGTGCACTTCGGGGCTCGCGGCGATCGCCTTGCCGAGCTGGGCGATGTCGTCGGGGCCGAGGAAGTTGGGGCCGCCGTACGGGTCCGCGCCGAGCCGCTCGGCGAGCTGCTCGGTGAGCATGTCGATGACGCGGAAGGCGAAGTGCGGCCGGCCGAGGTTGTGCGGGACGTCCGCCTCGCGGGCCGCCTCCCGGGCTTCCTGCGCGATCGTCCAGTCCAGGACGAGGTCGCCGTCGTCGTGCTCGATGATCACCGGGGAGCCGGGCTCAGGGGTCTGCTGCCGGTCGCGTACGGCGGCGGCGAGCACGTCCGCCATCTCCGCGCGGCCCTTGATCTCGGTCGCCTCGGGGGTGTCGGTACCGGTGGCGCTCACGCCGGGGAACAGCTCGCCGACCGTCGAGAGGAGGACGCCCGTCTCGCCGAGCGCGGGCAGCACCTCGCTGATGTAGCCGAGGAAGGCGGGGTTCGGGCCGACGATCAGGACCGCGCGCTTGGCGAGCAGCTGGCGGTGGGCGTAGAGGAGGAAGGCGGCACGGTGCAGCGCCACGACCGTCTTGCCGGTGCCGGGGCCGCCCTCGACGACGAGTACGCCGTGGTGCGGGGCCCGGATGATGCGGTCCTGCTCGGCCTGGATGGTCTGCACGATGTCGTGCATGCGCCCGGTGCGGGCCGAGTCGAGCGCGGCGAGCAGCACCTCGTCGGCGTCCGCACCCTCGTGTCCGGTGCGGGTGGTGTCGCCGAGATCGAGGATCTCGTCGTGCAGGGCCGTGACGTCGCGGCCCTCGGTGGTGATGTGCCTGCGCCTGCGCAGTCCCATCGGCGTATGCCCGGTGGCGAGATAGAAAGGACGCGCGACGTCCGCTCGCCAATCGATCACGAGCGGGGTGCGTTCGATGTCGGACGCGCGGATTCCGATGCGTCCGATGTGGTGATCACGGCCGTCGCGGAATTCGAGCCTGCCGAAGCAAAGACCGTTCTCTCCCGCGTCGAAGGCGGCCAGCAGTCCGGACCGCTCGGCCACCAGGACGTCACGCTCAAGCCTGGCCTGCAGACCGTTGCCGACCTGCGTCAACGACGCCTGCACGGCGGCTTGTGCCTCCTCGCGCAGCGCGTCGAGGCGCGCGTACAGCCCGGAGACGAATTGCTGCTCTTCCCGCAATTCCTCGGTTGACAATTCAGCCCCTCGCCAGTTACAGTGCTCTTATACAGATTCTCGCGATACCGGTATGCCCAGATGGGTATGAGGTCGCGAAAGGATCTAATATACGCCAAGAAATACCCCGGACGTCAATTCGTCCGGGGTATTTCTCTTTCCACGTGTGTTCCGCGTGGGGCGGAGGCGGGTGCGCTCAGAGCACCTCGGCCTCCGTGAGCTCGGCGAGGAGCTTGCGCTTGGGGCGCGCGCCCACCATGGACTTCACCGGCTCTCCGCCCCGGAACACCAGGAGGGACGGTACCGAGAGAATCCCGTACGCCATCGCCGTCTCCGGGTTGTGGTCCACGTCCAGCTGCACGATCTTCAGCCGGTCCGCCTCCTCGCGCGAGATCTCGCTCAGCACCGGCGCGAGCTGCCGGCACGGGCCGCACCACTCCGCCCCGAACTCCACGAGCACCGGCAGTTCCGCCTTGAGCACCTCCCGCTCGAAGTCCGCGTCCGTCACCTCGGCCACGCCGTCCGCCTTGACCATCGCCATACCGTGCCCCTCCCTCTCCGTCAGTCCGTCAGTCCGCACCGGGGCTCCGGACCCCCGGGGACCGCCGCCTCGGCGCGCACCAGCTGCGCCCCGACCTGTTCGCGCACCTCCGTCAACTCGCTGATGAGAGCGTCGAGTTCACCGAGCTTGCGGCGGTACACGTCGAGTGAGGCAGGACAGGAGTCGCCCGCCGGATGCCCCGAACGCAGACACTCCACGAACGGCCGCGTCTCCTCCAGATCGAACCCGAAGTCCTGCAGGGTCCTGATCTGCTCGAGGAGACGCACGTCGTCCTCGTCGTAGGTGCGGTAGCCGTTGCCACTGCGACGAGCGGGCAGCAGCCCCCGTGACTCGTAGTACCGAAGCGTCCGCGTGGTGGTGCCGACCCGCTCCGCAAGTTCGCCGATGCGCATGCGTACGACGGTAATCCTTGACGCAGGCGTCAAGGCCAGCCCGGCTCAGGGACTCCTCGGCGGCTGGTGCAGGCCGAAGGTTGAGCCCTGGTCGTCCTTGCAGAGCCGGAAACGGCCGAAGGCGGCGTCGGACTCGTCACTCTCGCCGCCGATGGGCGCCTCTACCGTGCCGCCCAGTTGGATCACCCTGGCCAGGGCCGTCTCCAGGTCGTCCACCTGGAAGAAGAGATAGGGCGCGGCCCCCGCGTCACCGCCGTGCATGCCGCCGGAAACACCCGGGGTCCCGATCACGTACCCCTGGCCCGAGGGACCCGGCTCGAAGGACCAGCCGAGCAGCCCCCCGTAGAAGGCCCGCCCCCGCTCCGGGTCCTCGACGCCGATCTCGAAGAAGCTCGGTTCACCGGTCATCGCACCGCTCCTGGTCTGTGACGGCAGTCACTTTCACCGTACGCCGCTTCAGCGTGCGCCGCGTACGGCCTCAATCGTGGCTGTCCAGCCGTCGGCGCCGTACCCCTTGGCGATGGCCCGGTCAAGGACGGCCTTCATGCCGTTCAGGGCGCCCACGTCCAGGCCCCGGTGCTCGGAGGCGTGGATGATGTGGTCGACGTTGGCGGCCTCCGTGACCAGCGGGGCCTGGTCGCCCGGGTACGCGCCGGAGTCGACCTCGACCGCCGTCGACTCGACGGCCTCCGGGAAGATGGAGAGCAGCGCGCTCAGGTACGGAGCCAGCTCCGCGCCCTTCACGCCGTCCGCCCCGGCCAGCGCGAAGGCGTGCACGAGGCCGGACATGCTGGTCCAGAAGAAGTCGAGCAGGGCGTTGTCGTAGACGGCCGCGAGGCCGTGGTCCTCGCCGAGGTACACGGTGTTGCCGCCGAGCACCCCGAGCGTGCTCTCGTGCCGCTCGTACACCGACTTCGGGCCGCTGTGGAAGAGCAGCGCGTCAGCGGTGCCGATGACCGTGACCGGCACGAGGATGGCGCCGTCCAGGTAGTCGATGCCGTGCCCGGCGGCCCAGGCCGCCGCCTCGCGTGAGCGCTCCGGGGTGTCCGAGGTGAGGTTGACCAGGGCGCGCCCCCGCAGTTCCGCGGCGAGCGGGTCGAGCACGGCCTGCGAGACGGTGTAGTCGTAGAGGCAGACGACCACCACGTCCGAGGCGCGCACGGCCTCGGCCGCGGTGGAGGTGAGTGTGGCCCCTGCGGAAACGAGGTCATCGCCCTTGCCGGGCGTGCGGTTCCAGACGGTGGTGGGGTGGCCGGCCTTGAGGAAAGCACCGGCGAGGGCCTGGCCCATGGCGCCGAGGCCGAGAACGGTCACTGAGGTCTTGTGCTGCTTGTTCGTCATGTCGACCATGCTTGGCGAGCGCCCGCCTCCTCACAAGTACGGACTAAATAGTCAGGTACTTACGAAAAGGTAAGCGTGGGGGGCGACTTGGGCCCCGAAGCGCGGGGGACATGAGCCCGGTAACGCGGGGGGACTTGAGCTCCGCGGCCAGCCGGCCCCGGAATCAGCCGAAGTCGAGATCGCCGTACGCCCGCTTCAGCTCGCAGAAGCTCTGGACGCCCGCCATCAGCACCACCCCGTCCCACAGCCGCCCCGCCGCCTCACCCTTCGGCGCAGGCGAGACGACCGGGCCGAAGAGGGCGCCCACGCCCTGGACGGACAGGACCGGCGTCCCGACGTCGGGGCCGGCCAGCGCGATGCCCTCCTCGTGCGAGGCCCGCACGGCTTCGTCGTACTCCTGCGTCCAGGCCACCGCCGCGAGCTCCGTGGGCAGACCGGCGTCGGCGAGTGCGCGCGCGGCACCGTCCCACTCACCCCGCTCGTGCAGCCGCACCCCGAGCGCGTCGAGATACCTGCCCAGCGCGTCGCTCCCGTGCCGCGCGGCCACCGCCGCGCAGACCCGGCCCGGACCCCGCATGGAGTCGCCCCATCGCCCGTCGGGGTCCTCGGGGTCGACGTCGAGGTGTTCGTTCAGCACCGAGAGGCTCATCACCCGCCACCGCACGCGGACGTCCCGCACCCGCTCGACCTCGCGGAGCCACCGCGAGGTCAGCCAGGTGTAGGGGCAGACGGGGTCGAACCAGAAGTCGACGTGTCGTGGGGCGCTCATGCAACTACCGTACGACTGCGGCGAGTTGTGACGCTCGACTCGCTGGTCAGCCCAGCTTCAGTACGCCGATGGCCTGGTCGGCCATCCTGGACTCGCCGAGGGCGTTCGGGTGCACCGGCACGAAGTTGGTGCCGAACAGCACCGGCTCGATCCAGCGCGTGCCCAGCGGCTTGCAGGCGTCGTGGCCGTCCGAGGCGGCGGCCATGTCGACGAAGGTGGCCCCCGTCTCGGACGCGGCGCGCTGCACGGCCTTGTTCAGGTGGGCCTGGAGGTCCCGCAGGTAAGGGACGTCACCGGTGGCGATCGGCATCTTGGCGAAGCAGCTGGGGTCGGACTTCTCCGGCACGATCCACGGGTAGCCGAGCACACCGACGCGCGCGTTGGGGGCCTTGGCCTTGACCGCTCGCAGGGCGGTCTTCAGCGCCGGGTACGTGCTCGCGTCGATCTGCTTGGTGAACTTGTCGCCGTTGGCGTCCTTGCAGGGGCTGCCCTTGCCGCCGGAGAGCACTCCGGCGGAGCCGCAGGCGAGGATCGCGCTGATGAAGGTGTTGTTGTCATTGCCGCCGATGGTCAGCGTCACGACGTCGGTGTCGGCCTTGACGGCGTCGAGCTGCGGCGCGACACCGGGGTACTGCGATCCCGCGAAGTCCTTGGTCTGGGCTCCGCCGCAGGTCACGTCGGTGAGTCTGGCGCCGGTCCGCTTGGCCGTCACGTGCGGGTAGTTGGCCGTCGAGCGAGCGCAGAGAAGGGGCGCGGTCACGTCGAGGGGCAGGACGCCGGAACCGGCGCTGAAGCTGTCGCCGAGGGCGACATAGTCGAGCGGGTCGGCGCCGGTCGCCTGGGCGGGAGCGGCGGCCAGGCCGAGGGTGGCGGTACCTGCGGCGGCGAGAGTGGCGGCTGCCAGGCGCAGGGCGCGTGCGCGGATCACCATCTGGAGTCTCCTTTGAATCCGATGGGGGGTCATTCCCGGAGAGGAGCAGCAAGCAAGCCGCGGGCGCCAACAGCCGTACCGTGGGGGTGTTTTGAGCAGGCTTCAGCGGCTTTCGGCGGTTCTCAGTGGTGCAACGCTGAAGTTACTGGCAGGTTTGAACAAGAGTCAACAGTTTGCGCACGCGCCCACCTAGATGGCGGAACCCTCACCCAGCACGCGCCGCACCCGCCCGCAGAATTCCTCCACCGCCCCCGGCTCCGGCTCCGGCTCGGCGCCCTCGGCGAACATCGCCATCTGGAGGGCGGGGCCGTAGACATGGCCGTGGCGGTCGATGTCACGCGTACGGGCGGGCTGCACGACGAAGTGCACATGGCCGGGTACGCGCCCGGCGTGGGACCAGAGGCAGACGTACACCTGCTCGCACTCGTCGCCAACTTCCTGGCGCACGGAGGCGGTTACCCGTGTGAGCAACGGACCGAGCTCGGCGCCCTCCTCGACGCCGAGCTCGTGCAGGCCCGTGATGTGCCGCAGCGGTTTGACGATGAGGGTGCCGACGCCGAGGGGTCCTGTGCAGTGCTCGACGGTCCAGTGCGCGGTGCGGAGCAGGGTGCCGCCGGGTAGCGGTGCCGTGCCGTCGGCTAGCCCGCAGGCGAGGCAGTCACGATTCTTCTCCGGCAAGTTGCCCTCCCCGCATCTCAGGACGGGACGCCGGCTTCACCGTCCCGCCCACCCGTTTGCGCACCAGGTGGCACGCCGCCTCCACCCGTTCGCCGCTCCACGGGCGGATCTTTCCCGCCCACCGACCCATTTACCCCGCAGCTCGCCCCGGGCGGGACGCCGCCTCCACCGTCCCGCCGCTTCACGGCGGATCTATCCCACCCACCCACCCGATTACCCCGCAGCTCACCCCGGGCGAGACGCCGCCTTCACCGTCCCGCCGCTTCACGGCGGATCTATCCCACCCACCCACCCGATTACCCCGCAGCTCGTGCCGAACGTAGGGCAACAACCGTCGCCACGGGGCAATCGGGTGGGTGGGCGGGTAAGCATCCGCCGCGAAGCGGCGGCTCAGGCCAGAACGGCGCCGCACCCGCCCCCGGATCCGGGGCGCCGCCCCATGCCTACCGCCGCCCCGCGGCCTCCGCAGCCTCGGGGATCTCCGCAGCCTCCGGAACCTCTGCGGCACTCGAAGGGATCCTGTTCGCCGTGATGGACGCCGTCAACGACGGTGTCGTACCGGCGAAAAAGGCGGGCAGGTCCACCGCGATCACGTTTCTGACCGCGGCGGGCCTGCCCGCCTCACAAGCCACCGAGCTGGTGACGAGGGTCGCCGACAGGAGAGCGGCGACCGTCGACGGCTAGGCCGTCAGGGACTTCTTCTCGCTGCCGGCGGGCTGTGTCGGGACGGCGTCCACCGTGTCCGGGTCCGCGTCCTCCCGCTCGGGAGCACCGTCGTCGAGCAGCGTCTTCTCGTCGAACGGCAGGCGTCCGGCGAGGACGTCGTCCACCCGCTGCCGGTCGACCTCCTTGGTCCACGTACCGATCAGGAGCGTGGCCACCGCGTTGCCCGCGAAGTTGGTCAGGGCGCGGGCCTCGCTCATGAAGCGGTCGACGCCGATGATCAGGCCGACGCCGTCCACCAGGGCCGGCTTGTGCGACTGCAGGCCGCTGGCCAGGACCGCGATGCCGGAACCGGAGACACCCGCGGCGCCCTTGGACGCGATCATCATGAACAGGAGCAGGGAGATCTGCTCCCCCACGCCGAGCGGCTGGTCCATCGCCTCGGCGATGAAGAGCGACGACATCGTCAGGTAGATCATCGTGCCGTCGAGGTTGAACGAGTAGCCCGTCGGGACGGTGATGCCGACGACCGGGCGGCTGACGCCCAGGTGCTCCATCTTGGCGATGAGCCGCGGAAGCGCGGACTCGGAGGACGAGGTGGAGAGGATCAGCAGGAACTCGCGGCCCAGGTACTTCAGGAGCTTGAAGAGGTTGACCCCGGTCACCAGGCGCAGCAGCGCGCCGAGCACGATCAGGATGAACAGCGCGCAGGTGACGTAGAAGCCGATCATGATCGTGGCAAGGGCCTTCAGGGCGTCCGTGCCGGTCTCGCCGACCACCGCCGCCATCGCGCCGAACGCGCCGACCGGAGCGGCCCACATGATCATGCCGAGGACCCGGAAGACCAGCTTCTGAATGTGCTCGATGCCCCGCAGGACCGGCGCCCCGGAGCGTCCCATGGCCTGCAGGGCGAAGCCCACGAGGAGCGCGACGAGCAGCGTCTGCAGCACCTCGCCCTCGGTGAAGGCGGAGACGAGCGTCTTCGGGATGATGCCGAGCGCGAAGTCGACGAGACCCTTGTTCGCCTCGTCGGCCGCGGTGTGGCCCGCGCCCTTGTCGGAATCGCTGATGTCCATGCCCGAGCCCGGGTGCAGGATGTTGCCGACGAGCAGGCCGATGGCGAGCGCGACGACCGACATCGCGACGAAGTAGGCGAGCGCGAGGCCACCGACCTTGCCGACCTTGGCGGCCTTACGGACCGAGCCGACGCCGAGGACGATCGTGCAGAAGATGATCGGCGAGATCATCATCTTGATCAGGTTCACGAAGCCGGTGCCGATCGGCTTGAGCTCCGTGGCGAAGTCGGGGAAGAGCAGGCCGACACCGATACCGAGGACCACGGCGATGATGACGGCTATGTACAGATAGTGGGTGCGGTCCCGCTTGGCTGCGGGAGCCTTGGCCACCTGGCTGTCGGTGGTGTCGGCCACGAGGGCCCTCCTTGAACGACTACGTCGGCGTTTTCGGCCAGTGCGTGCGGCTCACGTCCTGGATCGGCCCGTACGTGCGGCTCGTGCGGCTCACGTCCTGGGCAGGCGAATCTCGGGTGACTATCTCTCGCCCTGTGAGGGCGGTCACCCTTACGTTCATTTAGTTCGCACTTATGGGGAGAGGCAGACTGGCCACATGTCCCTCGCCCGTCCGCCCCGGCCACGCAGCCTCGCCGGACAGCTCTTCGCGATGCAGATCGTGCTCGTCACCGTCGTGGTGGCCGGATGCGCGCTCTTCACGTTCCTGAGCGACCGGCAGCAGGCCGAGGAGGGCGCGCGCCGCCAGGCGACGGCCGCGGCCCGTGCGGTTGCGGACTCCCCTTCGGTACGTGAGGCCGCGCTCGCCGAGGACCCGACGAGGACCCTCCAGCCGTACGCCACCGCCGTACGCCTGCACACCGGCGTCGACTTCGTCACGATCATGGACCCGGACGGCATCCGCTGGACGCACCCCGACGAGGCGCAGATCGGCGAGCGCTTCCTCGGCCACCGGGCCGACGCGCTGAAGGGCAGGACCTTCACCGAGACCTACACGGGGACGCTCGGCCCCTCGGTCCGCGTGGTCACGCCGATCCTGGCCGACGACGGCAGCGGGCGGATCACCGGCCTGGTCAGCGCGGGCATCACCATCGAGGAGATCAGCCAGAAGGCGCGCGGCCAGCTGCTCGCCCTGCTCGGCGTCGCGGCCGGCGCGCTCGCGCTCGGCGGACTCGGGACGTACGTGATCAACGCCCGCCTGCGCCGCCACACCCACGGCATGAACGCCACCGAGCTGAGCCGCATGCACGACTACCACGAGGCCGCGCTGCACGCCGTGCGCGAGGGTCTCCTGATGCTGGACGGCCAGCGGCGCATCGCGCTCATCAACGACGGGGGGCGCGAGCTGCTCGGCGTGTCGGGCGACCTGGTCGGCCGCAACGTCGCCGAGCTCGGCCTGCCCGCGCCGCTGACGGGCGCGCTGCTCGCGGCCGAGCCGCGGGTCGACGAGCTGCACCTGACGGCGGACCGGGTGGTCGTGGTGAACACCTCGCCCGTGTCGAGCGGCGAGCGCCGGGGCACGGTGGTGACGTTGCGTGACCACACCGAGCTGCAGGCGCTGACCGGCGAGCTCGACTCGGAGCGCGGCTTCACGCGGGCGCTGCGCTCGCAGGCCCACGAGGCCGCGAACCGCCTCCACACGGTGGTCTCGCTCATCGAGCTGGGCCGCGCGGACGAGGCCGTCGACTTCGCCACGGCCGAGCTGGAGCTGGCCCAGACGCTGACGGACGAGGTGGTCGCGGCCGTGAGCGAGCCGGTGCTCGCGGCCCTGCTCCTGGGCAAGGCGGCCCAGGCGAACGAACACGGCGTGGAGCTCGTCGTGTCTCCCGACAGCAGCATCGACGACGGGATGCTGCCCGCGAATCTGCCCGCGCGCGATCTGGTGACGGTCCTCGGCAACCTGATCGACAACGCGGTGGACGCGGCCCAGGGCTCGCCCGCGGCCCGCGTCACGGTGACGGCACGCGCGGACGAGGCGGGACTCACGCTGCGGGTGTCCGACACGGGGCCCGGCGTCGACCCGGCGCACACGGAGGCGGTCTTCCGGCGCGGCTGGTCCACGAAGGCCACGGCGGGCCGCGGTCTGGGCCTCGCCCTGGTCCACCAGACGGTGACCAAGCACGAGGGGACGCTTAGGGTGCGGGAGGCGCCCGGGGGCGGCGCGGAGTTCGAGGTGCACCTGCGGACGGCGGCCGCCGCCCTTGTGCCCACGAGGCCGGGTGCCGATGAGGAGCCGGGTGCCGATGAAGAGGCGTCCAGCACACCGGACGTGGCAGACGGAGGCACCAAGTGACAGAGCCGATCCGGGTCTTGGTCGTCGAAGACGACGAGGTGGCCGCCGACGCCCACGTGCTGTACGTGAACCGCATCCCCGGCTTCCACGCCGTGGGCAAGGCGCACAGCGCGGCCGAGGCGAAACGCGCCCTGGACCGTACGGAGGTCGATCTCCTCCTCCTGGACCTGCACCTCCCCGACGGCCATGGCCTCCAACTGGCCCGCACCCTGCGCGCCGCGGGCCACCGCACGGACGTCATCGCCGTCACGTCGGCCCGCGATCTCGCGGTCGTACGCGAGGGCGTCTCCCTCGGCGTCATCCAGTACGTGCTGAAGCCCTTCACCTTCGCCACCCTCCGCGACCGCCTCACCCGTTACGCCGAGTTCCGCACCGCGGCGGGCGAGGCCACCGGCCAGGACGAGGTGGACCGCGCCCTGGCCACCCTGCGCGCGCCCGGCCCGGCCGCCCTGCCCAAAGGACTCAGCGGCCCCACCCTGGAGAGGGTGACCCGCACGCTGCGCGACGCGCCCCCCGAGGGCGTCACCGCCGCTGCCGCCGCCGAGACCGTGGGGATCTCCCGCATCACCGCGCGCCGCTACCTGGAGCACCTGGTCACCACGGGCCGCGCCGCCCGCACCCCGCAGTACGGCCACGTCGGGCGCCCCGAGTACGCCTACCGCTGGCTGACGTCGAACGCCTGACGCATCAAGTACCCGCGCGTGCGCGCTGGTTGCCACCCCTCCGCATCCCCGTGAGTGTCCGCGCGCCGCCTCCAATAACAACGTTGTCACGTTGATGACAAGGGGCGACGCACGGGCATTGACCTTGCTCCGAACCCGCCCTTACGTTCACCGGGCAGCCCCGCGTTGCGCCCCGCGTGGTAACCCGGCCGCGTCGGCCAGTAGGAGGTCGTGCCCGTGCGTCCCACCACCCCTCTGCTCCTCGCCACCGCCCTTCTCGCCGCCGGCACCCTCACCGCGTGCGGCGGGGACTCCGGCGACGACCCGGACACCGTGAAGGTCTCCTTCAAGCAGTCCACGGACAACCAGGTCAAGGTCATGGACACCTTCCTGGCGGACATCAAGAAGCAGTTCGAGAAGGAGAACCCCGGCAAGAAGGTGAAGCTGGTGCCGATCAAGGCACCGGACTCCGAGTACTACACCAAGCTCCAGCAGATGATGCGCTCCCCGAAGACCGCTCCCGACCTGGTCTACGAGGACACCTTCCTCATCAACTCGGACATCACCAGCGGGTACTTGAAGCCGCTCGACAAGTACCTCGACAAGTGGAAGGACTGGGACCAGTTCATCGACACGTCCAAGACCGCGGCGAAGGCGGCGGACGGAAAGACGTACGGCGTGCCGGACGGCACCGACACCCGCGGCCTCTGGTTCAGCAAGAGCATCTTCAAGAAGGCCGGGCTGCCGGCCGACTGGCAGCCCAAGTCGTGGGACGAGATCCTCGAGGCGGCGCGCACCATCAAGAAGAAGGTCCCCGGCGTCACGCCCATGAACGTCTACACGGGCAAGCCCGCGGGCGAAGCGGCCACCATGCAGGGCATGGAGATGCTCCTGTACGGCACGGGCGAGGACCCGATGTACGACCCGAAGTCGAAGAAGTGGGTCACCGGCAGCCAGGGCTTCAAGGACTCCCTGAAGTTCGTCGAGACGGTCTACAAGGAGAAGCTCGGCCCTGACGTCTCCGACGCCCTCGACCCGAACTTCGCCACCCGGGTACGCGGCGAGCTGCTCCCCGAGGACAAGCTCGGCATCAACCTCGACGGCTCCTGGCTGCCGCAGGACTGGGGCAAGGGCGCGGGTCACGAGTGGCCGGAGTGGTCCAAGAAGCTGGGCCTGGCCCATATGCCGACGCAGAACGGCGAGGCGCCCGGCAAGGTGAGCATGTCCGGCGGCTGGACCTGGGCGATCCCGTCCAAGGCGTCCAACCCGGACCTGGCGTTCAAGTTCATCGAGCAGATGCAGACCAAGGCCAACGCCCAGAAGTGGTACGTGGCCAACTCGGGCATCGCGGTCCGCGAGGACGTCGCCGCCGACCCCGCCTACCTGAAGGCGCAGCCCGGCCTGAAGTTCTTCACCGACCTGGTGGAATCGACGCACTACCGCCCCGCGTACCCGGCGTACCCGAAGGTCTCCACCGCGGTGCAGGAGGCCATGGAGAAGGTCACGACGGGCGACGGGTCCGTGGCCGACGCGGCGAGCGGCTACGACGACGAGGTCAAGGCCGCCACGGACGGCGAGGTCATCGAGAAGTAGGCCGGGGTCCGAGATCCGGCAGGCAAGCAAGGGAAGTGAGATCCCCGAGGTGACCACCGCACCCACCGCCGGACCCGGCGGCGTCGTCAAGACTCCGGGGACGGGGGCCGCGCGGCCCCCGTCCCGCTCCAAGCTGACGGGCCGGGCCCTGTCCCGCGCGCTGCCCGTCTCCCCCGCCGTGATCCTCCTGCTGCTGTTCCTGGCGGGGCCGATCGGCTACTGCGCCTACATCGCCTTCACCGACCTCCAGCTCACCGGCCAGGCGGAGTCGAGTTTCGTCGGGTTCGACAACTTCCGTAAGGCCTTCGGGGACGAGGCGTTCCTCAACGCGGTGTGGCTGACCCTGGTCTTCACGCTGGTGTCGTCGATCCTCGGGCAGAACACCATCGGCCTCGCGCTCGCGTCCCTGATGCAGCGGGCGTCCAAGCCGGTCCGCACCGTCACCGGCGCGATCGTGATCACGGCGTGGGTGCTGCCCGAGGTGGTGGCGGCCTTCCTCCTGTACGCGTTCTTCCGCCGCGAGGGCACCCTGAACGCGGTCCTGGACTTCCTCAGCCTCCCGTCCCAGAACTGGATGTACACGCTGCCGATCCTGGCGGTGTCGTTCGCCAACGTATGGCGGGGGACGGCGTTCTCGATGCTGGTCTACTCGGCGGCCCTGAACGAGATCCCCAAGGAGATCACCGAGGCGGCCCAGGTGGACGGCGCGGGCGGCTGGCGCCGCATGTGGCACATCACGCTCCCGATGATCCGCCGCTCCATCGGCACGAACCTGATGCTGAACACCCTCCAGACCCTGTCCGTCTTCGGTCTGATCTGGGTGATGACACGAGGCGGCCCGGGAAACCGCAGCCAGACGCTCCCCCTGTTCATGTACGAACAGGCCTTCCAGAAGAGCATGATCGGTTACGGCACGGCGGTGGCGCTTCTGCTCCTTATCGTCGGCTCACTCTTCTCCCTCGTCTACATGCGCCTGCTCCGCACGGAGGTCTGAGTGTCAGCCAACACGTCTGTACGGAGCATGAGTTCGCGCAGGGCGGGCCGGCGCCTCGCGGCGGACGCGGGGCTGCTCGTGGTCGCGGCGACGTTCGTCCTGCCGTTGGCCTGGGTGATCCTGTCCTCGCTCGACACCAAGGCCGACCTCAAGGTGAAGGTCCCCGACGGCATCACCCTGGACAACTACGACGCGGTCCTGACCCCCGAGATCACCTTCACGCCCCTCCTCAACAGCCTGCTGCTGTGCGGCGGCGGCACCCTCCTGACGGTGGTCTGCGCGGCACTCGCCGCGTACCCGCTCTCCCGCTTCAAGTCCCGCCTGAACCGCCCCTTCATGCTGACGATCCTCTTCGCGACGAGCCTGCCGATCACGGCGATCATGGTCCCGGTGTACGCGCTGTTCGTTCAGGTCGACCTGATCGACACGATGCAGGGCACGATCTTCTTCTTCGCCGCGTCCCAACTCCCCTTCGCCATCTGGCTGATGAAGAACTTCATGGACGGCGTACCGAAGGAGCTCGAGGAGGCGGCGTGGACGGACGGCGCGTCGTCGTTCCAGTCCCTGCTGCGCATCGTGCTGCCCCTGATGGGCCCGGGGGTGGCGGTGGTGACGGTCTTCTCCTTCGTCATGATGTGGGGCAATTTCTTCGTCCCGTTCATGCTGCTGCTCACCCCGGAACAGATGCCGGCTTCGGTCAGCATCAACGACTTCTTCGGCAACAAGGGCACAGTGATCTACGGCCAGTTGGCGGCTTTCTCGATCATCTACTCGACGCCGGTGATCCTCCTTTACGTGCTGATCTCGCGGCGGCTGGGCGGCGGGTTCGCGCTGGGGGGTGCGGTGAAGGGGTGACCCGATCCGCCTGTGCCGCCCGGCCCGCTGGCTAGGATCACCAGGTCTACGGGCGGGGCCGAGGGAGGGCACATGCGGGGGCGTTTGCTGAACGACCGCTACGAGCTGATCGAACGGGTCGGCGCCGGCGGCATGGGCGAGGTGTGGCGGGCCCGCGACCGGAGCCTGGGGCGCGAGGTGGCGGTCAAGCTCCTCATGCCGTCGGCCTTCGCGGATGAGGGCGAGGGCGAGGGCGAGCAGGAGCAGCTCCTGGCCCGCTTCGCCCTCGAGGCCCGTGCGGCGGCCTCGCTGGACAGCCCGTACATCGTCGCCGTCCACGATCACGGCACGGACGGCGGCACGGACGGCGGCGCCCAGCATCCGACGCCGTACCTGGTGATGGCCCTCGTGCAGGGCCGCTCGCTCGACCAAGTGCTGCGCGAGAGCGTCCGCGTGTCCGTGGCGGACGCGCTGCGCTGGGCTGCCGACATCTGCCGCGCCCTGGACGCGGCACACTCGGCGGGCATCGTGCACCGAGACATCAAGCCCGGCAACGTCATGATCACGCAGGACGGCACGGCCAAGGTCGTCGACTTCGGCATCGCGACGTTCATGGAGCGCGCCGCGGGCGACTCGCGCCTCACGCAGACGGGGCAACTGCCGTTCGGCAGCGTGCCGTATCTGGCGCCGGAGCGGTTCCGCCAGGAGCCCGGCGACGGACGCACCGACCTCTACGCGCTCGGCTGCGTGCTCTACGAACTCCTCGTCGGTCACCCGCCGTTCACCGGCTCAGCGGCGGGCGTCATGTACAACCACGTAAACGACGCACCGCTGCGGCCATCGCGGGCGCGGGTCGAGGTGACGGCGCCGGTGGAGCGCCTCATCCTCGGCCTCCTCGCGAAGGACCCCGCCGACCGGCCGGCGGACGCGGCGACCGTGCTCGAACAGATTCTGGCGGTGGGGCGGGGGGCGGAGGGGGCGGGCCCCGCCCTTCAGGACCAGGTCCCGGGGAAAGCGGCGGCGGGCCCGCAGGATGCTCACCCACGGGATGCGGACCCGCGGGATGCTCACCCACGGGATGCGGGCCCGCGGGATGCTCACCCACGGGATGCGGGCCCGCAGGATGCGGACCCGCAGGATCAACCCCCGGCGGCACAGGTCGCGAACGCCCTCACGCAGCCGGCCACGACCTCCGCGAGCAAGCACGCGCCCGAAAGGAACCGCCCTCGGCGCGCCTCGCGCAAGCGTGTGCTGATCACAACCGCACTCGTGCTGGCTGTCAGCGTCCCCACGGTCCTCGGCATACGCTCCCTCGCCGCGCCGGACACCGGGTCCACATCCGCCGGCAGGGACGGCGCCGCCCCGACCGTCCACGAGATCGGCGTCGCCCACAGCTACGAGCACGTAGGCGCGAGAAACGCCACCGACACGTACGAAAAGGGCGAGTACAAGTCGTTCACGACGCAGCAGCTGCGCACGGTCGAGTCCGCCTTCTCCGAGGTGCTCGGTGCCGAGAGCGGCGACCGCTTCCGTCTCGTACCGCTGACCGCCGACCCGGACATCCCGTCCCGCAAGCTGCTCGCCAAGCACCCGGACATGCTCGCCGTCATCGGGGACACCACCGACTTTGCCTGGGTGCACGACACGGACGAGGCGTTCCTGCCCGAGATCGCCACCTGCTCCGAAGTCGCGTTCCGGGGTGCGCAGTTCGCGATTCCCGCGGACGAGGCACGACAGGGCGAGGCGATGGCCGAGTACCTCTCGACGCAGACGAAGGCACGCCGGGTCCTGGTGGCCGAGGACGGACTCTGGGCGAACCGCTCGAACGGCATGGGCACGGCACTGCGCAAGGCGGGCGTGACCGTCAAGACGCTGGAGACCAGCCCCAGCGAGGTGAAGGCGTCAGAGATCCCGGCGCTGGTCGACAAGGCACAGGCTGAAGCGGTCGTGCTGCC
Source organism: Streptomyces sp. NPDC033177 (assembly GCF_055577715.1). Lineage (NCBI taxonomy): Bacteria > Bacillati > Actinomycetota > Actinomycetes > Kitasatosporales > Streptomycetaceae > Streptomyces > Streptomyces sp. NPDC033177. The sequence continues at coordinate 363,165 of NZ_JBVIPS010000012.1, read as the reverse complement.
CCTGGCCACGGATGTCGACACGTGGGCCGAGAAGCTCAGGGCGGACGGCTTTACGGGGCCCGTCATCGCCGAGGGCGATCCGGCAGGCATCTGCGAGGACTCCGAGGAACGGGCCACGGCCGAACGGAACGACAAAAACATCCCGGACGGCGTCCTGCGCGCCCGCAACTACTCCGGCGAACCGGGCGACAACCTTCCCGCACGCGGGAACGACGAGCTGTACGACGGGGCGCTGGCCCTGGCGACGGCTCTCAAGGAACTCCCCGCGGACGCCTCGCCGACTTCGCTCCGCCACACCCTGGACCGCGAGATCCAGAACGTCTCGGTCAACGGCCTCCTCGACGAGGTCTCCTTCGAAAAGGGTCGCTCGGCGCGGCAACGCCCGGTGTGGTTCGACCGCCGGGAGGAGGACACGTGGGCGGAGATCGGCAAGGTGGACAGTAAGTACGAGCCGACGAAGCAGTAGCGGTAGCGGTGGCTAGGGTCCGACGGCGGCGCGAAGCCGCGCGGCGAGGTCGGCCATCTCCTCCGGCGGCACGTCCCACACCCCGTTCTCGGTCATCAGGACGTGGAACTGCTGCTCTTCGTAAGGGATTCCGGGCGGCAGGGCGGCGATGTGCCAATGGAGGTGGCTGTTCCCTTCCTGACTCCCGAGGGAATAGAGATAGGTGCGCTCGGAGTCGAAGACACGCTCGACGGCACGGGTTACCTGGCGCACGAAGAGCATGATCCGCACGTACGCGGCCTCGTCCAGGTCACGCACGACGTGCTCGACGTGGGCCTTGGGCGCGACGAGGACCTTCCCGGGGAGGGTGGGCCACCGGTCGAGAAAGGCAACGTGCTCGTCGTCCTCGTGGACGAGGTGATGGTCATAGCCCGCCTCCCCGCCAAGAAACGCACAGACAAAGCAGGGCCCACTACGAGCACGCTCCATGTACCCCGCAAGATCCATGGCCTTCCGCTCCATCCCCACGTGAACTCCTCCTTCTCCCCACCGGTCCTGGGACTATTTCGCTGCCCGATTCACCGGGATGAACCCCTCACGCCCCATTGCTCAGCAGATATCTCTCTGGTGCCGTCGATCAGCTCCCACTAGCGTGCTTAGCTCGCGCCAACTCTCACCCTCACCAGGAGCCTTCAGTGAACCGCCCTCTCCGTCTCGCGACGGTCGCCCTCACCGCGACCGCGGCTCTGCTGCTGACAGCTTGCGGCAGCGGCGACGACGAGTCCAAGGACAACGACAAGATCGCTGGGGCGGACAAGGGGGGCGAGAAGGAGTCGGCTTCGCCCACTGCTTCGGAACCGGCGGGAGCTGAGCGCCCGAAGGTCAACCTGCCCTCGGACTTGAAGTACACCTTCGACTGGCCGAAGACGGGCAAGAAGGCCGATGACGCGATCCTGGAGGACAGCAAGCAGTCCATCCAGGCGGTCGACATGGCCATCGCCGAGCAGGACCCGACGAACAAGGCGTACCGCTTCTACTACGAAGGCGAAGCGGCCGCCCAGACGCAGAAGTTCATCAAGGCCTACGTAGACGCGAACGCGCGCACCACCGGCGCCTACCGCTATTACGACCCGGTCATCTCAGGCGAAGGCGGCTCGGCGTCACTCATCTACTGCGAGGACCAGAGCAAGGCGTACGACAAGTACCTCAAGAAGGACAAGGTCAACAAGACGCCCGTGACCAAGAACAGCTACGTCCTCTACGCGGCCAAGCTGCGGTTGAACGACGCGGGCGTCTGGGTGACCACGGAGATGCATTCGACTCGGGGGAGCGAAAAGTGCCAGCCATGAGACACCGCTTGAAACTAGTGACCGTCGCTGCCCTTGGCAGCGTCATCCTTACAGCCATCCCGGCGGCCGCTGACAACGAAATCGGCGGCGGCGCCCAGAATCCAGGCTCCGACAGCGACGCATCGGGCAACGCGGACGGAGATCAGCTGTCCGCCACCGCGTCCGGCATCGTCTACGACCGCTCCAAGAACGGCTCGGGCCCCAAGACCGGCTCCGTGACCCCGGCCACGAACTGGACCCCGCCCGCCTGCTGGTACGCCCCCAAGTACTCCCCCGCCCAGTTCAAGAAGTACGTCGAGCCGATCTGGCAGGCCGAGTCGACGGGGCACCAGTGGGACTTGGAGCAGAAGAAGCGGTACGTGGACGGCGAGCCGTACAAGGACTTCAACATGGACAAGGCCGGCGAGGGCTACTGGTGGACGTCCTTCTCCAACGACAGCTACCCGCCCGGCTGGGACGCCTGCAAGAAGCCCACCTTCTGGGTCGACAAGGGCGATCCACCCCCGGCGGACATCCCCGAGGCCATCACGCCCGAGATCCTCTCGAAGCTCGCGTACGCCGAAATCCGCGTACCCGGCACCGAGGTGACCCTCGCGCCGGAGGGCCCGACGAAGGTCAACCTGCCGACCTGGGCCTGGTTGGACGGCGCGGAGTTCAAGCCGGTGTCGGTGACGGCCTCCGTCCCCGACATCGGCATCGAGGCGACGACGACGGCCGAACCGATCTCCCTCAAGATCGACCCCGGCACCAAGGACGCCGAGACCTACCCCGCATCCGGCGCCTGCCCCATCAAGGACGGCAAGATCGGTGAGCCCTACGCCAAGGGCAAGTCCGAGCAGGACCCGCCCTGCGGCGTGAAGTACCTCCGCTCGTCCGGCGACGGCTCTTACCCGCTCAAGGCAACCGTCACCTGGAAGATCAGCTGGACGGGCACGGGCGTCGACAACCCGGTGGGACTTCCCAACGGTGAGTTCGGCGCGGATCAGGAGGTCGTGGTCGAGGAGATCCAGTCGATCAACCGCTAGACGACGACACACGCAGGACGGGGGAGCGAAATGGGGGGCAATCGTCCGGCGGATTGGCATGTCCTGGACCTGGACAAGGACCCGACACCCGGTGATCCGGACCGGGTCCGGAACCTGGCGAAGAACCTGCACGACTTCGCCGACGACGTGTCCAAGGTGCTGCGGGACATCAAGGGGATGGCGGGCGAGGACGCGATCCTCACCTGGGCGGGCAAGACGGCCGAGTCGTTCACGCGAGAGTTCGAGGACGCGCCGGGCAAGCTGAAGAAGCTCAAGAAGAGCTACGAGATGGCGGGCGACGCCCTATCGGCTTACTGGCCCGAACTGGAACGCTCCCAGGCCCTGGCGGACAGGAATCTACCTAGCGAGGACCTGACCAGATTCGGAGGCCCTCAAGGAAACGACCCCATCAGCGGATATCGCGACTGGGGCCCGGGCGACTCCCCACGTTTCCCGGGGTCTCGGGTACACATAACCGGAGGGCATCATCGGACGGCAGAAGTTGTCCGAAGAATCGGAACCGGCGAAATGGACCCGAACCTCCTCATAGAGTTTGCACTACGGGAGTAAACGCCATGACCTCAGTGCTACTTAACGACACTGATCGACTGATTGCCGACATCATTCGCGACACGCCCCCGGGAGCCGGCCTCGCGTGGGTGTGTGTGAGATCCGGAAGCCGGACAGCAGGGAGGGGCTGGCTGGGCTGCTGGAGCAGCGAGCAAGCAAACCCGGCAGAAGCCAAGATCAGTGACTTTTTGACAGCCTTGGGCGAGCATCTGACTGACCACGTATCGAGGGGACCTAACGGTCCCGTACTGACCGATCACTACTTCCATGAGGGGTGGCAATCCTGGGGGCCCGGAGTTCCCGGGCCACTTATCGACTCCGCTGGAAAACCGTCGCCGGCCGTCGACGCTCCTCTCCGCATCCAAGATCTACGCCTCGACACGGAAGGGTAGAGAGCACGAGTGCCGGTGTACGAGTATGTAGGACCTCCCGACATCAGGGAAGGCATTCCACTTCGCGGAGGGCATCGAGTTCAGTCCACTCAGGACTTGGAGGCCTTCCTTGCTGCTCGCGACCAAGACGAATTGAGTCAGCCATTCACGTTCGTCATCGACATGTCGCACACTCTGCTGCTCGCACCAAGACGCTCGGAGCACGTGGCGTGCGCAGGCGGGAACACGGTCCTGGCCGCCGGAGAGATGGGATTTACCCGCTCGTCAGGGCGATGGTCGGCCACGTACATCAGTAATCAATCGACCGGCTACTGCCCGGGGAATGCGTCGTGGCCCACGGTCGAGAGGTGCCTGAGACATGTGGGCATCTACTGCGGTACCGGCTTCACGCACCCCATCACCTTTCGCCACTGCTCCGCCTGCCATGAATGGAACACCGTGAAAGATTGCCACTTCGTCTGTGTGTTCTGCGATGGCGACCTATCGCGCGAAGAGCTGCCGCAGTGAGTGCGGCGGGCAGGAGCAAGTTGAGCGTCCCGAAGTGGGACGTCCCGGAGGAGACCCTCGCCCGCTCCGTCTTCGGCCCCCTCGGCGGCCTCATCGAGATCGGCGCGGTGGCCTCGGCCGGGACCTGGGAGCTGGCGGATGTCTCCGTGGGCGGGTTCGTGGCGGGCCGGCAGGGTGATGTGGGGCGGCTGCTCGAAGTGGTCCGGCGGGTCGGGGACTTCGGGGAGCCGGTCATGGGGATCTTCGATGAACTCGGCTATCTGCGGGAGCACCCCGTGGAGGCGCCGAGCCTCCTGCTCTGGTCCTCCGGGTACGAGGACGTGCGGGGGCGGTTCGATCAGCCAGGCGCCGTACGGCGCATGAGCCGACTCGGCGCGGACCTGCAGCTGACCCGCTTCCTCCAGGCCCTGATCACCGCGGCGATCGCCCGCGGACCCGAGGTCCCACACGGGGCTGTACTCCTCGCCGAGGCGCTGCGTATCGCGGCGGGGCTCGTCGGCAGTGCGCTGGACGAGGAACCCGGCGGCCCCGCGCCGGAAGCCACAGCCACGGCCGTCCTCCGGATGTGGCGCGTCGCCCACCTCGCCGACCTGCTGCTCCCGGACTCCCCCGCACATCCCGAGGCCCGGCCCCTCTTCCGCGCGTACGGACACGCGCTGGAGGAGGCGCTCTGCGGGCCCCACGCCCCCCACGCACCCACCACTCCGTAGCATCACACCAATCCGCAACCTCGTATGAACGCACCGTAGTCGCCAGCCCCCGGCGCCCATACCGTGTGCCCGTGCAATCGAGCCAGCCCAATCAGCCGACGCCCCCGTTCAACTTTCCCGCCGCCCGGCGTCTACGTGAGGCGCTGGGGATGGCGCACGGGCATGTCGCCTACGGGATGCGGGCGAGTTACGGGCTCACCTACATCACCCCCGAGACCATCGCCGCCTGGGAGCGCGGGCTTGCCGCGCCGACCGCCGCCGAGCTCACCGCCCTCGCGGGGACCCTGTGGTGCTCCCCCGGTGAGCTCATGGGCGCCGCCACCACCCTGCGCGAGCACCGGCTCGCCCGTGGGCTCGCGCCCGAGGACGTGGCGCGCGGGTCCGGCGTCGAGATCCAGGCCTATCTGCACATGGAGGAGACCAACGCCTGGCGCGGCAACGAGCGGCAGTCCGCCGCCCTCGCCGACGTGCTGCAGCTTCCGTTGCCCGACTTCATCAGCGTCATCGGACGCGCCGACGACCTCGCCGACCTGCTGCGCAGGGCCGTCACGACCCGCTGGCAGGGGTACGTGCGGCCCGTCAGCAAGATGCTGCCCGTGCAGAAGAGGCACGTCGAGGATGTGCTTCAGCAGTTGCACGCCGACTATCAGGCGCGCATGGTGCGGACGCTCAGCTGGGGCGGCGGGGCCGGGGCCGACGCCTCGGGGAGCGCCGGGCAGGACTTCCTGGACAAGATCCTGGAGCACTTCTGGACCCAGGTGCGCGGCGCCGCCGGGAGCTGACACCAGGCAGGACAGCGCCCCCTAGAAGACCGACTCCGCCTCGTCCATCCGGTCCTTCGGCACCGTCTTCAGCTCGGTGACCGCTTCCGCGAGCGGCACCATCGTGATGTCGGTGCCCCGCAGGGCCGTCATCCGGCCGTAGTCGTCGCGGTGCACCGCCTCCACCGCGTGCCAGCCGAAGCGGGTCGCGAGGACACGGTCGTACGCCGTCGGGGTGCCGCCGCGCTGGACGTGGCCGAGGATGACCGGCTTGGCCTCCTTGCCGAGGCGGGTCTCCAGTTCGTACGCGAGCGCCGTGCCGATGCCCTGGAAGCGCTCGTGGCCGAACTGGTCGATCGCGCCCTTGCCGTAGTTCATGGTGCCCTCGGCGGGGTGCGCGCCCTCCGCCACGCAGATCACCGCGAACTTCTTGCCGCGCGAGAACCGCTCCTCGACCAGTTTGACCAGGTCAGCGGGGTCGAAGGCGCGCTCCGGGAGGCAGATGCCGTGGGCACCGCCCGCCATGCCGGACTCCAGGGCGATCCAGCCCGCGTGCCGGCCCATGACCTCGACCACCATCACGCGCTGGTGGGACTCGGCGGTCGTCTTGAGGCGGTCCATCGCCTCCGTGGCGACCCCCACCGCCGTGTCGAAGCCGAAGGTGCGGTCCGTGGAGGAGATGTCGTTGTCGATCGTCTTCGGGACGCCCACCACCGGCAGGCCCGCGTCCGACAGCATCTTCGCGGCAGTGAGGGTGCCCTCGCCGCCGATCGGGATCAGGGCGTCGAAGCCGATCTCCTTGGCAAGCGCCTGCGCGTCCTCGCAGGCCGCGCGGAAGCGGTCGCGCTCCAGGCGCGAGGAGCCGAGGATCGTTCCGCCGCGGGCCAGGATGCCGCTGACCTCGTTGAGGCCGAGGGAGCGGTAGCGGCCGTCGAGCAGGCCCGCGTAGCCGTCCTCGAAGCCGATGACCTCGTCGCCGTAGTGCGTGACGGCTCGGTGCACGACCGACCGGATCACTGCGTTGAGGCCAGGGCAGTCGCCGCCTGCGGTGAGAATTCCGATGCGCATCGTGCTGTGTCTCCTGCTCGCTGTTGATGCGTGTGAGCCGGTCCGATTGTTCCACGACCGCGCACCCGGTGCCGCTCACCCACGGAGCGACCCCGTTCACGGCTGCCCCGGCCGATCCTGGGGAGAAGGCCCTTGGGCCCGCTCCACGAGGCCTTTCGTCCGGCGGGCGACCTAGCCAGCCGCAGAGGTATTGTCAAGAGGGCACGGCAGCCATATCGGGTCATTTGTCCGGCCCTGACGGAAGTCGCCCGGTCACGCCGGGCGCCCAGGGAAACCCGCGGCGGAGCAGCGGAGAAGGAGAGAGCACGCGTGACGCGCAGCGTGTACGTGACCGGGATCGACCGCGGCGACGGCCGCCAGGTCATCGAGCTGGGAGTCATGGAACTCCTGACCCGCCAGGTCGACCGGGTGGGGGTCTTCCGGCCGCTGGTCCACGACGGACCCGATCGCCTCTTCGATCTTCTGCGGGCCCGCTACCGGCTCGCTCAGGACGCGGCATCCGGGTACGGCATGGACTACCACGAGGCCTCCGCGATCCAGGCCGAGCAGGGCACCGACGAGCTGGTCAGCCAGCTCGTCGACCGTTTTCACCGGGTCGCCCGGGACTACGAGATCGTCCTGGTGCTCGGCACGGACTTCGCCGACACGCAGCTCCCGGACGAGCTGTCCCTCAACGCCCGGCTCGCCAACGAGTTCGGCGCCTCGGTGATAGCCGTAGTCGGCGGCAAGAACCAGACCGCCGAATCCGTCCGCGCCGAGACGCGCAACGCCTACCGTGCCTACGAGAGCCTGGGCTGCGACGTCCTGGCGATGGTCACCAACCGGGTGGCGCCCGCCGACCGCGACGAGATCTACGAGGGCCTCGCGGCCGGCCTTCCCGTACCCAGCTATGTCCTGCCGGACGAGCCCGCGCTCGCCGCCCCCACGGTCGCCCAGATCACCCACGCGCTCGGCGGGCGCGTCGTGCTCGGCGACGACGCGGGCCTGGCGCGAGACGCTCTCGACTTCGTCTTCGGCGGCGCGATGCTGCCGAACTTCCTGAACGCCCTGACCCCGGGCTGCCTCGTGGTCACCCCCGGGGACCGCGCCGACCTCGTGGTGGGCTCGCTCGCCGCGCACAGCGCCGGTACGCCGCCCATCGCGGGCGTCCTGCTGACCCTCAACGAACAGCCCGGCGAGGCGATCCTGAAGCTCGCCGACCGCCTCGCGCCCGGCACCCCGGTCATCGCGGTGTCCGGCGGCTCGTTCCCCACCGCGGGTGAACTCTTCGCCCTGGAGGGGAAGTTGAACGCCGCCACGCCCCGCAAGGCGGAGACGGCCCTCGGGCTCTTCGAGCGGTACGTCGACACGGCGGGGCTGCTCGGCCGCGTACAGGCCCCCAGCAGCGACCGCGTCACGCCGATGATGTTCGAGCACAAGCTCCTGGAGCAGGCCCGCTCCGACAAGCGCCGCGTCGTGCTGCCCGAGGGCACCGAGGAGCGTGTCCTGCGCGCCGCCGACGTGCTCCTGCGCCGCGGTGTCTGCGACCTGACGCTGCTCGGCCCGGTCGAGCAGATCCGCAAGAAGGCCGCGGACCTCGGCGTCGACCTCGCCGCGTCGCAGCTCATCGACCCGCAGACCTCCGAGCTGCGGGACGCGTTCGCCGCCAAGTACGCCGAGCTGCGCGCCCACAAGGGCGTCACCGTCGAGCTGGCGTACGACGTCGTCGCGGACGTGAACTACTTCGGCACCCTGATGGTGCAGGAGGGGTTCGCCGACGGCATGGTTTCGGGTTCTGTTCACTCCACGGCCGCCACCATCCGGCCCGCGTTCGAGATCATCAAGACGAAGCCGGACGCCTCGATCGTCAGCTCGGTCTTCTTCATGTGCCTCGCCGACAAGGTGCTCGTCTACGGCGACTGCGCGGTCAATCCGGACCCGAACGCCGTGCAGCTCGCCGACATCGCCGTCCAGGCGGCGGCCACCGCCGAGCAGTTCGGCGTGGAGCCGCGGATCGCGATGCTGTCGTACTCGACGGGTACGTCGGGTTCGGGCGCCGACGTCGACAAGGTGCGCGAGGCGACGGAGCTGGTGCGGGAGAGCCGGGGCGACCTGAAGATCGAGGGTCCGATCCAGTACGACGCGGCCGTGGAGCCCTCGGTCGCGGCGACGAAGCTGCCGGACTCGGAGGTCGCGGGGCAGGCGAGCGTGCTGATCTTCCCGGACCTGAACACCGGCAACAACACGTACAAGGCCGTGCAGCGCTCGGCCGGCGCGATCGCCGTGGGCCCGGTCCTCCAGGGCCTGCGCAAGCCGGTCAACGACCTGTCCCGCGGCGCCCTCGTGCAGGACATCGTCAACACCGTCGTGATCACCGCGATCCAGGCCCAGGGCCCGGCCGTCGCCCCCTCCGTATGACGTCTACAGAAAGCATTCCTCCTGTGAGCGCCACCCGTGTCCTCGTCCTCAACTCCGGCTCGTCGTCGGTGAAGTACCAGCTCCTCGACATGAGCGACAGCTCACGCCTCGCGGTCGGCCTGGTCGAGCGCATCGGCGAGGAGACCTCGCGGCTCAAGCACACCCCGCTGGCCGGCGGCGGCGAGGAGCGGGAGCGCGAGGAGCCGATCGCCGATCACGAGGCCGCGCTGAAGGCGGTCGCCGCCGAGCTGGCCGCCGACGGGCTCGGCCTCGACTCCCCCGAGCTGGCCGCGATCGGCCACCGCGTGGTGCACGGCGGCCTGAAGTTCACCGAGCCGACGGTCATCACGGACGAGGTGCTCGCGGAGATCCAGCGGCTGGTGCCGGTGGCGCCGCTGCACAACCCGGCCAACATCACCGGCATCCGCACGGCCCAGGCGCTGCGTCCCGACCTCCCGCAGGTCGCCGTCTTCGACACGGCGTTCCACACGACGATGCCGGAGTCGGCGGCGCGCTACGCGATCGACGTGGCCACCGCCGACCAGCACCGCGTGCGGCGCTACGGCTTCCACGGGACGTCGCACGCATACGTGTCCCGGGAGACCGCCAAGCTGCTCGGCAAGACGCCCGAGGACGTGAACGTCATCGTGTTGCACCTGGGCAACGGCGCCTCCGCGAGCGCCGTGCGGGGCGGCAGGTGCGTGGAGACATCGATGGGGCTCACACCGCTTGAGGGGCTCGTGATGGGTACCCGTTCCGGTGACGTGGACCCGGCGGTCGTCTTCCACCTGGCCCGCGTCGGCGGGATGTCGATCGACGAGGTCGACACCCTGCTCAACAAGAAGAGCGGTCTGGTCGGTCTCTGCGGCGACAACGACATGCGGGAGATCCGGCGCCGGATCGACGGGGGCGACGAGGCCGCCTCGCTCGCCTTCGACATCTACATCCACCGTCTGAAGAAGTACATCGGCGCCTATTACGCGGTGCTCGGCCGGGTGGACGCCATCGCGTTCACGGCGGGGGTCGGTGAGAACGCGGCGCCGGTGCGGGAGGCTGCCGTCGCGGGCCTGGAGGAACTGGGGCTCGCGGTCGACGGAGAACTCAACGCCGTACGTTCCGACGAGGCCCGGCTGATCTCACCGGAGTACGCGCGGGTCGCGGTCGCCGTCGTCCCCACCGACGAGGAGCTGGAGATCGCTCAGCAGACATATGCATTGGTGGGGAACCCGCAGAACCCGTCATAACCGCAATTCATCAGCATTTCTTCACCGCAACGCCTGAGCGCAGTTCCGCCCATTTGTAGATTCCACCAGACGGAATATTCCGAAGCGAAACAAACCGATAGGATCGCCCCTATGCGCCGTTCCAAAATCGTCTGCACGCTGGGCCCCGCCGTCGACTCCGAAGAGCAGCTCGTCTCGCTGATCGAGGCCGGCATGAATGTGGCCCGCTTCAACTTCAGCCACGGCACGCACGCCGAGCACCAGGGGCGGTACGACCGCGTCCGTGCGGCTGCCGACAAGACCGGCCGTGCCGTCGGCGTCCTCGCCGACCTGCAGGGCCCGAAGATCCGTCTGGAGACCTTCGCCGAGGGACCCGTCGAGCTGGTGCGCGGTGACGAGTTCACCATCACCACCGAGGACGTCCCCGGCGACAAGTCGATCTGTGGCACCACCTACAAGGGCCTGCCCGGTGACGTCTCCAAGGGCGACCAGGTCCTGATCAACGACGGCAACGTCGAGCTGCGGGTCGTCGAGGTGAGCGGGCCGCAGGTGAAGACGATCGTCGTCGAGGGCGGCGTCATCTCCGACCACAAGGGCATCAACCTGCCCGGCGCGGCCGTGAACGTGCCCGCGCTCTCCGAGAAGGACATCGAGGACCTGCGCTTCGCGCTGAAGATGGGCTGCGACATGGTCGCCCTCTCCTTCGTGCGCGACGCGAGCGACGTCAAGGACGTCCACAAGGTGATGGACGAGGAGGGCCGCCGGGTCCCCGTCATCGCCAAGGTGGAGAAGCCGCAGGCCGTCGCCAACATGGAGGGCGTCGTCGCGGCCTTCGACGCCGTCATGGTCGCCCGTGGCGACCTGGCCGTCGAGTACCCGCTCGAGAAGGTCCCGATGGTGCAGAAGCGCCTGGTGGAGATGTGCCGCCGCAACGCCAAGCCGGTGATCGTCGCGACCCAGATGATGGAGTCGATGATCACCAACTCGCGCCCCACGCGCGCCGAGGCGTCCGACGTCGCCAACGCGATCCTGGACGGCGCGGACGCGGTCATGCTGTCCGCCGAGTCGTCCGTGGGCGCCTACCCGATCGAGACCGTCAAGACGATGTCGAAGATCGTCGCGGCGGCCGAGGAGGAGCTGCTCGCCAAGGGTCTGCAGCCGCTCGTGCCCGGCAAGAAGCCGCGTACGCAGGGTGGTTCGGTGGCCCGTGCCGCGTGCGAGATCGCCGACTTCCTCGGCGGCGAGGCGTTGATCGCCTTCACGCAGTCCGGTGACACGGCCCGCCGTCTGTCCCGCTACCGCGCGGCCCAGCCGATCCTGGCCTTCACCACCGACGAGGCCACCCGCAACCAGCTCTCCCTGAGCTGGGGCGTCGACTCGTACGTCGTGCCGCACGTCGACAACACCGACGCGATGGTCGACCTCGTCGACGCCGAGCTGATCAAGCTGAACCGCTTCAACGACGGCGACACCGTGATCATCACGGCCGGTTCGCCCCCCGGTGTCCCCGGCACCACCAACATGGTCCGGGTGCACCACCTGGGCGGCGTCGGCCGCGACTGACGCACCACCCGAGCCGTACGACACTGAGGGCGCCCCCTGATGCAGGGGGCGCCCTCAGCGCTTTTGCGGCTCCCGGTGAAGATCAGTCGGTGATCGTCTGGCTCAGGCCGGGGACGTGCAGGTTGCCGCCGAACTGGCCCGCCTGCTGCACCTTCACGTCCGTGAAGTAGATCAGCGGGATGTTCAGGGGCGGCGGGTGCTCCGGGTCGAACGTGATCGGGATCAGGCCGAAGAGCTTGCCGGAGATCGACTCGGTGTACATCGTCGTCTCGCCGCCACGGATCGTGGACGTGGAGCCCTTCTCGGCCTGGACGTGGTACTTCTTCCCGGCCGGGCCCTCGACGATCTGGTGCAGGTCGCCGATGTCCGTGTTCTGGACGACGTACTTCAGTGCCTGCTTGCTCTTGCCGTTGGGCATCGTCAGGTTCACGACGCCCTGGTAGTCCGCGCCCTTGAGGGTGAGCGAGCTGGCCTCCAGGTTCCACGGCTGGTTCGGGATCGGCGCGGGCGTCTGCTCGGCCTTTCCGTCGACCTTCTTCTCGACCACGCACGGGAACGGCTTCTTGCCGTTCTCGTCCGGTGCCATCGGGTCCGCGGACTCCTCGGCCTTCGCCTTGTCGGCAGCCTCCTGGGCCGCCTTCTCGGCGTCTTCCTTGGCCTTGTCGACCGCGTCCCCGGCCTTGTCGGCACCGTCCTCGACGCCGTCCTTGACCCCGTCGAGGGTGTCGTCGACGGGCTTGGTGACGTCGTCGACCGTGTTCTTCGCCTTGTCCTCGGGGGACTCGGGCGACTTGCTCTCCTCCGAGGCCGAGGGGGTCGGCGTGGGGCTCTCGGACTCCTTCTCGTCAGGCGTGAAGAGATCCTTGAGCGCGGGGCCGACACCCAGCGGGTCCAGCGGGTTCTTGGTCTCGGAGGGCTCCGGAGCGGGCTCCTCGGCCTTGTCGTCCTTGTCCTCGGAGGCGGACGGCGCCGGGGTCGGCTCGGCCTTGTCGGAGCTTCCTGAGCCGTCGGAGTCCGAGCCCGCCTTGTCACCGGCGGAGGGCGAGGGAGTCGGCTCGGCGGCCTCGTCCTTCTTGGCCTCGTCCTTCTTGGCGGCGTCCTTCTCCGCCTGCTCCTTCGCCGCCTTCTCCTCGGCAGCCTCGTCGGCTTCCTTCTCGGTGTCCTTCGAGGCGTCGTCCGGCGCCGTGACACACGGGCCGTCCTGGAAGGGGTTCTTCGGCAGCGGCTTGGCCTGCGCGAGCTGGGGGGTCAGACCCATGCCCATGAGGACGGCGGTCGGCATGGCCGCGATGGCTATCGCCTTGCCCGCCGGGACGTGCAGGCGGGTCAGGAGCGGCTTTCTGGGTGCCGCGTGGCGCGGCCCGGATCTCGCGCGGGGCTGACCCGCGGAGTCCTCATGGTGCACCTCGTCAGCCGGCACGGTGCCTCCCGTTCGTCCCGTTGTCCGGGCTCGTTCCTGACAGATCGTCCGTAGTGCCGCTCACCCCGTTCGCGGCCCCCGCGGCCGCGGGCTCCGGCGCCCCGTTGTCGGAGCCTTCGGCCCGCTTCCTCGCGGATTGCTTCACCGGCTTGTCCGCCGCCCAGGAGATGCCGAGGGCACCGCCGAGCATCGCGAGCAGGAAGCCGACGACGAAGCCGCCGAAGTTGGAGACCACCAGAGAGACCAGGGCGAGCAGAATCGCCGCGACACCCGCGAAGATCCGGGAATGCGGCTGGAACCACATGGTCAGGCCGAGCACGACAAGCAGGACACCGATGATCAGCGAGCCGGCACCGGCGGTCGTCGCCATCCGGATCGTCATGGTGCCGATCGTGAGGTTCGCGTACGGGAAGTACATGATCGGGATGCCACCGAGCAACGTCAGCAGACCACCCCAGAACGGGCGCTGACCGCGCCACCCTCGGAACGATCGGCGCATCCGGCCGAGCTTGTCGCCCAGTCCCACTTGCGCTTCGGCGCTCATGTCGTACAGCTCCTCGGGGAATGGCGTTGGTTCTGTGTCCTGCGGATTCGGGCACGGGGACGGTCGAGGTCAAGATCCGTGCGCCCCCGCGCCCGGCCGTTTCTTCGCGACAAGTGCCGCTGCTAAGGCGTCAGTCGCCTCAGTAGCACTCGTGCTTGCCCTTCTTGACCGACATGGCAAGACCGGAGAGCTTGAAGGTGCCGGCCGTGGTCGCCCACGCGCGCTGCTTGACGTCGGTGAACCGCACCTTGTCGGCCTGCTGCGCGAACGAGTCAGGGACGTACTTGTCGCCCTTCGACGGACCCGGGCCCTTGGTGGTCCGGTCGATCGAGACACCGATGTCCACGTTGGTGAACGTGGCGTCGGCCTTCAGGTCATCGGCGTCGATGTAGAGCTTCTTCGCCTCGACCCTGGGGCCGCCCTTGCCGCCGGCCTTGAGGGTCATCGACACATCGCCGAAGACGGGGACCGGAACGACGACGGACTGACACAGGTTGGTGATCTTGGCCGAGTCGAGGCCGACGACGGCGACCGGGTGGTTACCCGACTTGCCGCTGTCAAGCGCCCCGTACTGGACGAAACCCGTACCGTCGAGCTGGTCGGCAGTCACCTTGAACTGCTGACCGGACACACTGAACGATGCCGCGAGTGCACCCTGCGAGAGGGCCACGCCTATCGCGGCAGTCGCCGCGACGCTCGGCACCATGACTACGGCGAACCGCTTCCATCTGGTTCCGCCACGAGCCACGGACTCCATGACTTTCCTCCTTCTCGGACGTACATCTCCGGCCCTGGCTGCTGCCGTTCGACGGCTCAGCCGGGCAGGGATGGGAGAAGCGCTACGTCCTCGGGAGATCACCCCCGAGCGACAACCACTGGTCGCACGCGACACGCACAACCTGCCGGACAGGCTCTGCCGGACGGCAGAGACCCCCCTGTCCTAGACCGGCGACGGGGTGTCTCCGGCCTGCTCGGTGGGGACCCAGAAAGCCCGCTCCCGACTGGCTTTCGGGCTGCGGGTCAATGGACCGAGCGTCGCCGATCGTGGTGCATTCTCGGTCGCCGCACAAGGGGGTTCGTTACTGGCTAGTAACGGCGCGATAACCGAACCACGACCGCCCGGTATCGGTCGGCCACGGACGGTGCACCCATGGGCAGGAACAGAACGGGATGTTGAAGGGCACACCAGGACAGAAGTCCGACCTGGACTTACTCCAAGTAACAGTGGCCGCGTTTACCAAGTTTTGGTAAAGCGCGGCCACTGTGACGCCTTGACGGCGAATTTTCACTCGGGCATCACAAGCCCCGGCGTTTAGGGACTGGTCAGCGATCGGCCCGGGAAACGGATCAGAAGAGGACCCGCGCGAGCTGCGTGCGCGCCGCGGTCACCCGCGGGTCGTCCGCGCCGACCACCTCGAGGAGTTCGAGCAGCCGCACGCGCGCGGCGTCCCGGTCGTCGCCCGCCGTGCGCCGCACCGCGTCGATGAGCCGGCCGAAGGCGTCCTCCACATGGCCGCCCACCAGATCCAGGTCGGCGGCGGCGATCTGCGCGGCCACGTCCGCGGGCCGGTCGGCGGCGTCCTTGCGGACCTGCTGCGGGTCAAGGCCCTCGACACGCTGCAGCAGTTCGGCCTGCGCCAGGCCGAGCTTCGCCTCGGTGTTGCCCGGGTCGTCGTTCAGTACGTTGCGGTACGCCTGCACCGCGCCGCCCAAGTCGCCCGCATCCAGCGCCTGTACGGCGGCTTCGAGCAGGGCGTCGTGCGGTCCCGCGGGCACCTCGGCGACGGGGGCTTCCTGCTGCTCCCCGCCCTGGGCGTCCGGGTCGACGGTGAGGCCGGTCAGACCGAAGCGCTCCTCGCCGACCTGGATCAGCTGGTCCAGGGTCTGCCGGATCTGCTCCACCGGGGCCGCGCCCTGGAAGAGCGGCAGGGCCTGTCCGGCCACCACCGCGAAGACGGCCGGGATCCCCTGGACCCCGAACTGCTGCATCAGCATCTGATTGGCGTCGACGTCGATCTTGGCGAGGACGAAACGGCCGTTGTACTCCCGCGCGAGGCCTTCGAGCAGCGGGCTCAGCTGCTTGCACGGCTCGCACCACTCGGCCCAGAAGTCGATGACGACGGGCACTTCGGTGGAGCGCTGCAGGACCTCGCGCTCAAAACCGGCCTCGTCTACGTCGATGACGAGGCTGGACGGCGAGACGCCCGATACGGCGCCCCCACCCTGCCTGGCGGCTTCGGCGCGCGCCTGCTCCGCCTTCGCCTTGGCCTCCTGGGCCGCCTTCACGGCGGCGAGGTCGACGACTCCGCTCATGGACATGTTCCGTGGCTGCATGAGTACATCCTCCCCCAAGCCGTGCGGGAACCGCGCCCGTCCGAGACCCCCCGCCGGATTGCGGGGCCGCGGACGGCCGTGGCGCCAAGGTCCCGAGGAGGACCGATGGTTGTGGCGCAGGGTCCCCACCCTGTGCCGGTGCGTGCCGCTCTGGTTGTCGCTGTGGTTGTCGCCGTTCATTCGCGGCGAAAGAAAGTGGGCGCCGAGGAGTTGCCGTTCGTCTCGCCCACTTCTCTTTCGCTACGCCTCGTAGCGTAACTGCCGTGCGGCGTCGTGTGGACGGCGGACCTGCGAGAACTTCGGTGATCTGGCTCACTCGCCCGCGCTCCGACCGACTCCGTACTGGCCGGTATGGTCGCGGGATGCAGAGCCGCATCCCCCCACCAGCCCGCACCGGTGGCCGCCCCCGCAACGCCGCGGCGGACACCGCGATCCTGGAGTCGACCCGCCAGGCCCTGGTCGAGCTCGGCTGGTCCAAGCTGACCCTGGGAGACGTCGCCACGCGTGCGGGCGTCGCCAAGACGACCCTGTACCGGCGCTGGGCGGGCAAGAGCGAGCTGGTCGTGGACGCGGTGGCGGAGCTGTTCGACGAGTTGGAGCTGCCGGACCGCGGCAGCCTGGCCGCGGACATCGAGGGCGTGGTGCTCCAGTTCGCGGCGCTGCTCGGCCGTCCCGAGACGAAGACCGCGCTGATGGCGGTGGTGGCCGAGTCGACGTCGGACGAGCCGCTGCGGGAGCGCATCCGTACGTCGATCGTGGACCGCCAGAAGCGTCTTGTCCTCGCGGGGCGCAAGCGGGCGCAGGAGCGCGGTGAGCTCCCCGCGGAACCCGACCCCGCCGCGGCGGGCCGGACCGCCGACCTCATCTTCGACGTGATCGCCGGAGCGGTGGTGCACCGCGCCCTGGTGAGCGCGGAACCGGTGGACGAGGACTGGGCCCACCGCTTTACGTTGCTCTTGCTGGGCGGGTTGGCGGCGGCGGCAACTGGCCCCGGGGCCTCAACCAGTCCCTGACCGGGCCCCGGCCCTGCGGCTGCGGCTACGGCTGCGGTGAGAGCAGAACCGCCGCTGCGCGGCGGACGCCCCCTCCCACCCACCCGTGCACCCCGCAGTACCTCCGCGACGATCACGGCACCTGTGGTGCCGCCCAAGCCCGCCGCTTCGCGGCGGATATCTCCTCCCACCCACCCGTTCACCCCGCAGTACAACCGCCGGGCAATCGGGTGGGTGGGTGGGGAAAAACCGCCGCGAAGCGGCGAATTGAAACTCACAGCGAAACGGTCGGCCAGAGACACCCAGCGCACGATCCGGGGCAATCGGGCGGGTGGGCGGGAACCATCCGCCGCGAAGCGGCCGGCTCGGGCATCGTCAAGGCCGCCCCAGGCGACGACTCAGACCTGGTAGCGGTCCACCGCGAAGAGGTGGAGGTTCTCGGCCACCCACTCCGACGTCCGCTTCAAGCCCTCCGTCAAGGACACCGACGGAGTCCACCCCGCCCACTCCCTCGCCCGCGAGTTGTCCGAAAGCAGCCGCTGGACCTCGCTGCCCGAAGGGCGGAGGCGGGACGGGTCCACGACCACCTCCGCCTCGCGCCCGGACGCCTCGATCAGCGCCTGCGCCAGGTCCCCGATCGAGATCTCCCGGCCCACGCCGAGGTTCACCGCGTGGCCCAGGGCCGCATCGCACCGCGCCAGGTCCATGAAGCCCCGCGCGGTGTCCGTCACGTACGTGAAGTCCCGGGTGGGCGTGAGCGAGCCGAGCTTGATCTCCCGGGCTCCCGAGTGCAGTTGGGCGAGGATCGTGGGGATCACCGCGCGGGCCGACTGCCGCGGGCCGTAGGTGTTGAAGGGGCGCACGACCGTCACCGGCAGCTCGAAGGCGTGCCAGTGCGAGAGCGCCATCATGTCGGCGCCGATCTTCGACGCGGAGTACGGGGACTGGGGCTGGAGGGGGTGGGCCTCGCTGATGGGCGCCGTCAGCGCCGTCCCGTACACCTCGCTCGTGGAGGTGTGGACGAGCCGCCGCACGTCGTGCCGCCTGCACGCCTCCGCCACGTTCTCCGTGCCGACGACGTTCGTCTGGACGTACGCCCCCGGCGAGTCGTACGAGTACGGGATGCCGATCAGCGCGGCCAGGTGGAAGACCGTGTCGCAGCCCTCGACCGCGTCCATCACCCGCCCCGCGTCCCGCACGTCGCCCGCGAGCATCTCGACCCGCGGGTCCCCGAGCAGGTGCGCGAGGTGGCCCTTCTCCGCGTACGGCTTGTAGTGCACGAAGGCGCGGACCCGCGCGCCCTGTTCCAGGAGCAGGTCGACGAGCGTCGAGCCGATGAAGCCCTCCGCCCCGGTGACGAGGACCGTGCGGCCCGCCCAGCTGAAGGTGTGGTCACTCTGGTCACTGCTGCTCATGCGTACTCCAAGTGCGGTGTGTGGTGGGTGAGTCGGATGACCTGCTCGGCGAGCAGGTCGGCGGCCCGCGCGTGCGGGCCCGGATCGGCCGCCCCGCTCATCGCGGCCAGCCGCGCGGGATCGGCGAGCAGCGGCCCGACGAGCTCCGCGAGCCGCGTGGCCGTCGTCTCGCCGTCGGGGAGCAACAGCCCCGCGCCCGCGTCGGACAGGACACGCGCGTTGTGGGTCTGGTGGTCGCCGGGCGCGTGCGGATAGGGGACGAGGACGGCGGGCACCCCGGTGGCGGCGAGTTCGGCGACGGTCGCCGAACCGGCGCGGCAGACCACCAGATCGGCGGCCGCATACGCGAGGTCCATCCGGTCGAGGTAGGGCACGGCGCGCGCGGTCGCCTCCACGCCCGCCTCCGTCAGGCGCCGCCGCGTCTCGTCGAGCGCGGCGGGCCCCGTCTTGATCAGGAGCTGTACGTCGGCGCGGTGCCGCCAGCGTGCCGCGAGCCCCACGGCCGCCTCGGTGAGACGGGCGGCGCCCAGGCTGCCGCCGTTGAACAGCAGCAGCCGGGCCGCGTCCGGAACCCCGTACTCCCGCCGTGCCTCGGCCCGCAGCGCGCCCCGGTCGAGCGTGGCGAGCGGCGCCGCGATGGGCATCCCGGTGGTGTACGCCCGCTCGCCGCCCGGCAGATGCTCCCGGCTGCGGTCGAAGGCGACGGCGATGTTCGGGGTGAGGCGGGCCGCGAAACGGTTGGCCCGGCCCGGCACGGCGTTGGACTCGTGGATGAGGCTCGGCAGGCCGGCCATCCTGGCGCCGACGATGACGGGAGCGCTCGGGTAGCCACCCATCCCGACGGCCACCTGCGCGCCCTGCTCCCGCAGGATCGCCCGGCACTGGGCGCCGGACTTCACGAGGGCCGCGGGCAGGAGGAAGCGCTTGGCGCCGAGCGAGGGGTCGAACGGAATCATGTCGACGGTGTGCAGGCGGTACCCGGCCTCGGGTATCAGCCGGGTCTCCAGGCCCCGTTCCGTACCGACGAAGGAGACGACCGCGCCCGGCACCGCCCGGCGCAGGGCGTCGGCGAGGGCGAGCCCGGGATAGATGTGTCCACCGGTGCCGCCCGCGCCGATGACGACGGAGAGAGGGGCCCGCCCGTAGGCATGGGCCCCTGCCTCGGGAGATCGCATATCGGGTGTTCGCATGGCAATGGAGCATCACGAGCAGGTCTAAGAGGGTTTTAAGAGCCGCGTTTGGCACCTTGGGTCCATGAGCTTCACGAGCAGGCCGGGCCCACCCGTGACCGGCGGCGGCCCGCCGCCCGCCAAGATCCTCGTGGTCGACGACGATCCCGAGGTCCGCGCGGCGGTCGAGGACGGCCTCACCGTCGAGGGCCACCTGGTGCGCGGCGCGGCGGACGGCCAGCGCGCGCTCTCGGCGGTGGCCCGCTGGGAGCCGGACCTCGTGGTCCTCGACGTGATGATGCCGGTGATGGACGGCCTCGCCGTCTGCCGTCAGATGCGCGCCCTCGGCGACCGCACCCCCGTCCTCGTCCTCACCGCCCTCGGCTCGGTGAGCGAGCGCGTCGACGGCCTCGACGCGGGCGCCGACGACTACCTGGTGAAACCCTTCGCCCTTGACGAGCTCGTCGCCCGCGTCCGCGCCCTCCTGCGCCGCTCCGCCCCCGAGCAGCTCTCCGCCGCCGAAGGCGACGACCTGGCGTACGGCGACCTCGTTCTCGACCCGTCGACCCGCACCGGCCGCCGCGGCCACCGCACGGTCGAGTTCAGCCGCACCGAGGCAGCCCTGCTCGAACTGCTCCTGCGCAACGCCGGGCAAATCCTTCCGCGCGAACTCATCCAGGAGTCGGTCTGGGGGCGCGACTTCGGCCCGGACTCCAACTCCCTTGCCGTGTACGTGGGTTACCTGCGCCGTAAGCTGGAGTCGGGCGGCGAACCGCGGCTCGTGCACACCGTGCACGGCGTCGGCTACCGGCTGGGCAGCCCGTGAGCGCCCGGCGCAGGCTCGGCGCGCAGTGGCGGCGCAGGCGCCCGCTGCGCACCCGGCTCGCGCTCGCCGCGGCGGCGGCCGTCGCCCTCGTCGCGGTCGGGGTGTGCGTGGCCGCGTTCCTCGTCATCCGCTACAAGCTCTACCAGCAGCTCGACCAGAACCTCACCCAGTCGGCGACCCTCATCGCCCAGCAGCGGGAGTACGACGCCGAGCCGGGCGTCGTGGCGGGCGAGTGCCGCTACCCCGGCGCCCCCGCCTGCTCCCAGATCGTCCCCGCCGACCCCGCGAAGGACCCCTCGAAGCCGTATCTGCTCCCGGTCACCGAGGCCACCAGAAAGGTCGCGAGCGGCCGGGCGGCCCCGTACTACACGAGCCTGACGCTGTACGGGAAACCGACCCGGATGTACACGACCAACTACGGCACGGGGAGCGCCGTCCAGGTCGCCCTGCGCGCCGACATCGCCGAGCGCGGCGTGCGGCAGGCCGCCGGGCTCCTTTCCGCGGTGGGCGGCGCCGGAGTGCTCCTGTCGGGGCTCGGCGGCTACTGGGTCTCGCGCACCGGCCTCGCCCCGGTCGCCCGCCTCACCGCCACCGCCGAGCGCATCGCGGCGACGCGTGACGCCCGCCACCGCATCGAGCTGCCGCCGGGACCGCCGGGCCGCGAGGACGAGGTGACCCGGCTCGCCGCCTCGTTCAACGCGATGCTGGCCGAACTTGAGGAGTCGGTCACCGCACGCCGCCGTCTGGTCGCCGACGCCTCGCACGAGCTGCGTACGCCGCTGACCGCGCTGCGCACCAACGCCGAACTCCTCGCCCGCGCCGACCGGTTGACCGAAGCGCAGCGCGAGCGGGCGTCCGGCGCGCTCGCCCGGCAGCTCCGCGAAGTGACCGGCATGGTCAACGACCTCATCGAGCTGGCACGCGACGAGGAGCCGCAGCCCCTCCTGGAGGAGGTGCGGCTCGCTCCCCTGGTCGGCCATGTCGTGGACGCGGCGCGCGGCCACTGGCCACAGGTGCCGTTCACGCTGCACGTGACGCCGGAGGCCGACGGCGTGAGCATCCCCGGCGTGCCGGCGCGCCTGGCCCGCCTCGTCACCAACCTCCTGGACAACGCGGCCAAGTTCAGCCCGCCGGGCACACCCGTGGAGGTCTCCCTCTCCCCCGCCGCCCTGACGGTCCGCGACCACGGGCCCGGCATCGCGGAGGAGGACCTGCCGTACGTCTTCGACCGCTTCTACCGCGCCGAGAAGGCCCGCGCCCTGCCGGGCTCGGGCCTCGGTCTCGCGATGGCCCGCCAGATCGCCCACGCGCACGGGGCGGAACTCTCGGCTGAGAGGGCGCCGGGCGGCGGCGCGCTGTTCAGACTGACGCTGCCCGGCTGATCACTCGCAGTCGGTCAGTTGTTCTTCCAGGCACAACTGCCCAGCGTGGCCCTGCCCTTGGCGAGGAGCCGGTCGGCCTCGTCGGCGGGCAGCACGCGCGTGTGCTTGCCGCGGCAGATGACCGTGCGGTCGCCGTGTCCCGCCAGGTCGACCAGGATCTGGTCCCAGTGGCGGTACTGCACGTCGTGCCCGGAGTCCGCGTACGTACGCACGGTCGCCTTGCCCGGCAGGGCGTCCTGCCAGGTCTTGAGGGTGGCCGGCGGCACGGTCGTGTCCTTCTTGCCGCCGTAGAGGTAGACGGGCGCGTCGAGCTTCTTCAGGTCAGGTCCCGGGCGCCCGCAGTACAGCTTCTGCTCGTGCACCTGCGGCGCGGGGTCGGCCTGCTGGCCGCGCTGGTTGTAGGTGCGCGCGCCTTCCTCGTACGCCGTGTCGGCGAAGCCCGGTATCGACTTCACGGGACTGTCGTCGGGGAACGCCCACCACTTGCGCGGGTCCTTGATGGAGTCCTTCACGGTGGCGGCCAGCTCGTCGTCGGACATCGAGCAGTACGCGGGCTTCGTGCCGTAGGGCGGCAGGGCGGCCGCTAGGTGCAGGGCCGATACGCGCTCGGGGGCGCGCCCGGCGAGCTCCGCGGCGTAGGGACCGCCGCCGGAGATCGCGATCACGCTCACGTCGTCCACGCCGAGCTTGTCGAGGACTTCGAGGGTGTCGTCGGCGAAGTCGGCCTTGCCGAGCTTCTCGTCGTACTCCGTGTCGCCGAAGCCGTTGCGCTCGACGGATATGAGGCGAAGACCCAGGTCCTCACGGGTCGTGCGGAAGAAGTCCGTCATGTGCGCAGCGCGGGCGCTGGTGCCGGTGCCGCCGATGAACAGGACGGGCTTGCCCTTCTTGTTCCCGGTGTCGGAGTAGTGAGCCGTCCGGCCGTTCGAGAGCTTTGCCGCGTGCACGTCGGGGCCCAGCGAGTCGAAGGTGTCCTGGACCTTCGGCTCGGCGGGCGGGCTCGCGCTCACCTCTCCGGAGCCGTACACCGTCAGCGCACCGAGCAGCGTGAGCGTCGCCGCTCCGATGGCGATCACGGCGGTACGGGTGGGGCCGGGCAGGCTCACGGGTGACACAGGGTGACTCCAGGGGCAGGGCGGGTGGACGGGCGGCGCCTACCCAGCCGCGCGCATCTGACACCCATGAGTTTCCGCCGAATCCAGCGGGCCCTGAAGGGGCCCGTCAGGGGCCCGTCAGGGGCGCGGGGAACTGCGCGACCAGCCACAACGGGCCCGCAGATCCCCACGCACCTGAAGCACCCGAACTAGAACCCCGGCGGCTCCGTGTAAATCCCCCACTCGTCCCGCAGGACACCACAGATCTCCCCGAGGGTCGCCTCCGCACGGACCGCCTCCAGCATGGGCGGGATCATGTTCGCCCCGCCCCGCGCAGCGGCAAGCATCGCGTCGAGTGAGCCCCGCACCCGAACCTCGTCCCGCGCCGAGCGGCGAGCCCCCAGCACCTTGACCTGCTCACGCTCGACCTCATGAGAGACCCGCAGAATCTCCAGGTCACCGGTGACGGAACCATGGTGGACATTCACGCCCACGACACGCTTGTCGCCCTTCTCCAGGGACTGCTGGTACTGGAAGGCGGACTCGGCGATCTCACCGGTGAACCAGCCGTCCTCTATGCCGCGCAGGATGCCCGAGGTGATCGGCCCGATCGGGTGCTGACCGTCCGGGTGCGCCCTGCGCCCCCGCTCCTTGATCTGCTCGAAGATCTTCTCGGCGTCGGCCTCGATGCGGTCGGTGAGCTGCTCGACGTACCAGGAGCCGCCAAGCGGGTCCGCCACATTGGCGACGCCGGTCTCCTCCATGAGCACCTGCTGCGTACGCAGCGCGATCTCGGCGGCCTGCTCGCTCGGCAGCGCGAGGGTCTCGTCGAGGGCGTTCGTGTGCAGGGAGTTCGTGCCGCCGAGGACCGCGGAGAGGGCCTCGACAGCGGTGCGTACGACGTTGTTGTAGGGCTGCTGGGCGGTGAGCGAGACGCCCGCGGTCTGCGTGTGGAAGCGCAGCCACTGGGCCTTGTCCGTCTTCGCGCCGTACACGTCCCGCATCCAGCGCGCCCAGATGCGGCGCGCGGCACGGAACTTGGCGATCTCCTCGAAGAAGTCCAGGTGCGCGTCGAAGAAGAAGCTCAGCCCTGGCGCGAAGACGTCTACGTCCATGCCGCGGCTCAGGCCGAGCTCGACGTACCCGAAGCCGTCCGCGAGGGTGTACGCGAGCTCCTGCGCGGCCGTCGCCCCGGCCTCGCGGATGTGATAGCCGGAGACCGACAGGGGCTTGTACGCGGGGATGTCGCGCGCGCAGTGCTCCATCAGGTCGCCGATGAGGCGCAGGTGCGGCTCGGGCTGGAAGAGCCACTCCTTCTGCGCGATGTACTCCTTGAAGATGTCCGTCTGGAGCGTGCCGTTCAGGACGGCCGGGTCAATGCCCTGCCGCTCGGCGGCGACCAGGTACATGCAGAAGACGGGGACGGCGGGTCCGGAGATCGTCATCGACGTCGTGACGTCACCGAGCGGAATGTCCTTGAACAGGACCTCCATGTCGGCGGCGGAGTCGATGGCGACGCCGCAGTGCCCGACCTCGCCCAGGGACTGGGGCTCGTCGGAGTCCCTGCCCATCAGGGTCGGCATGTCGAAGGCCACGGAGAGGCCGCCGCCGCCGTTGGCCAGGATCATCTTGTAGCGCTCGTTCGTCTGCTCGGCGTTGCCGAAGCCGGCGAACTGGCGGATGGTCCAGGTCCGGCCGCGGTAGCCGGTGGCGTGCAGTCCGCGGGTGAAGGGGTACTCGCCGGGCCATCCGATCCGCTCGAATCCCTCATAGGTGTCCCCGGGCCGTGGCCCGTAGACCGGCTCGACCGGGTCACCGGAGAGCGTGGTGAAATCCGCGTCGCGCTTCTTCGCGGTGTCGTACCGGGCCTGCCAGCGACGGCGGCCCTCCTCGATGGCGTCAGCGTCCATACCCTCGAATTTACTTGGACGTCCTAGTAAATGTCGAGGCGTGGCGCCACCGGCTACGCCGAAGCGCCGCCACGGGCAGGCCCGTGACGGCGCTTCGAGGCGAAGAAGCGGGGGCTCGGCGGAGCCCCGGGGGCGCCCCGCAAGGGGCGCGGGGAACTGCGCGACCAGCCCCCACCGGCCCGCAGGCCGATCACCGCACTCCCAGCGGAGCGCTTACGCCTTGGCGGCGACCGGGGAGCCGTCGGTGATCAGCGGCTCGACGTCCCGCGCGACCTTGCGCTCGACGAAGAACGCGGCGGTGGGGATGGTGCCCGACACGAGGACCCACAGCAGCTTCCCGAACGGCCACTTCGCCTTGGAGCCCAGGTCGAAGGCGAAGATCAGGTAGATGATGTAGAGGACGCCGTGGACCTGGGAGACGACCAGCGTCAGGCCCTCGCCCTTGTCGAAGCCGTACTTGAAAATCATGCAGGTGCACAGCACGAGCAGCATGACGGCGGTGACGTAGGCCATCACCCGGTAACGGGTCAGCACGGATCGCTTCATGCCCACGAGCGTATCGGCCCGTTTTGCGCGATCTTCGGGCGGCCCCGGCACGAGCGGAACGGCAGCTTCTACTGCTCTTCGAAGTCCTCGGCGGCGACCCGCAGGGGCCGCAGCATCGCGAAGATCTCCGCGCACTCCTCGGCGTCGTACACCCCGAGCCCGAAGTCCATCGCCATCAGCTCGCGGGTGGCCGCCTCGACGACCTCGCGGCCCTTCTCCGTGATGGAGGCGAGCGTGCCGCGCCCGTCGTTCGGATTGGGGCGCTTGTCGACGAGGCCGGACTTGACCAGGCGGTCGACGGTGTTGGTGACGGACGTGGGGTGGACCATGAGCCGCTCGCCGATCTTGGACATCGGCAACTCACCGGCCTGCGAGAACGTCAGCAGGACCAGGGCCTCGTACCGCGCGAAGGTCAGCCCGTAGGGCTTGACGACCGCGTCGACCTCGCCGAGCAGGATCTGGTGCGCCCGCATGATCGAGGTGATCGCACCCATGGCCGGAACGGATCCCCAGCGCTGCTTCCAGAGCTCGTCGGCGCGGGCGATGGGATCGAAGGGGAGGCTGAGCGGCTTCGGCACGCCAAAGACCTTACCCGCCGGTCACATGGTGGTCAGCCCCGTCTCGCGATTCGGTCGCCTGTTCCCGTAGGTTGGCGGGTTTGCCGTCGGCCGTACGGTGTGCGGCGTCCGTACGACGTGTGGCACGCACCTCGGCTGCCAGGGCGAGGCAGCAGACCGTGCCGAGCACCCCCGACGCCGTGACGACGGTGCTCACCGCGAAGAACTCCGCCGCGAGCCCGGCGAGCGCCATCCCGACCCCCTGGATCGTCATGAGCCCCGCCGTGTGCACGGTCATCGCCCGCCCGCGCAGCTCCTCGGGGACGGCGTCGACGAACCACCGGTCGACGCCCAGCGTGTACGCCGACCCGGCGCCGGCGAGCACGAGGGCGAGCATCGCCCACAGGAGGCCCGGCGTGACCGCGTACACCGTGAGCGGCAGCAGCGTGACGGACGCGAGCGGCAGCGCGACGCGGGCGCGGGAAGCCGCGGAGAGCATGGACCCCGCGTACAGCTCCGCGGCGATCGTGCCGACCGGCAGCGCACACATCAGGAGGCCGACGCCCGCGACGCCGACCCCGATCTGGTCGGCGTACGGAGCGGCCAGCGCCTCCGGGGTGACCATGAACATCGGCGGCGCCCAGAGGAGGAGCAGCAGCGCCCTGATCCGCCGGTCGCCGAGCACCCGTCCGGCGCCGCTGAGCGAGTACTTGACCAGGGCGGAGCCGCCGCCCCCGCGCGCGGGCCTGCGCTTGGTCCCGCAGCGCAGGAGCAGCGCGGAGGCGGCGAACGTGCAGACGGTGATGAGGAGCGCCCCGCGCGGTGACACGACGGTGAGCAGGACGCCGCCGAGCCCGAACCCGACGAGCACGGAGCTCTGCGAGACGATCCGCAGCAGCGAGCGCCCGAGGATGAACAGGTCACCGTCCCCGAGGATGTCGGTGAGGGTGGCCATCCGCGTCCCGTTGAACACCGGTGACACGAGGGCGATGACGCACCGCAGCGCGAGCAGGGCGAAGACGGGCGTGGCGGGCAGGGCCATGAGCGCCGCGCACCCGGCACACACCACGTCGCACAGCACGAGCACCCGGCGCGGCGGGTACCGGTCGGCGATCCCGGACAGCAGCGTCCCGCCCACGAGGTAGGGCAGCATCCCCAGGGCGAAGGTGAGCGCGCCGAGCAGCGGCGAGCCGGTGAGCCCGTACACGAGCACGGTGAGCGCGACCTCGCTGACGACCACACCGAGCAGTGAGAGCGCGTGGGCGAGGAAGACGGCACGGAACTCTCGGATCGTGAACAGGCGGAGATAGCCGGTGGGTTCGGGGGCGACGGGTTCGTGAGCGGTGGGTTCGGGGGCGGTGGCTTCGGGGGCGGTGGGGTTCTCTTCGGGCATGCCCGGACCCTGCACGCGCGCGTGCCCGCCGCCCTAGAGTTTCGGTTCCAGGCGAAACATGGGGGTGAGCACGTGCCGAACCGGCTGCACTTCGGTCCCGACGATCTCCTGCGGTGCCGGTTCGCCGTGTCGCCGCTGTGGGAGACGCAGGAGGCCGTGCGCACCCTGAAGCGGCCCGAGCGGCACGGCTACCACCCGCGGTGGCTGCGGCGGATCCGCGGGGCGGGCGCCGGGCTCGAACTGGAGGCCCTGTGGCTCCTGATGCCGGTGCGCGGCTACACCCCGGACTTCATCGGCCCGCCGCCCATCGGGCCCGCCGCCACCTTCGACGAGGAGATCGCGGCCGTGCGCGCGGCCGACCCCGAGGCCGCGCGGCAGGAACTGGCGCGGGCGCTGGCCTGTACCCCGGGGGCCGCCGCGTCCCCGCGGGGGCGCGCGCTGCTCGCCGATCCCGTGCGCGCGGTACGGGAGTTGGCCGACGTCATGGAGGCCGCCTGGCGCACCCTGGTCGAGCCGGACTGGCCCCGGCTGCGCGCGCTCCTGGAGGCGGACGTCGCCTTCCACTCGCGGCGGCTCGCGGAGGTCGGCCTCGGCGCGCTGGTCGCCGAACTCGACCCGCGGTTCGCCTGGGACGCGGGCACGCTGACCGTCGCCAGGCGGGACGACCACGTGCGGCATCTGGCGGGGCAGGGCCTCGTCCTGATGCCCAGCGTCTTCGCCTGGCCCGACGTGGTGGGCGGCCACGAGCCACCCTGGCAGCCGACCCTGGTCTATCCCGCGCGCGGCCTCGCCGGACTCTGGACCGAGCCGGGCGAGCACACCGCCGAAGCGCTCGTACGGCTCCTGGGGCGGGGCAAGGCGTCCGTCCTGACCGCGCTCGACGACCCGGCCACCACCTCGACCCTGGCCCACCGCCTGGGGCTCGCCCCCTCGTCCGTGTCCGCGCACCTCGGCGCCCTGCGCGGCGCGGGCCTGCTGGTCTCACGGCGGTACGGGCACCAGGTGCTCTACGAACGCACTCCGCTCGGCATCGCGCTGGCGGGCGGCGGGGGCATCTGAGGCCCGCACCGGTGTCGTCGTCACCCGCCCCGGTGTCGTAACCAAGGGCGATTGGCCCGTTATGTAACGATTGCCCGGTCACCGTCGCCCATAGGGGGCTGGATGTACCGGCTGGTCCGCACGTTCACCGCACTCACGGCCCTCACGGCCCTCGCGCTCACGGCAGGGTGCTCCTCCGAATCCGGCACGAAGGGCGAGGAGCGGACCGCCACCGAGGCCGGGGCCTCCCCCGCCGCCACCCAGAAGGCGCGGCAGAGCACGTTCTGGGTCGATCCGCAGAGCGCCGCCGCCCGGCAGGTCAGGCAGTGGGAGCAGGAGGGCCGCACCCAGGACGCCGCCGCGCTCAAGCGGATCTCCGAGCAGCCCATGGCCGTGTGGCCCGCGGGCGACGACCCGGCCCCGGACATCAAGGCGGCCGTCGACGGCGCCGCACAGGGCGACCGCACCGCCGTGCTCGTCGCGTACAACATCCCGCACCGCGACTGCGGCCAGCACTCCGCGGGCGGCGCGCAGAGCCCGGAGTTCTACGGGCAGTGGATCGACGCGTTCGCGGGGGCCATCGGCGACCGCCCGGCCGTCGTGATCCTGGAGCCCGACGCGGTCCCGCACATCGTGGACGGCTGCACCCCCGCCGAGTACCACGCCGACCGCTACCAACTGCTCTCCGAGGCCATCCAACGGCTCAAGCAGCAGCCCCGGGTGAAGGTCTACCTGGACGCGGGCAACCCCAGCTGGATCACCCAGGCGGGCAAGCTGGCCGAGCCGCTCCAGCAGGCGGGGATCGCGCAGGCGGACGGCTTCTCGCTGAACGTGTCGAACTTCCAGAGCGACGAGACCATCAAGTCGTACGGCCGCAGCCTCTCGGGGCTCGTCGGCGGCAAGCACTTCGTCATGGACACCAGCCGCAACGGCAAGGGCCCCCTCGCGGGCGACCGCGAGGACGCCTGGTGCAACCCGCCGGGGCGCGGTCTCGGCACTCCGCCCACGGACAAGACCGGTGAGCCGCTGCTCGACGCGGTCCTGTGGATCAAGCGGCCCGGAGACTCGGACGGACCGTGCCGGGGCGGCCCGGCGGCCGGCCAGTGGTGGCCCGACTACGCGCTCGGTCTCGCGCGCAACGCCAAGGCCACCTGACCGCGGCGGATCCGGCTACTTCCCGCCCACGTGGATCCACTTCGCCTCCGACGACGTGCCGTCCCGGTCCGTCACGAAGAGCATGTACCAGCCCGGCGGCACCAGCGCGGTGTCGCCCCTGGGCACCTCCACCGTCACCTCGCCCTTGCCCTTGGTGAGGCCGAGCGCGATCGACCGCTGCTCGACGTCCGTCGTGTGCGTCACCGCGCTGGGGCGCATCAGACGGGCCGAGGCGATCTTCCCGGGGCTCTTCGTACGGAACGTCGCGCGGCCGTCCGCCGCCAGTTCCTCCGGGCCCTCGCCGAGGACCGGGCGGCTGTTGCCCGCCTTGTGCAGCGCGGGCGGCGTGAAGACCTCCATGCGCTGCTCGAAGTGGCCGAGCTTGGTGTTCTGCTGGTTGTCGTAGAGGGGGTCGGAGCCGAAGGTGACGACGCGCCCGTCGGGCAGGAGCAGCGCCTCCGAGTGGTAGTTGCGGCCCACCTTGGGGGACGCGGCCTCGCGGAAGCTGTTCGACTTGGGGTCGTAGAACTGCGCCTTGAGGATGTTGCTCGCCCCGCGCCCCCGGTAGTCCGTGGAGCCGTTGGCCGTGAAGACGGAGTCGTCCGGCAGGATCACGCTGTTCAAGTAGCGGGTGCCCTGCGGGAGTTCGGGGCCCGTCCGGAAGGACGGTCGCTTCTCCTTGAGGTCCACCACGGCCGTGCGCCGCGTCGCCTTGTCGGACTCGCCGACGCCTCCGCCGCCCAGGATCATCACCTTCTGGTCCTGCGCCGGGGGCAACAGGAGGGACGCGGACGTCTCGGTCTGGTCGAGGTCGACCAGACCCGGGATCTTCTCGAACTTGTTGGTCTTCAGGTCCCAGAGGCCGGGCTCACGGCCCTTGTCGGCGGGGCCGTAGCCCGCGTTCGACGCCGGGTAGAAGAGCTTGCCGCCCTTGGTGAGGAAGAGCGCCGGGTAGGTCGGGAAGTAGCGCTTGGGGCCGTCGGTCCACTTCTTCGTCTTCGGGTCGTAGATCTCGTTGTCGCCCGGGTCGATCATGCCCACGTCGTCGAGGCCGGAGACCGCGAGCACCTTGCCGTCGTCGAGACCGACGAGCGTGGGGTACCAACGGGCCTTCTCCATCGGCTCCACGGGGACGTACTTCTCGGCCTTCGGGTCGAACTCGTACGCCGCCTTGATCCCCTGGAAGTCCTGCTTGTCCATGGTGATCTTCTCGGCGATCCCGTACGCGTTGTCCGCCGCCTTGCCGGTGAGGCCCTCGATCTCGTACTGCGCCGACTTCTGGGTGGCGTACTCCTCACCCTCCCGGGCCGCCTCGACGAAGACGCGCGCCTCGCTCGCCTTGACCGACGTCTTCCAGGGCTTCATCACGCCGGACTTGGTGTACGTGATCTCGTAGTCCCGCTTGGCCTTGGGAACCTCGACGTCGAACTTGCTCACGTACTCGACGCCCGACGGGGAGCGGAAACGCGTACCCTTCTTGAGGACGATGGCCTTGTCGGGGTTCTCGTTCTTGACGCGCATGCCGCCGCCGGCCCGGTTGATCTCGCCGTCGAGGAGTTCGTAGCGCGCCGTGCCGCCCGCCACCAGGAGGCGGCCGTCGGGGAGTTGGGCGTGGCCCGAGCAGAAGAAGTCCTCCGGGGTCCTGACCTTCTTGAAGGTGTCGTTCCTCGGGTCCCAGAGGATCGTGTCGAAGGCGCCCTTGTCGAACTTCTTCTGCTCGTTCCCGGAGCCCGCGACGATCAGGACCTTGCCGGTGTGCAGGAGCGCGGCGTGGATGGCGTTGGTGCGGAACTCCTCGGGGATGCCGATCTGCTTCCAGGAGCCGTACTTGGCCTTGTAACCGGGCTGGGCGATCTTGTACTCGTAGTACTGCTCCTCGGCGAAGGAGAGTGCCGCCGGTGCGTTGAGTCCGACGAGCAGCGCGCCCGCCCCGACACCCAGGAGTGTCTTCTTCGTCCGCTGAGAGGGCCGGTATGCCATGGGTCAGTTCCCTCCTGTCGTCGTACCGGTGGCGAACGCCGGCTCCGGCTCGCCGTCCGGGGCCGCGGTGGTGATGCCTTCCGCGTCCTGCCTGCCGCGCTGCCGGGCCCGCGCGCGGGCCTCCTTGCGCCCCTCGCTCGCCCTGCGCTCCTTGAGCAGCGTGAAGGACCAGATCGTGACGGGGGCCAGCGAGATGACCAGGGCGAGGACGGCCCAGGTGCGCATCGCCGCGTGGGTGTGGCCGAGCACGAACGACGCGACCAGTGAGCTGGTGAGCACCGCCGCCCAGAAGAGGTGGATGCGGAAGGTGAGCAGCCGGTCGGGGCTCGCGTCACCGCCCTTGGGCGTGACCACGAAGCGGCTGGGGCGGCGCACGACGGCGGCGCCGAGGGACTTGGCGTAGATGGGTGCGGAGAGGGCGGACATCCCCATTCCGGCGAGGCCTCCGGAGCCTGCTGGTTCGTGCGGGGAGACGTTGTGGCGGCGGTTCCACAGGTAGAGCCCCACCTGGAGGGCGGCCGCGTCGCTGTAGAGCATCAGCCAGACGGAGGCGGCGACCTGCGTACCGGACGCCCCGAACCAGAGGAAGAGAACACAACTCAGCACGCCGAGCAGCCAGTTGATCGCAGTCATGGGGTAGTAGACGAGCATCATCGTGTACGAGAAGAGGCGGCCGGGCGGCATCGTGAACGGCGCCTTCCAGTACTGCTTGAACAGCGTCTCGTACGTCCCGCGCGACCAGCGCATCTGCTGGGTGAAGAAGTCCGTCCACGAGGCGGGCCCCTCGCCGACGGCGAGCACGTCCGGGGTGTAGACCGACCGCCAGTGGCGCTTGGTGAGCGGGTTCTTGTGCCGGTGCAGCTCGAAGCCGGTCGCCATGTCCTCGGTGATGGAGTCGTACAGGCCGCCGACCTGGCGGAGCGCCTGGATGCGTACGACGTTGTTGGTGCCGACGAACATGGGTGCGCGGTAGCGGTTGCCGGCGCGCTGGATCAGCGCGTGGAAGAGGAACTGCTGGGACTCGGCGGCCTTGGTGACGGGCGAGTCGTAGTTCCCATAGACCTGGGGCCCGACGACGAACGCGACATCCTCGTCCCGGAAGTACCCCATCATCCGCTCCAGGAAGTTGGGGAGCGGCACGTGGTCGGTGTCCACGGAGGCGAAGAAGTCGTAGTCGCCGCCGTGCATCGCGAGCCAGGCGTTGTAGTTGCCGTGCTTGGTGCGGGCCTTGTGGACGCCCTTCTTGCGGTTCCACTCGGGCACGCCCTTGCGGGAGAAGTGACGTACGTCGAGTTCGGCACAGAGGGCCTTGGCGTCCTCGTCGTCACCCTCGTCCAGGAGCCACACGTCCAGGGGGCCGGGGTGGTGTATGCCCTTCGCGCCTTCGAGGGTGGCGCGGACCATGCTGAGGGGTTCCTTGCCCGGAACGTACGTCGTGAGGAACGCGACGCGGGTGCCGGATTCGGGGGTGACCGGGACGGGGTCCCTCGCCACCAGGGTCGCGTGGGCGATGGACACGACGTTGACGAGCATGAAGAGCTCGATCAGGCCGATGGCCACGAGCATCGTGATGTCGAGCCCGATGAGCCAGCTGTCGGCGCCCTCGCGTTCCGTCCAGTGGCTCGGCCACACGAGGTAGACGAGGAGGAGGCCGGTGAGGACGGGGGCGAGCGTCATCAGGATGACGGCTCGTATTCGGTGGGGCTCGCTGGAGAGCAGCTTGTTGTACTGCACCCGATAGCGGCCGCCTTCGCCGCTGCCGCTGCCTCCGCCGTCCGGCTCGGTGAGCGGTCCGGCGAGTGTGCTGTGGGTGTCGTAGTCGTAGCCCTCCGGCCGCACAGCGCCCTCCAGGTCGTGGGTGATCTGGCTCTGGCAGGTTCAGGTGCGAACGAGCCGATACCCACACAAAAGTGGAGTTTCCCCGGC
Source organism: Streptomyces sp. NPDC033177 (assembly GCF_055577715.1). NCBI lineage: Bacteria > Bacillati > Actinomycetota > Actinomycetes > Kitasatosporales > Streptomycetaceae > Streptomyces > Streptomyces sp. NPDC033177. Next base: position 329,474 of record NZ_JBVIPS010000012.1, on the reverse strand, counting down.
GTGTCGAACGGGACGCGTCCGTGCGAGCGGTCTTACGGTGAGCGGTTCGGCCGGGGTTGCGGGCCGGAAGACCCCGGGGCACGGGTCGAACGACGTTGCTCCGTCTGTGAACGCCGGGCGGACAAGGCCTGCTCGACCAGAGGCGGATGCGGGGCAATCGGGCGGGTGGGCGGGAAAGGCTTGTTCGGCCAGGAGCAGACCCGGGGCAATCGGGCGGGTGGGTGGGAAAGGTCCCTACGGAGCCCGCCCGCCGCAGGGGGCTCAGCTCAGGACCGCGCAACCCGCCGTAGGCGCCCCCGCATGGCACGCTGAGCAATCGGCCCCAACTCCTCGACGGCCGTCACCAGGACGGACAACTGCTCCAGAGCATCCAGCGCCCGCTCCGCCCCCGCCGCATCCACCCCCTCGTACAGCTCGATCCCCACGAAGGACGCCGCCACGGCCCGCGCAAGACCCACGGGATCCGCGAACTCCCCCAGCGGCGTCGCCGAGAGGACCCGGATCAGGACCTTCTCGATCTCCTCGATCCAGAGGGCGAGGCCCGCCGCCGTCGCGGGGGCGAGGCGAGGCTGCGTCTGGGCCCCCGCAAGCAGCTGGCCGAGGACCGCGACATGCCCCGCGGCCCTCTCCTCCTCGTGCATCTCACGGCCGAATTCGAGGAGTTCGGCCAGCGAGGACACCGCGTCGAGCCGCTCCCGGTAACGGGAGACCCGCTGCTCGGAGCCATGACGGCAGGCCGCCGCCAGAAGCTCGTCGACGGACCCGAAGTGGTAGAAGACCAGCGCCTGGTTGACCCCGGCGGCAGCCGCGATCGTCCGCGCGGAGGTCTTCGCGATGCCCTGCTCCGTCAACGTACGAAGCGCCCCTTCGAGGAGCTTCTCCTTCGTGTCGCCGCTCACGCCCTCGCCTCCTCGCGCAGGGGCCGCAACCCCGGCCGCACACCGCAGCCGCGGACATCCGCGTACTCCGCCGCGAAGGAACCCTCGTACCCGAAGAGCGGCCCGAAGTGCCGGTTCACCACCCTGACCCGGATACGGAAGCGGCCCGTGGAGTCGTCGTAGGACTCCCGCACCTCCGCGTCACCGCCGATCACCTCGGGGACGCGGACATCCACCGGCCCCTCCCGGAAGCGGTGCTCCCCGGAACGGATCAGCAGGGAGCCGTCCGGCTGGGCCCGGAGGTGGAGGTCGCTCGCGAGGTGCTGATGAGTGCCCAGGTAGTCGAGGATCCGGTCGCCCTTGGGGCCCAGGACCATCTGGGCGTCGAAGCGGCGGGAGCATCCTGGCAGATCAAAGGTGCGCACGAAGCTCACCGTCTCACGGCCGAAGGTGTCGACGTACGGCACGTTCTCGATGGTGAAGGGCACATGGCGGCCCTCCCGCGGGACGAGGATGTTGCGCGTGCCCCCGAGGGCCAGGAACGGCTTCACGAAGCCTCTGCCGTGCCAGATACGGTCCATGACGCCCCGCCCCGTGCACGCCTCGCCGCTCGCCAGACCCACCGAGAAGCGGCGTTGCAGCTGGGGATGCAGCCGGTCGAAATCGGCACCCATCACCGTACGGAAGATCGATGTCCTCATCACTTCTCCTGAAGGGTCGCGAGAACACGCGGTGCACGCGTGCGTGCCGGTGGATTGCGCAGGCAGCGGCGCGCGGCCGGCGTCGTCGGCAGAGGCGGCAGGACGAAGGCGAGGGCCAGGACCGCGGGCGCCACCATGGGCGAGGCGACGGCGGCCGCGGCCACGCACCCGACGCGCACACCCACCTCGGCCAGCGCGTGCAGCAGTTGACGCTCGGGCGTGATCCCGCGCTCCAGCCAGAGCCGGAGCCGGTCGAAGGACCAGGCCGTGGCCCAGCCCATCAGGGGGCGGAAGACGGCACGGTCGGCGAGCGCACCGAAGCGGCCCCAGCGCGGCCGGTAGTCGTAGCCGGTGAGGAAGCGGATGCCGCCGCCGGGTACGGGGACGTACCGCCAGTAGCCCGAGCCCTCCCGGAGGAGCGAGAGCGGATGCGGCGAGGCGAAGCGGAGCGCGGACGTCCTGGTGCCGTCCGCGCGGCGCTTCTCGCCCGCGGAGATCCCGGTGCCCGCGACGGTCAGGAAGGGCAGTACGCGCGTGCCGTACCGGAAGTGCCGCGGCTCGCCCGGTGTCTGCGGCAGGTAGTCGATCTCGGTGAAGCGGAGGTCCCAGCGCTGATGCTGGGACGGCTCCTGGGTGCGTGCCCAGAGCTCGTCGAGGTCGGCGTCTATGCGTGCTTCGACGTACAAGCTCACGGCATTCCCCCATGTCAGCGCATTTTTGAGCGACTGCTCAAGATGACCATGACGACCATAGAGAGTTTTGAGCGAGTGCTCAAGTCCGCGGACAAAGAGAAGTCCTCGCCGTCCGACGGCGAGGACTTCTTACGACACAGGGGCGACGGCTACGCGGACAGGTGCCGCTCCACCGTCTCGACCTTCGACGTCATCCCGTCCGTCACTCCGGGACGGATGTCCGCCTTCATGACGACGGAGACGCGCGGCGCCCGCGCCTCGACCGCCGCGACGGCACGCTTGACGACGTCCATCACCTCGTCCCATTCACCTTCGACCGAGGTGAACATCGCGTCGGTGCGGTTCGGCAGGCCGGACTCACGGACGACGCGGACCGCGTCGGCGACGTACTCGCCCACGTCCTCGCCGACCCCGAGCGGGGTCACGGAGAAGGCGACGATCATGCGCTCACGACGCCTTCGCGACGGGCGCGCGACGCGATCACGGCGGCCTCGGCCTCACGCTTGAGCTTGCGCTCGGCGTAGAAACCGCCGGCCGGCAGGACGGAGAGCACGAAGTAGAGGGCGGCCGTCTTCACGTCCCACTTCGTGCGGTTCCAGGCGTCGAGCCAGAACAGCACGTAAAGGATGAAGAGCACCCCGTGGACCATGCCCATCACCGGCACGGCGTTGAACTCCGTGGTCCGCTTGAGCACCGAGCAGATGATCAGGAGCAGGAAGGAGACGGCCTCGGGGGCCGAGACCAGACGGAGGCGGCGGAGTGCGGAAGCGGTCTTGATGTCCACGGATCACCTTCGGTGTGAGGCGGGAGCGAGGGGCGGGGCCGCTCGACGGCATCGATCCGGCGATCTGACCACCGGCGATCTTGTGAATGCGCGCACAAGCGACCCCCATTGTGACATCGGGGTGTTCTCCGGGTTCCCTCAGGGGCCGTTGCCCTGTTCCGACCCCATATCCGACGGCTACCGTCGATACGTGGCAACGTTCCGACTGCAAGGCAGCAGGGTGCTCGCCGTGGACATGACCGGCGACGCCGTCAAGGCGAAGAACGGCTCGATGGTCGCGTACGACGGCCAGATGGCCTTCAAAAAGATGACCGGCGGCGGCGAGGGGATACGCGGCATGGTGACCCGTCGCGTCACCGGCGAGCAGATGACGGTGATGGAGGTGAAGGGGCACGGCACGTGCTGGTTCGCCGACCGCGCCACGGAGATCAACCTCGTGCAGCTGCGCGGCGAGAAGCTCTTCGTCGAGGCCGGCAATCTCCTGTGCACGGACGGGGGCCTGCGCACCGGCACCCAGTTCACCGGCGTCCGCGGCGCCTCCCAGGGCAATGGCCTGTTCACCACCACGGTCGAGGGCTCGGGCCAGGCGGCGATCATGTCCGACGGACCCGCCGTGGTGCTGCGCGTGAGCCGGCAGTTCCCCCTGACGGTGGACCCGGGGGCGTATGTCGCGCATCAAGGAGACCTCCAGCAGCACCTCCAGTCGGGCGTCACTTTCCGTACGTTGCTGGGCGAGGGCGGCGGCGAGGCCTTCCAGATCCGGTTCGAGGGCGAGGGGCTCGTCTATGTCCAGCCCAGCGAGCGGACGACGATCGCGGGGGACGTCTGACATGCCATTCCGGGAGATCAACTCGAAGATGGTCGAGGCGACCGTCCTGCCGGGCCAGCGGCTGTTCAGCCAGCGCGGGGCGATGCTCGCCTACAAGGGAGACGTGGCCTTCACCCCCAACGTCCAGGGCGGCCAGGGCGGCCTGGCCTCCATGATCGGGCGCCGCGTCGCCAACGAAGCCACACCCCTGATGACCGTCGAAGGCAGCGGCACCGTCCTCTTCGGGCACGGCGGTCACCACATCCAGGTCATCACCCTCTCCGGGGACACCCTCTACGTGGAGGCGGACCGGCTGCTCGCCTTCGACGGGACGCTCCAGCAGGGCACGATGTTCATGGGCTCGCAGGGCGGCGTCATGGGCATGGTCCGCGGCCAGGTCACGGGGCAGGGCCTCTTCACGACCACCCTCAAGGGACAGGGCGCGGTCGCCGTCATGGCCCACGGCGGTGTCATCGAGGTCCCGATCACCCCGCAGCGCCCGGTCCACGTCGACCCACAGGCGTATGTGGCCCACCACGGGGACGTACGCAACAAGCTCTCCACGGCGCTCGGCTGGCGCGACATGGTGGGCAGGGGCTCGGGCGAGGCGTTCCAGCTCGAGCTGTCCGGAAGCGGTGCGGTGTACGTCCAGGCGTCGGAGGAGAAGCTGTGAACCCCTCAATGCCCGCGGGAGCACCCGCGGCCCTCGACCCGATGACACTGCCGAGCGACGACAGCGTGAACGCGTACACCTTCTGCGTGGAGCTCAAGGGGAGCCAGTGGTTCCTGCAGAAGGGCAAGATGATCGCGTACTACGGATCGATCGAGTTCAACGGCATCGGCCACGGCCGCCTGGACCGTCTGGTGCGCACGAGTTTCCATTCGCCCCTGCACGCGAGCGACTGGGTGGTGGCCGACGGCCAGGGCAAGATGCTCCTCGCCGACCGGGCCTTCGACGTGAATTCGTACGACCTCGAGGACGGCAACCTGACCATTCGCTCGGGCAACCTCCTCGCTTTTCAGCCAACTCTCGCGCTGAAGCAATCCATCGTTCCGGGCTTTCTGACCCTGATCGGATCCGGAAAGTTCGTGGCCGCGTCGAACGGCCCAGTGGTGTTCATGGAGCCGCCGATCCGGGTGGACCCGCAGGCCCTCGTGGGCTGGGCGGACTGCCCCTCGCCCTGCCATCACTATGACCACGGATATCTGACCGGGGTCATCGGGGGCGTGCGGGCACTGACCGGGATCGGGGGAACCTCAGGTGAGGAGCACCAGTTCGAGTTCGTGGGAGCAGGCACGGTGCTCCTGCAGTCCTCGGAGGCACTCATGACCGAGCAGGCGACGGGCGTGGTGCCGCAGCAGGCGGGCGTGCCGGGCAGCCAGGGCGCGCCGGGTCAGCGCAGTCCACACGGCCAGCAGCCGGGACAACCACGCCTTCCCGGACAACTGGGGGACCTCCAGCGTCGCTTCGGCCTGTGAGCGGTAGTCTGCGGAGTGTGACGGGCGAACGCCTGTGCCCCTCTGACAACTGGGGGTCAGAGGCGCGTGTCACACCCCGACATTCGTTCACCTTTCAACTTCTTAGGTAGAATCGATTCCATGGAGACCGATACGGCCCCGCAGTGGCTGACCAACGAGGAACAGTGCGCCTGGCGCACCCACGTAGAGGTCAACAGGATGCTGACCTATCAGCTCGAGAAGGACCTCCAGCCGTTCAACCTGACCATGAACGACTACGACATCCTCGTCCACCTCTCCGAGTCCGAAGAGAAGCGGATGCGTATGAGCGATCTCGCGGCCGCCACACTGCAGTCCAAGAGCCGCCTGTCCCATCAGATCACCCGTATGGAGAACGCGGGCCTGGTCCGCCGGGAGAACTGCGAGTCCGACCGGCGCGGGCTCTACACCGTCCTCACGGACGAGGGCATGGAGACCATGCAGCGCGTCGCCCCGCACCACGTGGACTCGGTCCGCAAGCACTTCGTGGACCTGATCTCACCCGAGGCACTCGGCGAACTCCACAAGGCCCTGACCCCGATCGCGGAACACCTCCGCGCCCAGCGGGGCAAGCCCTGACCCTCACCGGGTGGCGGCAGGGACCCTGAGCTCGAAGAGCGCTCCCCCACCGGGAGCCTCTCGGACCGTGAGGGTCCCGCCGTGCCGCGCGGCGACGTCGCGCGCGATGGCGAGACCCAGGCCCGCCCCGCCGTCATCCCTGGTGCGGGCGTCGTCGAGGCGGACGAAGCGCTCGAAGATCCGGTCGCGTTCGCCTTCCGGCACACCGTCCCCGTCGTCGGAGACCTCGAGGACCGCCCACGCGCCCTCGGCGCGGGTGGCGACCGTGACGTGCGAGCGCGCGTGGCGCTGCGCGTTGTTCACCAGATTGCCGAGCACGCGCGCCAACTGGCTCCGGGAGCCGGTGACGTCGACGCTCTTCAGATCCATGCGGACGTCGGCCCTGTCCCGCGTGCGCTGCGAGAGCTCCTCGCGGGCGAGGGCCGCCAGATCCACCTGCCCGCCGCCCGGCTTCTCCCCCGCGTCGAGGCGGGCCAGGAGGAGCAGGTCGGCGGCCAGCTCCTGAAGTCGTACGGTGTCCTCGACCGCACCGTCCACGTCCAGCAACTCCGGGTGGGCAGCGCCCACTTCGAGCTGTGTGCGCAAGGAGGCGATGGGGCTGCGCAGTTCGTGCGAGGCGTCGGCCACGAAGCGGCGCTGACGTTCCACAGAGGTCTGCAGGGCAGCCAGCGTCTCGTTCGTGGTCGTGGCCAGGCGGGCGATCTCGTCGTGCGTGTCCGGCTCGGGCACGCGGCGCGCGAGGTCCTCCGACGCGGTGATGGCCGCCATCTCGGAGGTGATCGCGTCCACCGGGCGCAGGGCGCGGCGCGTCACCAGCCAGGTCACCAGGGCGATCACGGCCAGGAGCAGCGGGAAACCGATGAGCATGGACGTCAACGCCGTGGACACCGCGCCCTGTCGGGCGGCCAGCGAGGCGCCCGCGTAGACGGTGAGGTCGCCCTTCTTCTCGACGTTCACCTCGACGGCGGCGAAGCGGTAGTCCCGCGTCTCGCCGTCGATGGTGGCGGAGCCCGAGGTGACGTCCGCCGGGTCATCGGAGACTTCACCGAGTTCGAGCGCGTCGCCCTCGCTCGCGTCGTCGTCATCGTCGTCGCCCTTGGGAGGCGTCGCGGCCGACTGGGGCTTGACCGCGGCCACACCCGTGCCGCTGATCCTCTGCAGGTCCTCGGTGGCGGCGACCAGCCTCCGGTCGCCGTCGACGATCTGGACCGGGTGGTCCTCGTCGTCCAGGTCCAGGTTGTCGTACGGCTCGTTCCCGGCGAGCCGCGAGGCCACCCCGCGGGCCGTGGACTCGGCCTGCCCACTGGCCTGGTCGGTCAGGTTCGCGCGCAGCGAGAGCAGGACGGCGGCGCCGGCGGCGACCAGCGCGACGGCCACGACGAGGCTGGCGCCGATCGTGGCGCGAGCCCGTACGGAACTGAAGAAGCGCTTGGTCATCGGGGGGTCTCCAGGCGGTATCCGGCGCCGCGCACCGTCTTGATCAGCTGTGCGCCGAGCTTGCGCCGCAGCGCGCTGATGTAGACCTCGACGATGTTGGGGTCCCCCTCGTAGGCGAAGTCCCAGACGTGCTCCAGGATGTCGCCCTTGGAGACGACCTCGCCCACCCGCAGCACGAGCTGCTCCAGAACCGCGAACTCCTTGGCGGTGAGGGTCACTTCGTCGTCGCCGTCCCCCTCGCCGTCACCGCGGAAGACGCGGCGCGCGGCGGTGTCGACCCTGAGGTCGCCGATGGTGTGGACGGGGGACGGCCCCGCGTTGCCGCGGCGGCGCAGGAGGGCCTTCACCCGGGCAACGAGCACCACGTACGAGAAGGGCTTGGTGAGGTAGTCGTCCGCGCCCGTGTCGAGCCCTTCGGCCTCGTCGTACTCCCCGTCCTTCGCCGTGAGCATCAGGATGGGTACGTCGTGGCCCGCGGCGCGCAGGGTGGAGCAGACGCGGTAGCCGTTCATGCCGGGCAGCATGATGTCGAGGATGACCAGGTCGTACGAGCCCTCGCTCGCCCGGTGCAGCCCGTCGATGCCGTCGTGCACGACGTCCACGGCATAACCCTCGGCCGTCAGCCCCTTGGCCAGGGACAGCGCGAGGCGCTTTTCGTCTTCCACGATCAACAGGCGCATGCGCCAAGGGTGGCAGAAGCAACCTGAAGAGTTCTTCAGGCGGCTTCAGGCTGGCTTCAGGGTCGCTCAGCCAGATTGGTCCTTGTCGAAAGCGAACGGCAGCGGCCCCCGGGCCGCACAGCCACCGTCTCGGGAGGAACCCCTTATGAAGCGCAACATCGTCATCGCCACCGTCGCAGCCCTGGCCCTGGCCGGGGGCGGTACGGCGACAGCGCTCGCTGCCACCGGCGACGACGACTCGTCGGCCGCCGCGAAGAAGTCGAGCGTCCAGCTGAAGAACGACGACCGGGACAACGACCGTGACGACGACCGGTACGACGACCGGGACGACGCCAAGGAGAACACCGCCGAGGCGAAGGCCGCCAAGGTGACGGCGGCCGACGCGATCAAGGCGGCCCTGGCGAACCAGTCCGGCACGGCCGTCTCCGCCGAGCTGGACGACGAGGACAACGGCGGTCTGGTCTGGGACGTCGACGTGCTCGGCAAGGGCAGCACGTGGCACAGCGTCCAGGTCGACCCCGGCACCGGCAAGGTGCTCGGCTCGCACACCGAGCAGGACGAGGACGGCGACGCGAACCGCGTGGCCGCCGCCCTGAAGGGTGCGTCCACCACGGCGGAGGACGCGGCGAAGGCTGCCGCCGCCAAGGGCACGGTCACTTCCGTGGACCTGGACGAGGACGGCACGGCCAAGGCCTGGGACGCGGAGACGGCCTCCGGCAAGGGTGCGGAGTCCGACTGGAAGGTGGACCTGCAGTCGGGCAAGGTCACGGCCGACAAGTCGGACGCCCAGGACGACAATGACTCCGACGACAACGACTCGGACGACGACGGCTCCGACGACTGACGGGTCCCCCCTCCGTCAGTCAGCCCCCACCGCCCCGCAGGGATTTCCCTGCGGGGCGGTTTGTGTCGTGGGTGCGGGGCTCCTCTTCCGGCTGCGTCTCGTCCTCCGGGTTCGACTCGTCTTCCGGCTGCCTCGTCTTTCGGCTTCGCCTCGTCTTCCGGCCTTGCCTCATCTTTCGGCTTCGCCCTGAACCGCCGCTTCGCGGCGGATCTTTCCCACCCACCCACCCGATTACCCCGGGGTGCTCGGGTGGGTGGGCGGGAGACATCGCCGCGAAGCGGCGGCATGTGGCATGTTCGGCTGCCGGCCACCGGCAGCAGCGGTTCCGGCGGCCCGCCGGATCACCCAACCGGTCCGCCACCTCAGCCCGAGGTCAAGGCGGCCCCCGCCGCAGCCCGAGGTCAAGGCGTCCGCCACCTCACCCCGAGGTCAAGCTCGCGACCAGCTCGTCCGCCGCCGCGTAGGGGGACAGCTCCCCCGCCACGATCCGCTCCGCCAAAGCCGAAAGCCGCGCGTCACCGTGAAGGTCCGCGATTCGCTCCCGCAAAGCAGTGACCGCGATTGTCTCCACCTCCCGGGCCGCCCGCGCCGCGCGACGCTCCCCCAGTACGCCCCGCTCCTCCATCCACGCCCGGTGCTTCTCCAGGGCCTCGACGACCTCGTCGATCCCCTCGCCCCGCGCGGCCACCGTCTTCACGATGGGCGGGCGCCAGTCCCCGGCACCGCGCGACTCCCCGAGCCCCAGCATGTGGTTCAGTTCGCGCGCGGTCGCGTCCGCGCCGTCCCGGTCCGCCTTGTTGACGACGTACACGTCACCGATCTCCAGGATTCCGGCCTTCGCCGCCTGGATCCCGTCCCCCATCCCGGGGGCGAGGAGCACCACCGACGTGTCCGCCTGCGAGGCGATCTCCACCTCGGACTGGCCCACGCCGACCGTCTCGACCAGGATCACGTCGCAGCCCGCCGCGTCCAGTACGCGGATCGCCTGCGGGGCCGACCATGCCAGGCCGCCCAGGTGGCCGCGCGTCGCCATGGAGCGGATGTAGACCCCGGGGTCGGACGCGTGCTCCGACATCCGGACCCGGTCGCCGAGCAGCGCGCCCCCGGAGAAGGGCGACGAGGGGTCGACGGCGAGGACGCCGACCCGCTTGCCCGCGCGCCGGTACGCCGAGACCAGCGCCGACGTCGAAGTCGATTTGCCGACACCGGGAGATCCGGTGAGGCCCACCACGTACGCATGGCCCGCCAGCGGAGCCAGCGCCGCCATGACCTCGCGGAGCTGCGGGGACGCCCCCTCGACCAGTGAGATCAGCCGGGCCACGGCCCGTGGCCTGCCCTCGCGGGCCTGTGCCACCAGGGAGGGGACGTCCTGCATGTCAGACAGCTCCGTTCCTAGACGTAGAGAAGGCGTACCCGCGCGAAACGCGTCAGGACCTCAGGCCTTCGCCACCTTCACGATCAGCGCGTCACCCTGCCCGCCGCCACCGCAGAGCGCCGCGGCACCCACGCCGCCGCCCCGCCGCTTCAGCTCAAGGGCGAGGTGCAGGACGACGCGTGCGCCGGACATCCCGATCGGGTGACCCAGGGCAATGGCACCGCCGTTGACGTTCACCTTTTCCGAGGACACCCCGAGGTCCTTCATTGACTGCACCGCGACCGCGGCGAACGCCTCGTTGATCTCGATCAGGTCGAGGTCGGCGACGTCCAGGCCCTCCTTCTTCAGGGCGTGCTTGATGGCGTTCGACGGCTGCGACTGGAGCGAGTTGTCCGGGCCCGCCACGTTGCCGTGCGCCCCGATCTCCGCGATCCAGTCGAGGCCGAGCTCCTCGGCCTTGGCCTTGGACATCACGACGACCGCCGCGGCGCCGTCGGAGATCTGCGAGGAGGTGCCCGCCGTGATCGTGCCGTCCTTGGTGAAGGCGGGGCGCAGCTTGCCGAGCGACTCGGCGGTCGTCTCGGCGCGGATGCCCTCGTCCTTGGAGAACAGGACCGGGTCGCCCTTGCGCTGCGGGATCTCGACCGGGGTGATCTCGGCCTCGAAGATGCCGTTCTTCTGGGCGGCGGCCGCGCGCTGGTGCGAGCCGGCGGCGATCTCGTCCTGCTCGGGGCGTGCGATGCCGAGGCGGGTGTTGTGCTTCTCCGTGGACTCGCCCATGGCGATGGCCTCGAAGGAGTCGGTCAGGCCGTCGTACGCCATGGAGTCGAGCATCTCGATGGCGCCGTACTTGTAGCCCTCGCGGGACTTCGGGAGGAGGTGCGGCGCGTTCGTCATCGACTCCTGGCCGCCGGCGACGACGATGTCGAACTCGCCCGCGCGGATCAGCTGGTCGGCGAGCGCGATCGCGTCGAGCCCGGAGAGGCACACCTTGTTGACGGTGAGTGCCGGGACGTTCATGGGGATGCCCGCCTTGACGGCGGCCTGACGCGCCGGGATCTGCCCTGCCCCGGCCGTGAGCACCTGCCCCATGATCACGTACTGCACCTGGTCGCCGCCGATCCCGGCCCGCTCCAGCGCGGCCTTGATCGCGAAACCGCCCAGGTCGGCGCCGGAGAAGGACTTGAGGGAGCCGAGCAGGCGGCCCATGGGCGTCCGCGCGCCCGCGACGATCACTGAGGTGGTACCGGTCGTTCCAGACATGTGCCACGGCCCCTTGGGAGGAGGAGTTAATGAGGGTTTACTTGAATGTACTGAGCGGTACGCCGCGCGTCATCGGGCGTTCGGTGTGATCGCGCGCACGTTGCGTAATCACCGCCGGAAGGGCTGCACTTAAAACATGCTGACGCGAATCGATCACATCGGGATCGCCTGTTTCGACCTCGACAAGACCGTCGAGTTCTACCGCGAGACATATGGCTTCACGGTGTTCCACACCGAGGTCAACGAAGAGCAGGGCGTACGCGAGGCCATGCTCAAGATCAATGAGACGAGTGACGGCGGCGCCTCCTACCTGCAACTCCTCGAACCCACCCGCGACGACTCCGCCGTGGGCAAATGGCTGGCCAAGAATGGCGAGGGCGTGCACCACATCGCCTTCGGCACCGCGGACGTGGACGGCGACGCGGCGGCCATCAAGGACAAGGGCGTACGCGTCCTTTACGAGGAGCCCCGGATCGGTTCCATGGGCTCCCGCATCACCTTCCTGCACCCCAAGGACTGTCACGGTGTGCTGACCGAACTCGTCACCTCGGCAGCTCAGGAGTCACCGGAGCACTGACCTCCGCATACTTGGGCCGGTAGGGTTGGGGGCGGCCGTCCGAAGTTCGGGCGGCCGGTCGTCCGTACGCTGGGCGGCCGCTTGCCGGGGTCCGGGTTTCGGGGGACGAGCGTCAGGGCAGCAGCCCAGGCTCTGCTGTTGATCTGACACCATTCCCCGTGGGCCCCGTTCGGCGGATGGACAGGGCTCGTACGAAACTTGCGACCAGAGTGGGGTCTCTCCTGCTCGAACGAAGTTCAGAGCCTGGGGAAGGATGGGACCGCGCAGTGCGGGGCTACGAACGCCAAGAGAGCTCGCGGGCTGAGACGGACCATCTTTCGCGGTTCGAGGCCGAGATGGACCGGCTGAAGACCGAGCGAGAGAAGGCTGTTCAGCACGCCGAAGACCTCGGCTACCAGGTCGAGGTGTTGCGCGCCAAGCTGCACGAGGCGCGCCGTAACCTCGCGTCCCGCCCTGCCTATGACGGCGCGGACATCGGCTATCAGGCCGAGCAGTTGCTCCGTAATGCCCAGATCCAGGCCGACCAGCTGCGCCAGGACGCCGAGCGGGAGCTGCGCGACGCCCGTGCGCAGACCCAGCGCATCCTTCAGGAGCACGCCGAGCAGCAGGCCAGGCTCCAGTCCGAGCTGCACTCCGAGGCGGTGTCACGCCGTCAGCAGCTCGACCACGAGCTGTCCGAGCGCCGCCAGACCGTCGAGTCGCACGTCAACGAGAACGTGGCGTGGGCCGAGCAGCTGCGGGCGCGCACGGAGCAGCAGGCGCGCCGCCTGCTCGACGAGTCGCGCGCCGAGGCCGATCAGGCCCTTGCCGCCGCCCGCGCGGAGGCCGAGCGCGTGGCCGAAGAGGCCCGCCAGCGCATGTCGAGCGATGCCGAGTCGGCCCGTGCCGAGGCCGAGGCGATCCTGCGCCGGGCCCGTTCGGACGCCGAGCGCCTCCTGAACGCCGCGTCCACCCAGGCGCAGGAGGCCACCGACCACGCGGAGCAGCTGCGTTCGTCCACGGCCACCGAGTCCGAGCAGGCGCGCCGCCAGGCCACCGAGGCGAGCCGGGCCGCCGAGCAGCGCATGGCGGAGGCCGAGACGGCGCTGCGCGAGGCGCGCGCCGAGGCCGACAAGGTCCTCGCCGAGGCCAAGGAACTGGCGTCCAAGCAGCTCTCGGCCGCCGAGGGGGCCAACGAACAGCGCACGCGTACGGCCAAGGAGCAGGTCGCGCGTCTTGTCGGCGAGGCCACCAAGGAAGCCGAGGCCACGAAGTCCGAGGCCGAGCAGCTCGTCGCCGACGCCCGCGCCGAGGCCGAGAAGCTGATCAAGGACGCCGCCGAGAAGGCGCGCACGATCACCGCCGAGGAGACCGCGGGCCAGCTCGCCAAGGCGGCCCGTACGGCGGAGGAAGTACTGGAGAAGGCGTCCAAGGACGCCAAGGACACGACGAAGGCCGCCACCGAGGAGGCCGAGCGGATCCGCAGCGAGGCCGAGGCTGAGGCGGACCGGCTGCGCGCCGAGGCGCACGACATCGCCGAGGGCCTCAAGGGCACGGCGAAGGACGACACCAAGGAGTACCGCGCCAAGACCGTCGAACTGCAGGAGGAGGCGCGCAGGCTGCGCGGCGAGGCCGAGCAGCTGCGCGCCGACGCGGTCACCGAGGGCGAGCGGATCCGGGGCGAGGCCCGGCGCGAGGCCGTCCAGCAGATCGAGGAGGCGGCCAAGTCCGCCGAGGAGCTGCTCGCCAAGGCGAAGGCCGACGCGGACGAGCTGAAGTCGGCCGCGACCACCGAGAGCGAGCGGGTCCGCACCGAGGCCATTGAGCGCGCCACGAGCTTGCGCAAGCAGGCCGAGGAGACCCTGGAGCGCACCCGCGCGGAGGCCGAGCGGCACCGCGAGGAGGCCGCCGAGCAGGCCGAGGCCACGAAGTCCGAGGCCGAGGACGCCGCGCGGGCCCTGCGCGAGGAGACCGAGCGGGCGATAGCGGCACGCCAGGCCGAGGCGGCCGACGAGCTGACGCGCCTGCACACGGAGGCCGAGGAGCGTCTGGCCTCCGCCGAGCAGGCACTCACCGACGCCCGCGCCGAGGCCGAGCGCATCCGCAAGGAGGCGGCGGACGAGACGGACCGCCTCCGTTCGGAGTCCGCGGAGCGGATCCGCACCCTTCAGTCGCAGGCCGAGACCGAGGCCGAGCGGCTGCGCACCGAGGCCGCCGCCGACGCCTCGCAGGCGCGCGCCGAGGGCGAGAACGTGGCCGTGCGGCTGCGTTCGGACGCCGCTGCCGAGGCCGAGCGCCTCAAGACCGAGGCGCAGGAGTCGGCCGACCGGCTGCGCTCGGAGGCCGCTGCCGCCGCCGAGCGCGTGGGCGCGGAGGCCGCCGAGGCGCTGTCCGCCGCCCAGGAGGAGGCCGCGAGGCGCCGCCGGGAGGCGGAGGAGACCCTCAGCTCCGCGCGCGGAGAGGCCGACCAGGAGCGCGAGCGGGCCCGCGAGCAGAGCGAGGAGCTCCTCGCCTCCGCCCGCAACCGCGTCGAGGAGGCTCAGGCCGAGGCCGTCCGCCTGGTCGAGGAAGCCGACCGCAGGGCGACCGAGATGGTCTCCAGCGCCGAGCAGACCGCCCAGTCCGTGCGGGATTCCGTGGCGGGCCTCCAGGAGGCGGCGCAGGAGGAGATCACGGGCCTGCGCAGCGCCGCCGAGCACGCGGCGGAGCGCACGAGGACCGAGGCGCAGGAGGAGGCGGACCGTGTCCGCTCCGACGCGTACGCCGAGCGGGAGCGCGCGTCCGAGGACGCCGCCCGCGCTCGTCGCGAGGCGAGCGAGGAGGCCGAGGCCGCCAAGTCCCTGGCCGAGCGCACCGTTTCGGAGGCCATCGCGGAGGCCGAGCGGCTGCGTTCGGACGCTTCGGAGTACGCCCAGCGGTCGCGTACGGAAGCCTCGGACGCGATCGCGTCGGCCGAGCAGGACGCCTCCCGCACCCGTGCCGACGCCCGCGAGGACGCCAACCGCATCCGCAGTGACGCCGCGAGCCAGGCCGACCAGCTGATCGGCGAGGCGCGCAGCGAGGCGGAGCGGCTGCAGAACGAAACGGTCGCGGAGGCCGAGCGGCTGCAGGCCGAGACCATCACGGAAGCCGAGCGGCTGCGTGCCGAGACGGCCGCGGAGGCCGAGCGGGTGCGCTCGGAGTCGGTGGCCAAGGCCGAGAAGCTCATCTCGGACGCGACGGGCGACGCCGAGCGGCTGCGCGCGGACGCCGCCGAGACGGTCGGCTCCGCCCAGCAGCACGCCGAGCGCATCCGGTCCGATGCCGAGCGCGTCAAGGCGGAGGCGGCGGCGGAGGCCGAGCGGCTCACCTCGCAGGCGCGGGACGAGGCCGACCGCACCCTGGACGAGGCGCGCCAGGCGGCCAACAAGCGCCGTTCCGAAGCGGCCGAGCAGGTCGACACGCTCATCACGGAGGCCGCGGCCGAGGCCGAGAAGCTGACGACCGACGCGCAGGAGAAGGCGCTCAAGGCCACCACGGACGCGGAGGCGCAGGCCGACACGATGGTCGGCGCCGCCCGCACGGAGGCCGACCGCCTTGTCTCCGAGGCGCGGGTCGAGGGCAACTCCCTGGTGGAGAAGGCCCGTACGGACGCGGACGAACTGCTCGTCGGCGCCCGCAGGGACGCGACGGCCATAAGGGAGCGTTCCGAGGAGCAGCGCGACCGCCTCACCGCGGAGATCGAGGAGCTGCACGAGCGTGCGCGCCGCGAGTCCGCCGAGGCGATGAAGACCGCCGGTGAACGCTGTGACGCGCTGGTGAAGGCCGCGGAGGAACAGCGTGCCGAGGCCGAGGCGCAGGCCAAGGAACTGGTGTCGGACGCGAGTTCCGAGGCCGGCAAGGTCCGTATCTCGGCCGTGAAGCGGGCCGAGGCGCTGCTCAAGGAGGCCGAGACGAAGGTGGCCGAGCTGGTGCGCGAGGCCGAGCGCGTCAAGGCGGAGGCGCAGGCCGAGGCGGAGCGTACGGTTGACGAGGGCAAACGCGAGCTCGAGGTTCTCGTCCGCCGCCGCGAGGACATCAACGCCGAGATTTCCCGTGTCCAGGACGTGCTGGAGGCGTTGGAATCCTTTGAGGCGCCAACGGTCCCCGGCCCGAAGGACGGTGGCGTCAAGGCCGGTGCGACGGCAGGCTCAACTCGATCGGGTGGCAAGCCGTCTGAGGGCTAGCCAAAGAACATCTCGCGTGCTTTGTAAGGACCTTCGGCACTGTCGCTGGCAAGTGCTCCGGCGGTTAGCCACTCAAAAGGGGTGTCATTCTCCAGATCAAACGGGCATCTGCTCGATGACACGCCGCTTGGACCCCTAGGATTCCCTCTATCACCTCACCGGTCTCATTCGACAGGAACCCCATGAGCGACACTTCCCCCTACGGCTTCGAGCTTGTGCGGCGTGGGTACGACCGCGCTCAGGTGGACGAACGTATCTCCAAGCTCGTCTCCGACCGTGACAGCGCTCTTGCTCGTATCACTGCTCTGGAAAAGCGCATTGAGGAGCTGCACCTCGAGACGCAGAACGCGCAGGCGCAGGTAGCCGACGCCGAACCGTCGTACGCGGGCCTCGGTGCCCGCGTCGAGAAGATCCTCCGCCTCGCCGAGGAGGAGGCGAAGGACCTGCGCGAGGAGGCTCGTCGCGCAGCCGAGCAGCACCGCGAGCTCGCCGAGTCGGCGGCCCAGCAGGTGCGCAACGACGCCGAGTCGTTCGCGGCCGAGCGCAAGGCCAAGGCGGAGGACGAGGGCGTCCGGATCGTCGAGAAGGCCAAGGGCGAGGCGGGCGCGCTGCGCAGCGAGGCGCAGAAGGACGCGCAGCAGAAGCGCGAGGAGGCGGACGCCCTCTTCGAGGAGACCCGCGCCAAGGCCGCCCAGGCCGCGGCCGACTTCGAGACGAACCTCGCCAAGCGCCGGGAGCAGTCGGAGCGTGACCTGGCCTCGCGTCAGGCCAAGGCCGAGAAGCGTCTCGCGGAGATCGAGCACCGCGCAGAGCAGCTCCGCCTTGAGGCCGAGAAGCTTCGCACGGACGCCGAGCGCCGCGCTCGCCAGACGGTGGAGACCGCTCAGCGTCAGGCCGAGGACATCGTCGCCGACGCGAACGCCAAGGCCGACCGGATCCGCTCGGAGTCCGAGCGGGAGCTCGCCGCCCTGACGAACCGTCGGGACTCCATCAACGCGCAGCTCACGAACGTGCGCGAGATGCTGGCCACCCTTACGGGTGCGGCTGTGGCTGCCGCGGGTACGCCTGCCGAGGACGAGCCGGTCTCCCGCGGGGTGCCTGCTCAGCAGACGCGATAAGGCCGTTGGGACACCGCGGGCCCGCTCTGGCTGGTCGCGCAGTTCCCCGCGCCCCTCACGGGGCCCCTGCCGCTCCGGTGGCAAGGGGCCTCGTGCCGTTTTAGCGTGGCCGCATGATCGAGCTCGAGGGGCTGACCAAGCGGTACGGCGAGAAGCTGGCCGTCAACGACCTCACCTTCACCGTGCGTCCGGGCATGGTCACCGGCTTCCTCGGGCCCAACGGCGCGGGCAAGTCCACGACGATGCGGATGATGCTCGGGCTCGACAACCCCACGGCGGGCGCCGCCCGGATCGACGGCAAGCGGTACGCCCAGCTGAAGGATCCGCTCAAGTACATCGGCGCCCTGCTCGACGCCAAGGCCATGCACGGTGGGCGCAGCGCCTTCAACCACCTCCTGTGCCTCGCCCAGAGCAACGGCATCCCGCGCGCCCGCGTCCATGAGGTCCTGGACACCGTGGGCCTGACGCAGGTCGCCAAGAAGAAGGCCAAGGGCTTCTCGCTCGGCATGGGGCAGCGGCTCGGCATCGCGGGCGCGTTGCTCGGCGACCCCGAGATCCTGATGTTCGACGAGCCGGTCAACGGGCTCGACCCCGAGGGCATCCACTGGATCCGCAACCTGATGAAGTCCCTGGCCTCGCAGGGCCGCACGGTCTTCGTCTCCTCCCACCTGATGAGCGAGATGGCGCTGACCGCCGACCATCTGGTCGTCATCGGACAGGGGCGGCTGCTCGCGGACACCTCCATGGCGGACTTCATCCAGCAGAACTCACGCAGTTACGTACGACTGCGCTCCCCGGAGCGTGAGCGCCTCCTCGATGTGCTGCACCAGGAGGGCGTCACCGCCGTCGAGGCGGGCAACGGCACCCTGGAGGTCGATGGCACGCCCTCGGAGGACCTCGGTGAGCTCGCCGCCCGCCATCAGCTCGTACTCCATGAACTGAGCCCCCAGCGGGCCTCGCTGGAAGAGGCGTTCATGCAGCTCACCGCGGAGTCGGTGGAGTATCACGCGCACGCAGACCACGCGGGGCCCGGCGTCGCCCCGCCGCCACCCGGGCGGGCCGCCGCGGGCTGGGGCGAGAGCTGGCAGCAGCCGAAGAGGGGGGCCTGAGCGATGGCCGCGACGCAGGTACTGAAGTCGGAGTGGACCAAGATCCGCTCGGTCTCGTCGACCGTGTGGACGCTCGGTCTCGCGCTGGTCGTCACGGTCGGGCTCGGCCTGCTGATCAGCATTTTGGCGAAGAACGACTACGACAGCCTCAACGCCCAGGACCGCCGGGTCTTCGACCCGACCTTCACCAGCTTCGCCGGCATGAGCCTCGGCCAGCTCGCGATGATCGTCTTCGGTGTGCTCGTCGTGTCGAACGAGTACAGCACCGGCATGATCCGCACCTCGCTCTCCGCGGTCCCGCAGCGCGCCACCTTCATGGCGAGCAAGGTCGCGGTCGCCACCCTGCTCTGTCTGGTGGTGGGTCTGGTCACCAGTTTCATCGCGTTCTTCGTGGGCCAGGCGGTGCTCGGCGAGCACAAGGCGGTGATCAGTGATCCGGGCGTGCTGCGCGCGGTGATCGGCGGCGGGCTCTACATGACGCTCATCGCGATGTTCTCGATGGGCGTCGCGACGATGCTGCGCAGCCCGATGCTGTCCCTCGGCATCCTGATGCCGTTCTTCTTCCTCATCTCCAGCATCCTGGGCAACGTCTCGGCAACGGAAAAGATCGGCCGCTACCTCCCCGACCAGGCGGGCAGCAAGATCATGCAGGTGAAGACCCCACTGGACGACGACACCCCGTACGGCCCCTGGGGCGGGCTGGCGATCATGGTGGTGTGGGTCGTGGTCGCGCTGATCGGCGGCTATGTGCTGCTGAAGAAGCGGGACGCGTGACGCTTCGCTGACACCGCGGGCCCGGCAAGGCGCTCGCCCTTCCGGCTGGGGGCCCGGGGGTCGTCCCCCCGGAAGATTCAGTGCGCACTCTTGGCTGGAACCGTCAGCTCCCCGTTATCCTCCTAACCCTTACGGGGGCGTGTGCCCCGACGTCCTGAACCATTCGATGGGTGCGGAGAATGATCGAGGCAGTCGGCCTGACGAAGCGCTACGGCGCCAAGACAGCCGTGTACAACCTTTCCTTTCAGGTGCGACCCGGCACGGTCACCGGCTTCCTGGGCCCGAACGGCTCCGGCAAGTCGACGACCATGCGCATGATCCTCGGGCTCGACCAACCCACCACGGGCCAGGTGACGATCGGCGGTTACCCGTACCGCAAGCTTCCCAACGCCCCCCGCCAGGTGGGTGCGCTGCTCGACGCCAAGGCGGTGCACGGCGGCCGGCACGCCCGTAACCACCTCCTGTGTCTCGCGCAGCTCTCCGGTATCCCGGCCCGCCGGGTCGACGAGGTGCTCGGCGTCGTGGGTCTCCAGGAGGTGGCGAAGAAGCGCTCCAAGGGCTTCTCGCTCGGCATGGGCCAGCGCCTCGGCATCGCCGCCGCGCTGCTCGGCGACCCGCAGGTGCTGCTCTTCGACGAGCCGGTCAACGGCCTCGACCCCGAGGGCATCCTCTGGGTCAGGAATCTGATGAAGACCCTTGCCGCCGAGGGGCGTACGGTCTTCGTCTCCTCGCACCTGATGAGCGAGATGGCACTCACCGCCGAGCACTTGATCGTGATCGGCCGCGGGCAGCTGCTCGCGGACATGAGCGTCAAGGACTTCATCTCGCACAACTCCGCCGACTTCGCCCGCGTGCGTACGCCGGAAGGCGATGTGCAGCAGCGCGAGAAGCTGTCCGCCGCGCTGAGCGAGGCCGGCGGCCAGGTCATGCCCGAGCAGGACGGCGCGCTGCGCGTGACCGGTCTTCCGCTCCCCCGCATCAGCGACCTCGCGCACGGCGCGGACGTCCGCGTGTGGGAGCTCTCCCCGCACCAGGCCTCGCTGGAAGAGGCATACATGCGGATGACGCAGGGCGCCGTCGACTACCGCTCGACCGTCGACCAGCGCGCCGGACTCCAGCAGCAGCTGCCGCCGGGCGCGATGCCGCCGCAGCAGATGCCGGTGCCCGGCCAGGGCCAGCCCGGGTGGTACGCACCGCCGCCGCCCCAGCAGGGCGGCCAGCCCTTCGCGATGCCGCAGGGCGCACCCGGCGCACCGCAGGGCACCCCGAACCCGTACGCGACCGCCGCCCCGCAGGCGCTCGCCCCTGACATGACCAAGCGCGACAGCGAGGACCCCCGATGACCACGCCTCCGACTCCGCAGCCGCAGGCGCAGCCACCTCAGCAGGCCCCCCAGCAGGCCTACGCACCGGTCGGCGCCCCCGTGCCGCAAGGCGCCCCGATGGCTCCCCCGCCGGCCGCCCCCGCGCCGCCCTCCGCCTGGCAACAGGCGATGAACAACGCCTACACCTCGCCGATCCCGGTCAAGAAGACCCACCTCGGCAACGCCCTGGCCTCCGAGTGGACGAAGATCAAGTCCGTCCGTTCGACGATGTGGACCCTCGGCGTCTTCTTCCTGCTGGTCGTCGGCATCGGCCTGCTCGTGGCCGTGAACACGCAGAGCCGGGACTACGCGGACGTGCCGTTCACGATCCCGGCCTTCTTCGGCCTCGTGCTCGGCCAGATCTGCCTGATCACGCTCGGCGTCCTGGTGACGTCGTCCGAGTACGGCACGGGCATGATCCGTACGACGTTCACGGCGTCACCGCAGCGCTATCGCGTGCTCACCGCCAAGATCATGATCTTCTTCGTGATCGCCTTCGTCGTCTCGGCGGGCTCTGTTCTCCTGGTGGGCCTGATGACCTCGGGGATGCACAGCGGCCCCGAGGCCGGCGACGTCGCCTGGGCGGGCACGGTCCTCAAGGGCGGGCTCTACGTCTCGCTCCTGGGGGTCCTCGCCCTCGCCGCCGGTTCGATGCTGCGCCACTCCGCGGGTGCGATCACCGCGATGCTCGGTGTGGTCCTGGTCCCCGCGATCCTGCCCGTGTTCCTGATGATCTCCGAGGGCACACGGCCCTTCGGCGAGAAGATGATGGACTACAACGCCATCAACTCGCTCGCCAAGATCTTCGAGATGGACGGGGCGGGCGGCGGCACCTCACAGCTGCTGCTGCTCGTCGGCGTGACGGCGGCCGCGATCGTCGGCGCCTTCGCGCTCCTGGAGAAGCGCGACGTGTAGTCGCCCGGGGTCTCCCCCGGGGGCTCAGTACCTCGGCGCGTTACGGGACCGCTGCACCCGCGTGGTGCGGCGGTCCCTCGCGTTCCAGCAGGCCTTGTGCCAGTGCCTGCGCTCATCGACCCCGGAGTGCTCGGGCCAGGCCACCACGTGCGCGAGCCCGGAGGGGATCTCCTGGTCGCAGCCGGGGCAGCGGTAGGTCTTGCCGGCCGCGCTCGCGCCCGCGACGTGCCGCATGCTCCACTGCTCGCCCCGCCAGCTCTCGGTGGACTGGAAGCCGCCGTAGCGGCCCGTCGTTTCCCCGTCCATGCGCGGACTGTCTTCTCCGGCGCCCTTCGGGCGGTTGCGACGCGGGGACACGGGACACCTCACGGGATGTACGGGGGCCAGGGTGAGTCCAGCCTACGCGGCGCGGACCCGGGTAGTCGTCCTGCACCAACCCCCACAGATCCCCCCTGCATTTCGCAGAAAATCCGTCAATCTTCATGCCAAGCCGTGCCTTTGGCACGTGTCATGCGTTGTTGCCCGTAGGGGGAGTGCCTGCGTCGGCGCCAAGGAGGCAGGAGTGCGATGCGTGTAGGTAGTTTTGTTCTGGCCGCCCAGTTCCCCGGACAGGGGCCGGGGGAGGCGCTGCACCGTGCGGTGCGGTCCGCCGAGGTGGCCGAGGAGGCGGGCCTCGACTCGGTCTGGCTCGCCGAGCACCATTTCGTGCCGTACGGCACGTGTCCGTCCGCCGTAACCCTGGCCGCGCTCCTTCTCGGGCGTACGCGGCGCATCCGGGTCGGCACCGCCGTGAGCGTCCTGCCGACGGTTCATCCCGTCGCCCTGGGCGAGCAGGCGGCCCTGCTGCACCTGACGTCCGGCGGGCGCTTCTCGCTGGGCGTGGGGCGCGGCGGACCGTGGGTGGACCTGGAGGTCTTCGGGTCCGGCCTCGAGGCGTACGAGAAGGGCTTCCCGGAGTCGCTCGACCTGCTGCTGCGGTGGCTGACCGAGCCCCGGGTCGCGAGCGACGCGGAGCGCTTCCCGTTCCGCGAGGTCGCCGTGGTGCCACGGCCACAGGAGGCGCTGAGCGGCTCGGGCGGGGAAGCCGGGGATGTCGGGGAGCCACCCGAAGGGCCCGAGGTGATCGTCGCCTGCACCTCACCGGCCAGCGTGCGGCTCGCCGCGGAACGCGGTCTGCCGATGCTGCTCGGCATGCACGTCGGCGACGAGGAGAAGGCCGAAATGGTGGCGTTGTGGCAGAGGCACGCGCGCGCCGCGGGGCGCACGCCGGAGGAGGTCCTGAGGGCCGCGCACGTCTCGGCCGGGGTCGCGCAGATCGCGGACCGGCGCCTGGACGCGGCAGAGACGCTGCAGAAGGCGATGCCGGGGTGGCTCAAGCAGGGGCTCGACGCGCACGTCACGGTCGACGGCCGGGCACGGGCCATGCGAGACCCGCTCGCGTACACGGAGCTGCTCTGCGGACTGCATCCGGTGGGGACGCCGCAGCTGTGCGCCGACCGGATCGCGGCGACCTCGGAGCGCACGGGGATCACCCGCTTCGCGCTGCTCGTCGAGGGCTCGGGCGACCTGGCGACGACGGAGGAGAACGTCCGAAGGCTGGGGGCCGAAGTGCTGCCCCAGCTCGGCTGAGCCGCCGGGGCGGGGAGCTGCCGCTCCTGTACCAGAACACCTCCCGCGTACGGAGCGGCAGCAAAAGGCCTCAGCAGTCCCGCAGTTCGGGCGACTGGTTGAGCAGCTGGCCCCGGATCGAGGTGAACCGGGCGAGCCTGTCATCCACGGATGCATCCAGCGGGAACACCGCCACACGGTGGCAGTTCTGGAATGCGAGACGCACTCCGAAGTGGCGCTGCAGAGCGCCGCGAATCGCGTCACTCGCCAGCGCCCGCAGGAGCTGGCCGCGTGCCTGCTCACTCGGCGGCGGCGTCTGGTTGTCGGCGAACTCGCCGCCGTCAACCTTCAGCTGGGCCACCAGGGAGCTGATCATCTCCCATGCGTAAGGCAGGGAGGTCCGGACGCAGTCGACGAATTCCGCTTCATCGACCTCGCCTCGCTCGGCCTGTTCCAACAGTGCCGGTGAGACGTCGAGCGACATGGGTTCTCCTCTCGCACCCCCGGGGAGCGGGGGCTTCCGGACAGGGCAGGAGCCCGTGCACGCAGCGTGCATGCACGGCGACCTCCTGCTTATACGGTAAGCATCGGACCCGCGCTGCACCAGGAGATTGGGAACATAACCGGCCAGGATCGAACAGGGCCATCGCCGGAGGAATCGCGCGGACCACCTGGGGTCGAGTAGCGTTGCGCCCCATGCGTCTCGTCATTGCCCGATGCTCCGTGGATTACGCGGGCAGGCTCACAGCCCATCTCCCGTCGGCCCCCCGCCTGATCCTTGTGAAGGCGGACGGCAGTGTCTCGATCCACGCGGACGACCGGGCCTACAAACCCCTCAACTGGATGTCCCCGCCCTGCACCTTGAAGGAGGGGTCAGGGGACGACGCGGGCGTGTGGACCGTCGTGAACAAGGGGGGCGAGAAACTCATCATCACGATGGAGGAGATTCTGCACGACTCCTCACACGAACTGGGTGTTGATCCCGGCCTCATCAAGGACGGCGTGGAAGCACACCTTCAGGAACTGCTCGCCGACCGGATCGAGACGCTGGGCGAGGGCTATTCGCTGATCCGGCGCGAGTACATGACGGCGATCGGCCCGGTGGACATCCTCTGCCGCGACGCCGACGGACAGACCGTCGCCGTCGAGATCAAGCGGCGCGGCGAGATCGACGGAGTCGAGCAACTCACCCGCTATCTGGAGCTGTTGAACCGCGACCCGCACCTGGCTCCCGTGAAGGGCATCTTCGCCGCGCAGGAGATCAAGCCGCAGGCGCGCGTGCTCGCCACGGACCGCGGCATCGGCTGCGCCGTCCTGGACTACAACGCGATGCGCGGCATCGAGGACGACAAGCTGCGGCTGTTCTAGAGGTTCTCGTAGGAGTTCTTGCACGAAGAGGGGGCCGGGTCCTGGTGGACCCGGCCCCCTCTTCGTACGAGCGTCAGATCGTCGACGCCGGGCTGCTGCTCGCGGGGCCGCTCGCCGAGTCCGACATGTCCGGGGACGACGGCGGGTCCGGGGTCGGATCCGTGCTCGGCGGCGGAGTGGTCGGCGGCGGGGTCGTCGGCGGCTTGGTCGTGGGCGGCTTCGTGGTCGGCGGCTTGGTCGTCGGCGGCTTCGTCGTGGGCGGCTTGGTCGTCGGCTTGTCCGTGGGCTTGTCGGACGGCTTGTCCGAGGTGTCGTCGGACGGCTTGCCGCTGTCGCTCGGCTTGTCCGACGGGTCGTCGCTCTCGCTCGGGGTGCCGTCGTCGGCGGTGCCGGGGATGTTGTCGGGGCCGTCGCTGTCCGGGCGGCTCGTCGAGTCCTTGGCCGGCTTGTCGGCGGTCAGGCCGTCGTCGTCCTGGTCCTCGCTCGCCGACTGCTCGGTCTTGACCTTGTCGGGCGGGTTGTCGTTCCCGTCCGACGTCGCGCCGAGGGTCACCACCGTGCCGAGCACCGCGGCGAGGAGGGCTCCCGCGCCCGCCGCCACGAGGTTGCGCCGGGTGCCGTTGACGATGGAGCGCCGGGTCGGAGCCGGGCCCGCGCCCACCGCGGGCGCGGCGTTGCGGGTGACCAGGGTTTCGGGCTCGGGAGGCGGTGTGGGCAGCGCGAACGCCGCCGGTACGCCGCCGGGGGGCGACGCCGATTCGTCGTGGCGCGCGTCGGGCATCTCTTCGCCCGCCGCCGGGCTCGCGCCCGGAATCATGCCGCCCGAGCGGTCGGCGACCAGGGCGAGGGCCCTGCGGCCCGCGATCGTGCCCCGCTTGTCGGCGAGCGCGCCGCGCAGGCCGACGGAGGCCTCCAGCTCGACGCGGGCCCGGTCGAGCTGTCCGCCACAGAGGGCGAGGATGCCGAGCTCATGGTGGAAGTACGCCTCTTCGGCGACCTCACCCGCGGTCCGTGCCGCCTCCTGGCCCGACCGCAGGGCACGCTCCCAGGCGCCCCAGTCGAGCCCTCCCGCGAAGGCGGGCGCGACCGTACGGGCGAGCAGCACCGCGGCGCTCTCCTCGCCGCCGGCCGGCGCCCCCGACGCGGGCTGTCCCGCCACCAGGACACCGAGGGCCGCGAGCACGGCGTCCGCCTCGGCCACGACCCGCTCCGGACCGACCGAGGGGTGCCCGGCCCACCAGGCGTAGTGCTGGGCGGCGCCCTGTGCGCGTTCGGCGGTGTCGTCCGCGTACCCGGCGGCCTCCAGCTGCGTCCGCACTCCTGCGGCGAGCCGGTAGTGCGAGCCGACGGGCGTGACGAGCGCGGTGGAGACCAGCTCGGCGAGGGCCGCGTCCGCGTGGGTGTCCCCCACGAGAGCGGGCAGATGCGCCTGGTGCGGCAGTTCCCCGCCGAGCGCGACGGCGAACCGCAGGGTGGTGCGCGCCGACGGGCTCAGGCGGGAGGCGAGCAGCACCGCGGGCGCCGCGCCGTCGGCGAGCGAGGGCAGCGGCACATCGTGGCCCTCGGCGTCGAAGGGCGCGTCGACCGGTCCCTCGGCGTAGTAGCCGTACTCGTCGAAGGCGTTCGGGTCGGCGCGCAGCTGGTCGCGCTGGCGCAGCAGGGCGCCCGCCTGGACGAAGCGCAGGGGCAGCCCCTCCGACTCGAACCAGAGGTCGCCCGCCCAGCTCGCCTCGTCGTCCGTCAGGACGCGGCCGACGGCGCGCTCCAGGAGTTCGAGGCCGCCGCTGCGGCCGAGGCCGCCGAGGAAGACCTCTTCGAGGTGCGAGTCGGGCGACGGTGCCGCGACGTCAGGGGTCGCGGAGATCAGGAAGGCGCACTCGGGAGTGGCGTCGAGCAGCTCTTCCAGGGCCGCGGCGCCGAACTCCAGGTCGTCCAGGACGACGACGGCGCCGATGTCGTGGACGAGTTCGAGCAGCAGGGCGCGGTCGGGGCGGTGCAGCGGTGCGTTGTAGACCGTGCCGAAGAGGTCCTGGAGCAGGTCCGCCGGCGTCTTGTGGTACCCGGAGAGGCGTACGACGCCGTCCGGTGCGAGGTCCGCGCAGTCCTCCGCCACGGCGTTCAGGAGCGACGTGCGCCCCGAGCCCGCGGGACCGGTGAGGCGCACCGAGCGCCCGCGTGCGAGCAGGCGCACGAGCCGCTCGCGCTCTTCCTGGCGCTCAAGGAGCGGCAGCCGGGGCAGTGCGGGGCCCGGCGGCACGGGCGGCGCCGAGGCCCGGCGCACCTCGGCGCGCTCGGCCGCGGTGCGCCTGACGGGGCGTGCGGGCCGCTCCCCCGGCGGGCAGGGTTCGATCTCGCTGCCGTCGACGGGGTTCACGGTGAGCAGGAAGTCGCCCGAGACGAGCTGCACGGTGCGGGCGAGCGCCGGCGCGGGCTGTCCGAAGTCTGGCGTCAGAGGATCACGCGGTGGACGCACGGGACGCGCCGAATCGTCGTCGTTGATGCCGTCATGGCCGTACTCTTCCGGTCCCCGGTTCATCGGGTCCATGGTCAAAGCCCCCCAGATGCGTCGTGTACACAGCCCCCTCCGGCCTTGTGCACACTGCGCTGTCGCTTCTGGTCCGGTGCCCCCGCTCGGGCGTCTGTCTCGTCATGACGGTGGGCGACCGAACCCTAGACCTTCGCTCAGTATCTACGAACGGGCGGGGTACCGCGCCGTCCGAGACGTCACAGCTTCGTGAGGATTGTGCGCGAGATCCCCGTCACACACGGGGCAGCGATTCGACCCCGATGCCACCCTCGATGGCAAGGATCCTGTGCAGCCGGGTGGCCACGAGCAGGCGCTGCATCTGCGGCGGCACGCTGCGGAGCACGAGCCGGCGTCCGCACCGTCCCGCGCGCCGGTGCGCGCCCATGATGACGCCGAGTCCCGTGGCGTCCCACGAGTCGAGTTCGGACAGGTCGAGCACCAGGTCACCGGCTCCGTCGTCGACGGCCGAGTGCAGGACCGTTCGGGCGTCCGCCGCGCTGCGTACGTCGAGGCGTCCCCCGACGACCAGCTGGGCCTGGTCGCCCCTGATGTGCATATGCGCTCCCCGAGAGTGCTGAGTTTCGTGTGACGTCTGTTCCGTACGGCGTCTGCGTATGTCACTGCAACTGACTGCCGCATGGGCAAGGAAGTTGCCGTCTGTAAGCGAACCGATACCGAATTCACTCCGAGGGGTGACCCCGCGGAGGAGTAAACAGACGTCAGTGCTTGTAGAAGCCCTGCCCGCTCTTGCGTCCGATGTCACCGGCGTCAACCATCCGGCGCATCAGCTCGGGCGGCGCGAACTTCTCGTCCTGGGACTCCGTGTAGATGTTGCTCGTGGCGTGCAGCAGGATGTCGACGCCCGTCAGGTCGGCGGTCGCGAGCGGCCCCATGGCGTGCCCGAAGCCGAGCTTGCACGCGATGTCGATGTCCTCGGCGGTGGCGACGCCCGACTCGTAGAGCTTGGCGGCCTCGACGACGAGCGCCGAGATCAGACGGGTCGTCACGAACCCAGCGACGTCGCGGTTCACGACGATGCAGGTCTTGCCGACGGACTCGGCGAACTCACGTGTGCGGGCGAGGGTTTCGTCGCTGGTCTTGTAGCCGCGCACCAGCTCGCACAGCTGCATCATCGGCACCGGCGAGAAGAAGTGGGCGCCCACGACGCGCTCCGGACGCTCCGTCACGGCGGCGATCTTCGTGATCGGGATGGCAGAGGTGTTCGACGCGAGCACGGCGTCGGGGCGCACGATCTTGTCGAGGATACGGAAGATCTCGTGCTTGACCTCGAGCTTCTCGAAGACGGCCTCGACGACGATGTCCGCGTCGGCGACGGCGTCCATGTCGGTGCTCGTCGTGATGCGCCCGAGCGCCGCCTCGGCGTCCTCGGCAGCGAGCTTGCCCTTGCTCACGAACTTGTCGTACGACGCCTTGATCCCGTCGGTGCCACGGGTCAGGGCCTCATCGGTGACGTCCCGCAGGACGACGTCCCAGCCCGCCTGGGCGGAGACCTGTGCGATGCCGGACCCCATGAGTCCGGCTCCGATGACGGCGAGCTTCCGTGCCACTGTTCCGACTCCCCTACCGCTTATCACGCCTGGCTTACACGCTGTTTACGTTTGCCTCTGCGGCGCACGTTAGCGTTCGTGAGCCCGCCTGTGGCGGCAACGAGATGCGCGTCACGTCTCAGATGACGGACATCACACTGGTACGCCTCATTCGGCGTCGCGCACCGCATAGTTGAGGACCTTCTCGCCGAGCAGGTCCTCCATCTCGTCGAGCAGGACGAGGGCATCACGGGACACTTCCGCGGGTTTGCGGCACTTGGTCATCTCGTCACCGATCCACGCCATGAGCGTGCTGTGGACCCACGAGAGCTGACCCGCGATCAGGCCGGGCATGGGGTCGCCATCGGCGGCCTTCACCTCGTCGGCGAGGGTCTTGGTGAGATGACCGAGCGCCTCCTGCTGGATCTCCCAGAGGCGGGAGCGCAGGCCGTGGGCGTCGGTGATGACTTTCATGAAGTCGGCCCAGCCCGGAAAGAGGCCGACGTGGGGCGACACGCCCTCCACGTCCGAGCGCAGCTCGCGCAGGACGGCGGCGGCCGCGGACTCCCCCACGTGACGGCCGCGTACGTAACCGGAGAGCCGGTCGACGACGGACTCGCCCCGGTCGAGGAAGAGGTCCTCCTTGACCGGGAAGTAGTTGTAGACGGTGTTCACCGAGACGTCCGCGGCCTCCGCGACGTCCGCGACGGTCACCGTGACGAAGCCGTGCTCCAGGAACAGCCCCGTCGCGATGTCCGAGATCCGCTGCTTCGTCTGCCGCTTCTTGCGCTCCCTGAGTCCTTCAGCCATGACCTCACCCTACGACCACTGGCTAGGGCGACTGAAAACTTGGCCCGTCATAAAACTTGGAGTGATTGCAAAATTTAAGCGACTCTGTTTTTGTGGTCGCCATGGCAATCATCAGCACGGCCGGACTCACCCAGACCTTCCGGACCAAGCGCGGCGCCGTCGAAGCCGTGCGCGGCATCGACCTGACCGTCGCCCCCGGCGAGATCCTCGGCTTCCTCGGGCCGAACGGCGCGGGCAAGACGACGACGCTGCGCATGCTCACCACGCTCCTTGCCCCCACCGGCGGCGCCGCCACCGTCGCGGGCTGCGACCTGGCCCGCGACCCGGCCGCCGTACGGCGCAGGATCGGGTACGTGGCGCAGTCCGGCGGCGTCGACCTGAACATCTCCGTACGCGAGGAACTGGTCACCCAAGGGCGCCTCTACCGCCTGACAAAGCCCCAAGCCGCGGCTCGCGCAGAGGAGTTGGCAGCGGACCTGGACCTGACCGACCTCCTCGACCGCACGTGCGCGACCCTCTCCGGCGGCCAGCGGCGGCGCCTCGACATCGCCATGGGGCTCATGCACCGGCCCGATGTGCTCTTCCTCGACGAACCGACCACGGGGCTCGACCCCGGCAGCAGGGCCGACCTCTGGGCGCTGGTGCGGCGGCTGCGCGACGAGCACGGCACCACGGTCGTCCTGACCACGCACTACCTCGACGAGGCCGACGCGCTCTGCGACCGCCTCGTCGTCATCGACAAGGGCGTCGTGGCCGCCGAGGGCACACCGAGCGCGCTCAAGCTCCGGTACGGCGGCTCCATCGACGCATCGCTCCAGGACACGTTCCTCGCCGTCACCGGACGCGACCTCACCCCCAAGGACACGGCGCCCGTCGCCGTCTGAACCCCAGGACCCCCTCATGACTGCGTTTCTCTCCGACACCGCGCTGATCTTCGGGCGGTACGCCCGCCAGACCCTGCGCTCCAAGTTCCAGATCCTCTTCGGCGTCCTGATGCCGCTCCTCTACCTGCTCTTCTTCGGCCCGCTCCTGACCGACCTGCCGCTCGGCTCGCGCGGTGACTCCTGGCAGGTGCTCGTGCCGGGGCTGCTGCTCCAACTCGGCCTGTTCGGCGCCTCGTACAGCGGATTCGCGATCATCATCGAGAAGCAGTTCGGTGTGGTGGAGCGGATGCGGGTGACACCGGTCAGCCGGCTCGCGCTGCTGCTCGGGCGGGTGCTTCGCGATGCCGCGCTCTTCGTCTTCCAGGCGGTGCTCCTGGTCCTCGCGGCCGTGGTCATGGGGCTGCGGGCGCCGCTCGCCGGCATCCTGATCGGCTTCGCCTTCGTGGGCGTCCTGACCGTCATCCTCGCGTCGCTGTCGTACGCGCTCGCGCTGCTGGTCTCCAAGCCGCACGAGTTCGGCCCCGTCATCAACGCGGTCAGCATGCCCTCGATGCTGCTCTCCGGCCTGATGCTGCCGATGGCGCTCGCGCCGGGCTGGCTGGACGTGCTCTCGCACTTCATGCCGTTCCGCTATCTCGTGGACGCTGTGCGGGCCGCCTACGTGGGCGAGTACGCGAGTACGGCGATGCTGTACGGAGTCCTGATGGCGGCGGCGCTCGCGCTCGGGTCCGTGACGGTCGGCACACGTGTCTTCCGGAAGGCGGGCGCGTAACTAGGCTGGCCCCATGGTCAATCTGACGCGCATCTACACCAGGACCGGCGACAAGGGCACAACGGCCCTCGGCGACATGAGCCGGACCGCCAAGACCGATCCGCGGATCTCGGCGTACGCCGACACGAACGAGGCCAACGCCGTGATCGGCACGGCGATCGCCCTCGGTCAGCTCGACGAGGAGGTCGTGAAGGTCCTGGTCCGGGTCCAGAACGACCTCTTCGACGTGGGCGCCGACCTGTCGACGCCGGTCGCCGAGAACCCGGAGTTCCCGCCGCTGCGCGTCGAGCAGTTCTACGTCGACAAGCTGGAGGCGGACTGCGACCGCTTCAACGGGGAGCTGGAGAAGCTGCGCAGCTTCATCCTGCCGGGGGGCACGCCGGGCGCGGCGCTGCTGCACCAGGCCTGCACGGTGGTGCGGCGGGCCGAGCGGTCGACGTGGGCGGCCTTCGAGGTCCATGGCGCTGCCATGAACCCCTTGACCGCCACCTATCTGAACCGGCTCTCCGACCTGCTGTTCATCCTGGCTCGTACGGCGAACAAGGAGGTCGGCGACGTGCTGTGGGTTCCCGGCGGCGAGCGTTAGAGCTTACTGAGGAAGCTCGGGCGCTCGTCCTTGGCGGACTCCACCGGCGGTGATTTCTTCGGGAACAGTGTGTACGACCCCGCGATGATCACGTTGATGCCGATCAGCCACACCATCCGCTGCTGCCAGTCCCGCAGCGAGCCGATGTCGCCCTCGCCCTCGACGTACCAGATCGCACCTTGCAGCAGCGCCATGGCGATCAGGCCCGCCAGGATCCAGCGGGCGGCGATCTTCCACTCGTGAAGGGCGCGGGCGGCGCCGTACTTGGGGGTCGACGGCGGCGGGCCGCCCGCGAAGCGGTGGGCGACGCGGACGTCGACCCACTTGATCGTGTAGTGGCCGAGCGCGATGGAGTAGCCGATGTAGACGGCGGCCAGGCCGTGCTTCCAGTCCGGCTCCGCGCCGTTCTTCAGGTCGATCGCGGTGACGACGAGGAGGACGACTTCCAGGATCGGCTCGCAGAGCAGTACGGCGACGCCGGCGCGCGGCATCTTCGCCGCGTAACGCAGGGCCAGGCCGCCGGCCAGCAGCACCCAGAATCCGACCTCGCAGATGATGATCAGCGTGACGATCACGGTTCGCTCCTCTCGGTCACCTTTCCAGGCTCCCGGCGGACCGGCCTCGGATCATCGTCAGCAGTGACGAAGCTGAACTGCATCCTTCGATGTAGCGCGCGGTTCCTCCCTCAGGATCAGGCATGGCCATCGCGCGGCGTGTTGGATGGAGACATGGCCCTGCCCCTTCCCCGCCCGATGCGCGTCGACGTACAGATCTCCGTGACCTGCGTGCTCGCCGGGCTCGCGCTGTGGGGGCTCGGACTGCACACCCAGACGGACCGGCCGCTCGGCGCGACCTGGGCACTGATCCCGCTCGCCGTCCTCGGGGGGCTCGAACTGCTGCGCAGCAGCATGCCGCAGACCGCCCTGACCATCGGCACGCTCGCGCTGATCGCCGACCAGTTCACGTCGGGCAATCTCGCGTCGATCATGATGTTCACGGACATCGTGTACGCCGCCGTGGTCTACGGGACGCCCGCCTCCGCCCGCCGCATCCCGGTCACCACCGGCGCGATCACGGTTGCCGTGACGATCGGGTTCCTCGCCTGGATCCGTGAACCGGAGACGATCCTGATCGGCGTCGTCACCGGCCTCGTGTCCTTCGGACCCGCCTGTACCGGCGTTCTCGTGCGCAACCACCGCGAGGCCGTTGTCGCCGCGCGGCTGCGAGCCGAACAGACCGCGCTGCTCGCCGAGATGGACCGCGTACAGGCCATCACGGCGGAACGCGCCCGGATGGCCCGCGAGCTGCACGACATGGTCGCCAACCACCTCTCGGCGATCGCCATCCACTCCACGGCCGCACTCTCCCTGGACGACCCGAAGACCACCCGTGACGCCCTGGCCGTCATCCGCGAGAACAGCGTCGAGGGCCTGGCCGAGATGCGGCGCCTCATCGGGATCCTGCGGGACGCCGGCGACGACCGGGAGCCGACGGTCGCGCCCACCCTGGACGGTCTCGGCTCCCTGATCGACAACGCCCGTACCAATGGTCTGGACGTCACCCTCGACGACGGTCGCGAACCGGACGGCCCGGGGCTCCCCGCACCCGTAGAGCTCGCCGCGTACCGCATCGTCCAGGAATCCCTGACCAACGCCCTCAAGCACGCGTCGCCCGGCCTGGTCACGGTGACGCTCACCCAGCGCCCCCACTCCCTCGACGTCCACGTGACAAGCCCTTACGGTTCCCCCGCCGGACCCCGCGCCCCCGGCTCCGGAGCCGGTCTCGTCGGCATGCGCGAACGCACCGAACTGCTCGGCGGCACCTTCGAGTCGGGCCCCGAGAGCACCTCGGGCGGCAAGGTCTGGGACGTCCGCGCCACTCTTCCCGTCGACCCCGCAGACCAAGGAGCCACCCCATGATCCGAGTGCTCGTCGCCGAGGACCAGTCCGCCGTACGGGCCGGGCTCGTCCTGATCCTGCGCAGCGCACCGGACATCGAGGTGGTGGGAGAGGCCTCGGACGGCGAGGAGGCGGTGACGCTCGCGCGTGAACTGCGGCCCGATCTGGTGCTCATGGACATCCAGATGCCGCGCCTCGACGGCGTCTCGGCGACCCGTCAGGTCGTCGCGGACGGTCTCGCGGACGTGCTCGTCCTGACCACCTTCGACCTCGACGAGTACGTCTTCGGCGCGCTGCGGGCGGGCGCCTCCGGCTTCCTCCTGAAGAACACCGAGGCCAAGGACCTCCTGGAGGCGGTCCGCGCGGTCGGCCGCGGCGAGGGCCTGATCGCCCCGGCCGTCACCCGGCGGCTGATCGCCGAGTTCGCCGCCCCGAAGACCATGAAGCCCGCGCGCCGCGAGAACGGACCCGATCCCGCCATCCTCGACACCCTCACCCGCCGCGAGCGCGAGGTGCTCGCGTGCCTGGGCGAAGGGCTGTCGAACGCGGAGATCGCGGGCCGCCTGGACATGGCGGAGGCGACGGTGAAGACGCACGTCAGCCGACTGCTCGCCAAGCTGGAGCTGCGCAGCAGGGTCCAAGCCGCCGTACTCGCGCAGGAGTTGGGTGTATGAGCCCGGCTCCGGTGCGCCCGACCGGCACGATCCGGCCAATGGTTCAGACCTCTTGACCGCTGGTCCAGACCTTTCTATTCTCACCGCACTGCGGTGAGCACTCCCCCCACGTGTTCCACGTGCTCACGGGCGGCGCAGGGATCCACCCCCTATGACCCCCCGGATCTCACCCGAGGAGCACACCTTGCGCACCTTGCGCTTCAGACACAGAGCCGTGGCAGGCCTCACCACCTTGCTGCTCCCGCTCGCCACCCTGGTCGCACTCGGCGGTCCCGCCGAAGCCGCACCGGAAGCCGCCCCCGCGGCCACCGCCACGTACGCCAAGACCCAGGACTGGGGCAGCGGCTTCGAGGGCAAGTGGACCGTCAAGAACACCGGAACCACCAACATCAGCTCCTGGAACGTCGAGTGGGACTTCCCCACCGGCACAAAGGTCTCCTCCGCCTGGGACGCCACCGTCACCAACTCCGCCAACCACTGGACCGCCAAGAACCTCGGCTGGAACGGGACGCTCGCCCCCGGCGCCTCCGTCTCCTTCGGGTTCAACGGTTCGGGCCCCGGCTCCCCCTCCAACTGCCAGATAAACGGCGCCAGTTGTGACGGCGGCAGCGTCCCCGGCGACGAGGCGCCCTCCGCACCCGGCACCCCCACCGCGTCCGACATCACCGACACCTCGGTGAAGCTCGCCTGGAAGGCGGCCACCGACGACAAGGGAGTCAAGAACTACGACGTCCTGCGCGACGGCTCCAAGGTCGCCACGGTGACCGGCACCTCGTACGCCGACAGCGGCCTCAGCAAGGGCACCGACTACTCGTACACGGTCCAGGCCCGCGACACCGCCGACCAGACGGGACCGGCCTCCGGCGCCGTCAAGGTGCGCACGACAGGCACCACCGACCCGGGTCCAGGACCCGGCGACAAGGTCAAGCTCGGCTACTTCACCCAGTGGGGCGTCTACGGCCGCAACTACCACGTGAAGAACATCGACACCTCGGCCTCCGCCTCCAAGATCACGCACATCAACTACGCCTTCGGCAACGTCCAGGGCGGCAAGTGCACGATCGGCGACGCCTACGCCGACTACGACAAGGCCTACACCGCCGACCAGTCCGTCGACGGCAAGGCCGACACCTGGGACCAGCCCCTGCGCGGCAACTTCAACCAGCTGCGCAAGCTCAAGGCCAAGCACCCCAACATCAAGGTCCTGTGGTCCTTCGGCGGCTGGACCTGGTCCGGCGGCTTCACCGACGCCATGAAGAACCCGGCCGCCTTCGCCAAGTCCTGCCACGACCTCGTGGAGGACCCGCGCTGGGCCGACGTCTTCGACGGCATCGACCTGGACTGGGAGTACCCCAACGCCTGCGGCCTGACCTGTGACACCAGCGGCCCCGCCTCGATGAAGAACATGATGCAGGCGTTCCGCACCGAGTTCGGCAAGGACGCCCTGGTCACCGCCGCCATCACGGCCGACGGCTCCAGCGGCGGCAAGATCGACGCGGCCGACTACGGCGGCGCCTCGCAGTACGCCGACTGGTTCAACGTCATGACGTACGACTTCTTCGGCGCCTGGGCGGCCAAGGGCCCGACGGCCCCGCACTCCCCGCTCACCTCCTACCCCGGCATCCCGCAGGACGGCTTCAACTCCGCCGACGCGATATCGAAGCTGAAGGCGAAGGGCGTCCCCGCATCGAAGCTCCTGCTCGGCATCGGCTTCTACGGCCGCGGCTGGACCGGCGTCACCCAGAAGGAGCCCGGCGGCACGGCGACGGGCGCCGCACAGGGCACGTACGAAGCGGGCATCGAGGACTACAAGGTCCTGAAGAACTCCTGCCCCGCCAACGGCACCATCGCCGGCACGGCCTACGCCCACTGCGGCAACAACTGGTGGTCGTACGACACCCCGGCGACGGTCAAGAGCAAGATGGCCTGGTCGAAGCAGCAGGGCCTCGGCGGCGCGTTCTTCTGGGAGTTCAGCGGGGACACCACCAACGGTGAGTTGGTGAGCGCTATCAACGACGGCCTGAAGTAACAAGGCCGTCCCTCTAAGACGAAGCCGGGAAGACAAGTACGCCCCTTGTCTTCCCGGCTTCTCGATGTCTGGCGTCTGCGGGCCGCACGTGGCTGGTCGCGCAGTTCCCCGCGCCCCTTAGGGGCGCTCCACCTACGCCACGTTCACTCGCTGGCCCGGAGGCGCCGCCTCCAGCCAGGCCAGAAACCCGGTGAGTGCGTCCTCGCCCATCGCCAGCTCAAGGCGGACGCCGCGGTGCAGGCAGCCGAGGACGATCGCGTCGGAGAGCAGCGCGAGTTCCTCCTCGCCGTCCGGGGCACGCCGGTCGACGACCTCGATGGCCGAGCGCTCCAGGGTCCGCCGGGGACGGGGAGCGTACGAGAAGACGCGGTACCACTCGACACGGTCGCCGTTGTAGCGGGCGACCCCGTACCCCCAGCCCTTGCCGGAGGTGTCGCCCTTCTCCGGGGCGTTCCAGCGGAGGCTGCAGTCGAAGGTCCCGCCGGAGCGCTGGATGAGCCGGCGCCGCAGCCCGAAGACGAAGAGTCCCACCAACACCAGCACGACCAACACGAGTCCGCACACGAGCAGAGTGAGGATCATCGGCACCGACCTCCTCGCCTCTACGTAACGGACCAACAGAATTGCACCCGCATTGCCTCAGCCGCGACCCGGTCCGGATTGCTCCGGACCTGGCCGCGGCTGAGTCACGTCAAACGCCGTCGCGCCGGTTTCAGCGCGACGACACCGCCCGCAGTCGGACGTCCGCGCGACGCTCGGCGGAGGCGTCGGCCTCCGACTTCGCGCGCTCGAGCGCCCGCTCCGCACGCTGGACATCGATCTCGTCCGACAGCTCGACGATCTCAGCAAGCAGTGACAGCTTGTTGTCCGCGAAGGAGACAAATCCTCCGTGGACGGCGGCGACGACAGTGTTGCCGTCACTCGTACGAATGGTCACCGGGCCCGACTCCAGCACACCCAGAAGCGGCTGGTGACCGGGCATGACGCCGATGTCGCCGGACGTGGTGCGCGCGACGACCAGGGTGGCCTCGCCGGACCAGACACTGCGGTCCGCGGCGACCAGCTCGACATGCAGCTCAGCAGCCAAGGGTGGCTCCTCGGGTCACCACCCGGCGGCTTCGCCGGGTGTTGGGTCAAATTCTAGTGGGCGTACCGGGAGGGGCGGGACTCGCCCACCCCTCCCGTGAGTCACGGACTCAGGAGACGCCGAGCTCCTTGGCCTTCGCCTTCAGGTCCTCGATGCCACCGCACATGAAGAACGCCTGCTCGGGGAAGTGGTCGTAGTCGCCGTCGATGATCGCGTTGAACGCCGCGATCGACTCGTCGAGCGGCACGTCCGAACCGTCGAGACCGGTGAACTGCTTGGCAGCGTGCGTGTTCTGCGACAGGAAGCGCTCGACACGACGGGCGCGCTGGACGACCAGCTTGTCCTCTTCGCTGAGCTCGTCGATGCCGAGAATCGCGATGATGTCCTGGAGGTCCTTGTACTTCTGCAGGATTCCCTTGACGCGCATGGCGGCGTCGTAGTGGTCCTGCGCGATGTAGCGGGGGTCCAGGATGCGGGACGTCGAGTCCAGCGGGTCCACCGCCGGGTAGATGCCCTTCTCCGAGATCGGACGCGACAGCACGGTCGTCGCGTCAAGGTGCGCGAAGGTCGTGGCCGGGGCCGGGTCGGTGAGGTCGTCCGCGGGGACGTAGATCGCCTGCATCGAGGTGATCGAGTGACCACGCGTCGAGGTGATGCGCTCCTGGAGGAGGCCCATCTCGTCGGCCAGGTTCGGCTGGTAGCCCACCGCGGAGGGCATACGGCCGAGCAGGGTCGAGACCTCGGAACCGGCCTGCGTGAAGCGGAAGATGTTGTCGATGAAGAACAGCACGTCCTGCTTCTGCACATCGCGGAAGTACTCCGCCATGGTCAGACCGGCGAGGGCGACACGCAGACGCGTGCCCGGCGGCTCGTCCATCTGGCCGAAGACCAGGGCGGTCTTGTCCAGAACGCCCGACTCTTCCATCTCGTCGATGAGGTCGTTGCCCTCACGGGTGCGCTCGCCGACACCGGCGAACACGGAAACGCCCTCGTGCAGCTTGGCCACACGCATGATCATTTCCTGGATGAGGACGGTCTTGCCGACGCCCGCTCCACCGAACAGACCGATCTTTCCACCCTTGACGTACGGGGTGAGAAGGTCGACGACCTTCAGGCCGGTCTCGAACATCTCGGTCTTGGACTCGAGCTGGTCGAAGGCCGGGGCCTTGCGGTGGATCGGCCAGCGCTCGGTGACGTCGGCCTCGGCCTCGGGGTGGTTCAGGATCGCACCGAGGGTGTTGAACACCTTGCCCTTGGTGATGTCACCGACGGGGACGGTGATGCCCGCGCCCGTGTCGGTCACCGCGGCCTGGCGGACCAGACCGTCGGTGGGCTGCATCGAGATGGCGCGGATGATGCCGTCGCCGAGGTGCTGGGCAACCTCGAGCGTCAGCGTCTTCTTCTCGCCGTCCTTGGCCGGGTCGGCCACCTCGACGTGAAGGGCGTTGTAGATCTCCGGCATCGCGTCGACGGGGAACTCCACGTCGACGACCGGGCCGATCACCCGGGCGACGCGGCCCGTGGCAACGGCCGTATCAACAGTGGTCGTCATTACTTGTCACTCCCCGCGGAAGCGTCGGCCAGGGCACTGGAGCCACCGACGATCTCGCTGATTTCCTGGGTGATTTCGGCCTGGCGGGCCGCGTTGGCAGAACGGGTGAGCGCGTTGATCAGGTCACCCGCGTTGTCGGTCGCCGACTTCATCGCGCGGCGCGTGGCGGCGTGCTTGGAAGCAGCCGACTGGAGCAGCGCGTTGTAGATACGGCTCTCGACGTAGCGCGGCAGAAGGGCGTCAAGGACGTCCTCCGCCGACGGCTCGAAGTCGTACAGCGGACGGGCCTCGTCACTCTGGCCCGCCTCTTCCGCGACCTTGTCGAGGCTCAGCGGGAGCAGCCGGGAACCGGTTGCTTCCTGCGTCATCATCGAGATGAACTCGGTGTAGACGATGTGGAGTTCATCCACGCCGCCCTCCGCCGTGTCCGTCTCGATGGCCTCGATCAGGGGTGCGGCGATCTCCTTGGCATCCGCGTAGGAAGGGGCATCGGTGAAGCCCGTCCACTGCCCGGAGATCTTCCGCTCACGGAAGTTGTAGTGCGCGATGCCACGGCGGCCGACGATGTACGTGTCGACCTCCTTGCCCTCGTCCTGCAACTTCTTGGTGAGCTTCTCCGCACCCTTGATGGCGTTGGAGTTGAAGGCGCCGGCCAGACCGCGGTCGCTCGAGAGGAGCAGCACAGCGGCCCGGGTCGGAGCCTCGGCCTCGGTGGTCAGCGGATGCTTGTCGTTCGCACCCGTGGCCACCGCGGTGACCGCGCGGGTCAGCTCGGTCGCGTACGGAGTGGAGGCGGTCACCTTGCGCTGTGCCTTGACGACACGCGAGGCGGCGATCATCTCCATCGCCTTGGTGATCTTCTTGGTCGCGGTGACGGATTTGATGCGACGCTTGTAGACCCGGAGCTGGGCTCCCATGAGTCAGGTCCCTTCCGTCGTCACTTGGACGCGTCGACGGCAGCCGGAGCGTCCTCGCCGAGCAGCTTGCCGTCCGAGGTCTCGAACTGCTTCTTGAACTCGGCGACGGCGTCGGCGATGGCCGTGATCGTGTCGTCGGACATCTTGCCGCCCTCCTTGATGGAGGTCATCAGGCCCTGCTCCTTGCGGTGCAGGTAGTCGAGCAGCTCACGCTCGAAGCGCCGGATGTCGTTGACCGGGACCTCGTCCATGCGGCCCGTGGTGCCGGCCCAGATGGAGATGACCTGGTCCTCGGTGGCCATCGGCTGGTACTGAGCCTGCTTGAGCAGCTCGACCATGCGCTGACCGCGCTCGAGGGAGGCCTTCGACGCGGCGTCCAGGTCGGAACCGAAGGCGGCGAACGCCTCCAGCTCGCGGTACTGGGCGAGGTCCACGCGAAGACGGCCGGACACCTGGCGGATCGCCTTGTGCTGGGCGGAGCCACCGACACGGGAGACCGAGATACCGACGTTCAGGGCCGGACGCTGACCGGCGTTGAACAGGTCGGACTCCAGGAAGCACTGACCGTCGGTGATGGAGATGACGTTGGTCGGAATGAACGCCGACACGTCGTTCGCCTTGGTCTCGACGATCGGGAGACCCGTCATCGAGCCCTTGCCCATCTCGTCCGAGAGCTTCGCGCAGCGCTCGAGAAGACGCGAGTGCAGGTAGAAGACGTCACCCGGGTAGGCCTCGCGCCCCGGCGGGCGGCGGAGCAGCAGGGACACGGCGCGGTAGGCGTCGGCCTGCTTCGAGAGGTCGTCGAAGATGATGAGGACGTGCTTGCCCTCGTACATCCACTGCTGGCCGATGGCCGAACCGGTGTAGGGCGCCAGGTACTTGAAGCCCGCCGGGTCGGACGCCGGGGCGGCGACGATGGTCGTGTACTCAAGCGCGCCGGCCTCTTCGAGGGCACCGCGCACGGAGGCGATGGTGGAGCCCTTCTGACCGACGGCGACGTAGATGCAGCGCACCTGCTTGTTCACGTCGCCCGAGCGCCAGTTGTCGCGCTGGTTGATGATCGTGTCGACGGCCAGGGCGGTCTTGCCCGTCTGGCGGTCGCCGATGATCAGCTGACGCTGGCCACGGCCGATCGGGGTCATCGCGTCGACGGCCTTGTAGCCGGTCTCCATCGGCTCGTGGACCGACTTGCGGTCCATGACCGTGGGGGCCTGCAGCTCGAGGGCGCGGCGGCCGGACGTCTCGATCTCGCCGAGGCCGTCGATCGGGGCGCCGAGCGGGTCGACGACACGGCCGAGGTAACCCTCGCCGACCGCGACGGACAGGACCTCGCCGGTACGGGTGACCGGCTGGCCCTCTTCGATGCCGCTGAACTCGCCGAGTACGACGGCGCCGATCTCGCGCTCCTCAAGGTTGAGGGCGAGACCGAGGGTGCCGTCCTCGAACTTCAGCAGCTCGTTGGCCATGGCCGAGGGGAGGCCCTCGACCTTCGCGATACCGTCACCGGCGACGGTGACCGAACCGACCTCCTCGCGCGAGGCCGCGTCCGGCTTGTACGCCTGGACAAAGTTCTCCAGTGCGTCCCGGATCTCCTCCGGCCGGATCGTGAGCTCCGCCATCTGGGTTCCCTGCTCTCCTTGTTGGGCCCGAAGTTTCACTTTGGGGGTCTGGGGACTCCCCCCAAGTAAGAGGTGAATCCTCTGCACGGCCCAACTAGGGCCGTAATTACAACGTTTTGCGTTACTGCTAGCGCGCCATGCGGCGGTGTGCGTCCTCGAGGCGATCCGCGATGCTGCCGTTGATGATCTCGTCGCCGACCTGCACCGTGATCCCGCCGAGGACCTCGGGGTCCACGTCGAGGTTCAGGTGCATCTCGCGGCCGTAGACCTTCGCGAGGGCGGCACCGAGGCGCTGCTTCTGCTGGTCCGAGAGCGGAACAGCGGAAGTGACGACGGCGACCATCCGGCTGCGGCGGTCCGCGGCCAGCTTGGAGAGGGACTCGAGTCCCGACTCCAGGCTACGTCCACGGGGCGCGGTCACAAGGCGCTCGACGAGCCGCTCCGTGACCTCGTTGGCCCGGCCACCGAGCAGGCTGCGCAGCAGCTCACTCTTGGCGGCACCCGAGGCGGCGCGGTCGGTCAGCGCGGACCGGAGCCCGGTGTTCGAGGAGACGATCCGGCCGAAGCGGAACAGCTCGTCCTCGACGTCGTCCAGCGCGCCGGACTTCTGCGCGCCGGTCAGCTCGGCGAGGTTGGTGAGCTCCTCGAGGGAGTCCACCAGGTCACGCGACTGCGACCAGCGCGAGCGGACCAGGCCGGCCACCAGGTCGGCGGTCTCGCCGCCCACCTGCCCGCCGAGCAGCCGCCCGGCGAGCTCCGCCTTGGCCTCACCGGACTGCGACGGGTCGGTCAGGACCCGGCGCAGCGACACCTCGCGGTGCAGCAGCGCCGTGACCGAGGCCAGCTCGTCCGCCAGCTGCCGTACGTTCACCGAGGTGTTGTCGGTCAGCGCGTCGAGACGCTCTCGCGCGGCCGCGAGGGCCTCGCGGCTGGCTCCGTGCGCTGTCATCGAGCCGCCTCGGCCTTCTCCTCGAGCTCGTCGAGGAAACGGTCGATGGTGCGGCTCTGCCGGGCGGAGTCCTCGAGGGACTCACCGACGAGCTTGCCGGCCAGGTCGGTGGCCAGCTGGCCCACGTCCTGACGCAGCGACTGCGCGGCGGCCTTGCGGTCGGCGGCGAGCTGCGCGTGACCGGCGGCCACGATCTCCTCGCGCTGACGCTGGCCTTCGGCGCGCATCTCAGCGATGAGCGTGGCGCCCTGCTCCTGCGCCTCCTGGCGCAGACGCGCGGCCTCGTGCCGTGCCTCGGCGAGCTGAGCCTTGTACTGCTCGAGCACGCTCTGGGCCTCGGTCTGAGCGGCCTCGGCCTTCTCGATACCGCCTTCGATCGCCTCCCGGCGCTCGTCCAGAACCTTGTTGATGTTCGGGAGGAGCTTCTTCCAGAAGAAGAAGAAGACGATGGCGAAGGCGATGGCGCCGACGAGCAGCTCGGGGCCGGGCGGGATCAGCGGGTTCTGCTTCTCCTCGGCCGCCAGCTGCACCAGGTTGGCGATCACA
This sequence comes from Streptomyces sp. NPDC033177, assembly GCF_055577715.1. Classification (NCBI taxonomy): domain Bacteria; kingdom Bacillati; phylum Actinomycetota; class Actinomycetes; order Kitasatosporales; family Streptomycetaceae; genus Streptomyces; species Streptomyces sp. NPDC033177. Next base: position 286,523 of record NZ_JBVIPS010000012.1, on the reverse strand, counting down.
TCAGTGCCTTTCGTCGAAATGTCGGTAAGCAGTAATTACTGACCGAACACGAACGGCATAACGATGCCGATGAGGGCGAGCGCCTCACAGAAGGCGAAGCCGAGGATCTGGTTGGAGCGGATCAGGCCGGCCGCTTCGGGCTGACGGGCCAGGGCCTCGGTGCCCTTACCGAAAACGATGCCAACGCCGATGCCGGGGCCGATCGCGGCGAGGCCGTAGCCGATGGAGCCGAGGGAGCCGGTGACGCCTGCGGCGAGTTCGAGGGTCGCGGACATGCCGTTACTTCCTTCTCTTTCATGGACCGGTGGGGGTTGGCCACCGGGCGATCTGGGGGGGGTAGAGCCGGGGCCGACTCAGTGGTGCTCTGCGAGTGCGCCCTGAATGTAGGTCGCGGACAGGAGCACGAAGACGTACGCCTGAACCGCCTGCACGAAGAGCTCGAAGAGGATCATGGCGATGGTCATCACGAAGGACACACCAGCGGCCGGGATCATGAAGCTGTTGAGCAGGTACCAGGAGGCGACGGTGAACATCACCAGCATCAGGTGACCCGCGAACATGTTCGCGAACAGTCGCACCGAGTGCGTGAACGGGCGAACAAGCAGGTTCGAGAAGAACTCGATGAACGACACGAGCCACTTGATCGGGCCCAGCGAGTTGTCGTAGCCGGTGATGTTCTTCCAGCCGCCGACGAACCCGTGACGCTTGAAGGTCAGGGGCACCCAGATGAAGTAGACGATCGCGGCGAGCACCACGGGGTACGCGAAGATCGACGAGACCGGGAACTGGGTCAGCGGGATCACGGACCAGATGTTCATGATCCAGATGAAGAAGAACATCGAGACCATCAGGGGGACGTACTTCTCGCCCTCCTTCTTGCCCATCGTCTCGTAGACGATGCCGCGGCGTACGAAGTCGTAGCCGGCCTCACCGATCATCTGCAGCTTGCCCGGAACGACCTTGGCCTTGCCGAACGCCAGATAGAAGAAGCTGACCACGACGAGAGTCGTCAGCAGGGCGAGCAGCATGACCTTGTTGAACTCGAACCCGCCGACGGTGGCAATCGGCTTGAAGAGGAACGAGTGCAGGCCAGGAGCCGGGAAGCCACAGCCGTTGTCGGACATGATCCGACAGCTCCAGTCAAAGGCGAGCTCAGTTTGGTCAGCACTCACCGCGGGCTCCTTCGGCGTGACGCATAGGTACGGCAACCTCGTTGTCGTGTCGGCGCGGCGCGCAGCCGCGGTTCGGCACCAGACTGGTGTTTCGGATGTGGGCGCGGCGTTCAGGCATCGAGCCTCGCGATCGTGCAGGCGTCAGCTCAGATGCCCGCGCCGGCAGTGCCGCAGTTGGCACCGGACGATAGCAGCATCTCGAACGCGCATTTATCCCGGCCCTACCGTTCACTGCGACGACCCCGACTTCTCGGGCTTGTCGTGGTTTTCGGGCTCGGGATCAACGTAAAGAATCTTGGCCTTCATGTGCGCACGCGCCTGTGACGCCATCCATGCGACGGTCGCCACCACAAGGGCCACTGCGAAGGTCTTGGGGTTGAACAGCGTGGTGTCCTTGAACAGGGCCACGAAGACGAGAAGCAGCAGGAGTTGAAGGACGTAGAGCAGCAGTCCCATCATCTGGAACAGATGCGGGAGCGCCTTCGCCGTTCGCTGCAGCGCGAACATCCCGAGCCCCATGAAAGCGATGACCACCAGAGTGCCGACGACTCCACCGAGCGCCCCCTTGCCACCCGCAACCACACCACTCACCACGGCGACGATCGCGCCGACGGCAGCAGTGGGTACGGCGGACTGAAGGAGAGTTCGGGTGTCTTGAGACGGCATGGCGGCGCTCCGCTAACTGATGGGGGCAGGGTGTCGTCATGGACGAGCGTAGTCCGGGGGTCGAGAGTGTCCCTCGGGCCAATAGACCGTCGCACTACGGTCCTTCGGCTCTATCCCCTGGTTTCGTGAACGGTATCACAAACTATTTGATGAGGTCTTTACCTGCTAGGTGTGCTCGCCGTCACACATGAGAGTTAATCCGCGCGTATGTGCACGCGGCGCGGCGACTTGTCTGGTATTGGGCGAGTTTGCCGACCGCCGTCAGCGCGACGACTCGGCCTTGTGCCGGTCCTCGAAGTGCGAACGGGTGCCGACGGCCGTCGCTCCGTTGACGCCCGACTCGACCGGAGGACGGTCGTCCGTCGCCTCGTCCGCCGCATCCGTCCCGTCCGCGGCGGCGTCCGTCGCGCCCCCCTTGCGCCGCCGGTACCGCGGCGGCACGAAGGACTCCGCCCAGCGCGGGATGTGCGGCCTGAAGCGCGGCAGCATCAGCAGCACGAGGCCCACCGCGCTCAGGGCGACGATGACGAGCAGGATCCACATGCTGGCCGAGTGGACCGAGTACGCCACCGTGCCGAAGCCGATCAGCGCCGACCAGAAGTACATGATCAGCACCGCGCGGCTGTGGGAGTGGCCGATCTCCAGGAGACGGTGGTGCAGGTGCCCGCGGTCGGCGGCGAACGGCGACTTGCCGTTCCACGTGCGCCGCACGATCGCGAGGACCAGGTCGGCGAACGGGATCGCGATGATCGTCAGCGGCATCAGGAGCGGGATGAAGACCGGGAGCATCGCGTGCGTGGCATCGCGGGTGCCCCCGAAGTTCAGGCTCAGGGCGTCGCCGTCGATCTGACCCGTGGCGGAGATCGCGCCGGCCGCGAGCACCAGGCCGATCAGCATCGAGCCCGAGTCCCCCATGAAGATCCGGGCGGGATGCAGGTTGTGCGGCAGGAAACCCAGGCACATGCCCATCAGGATCGCGGCGAAGAGCGTGGCGGGGGCCGCGGCCTCGATGCCGTAGCCGTACCAGATGCGGTAGGCGTAGAGGAAGAACGCCGTGGCCGCGATGCAGACCATGCCCGCGGCGAGGCCGTCCAGGCCGTCCACGAAGTTCACGGCGTTGATCGTGATGACGACGAGCGCGACCGTCAGGAGCGTGCCCTGGCCCTGGTCGAGGAGGACCATGCCGTAGCCCGGGACCGGGATCCACAGGATCGTCAGGCCCTGCAGGACCATGACACCGGCGGCGATCATCTGGCCGCCCAGCTTGATCAGGGCGTCGATCTCGAACTTGTCGTCCAGGACACCGATCAGCCAGATCAGTGCGGCGCCGGAGAGCAGCGCGCGCGGTTCGTTGGACCGCTCGAAGACGTCGTTCAGATTCGGCAGGTGGTCGGCGACGAGGAGTCCGGCGCACAACCCGAAGAACATCGCGATACCGCCGAGCCGGGGCGTTGGCTCCCGGTGCACGTCGCGGGCGCGGATCTCCGGCATGGCGCCGGCCACGATCGCGAACTTCCGCACCGGGCCGGTCAGCAGGTAAGTGACCGCGGCCGTGATGCAGAGCGTCAGCAGGTATTCACGCACGGGCTTCCCCACAGGTATCGCTGGCCATCTCAGCCCCACACCCTAGCTCTGCGTGCATATGGTGGGGGACTTCCGGGTAGCGACGATGGTTGCACGAGTACGCGCCTTCCCCTGACGCCGCTACCCCGACCTAGGCCGTATACGGCGGAAATCTGCCCACCAGTTCCCGCACGTCCTCTCGTACTTTCGAGTCGTTCGCCTCCTTGGACGGGTCACGCACCGCATCGGCGAAGAGGCGGGCGATGTGCACCATCTCCGCGTCGCGCATGCCCTGTGTGGTGACGGCCGCGGTGCCGAGGCGCAGGCCTCGTCCATCGGCGTAGGGCAGGGCGCAGGTGTCGAGGACGAGGCCGTGGGCGGCGAGTCTGCCGCGGGCGGTGTGCGCGTCGACGCCCAGGGGCGCGGGGTCGGCCAGGATCAGGTGCGTGTCCGTTCCGCCGGTGGTGATCGCGCAGCCCGCGGCGGCAAGGGCCTGGGCGAGGGTGCGTGCGTTGGCGATGACCTGGTGGGCGTACGCGGTGAAGGACGGGGTTTCCGCCTCGCCGAACGCGACGGCCTTGGCGGCGATCGTGTGCATCTGGGCGCCGCCCTGCGTGAAGGGGAACACCGCCCGGTCGATGCGTGACGCGAGCTCGGAGCCGCAGAGGATCAGGCCGCCGCGCGGGCCGCGGAGCACCTTGTGGGTCGTGGCGCAGACGACGTCGGCGTACGGCACGGGGCTGGGGGCCGCTCCCCCGGCGATCAGGCCGATCGGGTGGGCGGCATCCGCGATGAGGTATGCGCCGACGTCGTCGGCGATGTCGCGGAACGCCGCGTAGTCGATGTGCCGGGGGTAGGCGATGGAGCCGCAGACGATCGCCTTCGGCTGGTGCGCGCGGGCCAGGGCGTGGACCTCGTCGTAGTCGATGAGGCCGCTCTCCGCGTCGACGCCGTATCCCACGAAGTCGAACCAGCGGCCCGAGAAGTTCGCGGGCGAGCCGTGCGTGAGGTGTCCGCCGTACGGCAGGCCCATGGCGAGGACGGTGTCACCGGGGCGCAGCAGCGCGGCGTACGCGGCGAGGACCGCGGAGGAGCCGGAGTGCGGCTGCACATTGGCGTGCTCGGCGCCGAAGAGTGCCTTGGCGCGGTCGACGGCGATGCGCTCGGCGACGTCCACCAGCTCGCAGCCGCCGTGGTGACGGGCGCCGGGGTATCCCTCGGCGTACTTGTTGGCGAGCGGTGAGCCCAGCGCGGCGAGCACCGCCGGCGAGGTGAAGTTCTCCGCGGCGATGAGCTGGAGGCCGGACGCCTGCCGGTCCTGCTCGGCGAGGAGGACCTCCGCCATCTGGGGGTCCGCGCGGCGGAGCGCGTCGAAGTCAGCGGGGGCCGTCGGGGCGGCGGTGGGTGCGGTGCTGACCGGCATCTTGGGCTCCGGGCCTCGCGAGGGGTGCGGGTCCCTCCAATGTAGGCCCGCCACACGGTGCCCGCGCGGCGTCGGCCCGATCTCTCGGGGCGATGCGAAGAGAAAGGTTTACGCCTTCGCCCGCACGCCCGTCAGCGCCGTCACCACCGGGTCGAGCGCCTCGTTGATCTCGTCGCCCACCGAGCGGAAGAACGGCAGCGGCGCCCCGTAGGGGTCGTACACCTCGTCCGCCTCGGCCGTGGGCGCCAGGAGCCAGCCCCGCAGCGCCGCCGCGGCCCGCACGAGGGCCCTGGCCCGCTCCACCACTCCCCCGTCGGGGTGCGGCAGCGTCGCCGGGTCTATGGCCCGCACGAGCCGCGTGAACTCCTTGAGCGTGAACGTACGGAGCCCCGCGGAGTGGCCCATCGAGATGACCTGCGCCCGGTGGTCCCGGGTGGCCGTCAGGACGAGGTCGGCGCGGATGACGTGCTCGTCGAGGAGCTCGCGCCCCTTGAAGCCGGAGGCGTCCGCGCCGAAGTCGGCGAGCACCGCCTCGGCGTTGGTCTCCATGGGGGCGCCCTCGTGCCCCCACGTGCCCGCGCTCTCCACGATCAGGCCGCCGGTGAAGGGATCACCCAGGCGGTCGGCCAGGGCATGCCTGGTCAGCCGCTCAGTGATCGGCGAGCGGCACACATTGCCGGTGCTGACGTGGAGGATGCGGAACGAATCGGGATAAGCCGCTATGCCACGCCCCGTCTCAGGGGCTGTCAATTCGCCACCTCGAGGTCGGGTACCACCTTGCGGAGCTCCTCCGCGGTCAGGGCGCCCGCACGCAGCAGTACCGGAACCTGCCCGGTGACGTCCACGATCGAGGAGGGGACGATGCCCGGCGTCGGGCCGCCGTCCAGGTACACGGAGACGGAGTCGCCGAGCATCTCCTGCGCGGCGTCGCAGTCCTCGGGGGACGGGTGTCCCGTGAGGTTCGCCGAGGAGACCGCCATGGGGCCGACCTCGGTGAGCAGTTCGATGGCGACGGGGTGCAGCGGCATCCGGATCGCGACGGTCCCACGGGTGTCCCCGAGGTCCCACTGGAGCGACGGCTGCTGCTTGGCGACCAGGGTCAGGGCCCCGGGCCAGAAGGCGTCGACGAGTTCCCAGGCCGACTCGGAGAAGTCGGTGACCAGGCCGTGCAGCGTGTTCGGGGAGCCGATGAGGACGGGCGTGGGCATGTTGCGGCCACGGCCCTTGGCGTCGAGCAGGTCGGCGCACGCCTCCGGCGTGAAGGCGTCGGCACCGATGCCGTAGACGGTGTCGGTGGGCAGGACGACCAGCTCGCCACGGCGGACGGCCGACGCGGCCTCGCGCAGACCGGTCGTACGGTCGGTAGCGTCGTTGGTGTCGTATCGCCGTGCCATCTAGCGGGCCTCCTCGTACACGTACTGCTGGCTTGAAGTGGTGGGGCTCACGGCATCGCCTTGCGGGCGGTCGCGAACCTCGGCCTGTTGTTGAGGTCGGGGTGGTCGGCCGCGTCGGCCCAGCCCCGCTCCTCGGTGAAGATCCACGGCACCTGGCCGCCCTGGGTGTCAGCGTGCTCGATGACGACGACGCCACCGGGCCGCAGGAGGCGGTGGGCGGTGCGCTCGATGCCGCGGATCAGGTCGAGGCCGTCCTCGCCGGAGAACAGGGACAGCTCGGGGTCGTAGTCGCGGGCTTCCGGAGCGACGTACTCCCACTCGGTGAGCGGGATGTACGGCGGGTTCGAGATGAGGAGGTCGACCTGGCCTTCCAGCTCCGGAAGGGCGTCACGCGCGTCGCCCTGGGAGAGCTTGACCCTGGACCCCTCGACGTTCTTCCGTGTCCACTTCAGGGCGTCCTCGGAGAGCTCCACGGCGTGTACGCGCGAGCGCGGGACCTCCTGTGCCATGGCCAGGGCGATGGCCCCTGACCCCGTGCAGAGGTCGACGATGAGCGGCTCGACGACGTCCATCGCACGCACGGCGTCTATGGCCCACCCCACGACGGACTCGGTCTCGGGCCGCGGCACGAAGACGCCGGGCCCGACCTGAAGTTCGAGGTAGCGGAAGAACGCGCGCCCGGTGATGTGCTGGAGCGGCTCGCGGGCCTCACGGCGCGCGATCGTCTCCCAGTAGCGGGCGTCGAAGTCCGAGTCCTTGACGGAGTGCAGCTCGCCCCGCTTCACGCCGTGCACGAAGGCCGCGAGCTCCTCCGCGTCGTTGCGCGGCGAGGGCACGCCGGCGTCGGCCAGCCGCTGGGTGGCCTGAGCCACTTCCGCGAGCAGCAGGTTCACGCTGGTCCTCCGGGGGGCAGTGCGGTTGTCGGGTGCTTACGCGGCCGCGAGCTTGGCTGCGGAGTCCGCGTCGACGCAGGCCTGGATGACCGCGTCGAGGTCTCCGTCGAGCACCTGGTCCAAGTTGTACGCCTTGAAGCCGACGCGGTGGTCCGAGATCCGGTTTTCCGGGAAGTTGTACGTGCGGATCTTCTCGGAGCGGTCAACGGTGCGGACCTGGCTGCGGCGGGCGTCCGCGGCCTTGCTCTCCGCTTCCTCCTGCGCCGCGGCAAGGAGCCTGGAGCGCAGAATACGCATCGCCTGCTCCTTGTTCTGCAGCTGGCTCTTCTCGTTCTGGCAGGAGGCCACGACGCCGGTGGGCAGGTGTGTGATGCGCACCGCGGAGTCGGTCGTGTTGACGGACTGGCCGCCGGGACCCGACGAGCGGTAGACGTCGATGCGCAGGTCGTTCGCGTGGATCTCGACGTCGACCTCCTCGGCCTCCGGCGTCACCAGGACGCCGGCCGCGGAGGTGTGGATCCGGCCCTGGGACTCGGTGGAGGGCACCCGCTGCACGCGGTGCACGCCGCCCTCGTACTTCAGCCGCGCCCAAACGCCCTGGCCGGGCTCGGTCGCGCCGTTGCCGCCCTTGGTCTTCACCGCGACCTGGACGTCCTTGTAACCGCCGAGCTCGGACTCGGTGGCGTCGATGATCTCGGTCTTCCAGCCCACGCGCTCCGCGTACCGCAGATACATGCGCAGCAGGTCACCGGCGAAGAGCGCCGACTCGTCGCCGCCCGCGCCCGCCTTGACCTCGAGGATGACGTCCTTGTCGTCGCTGGGGTCGCGGGGCACCAGGAGAAGCCGCAGCTTCTCGGTGATCTCCTCGCGCTGCTTGTCCAGCTCCTTGACCTCCGCGGCGAACTCCGGGTCCTCCGCGGCCAGTTCACGGGCCGTCGCGATGTCGTCGCCGGTCTGCTTCCAGGCGCGGTACGTCGAGACGATCGGGGTCAGCTCGGCGTAGCGCTTGTTGAGCTTGCGCGCGTTGGCCTGGTCGGCGTGGACCGAGGGGTCCGCGAGCTTCGTCTCCAGATCGGCGTGCTCGCCGATCAGTTCCTCGACCGCCTCGAACATCGGGGTCTCCTGAGTTTTCTACGCGAAGGTACTGCGCAAGGGTTCTACGCGAAGGTGGCTGCTGCGATCAGACGGCAAAGCGCCGGTCCCAACCGCCCCCTCCCGGGGGCGGCCGAAGACCGGCGCAGTGGCTCGCTACTTGTTGGCTGCAGCCTTGCCGAAGCGGGCCTCGAAGCGGGCCACGCGGCCACCGGTGTCGAGGATCTTCTGCTTGCCCGTGTAGAACGGGTGGCACTCGGAGCAGACCTCGGCACGGACGCGGCCGCTGGAGATCGTGCTGCGGGTGGTGAACTCCGCGCCGCAGGTGCAGCTGACCTGGGTCTCGAAGTACTCGGGGTGGATGTCGCGCTTCAAGGTGTCTCCTAGTTTCGGGAGGGCGCCGGGTCGTACGCGCGGATTGCTCGTACGTGAACCGGGGCCGACGTACCAGTCTGCCAGGACGGGTCGCATCTGCCCAAACCGGGGTGGGTTCTGTTCTATTCCCGGCGGGCTGTGCGGCGGACCGAGATCGCCGTCAGTTGCTGGTCACCACGTCGCTCGCGTCGCCCTTGTCGCCCGCGGACTTCTCGGTGGCGGACTTGGGGATGGGCTTGTCGGCCTTGAGCGCGTCCCAGACCTGCTGGTCGGCCTTCTCCAGGGGCAGGACGCGGTTGGGGTCCGCCGGGTCGTACTGGATGGGCATCGTGACCATCTTCATGTCGCCCGCGCCGATGCCCTTGAGTCCGTCCGCGAAGCCCGCGAGGCTCTTGACGTCGTTCAGCTCGGAGTCGGTCGTGATGGCGCTGGTCGCGTCGTTCGCCAGGTCGTAGAGCTTCTTGGGGTTGCTGAAGACGCCGACGTCCTTGACCTGGTTGATCAGGGCCTTGATGAAGGCCTGCTGCAGCTGGATGCGGCCGAGGTCGCTGCCGTCGCCGACGCCGTGCCGGGTACGGACGAGGCCGAGGGCCTGCTCGCCGGTGAGCTGGTGCTTGCCGGCCTTGAGGTTCAGATGGCTGTCCTTGTCACGGATGGCCTTCTTGGTGGTGATCTCGACGCCGCCGAGGGTGTTGATGAGCTTCTTGAAGCCGGAGAAGTCCACTTCGACGTAGTGGTCCATCCGGATGCCGGACATCTTCTCCACGGTCTTGACGGCACAGGCGGGGCCACCGACCTCGTACGCCGTGTTGAACATCTGCCGCTGTCCGCCCGGGTCCGTCTCGCCGTCGTCCGTCTTGCACTCGGGGCGGGATATGAGCGTGTCGCGGGGTATGGAGACGACGCTGGCCGTCTTGTGGCCCTTGTTCACGTGCACGACCATCGCCGTGTCCGAGCGGGCTGCGCCCTCGTCCTTGCCGTACTTGGCGTTGTCGCCGGAGCGGGAGTCGGAGCCGAGGACGAGGATGTCCTGCGAGCCGTTGTCGACGTTCTTGGGGCGGTCGGTGCCGAGCGCCTGGTTGATGTCGACGCCCTTGATGTTGCCGTTGAGCTTGAAGTACACGAAGCCGAGGCCCGTACCGCCGAGGACGACCACCGATGCCGCGGTCCACGCGGTGACAACGAGGACCTTGCTGCGCTTCTCGCGCGGCTTGCGACGCCGACCGCCGCCGCCTCGGGCGCGCTTCGGTGCCGTATCCGCCGCGGGTGCGCTCTCGTCGGTCATGTGCTCCTCAGTCCTCGTCGGGTCGGTTACCCCCTGCTTTCAGGGTCAGGCGTGGTCTGGCGTCACTGGTCAGACGTGCAAACCGAAAGAAGGGTTGCACAGCGCTTTGTGAGCGCCCCGGCGCGCACTTGTGACGCATCGTGCACTCCTCCCCCACCCTTTTGGCCTCTCACCTGCGGTTTCTCCCGCCGCGGGGCTACTGCCCGTGACCATAAGGATCTCTTAGTCCTGTGGCCAAGGTCATTCCCCGCCCTTCGCGCGCCCCCACAACGCGAAAGGGCCGCCCCCGTCGGATGACGGGGGCGGCCCTTTCGCGATGCCGCGGTGACTAGTCGTTGCCGTTGCCCGGCGTCGGGGTCGTCTTCGCGATCTGCATGAGGAACTCGGCGTTCGACTTCGTCTGCTTCATCTTGTCGAGAAGCAGCTCGATGGCCTGCTGCGAGTCGAGCGCGTGCAGCACCCGGCGCAGCTTCCAGACGATCGCCAGCTCTTCGCTGTTGAGCAGGATCTCTTCCTTGCGGGTGGAGGACGCGTCGACGTCCACCGCCGGGAAGATGCGCTTGTCGGAGAGCTTCCGGTCGAGCTTGAGCTCCATGTTGCCGGTGCCCTTGAACTCCTCGAAGATCACCTCGTCCATGCGCGAACCGGTGTCGACGAGCGCGGTGGCGAGGATGGTCAGCGAGCCGCCGTCCTCGATGTTGCGCGCGGCACCGAAGAAGCGCTTCGGCGGGTAGAGCGCGGTCGAGTCGACACCACCGGACAGGATGCGGCCGGAGGCCGGGGCCGCCAGGTTGTACGCACGGCCCAGGCGGGTGATCGAGTCGAGCAGCACGACCACGTCGTGACCCAGCTCCACGAGACGCTTGGCGCGCTCGATGGCCAGCTCGGCGACCGTGGTGTGGTCCTCGGCCGGACGGTCGAAGGTCGAGGAGATGACCTCGCCCTTCACCGACCGCTGCATGTCGGTGACCTCTTCCGGACGCTCGTCGACCAGGACGACCATCAGGTGGCACTCGGGGCTGTTGACGGTGATCGCGTTGGCGACCGCCTGCAGGATCATGGTCTTGCCGGTCTTCGGCGGGGCCACGATCAGGCCTCGCTGGCCCTTTCCGATCGGTGCGACGAGGTCGATGATGCGGGTCGTCAGCACGCCCGGGTCGGTCTCCAGACGGAGCCTGTCCTGCGGGTAAAGGGGCGTCAGCTTGTTGAACTCCGGGCGCCCGCGCCCGGATTCGGCCGCCATGCCGTTCGCCGAGTCGAGGCGGACGAGCGCGTTGAACTTCTCGCGGCGCTCGCCGTCCTTGGGCTGGCGGACGGCGCCGGTGACGTGGTCACCCTTGCGCAGACCGTTCTTGCGGACCTGGGCGAGCGACACGTACACGTCGTTCGGGCCCGGGAGGTAACCCGAGGTCCGGATGAACGCGTAGTTGTCGAGGATGTCCAGGATGCCCGCGACGGGGATCAGTACGTCGTCGTCGGCGACCTGCGGCTCGCTCGCGCCGCCGAACTCGTCGCGGCCACGACGGCCACGGCGGTCGCGGTAACGGCCGCGGCGGCCGCGACGGCCACCCGCCTCGTCGTCGAAGTCGTCCTGCGGTCCGTTGTCGCGCTGGTCCCGCTGCTGACGGTCCTGGCGGTCGCCGCGGTCCTGGCGGTCCTGACGGCCGCCGCCCTGCTGACGGTTGCCGCCCTGCTGCTCGTCGCCCTTGTTGCCACGGCGGTCGCGGTCGCGGCCACGGCCCTGGCGGTCACGGCGGTCACGGCGGCCGTCGGCGCTGTTGTCGCCGGAGCCGTCGCCCTTGGCCTCGGACGGCGCGTCCGTCTTGGCCTCGCTCTTGGCGTCGTTCTTCGGCTCGCTCTTCGCCTCGGCGGTGACCGTCTCGGGGCTGCCCGCGTCGGCGGTGGCACGGCGACGGCGGCGCTCGCCCTTGTCGGCACCCGCGGGCTGGCCCGGGATGTCGATCTGCTGCTGGGCGGCGTCATCGGCCTTGGCCGGCTGCTCGGCCTTGTCGGCCTTGCTCGCCTTGGTGGCCTTGTCGGCGCTCGCTGCGGTGTCCTCGCCCGTCCGGGCCTTCGAGGTGGCGCGGCGCTTGGGCTTCGTCTCGGTGTCCGCGGACGAAGCGGGCGCGGCGCTCTTCGCGGGGGCACCGCCCCCGGCCTGCGCCTCCTTGATGACCTCGATCAGCTGGCTCTTGCGCATGCGCGCGGTGCCCTTGATACCGAGGCCGGATGCGACCTGCTGCAGTTCCGCCAGCACCATGCCATCGAGGCCGGTGCCGCGGCGCCGCCGGGACCCGGCCGAAGCACCGGTGGCAGGCGCCGCAGAGGCGTCCGTGGCGGGCGTGTCGGCAGTCACGCCCATCAGATCGGTGGTGTCGCTCACGAAGGGTCCTTCCCTGGAGCGGACGTCGGCCTGTCTGGCTCGGCGACCGGTTGTGCTGTCCGGAGGTCCTTTGGTGTGTGGACCGTGCCGGGGCGGTGGTCCGCCAACGCGCGGCGGAAGAATTCACTGGTGATGGCGATTCCCGGTGAGGTGTCACTGAGGTGCGGTGTCACTCGGCTCGGTCACGCCGGTTCCGGAGCGTGCTCGGCACCGCTCAATGCGAGGCACAGAGCAGTTTGGGAGGCTCCCGGAAGGATGGATGTCCCGGACGGGGACACGAAGCACCTCGCCATGGTGGGGTCGGGTGCAGACTTGAGGTTAACACTACCGGATCCAACAAACATTCCCCCTCTTCTAACCGGCTAACGGGTGTCAGGGCGCAAGCGGCAACACGCTCGCGCCGGACGCGTCGAGCGCCAGGCGGTTGGCCGCCCAGCCTTCGCCGGCAAGGCGTGCGACCTTGTCCGCCGCACTCTCGTCGGCCAGCGCGAGGACCGTGGGTCCCGCGCCGGAGATCATCGCCGGGACGCCGTCCGCGCGCAGGCGCTCGACCAGGGCGGCGCTCTCGGGCATGGCGGGCGCGCGGTAGTCCTGGTGGAGCCGGTCCTCGGTCGCGGGGAGCAGCAGCTCGGGGCGCCTGGTCAGGGCCTCTACGAGCAGCGCGGCCCGGCCCGCGTTGGCGGCCGCGTCGACATGCGGGACGGTGCGCGGGAGCAGTCCGCGCGCGGTTTCGGTGAGGACGGGCTTTCCGGGGACGAAGACCACCGGAACGACGGAATCCGCAGGCTCCATACGGATCGCCCGTGCCGCTCCCCCGTCCATCCAGGAGAGCGTGAAGCCGCCGAGCAGACAGGCGGCGACGTTGTCGGGGTGGCCCTCGATCTCGGTGGCGAGCTCGAGCAGGGCGTTGTCGTCGAGCCGGGCGTCACCGCCTATCGTCACGGCGCGCGCGGCGACGATGCCCGCGCAGATGGCGGCGGACGAGGAGCCGAGGCCCCGGCCGTGCGGAATGCGGTTGGCGCAGACGATTTCCAGCCCGCGCGGCTGTCCGCCGAGCAGGTCGAAGGCGGTGCGCAGGGAACGCACCAGCAGATGCGACTCGTCGCGTGGGAGCGTCTCGCCGCCCTCACCTGCGATGTCGATGTTCAGTCCGGTGTCGGCCACCCGCACGACGACGTCGTCGTACAGACCCAGCGACAGGCCGAGGGCGTCGAAGCCCGGGCCGAGGTTGGCGCTGGTGGCGGGGACGCGCACCCGGACGGCGGCGGCGCGGAACGCGGGACCGGCCATCGCTCGATGACTCTCCTTGAGCTGCGATCTTTTGAGGACTTGCCACGTGATGAGGCACTACCCGAAGGCCGCTCTGCGGCAGCACCGCGGCATATGCGGCGGGGCGGGTTCGGTACAGCCTATCGAAGGAAGGTTCTGTGGCGACATAGGGCGCACAGGAGGCGCACGATGCGTGTCGTAAGCCCCCTGTGCACCCCCTATGCGGAGTTGCGGGTTTTCCAGGCGGTTATGCCCGCCGTACTGCTGTGTGTATCCCGGACCGGCATGGCTATGCCATGCCGGAGACCGTTACGCCAGTCCGAGACGCTCGGCCGCGGCGGCCGAGTCGACCGGCACCGTGACCGGCTGCGGTGCGCCGGCGACGGCCCAGTCCGGGTCCTTGAGGCCGTTGCCGGTGACGGTGCAGACGATGCGCTGCCCCTTGTCGACCTTGCCCTGCTCGGCCGCCTTCAGCAGACCGGCGACGGAAGCGGCCGACGCCGGCTCGACGAAGACACCCTCCTGGGACGCCAACAGCTTGTAGGCGCGCAGGATCTCACGGTCCGTCACCTCGTCGATGAAACCGTCCGACTCGTCGCGCGCGTCGAGGGCGTACTGCCACGACGCGGGGTTGCCGATGCGAATCGCGGTGGCGATGGTCGACGGGTCCTTGACGATCTCGCCGCGCACGATGGGCGCGGAACCGGAGGCCTGGAAGCCCCACATTCGAGGAGTGCGCGTCGAGATCGAGTCGGCGGCGTACTCCTTGTAGCCCTTCCAGTAGGCCGTGATGTTGCCCGCGTTGCCCACCGGGAGCACGTGGATGTCGGGGGCGTCGCCGAGCGCGTCCACGATCTCGAACGCGCCCGTCTTCTGGCCCTCGATGCGGAACGGGTTGACCGAATTGACCAGCGCCACCGGGTAGTTCTCGGAGAGGGCGCGGGCGAGGTTCAGGCAGTCGTCGAAGTTGCCGTCGACCTGGAGGATCTTCGAGCCGTAGACGAGCGCCTGGCCCATCTTGCCGAGCGCGATCTTGCCCTGCGGCACGAGGACCGCGCAGACCATCCCGGCGCGTACGGCATAGGCGGCGGCCGAGGCCGACGTGTTGCCGGTGGAGGCGCAGATGACGGCCTTGGCGCCCTCCTCCTTGGCCTTCGTGATCGCCATCGTCATGCCGCGGTCCTTGAAGGACCCGGTCGGGTTGGCGCCCTCGACCTTGAGATGTACCTCGCAGCCCGTGCGCTCGGAGAGCACCTGCGCGGGCACGAGCGGCGTGCCGCCCTCGCGGAGCGTCACGACCGGCGTCGTGTCGGAGACGGGAAGACGATCCCGGTACTCCTCGATGATTCCGCGCCATTGGTGGGTCATTGCTGCCTACTCCCCTTCAACCCGCATGATGCTGGCGACACCACGCACGGTGTCGAGATTCCGCAGCGCCTCGACGGTGCCGGTGAGGGCGGCGTCGGGCGCGCGGTGGGTGACGACGACGAGGGAGGCCTCGCCGTCCTTGCCCGTCTGACGGACCGTATCGATCGATACGCCGTGCTCGGCGAAGACCGTCGCGACCTGGGCGAGGACACCCGGCTTGTCGGCTACGTCGAGGCTGATGTGATAGCGCGTGACGACCTCGCCCATGGAACCCACGGGCAGCTGGGTGTACGCGGACTCGCCGGGCCCGGTGGACTCGCCGAGCTTGTTGCGGCAGACGGCGACGAGGTCGCCGAGAACCGCCGACGCGGTGGGAGCGCCGCCCGCGCCGGGCCCGTAGAACATGAGCTGACCGGCGGCCTCCGCTTCCACGAAGACGGCGTTGTACGCCTCGCGGACCGACGCCAGCGGATGGCTGAGCGGAATCATCGCGGGGTGCACGCGCGCGGTGACGGACCCGCCGTGGGCGGCCCGCTCGCAGATGGCGAGGAGCTTGATGGTGCAGCCCATGCGCTTCGCGGACGCGAAGTCGGCGGCGGTCACCTCGCTCATGCCCTCGCGGTAGACGTCGTCGAGACGCACGCGCGTGTGGAAGGCGATACCGGCGAGGATCGCGGCCTTGGCGGCGGCGTCGAACCCTTCGACATCGGCGGTCGGGTCGGCTTCCGCGTACCCGAGCGCGGTGGCCTCGTCGAGGGCTTCCTGATACCCGGCACCGGTGGTGTCCATGGCGTCGAGGATGAAGTTGGTGGTTCCGTTCACGATCCCCAGGACACGATTGACCTTGTCCCCGACCAGGGACTCGCGCAGCGGCCGGATGAGCGGAATGGCACCGGCGACGGCAGCCTCGTAGTAGAGATCCCGCCCGTGCTCCTCGGCGGCGGCGTGCAGCGCGGCGCCGTCCTGCGCGATGAGCGCCTTGTTGGCGGAGACGACGGACGCACCGTGCTCGAAAGCGGTGGTGATGAGGGTCTTGGCGGGCTCGATGCCCCCGATGACTTCCACCACGACATCAATGTCACCGCGTTTGACCAGGGCGGTCGCGTCGGTGGTGACCAGGGAAGGATCGATTCCCTCGCGCACCTTCGACGGCCGGCGCACGGCCACCCCGGCGAGTTCCACCGGGGCGCCGATCCTGGCCGTGAGGTCGTCGGCGTGCGTCGTCATGATGCGCGCCACCTCTGAGCCGACAACCCCACAGCCCAGCAGCGCCACCTTCAGCGGACGCGTACGCATCATCCGACCTCACTTCTCATACATCTACAGTGGGACCAGTCTCACCCACCGGATCGCGGTTTCTGTCCGCTGTCCGGACTGTGAGACATCTATTTCACTGGCCGATATTCGACGTTAACTCGTCGACCCGCGCCAGTCGCTGTTCTCGACGTTATCCCGTGCTCAGCCGACATCGAGACGCAGGAGATCCTCCTCCGTCTCGCGCCGGACGATGACCCGCGCCTCTCCGTCCCGAACGGCGACGACCGGCGGACGCAGGGCGTGGTTGTAGTTGCTCGCCATCGAGCGGCAGTACGCCCCGGTCGCGGGCACGGCGATCAGGTCACCCGGCGCGAGGTCCGCCGGAAGGAACGCGTCCTTCACCACGATGTCCCCGCTCTCGCAGTGCTTGCCGACGACGCGCACGAGCATGGGCTCGGCGTCGGACTCACGCGAGACGAGCGCGACGCTGTACTCGGCGTCGTAGAGAGCCGTACGGATGTTGTCGGACATGCCGCCGTCGACGGAGACGTACGTACGCAGTCCTTCGAGGGGCTTGACGGTGCCGACCTCGTAGAGGGTGAAGGCGGTGGGCCCGACGATGGCGCGACCGGGCTCGACGGAGATGCGCGGCGTCCGCAGATTGGCGGCCTCGCACTCACGCGTGACGATCTCGCTGAGCGCCTTGGCGATCTCGTGCGGCTCGCGGGGGTCGTCCTCGGATGTGTAGGCGATGCCGAGGCCGCCGCCGAGGTCGATCTCGGGAAGCTCGATGCCGTGCTCGTCCCGCACCTCGGCGAGCAACTGGACCACGCGCCGGGCACTGACCTCGAAGCCGGCCATGTCGAAGATCTGCGACCCGATGTGCGAGTGCACGCCGATGAGCTCGAGCCCATCCAGCCGCAGGGCCCTGCGCACGGCTTCGGCGGCCTGCCCCCCGGCGAGGGCGATGCCGAACTTCTGGTCCTCGTGCGCGGTGGCGATGAACTCGTGGGTGTGGGCCTCGACGCCGACGGTCACGCGGATCTGCACACGCTGACGTACGCCGAGCCGGTCGGCGATGTGAGCGACGCGCACGATCTCCTGGAAGGAGTCGAGCACGATGCGCCCGACACCGGTTTCGATCGCCCGCTCGATCTCGCCCTCGGTCTTGTTGTTGCCGTGGAAGGCGATGCGGTCGGCGGGCATGCCGGCGGCGAGGGCGGTGGCGAGCTCGCCGCCGCTGCAGACGTCGAGGTTGAGTCCCTCCTCGTGCAGCCACCTCACGATGGCGCGCGAGAGGAAGGCCTTCCCGGCGTAGAAGACGTCGGCGTCGGAGCCGAAGGCGCCGCGCCAGGCGTGGCAGCGGGCGCGGAAGTCGGCCTCGTCGAGGAAGTAGGCGGGGGTGCCGAACTCCTCGGCGAGCCGGGTCACCTCGATGCCGCCGACGGTGACGACACCGTCGGCGCTGCGCCCGACGGTCTGGGACCAGACCTTCGGGTCGAGGGAGTTCAGGTCGTCGGCCGGGGCGGTGTAGTGCCCTTCGGGCACTACGTCGGCGTGGCGGGGCCCGGCGGGGTGGGCGGAACGGCTCATGTCGCGGTCGTCTCTCTCACTTCGGTCACGTCGTGCACGTAGGGCGCGGCGGGCGCGGCGTCGATGTGTGGCGCGTCGTTGATGCGTGGCGCGTCGGCCGCTGCGTCGATGTCCGTCACGTCAGTCGCGTCTCTACGTGTCACAAGTACTCGGGGGCGCTGATGCCGAGCAGGGACAGGCCGCCTGCGAGCACCGTCCCGGCGGCTTCGGCGAGCGCGAGCCGGGCGCGGTGGGCGGCCAAGGGTTTCTCGTCACCGAGCGGCAGAACGTCAGGCTGAAAGGCGAGCAGGGCATCAGCGATGACGACGAGATGCCGGGCAAGCCGATCGGGCGCACGGTGCCGGGCGGCTGCGGCGAGGATGCGGGGATGGTCGACAAGGGCGTCGAGCAGCTCCCACGCCTCCGGCCCGGCTATGTCCCCGGGCTCGGAGGTGAAACCGAGGGCGGCGGCGTTGCGGGTGAGGGCACGGGCGCGGGAGTGGGCGTACCGCACACGGAACAGGGGATTGCTCGCACGCTGGACCAGGTGCTCGTCGCCGATACGGGGCCGATCGTGACCGGCGGGACTGAGCAGGGCCCAGCGGGCGGCGTCGGGGCCGAGGGGGGTGGGGCTGGTGGGGGCGGGGTGGGGCCGCAGGATTTCGGCATCCGCCGGGGGCTTCTCGCAGGCGTCGACGCGTACGCCGAGTTCGCCGGCGGCCATCCAGCTTGGGTCGGGGGCTTCGTCTTCGGGGCCTTCGTCGCAGGTGAGGCGGACGGGGACGCCCTGGGTGCGGAGGATGCGGCGGAGGGAGTCGGCGAGGACGGCGGCGCGGGGTTCGCGGGGGAAGTGGAGGGTGAGGGGGGTGACGGGGTCGGTGAGGACGTGGCCGTAGCGGGCGCCGTGATCGAGGACGTCACGCACGAGGGCGGCGCTGCCGTCGCTCCCCCGGCGGGGGGCGGGGGTGCCGCGATCGAGGGTGATGTTGAGGAACCCGGGCCCGGTGATGTCGATGGCCGCGATGCCGGGCTCCGTGGCGAGCCGCGGGGAGAGCACCTCGGCGACCTGCCGGGGCGAACGCCCTGCGGCGCGGGCGATCTGCAGGGCGACATTGGTGGCGTAATCCCCACACCCACCGGGACGGGGCCGCTCGACGAGAACCCGCAAGGGGGCACCGCCACTGAGCTCGCCGAGGCCACAGAGCTCGCCGTCATCGACGGCACGGCGCATGGCGCGCAGCACGGTGCGGGAGAGCTCGACGGGGGTCACGGGTCAAGCGTATGGGAGGAGGGGGGTGGGGACGCGACCTGGTTTCCCTGATGGTCCGGGATGTGGACGGGGGGTGGGCCGGAAGGCGGCGGCTGGGGCGGCTGCCCCGGGGGGGCGACGGCCCGGCGGGCGGTGACTGGCGCTGCTGCTGGGGGGCGCTGCCCGGCGGCACGCGACTGGGGCTGCTGGGCTGCTGCCCGGGGGGGCGACGACCCGGCGGGCGGTGACTGAGCCTGCTGCTGGGGAGGGCTGCCCGGCGACACGCGACTGGGGCTGCTGGGCTGCTGCCGGGGGGCGACGACCCGGCGGACGGTGACTGGCCCTGCTGCCGGGGAGCGCTGCCCGGCGACACGCGACTGGGGCTGCTGGGCTGCTGCCCGGGAGGGGCGACGGCCCGGCGGGCTCCGGCTAGGGCCACTGCTGGGGTGAACCGGCAGGACGCTGGGCCGAAGGCAGGCCGAAGACGGTGGGGGCAACGCGGGGCCAGGTTGAGAAGGTCAGCGGTCGGGCCAAGCCGGTCGGGTCCGCCGCCGAGCTGGCTGGGTCAGCCGATGGGCTGGCTCGGGTCCGCCGACGAACCGCTCGGGGTCAGCCGCCGGAGCGGCCGGCGCGCTCGGCTTCACCGGTGGCAGAGCCGAGCTCACCACCGAGTGCCCCACCGCCGTTCGCGGCCCCGCCGCGCCCGCCGCTCTCCATCAACTGCCTTACGATGCCGACCAGTTCGGAAGGTTCGAAGGGCTTGGCCAGGAAGGCGTCCACGCCGACTTCAAGCCCGCTCTCCACCTCGTACTGGGTGCAGGCGCTGACGATGACGACGGGCAGATCGCGGGTCCGCGGATCGGACCGCAGCCGAGCGGCGGTACGCAGCCCGTCGAGGCGGGGCATCACCACGTCGAGCGTGACGACATCGGGTCTGACCTGATCGACCACATCCAGGCATTCGGCACCATCAGCGGCGGTCACGACCTCGAAGCCCTCCAGCTCGAGGTTGACCCTGATCAGCTGCCGGATGACCTTGTTGTCGTCCACAACAAGCACGCGGCCTGACACGCCTGACACAACTCGAGAGTAGGTCCGTGCCCACCACCGCGTCCGGGTTTTCCCCACTTCCGCCCCGCACGGGGGATCGCACGGCGAAGCCGGGGGTGACCTCTGGGACACAGGGTGCGGATGCACCCGCCCTCACGGCCACGGAGTGCGGAAATACCTGTTCATGGGGAGCCGTTAGGAGCTGGTAGGGTTCTACACGTCGCCGCGCAAACCGGCCGACACGCCCCCGTAGCTCAGGGGATAGAGCAACGGCCTCCGGAGCCGTGTGCGCAGGTTCGAATCCTGCCGGGGGCACCTTGTAGTAGGTGCCCAAGACCCCGTCACCAGCGGAAACGCTGAGGCCGGGGTCTTCGCGTATGTGCTGGTGATGCCATATGGGGTGGGGTTGGGGTTGGGGCGATGAGTTTGGTTGTGGGGGGCGGTCTGTATTGGTGACCTGTTCGATCAGCCCGGGACTTGGGGATCACCATGGCCGTTACCTACACCTTTGACGTCTTCTCCAGCCTTGACGGTTTCGGGGCCGCCGGTGGTGACTGGACCGGGTACTGGGGCAAGCAAGGGCCCGAGCTTCTCGATCATCGCCTTGGTCTTTATCGCGCGGATCAGCGGATGGTTTTTGGAGCCACTACGTATCGGGCCTTCTCTCAGATGCTGGCTGCCAGTACCGAGGAGTCCGAGGTTCGCGATCCGTGGGTCACGCGGATGATCAATCTGCCGGCGACGGTGGTGTCCACCACCTTGGAAGAGCCTCTCGACTGGGCGGATGCGGCCGTTGCGAGCGGTGACGCCGTCGAGGTCGTCGCTCGGCTCAAAGAGGAGTCCGCCGTGCCGTTGCGCTCGCACGGCAGCCTGTCGATGAACCGGGCCCTGATGGCTGCCGGCCTGGTGGATCGGGTCCAGGTCACGCTCTTTCCCGTGATCACCGGGCGGAGCGGTCTTGACCCGATCTTCCGGGGTGCGGACGATTTCGACCTTGAGTTGATCGAAAGCCGTGTGCTCGACGGTCGTACTCACGAGCTCATCTATCGGCCCTCACTGCACGCCGCCTAACTCCGGCGGATCGGCGGCAGTTCGTACGTCCCGTCGAAGACCGCGGCGCGAGGCGTGTACATGCGCAGGATCGGGCGGAAGCGGCCCTCCGGGGTGGGCAGCCAGTTTGCCGCCGTCTTGTCGTCGGCGGGGCGTTGTGGCTGGAGGAGGAGGGTGAGGGAGCCGTCGTCGTCGTAGCTCAGGCCCGGGGTGCGGTCGCTGATGGAGTGGGGCTCCACAGGGTTCGCGGCCGGTTGCCGGTCCGGTAGGCCGTCCATCGTCACCGACCAGAACGCGTCCACCGGCGGCGGCTTCTCGAAGCGCAGGGTGTACGACTGCTCGCCCTCCAGCGGGCGGCCGTCGCCGTCGTCCCACGCCAGCGCGCACGCCGCTTCGTAGCCGTGCAGGCCCCAGAGTGCGGTGCGCGCCGAGGCGGCGCGCATCATGCGGCCCAACTCCCGGTCCGCGCAGATCCATTGGGGGTCCTTGAGCGTGCCGGTCTCGAAGTGGTCGGCGTTGTAGTCGAAGGCGTGATACGCGAGTTTCCAGCCGTTCTGCTGCGGTCCGCTCCCGTCCACGGCCGCCTGCTCGACCCGCTCCTGGCCCGCCGCGAATCCCGCGCGCAGCGCTTCGGCGAGTTCCGGCTCGGGCTGCGTGTACGGGCTCTGCGCGTCCAACAGGCCCAGCGGCGCGAACCGTTGCTGATAGGCGAGGTCGGGCTGCGCGGGCGGGAAGGCGGCCATGCGGGCCCGCAGTTTCTCGTAGAAGAGGATCTCCGGCTCACCGTCGGGGACGTATGTGTGGGTCGGCAGCCCGCGGGGCTCGCCGGATGCCGTCCAGTACGGCTCAAGGAGGGTGTCCTCCTGGAGCTCCCGCACCGCCGCCACGTCATCCGGGCCCGTGCATGCCCACCGCCCGACGATCGTCGCCATCTCCGTCGGCACGGCGATCCGGGTGGCGCCCAGCGGGACCTCCTCGTCCCAGCCGGGGGGCGTGAGCAGGTAACTGGCCTCGCCGGTACCGGTGGCGCGGCGGCCCACGTAGGCGAAGTTGTTGGTCCACGCGTCCACGAACTGCAGGACGTAGTAGCGGTCGCCGGTGTCCGGGACGGTCAGGAGCAGGGCGCCGCCGGAGAGGTCCAGCTGTGCCAGGGAGCAGATGGTGTCGGGGTCGTCGGCGTCGATGTGGGTGCCGGCCTCGGTGTCGGCGTCGATGTCTTCGTCGGCATGCGCCGGCTGGTTCCGGGGGGCCGCGGGCCTGCTGCCGTGGCTGAACTCGTTGAACGGCGCGGGGGGCACCGCGCCCATGCCGTTGCGGGAGACGCGGTCGACTTCGTCGAGGTTGAGCACCATCGGGTGGCCGTAGATGTACGCCTCGGCCGCCAGCGCCTGGAGATCGGTCGTGCCGTCGGTCATGCCCGCCGCCTTCTCGTGATCAAGCTCGTCCGTCGTTCGTGATCAAACTCGTTCGTCGTTCGTGATCAAGGTTCTAGGGCCATCGTCGGGCCGCCCTGCCCCTCCTGCCACTCCTGCCGCACCCGCGGCGTGGCGCGGCCGGGTGGGGCGATCGGTGAGGCGGCGGATCACTCCGGCGTGCCCGGGGGTGCCTGGTCGCCGTAGCGGCGTTCGAACTTGGCGACCTGGCCCTCGGAGTCCACGACCCGGGCGCGGCCCGTGTAGAAGGGGTGGCTCTCGGAGGAGATCTCCACCTCCACCAGCGGGTACGTCTCGCCGTCGTCCCACTCGATGGTCTGGTCGCTCTCAGCGGTGGAGCGGGTGAGGAAGGCGTAACCCGCCGAGCGGTCCCGGAAGACGACGGGCCGGTAATTGCTGTCCTTGTCCTGGGTCATGCCCCCAGGTTCCCCGCGCGCGAACACGACGGCGACCCCGAGGACGCCACGCGAGCTACGGCGCCGGCGTCGCCGCAGCTCTAGGCGCGGGCCCGGTTCTTCGTGGTCGCCTTTTTCGCGGGGGTCTTCTTCGCCGCCGTCGCCGTCGCTTTCTTCGCCGTCGCGCCCGTCGCCTTCTTCGCCGACGCCTTCTTCGCCGTCGACTTCTTGCCGCCCACGTCCTTCGGGGTCGTCTTCGCCCGGCCGGACGAGCCGGCAGACGAGCGGGCAGACGAGGAAGCTGACGACGCGGCCGTCCGCTTCGGTGCGGCCGCGGCCTTCTTCCGCCCGCCCCGCTCCAGCGGAGTCACCTCCGCCACCGTTCCGTCATCCCGCGCCGTCTTCGCCGCGCGCACGCTCTTCTCCAGTGCCGCCACCAGATCGATCACCTTGCCCCCGCCGGAGTCCGCGTCGGCGGCCGGCGGCGCGGGGCTCGTGCCCTCGGCCTTGGCGGTGAGGAGTTCCTCCAGCGCCGCGCGGTAGTCGTCGTGGAGGGTGGAGACGTCGACCTCTCCCAGCGTGTCCATCAGGGCGTCCGCAAGGTCGAGTTCCGCGTCCCTGACCTTGACCTGGGTGTCCGGAGCCACGCCCTCCGGCGCCCGGATCTCGTCCGGCCACAACAGCGCGTGCATCGCGATCACGTCGTCCACGACGCGCAGCATCCCCAGCCGCTCCCGCCCCCGTAGCGCGTACCGCGCGATCGCCACCTTCTCGCTCCGCTTCAGCGCCTCGCGCAGCAGCGTGTACGGCTTGGTGGCGGGCACCCCGTTGGCCGACAGGTAGTACGCCGTGTCCATCTGCATCGGGTCGACCCCGCCCGCCGGCACGAAGGCCACGATCTCGATCGTCTTGGCGGTCGGAAGCGGCAGACTCGCCAGATCCTCGTCGGTGATCGGGATGACCGAGCCGTCCGGGTCCTCGTACCCCTTGCCGATCTCGGCGGACGTCACCTCCCGCTCCTCCAGCTCGCACACCTTGCGGTAGCGGACCCGGCCGCCGTCCTCCGTGTGGATCTGCCGGAAGGAGACCGAGTGGTTCTCGGTGGCGTTCATGAGCTTGATCGGGATGCTGACCAAGCCGAAGGAGATCGCCCCGTTCCATATGGATCGCACGTCAGGCACCTCTCAGCAGCCGAGCACCGTTTCAGGGTGGTTCATCCACATTCGTGGGATTCTCATCGTATGACGCCGATCACCGAGGTGGAGGGGCGGCGGATCTCCCTCAGCAATCTCGACAAGGTCCTCTACGCCGCATCCGGCTTCACCAAGGGCGAGATGCTGCACTACTACGCCAGCACGGCCGACGCCCTCCTCCCCCATCTGCGCAACCGGCCCCTCTCCTTCCTCCGCTTCCCTGACGGGCCCGACGGCCAGCAGTTCTTCGCCAAGAACGTGCCCCCGGGCACCCCCGACTGGGTGCACACCGCCGAGGTGCAGCGCTCGGACGGCAACACCCGGCAGATCGTCGTGAACGACCTGGCGAGCCTGATGTGGGCGGGCAATCTCGTGACCGAGTTCCACACTCCCCAGTGGCAGGCGGACGCTCCCGCCATGGCCGACCGGCTCGTGCTCGACCTGGACCCGGGCGCCCCCGCCACCGTCGTCGAGTGCTGCCGGGCGGGGCTCTGGCTGCGCGAGCGCCTCCAGGCGGACGGTCTGGAGGTCTACGCGAAGACCTCGGGCTCCAAGGGCCTGCATCTGCTCTGCCCCTTGGAGCCGACGCCCTCCGAGCAGGTCACCGCGTACGCGAAGGCGCTCGCCCAGGAAGCCGAGGCCGAACTGCCCGACCTCGTCGTCCACCGGATGACCCGCAGCCTGCGCCCCCGCAAGGTCTTCGTCGACTTCAGCCAGAACGCCGCGGCGAAGACCACCGCCACCCCCTACACCCTGCGCGCCCGCCAGGAACCGACGGTCTCCGCACCCGTGACCTGGGAGGAGGTCGAGGGGTGCGACGACCCGGCGGACCTCGTCTTCCTGGCCACCGACATCGCACCCCGCCTGCAGCGGTACGGGGATCTGCTGGGTCCGCTCACCGAGCCGGACCAGGGCCGTCCGCTGCCGCACGGGCTCCCCCAGCCGGGGGAGTGAGATCCATCAGAAGGGGCCCTAGACGCGCCGCCACGTGTGACGGTCGCGGGCCATCGCGTGCAGGGCCTCCACATCGGCCGGCTTCAGTACGCCGCCGGTGCCCGCGAGGGCCGACACCTCCCCGTCGCGCACGATCCGCACCTCGCGCGGCGGAGCCGTCACGTCGAGGCCCGACGCCCCGGAGAGGGCGAGGACCGGGCGGATCTCCGCGGTCAGCGCGAAGGACGCCCGGTCGGCGTCGGCGCGGATCTCCCTCACGAGTGGACGCGGGTCCGCGCGGCCGACCGTGACCATCGGGTCGGCGACGCGCACCCGCTGCTTGCGGGCGGGGAGGGTGTGCACGCTGAACAGACCGCCGGGGCCGATCACGAGGTGGTGGATGCGGGCGCCGCCCGGCAGCGGCACCGAGTGCAGGGTGTGCCAGCCCGCGCCTTCGAGCCCGTCGAGCACCTCGCCGATGGCCTGCTCGGCGGTGAGTGCCCGCTGCCGCGGGTCGGCGCGCAGCCTGCGGGCGGGGGCCGGGTCTCGGTCCAGGGCGATCAGGAGGGCTTCGCCGGGGCGGTTCGGTGCGAGGTCGTCGTCCGGGTGGAGGGCGAGGCGGGCCAGTTCGGCGGGGGTGGGGACGGGCGGCGGGCCGATCGAGACGCCGCCCGTGATGAAGGGGGCGAGGGCGCGCAGGACCGCTTCCCTGTGGTCGTCGGCGAGGAGGGTCACGCGGGACGACTCCCTCTCGTACCACCCCACATTCCTGCCGTCCGTACGGCAGACGTAGAGCCGCTCCTGTCCGTGCCGCCAGGCCGGTATGACGCGCAATCCGCTCATGCACCATCACCCCACGGACCATGGGAACAGCAAGGACATGCCTTGGGCAAGAACCAGGGCACCACGGAGAGAAGTTGAGCCACTCCTGACCGTGCTCGTGGCAGCGCCGCCTCGGCAGTGATGGGCCGTCGTTACATTGCTGACTAATTGCCGCAATAACGGACACATAGCTTCAGGGGTGTCCCTTCCCTCACCCTCCCCAGCCCAGCCCTCAGCCATAAGGACCGTCCCCCCATGAGCAGCCTCCTCCGCCGCACCGCCCTCCGTTCCGCCGCCGTGACCGTCGTCGTCGGCGGCGCGCTCCTCACGCCGGCCGTGGCCGCCGTCGCGGATACGCCCTCCCAGGCCGAGGAAACCCGCACAGTGGCGCCGGCCGCCCCCGAGGGCGGGGTCAAGGCGGGCACCGAGGGGTTCCACAGCGGTGACCCGGTGTTCATCGCCGCCGGTGGGGCCATGGCGGCCGCCGGTGCGGCCGGTCTCGGGTACGCCATGCTGCGCCGCGGCCGCACCGACGCCTGAGCCCCCCTCCCCCACGCCCCACCCGCAGGAGCCGCTGTGAGCACGAGCACCCCCGCCGACGAAGCACCCGCCCCCGCGTCGTCCGCCCCCGCCCCCGCCAAGCGCCGTCACACCACCCGCATCGCGGCCGCCGCCACGCTGACCGCAGCCCTCGGCGTCGGCCTCATTGCCTGCGGCCAGGGCTCCGGCGGCAGCCCCGCGCCGGACGTCAAGGTCGACAACGCCGCCGCCGCACCGGCGGCCGAACCGCACGCCCCGCTGGAGAGGTCCCGCCCGACGGGGCTGCGCATACCGGCGGCCGGTGTCGACGCGAAGTCGATGCTCGACCTCGGCGTGGGCGCGGACGACGCACTGGAGGTGCCGCCGGTCGACAAGGCGGACGAACCTGGCTGGTGGACCGGGGGCGTCACCCCCGGCGAGAAGGGGGCGGCCGTCCTGGTCGCGCACTACGACACCGCGGAGGGGCCCGCGCTGATGCGGCACGTGGGAAAGGTGAGAATGGGGGACACGATCTCGGTGCCGCGAGCGGACGGGAGTACGGCGACGTTCAAGGTGCGCGAGATGGAACAGGTGGACAAAAAGAACTTCCCCACCCATAAGGTGTACGGGGCGACCGACCGTCCCGAGCTGCGCCTGCTGACCTGTGGCGGCCCGATCAAGGACGGTCACCGCACCGACAACATCATTCTCTACGCCGACCTCGCGCCGTAGCCGGACCCGGGCAACGGGACCCGGACCCCGCGGCGCCGCAACCGAACCTCGCGCCGCAGCCGAGCAGCCCCGGGCCGCTCCACCGGCAGGCAGGAGTGCAGTGCACCGGAGCCGTCTCGCGCTCGCCGCAGGACTCGTGCTGCCCGCCGTCCTGCTGGCCGGCGGCTGCGGCGACCCCGGTGACCTGCGCGGCGCGGGCTCCACGCCGACCGCCGAGGCCCCCACCCGCCTGTGGCCGAAGCTGCCGCCCCCGTCGGCGCCGGCCGAGGACTACGGCACGATAGAGAGCCTGCCGGTCAAGGGCGTGGACGTACCGGGCGGCGACCTGCACAAGGTGAACCCGGTGACGGTCGCCAAGGCCGACTTCGACAAGAACCCGGGGCTGTACAGCCGTTCGGACGCGGTCTACAAGCAGACGGCCGAGAAGCTCGACGCGTGCGACACCAAGGACGCCGACGACGCCGAGTGCCCCGTCCTGAAGGCCTACTACCGGGACCTCACCGGTGACGGCAGGGACGACCTCATCATCGGCATCCGGCTGGCCCGCGGGCACGCCGAGAACCTCGACATACGCGCCTACGCCATGGAGAAGCGGCAGTTGACGCAGATCATGGAGATGGGGGACGCGGTGCTCGGCGTCGAACTGGCCGGCCACGAGGTGATCGTCCGCGCCGTCTCGGGCATGCCGGGGTACGAGTACCGCACCGTCTGGTCGTGGGACTCCCACCAGAGGGTCATGCTGCCGACGACCGACGAGATCGTGCGCTCCCCGAACGCGCCGAAGGGCAAGCCGTCGCGCAAGCCGGAGCCCGCGGCGAGCAGCCGCCCCGTGCCCTCCCCCAGCGATTCACCGGGTGCGACCCCCGGCGCGTCCCCGAGCGGAGGCCGATGAGCCACCGGCTGCCGCGCGGACCGCGGCTCCCCGCCTGGACGGCGACCCTGACCTGGAAGGCCGGGGTCTTCATCACCGTCATGTGCTGCGCGCTCGCCGCGCTGCTCGGCGCGCTCGTGCACGTCTCGGTGACCAACCAGACCGTGGGCCAGGCCCGCGAGCACGCCCTCACCCGGCTCGACGACGCCACCAAGGCGTTCGAGGCGGGCGACGACCTCGGCCCCGGCGCGGGGGTCGACCCCGAGGGCCTTCCCGGGCGGCTGCGGGATCTCGCGGTGGGCGGGGAGCGCGGGACGATGGTCGCCGCGCAGGACTCCCGGCCGACGATGTGGGCCGCGGGGCCCGCGACGGACCGGCGCGCGATCGCCGTCCGGGTCGACTACGCCCAGGGTGCCCGCACCATCGACGGACTCGACCGGGCGATCCTGGGCTCCTCGGTGCTTGCCATCGGGGCGACGCTGCTGGTCGGGGCGTTCTCCGTGACCCGCGTGACGCGGCGCCTGCACCAGACGGCGACGGTGGCCCGCCGGATCAGCGCGGGTGACCTCGACGCCCGCGTGAACGATCCGCGCACCCGCGAGCCCTCGCGCAGCCAGGACGAGGTGGCCGCGGTCTCCGGCGCGCTCGACACGATGGCGTCCTCGATGCAGGGCAAGCTCCAGAGCGAGCAGCGGTTCACCGCGGACGTGGCGCACGAGCTGCGCACGCCGCTGACCGGTCTGCACGCGGCGGCGGAACTGCTGCCGCCGGGCCGCCCGACGGAGCTGGTGCGCGACCGGGTCGCCGCGCTGCGCACCCTCACCGAGGACCTCCTGGAGATCTCCCGCCTCGACGCGAAGAGCGAGCGCGTCGAGCTGGACGACCACCATCTCGCCCCACTGGCCGAGCGCGCCGTGCGGGGTTCGGGCATCGATGCCGAGCTGGTCGTCGTACGCGACGTCTGTGTGGTGACCGACCGGCGGCGCCTGGAGCGGGTGCTCGGGAATCTCATCGCCAACGCGGACAAACACGGGCGCGGGCCCGTCGTGCTGACCGTCGACGGACCCATGCTCTCGGTGCGCGACCACGGCGACGGATACCCGGATTACCTGGTGGCGCACGGCCCGCAGCGGTTCCGCACGGAGGGCACGACCAGGGGCCACGGGCTTGGCCTGACGATCGCGTTGGGCCAGACGGCGGTGCTCGGCGCACGCCTCACGTTCGCCAACGCGGCGGACGGCGGGGCGGTGGCGACGCTGACGCTGCCGTACGAGGAGACCGGGGAAGCGGGGTGCGGGGGTGCCGACGGGGCGGTCTGACGGGCGGTTTGACGCCGTGTGACCTTTTGCGCGGTCAGCGTGCCGATTTTAGTGTGAATTGCGGCCTATGACCCACGCTTCAGGGGCTTGATGCTCCCGGGGCTCGACGCTTCAGGGGTCTGCGGGCCGTATCGCATCCGCGCTTTCCAGAGGAGACCCCATGTCCCTTCGGTCCACCGCCATCGGCACCCGGCTCGGCATACTCGTCGCCGGCGGCGCGCTCGCCGCCTGCACCCTCACCGGTACCGCCGTCGCGGCCGACGACACCGGCACCAACGGCCACCCGCGCATCTACAAGGGCCGCGTCATCGCCAAGTCCGGTCTGCTGCTCCGCACCTCCCCGCACCGGGGCGCCAAGGTGATCCGGAGCGTGCCGTACGGCAAGGTCGTCAACATCTACTGCAAGACGACCGGTGACCACGTGTCCGGCAACAACCGCTGGTACCTGCTCACCAACGGGACCTGGGCCTGGGGTGCCGCGCACTACATCTCCAACATCGGGCCCGCCCCGCGCTGGTGCTGACGCACCACAAGCACACGGTGACATAAGCGGACATTGGGGCCTATCGCTTGCTACGTTCCGGGCATGACCGGAACAGCGACGGCGCCTCCCTCCGTACCCGCTGTTCGTGTGCCCCGGCGCCGTGGCACCGAGGTCGCACTGATCGTCGTGGCCGTCCTGCTCTCGGTCTACGGCTACTGCGCCGTCGGCCTCGCCAAGAACGGCACCGTCCCGCCCGGCGCCGCCGGTTACGGCGCCGGGCTCGGCGTGCTCGCGCTCCTCGCGCATCTCGCGGTCCGCTTCCGCGCGCCCTACGCCGATCCGCTGCTCCTGCCGATCGCCGTGCTCCTCAACGGTCTGGGTCTCGTCCTGATCTACCGGCTCGACCTGGAGACCCCCGGCGACGAGGCGGCACCCACGCAACTCGTCTGGTCCACCGTCGGCGTGGCGCTCTTCATCGCCGTCGTGATCTTCCTGCGCGACCACCGGGTGCTCCAGCGGTACGCGTACATCTGTGTCGTCGCCGCGCTGGTCCTGATGATCGTGCCGATCTTCTTCCCGGCCGTGAACGGCGCCCGCATCTGGATCCGGGTCGGCGGATTCTCCATCCAGCCCGGCGAGTTCGCGAAGATCCTGCTCGCGATCTTCTTCGCCAGCTATCTCGCCGCCAACCGCAACGCGCTCGCCTACACCGGCCGTACGGTCTGGAAGCTGACGAAGCTCCAGCTGCCCACCGGCCGTGTGCTCGGCCCGATCGTGGCGATCTGGCTGCTCAGCGTCGGCGTCCTCGTCCTGGAGCGCGATCTCGGTACCTCGCTGCTGTTCTTCGGGCTCTTCGTGATCCTGCTGTACGTCGCCACCGGGCGCACCGGCTGGATCGCGGTCGGCCTGGTCCTTGCCGCTGTCGGGGCGTACACGGTCGGCTCGCTCGAACCCCACGTGCACAGCCGGGTCGAGGACTGGCTGCACCCCTTCGCCTCCATCGACGCGGGCGAGGGGCCCAACCAACTGGCCCAATCCCTCTTCGCGTTCGCGGCCGGCGGGATGCTCGGGACCGGCCTCGGGCTCGGCCACTCCATCCTCATCGGCTTCGCCGCCAAGTCCGACTTCATCCTGGCGACGGCGGGCGAGGAACTCGGCCTCGCGGGGCTCGCCGCGATCTTCCTCCTTTACGCCCTCCTGGTGGAGCGCGGCTACCGGGCGGGGCTCGCGCTGCGGGACGTCTTCGGGCGGCTGCTCGCGGTGGGGCTCGCCTCGATCGTCGCGCTCCAGGTGTTCGTGATCGCGGGCGGGGTGAGCGGGCTGATCCCGCTGACCGGCATGGCGATGCCGTTCCTCGCGCAGGGCGGCTCGTCGGTCGTCACCAACTGGATCATCGTGGCGCTGCTCATCCGGGTCAGCGACTCGGCACGGAGCCAGCCGGTGGGGCCTCCCAGGGAGGACGCGTGACGAGGTACATCCGGCATGCCGCCGCGTTCTGCGCGCTGCTCCTGATCGCCCTGCTGGTGAACGCCACCCGCGTCCAGGTCGTCCAGTCCGAGCACTTCGACAAGAACTCCGCCAACCGCCGCCAGGCCATCGCACGCTTCGGCCAGCCGCGCGGCGACATCATGGTCGACGGGCGCGCGGTCACCGGCTCCCAGGACACCGGGGAGCAGCTCCGCTATGAACGGACGTACAAGAACGGCCCGTTGTACGCGCCGGTGACCGGGTACGCCTCGCAGGTCTACGGCACGACCCTCCTGGAGAACGCCGAGGACGACATCCTCTCCGGCACCGATCCGATGCTCGCCCCGCTCCCCCTGTGGAACGACATCAGCCGCGCGCAGAACCCCGGCGGCATGGTGCGGACCACCATCAGGGCCGCGGCGCAGCAGGCCGCGTACGCAGGGCTCGGCGGCAAGAAGGGCGCGGTCGCGGCCATCGAGCCGTCGACCGGGAAGATCCTCGCCCTGGTCAGCACCCCGTCGTACGACCCCGAACGGCTCTCCGGCACCAACAAGGCGGTGGCGAAGTCCTGGGCGTCGCTGAACGGCAGCGCGGACAAGCCGATGCTGAACCGGGCGATCCGCCAGACGTATCCGCCGGGGTCGACGTTCAAGGTGGTGACGGCGGCGGCCGCCCTCGACTCCGGCACGGTCACGGACCTGGACGCCGCAACCAAGTCCCCCACCCCCTACACGCTGCCCGGCACGAGCACCCAGCTGACGAACGAGGTCGAGGGCTGCAAGAACGCACCTCTGCGTTACGCCTTCGAGTGGTCCTGCAACACGGTCTTCGCCAAGCTGGGCGTGGACACCGGGCTCGGCGACATGCTGGACACGGCGAGGAACTTCGGCTTCAACGACGGCGGCCTGAAGATCCCGTCGTCGGTGGCGGCGAGCAACTTCGACTCCTCGATGGACAAGGCGCAACTGGCGCTGTCCTCGATCGGCCAGTTCAACACGCGGGCGACGCCGCTGCAGATGGCGATGGTCTCGGCGGCGGTGGCGAACAACGGCCAGCTCCAGTCCCCGCACCTGGTGGACGAGACCACGACCGACGACGGCGACGTGGTGCGCAACACCGGCACCAGCTCCCTCCACCAGGCCATGAACCCGGCCACGGCCATGCAACTGCGGGAGATGATGACCGACGTCGTCGAGAAGGGCACCGGCGGCAACGCGGCGATCCCCGGCGTGACGGTCGGCGGCAAGACGGGCACGGCCCAGCACGGCATCGACAACACCGGCACGCCGTACGCCTGGTTCATCTCCTGGGCCCAGAACTCCGGCGACGCCCAGCCGTCGGTGGCGGTCGCGGTGGTGGTGGAGGACGCGGCGGCGGACCGGGGCGACATCAGCGGGGGCGGGAGCGCGGCGCCGGTCGCGAGGGCGGTGATGGAGGCGGTGCTTGCGGGTTCCTGAGCGGAGGCTTACGCAGGGTGCGGATGCCGGGTGTCATTTGGCTCCCGGCAGTGCCTCCCGCCGTCGCAGCCAGGCCTCCGGGACCGCGTCGACCCCCGTGCGCGCGCCGACCACTCCGCCTGTGATCGCACACGTGGTGTCCACGTCACCGAGCCCCTCCGCCGTGGTCCACAGCGCCCCGACCAGGTCGTCGTGGTGCCGCGCGGCCGACCACAGGGCGAACGGAACGGTGTCCGTGGCCCGGATGCGCTGACCGTTACCGAGCGCGTCGGCGGCCTTCCACGGTTCGGTGTCGAAGGGCAGGGCCGCGGCGCGCAGCACGCCGTCGCGGACCGCTCCGGGCGGGGTGCGCTCCGCGACGGCGGCCAGGGTCAGTTCTTCGCGCGCGGAAAGCGCCGCCGCCACGGCCACAGCCACCGCGCCCGCGACGCCCTCCGGGTGCGCGTGCGTGACCTGGGCCGACAACTCGGCTTGTTCCGCCGCGAGTTCGAGGTCACGGGAGAACCACGCGCCCAGCGGCGCGACCCGCATCGCGGCTCCGTTGCCGAGGCTGCCCTGCCCGTCGAACAGTTCGCGCGCCAGCTCCGGCCAGCGCTGCGGCTCCTCGACCAGCCGGGGCAGCAGCTCGTGCATGCCGCTGCCGTATCCGCGCCCCGCGTCGGCGTCGTGCAGCAGCGCGAAGGCGGCAGCCAGCTCGGTCTGCCGGATCTCCCCGTACTCGTCGAGCACCCGTTGCACGCCAAGCGCCATCGCGGTGTCGTCGGTCCAGTGCCAGAGCGGCTCCTCGGGCAACTGGCGCGCATGGATCTGCGTGTACGCGACGCGTGGCGCGCGGAACAGCGGGAACCACCGCTCGCCGAAGGCGTCGCCGAGGGCGAGCCCTTCGAGGCTCCGGCGGGCGGCGGCGCGGTCGGCGGATGCGGAGGTCACGGAAGTCATGGGGCCATGCTGCCGTGCGGGACGACGGCCCGAGACCTTATTTTCCGTCGCCGGCGGTGATCATGTCCTCGACCTCCGCCACCCGTTCGCTCTCCTCCGCCGCGAAGCGTTCCGCGTCCAGTTTCTCGGCGATCTCCTCGTCCTGGGCCATCAGCTGGTCGAGGTTGGCGTTGCCCATCTCGAAGACGCCCATGTCGACGTACGCCTCCTGGAGACGCTTGCCCCACAGGCCGATGTCCTTGACGCACGGCACGATGCGGCTGAAGAGCAACTGCCGGAAGAGGGCGAGGAACTCGGAGTTCTCGCTGGCCTCCTCGGCCTCCGCCTTCGGGATGCCGAAGTTCTCCAGGACCTCGACACCGCGCAGCCGGTCACGCATCAAGTAGCAGCCCTCGATGACGAATTCCTCGCGCTCGCGCAGTTCCGCGTCGGAGAGTTGCTTGTAGTAGTCCCGAAGGGCCATGCGGCCGAAGGCCACGTGCCGGGCCTCGTCCTGCATGACGTAGGCGAGGATCTGCTTGGGCAGCGGCTTGTCCGTCGTGTCGCGGATCATGCCGAAGGCGGCCAGCGCGAGACCCTCGATGAGGACCTGCATGCCCAGGTAGGGCATGTCCCAGCGGGAGTCGCGCAGGGTGTCGCCGAGCAGGGACTGCAGGTTGTCGTTGATCGGGTAGAGCATGCCGATCTTGTCGTGCAGGAAGCGGCCGTAGACCTCGGCGTGCCGCGCCTCGTCCATGGTCTGGGTCGCGGAGTAGAACTTCGCATCCAGGTCGGGCACGGACTCCACGATGCGCGCCGCGCACACCATCGCGCCCTGCTCGCCGTGCAGGAACTGGCTGAACTGCCAGGAGGCGTAGTGCTTGCGCAGTTCGCCCTTGTCACGGTCGGTCATCTTGTCCCAGTGACGGGTGCCGTAGAGCGACATGGACTCGTCGGGGGTGCCCAGCGGGTCGTACGGGTCGACCTCCAGATCCCAGGCGATGCGCTTGGCACCGTCCCACTGCTTGTCCTTGCCCTTCTGGTAGAGGGCGAGCAGCCGGGCACGGCCTTCGTCGTACTCCCAGCTGAAGCGGGCCGCGCCGTTCGCCGGTATCTGCCAGATGTTTCCGTCCGGGGCGTGCGTATAGAGCTCATGCGTGGACACTGACGGCTCCTAGATAAGTGGCCTCGTTCTCTCCGTAGTCCCCCCGTGCTGCTTTCGACTGCTCTGTACCGGTTGGTAGTTGGAAGGCTCACACGTTCGTAGACGTCGGGTCAACAAGTCACGCACAAGGGATTGACGCCCTTGCTGACAAGCAGTCTCATAATGCGTGACCGCCGGTAACTCTGACGACGAGGCAGGGGCAGAGTCATGACGACCACCACGGAGGACGCGGCGATCGAAGGGCTGCGGGACGCGCTCGGAGCGCTCAAGGACCGGGAGCAGGTGGCCGAGCGGCTGCTCGACTCCTCCGCCAGGCACTCCTTCGACCCCGACAAGGAGCTCGACTGGGAGGCGCCCTTCGAGGAGGGCAAGTGGTTCTGGCCCCCGGAGCTGCTTTCCCTGTACGGCACGCCGATGTGGCGGCGGATGAGCGAGGAGCAGCGCATCGCGCTCTCCCAGCACGAGGCCGCCGCGCTCGCCTCGCTCGGCATCTGGTTCGAGCTGATCCTGATGCAGCTGCTCGTACGGCACATCTACGACAAGCCGGCCACGAGCGCGCACGTGCGGTACGCCCTGACCGAGATCGAGGACGAGTGCCGGCACTCGAAGATGTTCGCGCGCCTGATCACCCGCGGGGACACCCCGTACTACCCGGTCAGCGCCGTGCACCGGAACCTGGGCCGCCTCTTCAAGACCATCTCGACGACGCCCGGTTCGTTCACGGCGACGCTGCTCGGCGAGGAGATCCTCGACTGGATGCAGCGCCTGACGTTCCCGGACGAGCGCGTCCAGACCCTGGTGCGCGGCGTCACGCGGATCCACGTCGTGGAGGAGGCGCGCCATGTGCGGTACGCCCGTGAGGAGCTGCGCCGCCAGATGGTGACGGCCCCGCGCTGGTCCCAGGAGTTCACCCGCCTCACCTCGGGTGAGTTCGCCCGCGTCTTCTCCATCGCCTTCATCAACCCCGACGTCTACACGAACGTCGGCCTGGACAAGCGCGAGGCCATGGCCCAGGTCAAGGCGAGCGCCCACCGCCGAGAGATCATGCAGACCGGGGCCAAGCGCCTGGCGGACTTCTTGGACGACATCGGGGTGCTGCGGGGCGCGGGGCGGCGGCTGTGGAAGAGCTCTGGACTTCTGGCCTGATTCCTGGCCTGCCTTCTGGCGTAGCGAAGAGGGTACGCAGGGTTCCGGCGCGCTTGTTCGAAAGGGCGGATACGCTGCGAGGCATGACCTCGCCTGCTCCCACCCGCGCGTACCGGCGTCTCAGTGTCGAAGAGCGGCAGCGGCAGCTCAAGGAGGCCGCCCTGTCCCTCTTCGCGGTGCGCGCACCCGACGAGGTCTCCCTCGACGACGTCGCGGAGGCGGCCGGAGTCTCCCGGCCGCTCGTCTACCGCTACTTCCCGGGCGGCAAGCAGCAGTTGTACGAGGCGGCGCTGCGCTCCGCCGCCGACGAGCTGGAGCAGTGCTTCGCCGAGCCGCCCGAGGGTCCGCTCACCCAGCGCCTCGCCAACGCGCTCGACCGGTACCTCGCCTTCGTGGACCAGCACGACGCGGGGTTCAGCGCGCTGCTCCAGGGCGGCAGCGTCGTGGAGACGTCGCGGACCACCGCCATCGTGGACGAGGTGCGCAGGACGGCCGCCGAGCACATCCTGGCCCACCTGGAGGTCGTGGGGGCGACGGGTCCCCGGCTGCGGATGACCGTGCGGATGTGGATCACCTCCGTCGAGGCGGCGTCCCTGATCTGGCTGGACGAGGAGAAGCAGCCGCCGCTGGACGAGTTGCGGGACTGGCTGGTCGAGCAGTTCATGGCGGTTCTCGTGGCCTCTGCGGGCCGCGACCCGCAGACCGCGGAGGCCGTACGGGGCGCCCTTGCCATGGAGACGTCCGAAGGACCCGCGGGCTCGCTCGCCCGGCGAGTCCTCCCCGTGGTGAGCGACGCGGCACACCTGCTGTGAAGCGTGGCGGCCGGCTGCTGTGACACTGGCCGGGTGAAGAGCGAAGAGACCCCGTTCGTGGGTGGCCCCCTGGACGGCCGCGTCCTGCCCATCCTGCTCGGCCCGACCGGTCACCCCCCGAAGGTGTACCGGGTCCCGGTGCCGGACGAGGCAGGCGGACCGGCGACCGTGCTCGTGTACCGCAGGGTGGCCAAGACAGGGGGCAAGCGGCTCGGCCTGCACCAGGGCTGGACGTACGAGTACGACCCGGAGGGCGACAAGGCGGGGCCCGGCCTGAAGTGGCCGTGGTCGAAGCCGGGCGGGGCGGCCTGAGCGCAGCTTGAGCGCGGCCTCCGCAAGGGCGGCGCGCCGTCGGACCCTGGACGAGTGACCGCATTGCGCCAACCCGCGCACCTTCAGCAGGCGGGCCGCGCCGGGGCCGCTGATGCTCACGGTGCGGGGCGGAGCCGCCGCCCGCGCGCCGGAGGTGATGGCATGTCAGGCAGGCTGCTGCGATGGGTCGGTACGGGTGCGGTGGTCGGCGCTCTGCTGGCGCCCGCAGCCCCGGCGTACGCCGTTCCACAGCCGGACGACACCACCGAGCGCCCGGTGGCCGAGCTCCTGAGGGACCTTCAGGAGCTGTACCGGAAGGCCGAGGAGTCGACGGAGACGTACAACGCGACCGCGGAGAAGCTGAAGGAGCAGCGCACCGAGGTCACCCGCCTGGACAAGCGCCTGGCCCGAGCCCGCGCCTCGGTCCACGACAGCCGGGGCGCGGCGGGCCGCTTCGCCCGCCAGCAGTACCAGGGCACGACGGAGATCTCCCCCTACGTACGCCTCCTCCTCGCCCGCGACCCGGAGCGGGCCCTCGACCAGGGGCATGTGATCGGGCGAGCGGCGGCGGAGCGCGCCGCGACGGTGGACCGGCTGATCGGCGGCGAGAGGGAGGCGTCCGAGCTCGCGGCCACGGCGAAGAGGGCCCTGGAGACCCAACTGTCTCTCGCGGCCCGGCAGAAGGAGGCGCGGGACACGGTCAAGGGGCAGCTGAAGGAGGTCGAGGAACTGCTCGCCTCGCTGAGCACGGAGCAGCTGGCGGATCTCGCGCGGGCCGAGGAGGAGGGGATGGCGGCGGCACAGCGGAAGTTCCTGGACTCGGGCTCGCTGAGCGGGGCCGCGGGGTCCCCTGGGCCCGCACCGACCCGCGCGCCTTCCCGGAAGGGCGAGACGGCGCTCGGATACGCCGTGAAACAGATCGGGAAGCCGTACAAGTGGGGCGCGGAGGGGCCCAAGGCCTTCGATTGCTCGGGCCTGACGTCCCAGGCGTGGGCGGCGGCAGGGAAGTCGATCCCCCGCACCTCACAGGAGCAGTGGGCCCAGCTACGCCGTGTCTCCCTCCGAAAACTGCGCCCGGGCGACCTGATCGTCTACTTCCCCAAGGCCACGCACGTGGCCCTCTACCTGGGCGACGGCATGGTCATCCAGGCCCCGCGCCCGGGTGCCAAGGTCAAGGTCTCCCCCATCGCCGCGAACCCCGTGCGGGGAGCGGTACGCCCCGACCCTTCGGCGAAGCCCATGAAGGGGTACGAACCGCCGAAGCTGCCGCGCGGGGCACTGAAGGGCGGCGACGCGGGGAGCGATGCGGGGTACGGGTCGTCGGAGGCGCCGAGGGCTTGAGTCGCGCCCGGGGGGGGCGGCGCGGGCTGCAGGAAACTCCCATGGCCCCCGCCCTTCGTGCGTGCACGGTGGGACTTTTCTGCGATCAGCTCGGCAAACGGGTGGGCGAGGCCGCCAGCCGCCCCAAGACACGGGACCGTCGGGCGCCACCCGCGCACTCCGCCCGACGGTGCGGGGCAGGGCGGGGCAGGCGCCGTGCCGGTAAGCCGCGGCTCCCTGCCCTTCCGGCCCCCGCCCGCCCAGCAGCGGCCAAGCCGTCAGGCGCCGGAGAGCGACCCCAGGTACGCGCCCGTCTTCTCCGGCTCATAGAAGAAGTTCTCGAAGTCCGACGGGTCGTTGAAGCCGTTGGCGAAGCGGTCTGCGGCCGGCTGGAGCTGGCCTGCGGCGCCGATCAGGTTCAGGACGTGCTCCGGCGGGGGCGAGAGCATCGCGTTCGTCCACTTGGTGACGTGCTGAGCCGTCTCCCAGTAGCGGTCGAACGCGGACTGCATCCACTCCTCGTCGAACGGCTTGTCGCCGTGCGAGACGATCGAGGAGAGGTACGAGGCCGCGCACTTCGAGGCCGAGTTGGAGCCCTGCCCGGTGATCGGGTCGTTCGCGACCACCACGTCCGCGACGCCGAGCACGAGGCCGCCGCCCGGCAGCCGGCCGATCGGCTTGCGCACCGTCGGGGCGTAGCGGCCGGACAGCGTGCCGCCCGCGTCCGTGAGTTCGACCTTCGTCGCCCGCGCGTACTCCCACGGGGTGTACTTCTCCAGGAGTTCGAGGGTCAGCGCGAGGTGTTCCGAGGGGTCCTTGACGCCCTGGAAGACGTCCAGCGGGCCGCCCGGGACGCCCTCCCAGAACAGGATGTCCGCGCGCCCGGACGTGGTGAGGGTCGGCATGACGAAGAGTTCGCCGACGCCCGGCACGAGGTTGCACCGCACCGCGTCGAACTCGGGGTGCTCGGGCCGGGGCCCCATCCCGTGGACGTAGGCGACGGCCAGCGCGCGCTGGGGGGTGTCGTACGGGGAGCGGGACGCGTCGCGCTCGAACATCGAGACGAGCTCGCCCTTGCCCGCGGAGACGAGCACCAGGTCGTACGTGCGGGAGAAGTAGTCGAGGTCGGAGACCGCCGCGCCGTGGATGACCAGCTGGCCGCCCCGCTGCGCGAACGTCTCCATCCAGCCCGCCATCTTCACGCGCTGGTCGACGGACTGGGCGAAGCCGTCCAGCTTGCCGACCCAGTCGATGACGCGGGAGGAGTCGGGCCCGGCGACCGAGACGCCGACACCCTCGATCTTCGGCGCCTGCGACTCCCAGAAGTTCAGCTGGAGGTCGCGCTCGTGCTGCAGCGCCGTGTGGAACATGCACTGAGTGGACATCACACGCCCGGACCGGACCTCGTCCGCCGTGCGGTTGGACATCAGGGTGACCTCGTACCCCTGCGACTGGA
Source organism: Streptomyces sp. NPDC033177 (assembly GCF_055577715.1). Classification (NCBI taxonomy): domain Bacteria; kingdom Bacillati; phylum Actinomycetota; class Actinomycetes; order Kitasatosporales; family Streptomycetaceae; genus Streptomyces; species Streptomyces sp. NPDC033177. The sequence continues at coordinate 246,708 of NZ_JBVIPS010000012.1, read as the reverse complement.
GTCCGAGAGCGATCTGGAGCCCGGCCTGACCGGCTCCGACGACGAGTATCTTCCGCATGCGGCGTCTTCTCCTACGTGCTGAAAAGCTTAAGGTTAAAGCTATTCGGGGGTTGCTGCGAGGGCGTGGCCGACCAGCGAGAGCAGCGACTCGATCACCGAGATCCGCTGCCTCGCGTCCATGATGAGCACGGGTATGTGCGCCGGGATCGTCAGCGCCTCGCGGACGTCCGCGGGCTCGAACTCCTCGGTGCCGTCGAAGTGGTTGACGGCGACGACGTACGGCAGACCGCAGCTCTCGAAGTAGTCGAGCGCGGGGAAGCAGTCGGGCAGCCTGCGGGTGTCGGCGAGGACGACGGCGCCGATCGCGCCGCGCACCAAGTCGTCCCACATGAACCAGAAGCGCTGCTGCCCCGGCGTACCGAAGAGGTAGAGCACGAGGTCGTCGTCGAGCGTGATCCGGCCGAAGTCCATGGCGACCGTGGTCGTGGTCTTGTCCGGGGTCGACGTGAGGTCGTCCGTGTCCTCGCTCGCCTGCGTCATCAGCGCCTCCGTCTGGAGGGGCGTGATCTCGGAGACGGCGGTGACCAACGTCGTCTTGCCGACGCCGAACCCGCCCGCGACCACGATCTTCGTCGCGATCGGGGCGCGGGTGCGGTCCGTCTGCCAGGCTTGCAGGTTCTCGTCCGGGTCGGGGCCCGGGATACGGAGGTCAGAGACGGCGGAGTCCACTGAGCACCCTTTCCAGCAGTGCGCGGTCCGGCTGTCCCGGGCCGTGGCCCGTTCCGTACACGCGGATCTTTCCCTGGTCTGCGAGGTCGCTGAGCAGGACGCGGACCACGCCGAGCGGCATCTTCAACAGCGCGGCGATCTCCGCGACCGTACGCATGCGGCGGCAGATCTCGACGATGGCCCGCATCTCCGGCATGACCCGCGCAATGGCATTGCCCTGCGGCAGCTCACGGCGCTCCTCGGGGGCCTCCAGGGCGGCCACGAACGTCTCGACGAGCAGGACGTGGCCGAAGCGGGTGCGTCCGCCGGTGAGGGAGTACGGACGTACGCGGGCGGGTTTGCGATCGCCGCCGCGCTGCGGCAGCTTCCCGGGCTTGCTCATCGGACGCTCTCCATCGACTGGCGCAGCTCACTGCGGAGTTCGGGGGTGAGGACATGCCCGGCGCGGCCGACGAACAGCGCCATGTGGTACGCGACGACACTCATGTCGCAGTCCGGGGTGGCGTGCACGCCGAGCAGCGAGCCGTCGCTGATCGACATGACGAAGAGGCTGCCCTCCTCCATCGCGACGACAGTCTGCTTGACGGCTCCCGCGTCCATCAGCTTGCCGGCGCCGATACAGAGGGAGCCGAGGCCGGACACGATGGTGGCGAGGTCGGCGCTGGAGCCCTTGGGCCCCGAACTGTTGTCCACCGCCTGCGCGTTGTTCCGCGCGGGGTCGGACGAGAGCAGCAGCAGGCCGTCGGAGGAGACCACCGCGACCGAGAGCAGCCCCGGCACCTCCTCCACGAGATTCGTCAGCAGCCAGTGCAGGTTGCGGGCTTCGCTGCTCAGTCCGAATCCGGCGGGATTCCCGCCGGCGGCGGAGCTGCCGGTGGATTTACTGCCGGTGGAAGAACTGGGTGAGCGCATGGGCGCAGTCAACTGCTTGCCTCCTCGACTGTGTCCCCCATGTTGTTTTTGGTCTCTTCGTTACGTTCGGTCAGCTCGGCCTCTACGTCGCGACGGCCGCTGATGGCCCCCTGGTGAAACCCTCCGAGGCGCTTGCGCAGCGCTTCGGCGTCGACGGAGCCGCTGCGTGCCTTGGGCACGGTGGGCTCGGGCGCGGTGATCTTCGGCGTGCGCTTGGGCAGCCCCTTGTCGGTGACGCGCTCCCACTTGGGGGTGGGGGCGGGCTCGGTTTCGGGCTCGGACTCGGCTTCGGTCTCGGTCTCGGGAGTCGCGGTTTGCGGGACCTCCGGAGCTTCCGGGACCTCCGGCTCCTCCGGGGTGGGCGGGACAGCGAGTTCCATGGTCGTCTCGGCCGAAACCTCGGGTACGTCCTCTGCCGAAACCTCGGGCGTGGCCTCCGCCGAAACCTCGGGCGCGGCCTCAGGAGCGGCCCCCGCGTCCCGCACCGTCCGCTCGGCAGCCGCGATCAGCGGGTCCTCGTCGGCAGGCGTGGCCACCACCGAGGCGGCGGACCCCGCCGAACGCCCCGGAAGCACGTTGGAGTTCGCCTCGGCCTCCGAGCCGGGCAGATGCACCGCGGGCGCCGCCCCGGCCACCGGAACGCCGACCGGCGGGGCGCTCACCGCGGGCGCCGCGGCGAGGATCGCCTTCGGCAGGACCACGACCGCCGCGACGCCGCCCTGCTTCTGCTCGCGCAGCCGGACCCGCGCCCCGTGCCGCGCGGCGAGCCGGGCCACGACATAGAGGCCGAGCCCCAGGCCGTCGCCGCTCTCCTGGTCGTACGCGTCGTCGGGACGGAAGTCCGCGAGGCGGGAGTTGAGCTCCTCCATGCGGTCCTCGGTGACCCCTATGCCCTCGTCCTGCACGGAGAGCATGACCTCGCCGCTCTCCAGGAGCCAGCCCGAGACCTCCACGGAGGCGTCCGGGGGCGAGAACGAGGTCGCGTTCTCCAGGAGCTCGGCGACGAGGTGGCTGATGTCGTCCGCGGCGAAGCCCGCGACATGCGCGTGCGGCGGCAGCGTGGCGATGCGCACCCGCTCGTACCGCTCGATCTCGCTGACGGCGGCGCGTACGACGTCGACCAGCGGGACAGGACCCGGGTGCTGGTGGCCGTGCTCGGCGCCGGCGAGGACCAGGAGGTTCTCGCTGTGGCGGCGCATGACCGTGGCGAAGTGGTCGAGCTTGAAGAGCGTGGCGAGGCGGTCGGGGTCCTGCTCGCGGTCCTCCAGGTTCTCGATGACGGCGAGCTGCCGCTCGACGAGGCCGAGGGTGCGCAGGGCCAGGTTGACGAACGTGCCATGGATGGACTGCCGGACCCGCTCCAAGTGGGCCGCCGCCTCGGCCAGTTCCGTGCGCAGCGTCTCGCGCTCGTCGGCCATGGACTGACGCTGCCCGATGAGGTGCTTGCGGTCGGCTTCGAGCGTGGTGAGGCGCTCGGTGAGGGCCGCCGCATGCTCGTGGAGCGCGTTCACGGACCGTACGACCTGGGCGAACTCGTCGTCGCGGCCCGTGAAGCGGATCGGCTCCTGGGGCGCGGGCTCGTGGGCGAGGCGGGCTGAGCCGATACGCAGGACGGCGAGCGGGCGGGTCAGGCTGCGGGCCATGGCCATGGACACGCCGACGGCGACGAGCAGCGTGACGCCGAGGAGCGCGACGCGGATCTCCAGGGCCGTCACGTCGTCGTCGCGCAGGTCGGTGAGGTTCTTGGTGCGCTGCACCGTGAGCGCGGACTCGGCGCCGCGCATCATCTCGATGCGGGCGGAGAGCGCCGCGTCGAGCTTCTTGCGGTCGAAGCCGAGCTCGGCCGTCGAGAGCGTGGGCTGGTCGGTGAGGCGGGTGAGGTACTTCTCGGCCGCGGTCACCTCGTGGCCCGTGACGGTCGAGTCGTACGTCGTGCGGGCGCGGTCCGTGGTCGCGTCCCGGAAGTCGGCGAGGGAGGCCTGCGCGCGCACGTGGGCCTGCTGGCCCGCGGCGCTGAGGGCGTCGCGGCTCTTGCCCGCGGCGGGCGACTCGTCGACCACTGTGGTGGGAAGGCCGGTCACGGGGTCGATGGCCGTGCTCGTCTCCGTGGAGCGCGGGACGGCAAGGGCGGCGAGGAGCAGGCCGCGGGCGCTCGCCGCCTGTTCGACGGCGTGGTCCAGGTCGGCGAGGGCGTAGGCCCCGGAGCCCGCGCGGGGCGGGGTCTTCTCTGCGAGTTCGCGGGTGAGGCCGTGCAGCTCGGTGATGACGTCCGAGTACGCCATGTGGGCTTGGAGAGCGCTGCTCTTGCCGGTGAGCGCCGCTCTGCGCACGGCGCCGATGTCGGCGAGGTCCTTGCGCAGCCCGGCCGGGGCGTCGGCCGTGCGCAGCTCCTCGATCTGGCGGTCCACGCGGGCACTGCGGCTCTCGGAGAGCCCCTTGCCCTGCGGGCGGCCCGCGGCGATGAACGACGTGACCTCGTCGCGCTCGTCGGCCAGCGAGTGCCCCAGGGACACCGCGTCCTGGGTGCGCTCGGCCAGGGTCACCAGCTGCTGCGCGTCGCTCAGTTGCCCGGAGGCGGCGACGACGGCGGGCGCTCCGGCACCGGCGATCGCGGCGGCCACGACGGCGACGGCGACGATCAGCCGGTTGCGCACGCGTGCGGTGGGCTTGGAGTTGACCGACTTCACGGGCTTCGCGGGCTTCGAGCCGTCAGGAGACGTCACCGCGGGGGCGGTGCGCTCTCCCCCCGAGTGCTCGGGGTTCTCGCCCGCTGCGGGCTCGGGCGAACGCTCCGTAGGGGTGGTCGCGCCCGGCGTGGCCCCTTCGGGAGCCGTCTGCTTGCCCTTGCGCCCAGGCCGCATCTTCTGCACCGGTGCTCGCATTCTTGTTTTTCGTCTGCCCATGGGCCCGGGTGACGATCCGTCAACACACGCGCCCCCCGGTACGGCTCCAGACCCTTCCAGTGCCGATGGGTGGCAGTCGTGCATCACATGCCTGGCCACCCGAAGGAGTGAACATCGGCGGGGAGTTGGCGAGCAAGTCCCGCCGCGGGCCGAAAGTCCCGGCCACGGAGCGCCGGTTGGACGTCGACCGCAGGCTTTGGCAGGATGCGCCGCCACACGCCGCCGGAAGCGATCATTCCGACTGAAATCCGGCGCCTGACCTGCTGGTCCGGGCCACCCCCCGTTGTTTTGCGCCACCCGGAGGGCGTTGTGAAGGCCTCGTGCAGACTGGCCGGATGCGTATCGAACTCGCCACCGAGCCCGGAGACCCCGCGCGGCCCAACGAGGACTATGCCGCGGTGATCCTTCCCGCAGCCGGACAAGGCGGATCGCTCGTCCTGCTGGATGGGGTGACTCCGCCTGTCGGAGATGACGGCTGTCTGCATTCCGTCCCTTGGTTCACGGCGCGACTCGGCGGCGCACTGGGGGAACTGTCCGTTTCGCGACGGGATATGACGCTCTCCGAGATTCTCGCGGCAGCGATCGCGCGCACCGCGGAGGCCCATGGCCGGACTTGTGACCTTTCTCACCCGCGTACGCCTCAGGCAACCGTGATTCTGGTGCGTTGGGACGAGGAGCGGGTCGAGCACCTCGTCCTGTCCGACTCCGCGCTCCTGATGGCGGGCCCGGACGGCCACGTCACGCCGGTGCTCGACGCACGCCTCGCGGAACTGCCCCCGAGGATCCGCGCCCTGCGCGACGCGGTCCGCGCGCTGCCGCGCGGCAGCGCCGAGCGCGAGGAGGCGGGGCGGGTGTACGGCGCCGCCGTCGAGGCCCTGCGGAACGCGGAGGACGGCTTCTTCACCGCGGCCGCCGATCCGTCGGCGGCCGCGCGTGCGCTCACCGGCACCTGGCCGCGCGCCGAGGTGACAGCGGTGGCGGCGCTCACGGACGGCGTCGGCCGCTGGGTCGAGACGTTCCGCGAGGGCGACTGGGCGGAGTGCTTCGCGCTGCTGCGCAAGGAGGGCCCGCAGCGCCTTGTCGACCGGGTACGGGAACTGGAGCGCGCGGACCCCGAGGGTGCCGTGTTCCCACGGGGCAAGCTGCATGACGACGCGGCGGTGGTGTACGCGGAGCTGTGACGGAGCCGGGGGCACCCCGAAGGGGCGCGGGGAACGGCGCGAGCAACCACAACCCGCCCGCAGACGGCAGTGGACGGACGTCCCCCCAAGGGGCGCGGGGAACTGCGCGACAAGCCACAGGCCACCCGCAGACAGAATCGCGCCCACAGCAACGCCCCGCCCCTCAGGACTCCGGGGACTCGTTCAGCTGCCGCAGCAAGCGGGCCAGTTCCGCCACCTCCGTACGGTCCCACCCGGCCAGCTTCCGCACGTACCGCTCCCGCCGCCCCGCCCGCACCGTACGGAACCGTGTCGCCCCCTCCGTCGTGAGGTGGACCAGCCAGGCCCGGCCATCGGCGGGGTCGGGCTCGCGGGCGACGAGCCCCAGCTCCTCCAGGGCCCGCAACTGGCGGCTCATCGTGGCCTTGCCGACGCCGATGTACGCGGCGAGGTCGGTGGCCCGCTGCGGGCCCGAGTCGTCGAGGCAGACCAGGAGTCCGTACGCGGCGGGCTCCAGGTCGGGGTGGACCTGACGCGCCATCTCGCCGGACGAGGCACGCGCCCGGCGCAGGAGCAGCGACAACTCCCGCTCCAGGGAGAGGAACTCACGGTCGGTCCCGCTGCCGACGTCCGGCCCGCCCACTCCCGGCCCGCTCACGCCCGGCCTGTTCACGTCGACTCCACCGTCGTTCCCGCCCTCGTGCACTTCAGCACCCATGGCACGCTTTCTTTCCGGATCAGAGAAGTTTTCCGCCCCGCACGGCGGCAGACATCCGCGTCGGCCCATCGCCGCAGCTCGACCAGTATTTCGTAACGCCCCGACGGCCCACGCCGAGGACACCGCCGCTGGAGTAGACCAACGGCAGACACCGGACCCCCTTCCCAGCCCCGGGTCTACGTGCGTAGCGTCGTACGTGACATGTTCACACCAGAAGCATGTCGACAGGTCCCCCCACGAGCTCCATCGAGCTCAATCGAGGCCTACGGAGGCACGCACATGCCCGTGCACAGACCCGGAACGCCCCGCCGCTCGCGCTGGTCAGCGGCCGCAGTCCTGCTCTCAGTCCTCTCCGCCCTCTCCCTCCTCCTCACGCTGCCGGGCGCCGCACAGGCCGCCGGCGGCGACGACACCCCCGCCCGCGGCTCCGCCCGCATGGGCCAGGGCGTCGTCGAGCACGACGGGCAGGGCAGTCTGCCGCCCAGCGGCGACGCCGTACAGACCGAAGGCGTCGACGTCAGCAGCCATCAGGGCAACGTCGCCTGGGCGACGCTCTGGAACAGCGGCGTGAAGTGGTCCTACGTGAAGGCCACCGAGGGCACGTACTACAAGAACCCGTACTTCGCCCAGCAGTACAACGGTTCGTACAACGTGGGCATGATCCGCGGCGCCTATCACTTCGCCACACCCGACACCACGAGCGGCGCCACCCAGGCCAACTACTTCGTGGACAACGGCGGTGGCTGGTCCCGCGACGGCAAGACGCTGCCGGGCGCGCTGGACATCGAGTGGAATCCGTACGGGGCGGCCTGCTTCGGCAAGTCCCAGTCCGCGATGGTGACCTGGATCCGGGACTTCCTGAACCAGTACAGGGCGCGCACCGGCCGGCACGCGGTGATCTACACGGCCACCAGCTGGTGGAAGCAGTGCACCGGCAACTACGGCGGCTTCGCCGTCAACAACCCGCTGTGGATCGCGCGGTACAACACCTCTCCGGGTGAGCTGCCCGCGGGCTGGGGCGTCCAGACGATGTGGCAGTACACCTCGACGGGCCCGACGGTCGGGGACCACAACAAGTTCAACGGCGCGCTCGACAGGGTCGTGGCGCTCGCCAACGGCTGAGCGGACCCACCGAGCACGCGGGCCCGGAACCCCTTTCGGGGTCCCGGGCCCGCACTCACCGGCCACCTCCGTCACGCGGCGGCCGGAACCCTCACCTCGGCCTCCGTCAGGGCCAGTTCGAGGACCTGGCGGACGTCCGTCACCGGGTGCACGTCCAGCTTCTGCAGGATCTCCTCCGGGACGTCGTCCAGGTCGGCCTCGTTCCGCTTCGGGATGATCACCGTGGTGATCCCGGCGCGGTGCGCGGCGAGCAGCTTCTGCTTGACGCCGCCGATCGGCAGGACGCGCCCGGTCAGCGAGACCTCACCGGTCATGGCCACATCCGTACGGACCAGACGGCCGCTGAGCAGCGACGCGAGGGCAGTCGTCATGGTGACGCCCGCACTCGGCCCGTCCTTGGGGACCGAGCCCGCCGGGAAGTGGATGTGCACGCCGCGTTCCTTCAGGTCGGCGACGGGCAGTTCCAGTTCCGCGCCGTGCGAGCGCAGGAAGCTCAGCGCGATCTGCGCCGACTCCTTCATGACGTCGCCGAGCTGGCCGGTGAGCGTGAGCCCGGAGGCTCCCGTCTCCGGATCGGCCAGCGACGCCTCGACGAACAGGACGTCGCCACCCGCGCCGGTGACCGCGAGCCCGGTCGCCACACCCGGCACCGCCGTGCGCCGCTCGGCCGGGTCCTGCGCCGACTCGGGCACATGGTGCGGGCGCCCGATGAGGCCACGCAGATCGTCGTCGCCGACGGTGAACGGCAGCTCCCGCTCGCCCAGTTCGTGTTGCGCGGCGACCTTGCGGAGCAGCCGAGCCACGGACCGCTCCAGGTTCCGTACACCCGCTTCCCGGGTGTACTCCCCCGCGAGCTTGCGCAGCGCGCTCTCGTCCAGGGTCACCTCGTCCGTCTGGAGACCGGCCCGCTCCAGCTGGCGCGGGAGCAGGTGGTCGCGGGCGATGACGACCTTCTCGTCCTCGGTGTAGCCGTCGAGCCTGACCAGCTCCATGCGGTCGAGCAGCGCCTCGGGGATGGATTCGAGGACGTTCGCCGTCGCCAGGAACACCACGTCGCTCAGGTCGAGCTCGACCTCCAGGTAGTGGTCGCGGAAGGTGTGGTTCTGCGCCGGGTCGAGGACTTCGAGGAGGGCGGCGGCCGGGTCGCCGCGGAAGTCGGAGCCCACCTTGTCGATCTCGTCGAGGAGCACGACCGGGTTCATGGACCCGGCCTCCTTGATGGCCCGCACGATGCGTCCGGGCAGCGCCCCGACGTACGTACGCCGGTGTCCGCGGATCTCCGCCTCGTCGCGTACGCCGCCGAGCGCGACCCGCACGAACTTGCGGCCCATGGCGTGCGCGACGCTCTCGCCGAGGCTGGTCTTTCCGACGCCAGGAGGCCCGACCAGGGCGAGCACGGCACCACCCCGACGGCCGCCGACGACCCCGAGGCCACGGTCCGCGCGGCGCTTGCGCACCGCGAGGTACTCGGTGATGCGCTCCTTCACGTCCTGGAGACCCGCGTGCTCGGCGTCCAGGATCTCCTGGGCGCCCTTGATGTCGTACTCGTCCTCGGTCCGTTCGTTCCACGGCAGTTCGAGGACGGTGTCGAGCCAGGTCCTGATCCAGGAGCCCTCGGGCGACTGGTCGCTGGAACGCTCCAGCTTGTCGACCTCCTTGAGGGCGGCCTCCCGTACGTTCTCGGGGAGATCGGCGGCCTCGACGCGGGTGCGGTAGTCGTCGGACTCCTCCGCTGTGTCCTTGCTGTCGCCGTTGATCTCGCGCAGCTCCTTGCGCACGGCGTCGAGCTGACGCCGGAGCAGGAACTCCCGCTGCTGCTTGTCGACGCCTTCCTGGACGTCCTTGGCGATGGACTCGGCGACGTCCTGCTCGGCGAGGTGCTCGCGCAGCTGCTCGGTGGCGAGCTTGAGGCGGGCGACCGGGTCGCCGGTCTCCAGGAGCTCGATCTTCTGGTCGGTGGAGAGGAAGGGTGAGTATCCGGAGTTGTCGGCGAGCGCCGAGACGTCGTCGATCTGCGTCACGCGGTCCACGACCTGCCAGGCGCCGCGCTTCTTGAGCCAGCTGGTGGCGAGCGCCTTGTACTCCTTGACCAGCTCGGACACGGCTCCCGGCAGGGGGTCGGGCACGGTCTCGTCGACCTTGACGCCCTCCACCCAGAGCGCGGCACCGGGACCGGTCGTACCGGCGCCGATCCGCACGCGGCCACGGCCGCGGATCAGGGCGCCGGGGTCGCCGTCGGAGAGCCGGCCGACCTGCTCGACGGTGCCGAGCACGCCGGTCGCGGCGTACGTCCCGTCGATGCGCGGAACAAGAAGGACCTGCGGCTTGCTGCTCCCATCGGAGCGGGCGGCAGCCTGCGCCGCCTCGACCGCGGCTCGCACCTCGGTGTCGGACAGGTCGAACGGAACCACCATGCCGGGCAGGACAACCTCGTCGTCGAGCGGCAGCACGGGCAGTGTCAGCGGTGTGGACGGCTTCGACTCGGCGGACTCAGTAGTCATGATCTCCCCTTCGGCATTCAAGTTGAGCTATGTGGGCTCAATGCTTGTGAGTGCTTGAATGTTCCCCAAGGGGTGTTCGCTGTGAGCGATCAGCGCTCAGCGATCGGACGGGGTGCGGCGCCACCGACGTACCAGAGGCCAGGTGGCGACGCCGATCGACAGCGCGAGCAGGTGGCCCCAGTTCGTCATCGGGTCCGCGAACGCGATCAGGTCGTCGATCAGCATGCCGCCGAAGCCGGCGAGCACAAGACACCGCAGCCACGGCCTGAAGAGCCCGGCCAGCGCGCCGACGCTCGCCGCGACACCGAAGCTGATGCCGTAGTCGAGGCGGTGCAGGGAGCTGTCGGGCAGATGACCCGCGAGGACCGAGAGGCCGACGGGGACCTCGGTCGCGAGGGTGGCCACGACATGGCCGAGCAGGAAGACGCCCGCCGTGCGCAGCGCGCCGATGCGGCGCTCCAGGGCGGTGAGGACCAGCAGGAAGCCGATCGCGTACGGCGACGCGATGCCGCCCGCGATCCACAGCGCGCTGGCCACCAGAACGAGCAGCGGCTGCTGCGTCAGGTGCGCGACGTCCGTGCTGGAGTGCCGGTGCAGGTCCGAGATCAGGGACGGGTCCGCGTACTGCGCCAGGAGCGACGTCAACGCGAGGACCGCGGCATAGCCGAACGTGAAGGGCGTGCCCGTGGGGGTCGGCAGGAGGCGCCGCAGGCGCGTGCACCAACCGGGCGCGGCCACCGCGGGGGTGGTCACCTCGGACGCGCGGTCCCGTTGTCGCGGGATGCCTTCCAGGCCGGGCGGGGCCGTCTCCTCGGGCGCCGTGGGGGCGGCCGACGCGCTCAGGTCCAAGGTGAGACGCTCCTTCCGTCATGTCCACCCTTTGCCGATCTTTCCGGCACTGTCTATGACCCGCGCCACGTGAGACGCGAATCACAGCAACCCGGAAGGGCGTGTTCGCGTCCACCCCGGATCGCGCCTCCCCCGGTCATACCCTGACCGTCATGCAGAGCACCCACACCACCGCCCCCGTCGTCATCGACCGGCGCGAGGGGCCGTACGGCGAAGTCGTACTGCGGCGCCATGGCGCGCTTCTGCAGATCATCGCGAACGGCTGTTTCCTGATGGACACTTCGGACGGCCGCTCGGAGCGGCGGCTCGTCGACGCGGCGTACGACGCGCTCGACGGCCCCCGGGAGCCCGCCCTGCTCATCGGCGGCCTGGGCGTCGGCTTCTCCCTCGCCCACGCGGCGGCCGACCCGCGCTGGGGCCGCATCACGGTCGTCGAGCGCGAGCAGGCCATCATCGACTGGCACCTCTCGGGCACGGACGCCCCGCTGGCCGCGCTCTCCGGCGCCGCGCTCGCCGATCCGCGCACGGAGATCCTGCACACAGACCTGGTGGCGCATCTTTCCGGCGCCGACGCCTCTGCGGGCACCCCGAGGACGTACGACGCGCTCTGTCTGGACATCGACAACGGGCCGGACTGGACCGTGACGGAGGACAACAACTCCCTCTATTCTCCGGCCGGTCTGGCGGCCTGTCAGGCTCGTCTCAACCCGGGCGGAGTGCTCGCCGTGTGGTCCGCCAAGCCCTCGTCCGCTTTCGACTTCGCTCTACGGAATGCCGGATTCCAGTCGGTACGGACGGAAGAGATCCCCGTTGCCCGAGGCGTACCCGACGTGGTTCATCTCGGCGTAAGCGCTGCGTAGCCGAGGTGCCTTCGCGACCCGTACCCTGCTGGTCGAACACAAGCGATCAGTGTCAGGGGCGGGCGATGGAGCAGACACACACCTCCCACAACGGCGCGACGGCGGCGATGCCAGGCGCCCAGCGACGGGTTCTGGTGGTCGAGGACGACGCGACGATCGTCGACGCCATCGCCGCCCGGCTACGCGCCGAGGGTTTCGTAGTGCAAACGGCGATGGACGGTCCTTCGGCGGTCGACACCGCGCAGGCTTGGCAGCCCGATCTGCTGATCCTGGACATCATGCTGCCGGGCTTCGACGGGCTCGAAGTGTGCCGTCGGGTGCAGGCCCAGCGGCCGGTACCCGTCCTCATGCTGACGGCACGCGACGACGAGACGGACATGCTGGTCGGGCTCGGCGTCGGCGCGGACGACTACATGACCAAGCCGTTCTCCATGCGGGAGCTCGCGGCCCGCGTGCACGTCCTGCTGCGCAGGGTCGAGCGGGCCGCCCTGGCCGCGACCACTCCGCGCAGCGGCATCCTGCGGCTCGGCGAGCTGGAGATCGACCACGCCCAGCGGCGGGTCAGGGTCCGCAGCGAGGACGTCCATCTGACGCCGACGGAGTTCGACCTGCTCGTCTGCCTGGCCAACACGCCGCGTGCGGTGCTCTCGCGCGAGCAGCTGCTCGCCGAGGTGTGGGACTGGGCGGACGCGTCGGGCACCCGGACCGTCGACAGCCACATCAAGGCGCTGCGCCGGAAGATCGGCGCCGAGCGCATCCGTACGGTGCACGGCGTCGGGTACGCCCTGGAGACCCCGACCCCCTGAGGTGACCGCTCCGATGACAGGTCCCTTCGGCGGGCTGCGGCCGTTCTCCATCAAGACCAAGCTCGGCACCCTGGTGGTCGTCTCGGTCTTCATCACCACGGGTCTGCTGATGGTGGCGATGAAGACGGAGACGGAGCTGCGCTTCATCACCGTCTTCTCCGTGATCGCCACGCTGCTGATCACGCAGTTCGTGGCGCACAGCCTCACCGCGCCGCTCGACGAGATGAACTCCGTGGCGCGCGCCGTCTCGCACGGCGACTACACGCGCCGGGTGCGCGGCGCCGACCGCCGTGACGAGCTGGGCGACGTGGCCACCACGATCAACCGCATGGCGGACGACCTGGAGGCGCAGGACCAGCAGCGCAAGGAGCTGGTCGCCAACGTCTCGCACGAGCTGCGCACCCCCATCGCGGCGCTGCGCGCGGTCCTGGAGAACGTCGTCGACGGAGTGTCCGCCGCCGACCCGGAGACCATGCGTACGGCCCTGAAGCAGACGGAGCGGCTCGGGCGGCTCGTGGAGACGCTGCTCGACCTCTCCCGCCTGGACAACGGCGTCGTGCCGCTGCACGCCCGCCGCTTCGAGGTGTGGCCCTATCTCTCGGGCGTCCTGAAGGAGGCCAACATGGTGGCCTCCGCGCGCGCGGGCATCGCGTCGGGCTCCGGCAGCCACACGCGTACGGACGTGCATCTGCACCTGGACGTGACGCCGCCCGAGCTGACCGCGCACGCGGACGCCGAGCGCCTGCACCAGGTCGTGGCCAACCTCATCGACAACGCGGTCAAGCACAGCCCGCCGCACGGCCGCGTCACCGTGCGCGCCCGGCGCGGCCTCTACCCCGAGTCCCTCGACCTGGAGGTCCTCGACGAGGGCCCCGGCATCCCGGAGTCGGAGTGGCACCGCGTCTTCGAGCGCTTCAACCGCGGCAGTCACGCCAACACCCCGCCCCAGGGACCCGGCAGCGACGGCGGCACCGGACTCGGGCTCGCCATCGCGCGCTGGGCTGTCGATCTACACGGCGGTCACATCGGGGTGGCTGAATCCCCTCGCGGCTGCCGGATCCAGGTCACTCTTCCGGGCCTGCCCGAACTGCGAAGTTGACGTATCGTTCGAAACGGAAGCGATTCGCGGGCGCATCGGAAGCGCGCCCGGGTGAAGCCGCCGCGCAGGGCAAGGCCCGCGCGGCAATCCTGCGTTCCGGAACCTCGCTTGTTTCCCGCCATTTACGCCGCCGAAACCATCCGTCCAATGTGACTTACGCGACGGATGACGGGCCCGGCCTGCACCTGGCGGCGATGGAGGCGTAGCCTTGATTCCCGCTGTCCATCACCTTGTGAAGCGGAAGAGGGCGGTTACCGCCGTGTCGTCACAGTCCCCCAGTAGCTCGAGCATCTCGACCGACCAAGACGGGCAAGGCAAGAGCCCTGCTGCTGCCTTCGGTCCCAATGAGTGGCTCGTCGACGAGATCTATCAGCAGTACCTCCAGGACCCGAATTCGGTCGACCGAGCCTGGTGGGACTTCTTCGCCGACTACAAGCCAGGAGCGGGCGCGTCACCTGCCGCTGCCCCGGCCAAGCCGGCGGGTGACGCAGCCGCGGGGGCTGCGGCCACCAGTGCTCCCGCCGAACCGGCGAAGCCCGCGGCCCCAGCCGCGCCCGCCGCCCCTGCCGCGCCCGCAGCTCCGGCCGCGAAGCCCGCGGCCGCCGCTCCGGCCCCCGCCGCGAAGCCCGCTGCCGCGAAGCCCGCCGCCAAGGCGGAGCCCGCGACGGAGGCCCCGGCAGGACCCGAGTACGTGACGCTGCGCGGCCCCGCCGCCGCCGTTGCGAAGAACATGAACGCCTCCGTGGAGGTCCCGACGGCGACGTCGGTCCGCGCGGTCCCGGTGAAGCTGCTCTTCGACAACCGCATCGTCATCAACAACCACCTCAAGCGCGCCCGCGGCGGGAAGATCTCCTTCACGCACCTCATCGGGTACGCGATGGTGCAGGCCATCAAGGCCATGCCGTCGATGAACTACTCCTTCGTGCAGAAGGACGGCAAGCCGACGCTGGTCAAGCCGGAGCACGTGAACTTCGGCCTCGCCATCGACCTCGTGAAGCCCAACGGCGACCGTCAGCTGGTCGTCGCGGGCATCAAGAAGGCCGAGACGCTGAACTTCTTCGAGTTCTGGCAGGCCTACGAGGACATCGTCCGCCGCGCCCGCGACGGCAAGCTCGGCATGGACGACTTCACCGGCGTCACGGTCTCGCTGACCAACCCCGGTGGCCTCGGCACCGTCCACTCGGTCCCCCGCCTGATGCCCGGACAGTCGGTCATCATGGGCGTCGGCTCGATGGACTACCCCGCGGAGTTCCAGGGCACCTCCCAGGACACCCTGAACAAGCTCGGCATCTCGAAGGTCATGACGCTCACGTCGACCTACGACCACCGGGTGATCCAGGGCGCCGCCTCCGGCGAGTTCCTGCGCATCGTCGCGAACCTGCTGCTCGGCGAGAACGACTTCTACGACGAGATCTTCAAGGCGCTGCGGATCCCGTACGAGCCGGTTCGCTGGCTCAAGGACATCGACGCCTCGCACGACGACGACGTCACGAAGGCCGCCCGCGTCTTCGAGCTGATCCACTCCTACCGCGTCCGCGGCCACGTCATGGCCGACACGGACCCGCTGGAGTACAAGCAGCGCAAGCACCCCGACCTGGACATCACCGAGCACGGCCTCACCCTGTGGGACCTGGAGCGCGAGTTCGCGGTCGGCGGCTTCGCCGGCAAGTCGATGATGAAGCTGCGCGACGTCCTCGGCGTCCTGCGCGACTCGTACTGCCGCACCACCGGCATCGAGTTCATGCACATCCAGGACCCGAAGCAGCGCAAGTGGCTCCAGGACCGCATCGAGCGCACTCACGCCACGAAGCCCGAGCGCGAGGAGCAGCTGCGCATCCTGCGCAGGCTGAACGCCGCCGAGGCCTTCGAGACGTTCCTGCAGACGAAGTACGTCGGCCAGAAGCGCTTCTCCCTGGAGGGCGGCGAGTCCGTCATCCCGCTGCTCGACGCCGTCATCGACAGCGCCGCCGAGTCGCGCCTGGACGAGGTCGTCATCGGCATGGCCCACCGCGGCCGCCTGAACGTCCTCGCGAACATCGTGGGCAAGTCGTACGCCCAGATCTTCCGCGAGTTCGAGGGCAACATGGACCCCAAGTCCATGCACGGCTCCGGCGACGTGAAGTACCACCTGGGCGCCGAGGGCACCTTCACCGGTCTGGACGGCGAGCAGATCAACGTCTCGCTCGCGGCGAACCCCTCCCACCTGGAGACGGTCGACCCGATCATCGAGGGCATCGTCCGCGCCAAGCAGGACATCATCAACAAGGGCGGCACGGACTTCACGGTCCTGCCGGTCGCCCTGCACGGTGACGCGGCCTTCGCGGGCCAGGGTGTGGTCGCCGAGACGCTGAACATGTCGCAGCTGCGGGGTTACCGCACGGGCGGCACGGTCCACATCGTCATCAACAACCAGGTCGGCTTCACCGCCGCTCCGGAGTCGTCGCGCTCCTCCATGTACGCCACGGACGTGGCCCGCATGATCGAGGCGCCGATCTTCCACGTGAACGGCGACGACCCCGAGGCCGTCGTCCGCATCGCGCGGCTCGCGTTCGAGTTCCGTCAGGCGTTCAACAAGGACGTCGTGATCGACCTCATCTGCTACCGCCGCCGCGGTCACAACGAGTCGGACAACCCGGCGTTCACGCAGCCGCTGATGTACGACCTGATCGACAAGAAGCGCTCGGTGCGCAAGCTCTACACCGAGTCCCTCATCGGTCGCGGCGACATCACCCTGGAAGAGGCCGAGCAGGCTCTGCAGGACTTCCAGGGGCAGCTGGAGAAGGTCTTCACGGAGGTCCGCGAGGCCATCTCGCAGCCCGCCGAGGCCGAGGTCCCGGCCCCCGAGGCCGAGTTCCCGGTGAACGTCGACACCTCGATCTCCCAGGAGGTCGTCAAGCGGATCGCCGAGTCCCAGGTCAACATCCCCGACCGGGTCACCGTCCACCCGCGTCTGCTGCCGCAGCTGCAGCGCCGCATGTCGATGGTCGAGGAAGGCACGATCGACTGGGGCATGGGCGAGACCCTCGCCATCGGCTCGCTGCTCCTCGAGGGCACGCCGGTCCGCCTCTCGGGCCAGGACTCGCGCCGTGGCACGTTCGGTCAGCGCCACGCGGTCCTCATCGACCGTGAGACGGGCGAGGACTTCACGCCGCTCCTGTACCTCTCCGAGGACCAGGCTCGCTACAACGTCTACGACTCGCTGCTCTCCGAGTACGCGGTGATGGGCTTCGAGTACGGCTACTCGCTGGCCCGCCCCGAGTCCCTCGTCATGTGGGAAGCGCAGTTCGGTGACTTCGTCAACGGCGCGCAGACGGTGGTGGACGAGTACATCTCGGCCGCCGAGCAGAAGTGGAACCAGCACTCCGGCGTCACGCTGCTGCTTCCGCACGGCTACGAGGGCCAGGGCCCTGACCACAGTTCCGCCCGCATCGAGCGCTTCCTCCAGCTGTGCGCGCAGAACAACATGACGGTCGCGATGCCGACCCTTCCGTCGAACTACTTCCACCTCCTGCGGTGGCAGGTGCACAACCCGCACCACAAGCCGCTGGTGGTCTTCACCCCGAAGTCGATGCTGCGCCTGAAGGCGGCGGCCTCGAAGACGGAGGAGTTCACGACGGGTGGCTTCCGCCCGGTCATCGGCGACGACACGGTCGAGGCGTCGGCGGTCCGCAAGGTCGTCTTCTGCGCCGGCAAGCTGTACTACGACCTCGAGGCCGAGCGGAAGAAGCGCGAGGTCACGGACACCGCGATCATCCGCATCGAGCGTCTGTACCCGCTGCCGGGTGCCGAGCTCCAGGCGGAGATCGCCAAGTACCCGAACGCCGAGAAGTACCTGTGGGCGCAGGAGGAGCCGGCGAACCAGGGCGCGTGGCCCTTCATCGCCCTCAACCTCATCGACCACCTGGACCTGGCGGTCGGCGCGGACATCCCGCACGGCGAGCGCCTGCGCCGCATCTCGCGGCCGCACGGCTCGTCCCCGGCGGTCGGCTCGAAGAAGCGCCACGAGCAGGAGCAGGAACAGCTCCTGAGCGAGGTCTTCGAGGCGTAGGCCTGAGCGGTCCGTCCGGGCGGTTCGTACGGGCGGTTCGTACGGCGGTGGGGGGGGGGGGGGGGGGGGGGTGGGGGGGGGGGGGGGGAAGAAGGGGGGGAGTGCCCTTCCCGCTGCCTATGCGG
>NZ_JBVIPS010000012.1:89866-228866 GCF_055577715.1 Streptomyces sp. NPDC033177 | reverse complement strand
GTTTAGGGAGGGGTTTGGGAGGGGCGGGGGCGGGGGGTTTTCTTGTGTGGTGTGTGTGTGGGGTTTGTTGTGGGTGGTGTCCCCCCCCCCCCCTCTTCCCCCCCCCCCCCCCCCCCCACCGGCGTATCGGCTTATCCTGAATGTCCTGAGCAGTCGCTCGTCTGTTGTCGTTCTTCAATCGCGGAGCCTGTCTTGTACTTCACCGACCGTGGCATCGAGGAGCTGGAGAAGCGGCGCGGCGAGGAAGAGGTCACCTTCGAGTGGCTCGCCGAGCAGCTCCGCACCTTCGTGGACCTCAACCCGGACTTCGAGGTCCCGGTGGAGCGCCTGGCGACGTGGCTGGCCCGCCTGGACGACGAGGACGAGGACGAGTAGTCACCAGCCGGGCTCAGCCTCGCGGTGACCCGGCGTCGGCGGCCCGCACCCTGTCGTAGGCAAGTCCCAGGGAGCCGTGGATCAGCAGGAGTGCGCCGGCCACGGCCCATCCCCCGCTGCGCCGCCGTACGGCCCATGCCGCCAGCGGCAGTCCCGCGGCCATCTGCGCCACCGCGAGGGCGCGCGCCCTAGGTCCTCGCAGCCAGGGACCGAAGGGCCCTCGCTCGACCACGTCCAGCTCCGCCCGCACCGCGTCCCGCCACCCGGACCACTCGACCTCCCGCACTCCGGGCGCCATGCGTGCCACCGTGCGCAGCCGGTCAGCGGGTTCGCCGGGGCCGAGGCCGGCCGGGAGGGCGACCTCCGCCCGCGCGAGGACGGCGAGCAGTCCCAGCAGGCGCGCGCGGGCGTCGGCCTCCGTGTCGGGGCGTCCCAGGGCCTCCAGGGCCTGCAGGTCCAGGACGGGGTCGAGGCCGAGCCGGGCGGCGAAGGTGCGCAGCGCCTCGTCCTCACCCACGGGCGTCCCGTTCGCGAGCCATACGTACTCGACGGTGCGCCGGAAGCCCGCCGCGAGGGTGCAGCCCGAGCGGTCGGAGTCCCACCACAGCGCGAGTACGGGCCAGGTCGCCCCTACGGCCAGCGCGGTGGCCCATCCCGTGAGCACCCGGTCCACCGGTTCGTCGCCGTGCACCCAGGGTTTGCCCTCGGGCACGAGCACGCTCCACTCGCGCCCCGCCGGGGCGAGCAGCATCTGTTCGCGCAACAGGCGGGCGGCGGGCTCGACCACGTCGGGTTCGGCCCGGCAGAGCAGCAGCGCACCCGCCGCACCGGCGGCGGGGTGCTCGAAAGCTTCGGACGACATGGCCCCACGCTAGGTCAAATCGCCATATTTAGCGCAGAGAAGCGTAGGTGTCTTGACTTTCCGTGACCGCGATATATCGTGTGTTGAAGAGACGCGATATGGCGCGTTGCCGCACAAGCAGCCCAGCCCGCCAAGGAGGTCAGCCCGATGTCAGAGTGGTCCGTCGCCGAGCCCCAGAAGCTCACGTTCGACGCCCCCGTGAAGACCCTCCGCGTGCGCGTGGTCAACGGAACGGTGAACGTCGTGGGCACCGACGAAGTTTCCGCCCGCCTTGAGGTCTCCGAGATCGAGGGGCCGCCCCTGACCGTCACGCAGGCCGACGGCGTGCTGACCGTCGCCTATGACGACCTGCCCTGGAAGGGCTTCCTCAAGTGGCTCGACCGCAAGGGCTGGCGCCGCAGCGCGGTGGTCTCCCTGGCCGTCCCCGCGGGCACCCGCGTCGAGGTGGGCGTGGTCGGGGCGGGCGCCGTGGTCTCGGGGATCGAGGGGAGCACGGAGGTCAAGGGGGTCACCGGGGACACGACCTTCGTCGGCCTCTCGGGCCGGATCCGCGCCGACACGGTCTCGGGCAGCGTGGAGGCACAGGGCATCACCGGCGACCTGCGCTTCAACTCGGTCTCCGGCGATCTGACGGTCTTCGAGGGAGCGGGGTCCTCCGTCCGGGCCGACTCGGTGAGCGGCTCGATGATCGTGGATCTCGACCCGGCGGGCGTTCCGGCCGACATCGGCCTGACGAACGTGTCGGGCGAGATAGCGATCCGGTTGCCCCATCCGACGGACACGGACGTCGAGGCGAACACCGCGAGCGGCGCGGTGTCCAACGCCTTCGAGGATCTGCGGGTCAGTGGCCAGTGGGGGGCGAAGAAGATCACCGGCCGCCTGGGATCGGGCAGCGGAAAGCTCAAGGCGACGACGGTGTCGGGGTCCATCGCGCTGCTGCGCAGGCCGCCGACAGAGGAAGATCCTTCCGACGCCGCCGCCCCGACCGACAAGAAGGTGCTCTGAGATGGCCCCCGTTTTCGCCCATGGCCGACTGCGCCTGTATCTGCTGAAGCTCCTCGACGAGGCACCGCGCCACGGCTATGAGGTGATCCGCCTCCTGGAGGAGCGCTTCCAGGGGCTGTACGCACCTTCGGCAGGCACGGTCTACCCGCGCCTGGCGAAGCTGGAGGCCGAGGGCCTGGTCACGCACACCACGGAAGGCGGCCGGAAGGTGTACGCCATCACGGACGCCGGCCGCGCCGAACTGGCCGACCGCAGCGGTGAGCTGGCCGACCTGGAGCTGGAGATCCGTGACTCCGTCGCCGAGCTCGCCGCGGAGATCCGGGACGGCGTGCGGGGCGCGGCCGGTGAACTCCGCCGGGAGATGCGGGAGGCGGCCAAGGAGGCGCGCGCGTCCAGCGGCAAGGCCGAGGAAAAGAGCGGGGCGGGTACCGGCTCGGCTGGACCACGATCCAGCTTCGGCGGTCCCTTCCCCGACCCCTCGGACTTCTTCGACGGCTCCTGGGGCGACAAGGAGGGCTGGCGCCAGGCCAAGGAGGAGTTCAAGCGCGCCAAGACGGAGTGGAAGGAGCAGGCCCGGCGGGCGAAGGACGAGACCCGCAGGGCTCGCGAGGACGCCCAGCGCGCCCGCCGCCAGGCCCAGGACGCGCAGGAGACGGCGCGCGCCCAGGTCCAGGAGGAGGTGCAGCGCATCGCGCGGCGCGTCCAGGACCAGGTGCAGGACCACTTCACGCGGGGTGACTGGCCGACCGGGGTCCGCGAGGGCCTGACGGAACTGGCCAAGGAGTTCGGCGACTTCGGGAAGGACCTGGGCAAGGACTTCGGCAAAGACTTCGGCGACTTCGGCCGCAAGGGGCCGCGTGCCACCGCCGAGGAGCCCAAGTTCACCTCCGCCCCCAAGGACGGGGTCCCCACGGAGTACGTCCCGGAGTGGGCCCAGGAGGACACCACCGGCAATCCGTCACGGGACCTGGACCGCCTCCTGGACCGCTTCCGTGACGACATCCGCGACGCCGCCAGGGACCACGGCGTGACGGAGGACCAACTGCGCGACACCCGCCGTCACTTGTCGTCGGCGGCGGCCCACATCGCCGCGACGCTGCGCACACCGAAGGGCTGACCTGGAGACGCCCAGGCCACCGGCCGCCTACTCGGGGCCGGGGCCGGCGCCCCCGCCGTACAGCACCCGCTCCACCGACTCATGGGTCACGCCGTGGTCCGCGAGCACCTCGCTGACGATTCCGGGGCGGACGGTCAGGGCGAACAGGATGTGCTCGTCGCCGATCTGCCGGTCCCTGCGGGCGGTGGCCATGCGCAGGGACTTCACCAGGGTGTCCTTGGCCTCACGGGTGAACGGCCGGTGCCCGCTCAGGAGCCGTCCGGGACGCCCGGCCCTGCGCCCGCCCGCCAACGCACCGGCGCCATGGGCCTCTTCGACCCGGGAGACGATCTCGGACACGTCGATTCCGAGTCCGGCCAGCGCCTCCGTGTCGGCCTGCGAGAGGCCCCCGCGGCGCCGCGCCTCGCCCAGGGCGCCCTCGATCGAGTCGCGGCGCCGCGTGGCCCCGAGCGAGGCCAGGGCGAAGGACGCCCGGCTCGCCTCGCGGTCGAGCAGCGCGAGGAGCATGTGCCCGTCGTCGACGGAGGCCGCGCCTTCCCCCTCGGCATACTCGACCGCGCCCTTGACGACGGCGCGGGCGTCCTTCGTGAACCGCTCGAACATCACTGCCTCCCGTACTTCTTGTGCACGGCCTGCCTGCTCACTCCGAGCTCCGCGGCGATCCCCTGCCACGACCAGCCCTGCCGACGCGCACTGCGCACCTGCACGGCCTCCAACTGCTCCACCAGCCTCCGCAGCGCGGAGACGGCCCGCAGTCCGACTCGTGGGTCACGGTCACCCGCACGCTCGGCGAGATCCGTAGCTTCGGTCATGCATGTCAACTTACGTTGACAGGGAGGTGATGTCAACCAACATTGACACCCGGACTCAGGCGACCTCGAGCACGATCTTCCCGAAGAGGTCGCCGGACTGCAGGCGCTCGAAGCCCTCGCGTGCCCGGTCGAGCGGCAGCAGTTCGTCGATGACGGGACGCACGCCCGTGGCCGCGCAGAAGGACAGCAGGTCCTCCAGTTCGTCCTTGGACCCCATCGTCGAACCGACGATCTTCAGCTCCAGGAAGAAGACCCGGGTCAGCTCCGCGTGCGAGGGCCGGTCTCCGCTGGTCGCCCCCGAGATCACCAGCGTGCCACCCGGCTTGAGGGACTTGACGGAGTGCGACCAGGTCGCCGCCCCCACCGTCTCGATGACGGCGTCCACCCGCTGCGGCAGCCGCGCGCCGGACTCGACGGCCTCCACGGCGCCCAGCTCAAGGGCCCGCTTCCGCTTGGCCTCGTCGCGGCTCGTGGCGAAGACCCGCAGGCCCGCGGCCTTGCCGAGGACGATCGCGGCCGTCGCGACACCGCCACCGGCGCCCTGGACGAGGACCGAATCCCCGGGGCGCACCCCGGCGTTGGTGAAGAGCATGCGGTAGGCGGTGAGCCACGCGGTCGGCAGACAGGCAGCCTCGGCGAACGACAGTTCCTTCGGCTTGGGCAGCACGTTCCACGTGGGGACGGCGACCTGCTCGGCGAACGTCCCCTGGTACTTCTCGGTCAGGATGGAGCGGCCCTCCGCGGCACCGACCCCATGGCCGGTCTGCCCGATGACGGAGTGCAGGACGACCTCGTTACCGTCCTCGTCGATCCCCGCGGCGTCGCAGCCGAGGATCATCGGCAGCCTCCCCTCGGGGAGCCCGACCCCGCGCAGGGACCACAGGTCGTGATGGTTCAAGGAGGCGGCCCGGACGTTCACGGTCGACCAGCCGGGCCTGGCTTCGGGGGCGGGACGCTCCCCCAACTCAAGGCCGCTGAGCGGCTGGTCACGGTCGATGCGGGCGGCGTAGGCAGCGAACATGGGGTGACGATAGGCCGCGGGCCTACCCGGGCGTAACCACGCACGACTGTGACACGCGCCGCGCCCCCGCCTCGTACGCGAAGGGGGCGTACGAAACGGGGGCGCGGTCACGCCTTGGAGGCACCGATCAGCGGCGAGCCACGCCCTCAGCCCGAGCGGCCGCCGCAACAGCCGCGGTGACCGCCGGGGCGACCCTCTCGTCGAACGGCGAGGGGATCACGTAGTCGGCGGAGAGCTCATCGCCCACCACGCCGGCCAGCGCCTCCGCCGCGGCGATCTTCATCGTCTCGGTGATGCGCGAGGCCCGCACCTGCAGCGCGCCCGCGAAGATGCCGGGGAAGGCCAGCACGTTGTTGATCTGGTTCGGGTAGTCCGAGCGCCCGGTCGCGACAACGGCCGCGTACTTGTGGGCGATGTCGGGGTGCACCTCGGGGTTCGGGTTGGCCATGGCGAACACGAACGAGTTCGGCGCCATGGAGGCGACCGCGGGCTCGGGGACGGTGCCGCCCGAGACGCCGATGAACACGTCCGCACCCGCGAGGGCACTCTCCAGCGAACCGCTGAGCCCGGCCTTGTTGGTGATCTCCGCGAGCTCACGCTTGACCGGGGTGAGGTCGTCCCGGTCCCGGCTCACGACGCCCTTGCGGTCCGCGACCGCCACATCGCCCAGGCCCGCCTCGAGGAGGAACTTGGCGATGGCGACCCCGGCCGCACCGGCACCGGAGATCACGGCACGCAGCTCACCGAGCGTGCGCCCGGTCAGCCGTGCCGCGTTCCGCAGCGCGGCGAGCGTGACGACCGCCGTGCCGTGCTGGTCGTCGTGGAAGACCGGAATGTCGAGCCGCTCCTGGAGCTTGCGCTCGATCTCGAAGCAGCGCGGGGCCGAGATGTCCTCGAGGTTGACGCCGCCGAAGGACGGCGCGAGCCGCACCACGGTCTCGACGATCTCGTCCGCGTCCGTCGTCGCGAGCGCGATCGGCACCGCGTCCACGCCGCCGAACTGCTTGAAAAGAATGGCCTTGCCCTCCATCACGGGGAGGGACGCCTCGGGGCCGATGTCACCGAGGCCGAGCACGGCCGTGCCGTCGGTGACCACGGCCACGACGTTCGACTTCCATGTGTAGTCGTTCACCAGCTCCGGCTGCTCGGCGATCGCGGTGCACACTTTCGCGACGCCGGGCGTGTACGCCAGGGACAGGTCGTCCTTGTCCCGCACGGGCACGGTGGCCTGCACGGCCATCTTGCCGCCACGGTGCAGCGCGAACGCCGGATCGAAGGGCTCTTCAGCGCCTTCGTGACCCGTATTGCTGTCGCTGCGAGGATTGACGATCTCCGCTGCCACTTGTCTTACCCCTTAAGTCTTAAATCATCAGTTGAGGGTGTCCACTCCTGGTTGAGAAGTGGGCGGGCACCGCGTCTGTTCCCCGCCTGTCGGCGGAGGGAGGTACAGACACGCGAGCGCGCCGCACACGCGCCCTGGGCCCCGGATGAGGGGTGTAACGCACCTTTCTACCTGACGGTGCTCGGCCTGGGCGAGTGGGATTGGTTACCTGAGGTGCCCCTGACCGTTGTAGTGGTCCGACAACAACGGGGGGCGGGCCGGTGCCCGGATTTTCCGTGGCCAGCCCGTCACCGGTCCACATCGCGAGATTCACCCGAGATTCACCGTAGATCTCAAATGGCGGTACTTCGTTCCGGGACGGTACGGCCCTGTTGTCCCGGCCTGTCTGGGTTGCCAGGTCACCCGTTATCCGATTTTGACATCTCCGGCACCCAGAATCGGACGGTCCGAATGGCAAGATGCGGTCATCACACGAGGTCGCGACACCCGAAGGTGTGTGCACGACCGCTCGGCAACTCCCTCATCCGCCGGAGGACCCTCATGACCGCACGCTCCATTTGTCGTACCACCGCCGGTAAGTCCGCGAAGTCACGGATGGCCACGGTCGGCGCGATCGCGGTCGCCGGCGCGCTGCTGCTGACCGGCTGCGGTGACCAGACCAAGTCCAAGGACGAGGGCGGCGAGAAGGTGAGCAACGCGCCGCTCGCCGACAAGCTCCCCAAGGACATCCGTGACGCGGGTGTCATCAAGGTCGGTTCGGACATCGCGTACCCGCCGGTCGAGTTCAAGGACAAGTCCGGCAAGACCGTCGGCATCGACCCCGACCTCGGCGACGCCCTCGGCAAGCAGCTCGGGGTGGAGTTCCAGTTCGACAACGGCACCTTCGACACCCTGCTCGGCGGTCTGCGCTCCAAGCGCTACGACCTCGCGATGTCGGCCATGACCGACACCAAGAACCGCCAGGAAGGCGTCGACGAGGAGACCGGCAAGAAGATCGGCGACGGCGTCGACTTCGTCGACTACTTCACGGCCGGCGTCTCGATCTACACCAAGAAGGGCGACGACCAGGGCATCAAGACCTGGAGCGACCTCTGCGGCAAGAAGATCGTCGTCCAGCGCGGCACCGTCTCGCACGACCTGGCCAAGGCCGAGTCGAAGAAGTGCAAGAGCGGCAAGAAGATCACCATCGAGTCCTTCGACAACGACCAGCAGGCCCAGACCCGGCTGCGCTCCGGCGGCGCGGACGCGGGCTCCTCGGACTTCCCGGTCGCCGCGTACGCGGTGAAGACCTCGGGCGGCGGCAAGGACTTCGAGCTGGTCGGTGAGCAGGTCGAGGCCGCTCCGTACGGCATCGCGGTCTCCAAGAAGAACCCCGAGCTGCGTGACGCGATCAAGGCCGCGCTCGACGCGATCATCAAGAACGGCGAGTACGACAAGATCATCTCGAAGTGGGGCGTCGAGGACGGCGCGGTCAAGGAAGCCCAGATCAACGGCGGCAAGTGACCGCTCAACCGTTTCGCCGCTGAAAGGCCACTCCCGTGACAACCGACATCTCCAAGAAGGGGCCGGAGGACACACCCCCGTCCTCCCACCCTGAGGCCATCAAGGCCATCCCGGTCCGGCACTACGGCCGGTACGTCGCCGCAGTCGTCGCCATCGCGGCGCTCGCCGCGATCGTCTACGCGTTCTCCCAGGGCGACATCAACTGGAACGCGATCCCCGAGAACTTCTTCGACGACCGCATCCTCAAGGGCGTCCGCGAGACCCTGATCCTGACCGCCCTGTCGATGCTCATCGGCGTGGTCGGCGGCGTCATCCTCTCCGTGATGCGGATGTCGAGGAACCCGGTCACGTCGTCGATCGCCTGGTTCTACATCTGGTTCTTCCGCGGTACGCCGGTCCTGGTCCAGCTCTTCGTCTGGTTCAACCTCGGCTTCGTCTTCGACTACGTGAACCTCGGCCCCGTCTACAAGGACGAGTGGTCGGACTTCATGACGCCGTTCCTGACGGCGCTGCTCGGCCTGGGTCTCAACGAGGCCGCGTACATGGCGGAGATCTGCCGCGCCGGTCTGCTTTCGGTCGACGAGGGCCAGACCGAGGCCTCGCACGCGCTCGGCATGAGCCACGGCAAGACACTGCGCCGGGTCGTGCTCCCGCAGGCGATGCGCGTGGTCGTGCCGCCGACGGGCAACGAAGTCATCAACATGCTGAAGACGACGTCGCTGGTCGCGGCGGTCCAGTACTACGAACTCCTGCGGTACGCCCAGGACATCGGCACCTCGTCCGGCGCGACGGTGGAGACCCTGCTGCTCGCCGCGTGCTGGTACCTGATCATGACGTCGATCCTCAGCGTCGGGCAGTACTACCTGGAGCGCTACTACGCACGCGGCTCGTCGCGCGCGATCCCGGCCACCCCGTTCCAGAAGATCAAGGCCAATATGCTGTCCCTGCGCTCGCCGGGGGTGAGGTGAACCCATGACCGCCATGGTGAAGTCCGAAGGCGTCCACAAGTCCTTCGGCCACGTCGAGGTCCTCAAGGGCATCGACCTGGAGGTCAAGTCGGGTGAGGTCTTCTGCCTCATCGGCCCGTCCGGCTCCGGCAAGTCGACGTTCCTGCGCTGCATCAACCACCTGGAGAAGATCAACGCCGGCCGGCTCTACGTCGACGGCGAACTGGTCGGCTACCGGCAGAAGGGAGACAAGCTGTACGAGCTCAAGGACAGCGAAGTCGCCCTCAAGCGCCGGGACATCGGCATGGTCTTCCAGCGCTTCAACCTCTTCCCGCACATGACGGCCCTGGAGAACGTCATGGAGGCGCCGGTCCAGGTCAAGGGCGAGACGAAGACGGCGGCGCGGGAGCGTGCCGGGCAGCTTCTGGAGCGGGTCGGCCTCGCCGACAAGGCGAAGAACTACCCCTCGCAGCTCTCGGGCGGCCAGCAGCAGCGCGTGGCCATCGCCCGCGCGCTCGCGATGGAGCCGAAGCTGATGCTCTTCGACGAGCCGACGTCGGCGCTCGACCCCGAGCTCGTCGGTGACGTCCTCGACGTCATGCGCGACCTCGCGGAGTCCGGCATGACGATGGTCGTCGTCACGCACGAGATGGGCTTCGCACGCGAGGTCGGCGACAGCCTCGTCTTCATGGACGAGGGCGTCGTGGTCGAGTCCGGCACCCCGCGCGACGTCCTGACGAACCCGCAGCACGAGCGGACGCAGTCCTTCCTGTCGAAGGTCCTGTAGCGCGGTCCTGTAACGCGCACATACGCCGAAGGGGCGGTACGGATCGTGGATCCGTACCGCCCCTTCGTGTTCCCGCTACTTGAGGCCGAGCACCATCGCGTCCGACGGCGACGACCACACCGTCCGCGCCTCGCCGAAGCCCGCGTCGCGCAGCGTCCGCGCGTGCCACTCGGGCGAGGGGGTGTCGCCGTCCGCGTGCTCGCCGTAGATCTCGAAGCGCTTGGCGGTGGGCCCGGCGAGGACCGGGTCCTTGGCGGCGAGGTCCCACCAGTCCCGCCAGTCCAGGGCGCCCTCGGCCTTGGCCTGATCCATGCGGGCGTGCCGCTGGGCCCGGTCGGCGTCGTTCAGGCGGGGCGTCGCGGGGTCGGGCATGTGGTCGGCGTTCAGGAAGACGCCGCCGTCCCTGACGAGTCCCGCGAGCTGGCCGTAAAGGACGGTGAGGGGCTCGCTGTGCAGCCAGTGCAGGGCGGTGGCGGTGAGGACGGCGTCGTACGAGTCGTACGGGAGCTGCGCCGTCCAGTCGGGGTCCTTGAGGTCGGCGGTCACGAACGTGACGCGGTCGTCCCCGGCGAAGGTGCCCTCGGCGATGGCCAGGAGCGCGGGGTCGAGGTCGACGCCCGTGCTGACCGCCTTCGGGAACCTCTTGAGCAGCCGGTCCGTAATACTCCCCGTACCGCACGCGAGGTCGAGGACGCGCGGTTCGGTGCCGACCACGGCCTCGACCATGTCCAGCATGACCCTGAACCGCTCCTCGCGGTCGGGCAGATACCACTCCTGCTGCCGGTCCCAGCTGTCCTGCCAGGCGCGCCAGTCGGCCGTGGACACCGTTTCCGTCATGAGAAGCCCTCCCGTACGTAATACGCTCTCGTAATACCCTAGAAGCACGCGCAACTGTTACTCACGCACCTGACGAAGATAGCCCGCCCCGGTAAGGACTACAAGTGGAACTGGCCTATTACTCGGACTACGCCGTACGTCTGGTCAACAGCGAGGAGCCGGGTCGCAACAAGGACACGCTGACGTCGGTCGAGTCGGTCCGCGAGCTGTTCGGAGGCAATGCGCAGGCGGCACGTCGCGCCAACGACTCCGATGTCACCCGCTTCCGTTCGGTGCGGGCCAGGCTCAGGGCGGTCTTCGAGGCGGCCGACGGCGGCGACGAGACCCTCGCGGTCGACCTGCTGAACTCACTGCTCATGGAGTTCCCGGTCAGCCCGCAGATCTCGGGGCACGATCACCGCGACGACGGCGGCAACCCGCTGTGGCACATGCACCTCGCGGACCACCCGTCGAACGCTACGTCCGGGTACGCGGCGATCGCCGCGATGGGCCTCGCCTTCCACCTCACCGAACACGGAGTGGACCGCCTGGGCCTGTGCGAGGCAGCGCCGTGCCGCAACGCCTACCTCGACACGTCGACGAACCGCTCCCGGCGCTACTGCTCGGACCGCTGCGCGACCCGCGCCAATGTCGCCGCCTACCGCGCCCGCAAACGCCTGGAGACGGAGCGGTCGGCCAGCACAGGGCGCGCGGCCGAAACGGCCCAGCGCAGCAGGGTGAACGGCGAGCGCTGACCGGACCTGAACTGGGGCGGGCGGTAGCGGAACCACACCTTCCCCAGGACGAGTTCCTCGGGCACCGTGCCGTAGTCCGTGCTGTCCCCGCCCGCGTACGTGTTGTCCCCGAGCACCCACCAGCCGCCCTCGCGCCGCTCGGCGGCCCGCTTGACGACCAACAGGTCCTGCTGGAACGGATGGCGGAGCACCACCACGTCACCCGCTCGGACCCGTGCGCCCCACTGCACCACCAGGCGGTCCCCGTGGTACAGCGTGGGCACCATCGAAGGGCCGGTCACCTCGGCCGCGCCCAACGGCAAGATGGCCCTTCTGTGTTCGCTCTCCTGCGACGGCTCCGGCATCCCCGCACCTCCCCGGTCCTATCCTCCACGAGTCCCAGTCTGACCCTGGACTTTTGTCCTAAGCCCATGGGGGCACTCGCGAAAAGCCGTCTCTCACGGAGTAATGTCCCACCTGAGAAGACGATCACGAGGAAGGACCGCTGCATGCTTTCCCGCCTGTTTGCCCCCAAGGTAAAGGTCAGCGCCCACTGCGACCTCCCCTGCGGCGTGTACGACCCGGCCCAGGCCCGCATCGAGGCGGAGTCGGTCAAGGCCGTCCAGGAGAAGATGGCCGCCAACGACGACGCGCAGTTCCAGACGCGCGCCATCGGCATCAAGGAGCAGCGCGCGGAGCTCGCCAAGCACCACGTGTCGGTGCTCTGGAGCGACTACTTCAAGCCCCCGCACTTCGAGAAGTACCCGGAGCTGCACCAGCTGGTCAACGACACCCTGAAGGCCCTCTCGGCCGCCAAGGGCTCGTCGGACCCGGCCACGGGCCAGAAGGCGCTGGACTACATCGCCCAGATCGACAAGATCTTCTGGGAGACCAAGAAGGCCTGACCCACGGGTCGGCTCTTCTGGAGCGCACAGACGAAAGCACCCGGCGTCCGCGCGGAGCCGGGTGCTTTCGCGTTGCCTCAGCCCTGCAAGGCCGCAAGGCCTTTGCGCAGGTCCTCCGCGTTCATCACCGGGTAGACCTCGATCTCGGCGCCGAGCTCCAGGAAGAACGGCTCGGCGATGGCCGGGATCTCCGAACTGTCCTGCATGTCGAACACGAAGGTGGCCGTCCGGCCGCCGTCGCAGGGCCCGAAGTACGCCGCCTCCGGCTTGAGCTGTTCCGTCACCGACTGCACGATCTTCGGCAGCGTGCCGTTCTTGATCGCCTCGTTGGAGACCTGTGTGTCAAGACGCGCTCTGAGCATGACTCTCATGGCACTCACTTCCTCTCTTCCAGGGTCCCGCATCAGGCCCGGTCGTGCAGCGCCAGATTCACCGCGAAGCCGAGGAACGCCACCCCGCTGAACTGCTCCAGGCGGCGCCGGAACGACGGGCGGCGGATGCGCTCGCCCAGTGCGGACGCCGCGTACGTGACGATCCAGTACCAGAGCGCGAGCTCCACCAGATCGATCGCTGTGAGCAGCAGCGTCGCGCTGAACACGGGGGCGCCCGCCGGGATGAACTGCGGGATCAGGCTCATGTAGAAGAGCCCGGCCTTGGGGTTGAGCAGGTTCGTGCCGAGCCCGGCGCGGAAGGCCGCCCAGCGGTCCTGGGGAGAGGGCGGCTCGGCCCGCGCCGCTTCCTCCCGCTCCCCCGCTTCCTCCCGCACCCGGCGCCGGGACCGCCACAGCGCCGTTCCCCCCAGCCACGCCAGGTAGACGGCGCCCCCGATGCGCAGGGCGTCGTACGCGAACCGGGACGCCGTGAGGAGTGCCGTCAGGCCGATCGCGGTCGCCACGCCCCAGGCCAGGCAGCCGGTGAGGATGCCGAGGGCGGCGGCCAGACCGCCGTCCCTGCCGTGGGCCACGGAGGTGCGTAGGACCAGGAGTGTGTCCAGGCCGGGCGTGATGTTGATGATCGCGGCGACGCCCGCGAACGCGAGTGCGGCGGTGAGCATGACAGGAGGCTAGTCCGCGGCCCCGATGTCGTGCCGCCGGATAAATCGGTTGCCGCCGTGTCCTGCGCCTGTTGCACTCTGCGTACGCCAAGACCCGTCAAGGAGACGCAATGCGCCGTTTGTTCATGTCCAGCCAGAAGGGAATCGCCATCAACCCAGAGGACATGACACTCAGTGCATACGTCGAGCACGTGCAACACCCTGAACCTGGGAATCCTGGCGCATGTTGACGCCGGCAAGACCAGTTTGACCGAGCGGCTGCTGCACGCCGCCGGTGTCATCGACGAGATCGGTCGCGTCGATGCGGGGAACACCCAGACCGATTCACTGGCCCTGGAGCGGCAGCGCGGCATCACGATCAAGTCCGCCGTCGTGTCCTTCGCCGTCGACGACGTCACCGTCAACCTCATCGACACCCCCGGTCACCCGGACTTCATCGCCGAGGTGGAGCGGGTCCTGAGCGTGCTCGACGGTGCCGTGCTCGTCATCTCCGCCGTCGAAGGCGTCCAGGCGCAGACCCGCGTGCTCATGCGGACGCTGCGGCGGCTGCGCATCCCCACGCTCGTCTTCGTGAACAAGATCGACAGACGTGGCGCGCGCCACGAGGAGTTGCTCCGCGACATCTCCGAGCGGCTCGTCCCTGACATCGTGCCCATGGGGACGCCTCGCGGCCTCGGCGGGCGCGACGGGTCCTTCGTGCCCTTCGACGACGGCGACCCCTCCTTCACCGCCCGCCTGGTCGACGTACTCGCCGCGCACGACGACGCCCTGCTCGCCGCGTACGTCGAGGACCAGGACGGGCTCTCCTGCCGCCGGCTGCGCGCCGAACTCGGTACGCAGACCAAGAAGGCACTGGTGCACCCGGTGTTCTTCGGTTCGGCCGCCACCGGCGCGGGCGTCGGCGAACTCATCGCGGGCATCCGGGAGTTGCTGCCCTCCGAGGACGGCGCCCCGCTCGCCGACGCCCCGGCGTCCGGCACCGTCTTCAAGGTCGAGCGCGGGGACGCCGGGGAGAAGATCGCGTACGTACGGATGGTCGCGGGGACGATCCGCACCCGGGACCGGCTGCCCTTCGGCGACGGACGCGAGGGCAAGGTCACCGCGGTGAACGTCTTCGACCGCGGGTCGGCCACACCGCGCGAAGGGGTGTCCGCGGGGCAGATCGGGAAGCTGTGGGGGCTCGGCGACATCCGGATCGGCGATGTCATCGGCGTACCGCACGCGAAGAGGGGCGGCCATGGGCAGCACTACTTCTCGCCGCCCACCCTGGAGACCGTCGTCGTGCCCGCCCTCCCCGGCGACAGGGGCGCCCTGCACCTCGCGCTCGCTCAGCTCGCCGAGCAGGACCCGCTGATCAACCTGCGGCAGGACGACCTCCGCCAAGAGGTCCACGTGTCGCTCTACGGAGAGGTCCAGAAGGAGGTCATCCAGGCGACCCTCCTCGACGAGTACGGGGTCGACGTCACGTTCCGCGAGACCACGACCATCTGCGTGGAGCGCGTGACCGGCAGCGGGTCGGCCTTCGAGATCATCGACAAGGACGACAACCCCTTCCTCGCCACCGTCGGACTGCGCGTCGATCCGGGCCCGCCCGGTTCCGGCGTGGAGTTCCGTCTGGAGGTCGAGCTCGGTTCGATGCCGTACGCGTTCTTCCGCGCCGTCGAGGAGTCCGTGCGGGAGGCCCTGCACCAAGGGGTGCACGGGTGGGAGGTCAGCGACTGTGTCGTCACCATGACGCACTCCGGGTACTGGCCACGCCAGAGCCACGCGCACGGCACCTTCGACAAAAGCATGTCCAGCACGGCCGGGGACTTCCGGCAGCTGACCCCGCTGGTCCTCCTGAGCGCGCTGCGGCGGGCGGGCACCGAGGTGCACGAGCCTCTGCACCACTTCCGGCTCAGCGTCCCGGACGACGTGTTCGGGCAGCTCCTGCCCGCGCTCTCACGCCTCCGCGCGGTCCCGCACACCCAGACGGCGCGCGGAGCCTCGTACGTGGTCGAGGGCGACATCCCGGCGGCCCGCGTGCACGAACTGGAGCAGCTGCTGCCCTCGCTGACACGCGGCGAGGGAGAGCTGGAGTCCGCCTTCGAGCGGTACCAGCCGGTCCGGGGCGAGGCCCCGGACCGGCCGCGGACCGACCGCAACCCGCTCTGCCGCAAGGAGTATCTGCGGGAGGTGGCGGGAGTCCGGCGCTGACGCGACAGGGCCCGGCCCCGGGTCAGCGCCCGAACGCGGGCAGGCCCAGAGCACGCACGCGGGCGGGGTCGACGAGGATGTTGAGCTCGACGATCCTGCCGCCGGCGATCGTGAACTCCATGACCGAGACGACCTCGCCGTCCGGCACTCCGACCATGCCGAACCGGCCGTTGACCAGCGCGATCTCGGTGCTCGGCGCCGCCTTGGAGAACATCGCCGCCTGCCCCGCCACCGCCGAAGCGCCCCGCACCAGCTTCGAGAGCCCGGAGGCCAGTTCGCCGGTGTCGGCCCGCAACACCACGTCCGGGTCGAGCAGTTCGAGCAGCGCGTCGAAGTCGCCGCCCCGAGCCGCCGCGAGGAAGGCGCCGACGACCTCGCGCTGACGTACGGGATCGTTGTCGGGGGTGGGCGCCGAGCCCTGCACCCTGCGGCGGGCCCGGCTGGCCAGCTGGCGGGTCGCGGCCGGGGTGCGCTCCACGATCGGGGCCACCTCGTCGAAGGGCACCGCGAACATGTCGTGCAGCACGAAGGCGAGGCGTTCGGCGGGGGCCAGCGTCTCCAGGACGACGAGCAGCGCGAGGCCGACCGAGTCGGCGAGCAGCACCTCCTGCTCGGGGTCGACCACGTCTCCCCAGCTCACCACCGGGTCCGGCACATGGGTGTCGAGCGACACCGACAGGGAGTCCTCGCGCCGCGACTGCCGCGTACGCAGCATGTCGAGGCAGATCCGGCCGACGACCGTCGTCAGCCAGCCCCCCAGGTTCGCCACCCCGCTGATGTCGGAGCGGCTGAGCCGGATCCAGGTCTCCTGGACCGCGTCATCGGTCTCGCCGAGCGAACCGAGCATGCGATAGGCGACCGCCTTCAGATGCGGCCGGTGCTCCTCGAAACGGACCGCGAGCGCTTCGCCCTGATCTACTGCTGCTGCTTCGTTCTGGTCCATCTGTCACATTCCCTCGTCGCGATACGTCACAGCAATGACGCACCGTGCCAGCGCACTTGGAGGAGAACAGTAATGAACACCGACGCCACAGGGCCCCGTACGCCCGAGCAGCGCAAGCGGGACACCCTGCACCGCCTCACCCACGACATCGACGCGTGGGTGGCGACGGCCGACGCGGACAGCGGGACCCCGTACCTGATCCCGCTGTCCTTCCAATGGGACGGCGAGAGACTGCTGGTGGCCACTCCCGACGCCAGCGTCACCGGCCGCAACCTCCGGGCGACCGGGAAGGCGCGGGTCGGCATCGGGCCGACCCGCGACGTCATTCTGATCGAGGGGGCCGTACGCGCCCTGGGCGAGGACGAGTTGACCCCCGAGGACCGCGACGCCTTCGCCGAGAAGACGGGCTTCGACCCGAGCAAGCTCGACACCCGCTACACCTACTTCCGCATCACCCCGCAGCGGCTCCAGGCCTGGCGCGAGGCCGACGAGCTGGAGGGCCGGGAGCTGATGCTGGGCGGGCGGTGGACGGTGCGGTAGGCGGCGGGGGCCCTGTGCCCTGCGTCAGTCGCTGCCGAGCACCGGGGCCAGCGCCTTCCGGAGGTCGTCGGGGCCGGTGTAGTGGAGCCCCGTCATGCCGAGCGCGACGGCCGCGTCCACGTTCTCCTTGCGGTCGTCCACGAACAGGCAGCGCTCGGCGGGGACACCCGTGCGCTCCACGGCGAGCTCGTAGATCCGCCGGTCCGGCTTGACGATGCC
This sequence comes from Streptomyces sp. NPDC033177, assembly GCF_055577715.1. NCBI lineage: Bacteria > Bacillati > Actinomycetota > Actinomycetes > Kitasatosporales > Streptomycetaceae > Streptomyces > Streptomyces sp. NPDC033177. Next base: position 211,688 of record NZ_JBVIPS010000012.1, on the reverse strand, counting down.
GACGTCGGCGCTGCTGATCACGGTGTGCGCGAGGTCGGCGATGCCGAGCTCGGCCAGGTCGGCGTCGAGCCACGGGGTCGCGTTCGTCACGAGCGCCACGTGCAGGTGCGCGCGGGCCCGCCTGAGCAGGTCCACCACGGTGGCGTCGGCGGAGAAACCGGCTTCGGCGAGCGCGGTGCCCAGGGCGTGCCCGCGCTCGTGGGGCACCCGGTCGGCGAGGCCGTGCGCGATGGCTCCCACCCACTCCTCCTTGCCGATGCGCCCGAGCATCAGCGGCTGATCGGTCTCGGCTGCGAAGGCGATCTCGGCGGTGCTGCCGTGGGGCAGACCGGCGGCGCGCTCCATCTCCTCCATCCGCGACATGTCGTAGAAGCGGATCACACCGTCGAGGTCGCAGAGCACGGCGTCGAACGGCAGCGGCGGCACCTGCCAGGCGAATCGCAGCTTCTCCTTGGCGTCGGCGCCGATCCGGCCATAGAAGCGGATCGCGCCCTCGTTCCAGGCGGGCGTCTGCCACTGGACCTCGGTGAGGCCGAGGGCACGGGCTTCGGCCGCCACCGCGTCCGTCAGGAGTTCGCCGAGGCCGAGACCCCGGTGACCGTCGCGCAGGAAGAGGCAGTCCATGTGGAGGTACTCGGCGCCGTCCCAGGTGGAGATCTCCGGCGCGCACGTGGCGTAGCCGACGACGTCGCCGCCGGGCAGCTCGGCCACCAGACAGCGCAGCCGCGGGTCCGGCACCCCGAAGAGGAGGGTCTGCAGGCGCTGTTGGAGGCCGGGGGCGGGCGGGGCGCCCTTCTCGTACGCGGCGTGCTCGGCGACGAGTTCGACGACGCGGGGGAGGTCGGCGGGGCGTGCGTGGCGGATGCGGGGCACTTCGGCCTTCAGCTCTTGGTACGTCATCGCAGGTCCCCCTCGATGACGTCCCGGCCCCACGCGGTGAGCCGCTCGGTGAGGTTTCCGCTCCCGTCGAGCACGCACCGCACGTACGCGTCCCGCTCGTGTGTGAGCACGGCTGCCTCCCACACGCAGGGCGCGAGCCCGGCCCGTCCCGGCCGCAGCTCATCCGGCTCCCCGGCGGGACCCGCGAAGACCGCGAGGTCGGACATGTACCCCTCGATCCAGCTCTGCACGAGGACGTAGTCCCCGTCGCCGCCCGCGTGCACGATCAGCACGGCGAGCCCGGCCGACCCGCGGCTGCGGCCGAGCCCCAGATGTGCCCCCGCTATCGCGAGCGCGGACTCCTCGTCCCGCCCGGTCACCTTCCGTCCGGGGGCCTCGACGGCGTACACCTTCACGAGATGCCCGCCGGCCTCGCGGACGCCGAGGGGCCGGACGGTGCGTGCGTGGTGGCCGTCGGCGAGCGCCAGCAGCCGCTCGGCGTCGACGGCCGACGGAAGTGCAACGAGCTCGGTCATGTCCATGCGCCCATGATGCAGATGTCCCGCGCGTCATGGGACGCGGGTGCCCTCAGTCGTCAGTCGTCAGTCGTCAGCCTCAGTCGTCGTCGGAGCGCGCGGGGGCGGGCTCCGCATCGGCCTCGGTCCGGTTCGCCGCGGGTTCGTCGACGCACGCGTCACATCGCGGGTTGTGGCAGGGGCCGGGGCCCCACACGGGGACGTACGCCCCGAGCACCTTGCGTCGTTTGATGGCCGTACCGACAGGCCGTCCGCAGCTCGCGCACACCGGCTCGCTCCGCGGGCGGGGGCCGGACCGGCTCCCATCGCTGCCCATGGGTCCAGGGTAGAGCGGGCCACTGCGACCGGATAGCCCGGCCGCGCGTACTTCTCGACGTACTCGCCGCGCGGGCCCGCGGAGCACCGGGTAGTGCGGCACCGCGGGACGGCGCAACCGCGTCAGCCCCGGCGGATTCCCTCCGTGTCGAACTCCCCCGCCACCACCTGCCGCGCGCACTCCGCGAGCCGCAGCCGGTTCGCGCGGGCATGGCGCCGAAGCGCCGCGAACGCCTCGTCGACCGTGCACGTCCAGCGCTCGGCGAGCACACCTTTCGCCTGCTCGATGGCGATCCGGCTGATGAGCGCCTCCTGCAACTGGCCGCGCTCCGCCTCGCTCTGCTCCAGTGAGCGCCGCTGGAGTATCGCGATCGTGGCGACATCCGCGAGGGCCTGGGCGAGCGCGATCTCGTCGGGCCCCATCACCTGCGGCCGCGCCTGGAAGAGATTCAGCGTGCCGAGCACCTGATCGCCCTGGTGCAGGGGCAGGACCTGCGTCATGGTGTAGCCCGCTTCCTTGGCCTGCGTCGCGAACTGCGGCCAGGCGAGCTTCGCCTCCAGGCCGGTGAGCGCGATGTTCGTGTACGCCGCGCCGGAGCGGTAGCAGTCCAGCGCCGGCCCCTCCTCCTGCTGCAGGGCGAACAGATCCAACACCCAGGCGTGCTCGCCGGACGCGGCAACAAGCTTCAACTCGTCCTGGGAATCCGCCAACAGGACGCCCACGGCCGAGACACCGAGCAGTTCCACACAGCGCACGGCGAGGCTCTGCAGGAACTCGGCGACCTCGAAATCGTCGGCCACGGAGTCGGCCATCTCCACGAACGCCTCCGCCACACGTCGCTCGCGGGACGCGCCGCCGGACACATCACGGGTCATTTTGCGGGACGTGGGGGCTCGCCCCCCTTCGTTGTGACTGTGGCCAACACAGCGGCGCTACAACGACTTCAGGCGAATCGGCCGGTGTCGCCACCGTCCGCGCCGAAAGGTCGGGGCTCCCGCCACATCGGCCACAGCTGCGGGCCGTCCGGCAGATCGACGGCCTTTCCCGTGAACTGGAATCCGAGCCGGGTGTAGAGCGCGCGGCTGCGGCTGTTGCTCGCCTCCAGATAGGCGTGCAGCCCTTCTCGGTCACAGCGGTCGAGAACGGCCCAGATCAGCGCCGAGCCGAGCCCTTCGCCCTGTCGCCGTGGGCTCACGCCGATCATGTGCAGGTACTGGTGGGGCCGGTCGGTCGGGTGCGCCTCGCCGGTCAGCCGGCCGATCTCCTCTATCCGCGCGTTGTCGGGGTCGACGGCGGCGCGCAGCTGCGCGGGGCCCTCTTCGGCGCCCTCGTCCTCGCCCCCCGCGGGGACGGACCACCACAGTGCGACGGCCGAGCCGTCCTCGGCGATGTCGACGTGGCCCATGTCCAGCGCGAGGTCGAGAAAGGCGTTCATCAGGGCGCCGTGCCTGCGGCGGCGGTACTCCGCGTCGGGGAAGACCCAGCTGCTCACCGGGTCGTCGTGGAACGCCTCGTCGAGCAGCCGGACCACGTCCGCCCGGTCGCTCTCCCCGGCCCTCCGGATGACTACGCCCACAGCCCGCCCCTTTTCCCTCGCCCCGCTCAACTGCGTGTACCGTCCCACCGGTTACTCCAGTTGCAGCCTAGGCGATCGGGCCCCGGCACACGGGCGAGCCCCGCACCCTGACCGGATCTCGGCGGGGTGCGGGGCTCGCGGGACGCGTCGTCGGTGTGCGTGGAACCGCGTACGTTCAGTGCGTACGCCGCGTCACGAACTCCGCGAGCGCCAGCAGGCTGTCCGCGGCCGCCGGGACCGGCACCGCGCCGGCGAGCTGGTTGATCGCGCGGGACATCCGGTCGCCCGCGTGCAGCAGCGCCCAGTCTTTGCCGCCCGCCGCCTCGACGGCGCGCGCCATGCGGTCCAGATCGCCGTCGACCGACGGGCGGCCGTACAGCTCGGCCAGTTCGGCCGCGGCAGGGGTGCCCGAGGCCAGGGCGGCGACCACCGGCAGGGACTTCTTGCGGGCCGCGAGGTCGGCACGGGCCGGCTTGCCCGTGCACCCGGGATCGCCCCAGATGCCGATCACGTCGTCGATGAGCTGGAAGGCGAGCCCTGCCTCACGGCCGAACCCGTCGAGCGCCTCCACCTCGCCGCGCCCCGCCCCCGCGTACAGCGCCCCCAGTGCGCAGGCGCAGCCGAGCAGCGCCCCCGTCTTGGCCTCGGCCATGGCGAGACACTCGTCGAGCGTCACCTCGTCGGGGGCGCGCCGCTCCAGCGCGCCGTCCGCGTGCTGGCCCGCGCAGAGCTCCACCACGCAGGTGGCGAGCCGGGCGGCCGCCGCCGGGGCCCCGGGGTGCGGGTCCTCGGCGAGCAGCCGCTGCGCCAGCGCCTGGAGCGCGTCACCGGCAAGGATCGCGTCGGGTTCGCCGAACACGGTCCATGCGGTGGGCCGGTGCCTGCGGGTGGCGTCGCGGTCGATGACGTCGTCGTGCAGCAGGGTGAAGTTGTGGGTCAGCTCCACCGCTGCCGCGGCCCGGACTGCCCTGGCCTGGTCCCCGCCCAGGGCACGCACCGCGGCGAGCACGAGCGCGGGCCTGATCGCCTTGCCCGCGTGCCCGTCCGCCGGTGTGCCGTCCGCGTGTTCCCAGCCGAAGTGGTAGAGCGCGATACGGCGCATCGACCCTGGCAGCGAGTCGATCGCCCGGCGCAGCTCCGGGTCGACGCACTCGCGCGCCGACGCCAGGATCTCCGCCGCTTCGGACGCATCGCGCCCCGCGTGCTCCTCGTACTCCGTCATGTCCGTTGTCGTGTCCGTCATGGACTCACCCCGGAGAGGATGCGGACGGTGGCGGTTCCTGGGCCTGCGGGCGCGTACGGAAGGGGTCTACCCGGCCGCGCGCCCGCAGACACGGCCTCATCGCCAGCGGCCGATCTCGACGTTCTCCAGCACGCCCAGCGCGTCCGGCACCAGGACCGCCGCGGAGTAGTAGGTCGACACCAGGTACGAGATGATCGCCTGCTCGCTGATTCCCATGAAGCGCACGGACAGGCTCGGCTCGATCTCGTCCGGGATGCCGGCCTGGTGCAGGCCGACGACACCCTGCTCCTCCTCGCCCGTACGCATGCAGATGATCGAGGTGGTGCGGGCCTCGGTGACCGGGATCTTGTTGCACGGGAAGATCGGCACCCCGCGCCAGGTGGGGATGCGGTGGCCGCCCATGTCGATGGTCTCCGGCACCAGACCGCGCTTGTTGAGCTCACGGCCGAACGCGGAGATCGCGCGCGGGTGGGCCAGGAAGAGCTTCGACCCGCGCCTGCGGCTGAGCAGCTCGTCCATGTCGTCCGGGCTCGGCACGCCGTCGTGCGGCTGCAACCGCTGCTCGTACTCGCAGTTGTTGAGCAGCCCGAACTCGCGGTTGTTGATCAGCTCGTGCTCCTGGCGCTCCTTGAGCGCCTCGACCGTGAGCCGCAGCTGCTGCTCGGTCTGGTTCATCGGCTGGTTGTAGAGATCGGCCACGCGCGTGTGGATGCGCAGCACGGTCTGGGCGACGCTCAGTTCGTACTCACGCGGCGCCGATTCGTAGTCGACGTACGTGCCCGGCAGCACGGCCTCGCCGATGTGTCCGGCGGAGAGGTCGATGGGCGCCTCGCCGAACTTGTTGGTGCGCTGGGCCGGGATGGACCGCAGCCGCCGCAGGTGCTCGCGCAGGGAGTCCGTGCGCTCGGCGACCTGCTCCAGGTCCTGGCGGGGCAGGGTGAGCACGGTGCACGCGGTCACCGCGCGCGTCGTGTACTCCCAGATGGCCTCCGGGTCGAGCAGCGCCTGCTCGCCGAAGTAGGCGCCGTCGGCGAGGGACCCGAGGACCGTGTCGTCCCCGTAGGGCCCGGTGCCGATCTTCTCGACCCTGCCGTGCGCGAGCAGGAACACCTCGTCGGCCTGGCTGCCGAAGGAGGTGATGACCTCCCCCGCGGCGAACTCCCGCTGCTGGCAGCGCTGGGCCAGCTCCCCCAGGACCTCGACGTCCTCGTAGTCCCGCAGGGTCGGCAGTTCGCCGAGCTCCGCCGGGATGACCTGGACCCGGTCCCCGGTCTTCACGAACGTCACCCGGCCGTCGCCGACCGAGTAGCTCAACCTCCGGTTCACTCGATACGTACCGCCCTGCACCTGCACCCACGGCAGCGTCCGCAGGAGCCAGCGGGAGCTGATCTCCTGCATCTGCGGCGCGGACTTGGTGGTGGTGGCCAGATTCCGCGCGGCAGATGTGCCCAAGCTCTGCTGCGGCTCGGCCTGTTCCGCCCGGACCTCTTCGCCTACCGACATTGGCTATGCCCTCCCGATCAAGCGCTGATCTGCGCCGACAACCCTTCCAGCACGGTGCGTACCGGCGCCATTACACAAACGAGCGGGAATGGATCAGGCGAGACGGGGCACTCACCCGCGTACCAGGACAAGGGTTCGCGGCGGCGGGGAACTCCAAGATCCGTGCATCCGTTGAACCAGACACAACGGCCGATACGCTTCATACCGAAATGCACCGATCGGCACCAATCCGCACCTATGCGTAGGAGACGGCAATGGCAGGCTTCCTGGATCGCGCCAAGGAACAGGCGCAGCGCGGGCTCACGCAGGGCAAGCAGAAGATCGACGAGGTCCAGGCGCAGCGCACCGGCGGCGACCTCCTGAAGAAACTGGGCGCCGCGTACTACGCGCAGCAGCACGGCACGGGGACCCCTCAGGCCACCCAGCAGGCCCTGCAGGCGGTCGAGGCACACATCGCGACGAACGGTGACGCGTTCCTGCACGGCGGCGACCACCGCGGCTGACCAAATCGGCTCGCACGGTGCCCGAACAGCGACGGAATACGTCCGAACGGCTGGTTCAGGCACCGTGGTTCCGGTAAAAGCGGACATACAAGACGGTCCGCGACAGGCGGCCGTCGTGCTCCGCAAAGGAGTCGGCCATGGCCCCACCCATGTCCGCGGGCAGCTTCCTCAATGTGCTCAAGGACGAAGAGGTGACGGTCGTCGAAGTCGGCGACTGGACCCACCACAACCGCAACCACAAGGGGCCGTGGGGGCCCGTGCACGGCGTGATGATCCACCACACGGTCACGTCGGGCAGCCAACGGACCGTGGAGATCTGCCGTGACGGCTATGCCTCGCTGCCCGGCCCGCTCTGCCACGGCGTCATCACCAAGGACGGCCGCGTCCACCTCGTCGGGTACGGCCGCGCCAACCACGCGGGCCTGGGCGACGACGACGTCCTGCGCGCGGTCATCGCCGAGAAGGCGCTCCCGCCGGACAACGAGGCGAACACCGACGGAAACCGCCACTTCTACGGCTTCGAGTGCGAGAACCTCGGCGACGGCGAGGACCCGTGGCCGGACGCCCAGCTGGACGCCATCGAGCGGGTCTCGGCGGCCATCTGCCGGCACCACGGCTGGACCCATCGCTCGGTGATCGGCCATCTCGAATGGCAGCCGGGCAAGATCGACCCGAAGGGCTTCACCATGAACGCGATGCGGGAGCGCATCGAGGAACGCCTCAAGTAGGGCAACGCCCCCGGCGGGCGGGCGTGCCCGTGGCCGTGCCCGGTGGCACGGCGACGGGCAGAATGGCGGGGTGAGCACCACCCCGCCGACCACCCCGCCGGCCACCCCGCGCCCCCGGCTCCCGTCCCCGCTCCAGGAGCTCCGGGACGAGCGGTTCACGCGGCGCGGCGTCACTCTCACGCTCAAACGGGACGACCTCATCCACCCGGACCTCCCGGGCAACAAGTACCGCAAGCTCTTCCTGAACCTGGACGCCGCCGTCGAGGCGGGGCACGAGGCCCTGCTGACCTTCGGCGGCGCCTACTCCAACCACCTCAGGGCGACCGCCGCCGCGGGCCGCCTCCTCGGCATGGACACCATCGGCGTGGTCCGCGGTGACGAACTCGCCGACCGCCCCCTGAACCCGTCGCTGACGCAATGCGCGGCGGACGGAATGCGTCTGCACTTCATCGACCGGGCGACGTACCGCAGGAAGACGGACCCGGACGTCCTGGCCGCCCTCCTGCGCGCGACGGGCGCCAAGGACCCCTACGTCATCCCCGAAGGGGGCAGCAACTCCCTTGCCGTACAGGGCTGCACGGCCCTGGGCGAGGAATTGCGCGGGCGTACCCACACGGCGGCCGTGGCCTGCGGCACCGGCGGCACCCTGGCCGGCATGGCCGCGGGCCTCGCCCCGGACCAGCACGCTCTCGGCATACCCGTGCTCAAGGGCGGCTTCCTCGGCCCGGAGATACGGGCGCTGCAACAGCGGACCTTCGGCGCCCCCACCGCCAACTGGCACCTGGACGAGCGCTTCCACTTCGGCGGCTACGCCCGCACGTCACCCGAACTCACCGCGTTCGCAAACGACTTCGAGGACCGGCACGGCCTCCCCGTGGAGCGCGTCTACGTCGCCAAGCTCCTCTACGCGCTGACGGCCCTCTCCGAAGAGGGCACGTTTCCCCCCGGCACCGACGTGACAGCGGTCATCACCGCGACGGAACCCGCGGCCCCGATGGCCCCTCGGCTCACTCCTCGACCTCCCGGTAGGCCGCGGCCTCCTCCAGGTCCAGCTTGCGCAGCAGCGTCCGCATCATCTCGTCGTCGATGCGCCGCTCGTCCCGCATCGTCACGAACACCTCCCGTTCCGCGGCGATCGCCTCCCGGGCGAGCCTGCGGTAGGTGTCGTCGGCGGACTCCCCCGTCACCGGGTTGGACTGGCCGAGGCGTTCCCACACGGAGTTGCGGCGCCGTTCCAGAACGGTGCGCAGACGGTCCTGGAGGGGCTCTGGGAGGCGATTGCGCTCGTCCCGCATGAGTTCGTCCACCCGACGCTCCGCGGCCTGTGAGGCGGCGTTCTGCGCCTGCGCCTCCGCGAGCGTCTCCGCCTGCGTGTCACGCCCCGGCAGCCGCAGGACCCGGATCAGCCACGGCAGCGAGAGCCCCTGCACGACCAACGTGCCGATCACCGTGGTGAAGGTCAGGAACAGCACCAGGTTGCGAGCGGGGAACGGCTCCCCGTCGTCCATGACGAGCGGGATCGAGAAGGCGATCGCCAGCGACACCACACCGCGCATGCCGGCCCAGCTGACGATCAGCGGCCGCCGCCAGTCCATGTCGCTCTCGCGCTCCTTGATGCGCTTCGACAGCATCCGCGGCAGGTAGGTCGCCGGGTACGACCACACGAAGCGCACGAGGACGACCAGGAAGAAGACCCCCAGCGCGTACCAGGCCGCCTCCAGGCCGCTGTACTCGCCGAGCCCCTTGAGGACGAGCGGCAGTTGCAGGCCGATGAGCGCGAAGACCGCGGACTCCAGGATGAACGCGACCACCTTCCACACGGCGGCCTCCTGGAGCCGCGTCTCGAAGTCGACCTCCCAGGAGCGGTGACCCAGGAACAGGGCGACGACGACCACGGCGAGCACTCCGGAGGCGCCCACCTGCTCGGCGGCCGCGTATGCGACGAAGGGGATCAGCAAGGAGAGGGTGTTCTGCAGCATCGCCTCCCTCATGTGCCGCCGCAGCCAGTGGATCGGCACCATGAGGACGAGACCGACACCGACCCCGCCGACCGCCGCCACCAGGAATTCCTGGATCCCGCCCGCCCAGCTCGCGCCCTCGCCGACCGCCGCCGCCAGGGCAACCTTGTAGGCGGTGATCGCGGTCGCGTCGTTCACCAGCGACTCGCCCTGCAGGATCGTGGTGATCCGCGACGGCAGCCCCACCTTCCGCGCGATGGCCGTGGCAGCCACCGCGTCCGGCGGCGCGATCACCGCGCCGAGGACCAGCGCGGCGGTCAGCGGCAGATCGGGGATCAGCAGATACGCGAGATACCCGACGGCGAGGGTCGCGAACAGCGTGTAACCGACCGAGAGCAGCGCCACGGGCCTGATGTTGGCGCGCAGATCGAGGTACGAGCTCTCCAGGGCCGCGGTGTGCAGCAGCGGCGGCAGGATCAGCGGGAGCACGATGTGCGGATCCAGGTGATAGTCCGGCACCCCGGGCACGTACGCGGCGACGAGACCCGCCGCGACGAGGAGCAGCGGCGCGGGCACCGGTGTCCGGCGCGCGGCTCCGGCCACCGCGGCACTCGCCGCGATCAGTGCCACCAGGGGCAGTACGTCCATCGGTCAGGCCCTCCGCGATACGCGTTCCCGTCGTAATCTGGCAATCATGAACGAGTGCCCGCATGTCGCAGCGCTGCCGCACCCTGAGCCCGCGCCGCTGAGCGAGACCTGTCTCGAGTGCCTCGCGGCCGGCAGTCACCCCGTGCAACTACGGCTCTGCCTGGACTGCGGCCATGTCGGCTGCTGCGACTCCTCGCCCTACCGGCACGCGACGGAGCACCACAAGGACAGCGGACACCCGGTGATGAGGACCTTCGAACCGGGCGAGAGCTGGCGTTGGTGCTTCGTCGACGGTTCGATCGTCTGACGTCTGGGTACGTCAACCCGACGCCCGTACTCTCCAATTGGGCCCGCGCGACCCCTAGCCACTCTCCGTACCTATAGGCTTACTATGAGTGACAGCAACGGAGCGGGGTCCCCGGGACACGGAACTGGGGAGCGCGGTAGCGTCACCGCATAACTACGTGGTGCGTTACCCGTGTGACGCAGTCCGGCCCGCCGCTCGACGGTGGACCTGGAGCCCCGAAAGTGCTTGTACCACCTTGGAGGTGAGGGTGTCCCAGATCGCAGGCGAGCCCGGAAATCAGGACTTCGTCGAGGTCCGCCTTCCGGCTGCGGGTGCCTACCTGTCGGTGCTGCGTACGGCCACGGCCGGTCTCGCGGCGCGTTTGGACTTCACTCTCGACGAGATCGAGGACCTTCGCATCGCGGTCGACGAGGCGTGCGCGATCCTGCTCCAGCAGGCCGTGCCCGGTTCGGTGCTCAGCTGCGTCTTCCAGCTCGTCGACGACTCCCTGGAGGTGACCGTCTCGGCGCCGACCACCGACGGCCGGGCCCCGGAACGGGACACCTTCGCCTGGACAGTGCTGTCCGCCCTCGCGGGTCAGGTCGACTCCTCCGTGGCCGAGGACAACACCGTCTCGATCAGTCTCTACAAGAAGCGCGGCGCGGGACCCGGGCCGGCGTGAGGGGCGGGGAGGGGCCGGTGCGGGACGAAGAGCGCGGCACACGGGGTCTGCCCGGTGGCCGGGGAGTGACGCCCACGAGGCGCGGGGCTCCGGTGGAGCCGGCGCTCAAGGGCATCCCCGAGCAGCAGGCCAGGCCGCACCCGGAGGACCCGGAGCACCCGGGTCCGTCGACTGTGGCTGACGCGTCGGAGCAGGCAGAGCCGACCGCCGAGGAGGAGAGCGCGAAGCCCTCCGTCCGGGGCGGCGCGCAACGGGCGGGATACATGAGCGAACACGGTGAGCAGCAGCACACCCGGCACGATCCGCGGGACCGCAGTGGTGCACGCGCGATGTTCATCGAACTGCGCGAGCTGAAGGACGGCAGCCCTGAGTACGCGGATCTGCGCAACAAGCTGGTCCGCATGCACCTGCCGCTCGTCGAGCACCTGGCCCGCCGCTTCCGCAACCGCGGCGAGCCCCTCGACGACCTGACGCAGGTCGCCACGATCGGCCTGATCAAGTCGGTGGACCGCTTCGACCCGGAGCGCGGCGTGGAGTTCTCCACGTACGCGACACCCACGGTCGTCGGTGAGATCAAGCGCCACTTCCGCGACAAGGGCTGGGCGGTCAGGGTCCCGCGGCGTCTTCAGGAGCTGCGGCTCGCGCTGACCACGGCGACCGCCGAGCTGTCCCAGCTGCACGGCCGCTCGCCCACGGTGCACGAGCTCGCCGAGAAACTGGGCATCTCCGAAGAGGAGGTCCTGGAGGGCCTGGAGTCGGCCAACGCGTACTCCACGCTGTCCCTGGACGTCCCGGACACGGACGACGAGTCCCCGGCGGTCGCGGACACCCTGGGCGCGGAGGACGAGGCCCTGGAGGGCGTCGAGTACAGGGAGTCCCTCAAACCGCTTCTGGAGGACCTTCCACCGCGCGAGAAGCGCATCCTGCTGCTGCGGTTCTTCGGCAACATGACGCAGTCGCAGATCGCCCAGGAAGTCGGCATCTCCCAGATGCACGTCTCCCGGCTTCTCGCCCGCACACTCGCGCAGCTGCGCGAGAAGCTCCTCGTCGAGGAGTGACGAAGGAGCAGGCCGCCCCTCCTGGTCTGCTCCTTCGGCGAGCCAGCCGGTCGGTCCCGTGCGGGACGGCTACTTCACGTCGTCCTGTACGTTCCCCGGGCCCTTGATGCCGAGGGCCTCGGTCGTGGCGGGATTGACAAGCAGGACGAGCGCGGCGACCGCGACGGCGGCGAGCGCGATACCCGCCGGGATGGCCATGCTGTCGGCCTGCAGCAGCTGCCAGGCCACCGGCAGCGCCATGATCTGCGTGATGATCGCGGGCCCCCGGCTCCAGCCGCGGCGGAGCAGGAGACCGCGCGCGGCGAGCAGGGGCAGGAGCGCGAGGACGATCAGCGTGACGCCGCCCGTCGTGGCCTGTTCCGGGTTGTCGGGGTCACCCGCGAGGCCCATCACGAGCATGTAGACGCCGGCGGCGATGAGGGCGACGCCCTCCAGCGCGGCCAGGGCCGCGGCGGCCGTCAGACGGCCGGGACGCGGGCCGGGCTCCGGCGCTTCGGGGGTGGGGTTCCGCTCAGTGCTCACCCTTGCAGGGTAGCTGTGCGTGTCCGTGCTCCGGCCTCCGGTCCGACCCCTCGGTCTGTGTCGGGCAAAGAGGGCTGGGTACTCTGCTTCGCATGCGTGCACTCCTTGTGGTCAACCCGGCGGCAACCACCACCAGCGCGCGCACGCGTGACGTACTGATCCATGCGCTGGCGAGCGAGATGAAGCTCGAGGCGGTCACCACGGAGTATCGCGGCCATGCCCGGGACCTCGGGAAACAGGCCGCGGAGAGCAAGGACATCGAGCTGGTCGTCGCTCTCGGCGGGGACGGCACGGTCAACGAGGTCGCCAACGGCCTGCTGCACAACGGTCCCGATCCGGACCGGCTGCCGCGCCTGGCCGTCGTCCCCGGCGGTTCCACCAACGTCTTCGCGCGCGCTCTCGGTCTGCCCAACGACGCCGTGGAGGCGACCGGCGCGATCCTCGACGCGCTGCGTGAGGGAAGCGAACGGACAGTGAGCCTCGGCCGGCTGGCCGGGACCCCCGGCACCGAGGACGAGACGATCCCCGCACACTGGTTCACTTTCGCCGCCGGCTTCGGCTTCGACGCCGGGGTCGTCGGGCGGGTCGAACAACAGAGGGAACGCGGGAAGCGGTCCACGCATGCGCTGTATTTGCGCCAGGTGGTCCGTCAGTTCCTCGACGAACCTCACCGCAGACACGGAATGATCACGCTGGAACGGCCCGGCATGGACCCGGTCACCGATCTCGTGCTCTCCATAGTCTGCAACACCTCTCCGTACACCTACCTGGGCAATCGCCCGATGTACGCGTCCCCGCGGGCCTCCTTCGACACGGGCCTCGACGTGCTCGGTCTGAGCAAGCTCTCCACCACGGCGGTGGCCCGGTACGGGACCCAGCTCCTGACCTCGACGCCGGATCGCGGACCTCACGGCAAGCACGCGGTTACGCTCCATGACCTCACCAACTTCACCTTGCATTCGAAGGTGCCGCTGCCCCTTCAGATGGACGGTGACCACCTGGGGCTGCGCACGAGCGTGACGTTCACAGGCGTTCGCCGTGCACTGCGTGTGATTGTGTGAGTAGAAGGGCCCAAAGTCCTTTCACTCGAACGTTTAGGCCAGGGTCCACCCCATGGAAGTACGGCTGTGACCCAGTCGACACTGAGGAATCAAAAAAAACTTTCCGGAAGGGGTTGTATCCGCCGCCGAGGTTTGCGAATCTCTACATGGCGATCGGGACGGCCCGCAACATCGGCCCCACAGACCGCCAGAACCCCCTCCTCAACGCATAGGACATCGTCGCGTATGTGACGAAAGTCCCTTCCGTCGTCGAGGGATTCGTGAAAGCGTTCACATTCACAAGCAACCTGCATGTAATACCAAGGAGAGGTAGCAGCCATGGACTGGCGTCACAACGCCGTTTGCCGCGAGGAAGACCCCGAGCTCTTCTTCCCCATCGGCAACACCGGTCCTGCGCTGCTGCAGATCGAGGAAGCCAAGGCCGTCTGCCGCCGCTGCCCCGTCATGGAGCAGTGCCTGCAGTGGGCGCTCGAGTCCGGCCAGGACTCCGGCGTCTGGGGTGGCCTCAGCGAGGACGAGCGCCGCGCAATGAAGCGCCGTGCCGCTCGCAACCGTGCACGCCAGGCAAGCGCCTGACGCTCACGCCCCCTAACGAGCCTTAGCCCGGCGGCGCGTACAGCGAGTACGCATCTCCCGCCCCCGAGCCGCAGCCGCGCAGTACCCCCCGATGCGCAACGCAACGTGAGCAGTGAGCCCCGGACCACTTCGGTCCGGGGCTCACTGCTTTCCGTTTGCTTGTCGGCTTACTTGTCGGCGCGCACCGGGATGTCGAGGACGACCTGCGTGCCGCGCTCCGGGGCCCGCACCATGTCGAAGGTGCCGCCCATCTCGCCCTCGACCAGGGTGCGGACGATCTGCAGGCCGAGGTTGCCCGAGCGGTGCGGGTCGAATCCCTCGGGCAGACCGACGCCGTCGTCCTGAACCGTGATGAGGAGCCGGGCGTCCTTGCTGGTGCCGCCGCGCACGGCGGAGACCTCGACCGTTCCGGTGTCACCTTCCTGAAAGCCGTGCTCCAGGGCGTTCTGCAGGACCTCCGTCAGGACCATCGACAGCGGCGTCGCCACCTCGGCGTCCAGGATGCCGAAGCGTCCGGTGCGGCGGCCGGTGACCTTGCCGGGTGAGATCTCGGCCACCATCGCGAGGACGCGGTCGGCGATCTCGTCGAACTCCACGCGCTCGTCCAGGTTCTGGGACAGCGTCTCGTGCACGATGGCGATGGAGCCCACGCGGCGCACGGCCTCTTCGAGCGCCTCGCGTCCGGTGGCCGAGTCGATCCGCCGCGCCTGGAGGCGCAAAAGGGCCGCGACCGTCTGGAGGTTGTTCTTCACTCGGTGGTGGATCTCCCGGATGGTCGCGTCCTTGGTGATCAACTCCCGCTCGCGTCGGCGCAGTTCGGTGACGTCGCGGAGCAGTACGAGCGAACCGATGCGCGGGCCCTTGGGCTTGAGCGGGATTGCGCGGAGCTGGATCACGCCGTCGCCGCCCTCGATCTCGAACTCGCGGGGCGCCCAGCCGCTCGCGACCTTGGCGAGCGCCTCGTCGACCGGGCCGCGGGACGGGGCGAGTTCGGCGGTCGCCGTGCCGAGGTGGTGGCCGACCAGGTCGGCGGCGAGACCGAGGCGGTGGTACGCGGAGAGCGCGTTCGGCGACGCGTACTGGACGATGCCGTCGGCGTCGAGCCGGAGCAGACCGTCGCCCACGCGCGGGGACGCGTCCATGTCGACCTGCTGGCCGGGGAACGGGAAGGAGCCCGCCGCGATCATCTGGGCCAGGTCGGACGCCGACTGGAGGTAGGTCAGTTCGAGGCGCGAAGGGGTGCGCACCGTGAGCAGGTTCGTGTTGCGGGCGATGACCCCGAGGACGCGTCCTTCCCTGCGTACGGGGATGGACTCGACCCGCACCGGGACCTCTTCGCGCCACTCGGGGTCGCCCTCGCGCACGATGCGGCCCTCGTCGAGAGCGGCGTCGAGCAGCGGGCGGCGGCCGCGCGGGACGAGGTGGCCGACCATGTCGTCCTGGTAGGAGGTGGGGCCGGTGTTCGGCCGCATCTGCGCCACGGAGACATAGCGGGTGCCGTCGCGGGTGGGGACCCACAGCACGAGGTCGGCGAAGGAGAGGTCGGAGAGCAGTTGCCACTCCGAGACCAGCAGATGCAGCCACTCGAGATCGGAGTCACCGAGAGCGGTGTGCTGGCGTACGAGGTCGTTCATGGAGGGCACGTGTGCGAGCGTACCTGGCACGTCCGGCGGGCCCGCTCCGGGAGAATCCCGACGAGCCGCGGCGCCAGGGGCGGGACCCTCAACCCACCCACGGCACCGCAGCCCTTCAGGAACACCGACCACCGGAATGTGCGGTACCAGGCGGCCGGTCTAAGGATCCGACACGGTCAGGGCAGAGAGTGCCGGTTCCTCGGTCCACCCTCCTGTGCGGGGAGGGCGGATGCTTTACCCACGCATTGTGGACTAGACCATTCACCTGTGTCTATGCGTCGGCAGATGTTTGTTGTACCTCGGGCCAGACCCCCATGGCCAGCTCGGCGACCGCCTCAAGATCCTGCCTGCTCGCGCCGTCGCGGGACTGCTGGGACATGCCCTGGAGCACCGCTCCCGTATAGCGGGCCAGGGCGGGGGCGTCGGTCCCCGGGGGGAGCTCGCCTGCGGCGACGGCGGCCTTGATGCGGGACTCGATGCCGCTGATGTTCGCGTTGCGCCGCTCACGCAGGCCGGCCTCGACCTCCGGCGTCGTGCAGTTCGTCGCGGCGCAGATGACCAGGCAGCCGTGCGGGTGGCCGGCCTCCGTGTACTTGTCGGCGGCCTCGTGCAGCATCCGCGCGACTCCGCCGCGGACGGTCGGTTCCTCCGCGAAGGCGCGCTCGCCGAAGGAGCCGTGCGTCTGCCCGTACAGCAGCACGACCTCCTCGAACAGTGACTGCTTGTCACCGAAGGCCGCGTACATGCTGGGGGCGCCGATGCCCATGGCCCGGGTGAGGTCCGTGACCGATGTCGCCTCGTACCCCTGATCCCAGAAGGTGCGCAGGGCCTGCTCCAGGGCGGTCTCGCGGTCGAAGGAGCGGGGGCGGCCGCGCTGTTTCGTCGCCATGGGGTGAATTGTATAGCGGCCGCTAGAAAAACTGCGCCGGGTCCGCTACGGTTCTTTCTGTAACGACCACTAGAGAAATTGGGGGCGGCTCTCATGGGTGCGCTTGCAGGGAAGCTCGCGGGCAGGACGGCGCTGGTCACGGGCGGCAGCCGTGGCATCGGGCGGGGCATCGCCGAGCGGCTGGGGCGGGACGGCGCACGGGTGGCCGTGCACTACGGCAGCAATGAGGTGGCGGCGAAGGAGACGGTCGCGGCCATCGAGGAAGCCGGGGGCTCCGCCTTCGCCCTCGGCGTGGAGTTGGGCGTCCCCGGCGACGCGGAGGCCTTGTGGACGGAGTTCGACCGGCACGCCGACGGCCTGGACATCCTGGTGAACAACGCGGGGATCGGCACGTCCCGCCCCTTCTCCGAGGCGAACGACGCGGAGTACGACCGGCTGTTCGCGGTCAACACCAAGGCCCCGTTCTTCATCACGCAGCTCGGCGAGCGGCGGCTGCGGGACGGCGGGCGGGTCATCAACATCTCGTCGGGCCTCTCGCGCGCCGCGGTCATGCCGGAGATCTTGACGTACGCCATGACCAAGGGCGCCCTGGACGTGTTCACCCGAAATCTGTCCAAGGTCCTCGGCCCCCGGGGCATCACGGTCAACTCGGTGGCACCGGGCATCGTGGACACGGACGTCAACGCCGCCTGGCTGCGCGGCGACGAGAACAAGGAGGCGTGGGCGGGCGCGGCGGCGATGTCGGCGCTCGGCAGGGTCGGCACCCCGGCGGACATAGCCGACGCCGTCGCGTTCCTGGCGTCGGACGACGGGCGCTGGGTCACCGGTCAGTGGCTGGACGTGACGGGAGGGTCGCTGGCGTAGGGGCCGGTCGGTCGGCAGTGGGGGCGGTCGCTCGACGGGCGGGGGGCGGTCGCAGAGCCGAGCATGGGACGCGGGGACTTCGTGCTGCCGGGGCCGAGAACCTGGGCCACGGCGGGTCAGCTCTGCTAGATTGGTCTATACCACATAGTCCAAAGTTCCCCGTGGGCTCTCTCTCCGGGCCCGCGAGTCCCCCCTCCAGATCGGCAGGCCCAGCGTGGAAGTTGTCATCGTCCCGGACGCCAAGGCAGGCGGCGAGCTCATCGCGGAGGCCATGGCCGCCCTGGTGCGCCGTAAGCCTGACGCCCTGCTCGGTGTCGCCACCGGATCCACCCCGCTGCCCATCTACGAAGCCTTGGCCGCCAAGGTCGGCTCCGGTGCCGTGGACGCCTCGCGGGCGCGGATCTGCCAGCTCGACGAGTACGTGGGGCTGCCCGCCGGGCACCCCGAGTCCTACCGATCCGTGGTGCTGCGTGAGGTCGTCGAGCCGCTCGGGCTCAGCGAGAAGTCGTTCATGGGGCCCGACGGCAGCGCGCAGGACGTGCAGGCGGCCTGCGAGGCGTACGACCAGGCGCTCGCGGACGCCGGCGGAGTGGACCTCCAGCTGCTCGGGATCGGCACCGACGGGCACATCGGGTTCAACGAACCGTGTTCCTCGCTCGCCTCGCGCACCCGGATCAAGACGCTGACGGAGCAGACGCGGGTGGACAACGCGCGCTTCTTCGACGGGGACATCGGGCAGGTGCCGCACCACGTGATCACGCAGGGGATCGGGACGATCCTGGAGGCGCGGCATCTGGTGCTGCTCGCCACCGGTGAGGGCAAGGCGGACGCGGTGGCCGCGACGGTGGAGGGGCCCGTGGCCGCGGTGGTGCCGGCCTCGGCTCTGCAGTTGCATCCGCATGCGACGGTCGTCGTGGACGAGGCCGCTGCCTCCAAGCTGAAGCTTGGGGAGTACTTCCGGGCCACGTATGCGGCGAAGCCGGGCTGGCAAGGGCTTTAAGCGGGCCCCTGGGCCTTGCGCGAAGGTGCCGGGGCGCCCCTCTGCTGGGGGCGGCCCGGCACCTTTTTGCTTGTGCCTCACCTGCGGGTGCGTGGGGGCTGAGCGCGCAGTTCCCCGCGCCCCTTGCGGGCCCCCCTACGGGGCGGCCGTGATCACCTCTGCTGCTGCCAGGCCGCAGACTCTTGCCGCGCCGTGGGTGGCGATGTGGAGGGAGCCTGTGGGGGCGGACTTGGGGACGCCCATCTCGACCACGATCGTGTCGGGGCGGGCGGACAGCAGGGTGTCCAGGGCCTCCGCCATCCACGCGTGGCGGTGGGCGTCGCGGACCACGGCCACGATGCGCCGCTCCCCCGCCTCGTTCAGCGCGAGCGCACCCGCGTCCGGGCCGGTGAAGCTGCCCGTCTCGGTGCCCGGGAGGAGGCGGCGCAGCTCCGCGGCCACGCCCCACGGGGTCTCGTCGCCCACCGCGATGTTGGCCATCGGCGTGAAGGCGGCGACGAACGGTGCTTCGGTGAGCGGGGCCGCGTAGGACTCGCCCCGGGTGACCGTCAGGGCGCGGCGGGCCGCGACCAGGCCGATCTCGGTGCCGGGCGCGCCCCCCGAACGCTCGGCCGCGCCCGACACCGAAGTCTCGTGGGCCAGCGCCCGTACGCGCGTGGCCGCGTCGGCGAGGCGCTCCTCGGAGAGCTCGCCCGAGCGGACGGCCCCGACCAGCGCGTCACGGAGGCGCAGGACCGTGTCGTCGTCCGCGAGGCCGCCGCCGACGCAGATCGCGTCGGCGCCCGCGGCGATGGCGAGGACGCTGCCGCGCTCGATGCCGTAGGTGGCGGAGATGGCCTGCATCTCCATGCCGTCCGTGACGATCAGTCCGTCGAAACCGAGTTCCTCGCGCAGGACGCCCGTCAGGACCCGGCGCGAGAGGGTCGCCGGGTACTCCGCGTCCAGCGACGGGACGAGGATGTGGGCGCTCATCACCGCACGCGAGCCCGCGGCGATCGCGGCCCGGAACGGCGCGAGGTCACGCGCCCGCAGCACCTCGGGGTCCACGCCGATGCGCGGCACGTCGTGGTGCGAGTCGACCGCGGTGTCACCGTGCCCCGGGAAGTGCTTGGTGCAGGCGGCGACGCCCGCGGACTGCAGCCCCTCGACGTACGCGGCGGTGTGCCGGGCCACCAGGAGCGGGTCGGAGCCGAAGGACCGTACGCCGATGACGGGGTTGTCCGGGTTGGAGTTGACGTCGGCGGACGGCGCCCAGTTGAGGTTGACGCCGCACGCGGCGAGCCTGCGGCCCAGCTCGGCGGCCACGTCACGGGTGAGTGCCGTGTCGTCGACCGCGCCGAGCGCGTGGTTGCCGGGGAAGGAGGAGCCGGAGCGGACCTCCAGGCGGGTCACGTCACCGCCCTCCTCGTCGATGGCGACCAGGACGTCGTCGCGCTCGGCACGCAACTGGGCCGTCAGGGCGGCCAGTTGTTCGGGCGAGGCGATGTTGCGGCCGAAGAGGCCGACCGAGGCGAGCCCTTCGCCGATCCTGCGGAGCAGCCAGTCCGGCGCGCTGGTCCCGACGAAGCCGGGCTGCAGGACGGTCAGGGCGTCGCGGGTCAGAGTGTCGGTGGGGCTTGTAAGTGTCGTCATATGGCGGTTATCCCTTCACGGCACCGTCGGTCAGACCGCTGACGGCCCTGCGCTGCAGGAAGACGAAGAGGACGAGGATCGGGACGGCGAAGAGCGAGGCGGCGGCCATCGTGGCGCCCCAGTCGTCGCCGAAGGCGGTCTGGAAGCCGGAAAGCCACACCGGGAGCGTCTTGGCCTCCGCCTCCTTGTTCAGGACAAGGACGAGCGGGAATTCGTTCCAGGCGGTGATGAAGCCGAAGAGCGAGGTCGACATCAGGCCGGGTGCGAGCAGCGGCAGGATCACCCGGCGGAACGCCTGCATCCGGGAACAGCCGTCGACCATGGCCGACTCCTCCAGCTCGCGCGGCACCGCGGCGACGAAGCCGCGCAGCGTCAGGAGGGTGAAGGGCAGGATCATCACCATGTAGAAGAGGGTGAGGGGAACCAGGCTGTTCAGCATGTCGGCGTCGCGCACGATGATGTAGATCGCGATGACCATGACTTCCCAGGGCGCCATCTGGGCCAGCATGAAGCCGATGATGAAGCCCTTGCGGCCCTTGAAGCGCATCCGGGCGAGCGCGAACGCCGCCGCGAGGCCGATGATCAGCGAGAAGACCACGGCGAGGAGCGTGACGGTGAGGGAGTTGCCGACCATCGTCCAGAAGTGCTCGGCCTCGATGGCCGTCTTGAAGTGCTCGAACGTCGCGTCGGTCGGGAACCACACGGGGTCTTCGCTGATGATGTCGCCGGTCGGCTTGAAGGCCGTGGCGAACATCCAGTAGACGGGGAAGACGAGGCCGATGAAGAGCACGACGGCCACCGCGTTGGGCCAGATGCGGCCGAACCTCTTCGCAGCAGTACCGGAAGCAGTACCAGGAGCAGTGCGCGTCACAGCTCGTCCTCCTCTTGCTTGAGCACGATCCGCAGGTAGAAGGCGGTCAGGGCCAACAGGATGACGATGGTGAGCAGCGCGATCGCCGCACCCATGCCGAAG
This sequence comes from Streptomyces sp. NPDC033177, assembly GCF_055577715.1. Classification (NCBI taxonomy): domain Bacteria; kingdom Bacillati; phylum Actinomycetota; class Actinomycetes; order Kitasatosporales; family Streptomycetaceae; genus Streptomyces; species Streptomyces sp. NPDC033177. The sequence continues at coordinate 190,621 of NZ_JBVIPS010000012.1, read as the reverse complement.
TGCTGGTTGCCCATGCCCTCGATGTAGGCGTAGACGGGCAGGATCTCGGTGAGGCGGTCAGGACCGCCCTCGTTGAGGGCCATGACCTGCGCGAATGCCTTGAAGACCCAGATGATCTCCAGGAACGTCGTCGCGTAGAGGAAGGGCCGCAGGTAGGGCATCGTGACATTCGTGAAGCGCTTCCAGGCGCCGGCGCCGTCGAGCGACGCGGCTTCGTAGAGCTCCTTGGGGATCACGGTCGTCGCGGCGTACAGGTTGATCGCCACGAAGGGGACGGACATCCAGACGATGAGGGTGATGACCACGAAGAAGGTGGAGTACTGGGTGCCCATCCAGTCGTAGTCGGCCATCGAGTGCCAGCCGGCCTTGTCCAGGACCCAGTTGACGACGCCGAAGCGCTGGGCGAACAGCCACTGGTAGACGGTCGTCGCCGCGATGACCGGCATCGCCCAGGCGAGCACGAGACCGACCAGGAGGAACGTCCGCATCCGCTTGCCGAGCCGTGCGAGCAGCAGGCCTATCAGGGTGCCGATCAGCATGATCAGTGCGACGTTGATCGCGGTGAAGGCGATCGAGCGGCCCGTGACGCGCCAGAAGTCCTCGCCGCTGAGGACCTCCTTGAAGTTGTCGATCCCGTTCCACTCCGTGAGGTGGAGGATGAACTGCCTCATGTTGAGGTTCTGGAACGACAGGATCCCGTTGTTGACCAGCGGCCAGCCGAGGAACAGCAGGGTGGCCACGAGCGCGGGGAGCAGCAGCAGGTAGGGACCGAACGACCGGGCCCCCGTGCGGGGTCTACCCGGATCCGCCGGCCGTCTGTCCGATTTCAGATCCTCCGTCGGGCCGGAGGGCGGCCGTTCGGTCTGCACGGTCATGCTTCGCCATCTCTTTCGTGGGCATCGCGGAACGCAGCGCTCAGCCGGGGCACCGGGCCCGGGGGCAGTGACACCCCGGGCCCGGAGTCCCCGGCGGGAGCGCGTCCTTACTGCTTCTGCGACAGGCGCTTGTTGAGCTCGCCCTCGACCGACTTGGCGGCCTCGTCGTTGGACTTACCGTTCAGGACCGCGGTCATGTAGTTCTTGATCGGGTTCGGCGGGTTCTCCACCGCGGCCCACTCCGGGATCAGCGGGGTGGTGCCGCCACCGGCGGTCGCGGGGGCCATGGCCTCGGCGGCCGGGTTGCCCTTGAGCTGGGCCTCCAGGGCCTGCTTGTTCGGGATGACGCCGCCTTCCTTGGCGAGCGCACCCTCGAACTTGTCGTTCAGCGCGATCTTCAGGAACTCCTTGGCGAGCTCCTGCTTCTTGCTTGTCGCGGCCACGGCGAGGTTCGAGCCGCCGAGGAAGACGCCTTCGGGCTTGTCGGCGGTGGCGCCGGGAATCGTGAAGTAACCGATGTCCTTCTCGATCTTCGGGTTGGCCTTGATCGCGGTCGCGGCCTCCCAGCTCATGCCGATGAAGGCGCCGGTCTTGCCCTTGGCGAAGACCTCGGCCTGCTGCGGGGTGGCCTCGTCCTTGTTCTTCGGGGCCTCGGAGAGGTCCGCGAACTGCTTGTACGTCTTCATGGCCTTGGCGACCTTGGGGTCGGTCAGGTTGGAGACGTACTTGTCGCCGTCCTTCTTGACCAGTTCGGCGCCCTCACCGATGGTCAGGCCGACGAAGTGGTACCAGTTCTGGCCGGGCAGGTAGATCGGCTCGGCGTCCGTCTTGGACTCGATCGTCTTGAGGTTCTTCAGGAGCTCCGCGCGGGTCTTGGGCGTCTCCTTGATGCCCGCGTCGGCCCAGACCTTCTTGTTGTAGATGACGACACGGTTCAGGACGAACCACGGGGCGGCGTACTGCTTGCCGTCCACGACCGAGGACTCGTTGATCGACTCGGTCCAGTCGGCGCCGACCCCTTCCTTGAGGTCGCTGAGGTCAGCGAGGCCACCGGTCTTGGCGTACGCGGCGGTCTGCGTGTTGCCGATCTCGAAGACGTCCGGCGGGTTCTCCTCGGAGAGGGCCGTGGTCAGCTTCTGCTGGATGCCGTTCCACTGCTGGATCTCGAGATTCAGCTTGGCGCCGGTCTTCTTCTCGAAGGCGGCCTTGACGTCCTTGGTCCAACTGTCGGGCGTGGAGCCGTCCATCGCCCAGAGCGTCAGGGTCTCCCCCTTGAAGCCGTCCGCCCCGGCCTTCTTGTCGTCGCCGTCGTCGCCGCCACAGGCCGCGATCGAGACCAACATGCCCGCGACACCGATGGCCGCTATGAGCTTGCGCTTCACGTCACCCTCCTCAAGGGATGCCAGTCAACCCCCCACCCGCAGCGACCAAATGGACCGAGATCTGCCCGTGGGACTGGAACCTGGTCTTTAATGGTGTAGACCAGTACGGGGAGCTTGGCCTAGACCTTTAGGGGTGTCAAGGGTGTATAAGAAGGGCTCTCAGGTCCGTTATCGGACCGACACCTGAGCGGGCGCAGTAGGCCCGGCCCGGTACGTGCCACGATGTGAGCCGCGACAGACGGAGGAGCCGGTGACGGCAGCAGGAAGGCGGGCCATGGGCACCGAGGCGGGGAGTACGGAAACCGAGGCGGGCACGTCCCCGGCCCCGGAGACCGGCGCGGCCGCGGCAGTCGGCCGCACCGCGCGCGTGCCCAAGTACTACCGCCTGAAGCGGCACTTGCTCGACATGACGGAGACCCTGCCGCCCGGCACCCCGGTCCCGCCCGAGCGCACGCTGGCCGCCGAGTTCGACACCTCGCGCACGACGGTCCGCCAGGCCTTGCAGGAGCTGGTCGTCGAAGGCCGCCTGGAGCGGATCCAGGGCAAGGGCACCTTCGTGGCCAAGCCAAAGGTCTCCCAGGCGCTGCAACTCACCTCGTACACCGAGGACATGCGGGCCCAGGGCCTCGAACCCACCTCGCAGCTCCTGGACATCGGGTACATCACCGCGGACGACACCCTCGCCGGACTGCTCGACATCAGCACGGGCGGCCGGGTCCTGAGGATCGAGCGCCTGCGCCTCGCCAACGGCGAGGCGATGGCCATCGAGACGACGCACCTCTCCGCCAAGCGCTTCCCGGCGCTGCGCCGCTCCCTGGTGAAGTACACCTCGCTCTACACCGCGCTCGCCGAGGTGTACGACGTCCACCTCGCGGAGGCCGAGGAGACCATCGAGACCTCGCTCGCCACCCCGCGCGAGGCCGGCCTGCTCGGCACGGACGTGGGCCTGCCGATGCTGCTCCTGTCACGGCACTCCCTGGACGGCGGCGGCCAGCCGGTGGAGTGGGTCCGCTCGGTCTACCGCGGCGACCGCTACAAGTTCGTGGCCCGCCTCAAGCGCCCCACGGACTGACCCGCTCCCCTTCAAGAACCCTTCCGGGGTCTGGCGCAGATCACCGCGCTGCTCTACGTTCCTCCCGTCATCGCATGATGAACGGGAGGACGACCCGGTGCGCACAGCGAATCCCCGAACGATCGTCATCTGGACCCTCGTCGCGCTGGTGGGCGCCGCGGGCTGGACGGTGCTCGCGCTCTCGCGCGACGAGGAGGTGTCGGCGGCCTGGATGGTGGCCGCGGCCCTCGGCTCGTACGCGATCGCCTATCGCTTCTACTCCAAGTTCATCGTCAACCGCGTACTGAAGGTCGACAAGAAGCGGGCCACCCCGGCGGAACGCCTGGACAACGGCATCGACTTCCACCCGACCGACCGCCGCGTCCTGCTCGGCCACCACTTCGCGGCGATCGCGGGCGCGGGGCCGCTGGTGGGACCCGTGCTCGCCGCGCAGATGGGCTACCTGCCGGGCACCATCTGGATCATCGTCGGCGTGATCTTCGCGGGCGCCGTGCAGGACATGGTCGTCCTCTTCTTCTCCACGCGGCGCGACGGAAAGTCGCTCGGGCAGATGGCGCGCGAGGAGATCGGCCCCTTCGGCGGGGCCGCCGCGCTGCTCGCCGCGTTCGCCATCATGATCGTCCTGCTCGGGGTGCTCGCCCTCGTCGTCGTCAACGCGCTCGCGGACTCTCCGTGGGGCACCTTCTCCATCGCGATGACCATTCCGATCGCGCTGTTCATGGGCTTCTACCTGCGCATCCTGCGTCCAAGGCGGGTCAGCGAGGTGTCCCTCATCGGGATCACGCTGCTGCTCCTCGCGCTCGTCGCCGGGCGCTGGGTCGCCGAGTCGTCGCTCGCGGAGACCTTCACCCTGGCGCCTTCGACGCTGGTCATCTGGCTGGTGGCGTACGGGTTCATCGCCTCGATCCTGCCGGTGTGGATGCTGCTCGCGCCGCGCGACTACCTCTCCACGTTCATGAAGATCGGCACGATCCTGCTGCTCGCGCTCGGCGTCGTCATCACGCTGCCGACGATGAAAATGGACCCGGTGACCGACTTCGCCTCACGCGGCGACGGGCCCGTCTTCGCGGGGTCGCTCTTCCCGTTCGTCTTCATCACCATCGCCTGCGGGGCCCTGTCCGGCTTCCACGCGCTGATCTCGTCGGGCACCACTCCGAAGATGGTCCAGAAGGAGACGCAGATCCGGATGATCGGCTACGGCTCCATGCTCATGGAGTCGTCGGTCGCGGTCATGGCGCTCGTCGCGGCGAGCGTCATCGACCCCGGGCTTTACTTCGCGATGAACGCGCCCGCGGGCGTCATCGGGGACAACGTCCAGGCCGCGAGCCAGGCGGTCGCGAACTTCGGGTACTCCATCTCCCCCGAGGACCTTGCGCAGGCCGCCAAGAACGTCGAGGAGTCCTCGCTGCTCTCGCGCACCGGCGGCGCGCCCACGCTCGCGGTCGGTGTCTCCGAGATCTTCTCCAAGGTCACCGGCGGCTCCATGAAGGCGTTCTGGTACCACTTCGCGATCATGTTTGAGGCGCTGTTCATCCTCACCGCACTCGACGCGGGCACGCGCGTGGGCCGGTTCATGCTGCAGGACATGCTCGGGAACGTCTACAAGCCCTTCAAGAACGTCAGCTGGAAGCCCGGTCTCATCATCACGAGCGCGGTCGTCACCGGCCTGTGGGGCTACTTCCTGTGGGTGGGCGTGCACGAGCCGCTCGGCGGGATCAACCAGCTCTTCCCGATCTTCGGCATCTCCAACCAGCTCCTCGCCGCGGTCGCGCTCGCCGTCTGCACGACGCTCCTGGTGAAGTCCGGTCGCCTCAAGTGGGCCTGGATCACCGGGGTCCCGCTCGCCTGGGACGCAACGGTGACGCTCACCGCGAGCTGGCAGAAGGTGTTCTCCAGCGACCCGCGTGTGGGCTTCTTCCAGCAGCGCTCGAACTACCAGGACGCGATCGACGAAGGAAAGATCCTGCCGCCCGCCAAGACCATGGACGACATGCACACCGTCGTCACCAACTCCACGGTGGACGGCGTCCTTTCGGCCGCGCTCGCCCTGCTCATCGTCATCGTGATCGCGGACGCGGCCCGGATCTGCGTCAAGCACATCCGCAACCCGCAGGCGTCGAAACTGAGCGAGGCCGAGTACGTGGAGTCGAAGTTGACCGCGCCGGCCGGGCTCATCGCGACACCGGAGGAGAAGGCCGAACTGGCGGCGGCGAAGGCCAGGTCCTCCGACGACGCGCAGGTCCCGTCATGACGTGGGTGCTGCGCGGCCTGCGCTGGGTGCGGTGGTACGCGCGGGAGTTGACCGATGAGTCCGCGTACGACCGCTATGTGGAGCACGCGCAGAGGACACATCCCGGGGCATCCGTCCCCTCCCGGAGGGAGTTCGAGCGAATGCGGACGGACCGCCAGGAGTCCGACCCCAGGCAGGGGTTCCGCTGCTGCTGAACCCGTGCTGAGCCCGCGCTGAGCAGGCACATCGATGCGTCCGCTATCCGGACGGGGGTTCCATAGATCAATCCTCTCGCTTAGATTTCCCGCACGTTAAAGGTGGGATAAGCGAGGGAGCGGAGCCGCGAAGTGTCAGATGCGCCTGAAGTGAGCAGACCGGTGATCACGCCGGTCCGCGTGGTCGTTGCCCTCTGTCTCGTCGCGCCGTTCGTGGCGATGCTCTGGGTGAGCTCCTACGCGAAGATCGAACCGACCTTCATCGGCATCCCGTTCTTCTACTGGTACCAGATGCTGTGGGTGGTCATCTCCACCGCTCTCACCATGATCGCCTACAAGCTGTGGCAGCGTGACCAGCGCGCCCGCAAGGCCGAGCAGGCCCAGGGGGGTGCGACCCGATGAACGTGCTCGCAGCGGACACCGGCGGCGTCAACGGCATAGCGCTCGCCGTCTTCATCTTCTTCTTCGCCGCCGTCACGGCGATGGGCTTCCTGGCCGCGCGCTGGCGCAAGGCCGAGACCGAGAGCCTGGACGAATGGGGCCTTGGCGGCCGGTCGTTCGGCACCTGGGTCACGTGGTTCCTGCTCGGCGGCGACCTCTACACCGCGTACACCTTCGTGGCCGTTCCGGCTGCGATCTACGCGGCGGGCGCGGCCGGCTTCTTCGCGGTGCCGTACACGATCCTTGTCTACCCGCTGATCTTCACCTTCCTGCCGCGCCTGTGGTCCGTCTCGCACAAGCACGGATACGTGACGACCTCCGACTTCGTGCGCGGGCGCTTCGGCTCCAAGGGGCTCTCGCTGGCCGTCGCGGTCACCGGCATCCTCGCCACGATGCCGTACATCGCGCTCCAACTGGTCGGCATCCAGGCCGTCCTCGACGTGATGGGCGTCGGCGGCGGCCCGGACACGAATTGGTTCATCAAGGACCTGCCGCTCCTGATCGCGTTCGCGGTGCTCGCCGCGTACACGTACTCCTCGGGCCTGCGCGCGCCCGCGCTGATCGCGTTCGTGAAGGACGGCCTGATCTATCTCGTCATCGCCGTCGCGATCATCTACATCCCGATCAAGCTCGGCGGCTTCGACGAGATCTTCCAGGCGGCCGGCGACAAGTTCTCGTCGGCGAACGAGGCCGCGGGCAAGCCCGTCGCGGGTCTCGCGCCGGGCGAGGCCGGACAGTGGACGTACGCCACGCTGGCGCTCGGCTCCGCGCTCGCGCTGTTCATGTACCCGCACTCGATCACGGCGACGCTCTCCTCCAAGAGCCGCAACGTGATCCGCCGCAACACCACGATCCTGCCGCTCTACTCGCTGATGCTGGGGCTGCTCGCGCTGCTCGGCTTCATGGCGATCGCGGCCGGGGTCAAGGTGGAGAACGGCCAGCTGGCGATCCCGCAGCTGTTCGAGAACATGTTCCCCGACTGGTTCACCGGCGTCGCGTTCGCGGCGATCGGCATCGGCGCGCTCGTCCCGGCCGCCATCATGTCCATCGCGGCAGCGAACCTGTTCACCAGGAACATCTACAAGGACTTCATCAAGCCGGACGCGACACCCGCGCAGGAGACCAAGGTCTCCAAGCTGGTCTCGCTCCTGGTGAAGGTCGGCGCGCTCGCCTTCGTCCTCACCATGGACAAGACAGTCGCGATCAACTTCCAGCTCCTGGGCGGCATCTGGATCCTGCAGACCATGCCCGCGCTCGTCGGCGGCCTGTTCACGCGGTGGTTCCACCGCTGGGCGCTGCTCGCGGGCTGGGCAGTCGGCATGGTCTACGGCACGGCTGCCGCGTACGGTGTCGCCTCGCCCACGCAGAAGCACTTCGGCGGCTCGTCCGACGAGATCCCCGGCATCGGCGAGATCGGCTACATCGGCCTCACGGCGTTCGTCCTGAACGTGGTGGTCACCGTGGTCATGACCTTCGTCCTGCGCGCCATGAAGGCCCCTGACGGGATCGACGAGACGTCTCCCGGCGACTACACGGCGGACGCGGGCGACCCCGGCGTCGTGGAGGAGCTGCCGCCGGCCACGGCGGGAGCGCCGGGCGGGCACTGAGGTTCTTCGTACGCAGGTGAGCGCGGGTCGTCGGATTCCTCCGGCGGCCCGCGCTCACGTACGGCCTCACGGGGCCGTGTAGAGCTCCGTGCGGACCCGTTCCACCGCCCGGGCCGCCGAGGTGATCGTCAGGTCCTTGTCGGGGCCCGCGTCCACCAGCACGAGCACCCCACCGACCCGCACCTCGGCCTTGTAGTACGGGGTTTCACCGCCGTGGTCGTCGCCGCCCTCGGTCCGCGTGGTCTCCAGGATCGCCTCGTCGCCCAGGTCCGGCAGCTCCTCCACCGTGTGCTGCTCCACCACCGGGGCCGCGTCGGTGTCGACGGTGACCCGGGGGCATGCCTCGTGAAGATCGCGGCGCAGCGCGACGTGGCGCCCCGCCTGCCCGGCCGGCATCGAGACCAGGCTCTGGGAGACGAAGGGGTCCCCCTCGTCGGCCATCGCCCCGGGGAAGGGGCGGATCGAGTGGCCTGCGCTCGCCCCGCGCATGGCGAACAGCTCTTCGCGGGCCTTCCTGCCGGGCTCGCAGGTGCCCCAGTCACCGCCCCCGTAGTGCTGGTTGAACGACCCCGTGGTGGCGTTGACCGTCTCGGCCCGCGCACCGACCGTCTTCGCGGGCAGCAGCGCGGCCTTCAGCTCGGCGTCCGTGAAGACCTTGCGGGGATCCGCGTCACCGTCGACACCGGCCGCCGCGGCCGGCCCCGGGGTCCGCGTAGGCTTCGTCCTCGCCTCCTCGCCGGCGTCCCCGCACCCGGCGAGCAGCATCAGCAACACCGCGGCACAGCCCGCTCCCCGCCCTCGCACGGCACCTCCCCCTGGACGCCCATCAGTTCGACCGCCACCCTAGGGGATACACGTGCCGACACAAGATATGGGGCTGCCGCTCAGAGCCAGCACAAGATGTATGCTCGTGCTCGCTGTCGCCGCAGGGGAATCCGGTGCAAGTCCGGAACTGTCCCGCAACGGTGTATGAGTGCGCATTTGTCGCGCTCGCAAGTCCGAAGACCTGTCGACAGTGTGCCCGTTCCGACCGGTCCGGGTGCCGACGACGTCCGGGCCTCGTGGAATGGGCTGGTGGACGCGGAGCGCAGCCCTGCCCAGGGGCCGGCCCCCGTGTGTTCACTCACCCCTCCCCAAGGCTCCGAGCCGAGCGAGGGAGTGCTCCGTGACCATCGCGCCAGCCGAACCTGCGTCAGCGCAGACCACCGACGGTCAGCAGACCGCCGACGGCCCAGGAACCGCGCTGCTGCGTACCCTGACCGACCTCACCGCCGACCTCCCCGACGCCGACCCCGGCCGGGTCGCCGCAGCCGCGCTGCGGGGCCGCTCGGCCAGGGCGGATCTGGCGGAGCTGCGGGAGCTGGCGACCGAGGCCGCGGCCGGCCTCATCTCCGAGGACCCGACGTACTCGCAGCTGGCGGCCAGGCTCCTCAGCCTCAGCATCCGTGACGAGGCCGCGTCGCAGGGCGTGCGCAGCTTCTCCGACTCGGTCGCCATCGGGCACCGCGAGGGCCTGATCGCGGACCGCACCGCCACGTTCGTCACCGACCACGCCGAGCGTCTGGACGGCCTCGTGGAGGCGGCACTGGCGGACGGCGCCGACTTCCGCTTCGGATACTTCGGCCTGCGCACCCTGCACAGCCGCTATCTCCTGCGCCACCCGATCACCCGGCACGTCATCGAGACCCCGCAGCACTTCATGCTGCGCGTCGCGAGCGGCCTCGCAGAGGACGGCTCCGCGCGCTCGGTGGACGAAGTCGCCGCCCTGTACCGCCTGATGAGCCGCCTGGACTACCTGCCGTCATCGCCGACGCTCTTCAACTCCGGCACCCGGCACCCGCAGATGTCCTCCTGCTACCTCCTCGACTCCCCGCTGGACGAGCTGGACTCCATCTACGGCCGCTACCACCAGGTCGCGCGCCTCTCCAAGCACGCGGGCGGCATCGGCCTCTCGTACTCCCGCATCCGCGCCCGCGGTTCGCTGATCCGCGGCACGAACGGGCACTCCAACGGCATCGTGCCGTTCCTGAAGACCCTGGACGCCTCCGTCGCCGCCGTGAACCAGGGCGGCCGTCGCAAGGGCGCCGCCGCGGTCTACCTGGAGACGTGGCACTCCGACATCGAGGAGTTCCTGGAGCTGCGCGACAACACCGGCGAGGACGCGCGCCGCACGCACAACCTCAACCTCGCGCACTGGATCCCGGACGAGTTCATGCGCCGGGTCGCCGCCGACCAGGACTGGTCGCTGTTCTCCCCGGCTGATGTCCCGGAGCTCGTCGACCTGTGGGGTGATGAGTTCGACGCCGCCTACCGCACGGCCGAGGCCGCCGGGCTCGCCCGCAAGACCATCCCGGCCCGCGAGCTGTACGGCCGCATGATGCGCACCCTGGCGCAGACCGGCAACGGCTGGATGACGTTCAAGGACGCCGCCAACCGCACCGCCAACCAGACGGCGGAGCCCGGCCACACCGTCCACTCCTCCAACCTCTGCACGGAGATCCTGGAGGTCACGGACGACGGCGAGACGGCCGTCTGCAACCTCGGCTCGGTGAACCTCGGCGCGTTCGTGGACACGGCCGCCGGTGACATCGACTGGCAGCGGCTCGACGAGACCGTCCGTACCGCCGTCACCTTCCTCGACCGCGTGGTCGACATCAACTTCTACCCGACCGAGCAGGCCGGGAAGTCCAACGCCCGCTGGCGTCCGGTGGGCCTCGGCGCGATGGGCCTGCAAGACGTCTTCTTCCAGCTGAAGCTGCCCTTCGACTCCCCCGCCGCGCGTGCCCTCTCGACGCGCATCGCCGAGCGCATCATGCTCGCCGCGTACGAGGCGTCCGCCGACCTCGCCGAGCGCAACGGGCCCCTGCCCGCCTGGGAGAAGACCCGCACCGCGCGCGGCGTCCTGCACCCCGACCACTACGGCGTCGAGCTGACCTGGCCGGAGCGCTGGGCCGCGCTGCGGGAACGTATCGCCGTGACCGGCATGCGCAACTCGCTCCTGCTCGCCATCGCGCCGACCGCCACGATCGCGTCCATCGCGGGCGTGTACGAGTGCATCGAGCCGCAGGTCTCCAACCTCTTCAAGCGCGAGACGCTGAGCGGCGAGTTCCTCCAGGTCAACGCCTACTTGGTCCAGGAGCTGAAACGGCTCGGCGTCTGGGACGCACAGACCCGCGAGGCGTTGCGCGAGTCCAGCGGCTCCGTGCAGGGCTTCAGCTGGATCCCCGCCGAGGTGCGCGAGCTCTACCGCACCGCGTGGGAGATCCCGCAGCGCGGCCTGATCGACATGGCAGCCGCGCGCACGCCGTTCCTGGACCAGGCGCAGTCCCTGAACCTGTTCCTGGAGACGCCGACCATCGGCAAGCTCTCCTCGATGTACGCGTACGCCTGGCAGCAGGGCCTGAAGACCACGTACTACCTGCGTTCGCGCCCGGCGACCCGCATCGCCCGCGCCGCGGCCGGCAAGACCGCCGAGCCCGTCCCCGTACCCGCCCAGGTCACGGCCGAAGACGCCGTCGCCTGCTCCCTGGAAAACCCCGAGTCCTGCGAGGCCTGCCAGTAATGAGCTCCACCACCAACGCCGAGAAGAACCTCCTCGACCCGGGCTTCGAGCTGACCCTGCGTCCCATGCGCTACCCCGACTTCTACGAGCGCTACCGGGACGCGATCAAGAACACCTGGACCGTCGAGGAGGTCGACCTCCACTCGGACGTCGCCGACCTGGCGAAGCTGTCCCCGGGCGAGCAGCACATGATCGGCCGCCTGGTCGCGTTCTTCGCGACCGGCGACTCGATCGTCTCCAACAACCTCGTGCTCACCCTCTACAAGCACATCAACTCCCCCGAGGCGCGGCTCTACTTGAGCCGCCAGCTCTTCGAGGAGGCCGTGCACGTCCAGTTCTATCTGACGCTGCTCGACACCTATCTGCCCGACCCGGAGGACCGCGCCGCGGCCTTCGACGCGGTCGAGGAGATCCCCTCCATCCGCGAGAAGGCCGAGTTCTGCTTCAAGTGGATGGACTCCGTCGAGAAGATGGACCGGCTGGAGTCGAAGTCCGACCGGCGCCGCTTCCTGCTGAACCTGATCTGCTTCGCCGCGTGCATCGAGGGGCTCTTCTTCTACGGCGCCTTCGCCTACGTCTATTGGTTCCGCTCGCGCGGTCTGCTGCACGGCCTGGCCACCGGCACCAACTGGGTGTTCCGTGACGAGACGATGCACATGAGCTTCGCCTTCGACGTCGTCGACACCGTCCGCAAGGAGGAGCCGGAGCTCTTCGACGACGCGCTGCAGACGCAGGTCACAGACATGCTCAAGGAGGCCGTCGAGGCCGAGCTGCAGTTCGCGCGCGACCTGTGCGGCGAGGGCCTGCCCGGCATGAACACCGACTCCATGCGCGAGTACCTGCAGTGTGTCGCCGACCAGCGGCTCCAGCGGCTCGGCTTCGCGCCGGTCTACGGTTCCTCAAACCCGTTCTCGTTCATGGAACTCCAGGGTGTCCAGGAGCTGACCAACTTCTTCGAGCGGCGCCCTTCGGCCTACCAGGTCGCGGTCGAGGGTTCGGTCTCCTTCGACGACGAGTTCTAGTCCGGCCGGTTGCCGCGGGCTGCGTGGGGCACGGGGGGCCTCTCGCAGCCCGCGGTCGATCCGGCGGTCGTGGAGGTACCCGACGAGCGAGGGTGCGGCGAGGAGGAGGAAGACGGTCAGGACGGTGATGTAGCCGAGGAATGTGCTCATGTCCCTTACTGTCCTGCGCGCCGGGCGGGCGCGTCAGTGGCAGGACTGCCACACACCATCGACTTACTGCCACTCCTGCGGCACACTGGCGGACATGCTGAAGGCCGGGACCCTGAAGAACGTGGCCGCCGTGCTGCTCGACGGCGTCAATCCCTTCGAACTCGGTGTCGTCTGCGAGGTGTTCGGGCTCGACCGGAGCGACTCGGGCCTTCCCGCGTACGACTTCGCGGTGGTCGCCGCGGAGAGCGGGCCGCTGGGCAATCACGCCGGGTTCTCGATCACCACTCCGTACGGCCTCGACCGGCTCGAAGAGGCCGACCTCATCACCGTTCCCGCGGGCCAGGCGTTCGTGGACCGCGACTACCCCGAGGAGCTGCTCGACGCCTTGCGCCGTGCGGTGGACCGCGGGGCCCGCGTCCTCTCCGTCTGCTCCGGCGTCTTCGTGCTCGGCGCCGCGGGGCTCCTGGACGGCCGCCGCTGCGCCGTGCACTGGCAGCACGCCACGGAACTCGCGGTGCGCTATCCGCGCGCCCAGGTCGAGCCCGACGTCCTGTACGTGGACGAGGGCCCGGTCGTCACCTCGGCCGGCACCGCCGCCGGGATCGACGCCTGCCTGCACATCGTGCGCCAGGCGCACGGCACCGAGGTCGCCAACGCCATCGCCCGGCGCATGGTCGTACCGCCCCATCGCGACGGCGGCCAGGCCCAGTTCGTGGCGCGCCCGCTGCCGCGCACGGCCTGCGACACCGTGGGCGGGGTACTCGCCTGGATGGAGCGCCATCTGGACACGGACGTCACCGTCGAGCGGCTCGCCGAGCGCGCGCACATGTCGCCGCGTACCTTCGCACGCCGCTTCCAGCAGGAGACCGGCACCACGCCCTACCGCTGGCTCCTGCGCCAACGCGTGCTCCTGGCACAGGAGTTGCTCGAAGGCTCGGACGAGACGGTGGACGCCATCGCCGGGCGTGCCGGTTTCGGCAACGCGGCGGCGATGCGCCACCAGTTCCTGCGGGCGCTCGGCACCACGCCGAACGCCTACCGCCGCACCTTCCGCGGCCCGGCCGTCAGCGTCGCTCGGCCCGCAGGACCAGACGCTTCGGCTGTAGCGTGATGCCGATCTTGGTGCCGGCGTCGGTCTCCTCGACCGGCGTCAGGCGCCACTTGGGCGCCACCGTCGCCAGGATGATGGCGAGTTCGGCCAGACTGAAATGGTCGCCCGGGCACTTGCGGTTACCGGTGCCGAACGGCATCATCGCGAACTCCGGTACGTCTTGCGCGCGTTCCGGATTCCAGCGGTCCGGGTCGAACCGGAGATGCTGCTCGAAGGAACGCGGATCGCGCTGCATCGCGTACACGCTGTAGACGATGTCGGCATTGGCCGGAATGCGGTAGCCGCCCAGGCTGGTTTCCCCCACCGACCTGCGGGTGAATATCCAGGCCGCCGGTTGTATACGCATGGCCTCCGTGACGACATTCCGGGTGTGCGGAAGGGACCCGAGATCGGCGAATGTGATCTCCCGGCCCGGCGCGACGGAATTTACTTCTTCAACCAATCGCCTTTCCTGCTCAGGGTTTTGGGCGAGCAGATGGAACGTCCACGACAGGGTCGACGCGACATTCTCGGCACCCGCCACGACAAGGGAGATCACATGGTCGTGAACCTCCTGATCACTGAGCGGTTGCCCTGATTCATCGCGCGCCCGCAGCATTTCGGCCAACAGGTCGTTCTGGTCCGGTCCTGCCGCCCTGCCTTCGGCGATGATCTCGTCGACCAGTGCGTGCAGATCGGCGAGCGCGCTCTGGAAGCGGCGATTGCCCTGGGTCGGCACGCGGTACAGCGGCCCGACCGAGAGGACCATCCTGCGGTAGAGCCCCTCGAAGACGGTGTGCAGCGATTCGGCGATGCGGTCCGCCTTCTCGCTGATCGCGTCGACCTCCAGGAGCGAGCGCGAGACGACACGCACGGCCGTGCGGAACATCTCCGCGTTGATGTCGATCGTGTCGCCCGACCGCCAGCGCGCGGCGGTCACCCGGGCCTCCTCCTCCATCACCTTGGCGTAGTCGGCGATCCGCTCGGGCCTGAACGCGGGCTGCATCATGCGCCGTTGACGCCGGTGCAGCTTGCCGTTGCTGGTCGCCACCCCCTTGCCGAGGAGCACCTCCAGGGTGTCCCAGAGGGGCCCGCCGACGACGTAGTCGGGGCTCCGGAGCAGCTGCCCCACCAGCTCGGGGTCACAGACCGCGTACGCGGTCTTGGGCCCCAGCCTTATGCGTACGAGATCACCATGATCCCGCAGCGCGGCGAGGAAGCCGAGCGGGTCACGCACCAGGTTCCAGGCGTGACCGATGAGCGGGGCACCGCCGCTGACGAGCGGCGGGGTCATTGTCGCGGACATCGCGGATTCGACGCTCATTCCTCACCAACCAATTCAGTTTCGGCCAAGTCACTCATCACGGCGTCGCTCACATACGGGGGAATGGACCTGTCGTCCCAGCTGTCCACCCGATAGCGACCGGATTCATGATGGAACCAATACACGGAGGAGAACCAGTTCCGCATGTTGGCGATGCACGATTCCACCGCGTCCGCGAGCTCCCTGCCCTGAACGCTCCCGTCGGCCAATTGCCCGGCGAGACGAAGTACTTCCTTTTCTGCCTCCAGGAAATCCGAGATGCATCGAGTGACCCGGCGGTGGACTTCCGACACTGCTTCTTCGAGGGAAAGTCCCTCGTGCTGGATCAGGCTGATCCCGAGATTGTGCAGTTCATCTCCCGCGAGTTCTTTGGGGAGTGAGCACAGGTCGTTGTACCAGGCGGAGAAATCCTGCGTGGCGAGCGCCGCCCGCCGATATGCGGGATGCTTCCGCACCGCCGAAGGCAGTTCCCGTCGCGCCGTCGGTTCGAGCAGGTCGATCCACGTCCAGTGCGCGAACGTCAGCCTGCGCAGCTCGATGTAGGCCTCGACCGTCGGGACCGTCCCGGTCCTGCGATTCCTGAACTCCAGGTCGTACGCCTCGATCACGCTGTGGAAATGCCGCGCGAACCGGGCGTTCCAACCCGGCCCGAGGTGCGAGTACAGCCGCAGGACGCAGTCCGCGAACCCCGCCACCAGGGGGTCACGGTGGTGTAGTTGCGGCCCGGGGGCCCGGAGTGTCTCGTGGAGCCCGCGGCACAGTCGGCGCCACTGCGCCGCCCTGCCGTGCACGGAGTCGCGGTCGTGCCGGTCGTCCCACGCGAAGAACCAACTGCTGAGGTCGGCTATCGCGCTGAGCAACTCGTCCGGCGCGCCAATGTAGTAGCCGGCCACCAGATCCGTGTAGCAGAGGCTGTCCGCGTACCGCTCGACCTTGTCCGCGGGCATGAGGCGCATTTCGCGCAGCCACGTCCGGGACTTCTCCTGGAGCTGTGGCCAATACGGGTGGAGTTGGCGAGGGAACCCTGACTCGATCACCGGAAGCGCCAACGCCGGTGGCACGGATACCACCCGCGCATGTGTCTGTGTCGGTGAAATGCCATGTGAATATGCAGGCACGGACAAACCCCTCTCAGCCACGTGAGGACGCACGCCCCTCCCGCCGTACCGGGCGCGCGCCGTTGTGTATCCCCGCGCTTTCCATTCAGCACCACAACTGACCGTTCAGGGAACAGATTTGCGCCATTCACTACCCCCCAGTGCCGAGAAAATCCCCGTACGTGACTGATTATGGATCACCAAGAGCCTGATTCGATCGCACAGCTGACCGGTCCGGGTCGGTCCATGCGAACGGCCCCTGGCCGGGAGGGAGTTCCCGGCCAGGGGCCGCAGGTGGCGCGTGGTGTGCGCGAGTCCGGAGTCGACTAGGCGTTCGGCACGACGGGGTAGCGCGGCGTGCCCTCTTCCATCTGCCGCAGCGCGTCCTTGCGGTCACGCTTGGACAGGCGGTCGATGTAGAGGTAGCCGTACAGGTGGTCCGTCTCGTGCTGGAGGCAGCGCGAGAAGTACCCGGTGCCCCGCACCTTGATGGGGTTGCCCTTCTCGTCCTGCCCGGTGACCTCGGCGAAGTCCGGGCGGGCGAGCTCGGCGTAGGCCGTGGGCACGGAGAGGCAGCCCTCGTTCGAGTCGTCCAGGCGGCGCCGCTCCGCGGGGAGCTCGCGCACGACGGGGTTGCAGACCACGCCGACGTGCCGCTTGCCCTCGTCGTCCATGCAGTCGTAGACGAAGACCTTCAGGTCGACGCCGATCTGGTTGGCGGCCAGGCCCACGCCCTCGGCGGTCCGCTGGCTCGCGAACATGTCGGCGACGAGCTGCTCGAGCTCGGCGTCGAACGCGGTGACGTCCTTGCACTCCTTGTGCAGCACGGGGTTGCCGACGACCGTGATGGGCCGGGACGTGCCGCGCTCGCGGTAGGCCGTCTCCCGCTCCTCGCAGTCCTCCGTGTCGATGACGAAGCCCTCGTCGTCGACGGGGAGGACCCCGCCCGAGGCCTGCTGCTCAGTGTCCTGCGCCATTGTCCGACGTACGCCTTCCTGGGAACCCACGAGAGATAGTGCCGGTACAGCCTACGGCCAGGAGTCAGCAGACCTCTTCCAGATCCCGCCAGTCGCGGGAGTCCGGACTGTCCGCGACCCAGCCGTCGAGCAGCCCGCGCACCAGGGCGGCGGGCGCCGCGATGCCGCACTCCCGCTCGGGCACCCACAGGGCGCCGGGGCTGCGGTGGCCGAGCGGCCCCGGGTGGCCCGGCTCGCTGTGGTCGTGCGGGTCCAGGTGCTCGCCGTCGCCCTCGTCGCTCGGCATCCGGCTCTCGGAGCACATCCGGCACAGCAGCCGCACGGACGACGACCAGTCCTCGGCGGCGAAGCCCGCGTCCGCGGCGAGCTTCTCCAAGGCGTCACGGTCGTCCTCGGTGGCGGCCTCAAGGAGAACCACCCAGGTGGGGACGGGTGAGGGAGCCCACAGCTCGATCTCGTCGAAGACGGGATACGAGTCCCCCGCGCCCGTCGTCCGCTCGCCGTGCGGGACGCCGTCGTGCAGGACGACCTCGCCCCAGCGGCGCCCGGAGGAGGGCAGCGGGATGGAGAGCACCTCGATGCGGGCGGGGTCGAGTCTGCGCCCCCACACGACCTCGGCCTCACCCTCGGGCGAGAGCCGCACGGCGGCGCTGCCCAGGTCCATGCCGGTGGGCTCCCCGGAGGCGGCCACCCCGCCGGGCACCTTCAGGCCGTACGCCTGCCAGGCACGCCGGGCCAGCGGCCAGTCCTGCAGGGCGGTGGCGGCGATCCCCACGTTCCACCAGTCGGGGGCGCCCGCCGACCGGTCGAGCAGCGCGACGGCCCGCAGGCCCGCGGCCCGCGCCTGCTCCCAGTCGTGCCGGAACTTGTGGAGCAGCGCGAGGTTGAACCAGGACTCCGAGAGCCACGGCTCGAGATCCGCCGCGCGGGTCAGGAGTGCGCCCGCGTCCTCGTACCGCCCGTCGCCGATCAGCGTGAAGGCGCGGTCGGTGGCCTGCCGCCATGAGGCGGAGGGCCGGTGCCGTCCCTTGCCGAAGATCCTCACGATTCCCGCCTGCCGATGCATAAGTTCCTGTGTTCCGCTGTGCCCGAGGGCCCTCTTCGCATCCAACCACGTACGGTCGGACGGCCGCTCATTACCCATGGGTTACCCAACCGACGGCAAGCTATGACCGCCCCGTGAAAGCACCCGGGCCAGGGCTTCCACCACTTCGGGCTGGTAGTCGCGGCCGGTGCCGAGGCGCAGCCGCTCCAGAGCGTTGAGAGGACCTCCGGGACCTTCTCCCCTGGCCATCTCGTCGTACGCGTTGGCGGCCCGCACAATACGGGCGGTGAGCGGCTGATCGCGGTACGGGTCGGCCTGCCGCTCCACGACCACGGCGACGTCGCCGCTCACCCCCGTCTGACGCACGACGGCGCCCCCGAGCAGGGCGATCCGCCGCTGTTCCGCGTCCGGCAGGGCGGCGGTGGCGCCCGCGGGCACGGGGTCGACGAGGGAGAGCTGCCCGATGTCGTGCATCAGGGCCGCGTGCTCCAGGACGGCCAGGTCCGGCTCGGAGAGCCCCAGCTCACGCCCGACGGCCCGGCTGAGCGAGGCCACGCGGCGCGCGTGGCCCTGCGGGGTGTACCCGGCGATCTCGGTGGACCGGGCGAGCGAGGTGATGGTCTGCCGGTAGGTGGTCCGCACCGCCGCGTACCGCCCGAAGGACAGCTGGGTCAGGAGCAGCGGCAGGCTGAACACGGGCAGCGCCCAGAGCCCCGCGACGGCCACCGCGAGCGCCATGACGGCCCCCGTCGCGCAGACGGCGGACCCGATGCCGAGCATGGCCCGCAGCTCGTCGCGCAGGAGCGGTCCGAAGGGCCACCTGGTGCGGGAGTGCGCCATGGCCGCGGCGAGCACGGCGTCGCAGAGGGCGGTCAGGACGAGCAGCGCCACGATGACGGCGGCGAAGCCGGGCCCCTGCCCGACCCACTCCTCCAACTTGCCCGCGTTGTAGAGCGGTTGAAAGCAGGCGGCGGCGAATCCCACGGTGAGCACGCGCCGCGCCACGTGGTCCAGGGCGGGCCCCCTGCCGAGCGCCACGTGCGGCACGGCCCCGACGAGCGCGGCGGCCACGACCACGGCGATCACCTGGAAGACGCCGTGGTGCGTCGCCTGCCCGCCGGCCTCCCCGAGCAGCGCGTACGCCAGCGCCCCTGCTGCCCCGAGCGGCGCGGGCTCCCGGTCGCTCCCGCCCGCACGCCACCGGGCCAGCTCCCCCACGGCGACGAGCGCCCCGAAGGCGAGCGCGATCCCTGCTTCGTGCACGCCGTGCCAGAGGGTCCAGCCGAGAGCGATGAGAGTAAGGGCTCCGGCAGAGCCGTGAACGGCCCTCACCGTGGCGCCGTTCCAGGGGCCGCGGGGACACTGGGCGCCTCCGCGCGGGGCCCCGGCACCGCGCCGGTGTCCGAGGTGACCGCCGGATGCCATCCGTGCCGGTCGAGCGCCCGCCGCAAGGCGCTGACCATCACGGGGTCGAACTGTGACCCCGCGCATCGGGACAGCTCGGCCACGGCGGCGGCGACCGGCCGTCCCCGCCGGTAGGACCTCGTGGACGTCATGGCGTCGAAGGCGTCCGCGACGGCCACCACCCGGGCGAACTCCGGGATCTGCCGTCCGATGAGCCCGTAGGGGTACCCGCTGCCGTCGATCCGCTCGTGGTGGTGGAGGATCGCCGCCCGTGCCTCCCCGAGGAAGCCGATCCCGCGCACCATCTCGTGCCCGTACTCGGGATGCAGCTCGATGACCCGCCGTTCCTCGGGGGTCAGCGGGCCGTCCTTGCGAAGCAGCCGGGTCGGTACGCCGAGCTTGCCCACGTCGTGCAGGATCCCGGCGAAGCGCAGGCTCTCCACCCGCTCGTCCGCCATCCCCAGCTCCCGCGCGATCATCACGGAGGCCCGCCCCACGCGCTCGCTGTGACCGCGGGTGTAGCGGTCCTTGATGTCGACGGCCTGCACGAGCGCCCGGATGGTGGCCTGGTGCGCCGCGCGCTCGCGGTGGTACTGCGCGAAGACCCAGCAGGAGACTCCCATCGGCAGCAGCACCAGGAGCGCGGCGAGCGGCCCGTACGGGCTGCGCCACAGCACCGCCATCATCAGACCGGCCAGGCCGTGCACGGCGACGGGCGCGAACGACCGCAGGAAGAGCCCGCGCCACGCGCTGCGCACGGGCACCCGTTCCGCCGTGGCGAGGATGCCGCCGTCCAGGACGGTCAGGACGACGGAGAAGGCGAGGACGGCCGCTCCCGCGGGCACGAGCGCGTACGGAAAGTCGGGCGCGGCCACGGCCTCACGCCCGCCCAGCGCGCCGTGCGTCCACGCGGCGGCCCAGGCGGAAAGGGCGAGTTGGGACGCGCGCCAGAGCCTGCGCACCCACCGGGGGCGCCGCTCGACGCGCGCGAGCAGCGCCCCCGGCACGGCGACGAGCGCGGCGGCCGCGGGCGGCAGCAGGAAGACGGCGGCGAGCAGCACGGGGAAGAAGGTGCCGAGGCCGCCCGCCGGGGCACCGGCGCGGCGGCCGATGACCCGGCAGCGGGTGATCTGCTCGCACCCGGCGTAGAGCACGGCGAGCAGCGCGACCGCGGCCCACGGCGTGCGCGAGGCCGGCAGGGGCGCTGCGCAGGCGGCGGCGGCAAGGGCGGCGCACAGGATGTAGGCGCGCGCCCATGGAGCGATGGACCGCATGGCGCTGTCTCCTCCCCCGCGACCGTCCCCGGCCCCCCGTGACCGTCCTCAGGGACCACGTTCCAAGGTCCGGAGACTAGAACGACTGCCGCCCGCTCCGAGCCCCGCACGCGGAAATTGGCACGTACGAGTGACAGTGAACAGAAAAAAGCAGGTCGTGACGGGCTCCCGTCACGACCTGCTCACACTCAACTGCCGGAAGCTCAGGCTTCCTTGGCCCGCAGACTCTTGGCGGACACACTGCCCTCGGCGGTCACCGTCTCCACCGTCACGTCGTGCTCGGGCACGGCCTCGCCCGACCGGATCAGGTCGATGCGTCCCATCACCTTGGAGCGCAGGTCGGCGGGGACGTCGTCCTGGCCGCAGCAGCGCTTCACCAGCTTCTTGACCGCCTGCTCAAGGCCGTACTTCTCCAGGCACGGGGAGCACTCCTCAAAGTGCGTCTCGAACTTGGTGCAGTCGCTGTCCGGCATCTCGTGGTCCAGGAACTCATAGAGATGGTCCAGGACTTCACTGCAATCCGTCTCGTGCGGCTCTCCGCAGCTCATGAGCCTGAGCCTTTCGCTTCGTTCGACGACTCTGACGCGGCGCCGGCGGGGACGAGGCCGCGGTCACGGGCGTAGTCCTCGAGCATGCCGCGCAGTTGGCGACGGCCGCGGTGCAACCGGGACATCACCGTACCGATGGGTGTCCCCATAATGTCCGCGATCTCCTTGTACGCAAAGCCCTCTACGTCGGCCAGATAGACGGCGATGCGGAATTCCTCGGGGATCGCCTGCAGTGCGGACTTCACGTCCGAATCCGGCAGGTGATCGAGCGCCTGCGACTCTGCGGAGCGCAGACCGGTGGACATGTGCGACTCGGCACGCGCGAGCTGCCAGTCCTCGATCTCCTCGGCGGCGCTGCGCTGGGGCTCGCGCTGCTTCTTGCGGTACGAGTTGATGAACGTGTTGGTGAGGATGCGGTACAGCCACGCCTTGAGGTTGGTGCCCTCACGGAACTGGTGGAACGACGCGTACGCCTTGGCGTAGGTCTCCTGCACCAGGTCCTCCGCGTCCGCCGGGTTGCGCGTCATGCGCAGCGCCGCCGAGTACATCTGGTCGAGGAAGCCCAGGGCGTCCCGCTCGAAGCGGGCCGTGCGCTCCGCCGACGTCTCAGCGCTTCCGTCGGGTCGCTCCGCCTGGCCGTTCTCGGCCCCTGCGTCGGTCCCAGTGACCGGACCCACCTCCTCCAAAGACGTGGCGAGACCGAAAGCAGTCCCACTCGAATCGGAGGATAGACGACGATCCGGTCCCGCCGCCGCTCGAATAGGAGCGGTCTTGGGCGCGCTCAGCACCGTCCATTCCAGGTCAGAGGCGCTGGAGCGGGCCGGGCAGATGGTCGAACCCATGCGGCGGACTTCCTCTCGTACGAACAGCGTTTGGCATCTGTTCGGCACAACAGAGGTCACGCACCCAACATTCCCGCCCACCGGATGACGCCATCCGTGACGATCGTCATGGCATCGGCTTCGCTGATGTCCGCGCGTTTCGGGATCGCGAAGCCATGGTCGCCGTACGGGACCTCCACGATCTCGTGCGTTCCCTCGGGGAACTCCGCGGGCTTACCGAAGGGGTCGTTCCCGCCCTGCACGACGAGGGTGGGCACCCCGGCGCCGAGCAGTTCCTCGGCGCGGGACTTCTCCGGCTTGCCCGGAGGGTGCAGCGGAAAGCTCAGGGCCAGTACGGCGACGGCGCCGAGCTCGGTCGCCGTACGGCATGCCACTCGCGCACCGGCGCTGCGGCCGCCCGCGATCACCGGGAGGCCCGGCTTGGCCAGCGCGGGCCACAGGCCCCGCCATCCGACGTCCAGCGTCTTCGGCGCGGGCGCCAATTTCTTGCCCGCCACGCGCCAGGGCTGCTCCACGAGGGCGACGGTGACGCCGTGCGCGGGCAGGGCGGCGGCGATGGCCCGCAGGTCACGGGCCTCGATGCCGCCGCCGGCGCCGTGGCTGACCGCCAGCACCATGCGGGCCTTGTTCTTCGGGGCGGGGTGCCAGGTGATGCGGGCCTCACCGGCGTCGGTCTCGACGAGTTCGCTCTTCGGCATGTGCTGGGTCACATCAGAAGAGTGTGCCTTCCTCTGGCCCGTCCAGCTCCTTGAGCAGCTCGGGACCGTTGTTGCGCACGTTGCTGACCGCCGTCGACACCGGGAAGGCCCGCATCAGGCCGTGCGGCGGCGGCTCCAGGAGCGGCCGGAGGTCCTCGACGTCCGTGCGCGACGGGTCGAGCCAGGCGTCCCAGCGGTCCGGCGTGAGCATCAGGGGCATCCGCGGGTGGATGTCGTGCAGCGAGCGCGGGCCTTCCTCGGGCGCGACCGCCAGGGGCGCGGTCTCCGCCTCGGTGGTGATCACCGTGCACGTCACCCACCAGGCGAGGGGGTGCTCATCGGGGAGCGTCTTGTCGCGCCAGAACTCGTAGAGCCCCGCCATCGCGAAGACCGAGCCGTCGGCGGGCGTCACGAAGTAGGGCTGCTTGCGGGGGCGCTTCTTCTTGCCCTCGACCTCTAGTTCGCGCTCGCCGGAGCCGGTGACCCACTCGTAGTAGCCGTCGGCCGGGATGACACAGCGGCGGGTGGCGAAGGCCCGGCGGTAGGACGGCTTCTCGTGCACGGTCTCCGCGCGGGCGTTGATCATCCGGGCGCCGCCCTCGGGCGTCTTCGACCAGGAAGGGACGAGACCCCACTTGAGGGTGCGCAGCTGGCGAACCGGAGCAGGGTCCTCGGCGTCTTTCAGAGGACGGTCGAGGACCGCGTAGACCTCCTTGGTGGGAGACACGTTGAAATCGGGGGCCAGCGCCTCCTCCGGCTCCCACTTCTCGATCTCAAAGACTCCTGCGAGATCCTCGGGCCTACGACTCGATGCATACCGTCCGCACATACGTGCCAGACTGCCAGACCCCGTACCACCAGAGGAGCCGGTCCAGAACATGGCACGAGCAATGGAAAGCACCGCCACCGCCAGCCTGACCGACCTCTGGGACCGGGTCTTCGGCACGCAGGCCGCCCCCGACGAGTGGCTGGTGATCGCCACCGGCGTCGTCGCCCTCGCGGTCGTCCTCCCGCACGGGATCTGGCGTGTGGCCCGCAACGCGATCACCATCGCGCACGAGGGCGGCCACGGCCTGGTCGCCCTGCTGACCGGGCGCCGCCTCGACGGCATCCGGCTGCACTCCGACACCAGCGGCCTCACCGTCTCCCGGGGCAAGCCCACCGGCATAGGCATGATCCTGACCGCGGCGTCGGGCTACACCGCCCCGCCGCTGCTCGGCCTCGCGGGCGCCGCGCTCCTCGCCGCCGGCCACATCACGGCGTTCCTGTGGATCGCGACGGCGCTGCTCATCGTGATGCTCGTCATGATCCGGAACGCGTACGGCGCCCTCACGGTGATCGTCACCGGCGGCACCTTCCTGCTCGTCTCCTGGCTGACCAGCTCGCAGGTGCAGGCGGCTTTCGCGTACGCCGTGGTGTGGTTCCTGCTCCTGGGCGGCGTACGTCCCGCCTTCGAGCTGCAGTCCAAGCGCAGGCGCGGCGGCGCGGGCGACTCGGACGCGGACCAGCTGTCCCGGCTCACGCACGTCCCCGCGGGCATGTGGCTCTTCCTCTTCCACGCCGTCTCACTGTGCTCGCTGATAGGCGGCGGGCGCTGGCTGCTCGGCCTCTGAGCAGCCACGACCCCCCAGCTCTCTGCCACTAAAGTGGGGGCATGACCGTTAACCCCGCGCACAGCACCCTCTGGCCAGCCCCGCACGCGAGCGGAGCCGTCGCCGCGACGGTCCATGTGCCCGGGTCCAAATCGGTCACCAACCGCGGCCTAGTCCTCGCCGCCCTCGCCGCCGAGCCCGGCTGGCTGCGCCGGCCGCTGCGCTCCCGCGACACCCTCCTGATGGCGGGGGCCCTGCGCGCGCTCGGCGTCGGCATCGAGGAAGGCGTCGGCCCGGACGGCTCCGGTGAGGCCTGGCGGATCATCCCCTCCGGTCTGCACGGCCCCGCCACGGTCGACGTCGGCAACGCCGGCACGGTCATGCGCTTCCTGCCCCCGGTCGCCGCCCTCGCCGACGGCGCGATCCGCTTCGACGGCGACCCCCGTTCGTACGAGCGTCCGCTGAACGGCGTGATCGACGCCCTGCGCGCGCTCGGCGCCCGTATCGACGACGACAGCCGCGGCGCGCTGCCGCTGACCGTGCACGGCGCGGGCGCCCTGGACGGCGGCCCGGTCGAGATCGACGCCTCCTCGTCCTCGCAGTTCGTGAGCGCCCTGCTGCTCTCGGGCCCGCGCTTCAACCAGGGTGTCGAGGTACGCCACACCGGCTCCGCGCTGCCCTCCATGCCGCACATCCGGATGACCGTCGACATGCTCCGCGCGGTCGGCGCCCAGGTGGACACCCCGGAGGCGGGCGGCGAGCCGAACGTGTGGCGGGTCACCCCCGGCGCCCTGCTCGGCCGTGATCTGACCGTCGAGCCGGACCTCTCGAACGCCCAGCCGTTCCTGGCGGCGGCCCTGGTCACCGGCGGCCGGGTGACCGTCCCCGACTGGCCCGCGCACACCACGCAGCCCGGCGACAAGCTGCGGGAGATCTTCACCGAGATGGGCGGTTCCTGCGAACTGGCCGAGCAGGGGCTCGTGTTCACCGGCTCCGGCTCGATCCACGGCCTCGACGTGGACCTGAGCGAGGTCGGTGAGCTCACTCCCGGCATCGCGGCCGTCGCGGCCCTGGCCGACTCCCCCTCGACCCTGCGCGGCGTCGCCCACCTGCGCCTGCACGAGACGGACCGCCTGGCGGCCCTCACCAAGGAGATCAACGAGCTCGGCGGCGACGTCACCGAGACCGCTGACGGCCTGCACATCCGTCCGCGCCGCCTGCACGGCGGGATCTTCCACACGTACGACGACCACCGCATGGCCACCGCGGGCGCGATCATCGGCCTGGCGGTGGAGGGCGTACAGATCGAGAACGTGGCGACGACGGCGAAGACGCTGCCCGACTTCCCCGACCTCTGGACCGGAATGCTCGGGAACTGACGGGCGGATCCAGGACATGCGCCGCTACGGAAAGAACCCCGACGAGGACGACATCCGCGTCCGCCCCAACCGCAAGGGCAACCGCCCTCGCACCCACATCAGGCCCAAGCACGAGGACGCGTCCGACGGCATGGTCCTGACGGTCGACCGGGGCCGCCTGACGGTCCTGGTCGACGACCGGATCGTGATGGCCATGAAGGCCCGCGAACTGGGCCGCAAAGCCGCCGTGGTGGGCGATCACGTCTCGCTCGTCGGAGATCTCTCCGGCAAGAAGGACACCCTCGCGCGCATCGTGCGCATCGCGCCGCGAACGTCGGTCCTGCGGCGCACGGCCGACGACGACGACCCGTACGAGCGGGTGGTCGTCGCCAACGCCGACCAGCTCGCCATCGTCACCGCCCTGGCCGACCCGGAGCCGCGCACGCGCCTGATCGACCGCTGCATCGTGGCGGCGTACGACGGCGGTCTCACGCCGCTCCTCGTCCTGACCAAGTCCGACCTGGCGTCCGCCGACAAGATCCTGGAGACGTACTCCACGCTCGACATGCCCTATGTCGTCACCAGCCGCGAGGAGTTCACCGACGACGCTGAGCTCGCCCGGGTGCACGAGGTGCTCGACGGCAAGGTCACCGCGTTCGTCGGCCACTCCGGTGTGGGCAAGACGACGCTGGTGAACGCCCTGGTCCCCGAGGATCGCCGACGCAGCACAGGACACGTCAACGCCGTCACGGGCCGCGGCAGGCACACCACCGTCTCGGCGCTCGCGCTCCCGCTGGCGGGCTCGCCCGGCGGCTGGGTGGTCGACACGCCCGGCGTGCGGTCCTTCGGCCTGCATCACGTCGACCCGTCCCGCGTCATCCTCGCCTTCCCCGACCTGGTGCCGGGGACGGAGGAGTGCCCGCGCGCGTGCAGCCACGACGAGCCGGACTGCGCGCTCGACGCGTGGGTGGCAGGGGGCCACGCGGACCCCGCGCGCCTCTACTCGCTGCGCAGGCTCCTCGCCACCCGTGAGCGACGCGACGACGACTGACCTCGCCGTTGTTTGCGCCGGGGGCGCAGCGGCAAGGGCATAATCGCACCAAGCCTGATCCAAGGCAGGCGAAGCGGTCACCGAACGTACGGTTGCGGAGGCACAGACATGGCGTGGCTGCTGGTCATCGTCGCGGGGTTCCTGGAGACCGGTTTCGCGGTCTGCCTCAAACTCTCGCACGGCTTCACCCGACTCTGGCCGACGATCACTTTCGCGGCCTTCGCCCTCGGCAGCTTCGGTCTGCTCACGCTCGCCCTTCGCAAGCTCGACGTGGGTCCGGCGTACGCGGTCTGGACGGGGATCGGCGCCGCGGGCACCGCGATCTACGGAATGATCTTCCTCGGTGACGTGGTCTCCACGCTCAAGATCGTCTCCATCTCACTGGTGATCGCGGGCGTCATCGGCCTGCAGCTCTCGGGCTCGGCGCACTAGAACGTCACTTCGGCCGGCACGTCACTTCAGGGGTTCAGGCGTTGATCCAGCGCCCGATGGTCCCGCGCACGAGTTCCACGGGGTCCTCCCCCGCGGGCGAGGGCGCGACGACGTACGACAGCGCCATCCGCACGGCGCTCTCGCAGGCCAGGGCCAGCTCCTCCGTGTCCTTCGGCCGCACCCGGCCGTTCAGCGCGTTCACCGCCTTGTCCCGGACGAGGGCGAGCAGTTCGGTGGGCGAGGGGACACCCGCGTCCGCGCGCCGCTGTGCCGGTACGGGCGACGCGGAGGCTCCTGGCCTGGTCGGCGCGGGCAGCCGTTCGTTCCAGCAGCCGGTGAGCATGGCCCGGGTGAGTTCGTTCCCGCGGGCGGCGGCGATCGTCCACGCGCTCACGGCGGTGAGCCGGTCCACCGGTCCGCCCTCCACGGCCAACGCGCGCTCCACGCCGTGCAGATACGCGTCGGTCTCGCGCCGGAGCAGGGCGCGCGCGAGGCCGTCCTTGCTGCCGAACTCGTTGTAGAGGGTCTGCCGGGACACCCCGGCGGTGGCCGCGACGTCGACCATGCGGACGCCCGGCCACGGTCGCCGGGCGAGCGCCGTGTCGGCCGCGTCCAGTAAGGATTCCCGTGCCGCAGGCATCGTCGCCTCCCGGGGCCGAAGCGGCTCTGCGGCCAGAGTTGACGTGCTCGGAAGCGGTGTCAATACTCCCGGCGCGACCTGGCACGGTATGCGTCATGTCCCGGAACGGCCCGGACATACGGCGCTGTGGCTCAGGCACAACGAGATCGATACTGTTCACTCATGCCCGACTACCACGATGATCTGCGTCTTGCCCATGTCCTCGCGGACGCCGCCGACGCCGCGACGATGGACCGGTTCAAGGCTCTCGACCTCAAGGTCGAGACCAAGCCGGACATGACGCCGGTGAGCGAGGCGGACAAAACGGCCGAGGAACTGATCCGGTCGAACCTGAAGCGGGGGCGCCCGCGCGACGCGATCCTCGGCGAGGAGTTCGGCGTCGAGGGCACGGGCCCGCGCCGCTGGGTGATCGACCCGATCGACGGCACCAAGAACTACGTGCGCGGGGTGCCGGTCTGGGCCACGCTGATCTCCCTGATGGAGGCCGGCGAGGGCGGCTTCCAGCCGGTGGTGGGCGTCGTGTCGGCGCCTGCACTCGGCCGCCGCTGGTGGGCCGCGAAGGGCGCCGGGGCCTACACCGGGCGCAGCCTGACCTCCGCGACCCGGCTGCACGCCTCGAAGGTCTCGCGGCTCCAGGACGCCTCGTTCGCGTACTCCTCGCTGACGGGCTGGGAGGAGCAGGGCCGCCTCGACGGGTTCATGGACCTCACACGGGCGGTCTGGCGCACCCGGGGGTACGGCGACTTCTGGCCGTACATGATGGTCGCCGAGGGCTCGGTCGACATCTGCGCGGAGCCCGAGCTCTCGCTCTGGGACATGGCGGCGACCGCGATCATCGTGACCGAGGCGGGCGGCACGTTCACCGGCCTCGACGGCGCCCCGGGCCCGCACAGCGGCAACGCGGCGGCGTCGAACGGCCTGCTCCACGAGGAGCTGCTCGGCTACCTCAACCAGCGCTACTGAGGCGTGCGCCCCGTGTGGCCGAGGCGTGCGCCCTTTGTGCGTACGCCCTGAACCGGCAGCACGCGCCCCCTTGTTGACGACCCGCATGGCTGCGACTCTGAGAGTCCCCCCACTTGTGAACTTGTGAATCGCTTCTCTAGCGGTCCACTCAGGAGGTGGCTCAAGCCCATGCTCGTCCGCGACGCCATGAGCACGATGGTCCTCACCATCGGTCCCGCCCACACACTGCGCCAGGCGGCCCGGCTGATGTCGGCGCGCCGCGTCGGCGCGGCCGTCGTCCTCGACTCCGACACCAGCCTGGGAATCCTGACCGAGCGCGACGTCCTCGTCTCGCTGGGCCTCGGCCAGAACCCCGACACCGAGACCGCAGGCACCCACACGACGACCGACGTCGTTTTCGCCAGCCCGTCATGGACCCTGGAGGAAGCGGCCGACGCCATGTCGCACGGCGGCTTCCGGCACCTGATCGTGATGGACGGCAACGAACCGACCGGCATCGTCTCGGTCCGCGACATCATCCGCTGCTGGGCCCCGAGCCGGCAGCCCACACCCACGCTCACGGCCTGAGGGGCGCTCCCCGAGAACGGCGGCGGGCCGGACCCCCGAGGGGATCCGGCCCGCCTTTTCCCTACGACAAGCGGTCTCAGCCGCGCAGGGCCTGGACCGCGGCCTCCAGACGCTTGCCGAAGTCACCGTCCGCCTGACGGAAGTTGTTGATCCCGCGGTCCACGATGTCCTCGCGCGAGACCTTGGCGAGGAAGCCCGCCAGGTTGTCGACCAGGCGGCCCTTCTCGTCCTCGGACATCAGGCGGTAGAGATTGCCCGCCTGCACGAAGTCGTTGTCCTCGGCGTGCCGGGGCGTCTCGTGGTTGCCGGTGGCGCCGGTGACGGGGACGGGCTGCCACAGCGCGCGGTCCGTCTGGAAGGGACCGCCGAAGCTGTTCGGCTCGTAGTTCTTCGTGCCCTTGTGACGGCCGTCGTACAGCGCGCCGTCACGGGAGTGGGTGCGCGCCTCGGTGGCGTGCGGGCGGTTCACCGGCAGGTGGTCGGCGTTGATGCCGACGCGGTAGCGGTGGGCGTCGCCGTACGCGAAGAGACGGCCCTGGAGCATCTTGTCCGGGGACGGGCCGATGCCGGGCACGAAGTGGGCGGGCGAGAAGATGCTCTGCTCGACCTCCGCGAAGACGTTCTCCGGGTTGCGGTTGAGCTCCAGCTTGCCGATCTCGATCGGCGGGTAGTCCGCGTGCGGCCACACCTTGGTGAGGTCGAACGGGTTGAAGCGGTACGTCGACGCGTCGGCCGCGGGCATGATCTGCACCTGCACGGACCAGGACGGGAACTCGCCGCGCTCGATCGACTGGCGCAGGTCGCGCTGGTGGGAGTCGGGGTCCTCACCGGCGAGCTTGTTGGCCTCGTCCTGCGTGAGGTTCTTGATGCCCTGGTCGGTCTTGAAGTGGTACTTGACCCAGAAGACCTCACCGGCCTCGTTGTTCCACTGGAACGTGTGCGAGCCGAAGCCGTCCATGTGGCGGTACGAGGCGGGGATGCCGCGGTCGCCGAAGAGCCAGGTCACCTGGTGGGTGCTCTCCGGGCTGAGGCCCCAGAAGTCCCAGACGTTGTCCGCCTCCTGCGAGCCCGTGTACGGGTCACGCTTCTGGGTGTGGATGAAGTCGGGGAACTTGATGGCGTCCCGGATGAAGAAGACAGGGGTGTTGTTGCCGACGAGGTCGTAGTTGCCCTCCTCGGTGTAGAACTTCAGCGCCCAGCCGCGCGGGTCGCGCACCGCGTCGGCCGCGCCGAGGTTGCCGGCCACGGTGGAGAAGCGCAGGAAGGTCTCGGTCTGCTTGCCGACCTCGGAGAGGAACTTGGCACGCGTCCACTGCGAGACGTCACGGGTGAGCGTGAAGGTGCCGTACGCGCCCGCGCCCCGGGCGTGCACGACGCGCTCCGGGATGCGCTCGCGGTTGAAGTGGGCGAGCTTCTCGAGCAGGAGCTGGTCCTGCACGAGCACCGGTCCGCCGAGGCCCGCGGTCTCGCTTTGCTGGTTGTCGGCGACCGGCGCTCCGGCCTCCGTGGTGAGCGGTCCCTGCGTCACGTGCGCCTCCTGCGTCATTTTCCTGCGGGTCCTGTCCCCAGGTGTTTACTGAACCCGATCCTACGATAGACATTGTCTAAGTCAAGCAAGCATCCAAAGTCACACCTCGTCGGGACTTAGGCTCTCCACCTGTTAGGCTGGTTCACATGAGCGACCTGTTGGAACGACTGCGCGGACGCGGCTGGCGCATGACAGCGCAGCGGCGCGTCGTGGCCGAGGTCCTCGACGGGGACCACGTCCACCTGACGGCGGACGAGGTGCACGCCCGCGCCGTCGGCAAGCTGCCCGAGATCTCCCGCGCGACCGTCTACAACACCCTGGGCGAGCTGGTGACCCTCGGCGAGGTCATCGAGGTCTCCACGGACCGCAGGGCCAAGCGGTACGACCCGAACGCCCACCGCCCCCACCAGCACCTGGTGTGCGCGCAGTGCGGCACGATCCGCGACGTCCACCCCACGGGCAACCCGCTGAGCAGCCTCCCCGACTCGGAGCGCTTCGGCTTCACGGTCGAGGGCGCGGACGTCACGTACCGGGGCACGTGCCCGAACTGCGCGGCGGGGTAAGGACCCCTTCCAGAATCTGACGGTGCGTCATATGGTCGGCGGCGCCACATATCCGCCTGCCCTCCGCAAGGAGACCCCGTGGGAGACCCGCACCCGAAACTCGAAGCCCACGCAGTAACGAGAACGTTCGGCCGCGGCGCCAAGGCCGTGGACGCCCTGGGGCCGCTGGACCTGAAGATCGCCCCAGGCGAATTCACCTGCATCGTCGGCCCCTCAGGCTGCGGAAAGTCGACCCTGCTCCGCATAGCCGCAGGCCTGCTGCGGCCGAGCCAGGGCCGCCTGATGATCCGCACCACGGACCCGCGCCCCGCCGCCATGATCTTCCAGGACTACGGCATATACGACTGGAAGACCGTCCAGGCCAACGTCCGCTTCGGCCTGGAAATCCAGCGCGTACCGCGAAAAGAAGCGAACGCCCGCGCCACCGACTGGCTGACCCGCCTCGGCCTTGCCGACTTCGCCGACGCCTACCCCGCCACCCTCTCCGGTGGCATGCGCCAACGCGTGGCCATCGCCCGCGCCTTGGCCGTCGAGCCCGAGATCCTCCTGATGGACGAGCCGTTCGCGGCCCTGGACGCCCAGCTCCGCACGATCCTCCAGGACGAACTCCTCGACCTCACGCAGACCACCCGCACCACCACCCTCTTCATCACCCACAGCCTCGAAGAGGCGATCGTGCTCGGCGACCGCGTCCTGGTCATGTCCGCCCGGCCGGGCCGCATCATCGCCGAGCACCGCCCGCCGTTCCCGCGGCCCCGCAGCGGTGACGTACGCACGACGCCCGAATTCAACGCCCTCAAGGGCGAGTTGTGGGACCTGCTGCGCGGCGAGGTGGTCCCGGCATGACGACGACCACCCCGCGCAAGGCGGCCGGCCCCGAGGAGGACGGCGTACTGGTCCGC
Source organism: Streptomyces sp. NPDC033177 (assembly GCF_055577715.1). NCBI lineage: Bacteria > Bacillati > Actinomycetota > Actinomycetes > Kitasatosporales > Streptomycetaceae > Streptomyces > Streptomyces sp. NPDC033177. Next base: position 158,170 of record NZ_JBVIPS010000012.1, on the reverse strand, counting down.
AGGCCCGGCCCCCAGGAGCTGCACCCCGCCCGCACCCACCGCAGGCGCCGCATCCTGGAGATCGGCCTCGCCGCGGCCGTCCCCCTCGCCCTGCTCCTCCTGTGGCAACTCGCCGCCACCCAGGCCTGGATCGACGACCGCGTCTACCCCGCTCCCCAGACCATCCTTCAGGACGGCTGGGAACGCGCCGCGGACGGCGACCTGTGGCCCGACGTCTGGGCCACGCTCAAGCGCGTGCTCGCCGGCTACGCGATCGGCACGGTCACCGGCTACGCGCTCGGCCTCCTCATGGGCTCGCTCTCGCTCGTACGCGCGGCCCTCGAACCGCTCCTGGACGCCCTGTACGTCGTACCGAAGCTGGCCCTGCTGCCCGTCTTCCTGAACATGTTCGGCCTCGGGGAGGGCCCGCAGATCGCGCTCGTGGCGGCCACCGTCTTCTTCTTCGTCTGGATCTCGACGATGGCGGCGGTGCTCGCCGTGCCCTCGGGACACCGCGACGCGGGCCAGGTCTTCGGGGCGTCGCCGTGGCAGATGTTCCGCCATGTCCTGCTGCCCGCCTCGCTGCCCGCCGTGCTCGTCGGGGCGCGGATCGCGGCGGGCGTCGCGGTCCTGGTGATCGTGGCATCCGAGCAGATCGCGGCGTCGAACGGCCTCGGGCACCTGATCTTCGACTCCCGCGCGCTGTTCCAGAACGACGTGATGTTCGTCGGCATCGTCTGCGTCGCCGTGCTCGGCGTCGTCTTCTCCGAACTGGTGCGGATCGCGGGCCGGTTGCTCACTCCGTGGGCCCCGCGCGACCGCGGCAGAAGCCAGCCCTGAATCACCGGCCATGAACCACCAGCCATGAACCATTCGTACGCGTACGGAGGCTCTATGCACACCCGCACCCGGTTCTCCGCCCTGGCCCTCCTCGTGGCGGGCTCGCTGCTCGCCTCCGCGGGCTGCGCGAAGGAGGACGACGCCCCGGACTCGGCGGCGCCCGCGAAGCCCCGCGCCGTCAAGGCGGTCCCCGGCTGCGGCAAGGGCAGCTGGACGGACCCGTCCGACCTCGCCGAGGACCGCGCGCCCGCCCGCTGCGACAAGGGCGCTCCGGCGCCGCGCCCGCTGCCGAAGGAACGCGACCTCACCATCGCCACGGGCACGCTCAGCGCCGAGTACGTCGCGCCCCTCCAAATGGCCGTGGACAAGGGCGAGTTCAAGAAGGAGGGCCTGAACGTCCAGCTCAAGGTCCTTCCGACCCCCGACGCCCTCCCCCTCCTCGCCAAGGGCGACATCGACGCCCAGTGGGCCGCCCCCGAGGCCGCCGTCATGAACGGCATCACGGGCGGCTTCACCATCAAGTGGGCGGCAGGGAACTTCTCCCCCGACCCGAAGTCCAAGAGCGGCCTGTGGGTGAAGCTGAAGAAGGGCGAGAGCGCGGACCGCGTCCCGATGGCGGGCCGCAAGCTCGGCACCATGATCGGCAAGGGTTCGGTCATCTCGTACCCCATGGGCAAGGCGCTGAAGAAGCACGGCGGCGGCCTCGACAAGATCCAGTTCCAGCAGCTGGGTTCGGCGGACGTCCTGACGGCGCTCCAGAACGGCGGCACCGACTCCGCCTGGCTCCTCGACCCGGTCTGGCGCAAGGTCGACGGCGACGAGCGGTACGCCTTCCTCGGCGGCCAGCCCCAGGGCGAACCGCTCGGCGGTCTCCTCTTCGGCCCCAATCTCCTGTCCGAGGACCCGGACGCGGGCGTCGCGCTGCTGCGCGCGTACATCCGGACCGTGAACACGTACTTCGCCGGTGACTACAAGGCGGACAAGACCTTCGTGGCCGACCTCGCGAAGCTCCTGAAGATCGACGAGGCGGTCCTGGAGTCGACTCCGTCACTGCGCATGGACTGGGAGATCCGGGCCGGCACGACGGACCGGCTCCAGGCGGCTTATGAGGCCGCGGGCGTCGCCGAGGGCGAGAAGGTCCCGGAGGGGAAGGCGGTGGAGCGCAGGCTGTACGAGGAGGCGGTGGGCCACAAGCGGTAGCGGCCCGGTTACGCGCCCCGTCATGCGCCCCGTAACGCACCAAGGGCCGGAAAGCTTCGAAAAGCTTTCCGGCCCTTGGCCTTGAGTAGCGGGGACAGGATTTGAACCTGCGACCTCTGGGTTATGAGCCCAGCGAGCTACCGAGCTGCTCCACCCCGCGCCGTTGTGTCGCAACCGTACGTCAAGCGCGACGACCAGCGCAAATCAGCTCCGGCGCCTGCTGTGGGCAGGCGTTCCGCGCCGCTGTGGGCAGGCGTTCCGCAGGGCGGAACGGGTGGGCACAGCCCACAGACGGCCCGCACCCGCCCGACAGCCGCACGTCACGAAAGCTGAGGCGTTACGCAGTCAGCTCCTGCTGCAAAGCTTCGCGCAAGCGAGCCGCCCGCTCGGAAACCTCAGCCGGCCCCAGCTCCACCGCACGGGAAGCCCACCGCTGCCCCTCAACCAGCTGCCCGCGCCGAGCGTAGAGCAGCGCAAGCCGCAGAGCCGCACGCCCGTGCCCCGCGTCAGCGGCCCGCGTCCACCAGAGCGCGGCCTCGGGCTCACTCCCCTCACGGGCAAGCAGCAGCCCCAGGTTGAACGCCCCGTTCCGGCTGCCCGCGTCCGCCGCGAGGCGGTACCACCGCGCCGCCTCGACGACATCCCCGCGCCCCGCGGCCAGCATCCCGACCCGCACCTGCGCACGCCGGTGCCCCTGCTGGGCAGCCCGCTCGTACCACTCCTCGCACTCGGTCTTCTCCGCGGCGGGCTCCCCGAGCGCGGGCGGCCCCGCGGCGGACCGCCGCGCGTCGAGCACGGTGCCGAGCCGGTACGCCGCCTCCGCGCTGCCGCCACCCGCCGCGCACCGCAGATGCCGCTCGGCCTCCTGCTCGTCGCCCTCCCGCAGCCGCGCGGTGCCGACCTGGAGCGCGGCCTCGGTGTGCCCTGCCGCCGCCGCACGCTCGTACCAGGGCAGGGCGGAGTCGTCGTCGTCCCGGGAGGCGTACAGGATCCCGAGGTTGAAGGCCGCGTCCACGCTGCCCGCCTCGGCCGCCTTGGAGAACCAGGGCTCGGCGCCCGCCGCGTCGCCGCCCTGGAGCAGCAGCACGGCAAGCGCGTTGGCGGCCTCGCGGTGACCGGCGTACGCGGCGCGCCTGTACCACTGGTCGGCCTGCACGGTCCGCCCCTGCTCGGCGCAGAGCAGACCGAGGTTGTACGCGCCGTTCACGTCGCCCGCGTCCATGGCGGCCCTGTACCAGCGCTCGGCGGTCTGGGTCTCGCCCCGCTCGGCGTGCAGCGCGCCCAGGGCGTTCGCGGCGTTGCCGTCGCCGTCCTGGGCTGCTTTCAGCCACCAGACGGCGGCGCTCTCCTCGTCGCCCGCGTCACGCAGCAGGAAGCCGAGGGCGCAGGCGGCACGCGCCTCCCCGTCCTTCGCGGAGTTCAGGTACCAGCGCCCGGCCTCCTTCAGCTCGCCGCGCTGCTCCAGGATCGCGCCGAGGTGCAGCGCGGCCCGCCGGTGTCCGCGCGCGGCGGCCTGGCGGTACCACTGCTCGGCCTCGGCGGCAGCGGAACGTGCTCCTTTGACGTCGGCCTTCGCGGTGGCCTTGCCGTCGGCGCGCTCGGCAGTGGCCCGCCGGTCGAGGGCGCGGGCGATCCTGTACGCGGCCTCGCGGTGGCCGCGCTCGGCCGAGGCCCGCATCCAGCGCTCGGCGCCCACGTCACCGCGGTGCTCCAGGAGATCGGCGAGGGCGTACGCACCCAGGGCGTGGCCCTGCTCGGCGGACTGCCGCAGCCAGTACTCCGCGGCGGGCTCGTCGCCGCGCTCCCGGTGGTGGCGCCCGAGCGCGTGCGCGGCAGCGGCGGAACCGGCCACGGCGGCGACCCGCCACCAGCCGGCCGCCTCGTCGGCGTACCCGCGCTGGTGAAGGAGGACTCCGAGGTTGTTGGCCGCCGCACGGTCACCCTCGGCGGTCGCGGCGCGCAGCAGGGACTCGGCCCCGTCGAGATCACCGCGGCGCAGCAGAAGGCTTCCGAGGACGCTCATCGCGTCGACATCTCCGGCCTCGGCGGCCATCCGGTGGCGCAACTCCTCGGCGGCCGTCCCGGGATCCTCCCGGTCGGCCGCCTGCACAAACCGCCCTGTATCCAACAGAGTTGCCTTGTCCCCCATAACGTCCATCGTCGCACCACCTGCAACCCTGGGTATACCTGAAATACCGCAGCCAGTGAGGTCACTTCAGCGTTTTGTCGACATGCCCACAGAGAGACAAGTCAAACACGAATCCCTCAACTCCCCCCGGGAGGCGCACGGTTCGCACAGACCAGCGCACGACGCCACGGACCCCACGCACACACGACGAAGGCCCGGATCCGATAAGGATCCGGGCCTCTGTCTTGAGTAGCGGGGACAGGATTTGAACCTGCGACCTCTGGGTTATGAGCCCAGCGAGCTACCGAGCTGCTCCACCCCGCGCCGTTGTGTTGCAACCGTACCACGGCGCGGAGGGGGTGTTTCGCAGCAGGTCAGCCGCCCTTCTTGTCGCCGTTCTTGTCGGCGTTCGCGTCGCCGTTCTTGTCGCCCTTCTTGTCCGCCGCGGCCTGGGCGTCCTCGGCGCGCTGCAGGGCTTCCTGCAGGTCGTCCTGCGCCTTGCCGTACGCCTCCCAGTCGCCGTCCTTCAGGGCCGTCTGCCCGTCCTCGAACGCCGTCTGGGCGTCGTCGAGGGCAGCCTGCACCGTCGGGTCGTTCGACTTGGGCGGCTCGGCCGGCTCGTCCGTGTCGCCCTCGTCGGCCGGTGGCTTGGTGGTCCCCTCGGCGCCGAAGACCTGGTTGAGGCCGTCGCTCAGGGAGTCCGCGAACGCGGTCTCCGTGCCGTAGGACACCGCGACCTTCTTCAGGAGCGGATACGCCGACTTGCGTCCCTGTACGTACACGGGCTCGACATAGAGGAACCCGTCGTCCAGTGGCACCGTCAGCAGGTTTCCGTAGAGGACGTCGGAGTCGGCGCCCTTCATGTCCCGGACGAAGTTACCGACCTCGGTCATCGAGTTCAGCTTGTTCTGGACCTGTTCCGGGCCGTCCACGTCGCCCGTGACTCTCAGCAGTTTCATCTTGCCGAAGTCCTTGCTTCTGGCGTCGGCGTCGACCGTCATGAAGGCGCGCAGATTGGGGCGCCCGCTGGGGGTGAACGTCGTCGTCAGTGCGAACTGCTGCTGCGTCTGGCCCGGCGTCTTCATGGACAGGTAGTACGGCGGAACCGCGCTGTTGTCCTTCTTCGTCGGGTCGTTCGGCACCTGCCAGGCGTCACTCGCGTTGTAGAACTGGCCGGGGTCCGTGACGTGGTAGAGCGTCAGGAGTTCGCGCTGCACCTTGAACATGTCCTGGGGGTAGCGCAGGTGGTCCATCAGGGCCTTGGGGATCTCACCCTTGTCCTTGACGGTGTCCGGGAACGCCTTCTTCCAGGTCTTGAGGACCGGGTCCGTGTCGTCCCAGGTGTAGAGCTTGACCTCTCCGGTGTACGCGTCGACGGTCGCCTTCACCGAGTTGCGGATGTAGTTGACCTGGTTCTGCTGGGCCACCACCGCGCGCTGGTCGTCGGACTCGGACAGCGAGTCGGCCGTGGTGTCGCCGAGCGTGGTCCGCGAGGCGTACGGATAGCCGTTGCTCGTCGTGTAGGCGTCGACGACCCACTGGATCTTGCCGTCGACCACCGTCGGATACGTGTCGCCGTCGATGGTCAGCCAGGGAGCGACCGACTCGACGCGCTCCTTGGGGGTGCGGTTGTAGAGGATCCGCGAGCCCTCACCGATGGCGCCCGAGTACAGCATCTGCGGTTCGCCGAAGGACACCGCGTAGGCCGCACGGTTGATCGGGTTGGAGAGATTGACCCCGCTGTCGCCCTTGTAGCTGTAGGTCTTCTGGCCGCCGCCGTCCTCTTCGTAGTCGAGCTCCTTCTGGGGCCCGCCGACGATCGAGTACTGGGTGGTCTTCTCGCCGTAGTAGATCCGCTGCTCGTACTCGCCGAGGTTGCCGGCGGTCGGCAGACCGAAGTTCGTGAAGTCCGGGGCGCCCTTGGAGCCCTTCTTCGTCTCCGTGCCCTTGGCCGTGACCATGCCGTACCCGTGGGTGTAGGCGAAGTGGTCGTTGATCCAGTTGCGCTTCTCGAGCTTGTCGAGGCTGAGCTCACGCAGACCGACGATGGTGTCCTGGCCGTTGTAGCGGTCCACGTCCAGGGTCGTCGGGAAGCGGTAGTACTCGCGCTCCTGCTCCAGCTGCTGGAACGTCGGAGAGACGATGTTCGGGTCGTTCAGCCGGTAGTTGGCGGCCGAGTCCGCGTCGTCGCGCTTCTTCTTGGGATCCTCGTCGGCCTTGCCGGCGCCCTTGTAGTCCTCGGGCTTCACACCGCTGATGCCGTACGCGTTGCGCGTCGCCGCGATGTTCTTCTTGATGTACGGCGCTTCCTTGGCCTGCTCGTTCGGCTGGACCTGGAACTTCTGCACGATGGCCGGGTACAGACCGCCGATGAGGATGGCGGAGAGGACCATCAGGCCGAAGCCGATGACCGGCAGCTGCCAGGTGCGCCGCCACAGCGTCCCGAAGAAGAGCAGGGCGCAGATGACGGCGATGCAGAACAGGATGGTCTTGGCCGGCAGGTACGCGTTCGCGTCCACGTAGCGAAGGCCCGTCCAGTCGCCCGTCGCCTTGAAGTCACTGGACTTCACCGCGAGGCCGTACCGGTCGAGCCAGTACGCCACCGCCTTGAGCGTCACGAAGACGCCCAGCAGCACCGACAGGTGCCCGGTGGACGCAGCCGTGGCGCGCGCGCCGGGACTGGTGACCCGCAGTCCGCCGTACAGGTAGTGCGTCAGGGCGGCGGCGATCAGGGAGAGCACCGTGGCCGCGAAGCCGAAGCCGAGCAGGAAGCGGTACCAGGGCAGGTCGAACGCGAAGAACGACACGTCCAGGTGGAACTGCGGGTCCTTCTGATTGAAGGAGACGCCGTTCACCCACAGCAGCCATGTGCGCCACTGGCCCGCAGCGGACGCGCCCGCGATCAGGCCGACGAGCGTGGCGATGCCGAGCAGCAGCCACTTCTTGTACGGCGCGATGCTCATGCGGTACCGGTCGAGGCTCTGCTGCTCCATCGACATGGCGCTCAGCGGCGGGCGCAGCCGGTGCGCCAGCCAGATGTTCAGTCCGACCGCGGCCGCCATCAGGAGGCCGAAGACGAAGAACAGGCCGATCTTGGTCCACAGTGTCGTCGTGAAGACCGACGAATAATTAACCGAGCGGTACCAGAGCCAGTCCGTCCAGAACCCCGCGAACATGACGAACACCATGGCGAGTACCGCCAGGATGCCCAGTGTCATGAGCAGGGTCCGGACGCGACGGGACGGTCGGCCCACTCTGATCCGTGGCCCCGTCGGGCCTCCGCCGCGGTCCGGCATCTGGAAAGCCAAGGTGCGCACCTCGAAGTTCGATGTTGATTCTGTTGATCCGTCAGGGTCCTGTGATCGTGGACCCACACCTATGCAACTTACCTACGCTTTACTCGGTTCCCGTTTCTCGGGACTAACGAGGCAGGATTGTGACCATGTCCAACACTCCCATGGCAGCGAGCCCCCTCACCCGTGCCGTTCTCGAGATCGACGAGTACGCGTCCGGCCTCGGCTGGGACCGGCCCGCACGCCTCTTCGCGCTCGTCGACACGGCGCGACTGCGCTCCCAAGAACCCGGCCTCGCCCGTCAGCTGGGCCTCGACAACTCCCCCGAGGAGACCGGCCTCACACCCATCGAGCAGGAAGAGATCCCGGAGGGCAAGCCGCTGGACGAGTTCCTCGGCACCATCGCCTGGCCGGACTCCGTGGCGGGCTGCGCGCTCACGGTGGAGCGCCTGATGCTGCCGCCGTCCGCGGAGACGTCCGTCCCCGAGGGGCTCAGCGAGGCTCAGCTCGCGAAGTGGGTGGCCGAGCACCCGGACCGCCAGGAGGTCCGCATGACGGTCGCGGTGCTGCGTGACGGTGCGCGTGATTCGGCCCTGCGGCTGCGCGAGAAGGACTCGGCCACCGAGGTCCTGACGGGGTCCGACCTGGTTCCGGGCCTCGCGGAGGCGCTTGCGGCCACGTTCGCCTGACACCACGCCGTTCCCGTATGCGGGCGGGGTCCGGCCCCGCCCGCGTACGTCCGGCTACTGCTTCTTCACCGGCTACTTCTTCACCGTGCACTGCGGCAGGTCCGCGGTGTCGCCCTTGCGGATGTCGTCGAGGGAGCTGACCGCGTCGTCGATGGTGTCCACCTTGACCAGCGTGAGGCCGTCCGGGACGTCCTTGGCGGCCGTGGCGCAGTTGTCCTTGGGCGTCAGGAAGTACTCGGCGCCCTTGGCGCGCGCGCCGACCGTCTTCATGCCGATGCCGCCGATCGGGCCGACCTTGCCGTTGTCCTCGATCGTGCCGGTGCCGGCCACGAAATTGCCGCCCGTGAGGTCGTTCGGGGTCAGCTTGTCGACGATGCCGAGCGCGAACATCAGTCCGGCACTGGGGCCGCCCACGTCGGCGAGCTTGATGTCGATCGTGAACGGGAACGTGTGATCGGTGCCCGCCTGAATGCCCACGATCGCCCGGCCGTCCTTCGCCTTCTCGGTGGTGATCTTGACGTCCTCCGTGCGGGTCGGCTCCTTGCCCGCCTTCTCGGCGGCGGCCGCCTCCTTCACGGGGACGAGGCTGAAGACGACGTCCTGGCCCGGCTTGTGCTGGGTGACCAGCTCGGCGACGTCCGTCATCTCCTTGACGGGCTTGCCGTCGACCTTCCTGATGACGTCACCCGCGTGGAGCTTGCCCTCGGCGGGGCTGTTCTTGAAGACGGTGGAGACGACGACCTGGGACTTCACCGGGATGTCCAGCTCCCTGAGCGCGGCGACCTTGGCGCTCTCCTGGGACTGGCTGAACTCCTCGGCGTTCTCCTGGCTCGACTGCTGCTCGGTCTTGCCGTCCGGGTAGAGGGTGTCGTGCGGCACCACGATGTTGTCGTGGGCCATCCAGCCGTACACGGCCTCCGCGATGTTCATGTTGTAGTCGGCACTCGTGACCCGGACCGTCGTCATGTTGAGGTGACCGGTCGTCGGATAGGTCTTGTGGCCGGAGATCTGCAGCACCGGCTCGCCGCCGTGGTCGCCGAGGGTGTTCACCGTCGGACCCGGGGACATCTCCGAGTACGGCACTTTGATGAGGACTCCGGCGCAGAGCAGCGCGATCAGCATCAGGGTGGAGGCGAGCATCGTCGCGGTGCGGCGTGGCATGGAACGACAGTACGGGACCTGTCTGTCAGTGCACCTTCGGGGCCTTCGGCCTCACGTGCCCGAGTGGGACTTCTCCATCGCCTCGCGGAAGGCCGCGTAGCCGTTCAGCTCGGTGTTGTCCCCGGTCTTGCCGGACTTGCGGTTGCGCGCCGCCAAGGCGGCCCACACCCCCGCACCGACGGCTGCCGCGAACGGAATCAGCAACCAGGCAAGTGATGCCATGTCGACCTCCCGACCCCTTGAGCGACAACAACTGACTGATCAGCAGATTAACCATCCGCTGCGTCAACGCTCACGCCAGGGGTCGGGTTACGCAACCGGAGCCCACTTGGGCCAACTGGCCCGGTGAAGCGGCCGGCGATCAACAGGCGCCGACCCACTCCTCCTGGCCGGCCCAATTCCTGATGGCCGCTCTCGCACTGCTCGGCCCCGGCGGGCCTCCCAGGCTTCGACGACCGCGTCGGACTCCGTCCGCCGACCGTGTCCGAACGGCCGGACCAGACACGAGCCCGTTCCGACCGCGACGGGCTCAACAGGCGCCGACCCACTCCTCCTGACCGTCGGAGAATCGTTGGTGCTTCCAGATCGGTACCTCGTGCTTGAGGTCGTCGATCAGCTTGCGGCAGGCGGCGAAGGCCTCCGCGCGGTGCGGGCAGGAGACCGCCACGACGACCGCGAGGTCGCCCACGGCCAGGTCGCCCACGCGGTGGACGGCGGCGAGGGCGCGCACCGGAAATTCGGCGACGACCCTCTCGGCCACTCGGCGCATCTCGGCCTCGGCCGTCGGATGGGTCGAATAGCCGAGCTCGTCGACGTCCGCGCCGCCGTCGTGATTGCGCACGGTCCCCACGAAGAGCGCCGTGCCGCCCGCGGCGTCGTCACCGACCGCCCGGAAGACCTCGTCCAGGGAGAGCGGTGCGTCACGGATCGCGAGAAGCCTGATGGGGTCCTGTGCGGCCTGCTCGCCGGGGTGGTCGTTCGTGGTGCGTGCCATGCGGCCATGGTGCCGCACGGCACGGACATCACGGAATAGCGCTTTCGCCCGGCACGCGCGCGTGCCGCGTTGGAGCTCTCTACAGGCCCACGGCCGGGCCCGGGGTACGTCTCAGATCCGGCGCCGCGCCTTCCGGGCGCGCCGCACCACAGCGGCGGCGCCCAGCAGAGCGACCGTCGCACCCGCGGCACCCGCTGCCGTCGCGTCCTTGCGGCCGAGCCTGCGTCCCGCGACGGTACGGCGGCCCGCGACCTCCTCAAGGAGCTCCCCGAGGACCTCCTCGTTGGTCCACTGCGGGCGCCAGCCCGCGTCGTGCAGCCTGCTGACGCTGACCACCCACGGGTACATCGTGTACGCGAGGTCACCGGCCGGGGACGGGGTGAGACCAATGCGGTGCAGCCGCGCCGCCGCGCCCAGGGCGACCGTGGAGGGCAGCTCCATGCGCCGGATCTCGCTGAGCTCCTCGACCTCTTCCTGCTCCAGCCAGCCGTCGCAGCCGACGGCCAGCTCCCCGTCGACCTTCTCCAGGACGGCGTACTCCAGGGCGCTGCACAGGTCCTCGACGTGGCAGAACTGCCAGGCGGGGCGGGATCCCGCCACCACGAGCAGACGGGGCGACTCGAAGTACCGCGTGAGCGCGGTGTCCGTGCCGCCCACCAGGATCGCGGGCCGCACCACGGTGACGTTCAGGCCGGGGTGGGCCCGGGGAGCGCGCCGGGCGAGGCGCTCGACCTCCAGGAGGTCGCCGACACCGGTGGCCTCCGCGGTGGCGCGCAGTTCGGCGTCTTCGGAGAGGGGCAGTTCGTTGTCGTCCAGCGCTCCGTAGACCATCGCCGACGTGCAGAGCACGACACGGTGGACGCCGGCCGCCGCAGCGGCCGTCAGCACGGTCTGTGTGCCCCGCACGTTGTACGCCGTACGGGCCGCGGGGTCCGACTCCAGGTCGAGATCGAGCGCGAGGTGGACCACGACGTCCGCGCCCCGCAGCTTCTCGGCGATGGCCGGGTCCCTGACGTCCAGGATGTGCCACTGAGCCTCGGCGCACTCGCCCCGCCGCTCGTCGATGGCCACGACCTGCTTGATCTCCTCGGACGCGGCCAGGCGCTCGGTCAGCAGCGCGCCCACGCCGGAGGCGGCGCCGGTGACGGCGACCACGGGCCCGCGGACCGGGGCCGGTGTAGAAAGGTTTCGCGCTGCGCGAACCTGTGGATCTGGGGAACTCACCAGGCGTCTCCAGCGGTTGTCTTCAGTAGATACGCGAATGACGCGTACGTACCAGGTGGCATCCATCCTGCCGCAGGCCATGCGTCGGCGGAGCACTGAGGCCCGATCCCGTCACGGTGTCTACGCTGGGTGGTGTTGTAGGGCAGCCGCCGCCGGAACCGTACCGGCGGCCTGACGAGCCGAGGAATCCCGTGAGTGACACCCCATTCGGATTCGGCCTTCCGCCGGAGGAGCCGGAGAACGGCGACGAGGGCAAGAAGAAGGACACCCCCGGAGGGGGACAGGGCGGAGGACAGGGCTCCGGTGGCCCCTCGAACCCCTTCGGCTTCGGCGGCCTGCCCGGCGCTGGCGGCCCTGGCGGTGACAACCCCTTCGCCGCGATGTTCGGGTCGATGAACCCGAACGACCTGGGCGCCGCGTTCCAGCAGCTCGGCCAGATGCTCTCGTACGAGGGCGGTCCGGTGAACTGGGACATGGCCAAGGACATCGCCCGTCAGACCGTCTCCCAGGGGACGTCCGACGGCACCAAGGACGCGAGCGTCGGTCCCGCCGAGCGCGGCGCGGTCGAGGAGGCCATCCGCCTCGCCGACCTGTGGCTCGACGACGCGACGTCGCTGCCGTCCGGCTCCGGCGTGGCCGTGGCCTGGAGCCGCGCCGAGTGGGTCGAGGCGACCCTCCCGGTGTGGAAGGAACTGGTCGACCCGGTCGCCGAGCGCGTCGGCCTCGCCATGGGTGACGTGCTCCCCGAGGAGATGCAGGCCATGGCGGGCCCGCTGATCGGGATGATGCGCTCCATGGGCGGCGCCATGTTCGGCCAGCAGATCGGCCAGGCCGTGGGCGTGCTCGCGGGCGAGGTCGTCGGCTCCACGGACATCGGCCTGCCGCTCGGCCCGGCAGGCAAGGCCGCCCTTCTTCCGGTGAACGTCGAGGCCTTCGGCAAGGACCTGGGCGTCCCCCAGGAGGAGGTCCGGCTCTACCTGGCGCTGCGGGAGGCCGCCCACCAGCGGCTCTTCGCACACGTGCCGTGGCTGCGCTCGCACCTGTTCGGCGCGGTCGAGGGGTACGCCCGCGGCATCAAGGTCGACACCGCCAAGCTGGAGGACGTGGTCGGCCAGCTCGATCCGCAGAACCCCGAGCAGCTGCAGGAAGCGCTCCAGCAGGGCATGTTCCAGCCGGAGGACACCCCCGCGCAGAAGGCCGCCCTGGCCCGCCTGGAGACGGCTCTCGCGCTCGTCGAGGGCTGGGTGGACGCGGTCGTGCACGCCGCGGCCAAGCCCCGCCTGTCGTCCGCCGACGCCCTGCGCGAGACGCTGCGCCGGCGCCGCGCGTCGGGCGGCCCCGCCGAGCAGACCTTCGCCACGCTCATCGGCCTTGAGCTGCGTCCGCGGCGGCTTCGGGACGCCTCGCGCCTGTGGGCCTCGCTCACGGACGCGCGCGGCGTGGACGGCCGTGACGGCCTGTGGGCCCACCCGGACATGCTGCCGACGGCCTCGGACCTGGACGACCCGGACGGCTTCGTGCACCACGAGCAGCTGGACTTCTCCGAGCTGGACAAGATGCTCGGCGAGGCAGCGGGCGGCAACGCCGGGAAGCCGGACCTGAAGAAGGACACCGGGGCGGCCGAGGCCGAGGCCACCGAGGAGACCGACGACAAGGGCGACGACGAGAAGTGAGCCTGTACGACGACACGGTCCTCGTGCTGAAGGGTTACGAGGCCCAGGAAGAGCTGCGTCAGTACTACCTGGACCACCTGACCGCCCACCCCGAGAACGGCATGTGGAAGGCGTGCACGGACGGCCATGTGACGGCCAGCGCCCTGGTGATCGACCCGGAGCGCGGGCGCGTGCTGCTGACCCTGCACAAGAAGCTGCGGATGTGGCTGCAGATGGGCGGCCACTGCGAGCCGGGTGACCCGACCCTGGCCGCGGCGGCGCTGCGCGAGGCCACGGAGGAGTCGGGTGTGCCGGGCCTGACGCTGCTCTCCGGGGGCCCCGTCCGGCTGGACCGCCACCCGATCCCGGGGCCCTGCACGCAGCACCTCGACGTGCAGTACGCCGCCCTGGCCCCGCAGGACGCCGTCGAGACGATCAGCGACGAGTCACTGGACCTGCGCTGGTTCGCCTACGACGAGGTGGCGGGGGTGGCGGACGAGTCGGTGGTGCGCTTGGTGGAAGCAACAAGGGCGCGACTTTAAGAACGTCCCTCAGGGGCGCCCCGTAAGGGGCGCGGGAAACTGCGCGCTCAGCCACAGCCGACCCGCAGTCTCCCGCGCTCCTGTCACCGCTCCCGCCCCCCGCGTAGGGGCTAGCTCCAGACGTTGCCCTGGTTCTGCCCCCGGGCCCCCTGCTGGCCCATGCCGTACTGAGCCCTGGCGCCCTGCCCGATGACCGCGTTCTGGGGCGGCAGCAGCTCGCTCGGCTGGACGAGGGCGTAACCCTGGCCCATGAAGCTGAGCTCCCAGCCCTCACCGGTGTTGCCGCGGCGGCGCCACACTCCGGAGGAGTGCGTCTGGGCCTGCATCTGCACCCGCAGCCCGTTGGACCAGGCGACGATCGCGTCGGCGTCGGCGTTCACGTACTGATCGGGCGTGACCTGCAGCATCAGCGGCTGCCCCGAGGTCATCAGGGCGACCTTGCCGCGGCCCGTGATGTTGAGCTGGTACTTGCCGGATCCGGAGATGCCGTACTGGCTGTCCACGGCGATGACCTGGTGGGTCAGCGACGAGTCGAGCGCGAGGACATAGCTGCTGTCCACGGTCAGGCCGTCCTGGTCCACATCCACCAGGTGGATGTACTGGGCGAGGTTGGCGAGATAGACCGTGCCCTGACCGTGGCAGCGCATCAGGTCCAGGCCCTCGCCCGTGTGCGCACGGGCCCGCTGGTTGCCCTGGCTCTGATACTCGGCGTCGAACTCGATCAGACCCTGATAGGCGACCATCGCGCCCTTGCGGGCCAGGATGTCGTCGTGGCCCGCGAGGGCGACCCGCAGCAGCTGCGGGTTCTGGACGGTGTAGCGCTCCTGAGTCTGCTGCTCGGTGTGCGCGAAAAGTGGGCTCTGCATGATGTGTTGCTCCCCCTCAGCCCCGAGCTCGGAGACGGTCGGTGCTGTCCTCGCTGGGCTGTACGACGACGATGCCCTCCCCGGAGAAGCCCATCTGGTAGGCCTCGCCACTGCCGCGCCCGATGAGCGAACCGGCCTTGAAGCTGCGCTTGCCCTTCACCTTGAGGTTCGGGGACCAGGCGATCAGGGCGTCCGGGTCGACGTACGTCTCGTCGTCGCCGCGACCGCAGTCGACGACGACCGGGGTGCCGCGGGAGGTCAGCGCGACCCAGCCCTGGCCGGAGATCTTGATGTTCCACAGGCCCTGGCCGGCGAACTTGGCGAGACCCTTGACCCGCTCGACGCCCCACTGGAGGTTCGCGTCGAAGGCCAGCAGGTTCGTGCCGTTCACCGAGAGCGAGTCGCCCGCCAGATTGATGACGACGACGTCGGCTCCGTAGTCGGCGAGATAGAGCAGGCCGTCTCCGGAGCACTTCATCAGAGGTGCGCCTTCGCCGGTCATCCACTCCCGCGCGATCTGCCGCACGGCGGGCGGATTGGGCTCGTACTGCACGAACCCTTCGTAGGCGACCATCGAGCCCACGCGCGCGAGGAGGTCGTTTCCGGTCTGCATCGCCACCTTGACCATGTGGTGGCCGTGGTTCTCCATACGGGCGGCGACGGGCGCGGGGGCGAAGCCCGCGAGTTGCTGATTCATGACGGGCTCCCTCAGACCTCGAACGGCTGGACGATGATGAAGTTGCCGGGAGCGCCCCGGAACTGCAGGTTCACGCTCTCCCCCGTGGAGCCCGCGGACGCGTTGGCGCGCAGCCGCACCTGGCTGGAGACGATCGCCTGGGACGCGGCCGACCAGGCGACCACGGCGTGGCAGTCGGCGAAGGTCGTCGGGGTGACGGGCAGGACGACGGGCACACCGTGCGTCTTGACGATGACCGTGCCGGTGCCCTGGAACTGCATCACGAACAGCGCGCCACCGGGGATGCCGTGGCCCTCGATCCTGCGGACCTCGTGCTGGAGGGACTCGTCGAACGCGAGGACGTTCTCCGCGGAGACACAGATCGCGTCGCCCTGGAGTTCGATGGGGTGCAGATGCGTGGCTTCCTCGGCGAGGAAGACCTGGCCGCGGCCGGAGCAGCGCATGAGCTGCATCTCCTGGCCGGTCGAGTTGCCCACGACCCGGCCGGCGAAGCCCGCGCCCTTGTAGCTGAACTCGACCTTGCCCTGGTAAAGCACCATGCTGCCCTGCCGGGCGAGCACTGCCTGCTCGCTGACGCCGAGGTCGACGCGGATCATCTTCTCGTTCTGCTGCGTCCAGCGCTGCCCGGTGGGGGCCTCGCGGTACGCGGCGAGAGCCGCCGCCACGCCGCCGGGCTGCGGGGCGCCCTGGGGGGCGCCTGCTCCGTACGGGGACGGGGCTGCGGGCTGGCCGGGGAACTGACCGGGGGGCTGTTGACCGTAGCCGGGAGGCATCGGGGCGCTCGGCTGCTGACCGTAACCGGGCGGCAGGGGCGCCGACTGGCCGGGGACCTGGCCGAACTGCGGCTGCTGCGGAGGCTGCTGCTGGCCGGACTGCCCGTACGGGGCGGGGGCCGGCGGGGGCGGGACCGTGCCGCCCTGCGGCGGGGTCATCGGCGCCACGATGGTCTGCGCGGCGTGCACCGAGGGGTCCGCGGGCGCTGGGGCCGGTGGCGCGAAATTCTGGGCAGGGGCCGGGGCTTGAGCCGGGGCGGGTGCAGGAGGCGGGGTCTGCGCGGGTGCGGCGGGCGCGCCGAACGCGGGCGGGGCGGCGGCCTGGCCGGGCGGGGCGAAGGCCGGGGCGCCGGTGGCCTGCGGTGCCTGCGGCTCGGGCTCCTCCTCGGCGACCTCGCCGCCGAAGTTCTTCAGGAGAGCGTCGAGACCGCCGTCGAAGCCCTGGCCGATCGCGGCGAACCGCCAGACGTCCTTCATGTAGAAGTCGCCCAGCATCACGGCTCGCTCCGTGGAGAACTCCGCGCCGTTGAAGGAGTAGCGGGCCACTTCCTCGCCACCCGCGACGATCCGGATGTACCCGGGGGCGACCTGCGACATCTGTCCGGCGCCGTCGATCGTCGCGGTGAACGACAGCTTCGTGATCTGCGGCGGGATCCGGTCGAGCGTGACCCGGAAGGATTCCGTGTCACCGGCCTGCGCGCCGAGGAGCTGGATGGACTCCTCGGGCGACTTCGGCTGGTTGAAGAAGATGAAGTAACTGTCGTCCGACAGGCGCTCGTCCGCGTCGAGGCCGAAGCAGCTGATGTCGAAGCTCAGTCCGGGGGCGGAGATCTGCACACCTACGTACAGATCGGTACCCGCGGTGAGGTCACTGATCTTGGCCTTGTGGCCGCGTTGGAATTCCCTGGCCATACGTAACGACCGTCCCCCATCCCGAATGTAAATGCGTCGCGCCAGGCTAACCGCAATCCGCGACAGCGGACCAAGCCGGTACAGACCCGGTACACAACCACCGCGCGCGACGGAAGATCACTCGTCGCGGGCAGCCGGCAGATGGGGCAGGCGGTCGGCCGCGACCACACCTTCGAGGTACCCGCGAGCCCGTTCCGTCCTGGGGTACGCCTCGAGGAGCTGCCAGAAGTTGGGGCCGTGCCCGGGGACGAGGAGATGCGCGAGTTCGTGGACGAGGACGTAGTCGACGACGTACTCGGGCATTCCCTGGAGCCGGTGCGAAAGGCGGATGCTGCCTTCCGACGGGGTGCACGAGCCCCATCGGGTGTTCTGGTTCGTGACCCAGCGAACGGACGTGGGCCTCGCCCGGCCGTCGAAGTACTGCTCGGAGAGTCGCTCGGCGCGCTCGGCGAGCTCCGCGTCGCCGAGGACCCGCTTGCTCTCCTGGGCCGCGAGCTTGTCGAGCATGACGTTGACCCAGCGCTGTTCCTCGGCCTCGGACATCCGGGCGGGGATGAGCACGACGGTGCGATCGCCCTCTCGGTACGCGGAGACCGTTCTGCGGCGGCGGGCGCTCCGTCTGACCTCGACCGCGCTCGCCACCGAGCCGGGTGACGGCGGGCTGGTCATGCTGCGCTGTGGGTTTCCGGCGCGGTGCAGTGGGTCGGCGGGCACGCCACGACGTTACCCGTTGGACGTGGGGGAAGTCCCGCCTCCGGGACGGTTCGGCGGGGTATCGCTCCCCGTGCGATCGATTAGTACGACGAATACCCCCCGCCTGTGGACAACGCTGCGCGGCTGTCCGCCGAGCCGGGCATTCTGGCTGTCGACCGGTGCTGCGGACGGGGACAGCGCCGGAGAATGACGGGGGACGAAGGCCATGCATCCGATCTTGAAACCGGCGCTGCGGCGCGGCTGGCGCGATCTGAACACGATCCAGTTCGGCGTGGCGCCCGCCCATGCCCTGGTGCTCGGCCCGGTGGACACGGCGACGGGCAGCTTCCTCCAGCTCCTGGACGGGACACGCGGGCTGCCGCTCCTGCGCGACGAGGGCAAGCGGATGGGGCTGCCCGACGAGCACGTGGACAAGCTCGTGCGGCGACTGTCCGCAGCCGGGCTCCTCGACGACGCGACGGGCGGCGGCGCGGCGGCCGACGCCCTGCGCAAGAGGACAGCGGCCATGGACCGGCTGCGTCCGGATCTGGCCTCCCTGTCGGTCGTGACTCCCGGGCCGGGTGACGGGATGCGGAAGCTGGCGGCGCGTCGCGCGATGCGGGTGCAGGTCCGGGGGGCGGGCCGGGTGGGGGCGGTGGTGGCCGCGGTCCTCTCCGGGGCGGGCGTGGGGCAGGTCGACGTGATGGAGGGAGGAGTCGTCGAACCCTGGGACGTGGCGCCGGGCGGCCTGCCCGCGGAGGCGGTCGGCGACCGCAGGGACACGGCGGCGCGGCGGATCGTGCGGCAGTCGGCTCCGGACCGCCCGCCACGGCGCAACCGGAAGGAGGCTGGCTCGCCGCGCGAACCGGCCGAAGGTGATCCGGGGCTTGCTCTCGTGATCATCGCCCCGCGGGACGGGCTCGACGTCCACGCGCCCGACCCGCGTACGGCCGAGGCGCTCGTCACATCGGGGACGCCGCATCTCTATGCGGGAGTGATGGAAGGAACCGGAGTGGTCGGTCCGCTCGTCCTGCCGGGGACGACAGCCTGCGCGAACTGTCTGGCACTGGATCGCGCCGACCGTGATCCGACCTGGCCGCGCCTGCTTGCGCAGTGGCGTTCGGGACGGGCACGTCATGTGCACGCGTGCGATCTGGCGCTGTCGACCACGGTCGCCGGCCTTGCCGCGGCGCATGCCCTGGCCTTTCTGGACGGGGCGGCACCGGCGAGCGCGGGTGCTCGCTGGGAGGCGTCCGTGCCCGGATTCGACTGGCACGCACGGCCGGTGCCACCGCATCTCACGTGCCCATGCGGGGCGGGTGTGGTGGATAAGGGGGAACACCCCGCCGGGGACAAAGAGCCGCACGACACAATGGCCGGGTAACCGCCTGCAAGGGCGTGGCTGTCTGGGACTTGGAGGGGCGCATGTCTGATCTTCCCCGGAAGGCGGTAACCCGTACCGCCAAACTGGCCGCGCTGCCACTCGGCTTCGCCGGGCGGGCGACCTGGGGGCTCGGCAAGCGGATCGGGGGCAAGTCGGCGGAGATCGTCGGCCGTGAGCTGCAGCAGCGCACGGCGGAGCAACTGTTCAAGGTGCTCGGCGAGCTCAAGGGCGGGGCCATGAAGTTCGGCCAGGCGCTGTCGGTCTTCGAGTCGGCGCTGCCCGAGGAGGTCGCGGGGCCGTATCGCGCCGCGCTGACGAAGCTGCAGGAAGCGGCCCCGCCGATGCCGACGCGCACCGTGCACGCCGTGCTCGCCGAGCGGCTCGGCGAGGACTGGCGCGAGCTGTTCCTGGAGTTCGAGGACAAACCGGCCGCCGCCGCCTCCATCGGCCAGGTCCACCGGGCGGTGTGGGCGGACGGGCGCGAGGTCGCGGTCAAGGTGCAGTACCCCGGGGCGGGCGAGGCGCTGCTCTCCGACCTGAACCAACTCAGCAGGTTCGCAAAGCTCCTGGGGCCGCTGATCCCGGGCATGGACATCAAGCCGCTCATCGCGGAGCTGCGCGACCGGGTGTCGGAGGAGCTCGACTACAGCCTGGAGGCCCAGGCTCAGCGCGCGCACGCCGAGGAGTTCGCGGACGATCCGGATGTCGTGGTCCCCGATGTGGTGCACCAGTGCGAGCAGGTCCTGGTGACCGAGTGGATCGACGGGATACCGCTCTCGGATGTGATCGCGGACGGTACCCAGGAGCAGCGGGACCGGGCGGGACAGCTCCTTGCCCGTTTCCTCTTCTCGGGTCCCGCGCGCACGGGCCTGCTGCACGCCGATCCGCACCCGGGCAACTTCCGGCTGCTGCCCGACGAGAAGGACGGCTGGCGGCTCGGGGTCCTGGACTTCGGCACGGTGGACCGGCTGCCCGGCGGGCTCCCCCCGACCATCGGCCGCTCCCTGCGGATGACGCTCGACGGCGAGGCCGACGCGGTCTACGCGATGCTGCGCGAGGAGGACTTCGTCCAGGAGTCCGTGGAGCTCGAACCGGACGCGGTGCTCGACTATCTGCTGCCGATCATCGAACCGATGCTGGTGGAGGAGTTCACCTTCACCCGCGGCTGGATGCGCGGACAGGCGGCGCGGGTGGCCGATCCCCGCTCCCCCGCCTACCAATTGGGCAAGCGGCTGAACCTCCCGCCGTCGTATCTGCTGATTCACCGGGTGACGTTGAGCACGATCGGGGTGCTGTGTCAGCTGGGGGCGACAGTGCGGATGCGGGACGAACTCGAGGAGTGGCTGCCGGGCTTTACGGAGGAGGAGCCGGAGGACGAGGCGGACCGCACCACGGGGTAGGACTCACCACCACGGGGAGTCGAGTCGTCCCTCGATGGCTCTGAGGTTCTCGCGGGCGCAGGAGTCGCAGAAGTAGCGTCTGACGCCGTTCTCCACGGAGCAGGTCCAGGTGGGCGGCGTGCCTTCCGCAACGGTGCCGCAGCGGGAACACACGAGATTCTCGGCATTCTCGCTGCCCGAGGGCTGAGGAGTCTGCTGGTCCACCCGGCGACCCTATCGCCGCTCCCGGAGGTTCGCCCGGCACAACGCACCGCGGGGGCCGGTCCGTTCGGACCGGCCCCCGCGGGCATCGTGATGTAGCTCGGTCAGCGCGTCGGCCGACTCGTCACTGCATGACGGCGATGGCGAGCGCGCGCCTGGCGCGCAGCGACGCGCGCTCGGCGCGGCGCTGCATCCGGCGGGCAGCCATCAGGCGAGCGGCCGGGCGCTGGGCCTCGGCCTCACGCATGCGTTCGTGCATATGCGCACGAGCCAGGGCTTCTGGGATGAGTTGCATCTCGCGGGTCCTGTTCTGACGCGAGTCGTTCGCGCCGGTGGTGGTGAAGTCCGGGGTGGCGGAGCCTGCGGGCTCGGCGGTGGCTGCCTTCATCGGGGCCTGCTTCTTGGGGTCGTGCGTCAGGGGGCGATCGATCGTTCCGATGGCGTTCATGCGGCAACAACCGGGTTCTTGCGCGGACGGCCACGCGGCCGCTTGCGGGCAACGACGACACCCTGGACGAAGAGCTCGCCGCCCCAGACGCCCCACGGCTCACGCCGCTCCTTGGCGCCGGCCAGGCAGGCCTCCATCAGCGGGCAGGTACGGCAGAGGGACTTGGCGTACTCGACGTCGGCGGGCGACTCGGCGAAGAAGACCTCGGGGTCGTAGGCACGGCAGGGGACGGGTACGCCGAGGTTCTCGATGGCGTCGTCGAGCGCGGTGAGCGCGGTCAGGGGAGTCAAGGTCGGGTCCTCCGTGGGAGCGGGCGGGGGGAGAGTCTCTGAAGGCGGTACGGACGGGGCGTGCGCTTCGAGTTGCACGGTGGTGTTTTCCTCGTCTGGTCGTGCCGGCCTGGGTCGGCCGGTTGGCGGCTGGTACCGGGTCTTGCTCGGCCCCTTCGCTCCGTCATCCCGTTTTGGGGAAAACAGAAGGGCCGCGGATCCCGGGTGGGGTTCCGCGGCCCTGAAGGCGCCGGTCTGATCGAGGATCAGACTGGATCACTCCAGGGTTCGAGCCCACGGAAGGCCCACATCGTGTGGTGCTGCGTCGTCTGCTTCTTGGATCCGGCACCGGCTGCGGCAAAGGCATAGGCCTGCGCCTGTGCCGTCACTACTGCTTCCGGTGCCTTGGTCGCTCGCTCGCTGCCCTCATTGACCTCGCGCATCGGAAGAACGTTGAGAGCGATGCGAGCGGCGCGCGGGGACAGAGGCAGGGCAGAGAGCTCCGGACGGACAGCGGCGGCAGCGATGCCACCGGACAGACCGGTGCCCAGGTTCGAGAAGCCGAGCAGGCAGGAAGCGACGACCGAGCGATCGGTCATTTTCGCGGTGCTGATGAAGCTCTCGTTGATGCTGATCACTGGAATCGCCTCCTCTCGGCGTCTATGGGATCGGCGGACCGATCCTGCGGGCTATTAAGTACAGCACGGGGCGAGGGCTTCGGAGAAGCCGCCGTTCCCGTGCTTAAGAACCTATGGGTCTTCCTTGCGCATGCGCAAACTATTTTTTCGACGAGTTTGAATCAGTCGTCATCAGCGCCCCTTACATGCTCCTCACCTGCACAGATGGCGAGGACATCAGATCCGAAGCGGTTGAGCTTGCGCACGCCGACGCCCGGGATCCGGGCCAGCTCGCCCTCCTCGTCCGGTGCGGCCTCCGCGATGGCGATCAAGGTCTTGTCCGTGAACACGCAGTAGGCGGGCTGTCCGAGGAGCTCCGCCTGGCCCGAGCGCCACTCCCGCAGGCGTTCGTAGAGCCCTTCGTCCATGTCGGACGGGCAGTCCTCGCAGCGCATCAGTTTCATCTCACCCGCGTCGGTCAGGGACCGCCCGCAGACCCGGCACCGGGCCGGGGACCTGCTCGTCCGCCGGCGGCTCCTGGCGCCGCCCCCGCCCTCCTCGCCACCGCTGCCGCTGCCGCGCTCGACGCCGCCGGGCCCACCGGCCGCGGCACGGGCTCCGGCGCCCGCCCCCGAACCAGGTCGCAGCCCGTCGAGGAAGCGGCTGGGGCGGCGTCCCCCGCGGCCTCCCGGCGAGCGCGACAGCGCCCAGGAGAGGGAGAGGTGAGCACGCGCCCGGGTGACGCCCACGTACAGGAGGCGGCGCTCCTCCTCGACCTGCTCGTCGGTCTTGGCGTACGTGATCGGCATCATGCCCTCGGCGAGACCGACCAGGAAGACGGCGTCCCACTCCAGGCCCTTGGCGGCGTGCAGCGAGGCGAGGGTGACGCCCTCCACGGTCGGCGCGTGCTGGGCGTTCGCGCGCTCGTCGAGCTCCCCCACGAGGTCGGAGAGCGTCGCGCCGGGCTTGGCCCGCGCGAAGTCCTCGGCGAGGCGCACCAGGGCCGCCAGGGACTCCCAGCGGTCGCGGGCCGCGCCGGAGCCCGCCGGGGGCTGTGTCGTCCAGCCCTTCGTGGAGAGGACGGCCCGCACCTGCGAGGGCAGGTCGACGACGTCGTCGAGCAGGGAGTCGTTGCCCCCGAAGCGGGCCGCGCCGCGCAGCGCGGCGCCCGCCTCCCTGACCTCGGTGCGCTCGAAGAACCGCTCGGCGCCCCGCAGCTGGTAGGGCACACCGGCGTCGGCGAGCGCCTGTTCGTAGATCTCGGACTGGGAGTTCGTGCGGAACAGGACAGCGATCTCGCTCGCCGGGACGCCGTCGGCGATTAGGGCACGGATGCGGCGGGCAGCGCCCTCGGCCTCGGCGGGCTCGTCCGCGTACTCCGTGTAGAAGGGCTCTGCCCCGGCGTCGCGCTGGGAGATCAGTTCGAGGCGATGGTCCGCGGCGCGGCCACGGGCCTGGGAGAGCAGGCCGTTGGCGAGGTGGACGACCTGGGGCGTGGAGCGGTAGTCCCTGACGAGCTTGACGACCGTCGCCCCGGGGTGGCGGGTGCGGAAGTTCAGCAGGTGGTCGGGGGTCGCACCGGTGAAGGAGTAGATCGTCTGGCTGGCGTCGCCGACGACGCAGAGGCTGTCGCGGTCGCCGAGCCACAGCTCCAGGAGGCGCTGCTGGAGCGGGCTGACGTCCTGATACTCGTCGACCACGAAGTGCTGGTACTGGGCGCGGACCTGGTCGGCGATGTCGTGGCGGTCCTGGAGGATGCCGACGGCCAGGAGCAGGACGTCCTCGAAGTCGATGACGGAGCGATCGCGCTTGAGGGCCTCGTACGCGCCGTAGATCTGGGCGATCTCCGCCGCGTCCCGGGGGATGAGGCGGCCGGACTTGGCGGCGGCGGCAGCGTAATCGGCGGGGACGGTCTGGGTGACCTTGGACCACTCGATCTCGCTCGTCACGTCGCGCAGCTCATTGCGGTCGAGGCGGATGCGGGACGCGGCCGCCGCGTCCGCGACGAGCTTGATCTTGCGGTCGACGATCCGGGGGAGCTGGCCACCGACGGCTTTCGGCCAGAAGAACTGGAGCTGGCGCAGGGCGGCGGAGTGGAACGTGCGGGCCTGGACCCCGGAGGCGCCGAGCTGGCGCAGGCGCCCGCGCATCTCGCCCGCCGCGCGGTTGGTGAACGTGACGGCGAGCACGCTGGCCGGCTGGAGGATTCCGGCACGCACGCCGTAGGCGATCCGGTGCGTGATCGCCCGGGTCTTGCCCGTGCCGGCGCCCGCCAGGACACACACCGGCCCGTGCAGGGCGGTGGCCACCTCGCGCTGCTCGGGATCGAGCCCGGCGAGCACCGCGTCGGCAGAGTCCGGGACCTGCGGGAAGAGGGTGGAGTGCGTTGCTGCTGTCACCCCGCCATGCTGCCAGGTCGCCGGAGGCGCGTGAGCCGGTTGTCCACAGGGAGGCCGGTGCGGTCGTACTAATGCGGGAATGGTGGCCGGGTCACGTACGTTCAGGTCATTGCGATGACGCACCCGAGCAACAAAGGAGCGCGAGACACATGCCGGGCACTGTGACGATGTACAGCACCACGTGGTGCGGCTACTGCCGCCGGCTCAAGGGCCAGATGGACCGCGAGGGCATCACGTACAACGAGATCAACATTGAGCACGACCCGGACTCCGCGGCCTTCGTCGAGAAGGCGAACGGCGGAAACCAGACGGTTCCCACGGTCTTGGTTGTTCCCACCGATGGTACGCCGGACGTCGTCATGACGAACCCCTCCCTTGCCCAGGTGAAGCAGGCTCTAGGGGCCTGACTGGTGCACGCCGACACAAGAGAGCCGTAGCCCAGGGTCCGGGGGCTACGGCTCTCGTATGTGTGTGGCCCTATCGCGGAACGGCCACCATGCGGCCCTGTACGCCGGGCAGACGGCTGCTCACGCGGCAGGGTGACGGGCTGCTCGATACTCCGCTGACAGCCGCTCACTGGTCTCGCACGGCAGGTTGGCATTTGCCCCGTCCGGGGCGAGAGCCAGGCAGGTGGGGCACTCTGTGCAGTGGCCCAGGAGTCGCGAGAACGCGACCTGTATCGGATCTTCGGTGAGCTGCTCGGGGATCACTGGGGACCCCCAAGGTTCACGTAGTGATCACTGAGTGAGACCGCCGACCGTGCCAGTCCCTGAGCGTGCGCGATCTGCTTCGGGAGATCGCTTCCGATGTCCGTGCGTAGCCGCATCCTGGCCTCAAACATGCAGGCCATGGCGCATGCGCGGGGAATGTCTTCCTTCGGGAGACGCTCCGTCAGCCTCTCTACGTCCGGGATCATCAACATGAGCATCCCCCGGAGAAGCAGAATGATCGTTTCCATCTCGTCCGGGTCGGTGACCTTGGCCGCGTCCCTGAGTACCTCGTTCGCCGAAACCCTGATCGTTTCGACGTCTACGGGCGCCCGTTCCGCCTTGCGTGCGTCGGTCCCCCGAGCTGTACCGTTCACCATGGTCGACTCCTAGCGTCGGCTCGCCGCCCGATCACGCTGCATGTGGTCGGGCGGTCCTGCGTTTGCCGACCGCGCGCGGGCGAGGGAGCTTCAGCCCGCGCGGGGCCGTAGATCGAGAGTCGACCCCTTGGACGGACGTATCTCCCCCGTGTGCAGGGACACTTGGGGAGTTCCGGCGCTACCGTGAAGACATCCCAAAAGTCTCGGGGGGAAGCCTTGAACACATCGCTACGGCAAGCTATGGATTCCGCCAATCAGTCCCCTCGCCGGTTGGCCGCGCGCATCGGGGTAACCGGGAAGACGATCGAGAGATGGCTGGCGGACGCTGATCTCGTGCCGCACCCTCGGAACAGGGAAGATGCTGCCCGCGCGTTGGGAGTAGATGAAGACATGTTGTGGCCTAAGGCGGTACGAGAGCGGATCAAGACGGGTGGTGATCTGGAGATCGTCCAGAGCTACCCGTACCGATCGGCTGCACCCTCGACCCTGTGGTCCAGCTTGATCGAAGAGACCCAAGATGATCTCTTCTTGAGCGGCTACACCAACTATTTCTTCTGGACCCAGGTCCCCACGTTCTCCGCCCTCTTGCGCCGGAAGACAAAGGCGGGTTGCCGCGTCCGCTTCCTCCTGGGGGACCCCGAGGGAGAGGTCACCCGGCAGCGGGAAGTCATCGAGGACGTGGCTCTGACGGTCTCCACGCGCATTCATATGACCCTTGAAGCGCTACGGCGTATCGGAGACTTGGACGGGCTAGAGGCTCGGTTCAGCGCTCCCGAGGATGCCGTCAACCACGTCTCCCTGTCGGTGTTCAGGTTCGATGAACACGCATTGGTAACCCCTCATCTGGCACGGCTAGTTGGGCATGACTCGCCCCTCATGCACTTGAAGCGGGTCAACGAAGGCGGCATGTTCGACCGCTTCTCTGAGCACGCAGAGGAACTTTGGAGCCGAGCCGTACCGATTGGCTGAACCCCTACAGGGAGGCTCCGGCAGACCCCCTGTGAGCCTCTGTGCCGCCCTATACGGGCACCGGGCCTCCCAGGGCCCCGCACCTGCTCCCACTCCGGTACGCGGACACAGGAAAGCCCCCAACTCAATTCGAGCCGAGGGCAGTTCCTCTGCGCGCGGGACGTACTGCCCCGTCTCACAGGTGCCGGTACAGGGTGGCGCGTGAGACACCTACAGCCTTAGCGATGGCACTGACACTTTCGCCCTTTGCGTGACGGGCACGAGCCGCAGCGATCTTGTCGTCATCCACCACGGTCGGGCGTCCGCCGTGGTTACCCTTGCGTGCTGCGGTATCCAGACCCTCTAGCGTCTTCTCTCGGATACCCTCGCGCTCCACCTCTGCGCTGACTGCCAGTACGGCAAAGACGATGGCACCGGCACCGTTCGGGTCGTACACACCTTGCAGCGGACCGGAGAGCAACTCCAGTTGGATTCCGTCCGTCTGGAGAGCAGACGAAAGGGTCATGAGTTCAGCCGCACTGCGGGCGAGACGCTTCATCTCGACCACGGTCAAGATGACTGGCTGTCCGGGCGCGGCAGTCCTGATCTCTCGGGCCAGGGTCAGGGCCTTGTCGAGTTCCGGCCGTTCCTTCACACGCGTACTGATCTTCTCCGAGAACACCCGTGTGCAGTCGGCACGGGCCAGTGCGTCCAACTGACTCTGGAGTTCCTGACCCACGGTGGAACACCGGGCGTAACCGATGCGGATAGCTGCACCCGTCGTCTCGGTAGCCACCGACAGGGACGTACCGGCTACCCACACCTTGCCGGGGCTGCGGTCGGACGGTGTCTTCACGGCTAGTTCGGCCTTGAGTGAGGGCACAAGAGCGAACCGTCCCGTGTGGTAGTTCGCTGCCACCTTGCCCGTGGTAGTCCGGCAGGGGCTACCTGCGGGAGCCTCGCACTTGGGGCAGTCATGGCGTTCCACCTGCGTAGCGTGCGTTGAGTTCGTCATGCGCCGACTGTCTCATAAACGCGTCTCATAAGCTAGAGAACGACATGGTCTTTTGAGACGGGTTATGAGACGCAAGAGCTAGGGCGAAACGGACACCACCCGGCGGCCCCTCAGGCGTCTCATAAACGATCGTTTGTGGACAGCCTGCCGAGACAACTCCGTCGGTGAGCGGGACGGTAGACGGAGCGGGGTGAGCTTGCTCGACCGCAGCCTGCCCGCGATCCACGGATGAGCCCTGCGGCGGGACGTCATGACGATGGGACGTCCGGGGTCGACTCTGAGCATTAGACGCAGAGGTAATTCCGAGACGGGCAACCGACGCTGACTGCTCCCCAGTGCCCGTGGAGAGCCTGCTACGCCCCGACGGGCAGTCAGGGACCCTCGCCGACAGAGAGGCACGCAGAGACGGCATTGACGCCTCCCCTGGGGTAAGGGTGCTCACTTGCCCGGCGGGACTGAATGGAGCGCATGCCGGTACGCCTTGAGGTGGACCCGAAAAGCAGAAAGGCCCCCCCTGTGGGGTATTTCCTGGGGGCGCCTCGCAGGGCGGAGCGGCGCGATCTAGCGACCAAAATCTGAGAAAGTCGCCTGTGACCTCGGTCACATCCGAAACCTCTGGGGTTGCCGGTTCGCGCTACCGAGTCTGTGTTCCGCCACGAACCGAACTTGCACCAGGACACTTGCAGGGGGTTAACACAGGCGGGTTTCCAAGGGTGTTCCGTTTGAACACCCCTGAGGTACCTATCCGATAGGCCCCACCCCTATTGACCTGCGCGAATTCCAGTCATCACAGCAGCCCGACGTGTTAGGCGAGTGGAAAGCACACATGATCATAAGAAGATGAACACTGCCTCGCGCGCATAGAGGCCAGTCAGCCACTCTGCCTAGCCTGACGGGCAATGTAGAACGGGCATTCGTCATCGTGGTGGATGAGCACCCCGAACACGTTGGGGTGCACTTCCTCGGTCGTCTGATAAGCCGGGCAGGAGTTACATGCATCCGGCTGCTCCGTGCCCACCAAGAGGCGTAGCGTGTCAGCAAGGGTCGGATTCTCTGGACGCGGTAACGGCTTGGGCTTGCTGGCTCGCCGTGGGTTGAAAGCGCTCATTGGTGCTCTTCCTCCTGTGACGACTAGCTGAATAAACCACTCTGTGTAACTGCTGAGTGTGGAGAACTGTGGAGACTCTCCACACTCAAAGCCCCCTCCCCCTCGAAAAAAGGCTCCTTCCGTAGAGGAGGCAAAGACGCCCGAAACGCTCTGAGCTGCGTATATATGTAAAAATTTACTTTCAAGGATGTCGTTTCTCAGAGGGGGAGCCGGGGGCGAGTGTGGAGAGCTCCACACTCCACACTCGGCTCCACACTCACTCAGGGCGTGAATTACCCGGAGTGAATACCACTGAACGTCCCCCTATCTGACTCACGATCCAGTCGTAATCCTCGGCAGCTGCAATTGCTTCCGGTAGCACGTACTTCCTGATCTTGGCGTCGAACTTCTGACCAAGCTGCCTCTTGGTCAGAGTTTGGTTCTCAGCCTCCCGGACATACCGCGCAACCTTCCGAGCAATTTCTTCGGTCTTCTCGGCCTTCTGAGACTCGCGCTCCTCCTTAGCATCTTCGATACGCAGAGCCGTTTTCACGTGGCGCTCAGATGCCTTTGCGGCCGATGCCTCCTCGGCCTTGGCCGCCTTTTCTGTCAGATACGCCACGATGTCGTTTCGCATCTCGCAAGAGGCGTCCCACATCATCTGCGCGAGAGCCCAATCATCTTCGGTTACTAGAGCGCGACCGTCCAACGCTGCGAGGAACGCAGAGTACTTGGCCATTGACGATGCCCAGTGGGAATCGAGGTTCGATACCTCGATCTCTCCACGGCTCACCTGATCGTGATTCGTGAATAGCATGTCCGAAATTGAGTCGACCACCTTGAACCCGCCAGCATCGTTGGCAACCTTTACCGGGTTGACCTTTAGCGGACCAGGCCACCTCACACGGGTACGCGGACGATTAGGGTCGACAACCGGCGCCCAGTGAAAACGGTGCGGCGTTCCGAGAGACGCCTCTGAAAGTAGGAAGTCGCAAGAATCAGGCTGACATCCCATAAGGAATCCAAGGCTGTACGACCCAGCCTTGACGTTGCGGGACGTTTCCGCCGATCCATTCGACTGGCCTAAACGTCCGCCACTCCACGCAGTGCGAAGTACAGACATCAGCGTGGACCCCGGACGCGTGGCGAGGGTATTAAAAGTGACCGCCTCATCCTCGTAGAAGAGCGCCCTAGATTCTGTCTGAGTCCTGACCTTGCGGGACTTCTCCTTACCGTTCTCGTCGGTATACGCCAAATCCTTCGTTCCCATATACGCCTCTGCCAGACCCTCGCCGGTACCGATACCGACTCCGTCCTTCTCGAATAAGGCGTCCCGGAGTAACTCTCCGGCGATACCATGACCGTCCGATTTACCCGTACCCGGCGCCCCGACCACGGCACAAAAGGAGTTGAGCGCCAACGGAGTTTTGATACCGGTGTCGATCCGCGTACCGGCCTTTACCATCGCGGCGAAACGAGCCAGTAATCCAGCGAGAACGAGATCACCCGACGACTGCCGTGCATGCGCAGCCTGCCGGATGTGAGTCAGGGAGGGACGTGCATCCCAGAATGTTTCGGGGAGCAGCCCCGGATTAGGCGTCTTCAGCCGCAGAGCCTTAAGACTCACCCGGCAAACGCACTTACGCCCGACAGGTGTATTGGCCTCTCGGAACAGCGCGCTGTCGTAAGCTCTGTCCCATTCGCTGCTTGCCGTCCTCAGCCCGTTTGAGCGCCTGTCGGATACTTGGGCTAGGAAAATTCCCTCGATGGTGTCGAGAGCCGTCTCAACACCCGTGTGGCCTTCCTGCCCTAAGCGAAAGAGGTGCGTCTGGACCTTAAGCATGTTGCCGTGACCGCCGACACTGAAGTCTGTGGTTTCGATAACGTGCATAACCCGGTCACAGATATCGCCCTGGTGCAGGGAGTCCAGCCAGCGTTGAGCCTTCTCAGAAGTGACAGGAGATACAGGAATCTCTGCGTCGCCCTCACTGAGTCGCGCAACCCACTTATCCGGGAGTGCGGGAATTTCGTCCCTGCGTGGGGCGCGACCCTCTACGTGATAGCCGTCGCCATCCTCATTCGGGTAATACCATTTTTCTTCCATGTCGTCGATGACAGATGGATAGCAAACGACGTAACGCCAACCCGCGTGGAGGAACTCAATACTCTCGGTCGGGTCTGACCAGGACTTACCCTCAGGGACGATGAAAAGGCGCTTCCCGCTTTTCTCAGGATTCCCGCGCTTACTGGAGATGGGTCCGCGCGGGAGAGCCCCTAACTCGTTTTCAAGCGCTAATAAGTCGTCGTACCCGTGCTTGTCTCCATAGGTATCAATATCCAGAGCGCCGACGAATGAGGCCAGCCGAACGGCTGTCTCTCCGGATGGATATTCCTGGTCTAACTCCTTCTGACGCTCTTCAGAAGCGTCTAACCCTAACTTCCCGGTCACACCCTTGGGTGGAGGGAACTTGCTTCCCTTCTTGAGCGGGATAGGGCTGCACCAGTCCGCATCCGCGTAGAAAAGGCGTCCCTCTGGATACCCCATGCGGTCCGGGCTACTTGTGTTCTCGTTCATTGCAGATCAATTCCTAACGGGGGTCTTAGCGGTTGTCCTCCTGGACAATGGCTGTAATGGTCGGGTCGGTCTGTGCGTCCAGGCGTAGTGCGTCGGCAACCAGTCGACGGAGAACAGCGGCCTTATCGGCTCCGTCGCGCAAACAGATGTATTCGATGGCCGCCACCTGTGACAGTTCGGCACGGAAATGCTGTGTCGGACGGGGGTCGCTACTCGGGTAACTCATACGCCTAATACCTCCGCTACTGCGCGGGTCAGGCTTGGGTCGGACAGTGCCATGCCGGAGATGCCTAAGCGTAAAAGAATGTCGAGCGTGGCAGCGCGCGTCTGGCCGTGATACATCGCGATGACGTCAATCGCGTCGACCATCTTCGGGTCGACGTGGAAGCCTTCTCTGTAGGTCACTTCTTCTCCTCAGTGTTGTTGTTCTTGCGTGCTTCCCGGACCCAATCAATCTCGCTGTATCCGTACTCGGCCAGGTAAGGGACTAACGCAGTTCGGAAGATGTCGCCCTCACTGCGACCGGTGGTCGAAGCGATTTCCTTCACGGCGATGTTCATCCATTCTGGTGTCCTGATGTGGTGCAGCTTGTTGGTGTACTGCATTTCAGCTCCTCCTATACCTAGCGCATAAACTGCGCTATATGCTAATGATACCTGATAGTCCCTCTAATGAAGGAGGCATGACGGCTTATCGAATACCCGCAGGTGGAGACCCATAGGACCCTTTCCCTAACCGCCTAATGGGGTTAGCCAGGTACAATGGGATGCATAGTAAGGATTCCCGGTAGGGGAGCTAGGGCAGAGCCAATGCGACATCCCCGCAGGAACCGGCGCATGACCCTAGAGAGCAGGACTCAAGGATTCGGGTAAGCCAGTAGGCGCTAACTGCATAGCCTGACCCGGTGGGCTGACAAGTAGCGTCAGACCGAGGGATTACAGCCTTCAATCGGAACATTCGGTTGGGGCTATTTCTGCTACCTGATAGGGGCGTCTCGGTAGCCATCCTTCGGGGGCGTCCCTGAGCTTCCCTAAAGACGGGTACGCCCACCCATGGGACGGGGGGCAACCGGGATACGTCAACTAGAGCCTGTTAGGGGTACTCCTACGAAGAGACCGCAGGTCAACGCATGCCAATACCGATCGGGGTGTTTGCGTCTAACAGGCTCCGGGCGTAGGCCCTTGCGCACCTCTGCCATCCTTCGCACGCTGAAGTCATGGACACATACGAGCCAGGGTCGGTCTGCTTCTATCGAGACAATGGGCCGAGCGATACGGGCCTAGTGCTACGCGTGGACGCAACAGACCCCGAGTACCCGTTGATCGTGCTGTTCGATGACGGAGTAGATGCCTACTCGCCAGACCAGCTGGGAACGTTCGGGCCGTCCGATATCAGCTAGACCTGGGCGAGACCGAGTCGCCCCGTACGGCCCTGAAAGCCCCTCAGACGTAGCGAGAGGCCCGAACCGAGGAGTTCGAGCCTCTGCGGGCCGTACAGAGCCGCTACGCGGTCAACCTGTGCTCGGGTACGAACGTGCTCCGTAGTCGTGAGTCGGTGGCGGCCCCCTCGTAGATGCCGTCCCCGAGACGCATGGTCATCCCGTACGGGCTGCGCTCGAAACTCACGCTCCACCGGATGAGCCGTTCCCTACGGGCCTGTGCGTCCGTCTGCGCCCACCAATCGGCAAACGGCACACCTGTGTCGGTCCAGGTAGCGGTAGGGGGCCCTACGGGCTTCTGAGCCGCTCGCTCGTGCTTCTGTGCCGTGGCTGCTGTCATCTTGGCGAACTCGACCGCAGTCATCTTGCCCCGCTTGAACTCTTCCGTGATCTGAGTGAGTTGGGATTCCAGTACGGCTAGTTCAACTGCGTTGCTGTCATCCGGAGTTGTCATCTTCTTGAGGATGTTCCGGTTCTTGAACCTCCGCAGGAACACCGTTTCGATCTCCCTGAGCACTTGCTCCGCCGGGTAGGACTGCCCCGTACAGGGCTTCTTCCCCTTAGCCGTATTCCCTTGGCACCGGATACGTGCCTTCTTGTTGCCGTTCTCCTTCACGAAGTACAACGCTTCCCCACACGAACAGTTCAGGAGACCAAGTACCGGACTGGTTCGCTGCGGACCCTTGGAGAATTTACAGACCCGTACGGTCTCCTGTAGGTCGTCGAACTTCTCTTGAGACAAGACCGGTGTGGATCGCATGACCGGAGTTCCATCGGGGTTACGTTCGACGGTTCCGTCTGCCCGCGTGTACCAACCGAGTAGGTTTTTGTTCGTGAGAATGGACTGTACGGCGGTAGCGCTCCACTTCTTGCCGCGCGCTTTAGCCTTCTCCTTACCCAATCGCGTGTTTGTGCTTCCTGCTTTCGCTGCTCGCATACGGGCGATGTCTTGTGAGGTGGGAATCTGATTCTCGTTCAGCCATGTCGCAACGGCGGTGAACGAGCGGAGTTCCCGGAACTTCTCGATCATCTTGAGCAGCCATGGCCCGTAGGTGGGGCAGAGTTCGAGGGTGTATCCCTCGCCGTTCTCTGCGGGTACGGCTACGCGGCCAAAGGGAACCAAGCCACCAGGCCAACGGCCCGTAATCCGCATCGCAATACGCGAGTTGCGGATACGGGCCTTGATTGCGTCTAGCTCTGCCTCTGCCACCACGGAAAGCAGCTTGGCCACCATCCGGCCGAGGGCGGTCGAGAAGTCGAAGCCTTCTTCGACAGATACCAGGGATTTCCCGTGAGCGTCCATCCAGTCGAGCAGGTCGACCAAGTCCCGGTTGGACCTAATGATTCGGTCCATCTTCAGCACGTACAGGACGTCGAACTCGTCCTTACGGTCGTTCAGCCACTTGCCGAGATTCGGGCGGTCCCACGGCGAGTAGTCCGCAGAGACGTCCACGTCGGTAGCGAACTCCACCAATTCGACTTCATCGGCAATGCACCGGTTGCGAATCTTCTTCTTCTGAGTTCCTTCTCCGGTCTGGTTCAGTCCCCCGACTGAAATCCGGGTCACGCCTAGCGCACGGCGAACGGTCATCACGGGCCCCTGAAAGATCAGGTGGGCAACCCGAGGTCCCTGCGCCTCTGTCATCTGGCCACTGTCACCAGGCGGAACAGCCTGGTCAGGGACGAAATTCCCGAGGTTCAAGATCGCAAGAGCGTACCCACCGTTCTCTTCCCGGACGGCTCGACGCTGACGAACCCGTCGCTTGCCCAGGTGAAGCAGAAGCTGGCCTAGCCGACGGTGCCCGGCTTCGGCAGGGGCTTTCCGTACCAGAGCTCGATCAGTCGGGCCGCAATCGAGATCCCGTAGGGAGGCAGGACCTCCCCGGACTCGAATGCGGCCCGCAGGTCTTCCCGGGAGAACCAGCGCGCCTCGGAGATCTCCTCGCCGTCCACGTTGATCTCCGACGACGTGGCGGCGGCCATGAAGCCCAGCATCAGGCTGGAGGGGAACGGCCAGGGCTGGCTCGCGACGTACTCGACGTCGCCGACCGTGACGCCGGCCTCCTCCCAGACCTCACGCCGCACCGACGTCTCGATGGACTCGCCGGGCTCCACGAAGCCCGCGAGCGTCGAGAAGCGGCCCTCGGGCCAGTGCACCTGACGGCCGAGGAGCGCGCGGTCCTGGTCGTCCGTCACGAGCATGATCACGGCCGGGTCCGTACGCGGGTAGTGCTCCGCGCCGCAGGCCTGGCAGCGGCGGATGTGACCGGCCGCCGCGATGACCGTGCGCTCGCCGCAGCGCGAGCAGAAGCGGTGCAGGCGCTGCCAGTTCTCCAGGGCGACGGCGTGCACCATCAGGCCCGCGTCGCGGGGCGACAGGAGGAGCCCGGCCTCGCGCAGGCCCGCGGGGCGCGCCTGCTGGTCCATGCGGCCCGGCAGGGAGTCCTTCTGCAGCGCGAAGTAGCTGACGCCGTCGTCGTCCGTGCCCAGGAAGTAGCGGTGGGCCTCGGTGAGGGGCGCCTCGAAGGACGGCGTCATCACCAGTTCGGTGCTGCCGTCAGGTGTCTCGTCGATGAGTACCTGGCCGCCGGAGACCACGAAGACCCGTGTCGTGGGGTGGCTCCAGGCGGCGGCGAGCCAGGCCTCGTCGAGGCGGTGGTGGGCTGCGCGATCGATGCCGCTCGGTGCGGTGAGCGAGACGGGACGGTCAGCGGTGCGGTCGGTCCAGGTGGTCACAGGTGCTTCCAACTCCCCCGATGGAATGGGTGGTGCGGCAAGGTCGACAGGGCGCGGCTCAGTGTGCATCGGGCCAGTGCTCGGCGAGATCGCCCCACAGGTAGGCCGTCGTCTCGACTCCCTTGAGGAGCAGATCGAGTTCGACCTTCTCGTTCGGTGCGTGCCAGCCGTCGGACGGCACGGAGATGCCCAGGAAGAGCACGGGTGCGGCGAGCACGTCCTGGAGGTCGGCCGCCGGTCCCGAACCGCCCTCCCGGGTGAAGCGGATCGGCTGTTCGAAGGCCCGGCCCATCGCCCGTACGACGGACTGCAGGGCGGGGTGGTCGAGCGGCGTCAGGCACGGGCGCGTGGCGGCGCCGAAGGTGATCGTGTGGCTGATTCCGTTCGGCAGCTGGTCGGCGACCCAGGTGCGTACGGCCTCTTCGACGCGGTCCGGGTCCTGGCCCGCGACGAGGCGGAAGGAGAGCTTCAGGAAGGCGGACGACGGGACGATCGTCTTGCCGCCCGGTCCTTGGTAGCCGCCGCCGATGCCGTTGACCTCGGCGGTGGGGCGGGCCCAGATGCGCTCCAGGGTGGTGTGGCCCGCTTCCCCGTGGGTCGCGTGGGACTTGGCCGTGCGCAGCCAGCTCTCCTCGTCGAAGGGCAGCTCGGCGAAGAGTTCGCGCTCGCGGTCGGTGAGTTCGGTGATGCCTTCGTAGAAGCCGGGTACGGCCACGCGCGCGTGCTCGTCGTGCAGCGCCGCGACGAGGCGGGCGGCTGCGGTCGCCGGGTTCGGGACGGCGCCGCCGAAGGAACCCGAGTGGATGTCCTGGTCGGGGCCGCGCAGCTCGATCTCGCAGTCGGCGAGGCCGCGCATGCCGGTGCACACCGTGGGGGTGTCCTCCGCCCACATTCCGGTGTCCGAGACGATCACCGCGTCGGCCGCGATGCGCTCCTTGTGCTCCTCGATCAGCGCGCGGAAGTGCGGGGAGCCCGACTCCTCCTCGCCCTCGATCAGGAGCTTGAGGTTCACGGCGGGGGTGGTGCGGCCGGTGGCGGCGAGGTGGGCGCGGACGCCGAGTGTGTGGAAGAACACCTGGCCCTTGTCGTCGGCGGCCCCGCGCGCGTAGAGGCGGTTGCCCTGGACGACGGGCTCGAAGGGGTCCGTGTGCCAGCCGTCCTCGCGGGCCGCGGGCTGCACGTCGTGGTGGCCGTAGACCAGGATCGTGGGGGCCTGCGGGTCGCCCGAGGGCCACTCGGCGAAGACGGCGGGAGCGCCGGCCGTCTGCCAGACCTCGGCGGTCGGGAAGCCGGTCTCCTTGAGCTGCGCGGCGAGCCAGTCCGCGCTGCGCCGCACGTCCTGTGCGTGGTCGGGCTGTGCCGACACCGAGGGGATACGCAGCCACTCGGCGAGGTCGTCGAGGAAGGCGGCACGGTGGGTCTGAATGTACGTACGAACGGCGCTGACGCCACTGACGTCACTGTCAACGGACTGGCTCATGGTCACGAGCCTAGCCGCCCCCGGGAGCCGTTTCGTCCGGTGGTTCGTCACCCGACTGCCTGCCCGGTTCCGCAAGGAGGATCCGCTCCAGTTCGGCCCGGCCCGGCAGGTGCGCGGGGCGGGAGATCTCGCCGCTGCGCACGTA
This sequence comes from Streptomyces sp. NPDC033177, assembly GCF_055577715.1. Taxonomy (NCBI): domain Bacteria; kingdom Bacillati; phylum Actinomycetota; class Actinomycetes; order Kitasatosporales; family Streptomycetaceae; genus Streptomyces; species Streptomyces sp. NPDC033177. The sequence goes on along the minus strand of NZ_JBVIPS010000012.1, from coordinate 121,298 downwards.
AAGGAACGACGCCTTCACGGACTCCGGGGGCACGTCGTGCAGCTCGGCCCAGGCCAGGCGGTAGACGGCCAGCTGGAGGGGAGCGGCGGTGCGGGTGCGGCTGGTCTTCCAGTCGACGATCTCGTACGTCACGTCGTCGCCGTCGACCTCCTTGTAGACCGCGTCGATCCGGCCGCGGACCACACGGCCGGCGAGGGTCAGCTGGAAGGGCACCTCGACGCGGTGCGGGGTGCGGTGGGCGTACTCGGTGCGCTCGAAGGCCTCCTTGAGCGCGTCCAGGTCGCGCTCGTCGGCGATCTCGGCCTCTCCGGGGCCGCCGCCCGGCAGGTCCTCGGGACCGAGCAGCGGGAGGCGCAGCTCCTCGAAGCGGGTCTCGATCCAGGCATGGAAGCGGGTGCCACGCCGGGCCGCGGGCTGCGGCGGGCGGGGCATGGGGCGCGCGAGCTCCTGTGCGAAGCCCTCCGGGTCGGCGGCGAGGCGCAGCACTTCGGACGCGGTGAGCGATGACGGTACGGGGATGTCCCTGACCGCTTCGCGGGCGCGCAGGAGTTCGCCGGTGAGGGCGTCCAGGTCACGGTCCCAGGAGGCGAGCGTGCGGGCCTCCTCCGGGGTGAGGCGGGAGTCTTCCTGGTCGACGGGCGAGGGGTGCGGGCGGGCCTTCGGCTCAGAGGGCGGGGCGGCTGCCTGGTGCGGGATCGCCGGGCGGGCCGATGTCCAGGAGTCCCAATCCCCGGGGCCGGCGTCCCCGGGGTCGGCGTACGGCGGCTCCTCGTCCTCCGGAGGGGGCGGCCAGTCCGGGTCCTCGGCGGGCGGCACGTCGTCGTACGCCGAGGGGTGGGGCTCCTCGTGCGAGCGGGCGTCGTCCGGCGCCCCCTCGCCCGCCGGTTCCCCCGTCAGGCGGTCCAGCTGCGTGAGGACCGTATGGGCGGCGGCCCTGCGGCGGGCGAGGGACGTGTCGTCCAGCGGGAGGGGCCACGCGTGCTCGGCGGCGCCTTCCGCCAGGGCGGGATTCTCCTCTCCCTCCTCCGGTTCGTCGGCCCAGGCCTCGATCTCCCCGTGGCCCACCGCGCAGTGGTCGTACAGCGCCCGGAGGAAGTCCGAGGGGCCGCGCGGCTTCTTCTGCGAGGGGCCCCACCAGTGGCCGGAGCCCAGGAGCAGCGAGCGGGGCCGGGTGAACGTCACATAGCCGAGGCGGAGCTCCTCGGTGCGCTGGTGCTCCTTCATGTCCTCATGGAAGGACTTCATGGACCGGGAGTCCCACGCCTCTATGTCGGGCAGGGTCGCCGCGTCGCCGCGCAGCGCGTGCGGGACGGCCTTGCCCTGGGCCGTCCATTTCTCGCGGCCCTGGGCGCTGGGGAACGTCCCGGTGACCAGGCCGGGGACGGCCACGACGTCCCACTCCAGACCCTTCGACTTGTGGGCGGTGAGCACCTTGACCGTGTTCTCGCCGCCGGGCAGGGCGTTGTCCAGGCCCTTCTCGTACTGCGCGGCCGTCCGCAGGAAGGCGAGGAAGGCCAGCAGGCTCGCCCCGCCGTCGTTCGCCGCGAAGGACGCGGCGACGTCCAGGAAGTTCGAGAGCGTCTCGCGGCGGCGGGCCGCCAGGGCGTGCGGTGACGCGGAGAGTTCGACCTCCAGGCCCGTGACGGCGAGCACCCGGTGCAGCACGTCCATCAGCGGGTCGGCAAGGGAGCGGCGCAGATCGCGGAGTTCGGCCGCGAGACGGGCGAACCGCACCCTCGCCTCCGGCGAGAAGGGCAGCCCGTCGTCCTGCGTGTCCCCCTCCAGAGGCGTCTCCAGGAAGGTGTCGAGCGCGTCCGCGAGCGATATCACCTCGGCCGGGTCGACCCCCTCGACCGCTTCCGCGAGCCGCCGGTCCGGGTCGTCGTCCGGGGCCGCGTGCCCACGGCGTACGAGGAGGCGTGCGCGGCGGCCTAGGAGGGCGAGGTCACGCGGGCCGATGCGCCAGCGCGGGCCGGTCAGCAGGCGTACCAGGGAGGCGTTGGCGCCCGGGTCCTGGAGCACCTCGCAGACGGCGACCAGGTCGGCGACCTCCGGGAGGTGCAGAAGTCCGGAGAGGCCGACGACCTCCACGGGGACGTCGCGGGCCACCAGGGCGCCCTGGATCTGCGCGAAGTCGGTGGCCGTGCGGCACAGGACCGCGATCTCGCCGGGGGCCTTTCCGGTGCGCACGAGGTGCGCGATGGAGTCGGCCAACCAGTCGATCTCCTCGGCGTGCGTGCGAAGGAGGGCGCAGCGCACCATGCCGTCGCGCTCGGCGCCGGGCGCGGGCCGCAGCGCCTCCACGCCCGCGTGCATCGCGCGCAGGGGCTCCGCGAGGCCGTTCGCGAGGTCCAGGAGGCGGCCGCCGCTGCGGCGGTTCTCGCTGAGGGAGTGGCGGGCCGCGGGGCGCCCGTCGGCGTGCGCGAAGTGCTCGGGGAAGTCGTCCAGGTTCGCCACGGACGCGCCGCGCCACCCGTAGATCGCCTGGCAGGGGTCGCCGACCGCCGTCACGGGGTGTCCCGTGCCGCCTCCGAAGAGGCCCGCCAGGAGGATGCGCTGAGCCACCGAGGTGTCCTGATACTCGTCGAGCAGGACGACCCGGAACTCGTCCCGCAAGATCTCGCCGACCTCCGCGCGGGTGCGGGCCAGCGTCGCGGAGAGGGCGATCTGGTCGCCGAAGTCGAGGAGGTCGCGGGCGCTCTTCGCGTCCCTGTAGCGGCCGACGAGCTCGGCCAGTTCGAGCCGGGTGGCCGCCGTCTCCGGCACCTTGCGCAGGTCGGCGTTGGAGAGCTTGGCGCCCTCCAGGGCGTGCAGCAGTTCGGTGTCGTACGCGCGGAGCTTCTCGGGACGTACGAGGTGCTCGGCGAGCTCGCCGTCGAGCGCGAGGAGGTCGCTGACGAGGTCGGGGAAGGAACGGGTCAGCGCGGGATACGGGCCCGGTGCCTCGCGCAGCACGCGCGCGGCGAGCTGGAAACGGGTGGCGTCGGCGAGCAGCCGGGCGGTGGGCTCGAGCCCTATGCGCAGCCCGTGGTCGGTCAGGAGACGGCCCGCGAAGGCGTGGTACGTGGAGATGACCGGCTCGCCCGGAGGGTGGTCCGGGTCGAGGGCCTCGGGGTCGGTGACCCCGGCCTTGATCAGCGCCTGGCGCACCCGCTCGGCGAGTTCACCGGCCGCCTTGTTCGTGAACGTCAGGCCGAGGACCTGCTCGGGGGCGACCTGCCCGGTGCCGACCAGCCACACCACGCGGGCCGCCATCACCGTCGTCTTGCCCGACCCGGCTCCGGCCACGATCACCTGCGGGGCGGGCGGCGCGATGATGCAGGCCGTCTGCTCCGGGGTGAACGGGATGCCGAGGAGCTCTTTGAGCTGCTCGGGGTCGGTGATACGAGGTGACACGTCAGAGAGGCTAGCGGCGGCCACTGACAATCGGGGCGGACCCGGGTGTCTGTGACCGCCGTCGCTCCTGGGGTCAGGACTTCATGAGCTCTTCCATGTCCATGACCTCGCTCGGCGCCGGGGCCTTGACGGCGACGGGCTTGCCGTAGTCGGAGAAGCTCATCGTGCCCGGGTCCTCCTTGCCGGTCGTGACGACCTTCAGGAAGTAGGGCTTGCCCTCGGCGGCGACGTAGAAGGTGCTCTTCTTGCCCGACTTCTCCTTCGTGAGGACGGCCGCCTTCTTACCGTCGACCTCGGAGTCCTTCTCGCGCTTCATGTCCTTGAGGTCCTTGGACCGGAACATGGCGTCGGGGTCGCAGGCACCGCCGTTCTCCCCGGTCGGCGTCTTGACCCACTTGTCCTTGAGGGCCGCGGCCTTGCCGCTGCCGCCCATGGCCTTCTTCCAGTACGCCTCGTCACCCTTCATGTACTGGGTATCGCCGGACACGAGCAGCTCGGCGGTGCCGGCCGCGCCGCCGCCTACCTTGCCCTTGCAGTCACCGGACTTGGCGACCGAGAAGTCGACCTTGACTGTCTCGGCGTCCTGCTTGCCCTCGCCGGAGACCCTGAAGGAGCCCGCGTCCTTGGACGCGTCGGACGCCTTCTTGGCGATCTTGTCGGCGCTCATCCCCTCGAAGGGGTCCTTCTCCTCGCTGGAGCAGCCCGTGATGCCGACGAACGCGGTGGCGCAGGCGACTGCCGCGGCCAGGAGCTTCCGGTTGGCTGCCATGTCTGTATCTCCTCGGGAAGGTGCACGATCGGAGGGTCCGGTGGTGCAGTAATCAGCTTTACGGCGACTTTAGATGGCCTGTGAGGCTGCTATGAACGCGCGTGCCCCAACGTGAGCTTGGCCACCAACCGCACTGACGCCGCAGCCGTCACTCCACGACCTGGCGTCCCTCCGGCCTCGCGCTGCACGAGACGCGGAAGGCGCAGTGCGTGCAGTGCTGGCCCGTGGTGGGTGAGAAGCGTTCGTCCAGGACCTTGCCGGCCGCCGTGGCGAGCAGGTCGCCCACCCACTCCCCGGCGAGCGGCTCCTGGGCCTGCACCTTGGGGAGGGTCTCGCCGCCGTCCTTCTTGGCGGCACCCTGACGCAGCTGCACCAGTTCCGCGCCGCCCGCCTCCGGGCGTACGCCCTCGAAGGCGTCGTCGACCGCGCCCTCGCGCAGCGCGAGCTGGTAGACGGCGAGCTGCGGGTGCCGGGCCACCTCTGCGGCGGTGGGGGTCTGCTTGCCGGTCTTGAAGTCCACTACGTAGGCACGGCCCTGCGCGTCCTGTTCGACGCGGTCCATGGAGCCACGCACGCGTACTTCGTACGGCCCCGCTTCGAGGGTCACGTCGAAGTCGTGCTCGCTGCTGACGGGGGTGCGGGCCGATCGGTCCATCACATGCCACTGCAGGAAACGTTCGAGCGCCACGCGCGCGTGCTCCTTCTCCTGCGCCGACTTCCAGGGGGCGTCGAAGGCCAGCGCGTCCCAGACCGAGTCGAGGCGCTCCATGAGGACGGCGAGGTCGGCGGGTGTCCTGCCGGAGGCCACCTCGTCGGCCAGGACGTGCACCACGTTGCCGAAGCCCTGGGCGGCCGTCGCGGGGGCGTCCGCCTTCACCTCGCGGCCGAGGAACCACTGCAGGGAGCAGGTGTTGGCGAGCTGGTCCAGGGCGCTTCCGGAGAGCACGACGGGCTTGTCGCGGTCCCGCAGGGGGACCTCGCTTGCCGTCGGCTCGTACATGCCCCACCAGCGGTACGGGTGCGCGGACGGCACGAGGGGGCGCCCGTCGGCGTCGCTCAGCGCCGCGAGCCGGGCCAGGCGGTGCGCGGCGGCCTCGCGCAGCGGCTCCGAGACCCGGGGGTCGACGGTGGTGGAGCGCAGCTCGGCGACGAGCGCGGAGACCGACAGGGGGCGGCGCGGACGGCCCGTTATGTCCTTGGGTTCGACGCCGAGTTCGGTGAGGAAGCGGGACGGCTGGTCGCCGTCGTCCGCGGGTGCCTTGACGGCGGTGACGACGAGGCGCTCACGCGCGCGCGTGGCCGCCACGTAGAACAACCGGCGCTCTTCGGAGAGGAGCGCTCCGGGAGTGAGGGGCTCGGCGAGGCCGTCGCTTCCGATGCGGTCGGCCTCCAGGAGGGAGCCGCGGCGGCGCAGGTCGGGCCAGAGGCCTTCCTGGACACCGGCGACCACCACGAGCCGCCACTCGAGGCCCTTGGAACGGTGCGCCGTCATCAGGCGTACGGCGTCGGGGCGTACCGCCCTGCGCATGAGGGTGTCCGCGGCGATGTCCTGCGCCTCGGTCTCCTCCAGGAAGTTGAGGGCGCCGCGCCCTCCGGTGCGCTCCTCCGCGCGGGAGGCGTACGCGAACAGGGCGCAGACCGCGTCGAGATCGCGGTCCGCGTTGCGCCCCGAGGCGCCTCCGCGGCGCGCCGTCCGCTCCAGGCGGCGCGGCCACGGCGTCCCGTCCCACAGCTCCCAGAGCGCCTCCTCGGCGGTGCCGCCGCCCGCGAGACGCTCCCGGGCCTTGCGGAGCAGCGCGCCGAGCCGCTGGGCTCCACGCGCGTACGCGGGGTCGTGCGCGACGAGCCGCTCCGGCTCGGCGAGAGCGCGCGCGAGGAGGTCGTCGGAGGGCGGCGGAAGGTGGTTCCCCGCGGCGCGCTCCTCCGCGCGAAGGGCGCGCCCCAGACGGCGGAGATCGGCGGCGTCCATGCCGGCGAGGGGGGATGTCAGGAGGGTCAGGGCGGTCTCGGTGCCGAGCCAGGCGGAGGCCGTGGCTCCGGGGGCAGCCTCACTCTCGGCCTCCGGCTCACCCTCGGTCCCAGCGGGCGGTCCGTCCGATACCACCGCCGTCGCCACCGCCCGCAGCGCCGTCAGAAGGGGCGTGACCGCCGGTTCGTGGCGCAGGGCGATGTCGTCGCCGTCGATGTCCAGGGGGACGCCGGCCGCGGTGAGGCTGCGGCGGACCGCGGGGATCGTGTGGGCTCCCGCGCGGACCAGGACCGCCATCTCACCCCACGGAACGCCGTCCTCCAGGTGCGCGCGGCGCAGGATGTCCGCGATGTTGTCGAGCTCGGCGCCCGCCGTCGGGTAGGTGTACGTCTCCACGCGGCCGCCCTCCCTGACCGCGGCCAGCTCCCGGTGGGCCCGCACCTTGTCCGCGGGCAGCCTGGTGAGCGGCATGCGGCGGGTGAGCAGGCGGGTGGCCGCCAGGAGGCCGGCGCCGGACCTGCGCGAGGTCGTCAGGACCTCCACCGGGGCCGCGGTGCCGTCCGCGCGCGGGAAGCGGTCGGGGAACTCCAGGATGCCGTTCACGTCGGCCCCCCGGAAGGTGTAGATCGACTGGTCCGGGTCGCCGAACGCGACGAGGGACCGCCCGCCGCCGGCAAGTGCGTGCAGCAGCCGCACCTGCGCCGGATCCGTGTCCTGGTACTCGTCCACGAACACCGCGTCGTACTGCGCGCCGAGCGCCCGCGCGACCTCGGGACGCCGCGCGAGCAGCACCGCACGGTGCACCAGTTCCGCGTAGTCGAGCACTCCTTGCATGTCGAGTACGTCCAGGTACTCCGCGAGGAACGCCGCCGCCGCGCCCCAGTCCGGGCGCCCCGCGCGGCGGGCGAAGGCGTCCAGGGCGTCGGGACCGAGGCCCAGTTCACGGCTCCGGGCGAGCACCGCGCGCACCTCGTCGGCGAAGCCCCGCGTCGTCAGGCAGGCGCGCAGCTCGTCCGGCCAGCGGACGTGGGAGCGCCCCTCCCCCGCCAGGTCGATCTGGCCCGCGAGGAGCTCGCGTACGGCCACGTCCTGTTCGGGGCCCGAGAGCAGCCGGAGCGGCTCGACGAACAGGTCGGTGTCCTGGTGGGCGCGGATGAGGGCGTAACAGAAGGAGTGGAAGGTCGTCGCCTGCGGGGCGTTGGCCGCTCCTATGCGCAGCGCCATGCGGTCGCGCAGTTCCACCGCGGCCTTGCGGCTGAAGGTGAGCACCAGGACCCGCTCCGGCTCCGTGCCCTTGGCGATCCGCGCGGCGACGGACTCCACGAGCGTCGTCGTCTTGCCCGTGCCGGGCCCCGCCAGGACGAGCAGTGGCCCTCCGGGGTGGTCAACCACCGCACGCTGCCGTGCGTCAAGACGAGGGGGGTCCACGCGGACCGGCGGGGTACGCACCAGCCGATAGGCACCCTGGGTCCCCTGTCGCGCCTGGAGGTGCGACGGGTGCCGGGTGTGCCGGGCGGAAGAAGTGGAGCTCACGTGGGTCGCCGGTCCTGGTGGGTGTACGTGGTGAAAAACGGCTGCGCGGTGGCTGCGGGATGAGAGAGCGGGGTGAGAGCAATGCGTGCGGTCGACGCTACGCCAGCGGGCGTGCGGGACGCGGGGCTTCCCCCGTACGGGCCACCGGCCCCCCGCGACACCGCGGGATGGCCGAAGCTGTCAGGTGTGAGCCTCCGGAGCCCGCGGGTGAGCGGCCTCGCCGCTTCCCGCCGCGTCGTCGCCCGCCGCCTTGCCGCCGCTGTGCGGACCGGCGCCGTCCCAGCGCGCCCGCCGCATGTCGAGGCGCGGCACGTGGCCCTGGGCCGCGCGGCTCGCCTCACGCAGCGGCGTGCCCTCCGCGCGGTAGTGGCCGATCGCCCGCAGTTCGTGGCCGGGCAGGAGCACGCCGTCCGAGCGCACCACGCGCCACCACGGAACCGCCCCTCCGTAGAGCGCCATCACCCGGCCGACCTGCCGGGGACCGCCCTCCTCCAGCCACTCGGCGACGTCCCCGTAGGTCATCACCCGCCCCGGAGGGATCAGCTCCGCGACCTCGAGGACCCGCTCCGCATACTCCGGGTACTCCGGAAGCCCTTGCTCCGGTCCGCTCTCCTCGCTCATCCGGTCCATCCTGCCGTACCCCACCGACACAGTGAGCGGCCCGCGACAGAGTGTGCGGTACGAGACAAACTGGAGCTCGGTGAACACTTTGCGCCCCCGCATTGCACCCTGATGCCCCCCTCTGTCGGTGGGACATGCCACCATCGTGCGGGCGGTGACTGGTGATACGAGATCAAGAAGAGGCGACGGAGCAGCAGGACGTGCACCCCGATGAGACGGCGGGCACCCCTGCGGCCGAGGCGCACCCGGACACCGGTGGGCACTCCCTGAAGAAGCACGAGAAGTTCGAGAAGTCGGGCGGATCCGACGAGGACAGGGCCGGGCCGTCCGGAGCTGGGCCGTCCGAGGCCGGGCCATCCGGAGCCGGCCTGTCCGGAGCCGAGCAGGACATCCACGACGCCTTCGTCGTGCCCGATGACTGCGCCCACGACGAGGAAGCCCACACCGACCGCGTGGCCGGTGACGAACCGCTGCTCGCCGCGCGCGTGCACCGCCCCTCCGACCTGATGCGGCTGCTCGTCGGCATCCTCGGGATCGCCGTCGTCCTCGCCATCGCCGCCTTCGCGCACGGCACGACATCGGGTCTCGCCCAGGACATCGACAAGGGCACGGAACAGGCACCCGACCTCCTGATCAAGTTCGCGGGCCTCACCGCGAGCATCGGCGTCCTGCTCGTGCCGGTCGCGTTCGCCATCGAGCGGCTGGTCAAACGGGACGGTCTGCGCATCGCCGACGGCGTCCTCGCGGCCGTCCTCGCGCACGGCGTGACGCTTGCCACCGACCTCTGGGTCGCCAAGGCCGCACCTGGCTCCATCCAGGAGGCGCTGACCCGGCCGTCCCCCGGTGATCTGCACGCGCTCACCGATCCCGTGCACGGCTATCTGGCCCCGGTCATCGCGTACATGACAGCCGTGGGGATGTCCCGCAGACCGCGCTGGCGCGTGGTCCTGTGGGTGGTGCTGCTGCTCGACGCGTTCACCATGCTGGTCACCGGCTACACGACGCCGTTCTCGATCCTCCTGACCGTCCTCCTCGGCTGGAGCGTGGCCTACGGCACGCTGTACGCGGTCGGCTCACCGAACGTGCGGCCCACCGGCCAGACCCTGCTCGCCGGCCTGCGGCACGTCGGCTTCCACCCGGTGAGCGCGGCCCGCGAGGACTCCCCGGACAGCGAGCACGGCGACCGGGGCCGCCGCTATTTCGTCATCCTCGAGGACGGCCCGCCCCTGGACGTCACGGTCATCGACCGCGAACAGCAGGCCCAGGGCTTCTTCTACCGCGCATGGCGCAGACTCACGCTGCGCGGCATCACCCAGCGCCGCAGCCTCCAGTCGCTGCGCCAGGCCCTGGAGCAGGAGGCCCTCCTCGCGTACGCGGCGATCGCGGCCGGGGCCAACGCGCCCAAGCTGATCGCCACCTCCGAGCTCGGCCCCGACGCGGTGATCCTCGTCTACGAGCACACGGGCGGCCACACCCTGGACTCCCTGCCGGACGACGCCATCACCGATGAACTGCTGTGCGACACCTGGCGGCAGGTGCAGGCGCTCCAGTCGCGGCGCATCGCGCACCGCAGGCTGGCCGGCGACGCGATTCTGGTGGATCGTTCCGGCACGGTGATCCTGACCGACCTCAGGGGCGGTGAGATCGCCGCGGGCGACCTCGTCCTGCGGATGGACATCGCCCAGCTCCTGACCGCTTTCGGGCTGCGCGTGGGCGCCGAACGCGCGGTCGCGACCGCGGTCGAGGTGCTCGGCCCCGACTCCGTCGCCGACTGTCTGCCGCTGCTCCAGCCCATCGCGCTGACCCGCTCGACCCGCGGCACCCTGCGCAAGCTGGCCAGGGAGAGGTCCCAGCGCGAGCGCGAGGCGGTCCTCGAGGCCTCCCGCCAGGACAAGCTGGCCCGCGCTGCGGAGGCCAGCGCCGACGCGGCCGCGGAAGCCCTGGAGACCGCCGAGGGCGGCGCCAAGGGCCCCGACCGCAAGACCGTGCGCGCGGAGAAGCAGGCCGAGAAGCAGGCCATAGACGTCGCGCTCGACCAGGCCCGCGAGGAGGATCTGCTCACGCAGATCCGCCACCAGGTGCTGCTCATCCGGCCGCAGGCGCCCGTCGAGCCCGCCCAGCTGGAGCGGATCAGGCCGCGCACGCTCATCAGCTTCATCGCCGGGGCCATCGGCGCGTACTTCCTGCTCTCGCAGCTCACCCACGTCGACTTCAACACGATCATCGGCGAGGCCGAGTGGGGCTGGGTCGCCGTGGCCGTGGCCTGCTCGGCGCTGAGCTACTTCGCGGCGGCGATGAGCCTGCTCGGCTTCGTGCCGGAGCGTGTGCCGTTCCTGCGGGCCGTGCAGGCGCAGGTCGCCGGGTCGTTCGTGAAGATCGTGGCGCCCGCCGCGGTGGGCGGTGTCGCGCTCAACACGCGCTTCCTGCAGCGCTCCGGGGTGCGCTCCGGCCTCGCGGTGGCGAGCGTCGGCGCCTCGCAGCTCTTCGGGCTCGGCTCGCACATCATGCTGCTGATGATCTTCGGTTATGTGACCGGTACGGAGAAGACGCCCTCCCTGTCGCCGTCCCGGACCGTCATCGCCGGTCTCCTGTCGGTCGCGGTGCTCGTGCTCGTGGTGACCGCGATCCCGTTCCTGCGGAAGTTCGTCGTCACGCGCGTGCGCTCGCTGTTCGCGGGCGTCGTGCCGCGCATGCTCGACGTGCTGCAGCGCCCGCAGAAGCTGCTCACCGGCATCGGCGGCATGCTGCTCCTGACGCTGATGTTCGTGCTCTGCCTCGACGCTTCGGTACGCGCCTTCAGCACCACGGAGATGAAGCCGCTGACCCTGGCCAGCGTCGCCGTGGTCTTCCTCGCCGGAAACGCGCTCGGCTCCGCGGCACCCACGCCCGGCGGTGTCGGAGCGGTCGAGGCGACGCTCACCTTCGGTCTGATCGCGGTGGGCGTGCCCAAGGATGTCGCGGCCCCCGCCGTGCTCCTGTTCCGCCTCCTCACCCTGTGGCTGCCGGTGCTTCCCGGGTGGCTGTTCTTCAACCACCTGACAAGGAAGGGCCTTCTTTAGAACGCGGGGTCTTCTTTAAGAAGACGCGCCTTCTTCATGAGAAGGAGGCCTGTTCACGGAAGGCCGAGCCAGCCGTGCGCCCCGTTCGCGCCCCCCGCAGGATGGGGAGCATGCCCAACCTCAAGGCGCGTGCCGCCGCCACTGTCGTCCTGCTGTCCGCGACCCTCGCGGCCTGTGGCACAGGCGACTCCAAGGACTCAGAGGACTCCGAGGACGAGAACCTGTCGGCCCAGGAGCTCAGCTGGAAGGACTGCCCCGCGCCCGCCGCGTCCGAGGGCGGCGGCGAGGCCCCGTCCCCGCTGCCAGGCGGCGCCACATGGCAGTGCGCCACCATGAAGGCCCCCCTCGACTGGGACAAGCCCAAAGGGGACACCCTCGACATCGCCCTGATCCGCGCCGCGGCGAGCGGCGACAAGGACCGGCGGATCGGCTCGCTCGTCTTCAACTTCGGTGGCCCCGGCGGCTCGGGCATCACCACGTTGCCGGCCTTCGGCGATGACTACGCCAAGCTGCGCACCCGCTACGACCTGGTCAGCTTCGACCCGCGCGGCGTCGGCCGCAGCGCGGGCGTGCGGTGCGAGGACGACGAACAGCTCGACACGTACTTCCAGCAGGACTCCACGCCCGACGACGACGCCGAGCAGAAGAAGCTCGTCGAGAACGTGAAGGGCTTCAACGGAGCCTGCGAGAAGAACTCCGGCGAGGTGCTCCCGCACGTACGCACCACCGACGCGGCCCGCGACATGGACCTGATGCGCCAAGTGCTCGGCGACGACAAACTCCACTACTTCGGCATCTCGTACGGCACCGAACTCGGGGGCGTCTACGCACACTTGTTCCCCAAGAAGGTGGGCCGTGCCGTCTTCGACGCGGTCGTCGACCCCACCGAGACCGCCGAACAGGGCTCGCTCGGCCAGGCCGAGGGCTTCCAGCTCGCGCTCGACAACTACGCCAAGGACTGCACGTCGAAGGTCGCGGACTGCCCCGTCGGCGACACCGAGCAGGACGTCAAGGACAAGATCGCCAAGCTTCTCAAGGACCTGGACGCCAAGCCGCTGCCCGCCATCGCGCCGCGCGAACTGACCCAGACCGCCGCCACGAACGGCATCGCGCAGGCGCTGTACTCCAAGGACTTCTGGCCGTATCTCACCGAGGGCCTCGACGAGGCGTACGACGGCGACGGGAAGATCCTCATGACGCTCTCCGACGCCATGAACGGCCGCAACCAGGACGGTACGTACAGCAACATCCAGGCCGCCAACATCGCCATCAACTGCGCGGACGACAAGGAGCGCTACACCCCGGAGTACGTCGAGCAGAAGCTCCCCGGGTTCCGTGCGGCGTCGCCGCTGTTCGGCGACTATCTGGCGTGGGGCATGGTCGGCTGCACCGACTGGGCGGTGGACGGTGCCGCCGAGCACCCGGACGTCAGCGCGCAGGCCGCGCCGCCCATCGTCGTCATCGGCAACACGGGCGACCCGGCCACTCCGTACGAGGGCGCGAAGAAGATGGCGGACGCGCTGGGCAAGGACGTCGGCGTCGAGCTGACGTACAAGGGCGAGGGGCACGGGGCGTACGACAGCAAGAACAAGTGTGTGCGCGACGCGGTGAACGGCTATCTGCTGGACGGCAGGGTGCCGAAGGAGGGCACGGTCTGCTCGTGACGGGGTGATCAACCCGCCCGGGGAACTGTCAGCGGCCCCGCCTACTATGGATTGACTGTCTTGACGAGGGGGGAAGCGCTCCATGCCGCGTTTCGTACGGTCAGCAGCCATGGCCGCCGCAGGGGTTCTGGTGGCGGGGCTCGCCGTCGGCTGCGGTGGCTCCGACGGGGACGGGGGCAAGGACGACGCCAAGCCCGCCCCGACCGGACCCGAGCAGTCGCCGAAGCCCGACCCCTCCTCCACCCTGCCCGCCTCGCTCACCACCCAGAAGCTCGACTGGGCCGGCTGCAAGGCGAGAGGCGGCGACCCCGCCCCCGGTGCCGAGTGGCAGTGCGCGACCCTCAAGGTCCCCCTGGACTACGCGAAGCCGGACGGCGAGACGATCGACGTCGCATTGATCCGCGCCAGGACCACCGGCGAGGGCAAGCGCATCGGCTCGCTCCTGTTCAACTTCGGCGGACCCGGCGGCTCCGGTGTCTCCATGCTGCCGTCGTTCGCGGACATGTACGACAAGCTCCGCGAACGCTACGACCTGGTGAGCTTCGACCCGCGCGGGGTCGCGGGCAGCGAGGGCATCCGCTGCCGCAGCGACAAGGAGACCGAGGCCGCGGAGGCCGTCGACCTCACCCCGGACACCCCGGCCGAGGAAGCGGCGTACTTCAAGGACGCGGCCGACTTCGGCGCGGGCTGCGCCGACGACGCGGACAAGCTCCTCGGCCATGTCTCGACGGTCGAGGCGGCCAAGGACATGGACGTGATGCGCCAGGTGCTCGGCGACGAGAAGCTGCACTACATGGGCATCTCGTACGGCACCGAACTGGGCGGTACGTACGCCCACTTGTTCCCCGAGAAGGCGGGGCGCCTCACCCTGGACGCCGTCGTCGACCCGACCGCGGACTCCGTGGGCCACGCCAGGAACCAGGCGCGGGGATTCCAGCGCGCCCTGGAGAACTACCTGAAGTCCTCGGGCCAGGACCCCGAGGACGGCTCGCAGAAGATAGTGCGCCTCCTCAAGCGCCTCGACGCCGAGCCGCTGCCCGGATCCGGCGACCGCAAGCTGACCCAGTCCCTGGCCCTCACCGGCATCACGGTCACCCTCTACAGCCAGCAGAGCTGGCCCGCCCTGACCCGCGGCCTCGAAGCGGCCGAGAAGGGCGACGGCTCGGCCCTGCTTCAGCTGGCCGACGCCTACAACGAACGGGACGACTCCGGGCGTTACAGCACGCAGAGCCACTCGCAGCGCTCGATCGCCTGCCGCGACGCCAAGGCGCGGACGACGCCCGCGCAGGCGAAGGCGCAGCTGGCCGACTTTCGCGGGATATCGCCCGTCTTCGGCGAGTTCATGGGCTGGGACACGGCCGGCTGGTGCCACAAATGGCCGGTGGCCGGGCTGCACGACTCCCCCGACGTGAGCGCCCCCGGCGCGGAGCCGATCCTGGTCGTCGGCAACACCGGAGACCCGGCTACGCCCTACGAAGGTGCGCGGAAGATGGCCGACGAGCTCGGCAAGGGGGTCGGCACCATGCTGACCTGGAAGGGCGAGGGCCACGGGGCGTACGGCATGGGCAGCGACTGCGTGGACAGCACGGTCAACGCCTACCTCCTGAACGGAAAGCCCCCGAAGGACGGCAAGGTCTGCGAGACGTAAGGAACCCCAGCCCGTCCGGCGTTTGAGGACGAGCCGTCAAGGCGATGCTCTGAGGCCGGCCCCCGGACGGGCCGCAGACGAGATGGGGCCCGCACCAAAAGGTGCGGGCCCCATCTCGTCTGCTCAGGCGCTACGCCTAGTAGACCGGCTTCTCGGGCTCGATCTGGTTGACCCAGCCGATCACGCCGCCGCCCACGTGCACCGCGTCACTGAAGCCCGCGGACTTCAGCACGGCGAGGACCTCCGCGGACCGGACACCCGTCTTGCAGTGCAAGACGATCTTCTTGTCCTGCGGAAGGCTCTCCAGGGCGGTGCCCATGAGGAACTCGTTCTTGGGGATCAGCTTGGCGCCAGGGATCGAGACGATCTCGTACTCGTTCTGCTCGCGTACGTCGATGATCTCGATCTTCTCGTCCGCGTCGATCCACTCCTTGAGCTGCTTGGGAGTGATCGTCGCGCCGAGCGCCGCCTCCTGGGCCTCGTCCGACACGATGCCGCAGAAGGCCTCGTAGTCGATGAGCTCCGTGACGGTGGCGTTCGGGCCGCAGACCGCGCAGTCGGGGTCCTTGCGGACCTTGACCTGGCGGTACTGCATCTCCAGGGCGTCGTAGATCATCAGGCGGCCGACCAGCGGGTCGCCCACGCCGGCCAGGACCTTGATCGCCTCGGTGACCTGGATGGAGCCGATCGACGCGCAGAGCACGCCGAGCACGCCGCCCTCGGCGCAGGACGGGACCATGCCGGGGGGCGGGGGCTCCGGGTAGAGGCAGCGGTAGCACGGGCCGTGCTCGCTCCAGAAGACGGACGCCTGGCCGTCGAAACGGTAGATCGAACCCCATACGTACGGCTTGTTGAGCAGCACGCAGGCGTCGTTGACCAGGTAACGCGTGGCGAAGTTGTCCGTGCCGTCGACGATCAGGTCGTACTGGCTGAAGATGTCCATCACGTTCTCGGCCTCGAGCCGCTCTTCGTGGAGGATCACGTTCACGTACGGGTTGATGCCGAGGACGGAGTCCTTCGCCGACGCCGCCTTCGAGCGGCCGATGTCGGCCTGGCTGTGGATGATCTGGCGCTGCAGGTTCGACTCGTCGACCTCGTCGAACTCCACGATGCCGAGCGTGCCGACGCCCGCCGCGGCGAGGTACATCAGCGCCGGTGACCCGAGGCCGCCGGCGCCGACACAGAGCACCTTGGCGTTCTTCAGCCGCTTCTGCCCGTCCATCCCGACGTCGGGGATGATCAGGTGGCGGGAGTACCTGCGGACCTCGTCGACGGTGAGCTCAGATGCTGGCTCGACCAGGGGTGGCAGCGACACGGAGACTCCGTTGGTCGGTATGTGGAAACGGTTGTTCTATCCGTAACACTGCCACGCCCCTCTTCATTCCGAGACACCCGTTCCGATGCGCGAGACGATTTCGTCCCAGTACCCGGGCATCGACTCCCAGGGCTCGTCCCCTCCCCCGCCGTCCACCTTGTCGGTGAAGTAGATCGTCGAGGCGCCCTGCCAGCGTGCGATGCGCAGCGCCTCGTCGAGATGGCCGCGGGGCATGCCGTGCACGAAGTGGCAGAAGCGCTCGGGCGGATAGTCGGCGGTCCACTCGGCCACCTGTGACCAGCGGTAATCGCTCCAGGAGCCGGAGAACGTCACCAACTGGTCGGCGGATTCGGCGTATCCGGGATACGGGTGGGTGCCGTGCCCGAGGACGATGTGCGCGTCGTCACAGAGCGCGCGCAGCGTCGTGACCGTCCTGCGCACCTCCGGGAGCGCTGCCCGCTCCGTGGGACAGCGGTCCAGGGAGAAGCCGTCGACCTGGTACCAGTCGAGGTAGCGGTGCGCGTCGGAGATGAGCTCCCCGAAGCCGCGGGCACCGTACGTCACGTCGAGGTGACCGAGAACACGTACGCCCGCGTTCCGCAGCCGCCCGGCAGCCTCCAGGCAGTGCGGGTCGGGCCGGTCCCCCGGGCCCCTGCTCACATTCAGGACGACCCAGTGCAAAGGGGCACCAGGGCGGGTGAGTTCGGACCATTCGGTGGGCGCGACGAGAGGGTGCGCGAACCCGGGGATGCCGAAGCCGAGACGTATGTCGGTGTGCGCGGTGCCTGTGCCGGTCCTTGTCAGATGCGGCATGCCGCCTCCATCCAGATGTCGGCGAGAGACTCTTCGAGGTTGATGCGGGGGCGCCAGCCGAGCCGGTCGCGCGCGGTGCGCACATCGGCCTGCTGCCAGCTGCCGCACCCGTCGGGATAGGGGTAGGCGGCCGGGCTCCCGTGGTCGGATTCGGCGCGGGGGTGCCCGATGGATTGCCGCAGGGTCCCTTGGTCGAGCTCGTGCAGGGCTCCGCCGTACCCGGCGACGCGCGCCAGGACGGCCGCCGCGTCACGCAGTCGTACGGCGCGGCCGGCGCCGATGTTCACGATGCCCTGGGCGGCGGAGAGCGAGGCGGCGTGCACGGCGCGCGCCACGTCGCGTACGTCGATGAAGTCCCGCTGGACGCCGAGCCCCCCGAGCTTGAGCTCGCCGTCACCGGCCTGCATGGCCCGCCGCATGGCCTCGGCGAGCCGCCCGAGCGGTGATCCGGCCGGAGTACCGGGCCCGGCGGGCGAGAACACCCGCAGGACGACCGCGTCGAGACCGGACCCGAGGACCAGTTCGGTGGCCGCGAGTTTGCTGACGCCGTACGGCCCGCCGGGCCTGGGCACGGCGTCCTCGGCGGTGGAGGACCCCGGCTGGCTCGGCCCGTACTCGGCACCGCAGCCCAGCTGCACGAGCCGCGCCCCGCACCCGCTGCGGCGCAGGGCCTCGCAGATCGTGGCGACGGCGACGGTGTTGTGCCGGGTCAGCTCGCGGGCGCCGCCGCGGGTGGCGCCCGCGCAGTTGATCACGACGCCCGGGTGCACGGCGTCCAGGAAGCGGGTGAGCGCGCCGGGGCTGCCGCTCGCGAGGTCGAACCGTACGTCCGAGTCGTCGCCGCGGCCGAGCGCGGTGAGCTGCACCGCCGGGTCGGCGAGCAGCCGGTCGGCGACGAACCGGCCGAGGTATCCGTTGGCTCCGATCAGCAGCACCCTCATCGGGCGGCTCCCGGATCGGATTCTCGGATGCTGGGGGTCCTCATCTGGCGTTCTCCTTCAGGGGGTTGCCGTAATGCACGGGGTAAGGCCCGCGGTGTCGGCCCCGCGGGAGAGTGAGTTGTCGAATGGGGCCAGGTGGAACTGGCGGTGCGCATCCTCAGGGCGCTCCGTCGCCGTGCGCGGAGGCCCGGCTGAGCACGCGCAGGCAGTGCAGCAACAGCACGCACGCGGCGGCGCCGCACGCGACGAGGGGGACGATGCCGGGCCCCCCGGCCCGGACCGCGCCCTCCACCGGAGCCGCGAGCCATGCACATCCGGGCAGGCGCCCCGCGAACACGGAGGCGAGCGAGACCGCCTCCACCGCGCCGGCCGCCCCCAGCATCAGCAGGGGAGCCCGCGTGAACCCGTACGAGGAGAGCAGCCGGCCGAGGAGCAGCAGCGCGCCCAGCGCACCGGCGCCCGCGGAGGCCGGTACGTCATGGACGGCGGCGGCCCCCACGAGCAGCGCCCCCAGGGCGCACAGGTACAGCGCGACGGCGCCAAGCAGCAACGGCCGTACGGAGGCGGTGAAATCGGCGAGCCCGCGGCTGAGCGCGAGCCGTCGCCGTGCCCCCACGGCGAAGAGCCGCACGCACCACATGGCGGGGGCCACGGCGAGCGTGAGACCCAGGGCCGCGGCGATCGACGGCGCCCAGGGGCCGTCGGGCCCGCCCGATACGGCAGCCCGTGTGAGCCCGTCGCCGAAGAGGGCGTACGCGACGAGGAAACACGTCCACGCGCGCGTGGCGGGCACGACATGGTGCGCGGAACGCAGCGGCCCGTACCGAAGGGCCACCCGGAGCGCGGCGGCCACGGCGAGTGCTCCACCGAGCCCCACCGCGTACCGCGCACGCCCCTCGCTCAGCTCGATCCCGACGGCGGTGAGCCCGCAGGCCACACCCGGCAGCAGCGCGAACAGCGCCCACCCGGCAGGCACTTCGGGGGCTCGGCGTGCGGGGGCCGGCCGGGGGGTGCCGTGTTCCTCCTCGTCGCGCGGCACGCGCGCGTACATCTCCTCGGCGAGCGCGAACACGTCCCGGTGCCTGAAGCGCGCGGCGGTCCGGTCGGTCACACCGTGCGCTTCGAGCCCCGCGGCGATCTCCAGCGGGTCGACGGCGCGCTCGCACAGCTCCCGGTGCCGGTGCATCAGCGCCTTGACCGGGTCGACGCCACCGCGCCGCGCGGGCCTGGCGTCCGTCCCGGCACCGCCCGCAGCGCCCCGCCAGGCCGCGGGCTCGCGCACCAGGGCGGCGTCGGCCACCAGTTCCTCCGACCGCACGTCCCACCCGCCGGGGCTCCCCGGAGCCCGTGGCGCGTCGATCTGCTGTTCCTTGCTCATACGCCCGCCTCCTTCAACCGCTCAGGTCCGTCCGCCTCTTGGGCCCAGCGGGGGGCGCCGCCGGCGCCGGTGCCCGCGTCCCCGCCACCGGAGGCCGCCGCCCACCGGCCCGGCATGTACGCCTCCGCCGGATTGCCGAAGGGCACCGGCTCGCCGGCGTCGTCGAGCGCCTCCCTGCGCACCGGGCAGTGCGAGACGATCTCCAGGTAGATGCCGCGGAAGGCTTCGGTGTTCTGCTCCACGGTGAACAGTTCGAGCGCCCGCGCACGCGCCGCCGCCCCGAGCCGGTCGCGCCGTCCGGCGTCGCGCAGCAGCGCCACGCACGCCTCCGCGAGCGCCCGCGGGTTGCGCGGCGGGACCACGAGTCCGGTGCCGCCGATGACCTCGACGACCGCGCCGACATCCGTGGAGACCGTGGCGCGCCCGCAGAACATGGCCTCGACCAGGCTGATCGGGAAGCCCTCGACGACGCTCGAAAGGACGACGACGCTCCCCGCGGCGTACGCGTCGGCGAGCTCGGGCACCTCGGGTGCGCCGATCTCCTCGAAGGACACCGGGTTGTCGCCGACGGCGTGCGCGCCGTCCGCCTCGTCGGGGAAGAGCTGCGCCGCGAGCGCCTTGCAGTGGGCCAGGTAGGCGGCCGCGTCGGGGCCTTCCGCGGGCGCCCCGACGATCCGCAGCCGGGCCTTGGGCTCCTCCTTGCGGATCTCCGCGAAAGCGTGCAGCAGGGAGATCAGGTCCTTGGCGGGTTCGATGCGCCCGACCCAGAGGAGGGTGTCGGGGTCGCCCGGGTCTTCCCGCTCGCCGACCTCCGCGAAGCGGGACGCCTCCATGCCCGGGTAGACCGTGCGCAGCTTCGACCGCTCGGCCCCGCACCGCTCCTGCCAGCGGCGGGCGTGCGTGTTGCCGGGGGTGATGACCGTGGCCCTGCGATACACCTCGGCGGCGAGCTTGCCGTGGAAGGAGGTGAGCAGCGCCCGCGCCGGCGCGCTGAGGACCTCGTCGCCGGTCGCGAGGTAGTGCGCCCGCAGTTGCACGCCGTATTCGGTGACGAGGAGGGGTACTCCGGAGAAGTGCTGGGCGAGGAGACCGGGGAGCGCCGCCGGGCCGCCGGACGTGGCGTGGCACAGGTCGACCGCGCCGAGGCCATCGGCCCCGTACCAGTCGAGGGAGAGCGGTCGCAGCGCGCGCTCCAGGAGGCCCGCCACGACGAGCAGGTCGGGTACGCGAGCGGTGCGCGCCGCGCGGAGTGCGCCGGGCGCGCGGCACGCGCCCTCCAGGGCGCGCACGGCGGTTTCGGAGCGCAGTGCGCCGACGAGTCCGCCTTGGTCGCCGGCGAGTTCGGCGAGGCCGTAGAGCGCACTGCCGAAACGGTCCGCCAACGCTTCGGAGTCGCCGGAGGCGCTACCGGCGGCCCCTGTTCCGGAGTCGCACACCGCTGCGGCCAGTTCGCCGAAGCACTCCGCGAAGCGCCGCCGCGCCCGGCGTCCGTACCCGGCCCCGAAGGACGCTCCGTCGTCGGTCCGGTCGGCGGTCCACAGGGGCGCCGTCCGCACGCGGTTCACCTGGGGCGGCAGCTCGATCCAGCCCTGCGCCTCCTGCTGCTCACTGCGGCTGAGGGCGTAGATGTCGAATTCGTGCTGCCCGAGCCCGCGCACGAGCCGGTCACACCAGAGCCTTGCCTCACCGCTCACATACGGATAACCACCCTCCGTAAGCAATCCGATGCGCACGCGTACACCCCCGATCTCCCATGTGGGGAGCCGTCGTTGAACCGGCGGCTCGCAGCGGGAAGAACGTATGCGGACATGCCGGTGGCGCGACGGACGGTTGTCCATCGCGCCACCAGAAGGGGTGAACGGCAGTAACTTTCTCGCCCCGGTAGCGTTCTGTCGCGCTATGAAGCCGGGAGAGCGCTCTTTCGCTACGGAGGGTTAAGCTGCGGCCAGCTCCCTGCGGGCCGCGCGGCGTTGTGCCGCGGCCTCCGGGTCGAGCGCTGGTACGGCCGCCAACAGCTGTTTGGTGTACGCCTGTCGGGGCGTCCCGTACACCTCGTCGACCGAGCCCTGTTCGACGATCCGCCCCTGCCGCATCACCGCGACCCGGTCGCTGACCTGGCGTACCACCGCGAGGTCATGGGCGATGAAGACGAGCGCGAGCCCGTGTTCCCGCTGCAGTTCGGCGAGCAGCGCGGTCACGTGCGCCTGCGTCGTCACGTCGAGCGCCGAGACCGGCTCGTCGCACACGATGACCCGCGGCTCGGCTGCGAGGGCCCGCGCGATCCCGACGCGCTGACGCTGGCCGCCGCTGAACTCGTGCGGGTAGCGCCCGTAGTACGCCGGATCGAGCCCGACGCGCTCCATGAGGTCGCTCACGCGAGCGCGCACGACCGTGTCGCGCTCGCCCCGCGCACGCAACGGATCAGCGATGGACTCACCGATGGAGCGGCGCGGATTGAGCGAGGAGACCGGGTCCTGGAACACCATCTGCACGCCGCCGCGTGTGCCACCGCGCGCCGCCTTCCCGCCCGGCTCCCGCGCGTCCCCGTGGCGGACATCCCCCGCCGAGGGCTCAAGCAGCCCCACCAGCATCCGGCCGAGGGTCGTCTTGCCGCTGCCGCTCTCCCCCACGACCCCGAGCGTCTCGCCCCGGCGGACCGTGAGCGAGACCCCGTCCACCGCGGCGAAGGCGCGCTTGCCGCGGCCGAACTCCTTGCGCAGGTCCACCGCTTCGAGGACGACGTCACCCTGCGGGCGGGCCATGGGCGCCGGCCGCGGCGAGTCCACCCGGGGCACCGCCCCGAGCAGCTCCTTCGTGTACGCGTCCGCGGGCGCCCCCAGGACCTCCCGCACGGGACCCCGCTCGACGGCCCGCCCATACCGCATGACCAGGACGTCGTCGACGCTCTCCGCGGCGACGCCCACGTCGTGGGTGACCAGGAGCAGCCCCATCCCTGTCTCGGCCCGCAGCACGTGCAGCAGGTCGAGGATCTGGGCCTGCACGGTGACGTCAAGGGCGGTCGTCGGCTCGTCGGCGATCAACAGCTCCGGCTCACAGGCAAGGGCCATGGCGATGAGCGCGCGCTGCCGCATGCCGCCGCTGAACTCGTGCGGCCGGGAGCGCGCCCTTCGCACGGCGTCCGGGATGCCCACCCGGTCGAGTACCTCGACGGCACGCGCGCGTGCCGCCCGGCGAGATGCTCCGGTGTGCACGCGGTACACCTCGGCGATCTGATCGCCCACCGCGTAGTACGGGTCGAGGGACGACAGCGGGTCCTGGAAGACCATGGCCGCCGTCCCGCCCCGCAGCCGCCGCAGCTCCGCACCGGACGCCTCCTGTACGTCGATGCCGCCGACCCGCACCGCGCCGCCGACGGTCGCTCCCGTGCCCCGGTGCAGCCCGAGCAGCGCGGACGCCACCGTGCTCTTGCCGGAGCCCGACTCGCCGACGAGGCCGAGGGCGGCCCCCTTCTCCAAAGTGAAGGAGAGCCGGTCGACGGCACGGGTCTCCCCGAAGTCGACCACCAGGTCCGTCACTTGGACGAGGCTCTGGGCCGGGCTCATGACAGGACCACCCTTCGGTCGGCCACCGCGTACAGCACGTCCGCGACGGCGTTGGCGAGCACCACGAAGAAGCCGGTCACCAGGACCATGCCGACCACGACCGGCAGATCGACGACCTTGACGGCGTGCACGAGTTCGCGCCCCATGCCGGGCAGCCCGAAGAGGGTCTCGCTGAGTACCGCGCCGCCGAACATCGACCCGAAGTCGTTGGCACTCAGCGCGATGACCGGCGCGTACGCACCCCGCAGGGCATGTCTGCCGATGATCGAGCGCTCCCCGACGCCGTACGCGCGGAAGGTCCGCACGTGGTCGTCGGCGAGGGTCTCCAGCATCGAGGCGCGGGTGAGGCGCGCGTACTTGGCGGCCTCGATCAGCGCGAGCGACAGCCAGGGAAGCAGCAGGTTCCACGCCCACTGCTGGGGGTCGTCGGTGAACGGTACGTACTGCGGGAAGGGCAGCCAGTTCAACTGCCCGCAGACCACGATCATCAGCAGCAGGCCGATGACGAAGACGGGCGTGGCCGTGCCCGCGAGCGTGACGGCGGTCAGGACGCGCTCGGTGACGCGCCCGCGCCGCCAGGCGGACAGGACGCCGGTGCCGACGCCGAGGATCAGCCACATCACCATGGCGCCGAGCGCGAGCGACCCGGTGACCGGCAGCTTCGCCAGGATCAGCTGGGTGACCTGCTGGTCGCTCTGGTAGGAGAGCCCGAGGCAGGGGGCGTCGCAGTGCTCCACGCCCGTACCCGTCGAGTAGTCCTGGCCGGTGAAGATGCCCAGCAGGAAATCCCAGTAGCGGACGTACACCGGATCATCGAGCCTCAACTGCTCGGCCACCTGCGCCACTTGCGCCGGTGAGCAGCGCGGCCCGCAGGTGATCTGGGCGACGTCACCGGGAGCGACGTAGAAGACCGCGTAGATGATCACGGAGATGGCGAGCAGCGTGACGAGTGCGCCCACCGAGCGCCTCAAGAAGAAGCCCAAGAAGCCGCTCATGCCTCGCAGGGGGCCGGTCATGCCTTGCCCTCCCGCTTCTGCCCGGTGCCGATCCGCAGCCGCGACGCGGCCCGTGGATCGAGCGCGGTCCGCACACCGTCCCCGAGGACGGTCAGCGCGAGCACCGTCACGAACAGTGCTCCGGCGGGCAGCAGTAGGTACTGCGGCGCCGCTTGGTACCAGATGTCGGCCGAGGTGAGCATCTGCCCCCAGGACGCGGTCGGCGGTTTGACGCCGACGCCGAGGAAGGAGAGCGCCGCCTCCACCGTGATGTTCATCGGGACGAGCAGCGCCGCATAGGTGATGACGGGTGCGGCGAGCCCCGGCAGGAGTTCGCGGCGCGCGATGCGCCAGGTGCTCCAGCCGCTGAGCCGGGCGGCGGCCACGTGATCGAGTTCCTTCAGGGTGATGGTCTGCGCGCGCACGATCTTGGCCGTGCTGCCCCAGGCGACGAGCCCGATGACCAGGGCGACCAGGACGGGGCGCGGGAATCCGCTGGGCACGATCGCCATGAGGGCGAGCGCGAGGACCATAAGGGGCATCGCGACGATGACGTCGGTGGCGCGGCTGAGCACCTGGTCGACCAGGCGGTTGCCGAGCCCGGCGGCGATGCCGACGGCGACGCCGAGCAGCACCTGCACGACGGTCGCGGCGAGCGCGACGCCGAGGGAGACGCGCGCGCCGTACACGAGACGAGCGAAAAGATCACGGCCGGTCTGCGGTTCGACGCCGAGCCAGTGGTCGGCGCTGATGCCGCCGAACGAGCCGATCGGCACGCCGCCGCGGCCGGAATCGATGAGGTCGGGGTGGTACGTACTGGGGTCCTGGCCCTCGACAGCGGTGAGCAGTGGCGCGGTGAGCGCGACCAGGACGAGCAGCGCGACGACGGACGCCGCGACGAGGGCGGCACGCTGCGCACGCAGCCGCCGCCAGAACTGACGGGCACCGGAAGTCGGGGCGGGCGCCGTGGCGCCCGTCCCCGCTCCCGAGGCCAACAGGGCCTCGCTCATGGTGATGTGACCGGTAACCCTTACTTGTCCGCGGCCTTGACCGCGACCTGGGAGACGTCGAGGACGCCCGTCCAGTCGCTGATCACGATGTTCTTGACGTCCTTGCCGTAGAGCCGCTTGTAGACGGGGTGGAAGAGCGGCACGGTCAGGGCCTGCTCGCCGATCTTCTTGTCGAGGGCGCCCCAGCGCTTCGCGGCCGCGTCCAGATCGGTGAGCTTGTTGATCGCGTCGATCTCGTCGTTGACCGACTTGTCGTTCAGGAAGCCGGTGTTGAAGTTGGCGCCGTCCTTCACGATCTGCCGACCGTCGAAGATCGGGGCGAGGAAGGGGCCGCCGGAGGGCCAGTCGGCGCCCCAGTGGGCGAGGAAGAGGCCCGGCTCGTCCTGGGCGCTGTGGATCTTGTCCGAGTAGTCGTTGTCTTCCAGGCCCTGCAGCTTGACGGTGACCCCGGCCTTCTTGAGGGCGTCCTGGATCGCGGTGGCGATCTCCGGGCTCGTCTCGAAGTCCTTGGCGTTGGAGTGGGTCAGCGTGATGGTGAGCCCGTCCTTGTGGCCGGCCTCCTTCAGGAGTTCCTTGGCCTTCTTCGGATTGCCGTTCGCGCCCGCCGGGAAGTGGTCGTACTTCGTGTATCCGAAGGATTTCTGGTTCGGCAGGTACGTGGTCGCGGGCTCGGCGAGCGACGAGCCGCCGGCCGCGTTGACCACGGACGACCGGTCGACGGCGTACGAGATCGCCTGGCGCACCTTCGGGTCGTCGAAGGGCTTCACCTTCGGGTTGAAGGCGAGATAGTTCGTGTATCCGAAATGTCCGGTGCCGACGCGTGACGCGAGTGCCTTGTCGCCGGTGACCTTGGCGAGTTCGGCGGGACCGAGGTTCGTGTCGGTGGTCACGGCGGCGGCGTCCGCGCCCTGGCCCGCCGAGAGGCGCTGGTTGATGACGGAGGAGTTGAGGCCGGACCGCACGTCGATCTTGTCGGGGTAGGCCTTGCGCTCGGAGTCGGTCTTCGCCGACCAGTGCGGGTTGCGCTCCAGGGTCAGGCGCTCGCCGTCGTTCTCGTTCTCGACGACCTTGTACGGGCCCGAGGAGACCGGGTGCTCCTCGTACTTCGTGCCCTTGTCCTTGCTCTTGGGCACGGGCGTGAACTGCGTCTGCGTGGCCAGATAGGGGAACTCGCCCTCGGGCTTGTTGAGCCGGAACACGATCGTCCGCTCGTCCGGGGTCTCGATGGAGTCGAGCCCGCCCTTGTCCTTGTAGGGCCCGGCGTACTTGTCGCCGCCGATCAGCCAGTCCCTCAAGTAGGGCGCCCCGCCCGAGAGTTCACCGGCGAAGGAGCGCTCGATGCCGTACTTGACGTCGGCGGAGGTGATCGGCGAACCGTCCTCGTACTTGAGCCCCTTCTTCAGGGTGTACGTCCACACCGTGGCGTTCTTGCTCGACTTGCCGAGGTCCGTGGCGAGGTCCGGCACGACCTCCGAGCCCTTGGCGCCGTCCTCGCGGTTGCGGGTGGTCAGGGTGCGGAAGACGAGCGAGGGGACGTTGCCGCCGCCGGAGGTGTAGAGCCGCGCCGGGTCGAAGTCGACCTGCGGGTCGCTGTTGAGGACGGTGAGCGTGCCGCCCTTCGCGGGCTTGCCTTCGGCGCCGCCGCTCCCGGCGCCGCTGCCCTCGGGACCGGCGCAGGCGGCGGCGCCCGCTGCCAGGACGAGGCTGACGGATGCCGCTGCCACGCGGCGGGCTATGACGGACGGTTGACGCATGGGAAGGGACCTCTCGGGAGCGCTGCACGGCACACGGGCGTGGGGCAGCAATCAGCAGGAAATGAGCAGAGCTCGCCCCGGGGTCGCCGAAGAAGGCCAGGACCACGAAAGGTCATGCGAAAGCGACGCACGCGCCAGGGGCGGGCGTCAGCAACAGTGAATGTCGGACACGCAGAGCGCGGTCACGCCGAAGAGCGCCAGCGCAAGGGCTGCGCGCGAGGAGGCGTGACGAGGCGACATGCGGAGAAATATGAACGAACTTGCGACAGATGTCAAAGCTTCGAATCCAGAAATGACCGCATGACGGTCACTTCTGTCTCAACTCTTGGGAAACGCCCAGGGGTTGGCCTTGCACTTGATTCCGTCGTGGTCGAGGAACTTCGTCTGCTGCTGCATGACGGGCGCGAGGTCGCCGTCCTTCGTGCAGTCCGTGTGATTGAAGCCCAGCCGGTGGCCGACCTCGTGGTTGATGAGCATCTGCCGGTACGGGTGGATGCGGTCGCCGTAGGTCTTGGCGCCCTGCGCCCACCGGTAGGCGTTGATCATGACGCGGTCGGTGGCCGCGGAGTCACAGGAGACGTTCTGCTCAAGGGTGTCGAGACCGGATTTCGCACACCACTTCCCGGTCGTCCCCGGGCTCGCGAGAGTGATGACGAAGTCGGGCTTCCCCGAGGAGATCCGCTCGAAGGTCCGGCCTCCGCCGTGCGCCCAGCTCCGCTCGTCGTTCAGGGTCTTCTGCACGGCCGACGCGAACAGCTCGCCGTCCAGGCCCATCCCCTTCTCGACGTCCACGCGGTAGCGGAACAACTGCCCCTTGCCCGGCGCCTTCTCGAACCCGGCCATCGCGTCGAAGTCGCCGGACGCCGTGAGCTTGGCGTCGAGCGGGTACTTCTTCGCCATCTTCGTCTCGTACGTCGCCGGGGCGGACTCGGGGGGCGTGGGCCGGTCGTCCGAGCGGGAGGCGTCCTCGCCCGCGGCACGGCTGTCCTGGCCCTTCGCTGCCCGCGTGGCGGTCTCGGGAGCAGAATCCTTTGCCCCATCGGCCACTTGCCCCGCCACCACGACCGCGAGCACGGTCGTGACAGCGGCGGCGGCGATCCCGGTGAAGGTGCGGCCCTTGCCTGCCTTGCCGTCCCGGGCGTCGTCGTCCGCGAAGGCGCCGGGGCCGTCGGCTCCGTCCGTGCCACCGGTCCCGTCGGCTCCGCCGGCCCAGAGCTCTCCCCGTGCTTCCTCGTCCTCGTCGACCGAGCGGTCCCAGTCGGTGACGGAGGCGTACGGGTCGCGGGGCTGGGGTGTCCGCGCGGGCGGGGGCCCGGTCGGCGCGCGCGTGGCACCGGTCGCGCTGCCCCCGAAGAGGTCCTCGTCGACGAACTCGTCGCCGAACGCGTCCACATACTCGCGACGCGGCCCCGGCATGCGAGGCGGCGCGGTCCGCGCTCCCGGCGGCGTCCCGTAGGCGGCGCCCATCCGCGGCCCGGCTCCCCACGCCTCACCCGGCTCACGCTGCTCGGGGTGCCCGCCACGGACGTGCGGCATGCCGTGCGGCGGGGTGGCCTGGGGCGTGCCGTGTGACGGCGTGGCCTGCGGGAAGCCGTGCGGCGGCGTGGCCTGCGGGAAGCCGTGCGCGGGCGTACCGGCGTCCCCCGGGGCGCGCCTGCGGCGCCCCGTGCCGGGGCCCGGCGGGCGCGCGCCCTGCGCTAGCGGTATGTCGTCGGTACTCGCGTTGCTCGTACTGCCCGTGGTGCCCGTGTTGTCTGCGAGGTCGGTTGAACCCCGGCGGCTATGACGTCCCACTCGCCGCCTCAGCTCTCCGCGCCCGATTGACCGGATGCATGCAACTCGCCCGCGTCCGCGAGGAGTTCGCGGATCGCCGTGGCCACCGTATCCGGATACTCCATCATCGCCACATGCCCTGCGTCCGGCAGAGTGAGGAGCCGTGAGTCACGGAACGCGGCGGCGGCCTTGCGGGCCATACGGTACGACACGAGCAGGTCCTTGCCGCCGTACACCAGCAGCGTAGGCGCGAGCACCCGCTCCGCCTGCCGCCACAGGCCGTGCTGCCCGCCCAGCGTGTACGCGTTCACGATGCCGCGCGCCGAGCGGGCCATCGCGTCCCACATGTACGGAAGGGCGAGCCTGCGCTCCATCTCCCGCACCGCCGCGCTGTACCCCTCCGGAGAGACCCGGCCCGGGTCGCCGTAACAGAGCCCCATGACACCGCTGACCCGCTGCTCGGCCGTCCAGTCCTTGGTGAGCCTGGTGAACAGGGACGCGACGCCGGGCAACGCCAGGAGCCCGGTCGGCACCGCCGTGCGCTGCACCCGGAGCTCGGGAAGCGCCGGCGAGATCAGCGTCAGCGTACGAACCAGGTCGGGGCGGACGGCGGCGACACGGGTGGTCACCGCGCCGCCCAACGAGTTCGCGATCAGGTGCACGGGCCCGTGCTCGCGCGAGTCCAGATAGCGGATGACCGCGCGCGCATGCCCGGTGACCGAATAGTCACTGTCGTCCGGCGGCGGCGAGTCACCGAAGCCCGGCAGATCGAGGGCCGCGCAGTCGACGACGTCCTCCAGGAGCGGCATCAGGGCCGACCAGTTCTGCGAGGAACCGCCGAGCCCGTGCACGTACAGCGCGGCGGGCAGCCCGTCGCGGACCGACGGCCTGGAACGCACCGAAAGCGTGAGCCCGGGGAGGGTGACCGAGTCGAGCCGCTCGCCCGCCGCGACCGCCACGACACCCGGTTTGGGGGCGACGGTGGCGGCGATCACGTTCGGCAGCTCGGTCGAAGACATGCAGCAATGTTACGAGACGATCACACGGTGGTTCATGTGTTCGCCGTCACAGATCCGGCCGATCCCACCCGGAGATCGCGTAGCGCCCGGTTCGGCGGTCTCCTACGCTCATAGAAGAGGGCGCAAACGCTCATAGGAGAGGACGGACAGGGCACTCGCACCACTAGTCCTCCAGTCCTCTACGGAAGAGAGCCACGATGACCGTCGACCCGACCGACCCCGAAACCTTCGAGGCCGAGGTAACCCCCGACACCAGCACCGAAGCTCCCGAGGCGGACGCCGCGGAGCAGCAGACCGACCTCGCACCGCGCGGGGACGACTCCTTGCAGGGTGTGGACACGGACGAGGCCAATGAGGCCGACCTGGCCGAACAGGCCCGCGTCGTCAGCATCGACGAAGACGACTATCGCTGAGCTGCCCGTGTTTGCCCTGCTACGCACGGCTTTCTCGGTCGTCCGGTCCGTGAAATTCTCCGCTCGTACCGCGCACATCGTGGTTACCGAAAAGTACGATGGCCGCGCGGCGCACACCGCACATTCACGATCATGGGAGGCGGCGTGACAGCCATCGAGCAGACAGAGGCGGCACGCCCACGGGGCACACGCCTGCCGCGTCGTGCCCGACGCAATCAGTTGCTGGGCGCGGCACAGGAGGTCTTCGTCGCGCAGGGGTATCACGCGGCGGCGATGGACGACATCGCCGAGCGGGCCGGAGTCAGCAAGCCGGTGCTCTACCAGCACTTCCCCGGCAAGCTCGACCTCTACCTCGCCCTGCTCGACCAGCACTGCGAATCACTGCTGCAGTCCGTCCGTACGGCACTCGCGTCGACCTCGGACAACAAGCTGCGGGTGGCGGCCACGATGGACGCGTACTTCGCGTACGTGGAGGACGAGGGCGGTGCCTTCCGTCTCGTCTTCGAGTCCGACCTGACTAACGAGGCGGCGGTCCGCGAGCGCGTGGACCGGGTCACCCTCCAGTGCGCGGAAGCGATCTGCGAGGTCATCGCGGAGGACACGGGCCTGCCCCGTGACGAGGCGATGCTGCTCGCGGTGGGCCTGGGCGGCTACTCCCAGGTGGTCGCCAGGTACTGGCTCGCCAGCGGCAGCACGGTCCCGCGCGACAAGGCGGTGGAGCTTCTCACCTCGCTGGCCTGGCGCGGTATCGCAGGCTTCCCGCTGCACGGCCTGGAAGGCCACTGACTTCTGTTCCCGATCTCTGTTCGCTACTGGCGTGCAGCGGCACAAGCATGCAGGTCGCCTCACCGGGCTAATGTGTGCTGAGTACGGCGCGGCAGGCCGCGCACATCACTGACCGTCGGAGGGACAAAGCCGTGGAGGTCAAGATCGGCGTGCAGTACGCGCCCCGCGAGATCGTGCTGGAGAGCGGCCAGAGTGCCGAGGAAGTCGAGCACGCGGTGTCCGAGGCGCTGACCGGCAAGTCGCCGCTGCTGAGCCTCGTGGACGACCACGGCCGCAAGGTCCTGGTTCCGGCCGACCGCCTCGCGTACGTCGAGCTCGGCGAGCCGACCGCACGCAAGGTGGGCTTCAGCGCCCTGTAGTCCAAGGCGCTGCACGCAGGACGAACGACGAGAACGGCCCGGTGGTCACAACCACCGGGCCGTTCTCGTGTGTTGGTACGCGGGATACGCGTGGTGCGCGTATGGGCTGCCGCGCCGGTCGCGATGCGTCGACGCGATCCGCGGGGGAAGGCTATGGAGGATTGCATTCCGGCCGCCAGGGGTAAGACCGGCTACGACCGTTTTGCACCTGGCCGCGAGGGAGGGAAGACCCTGTGATTCTGGAAGCACTCGGCTCCGCACTGCTCGGTTTCGCCCTGGCATGGGCGGCGGCCCACCGACTGGCCGCGCGGCTCCCCGCGCGCAAGCTGGTCCTTTCGACCGGCGTGGCAGGCGCCGTGATCGGCGCGTTCGTCACACACATGGCCCTGGGCGCGGGCCACGCCCTGGGCACCCTCGCGGGCGCAGTAGCCGTAGCAGCGGCCCTGCTCTCACTCCTGCTCCGCCCCAACCGAGGCCACCTACGCCGTCGCTCAGCGACGGCGTAGCCGGGCCCTACGGGCCCGCTAGGGGCCCGCAAGGGGCGCCGGGAACGGCGCGGCCCCGTAAGGGGCGCGGGGAACGGCGCGAGAAACCCCCACGCACCCGCAGGCAACAACGGCGCACCAGCCCCGCAGAGGGGCGCGGGGAACTGCC
>NZ_JBVIPS010000012.1:0-89769 GCF_055577715.1 Streptomyces sp. NPDC033177 | reverse complement strand
CAGCCCCGTAAGGGGCGCGGGGAACGGCGCGAGAAACCCCCACGCACCCGCAGGCAACAACGGCGCACCAGCCCCGCAGAGGGGCGCGGGGAACTGCCCACCAGCCCCGTAAGGGGCGCGGGGAACGGCGCGAGAAACCCCCACGCACCCGCAGGCAACAACGGCGCACCAGCCCCGCAGAGGGGCGCGGGGAACTGCGCACCAGCCCCGTAAGGGGCGCGGGGAACTGCGCGAGAAACCCCCACACACCGGCAGGTAAGTACGACGCACCAGCCTCACCTAGGGGCGCGGGGAACTGCGCACCAGCCCCGCACGGGGGCCGCGGGGGGAACGCCGCCAGCCCCACGCACCCGCAGCAGAAACACCGCCCCCCGGAGCCCCGCGACTACGCCGCCAACCCCAACGCAGCCATCCGCTTCGTATGCGCCTCAGTGATCCGCGAGAACATCCGCCCGACCTCGGCAAGGTCGAAGCCATCGGCCACGCCCCCGACCAGCATGGTCGACAAGGCATCCCGATCAGCAACGACCCGCTGCGACTGCGAGAGCGCCTCGCCCATAAGGCGACGGGCCCACAGCGCCAGCCGCCCACCCACACGCGGATCCGCGTCGATCGCGGCCCGCACCTTCTCCACCGCGAAGCTCGCGTGCCCCGTGTCATCGAGCACACCGAGGACGAGACGACGGGTGTCCCCGTCGAGCCGCGCCGCGACCTCCCGATAGAAGTCACTGGCGATCGAGTCACCCACGTACGCCTTGACCAGGCCCTCGAGCCAGTCGGACGGCGCCGTCTGGCGGTGGAAGCCGTCGAGCGCGGCCACGAACGGCTCCATCGCCTCGGTCGCGTCCGCGCCGATCGCCGAGAGCCGGTCCCGCAACTGCTCGAAGTGGTGGAACTCCGCCGACGCCATCTTCGCCAGCTCCGCCTTGTCGCCCAGCGTCGGCGCCAGCTTCGCGTCCTCCGCGAGCCGCTCGAACGCCGCGAGCTCCCCATATGCGAGCGCTCCGAGCAGGTCCACGACCGCGGCGCGGTAGTTCGGGTCGGCGGAAGCGGTCGTCCAGTCCTGGGCAGCGATTCCCTTGGGTTCGGCAGGTGTGTCAGCGGCGGTGTCAGGCGTCTCCATAAACCGCACAATAGCCCGCGCGCAGCAACGTGTAAGGGCCTGGTCAGTGACTGTGACGACAGTGACGTGACGAATTCGCCAGACACGGCTGCGAGATTCCGGGGTACAGTGGTAATGCGCCCGCCGAATATTCGACGGGCCGTACGAATGAGGATGCCCGGTCGGAGGCCCGATCGGCTCCGAACCGACAGCCCTCCAGGCGGCCCGCACAGTGCGGACGGCACGAGGAGGGAACCTCAGCGGTACGAGCGCTCGAGCGCAGGCAGTGGTCCCGCGCCCCCGGCCCCGCCCCCCAAGCAGCCGGCGGTAGTGGCACGGTCACGACCCCCCAGCGTTCGCCTCGGGCCGCGTCTCACAGAAGAGGCAATGCCCTGACTACGACTTTCCGCGATCTCGGAATTCTCTCCGAGACGGCCGAGGCCCTCGAGGCCGTCGGCATCATCAGCCCTTTCCCCATCCAAGAGATGACGCTCCCCGTCGCGCTCTCGGGCAGCGACGTCATCGGCCAGGCCAAGACCGGCACCGGCAAGACGCTCGGCTTCGGTCTCCCGATCCTGGAGCGCGTCACCGTCCCCGCGGACGTCGAGGCCGGCCGGGCCAAGCCCGAGCAGCTGACCGACGCACCGCAGGCGCTCATCGTCGTCCCCACGCGTGAGCTCTGCCAGCAGGTCACGAACGACCTCCTGACCGCCGGCAAGGCACGGAACGTACGCGTCCTCGCCATATACGGCGGCCGTGCCTACGAGCCGCAGGTCGAGGCCCTCAAGAAGGGCATCGACATCGTCGTCGGCACGCCGGGTCGTCTGCTCGACCTCGCGGGCCAGAAGAAGCTGAACCTCAAGCACATCAAGTGCCTGGTCCTCGACGAGGCCGACGAGATGCTCGACCTGGGCTTCCTGCCCGACGTCGAGCGGATCATCAACATGCTGCCGCCGAAGCGTCAGACGATGCTGTTCTCGGCGACCATGCCGGGCGCGGTCATCGGCCTGGCCCGTCGCTACATGTCGCAGCCCACGCACATCCGCGCCACCGCGCCGGACGACGAGGGCCAGACCGTCGCGAACACGAAGCAGCACGTCTTCCGCGCGCACAACATGGACAAGCCCGAGATGGTCTCGCGCATCCTGCAGGCCGAGGGCCGCGGACTCGCGATGATCTTCTGCCGCACGAAGCGGACCGCCGCCGACATCGCCGAGCAGCTCGAGAAGCGTGGCTTCGCCTCGGGCGCCGTGCACGGTGACCTCGGTCAGGGCGCCCGTGAGCAGGCGCTGCGCGCATTCCGCAACGGCAAGGTGGACGTGCTCGTCTGCACGGACGTCGCCGCGCGCGGCATCGACGTCGGTGGCGTCACGCACGTCATCAACTACCAGTCCCCCGAGGACGAGAAGACGTACCTGCACCGCATCGGCCGCACCGGCCGCGCGGGTGCCAAGGGCATCGCGATCACGCTGGTCGACTGGGACGACATCCCGCGCTGGCAGCTGATCAACAAGGCGCTGAACCTCGGCCTCAGCGACCCGGTCGAGACGTACTCGAGCTCTCCTCACCTGTACGAGGAGCTGAACATCCCGGTGGGCACGAAGGGTGTCCTGCCGCGCGGCGAGCGGACCCGTGCCGGGCTGCGCGCCGAGGAGGTCGAAGACCTCGGCGAGACGGGCGGCAAGGGCGGCTCGCGTGGCCGCGACCGCGGGCGCGACGGCGGCCGTGACGGCGGCCGTGACCGTGGGCGCGCTTCCGAGGTCGCCCCGGAGCGCGAGCCGCGTGAGGCGCGTACGCCGCGTCGCCGCCGCCGCACCCGTTCGGGTACGCCGCTGGAGACCCCGGCGGTTGCGGTCGCCGAGGCCGCCGCGCCTACGGCGGTAGCCGCCCCCGAGGCCGAGCCGACGGAGCCGCGCACGCCGCGCCGCCGCCGCCGGACGCGGAGCGGTTCGGAGGCTGCGGAGGCAGTGGTCGACACGGTCGAGGCCGTGGAGCCCCCCGCCCCCGAGACCGAGCCGAAGAAGCCCCGCCGCAAGGCAGCGGAGCCGACCCTGACAGAGGTGCCCGAGGCCCCGGCGGAGAAGCCCCGCCGCAGGACCCGCAAGGCAGCGGAGCCGGCGCTGTCAGAGGTGACCGAGCCCGCCGAGGCCGAGACCCCGGTGGAAAAGCCCCGCCGCCGCACCCGCAAGGCAGCGGAGGCAGCAGTCGACACGGCCGAGGCCGAGGCCCCGGTGGAGAAGCCCCGCCGCCGAACGCGCAAGGCAGCGGAGCCGGTCGCGGAGGCCGCCGAGGCGGAGGCACCGGCCACCAAGCCGCGCCGCACCCGCAAGGCCGCGGAGCCGGTGGCGGCCGAGGTAACCGAGGCCCCGGCGGAGAAGCCGCGCCGCAGGACCCGCAAGGCAGCGGAGCCGACGGTGGCAGAGGTGACCGAAACCCCGGCGGAAAAGCCGCGCCGCAGGACCCGCAAGGCAGCGGAGCCGGCGGTGGCAGAGGTGACCGAGGCCGGTATCCCCGCTCAGCCGACGGAGGGGACCAAGCCGCGTCGCCGTACGCGCAAGGCCGCGGAGGCTCCGGCTGCCGCCGAGGAGGCCACGGTCACCAAGCCGCGCCGCAGGACCCGCAAGGCGGTGGCTGCGCCGGCCGAGGAGAGCTGACGCGCTCCGCTGAGCAGTAACACCCGAAGGCCCGGCCCCCACAGGGGACCGGGCCTTCGGCCTACCCACCTCCCCCACCACGCCGACCAGACCAACTCCCGCCGCCACGCGCCGGACTCCCCCACCCACCCACCCGATCCCCCGCATCAACGGGCAAGCCGAACGGGCCATCGGGACACGGCTCCGCCCGATGCCCCGGCAAACGCACAGAAATCCCACCCACCCCGCTCCGCCACGGGGTAATCGGGCGATTGGATGGGAGAAATCTGCCCACCTACAACTGCGGAGGCGCTCGGGCGGATGAGCGGCAAGAGCCCGCGCGAAGCACGGGCAGACGCCGACAGCACACCAGCAGACCAGCCCCACCACCCTGCCACTGCGGGGCAATCGGGCATGCGGGTGGGAGAAGTCCGCGCGAAGCGCGGAAGCAGACCCACCCCGCCCCTCCCCTGCAACCGCGGGGTGCTCGGGTGGGTGGGTGGGAGAGATCCGCGCGAAGCGCGGAAAGGACCCCCGCGCCGCACCAGCAGAACAGGCCCACCACCCCCTGCCACTGCGGGGCAATCGGGTGGGTGGGTGGGGAAAACCGCGCGGAACGCGGGGAACGCATCCGCGGCGTACCGCGAGAACAACCCCGCCCACCCTGCAAACCGCGGGGCGCCCGGGTGGGCGGGTGGGTGGGTGAATCGCGCGAAGCGCGGGGAACGCGCCCCGCGGCGCAGCAGCGGAAGTCCCCCTGCGACTGCGGAGTGCATGCCCGCGCGGAGAAGCAAGACGCCGGCCCCCGGCAGCACCACCCCACCGCAAAGCCACCCGCAGGGACCCGCAGAACACCCCACCCACCCGCCAGCTAGCCTCAAGGCATGAGCAGGCCCCCGACCTTCACCCCGCCCCCCGGCGTCGACGCCAGCCCCCTCCGGACCGCGCGCGGCGACTTCGCCGCCCTGGACGCCCGCCCGGCCGGCAAGGCCAAGGGCACCGTCCTGCTGCTCCCCGGCTTCACCGGGAGCAAGGAGGACTTCATCGCGCTGCTCAAGCCCATCGCAGATGCCGGGTACCGAGCCGTCTCCGTCGACGGCCGCGGCCAGTACGAGACCGCAGGGCCGGCCGACGACGAACTCCCGTACGCACAGGACGAGTTGGCGAAGGACGTGCTCGCTCAGGCCGACGTCCTCACCCAGGCCAGCACCCTTACCCAGGCCAACGCCCTCACCCAGCCCGACGCAGTCACCGGCGCCACCCCCCACCTCCTGGGCCACTCCCTAGGAGGCCTCATCGCCCGCGCCGCCGTCCTCCAAGCCGCCACCCTCCAAGCCGCCGCCCCCGCCCCCACCTTCGCCTCGCTCACCCTGATGGCGTCAGGCCCGGCCCAGATCGCCCCCTCGCAGCAGGCGCGCGCCAAGATGCTGACGGACGCGCTCGGGGTTCTGTCGATGGACGAGGCATGGGCTGCCATCCAGGCGATGGACCCGCCGGAGGAGACCGACCTCGACGGCGACGCCCTGCGTGCCCGCTGGCTGCGGCACAGTCCCGCCCAGCTCATCGCCACCGGCAAGCAGCTCTGCGTCGAGCCCGACCGCGTCACGGAACTCGCCGCGCTCCCCCTGCGCAAGCACGTCATCTCCGGCGAGCGCGACGACACCTGGCCCATCCCCTGGCTGGACGACATGGCGGCCCGGCTGCACGCCCACCGCACGGTCATCGCCGGAGCCGAGCACTCCCCCAACACCGACCGCCCCGCGGAGACCGCCGCCGCCCTCATCGCCTTCTGGGACCGGATCGAGAGCAGCGAAGGCAGCGCCTAGTACTGCGTCTGCAGATGCCCCCAGAACCCGTCCCGCAGCGCCCGCCGCAGATCCGACTGCCCCCGCAGCGAGTACGCGAGCAGCTTCTCGGCCTCCACCAGGAGCTCCTGGTCCACGGACCCGGGCAGGTACGGATGCCCCGGCAGGAGGTCCACCAGCGCCGCACGCCCCCGCGCGGCCAGCCATCTGGCGGCGATCTGCGCGCCCACGAAGCGCACGTCCTCGCGCGCGGGCCGCGGCGTGCCCGCGCCCTCGTACGTCGCGTACGTCGTGACCGAGCGCGGGGACACGTACGGCTTGAAGAAGTCGAGGTCGAACGTGCGCTGGCTGTCGACCTCCCACAGCAGCGGCTCCGCCTGATTGCGGCCCTCGGCGGCCTCGATGCCCCACAGATGCACCCGCGCGCCATACCCCTGCGCCGCCTCCACCGCCGAGACCAGGTCCTCGTCGCCGCCGATCAGGGCCGCGTCGCTGATGGCGCGGTGCCTGGCGAGTGACTCCAGATCCGTCCGGATGAGGGAATCCACGCCCTTCTGCTGATTGTTCGCGTTCAGGTTGCCCAGGCGGACCTTGACGTCGGGGAGCTCCGCGATCGACTGCTGCTCCACCGTATGGATGCGGCGCCGCGCACCGTCGTACCAGTAGACGCGCAGCAGGCGGCTGTCCGCGAAGATCGTGCGGGCCTTGTCGATGAACGCCTCGATCAGCCCCTCCGCGTCCAGGTCGAAGGCGCGCCGGTCCTCGGTGCCGACCGCGAGTCGCCCCGCCGCGGCGTACACATACCCGGCGTCGACGAAGATCGCGTGCGTGGACGGCGTCTTCGCCACCTCGGCGAGCATGCGCTCGAGGAGGGAGTTGGCGCGCTCCAGCTGGGCACTGATCTGGGTGCTGACCTGAGTGCTGATCTGAGTGCTGCTCTCGATCTCGTCGTTCATCGGTGCCATTGTCCCGTTGGTCACGCAGCGAACACAACTGGTTCCGCTACTCGCGAGTAATTAGCCTGTCGAAAAATTTCCTTAGCGTAGGGAATGTTTGCTGGGGGCAACTCGTTGTACCCGTATGGAACGCCGGACACAGCTGTCCCGGTGGCCACCACACCCAGTAGTTCTCCTTCAGGAGGATGACCAGACGAAGGGAGAAGCCTTATGCGCTTCGAAATCATGCGACTCGACGACGTCGACGGCGCCGCCGTGGACCGGACCGTCGTAGACGCCGCCTCCGTCAATCGGATCGTGCAGCAGGCCGCAGCGATCGGCCAGCGCATCTATATCCGACCGGCCGAATCCCCGGCCTCGTAACGCCAGGTTGCACGCATAAGCTGCGCACACAGGCTGCGCGCACAGGTTGGAGGGCCCCCGTACACCTTTGGTACGGGGGCCCTTGGCATGTCCAAGCACATCCAGCACATCCAGCACCTCGGCACGTCCGAGCGCTCCCGGCCGAGGCACCCTAGACGCCCTACGCGCCCTAGGCGCCGTTGATCACCTGCGTCACACCGTTGATGATCTGCTGCACCGCGATCGCGGACAGCATCATGCCCGCGAGCCGCGTCACCAGGACCACACCGCCGTCCTTGATGACCCTGATGATCAGCAACGAGTAGCGCATCACCAGCCACAGCACGACGTGCATCGCCACGATCGCCGCCCACACGGAGATCTGCGTGCCGACGCTGTCGGCGTCCTGGACGGCCAGGATGACGGAGACGATCGCGCCGGGCCCCGCGAGCAGGGGCATGCCCAGCGGTACGAGGGCGACGTTCACGTCCTTGGTCTGCTTCGGCTCGTCCGTCTTGCCGGTGAGGAGGTCGAGCGCGATCAGCAGGAGCAGCAGACCGCCCGCGATCATCAGCGCGGGGACAGAGACATGCAGGTAGTCGAGGATCTGGTGGCCCAGGACACCGAAGACCGCGATGACGCCGAAGGCGACGCAGACGGCCTGGAAGGCCATCTTCCGCTGCACCTTGGCCGGGCGGCCGGAGGTGAGTCCGAGGAAGATCGGCGTGATCCCGGGGGGATCCATGATCACAAAAAGGGTGAGGAAGAGGGAGCCGAAGACGGCGACGTCGAACACAGTGATGGCCTTGCGGTGAAGTGAGCGTACGAAAATGCCGCACGGGGCGCGGCGGACAAGAGGGGCGGGGAGAGCGCTACGCGCCGGTGCGTCCGCCCGCGCCCGGCACCGGGAACGCCCCGGTCGCGCGCCGCGTGATCTCCCCGTAGATCTCGGGGTCGGTGGTGAACTCTCCGAGCACGCAGGTCTTGCGGCTGCCGTGGTAGTCGCTCGACCCCGTGGCAAGCAGGCCGAGGTCCGCGGCGAGGCCGTGCAGCCGGGTGCGGGTGGCCGGGTCGTGGTCCATGTGGTCGGCCTCGACGCCGTCGAGTCCGGCGGCGGCCAGCGCCGCTATCGCGGTCTCCGGCACCACCTGACCGCGCTTGACGGCCGCCGGGTGAGCGAAGACGGTGACGCCGCCCGCGGCCTTGACCAGGCGGATCGCGTCGAAGGGGTCCAGCTCGTGCTTCTCGGCGTACGCACGGCCGCCGTCGGCGAGCCAGTCCGCCGTGAAGGCGTCCGAGACGGTGGGCACGACGCCCAGCTCCACCAGCGCCTCGGCGATGTGCGGGCGCCCGACCGAGCCGTCGCCCGCGATGCGCGCGACCTGCTCCCAGGTGACCGGGA
This sequence comes from Streptomyces sp. NPDC033177, assembly GCF_055577715.1. Taxonomy (NCBI): domain Bacteria; kingdom Bacillati; phylum Actinomycetota; class Actinomycetes; order Kitasatosporales; family Streptomycetaceae; genus Streptomyces; species Streptomyces sp. NPDC033177. Next base: position 81,529 of record NZ_JBVIPS010000012.1, on the reverse strand, counting down.
CGCCGAGCTCGCGGAGCTTGCCGATCATCGCCTTCGCGCGGGGCACCCGGTCGTCGCGCACGAGCTCGCGCTCACGGGCGAGCTCCGGCTCGTCGGGGTCGAAGAGGTAGGCCAGCATGTGCAGGCCCACGCCGTCGAGGCGGCAGGAGAGTTCGGCGCCGGTGACGAGGGTGAGCCCCCGGTCGAGCCCCTCCAGGGCCGCGACGGCCTCCGCGTACCCGCGGGTGGTGTCGTGGTCCGTGAGCGCGACGACGTCGAGTCCGGCGGCGGCCGCGTTGCGCACCAACTGCGCCGGGGTGTCCGTGCCGTCGGAGGCGGTGGAGTGGGTGTGCAGGTCGATGCGCACGACGCGGACTCCAGGCTCTGACGGGACGGAGACGGACCGGTCCACGAGGGACGGTCGCAAGGGGGGACGCTCAAGGATAACGGGACCCGAACGTTCCACCGCCCGCCCCAGGAGAGACCCCGCTCACTGACCGACCGCGCCAACCGCGCCAGTCGCCCGCTCCGAGGAGACGCTCAGAGGAGACGCCCTCCACCGCATCAGCGACCCCTCAGCAACCCCAAGCGAGAAAAAGCCGCCCCGCCTCACGAGGCAACCCCCGCACCACCTCACGGCCCCAGAATCCGCGGGGAAAGCGCCCCGCAAGGCAGCAGGTCCACCTCGGCGCCCGCGTCCCGCAGATCGGTCAGGACCAACTCGTCGTACATCAGGAGTCCCGACTGCTCCGGCCACGCGATCGCCCACAGCCACAGGCCGCGTGCCTCGCCCGCGAACACCGCGCGGTCGTCCGGCGTGCCCGCCACATGCCACAACGGGGTCGGTCGGCCCGCCGCGAGCAGCTTGGCCTGCGGCGGCTTCTCGACGTTCAGGTACGGGCCGGGGTCCGGGCCGTCGACTCCGGCATACCGCGCGCCGAGCCCGACGCCGAGCTCCTCGGCGACCAGGACCAGCTCGCCCATGCCGCCGAGCGGCGCGGGGCCGGAGCAGGCTACGGCGGTGGCACGGCCCCCGCTGCGGTCGTCGCCCGCGCAGGCCACACCCGTGAACAGCCAGCCGACCGGCAGCGGCCACGGCATCCAGACCGGAACCTGCGCGCGATGCACCACGACCTGGAGCGCCTCGACGCTCGGCGGGATCACAGGCTGCAGCGGATGCACCGTCCCGTGCACATCGCACTGCCAGGAGTCGGCAAAGAGGCCGGGAGCCCTGACCCGGCCACCACACTTCGGGCAACTGGGTTCGCCCCTCATAACGACCAACGGTCCTCCCCGGTCGTCGCCCCGTCAAGGACGATCACCCGTCCGGTGGCCCTGTCACCAGGCGAAACTAGATGTAGCTTGCATCTTTTAGCTTGGCTAACTAATGTGTGTATACGTCAACGATCTCGACGGAAGCCGCTAAGGAGCAGGCATGAGTACCAGCACCGCAGGTCCCACCGGAGCGGACCCGTTCGACGAGGGAGCGACCAGTCTTCTGCGGCAGCCGAAGGCTGTCTGGGCCACCGCCGGCGCGTCCGTCGTCGCCTTCATGGGCATCGGGCTCGTCGACCCGATCCTCCCCTCCATCGCGAAGGGCCTGGACGCGTCCGCGAGCCAGGTGTCCCTGCTCTTCACCTCCTACTTCCTGATCACCGCCGTCGCGATGCTCGTGACCGGGTTCGTCTCCAGCCGGATCGGCGGCAAGAAGACCCTGCTGCTCGGCCTCGCGCTCGTCGTGGTCTTCGCGGGGCTCGCCGGCACCTCGGGATCGGTCGGCGAGCTCGTCGGGTTCCGCGCGGGGTGGGGTCTCGGCAACGCACTCTTCGTGTCGACCGCGCTCGCGGTCATCGTCGGCGCGGCGGCCGGCGGCAGCGCCGCCGCGATCCTGCTCTACGAGTCGGCGCTCGGTCTCGGCATGGCGTGCGGACCGCTGCTCGGCGCGGTGCTCGGCAACGCGAGCTGGCGCTACCCGTTCTTCGGCACCGCCGTCCTGATGGCGGTCGGCTTCCTGTGCATCACGGCGTTCCTGAAGGAGCAGCCCAGGCCCGCGCAGAAGACCTCACTGCTCGCGCCGATCAAGGCCCTCGGTCACGGCGGGCTCGCGTCGGCCGCCGCCTCCGCGTTCTTCTACAACTACACGTTCTTCACGGTCCTGGCCTTCACGCCGTTCGTCCTGAACATGACCCCCTACAAGTCGGGGGCGATCTTCTTCGCCTGGGGTCTGCTGCTCGCGGTCTTCTCGGTGCTCGTGGCGCCGCGGCTGCAGGCGAGGTTCGGCTCGCTGAAGGTGCTCGGCGGTTCACTGGTGCTGCTCGCGGCGGACGTGCTGGTGCTGGGGTACGGCAACCACGCCACGGCCATCGTCTGCACGATCCTGTCCGGCGCCTTCATCGGCGTGAACAACACCGTCTACACCGAGCTCGCGCTCGGCGTCTCGGACGCACCGCGCCCGGTGGCCAGCGCCGGCTACAACTTCGTCCGGTGGTTCGCGGCGGCCGCCGCCCCGTTCTTCGCGCCGAAGATCGAGGAGTGGAGCAACATCCACATCCCCTTCGTGGTCGCGGCCGTCACGGCGGTGCTCGGCGCGGTAGTGGTCTGGGTCCGCAAGGACTCCCTGACGCACGAAGCCGAGGAGCTCGAACCGAAGCACGCGACGGAGGACGGCGTCACCGTCTTCGCCAACTGAGCTCTCCTGCCGGGGGTTTCAGTCCAGGGACACGGACTTGCGCAGCGGATCGCGCAGGTCCGTCCCGCTGCTCAGCCAGCGCTCCTGCAACGCCTGCGCGCCGTGCACCCGCTTCCACGCGCCCTCGTTCGGCGTCATGGGAAGGAGCGGCAGGAACCGTACGGGCTCCATGGGCTCGTCGAGCTCCAGGTCCTCGACCAAGCCGCCCGACTCCGCCACCAGAACCGACGTGAACTGCGCGCCCGGCCACAGCGGTTCACCCACGTCGAGCGAGGCTCCGGGAGCCACGATCAGGCCCTCGACCTGCGGCGACGCGGCCAGTACGGCGAGCGGGCGAAGCACCTTGTCCGTGTCGGCGACCCCGCCTCGTACCGTGAGGATCAGCTCCGCGCGCGGGCCCTTGACCGGGTCGGCCAGCGCGGCGGTGGGATCGGCCATTGGCTGCGCCGACATGCCGAGGGTGGCGTACCTGATCAGGTCCCCGTCCGTGAAACGCAGCACTTCGATGCGGTCGGTGCCGAGGAAGGTCACCGCGGCGCGGGCGTCCGGTTCACCGAGGGCAGTGCGGAGACGGGCCTCGACCAGAGCAAGAACATCAGCCATGGCGCGAGCATAGAACTCGTCAGTGCGGGGTAAAGACGGGGCTTGACACTTCAGTCGGCTGATAGTGTTGGCCGCTGGTCCCGGGCAGCACGCAGAGCGCGCTTTCAAGCCCGGGCAGATGACTTGGCGCGCTACGCGCTTGGGACTTCCCCTACGGGGGACCGGCCGGAGGAGGTGGGGCTGCCATGGATCGAAGTCGACCGTGCAGTACCACCCGTTCTTCCGTCTGACACCTCACGCAGCCCTGTAGCTGCCACTGCGCGTCGGCACTCCCCGTGCTCGCGTGCGACGGAAGAGCACTTCGTTTCCACCTGATCTCTCTGTGTTCCCTGATCTGAGTCAGTAGCGAAGCTGCCACCGCGATGGTGCGGTGCTCCCCGCTTTGTGGACGTGCCAAACATCCTCAGCAGGACGTCCCCATTCCGGGTAGTTCCAACCGTCGCAGGCCGCCTCCGTCGAAGGAGCCTGCCCATGTCGATGATCCGCGACCTTCGCGCCGCCGTCCGCCCCTCGCTCCGCAAGGACGGCAGCGCCTACAGCTCGTACGACACCACGCGCGACCCCACCGCCGCCTCCGCCGTCGTCGACTGTGCCGTCTACCGCGACGGCCGCCGCGCGGCCTGTGACGACACGCTCACGCCGCATGAGGCGATGCTCCAGGTGCGTCGCGACGGCGGCTTCGCCTGGATCGGTCTGCACGAGCCGACGGAGCAGGAATTCGCCGGTATCGCCGCCGAGTTCGGGCTGCACCCGCTGGCCGTCGAGGACGCGGTGCACGCACACCAGCGGCCCAAGCTGGAGCGTTACGACGACACGCTCTTCACCGTCTTCAAGACCATCCACTACGTGGAGCACGCCGAACTCACCGCCACCAGCGAGATCGTGGAGACCGGCGAGGTGATGTGCTTCACCGGGCGGGACTTCTTCATCACGGTCCGGCACGGCGGTCACGGCTCGCTGCGCGGCCTGCGGCGCCGGCTCCAGGAGGAGCCCGAGCTCCTCGCCAAGGGCCCTTCCTCCGTCCTGCACACCATCGCGGACCACGTCGTCGACGGCTATCTCGCGGTGGCCGACGCCATGCAGGACGACATCGACGAGGTCGAGACCGAGGTGTTCTCCGCCCCGAGCAAGGGCAAGGGCTCCGCGCGCGGTGTCGACGCCGGGCGGATCTACCAGCTCAAGCGGGAGGTCCTGGAGTTCAAGCGGGCCGTCTCGCCGCTGCTTCGGCCCATGCTGCTGCTGAGCGAGCGGCCGATGCGGCTCGTCGACCCGGACATCCAGAAGTACTTCCGTGACGTCGCCGACCACCTGGCCCGCGTCCAGGAGCAGGTCGTCGGCTTCGACGAGCTGCTCAACTCGATCCTCCAGGCCAACCTCGCGCAGGCCGCGGTCGCGCAGAACGAGGACATGCGCAAGATCACCTCCTGGGCGGCGATCATCGCCGTGCCGACGGCGGTCTGCGGGGTCTACGGCATGAACTTCGACCACATGCCCGAGCTGCACTGGCGGTTCGGCTACCCGATGGTGCTCGGCCTCATCGCCGGAGCCTGCTACACCATCCACCGCACCCTGAAGCGCAACGGCTGGCTCTAGGGTCCGGGCGGCACGCGGCTCGATAGGCTGCGCGCATGACAGACACGCTGCTCGCCCAGGCCCTCGTCGAGGAGGCCACCAAGAAGTCCGGCCTCATCTGGGTGCGCGGCGAAGGCCCTGCCCGTGCCCTGTGGCACGTGTGGCACGAGGGCGCGGCGTGCCTCATCGGCGACGGCCCCGGCGAGCAGCCGCTGCCGGGGCTCGTCGACGGCGGCACCGCCGAAGTGACCGTACGCAGCAAGGACAAGGGCGGCCGGCTCGTCGCCTGGACGGCGGAGGTGACCGAGCTCGCGCCGCGCTCCGAGGCGTGGGAGGCGGCCGTCGCCGAGCTCAAGGGCAAGCGCCTCAACGCCCCCGACGGCGAGCGGATGCCGCAGCGCTGGGCGGACGAGTGCCGGGTCGTGCGGCTCACCCCGCGGGACACGATCACCGACCTGCCCGACGGCTCGCTCGCGGCCCCGCCCCTGCCGACCGCGGCAACCACCCGCAATCCGGTGCCCGAGGCGCTGCCCCGGCTGCTGTTCAAGCGGAAGAAGCGGCGGGGCTGACCCGACCCCGGACCGAATCCCGGACCGGACCCCGGGAAACCGGGCCTCTAGGAGTCGGGCAGCTGCTCGCCGTAGTCCACCATCTCGTCCTTGGCCGGCTCCTCCAGGGTGAAGTCCCTGCCCCAGTCGCTGAGCCGGAGCGTGCCCGCGTCGCCCGCGCGCTGCAGGCGCAGCGGGTAGGGCTTGCCCTTGAGGGAGACGTCCAGGGTGCCGCCCGCGCCCTTGTCACCGGTGATCTTGATGCTGGGGTTGCCCGACGTCGTGCTGCGCTCTCCGGTGGCGAGTGCGCCGTGCAGGGTGAGCATGCCCTCCAGGAGGAGGTCCTTGTCGGTGAAGCCGCTCAGCTGCTGGTAGGACGCGTCTTCCTCGGGGACCTTCACGTACTTGCCGTCGAGCTTCGCCGCGGCGCCCTCGTCCGCCTTGCCGGGCTTCTCGCCGCCCTTGGCGTCCTCGTGGGTCCAGAAGGCGGAGTCGGCCATCAGGAAGAGCTGCTTGCCGACGCGCAGCAGCTTGAAGGTCTCGCCCTTGGAGGTGACCGAGCCGCTGCCGCCGTCGTCCTTGAGCCGCATGTCGAGCTTGTACGTGTGGCCCTTGCTGACCAGCGTGCCGGAGAGCCGCACCGCGGGTGCCGCGTCGGCCGCCGCGCGGGACTTGCTCTGGATCTTCGCGGCGGAGAGTTTGCCGATGCCGTTCGTGCCCGCGTCCGGATCCTCTTCGCTGCTGCACCCGGTCAGACCGGTGACCCCCAGGACGAGGCCCGCGCACATCGCGCTCACGAGGGCCGTCTTTCGGATACGGCGGACCGGGGGAATCGCTGACACAGGGGGCGCTGCCTCTCGTGGGGACGACGGCTACGGCTACGGCAGTACGGCAGCGTACCCGTGCTGACTAGGTAGATTGTCGCCAGTCCGGCGGGACGCTCCGCCGGGGCGTATCCGACCGGGACGGGCTAGCCTGAAGCCCGCATTGCCCGGCAGAACGGCATGAAAAGGTCACGAGCAGAGGAGGGGGCGTGCAATGGCGGCAAGCGCCTCCCGGGTCTTCGTGTCACATCTGGCCGGTACCGCCGTCTTCGACCCGAACGGCGACCAGGTGGGCCGGGTGCGCGACCTGGTGGCGACGCTGCGAGTGCAGCGCAGACCGCCCCGCCTCCTCGGCCTGGTCGTGGAACTGTCGACGCGGCGCCGCATCTTCCTGCCGATGACCCGGGTGACCGGCATCGAGACGGGACAGGTCATCACGACCGGCGTACTGAACGTGCGGCGCTTCGAGCAGCGGCCCACCGAGCGGCTCGTGCTCGGCGAGATGCTCGACCGGCGGGTCAGGCTCGTCGAGTCGGACGAGGAGGTCACCGTCCTCGACGTGGCGGTCCAGCAGCTGCCGGCCCGCCGTGACTGGGAGATCGACCGGGTCTTCGTACGCAAGGGGAAGGGCGGCACCTTCCGCCGCAAGGGCGAGACGCTGACCGTCGAGTGGTCGGCCGTCGACGGCTTCTCCCTCGAGGAGCACGGTCAGGGCGCCGAGAGCCTGCTCGCCACCTTCGAACAGCTGCGCCCCGCCGACCTCGCCAACGTCCTGCACCACCTGTCGCCGAAACGGCGTGCGGAGGTCGCGGCGGCCCTGGACGACGACCGGCTCGCCGACGTCCTCGAAGAGCTCCCCGAGGACGACCAGATCGAGATCCTCGGCAAGCTCAAGGAGGAGCGCGCCGCCGACGTCCTGGAGGCGATGGACCCGGACGACGCCGCCGACCTGCTCGCCGAACTCCCCGAAGAGGACAAGGAACGGCTGCTCACGCTGATGCAGCCGGACGACGCCGCCGACGTACGGCGTCTGATGGCGTACGAGGAGCGCACCGCGGGCGGTCTGATGACGACCGAGCCGATCGTGCTCAGGCCGGACGCCACGGTCGCCGACGCGCTCGCACGGGTGCGCCAACAGGACCTGTCCCCCGCCCTCGCCGCGCAGGTCTACGTGTGCCGCCCTCCGGACGAGACCCCGACCGGCAAGTACCTGGGCACCGTGCACTTCCAGCGGCTCCTGCGCGATCCGCCGTACACGCTGGTCAGTTCGATCCTCGACGACGATCTCCAGACCCTCGCGCCGGAGACCGCGCTGCCGCAGGTCGCCGGGTTCTTCGCCACGTACGACATGGTGGCCGCCCCCGTCGTCGACGAGGGCGGCTCGCTGCTCGGCGCCGTCACCGTCGACGACGTGCTCGACCACATGCTGCCGGACGACTGGCGCGAGACCGAGTTCCACCAGGAAGAGGTGCCGCGTGCCACCGGGTGACCGTGAGCGGGACAACCGCACCGAGCAGCGGACCGCCCCCCGCTTCCGGCTCGACCAGCCGCGGCCGCCGCGCCGCAAGTTCCTGCCGGAGTACGACCCCGAGGCGTTCGGGCGGCTCTCTGAGCGGATCGCGAGGTTCCTCGGCACGGGGCGCTTCATCGTCTGGATGACGGTCACGATCATCGTCTGGGTGGCCTGGAACGTCTGGGCGCCCGAGGTGCTGCGCTTCGACCCGTTCCCCTTCCTGTTCCTGACCCTCGCGCTCTCCCTCCAGGCGTCGTACGCGGCGCCCCTGATCCTGCTGGCACAGAACCGGCAGGACGACCGGGACCGGGTCAACCTCGAACAGGACCGCAAACAGAACGAGCGGTCCATCGCGGACACCGAGTATCTGAGCCGCGAGATCGCCTCGCTGCGCATGGGCCTGGGCGAAGTGGCCACCCGCGACTGGATCCGCAGCGAACTCCAGGACCTGGTCAAAGAGCTGGAGGAGCAGCGCAGGGGCCATCGCGTCGTATTCCCGGCCGAGGAGAGCGGCGGGCGTGACGTAGGCGACCGTTGACGGCTCTTTCCGGGGCGGGGTTACCGCGCCGTACTATCGGACGTATGGCTACGGAAGACGCGGTGCGTGAAGCACTGGCGACGGTGAACGACCCCGAGATCCATCGACCCATCACCGAGTTGGGGATGGTCAAATCGGTCGACATCTCCCCTGACGGGGTGGTGGCGGTCACCGTGTACCTCACGGTCTCCGGGTGCCCGATGCGCGAGACCATCACGAAGAACGTGACCGACGCGGTCGCCGCCGTCGACGGCGTCACGCGCGTCGACGTCACGCTCGACGTGATGAGCGACGAGCAGCGCAAGGAGCTGGCGAGCGCCCTGCGCGGCGGCACCGCCGAGCGCGAGGTCCCCTTCGCCAAGCCCGGCTCGCTGACCCGTGTCTACGCCGTGGCGTCCGGCAAGGGCGGCGTCGGCAAGTCCTCGGTGACGGTGAACCTCGCCGCCGCGATGGCGGCGGACGGCCTGAAGGTCGGCGTCGTGGACGCGGACATCTACGGCCACTCCGTGCCCCGAATGCTGGGCGCGTACGGCAAGCCCACCCAGGTCGAGGACATGATCATGCCGCCGTCGGCGAACGGCGTGAAGGTCATCTCGATCGGCATGTTCACGCCGGGCAACGCCCCGGTCGTATGGCGCGGCCCGATGCTCCACCGCGCCCTCCAGCAGTTCCTCGCGGACGTCTTCTGGGGCGACCTGGACGTCCTGCTGCTCGACCTGCCGCCGGGCACGGGCGACATCGCGATCTCCGTCGCCCAGCTGGTCCCGAACGCCGAGATCCTCGTCGTGACGACGCCCCAGCAGGCGGCGGCCGAGGTCGCCGAACGCGCGGGCTCCATCGCCGTACAGACCCACCAGAAGATCGTCGGCGTCGTCGAGAACATGGCGGGGCTGCCCTGCCCGCACTGCGGCGAGATGGTCGACGTCTTCGGCACGGGCGGCGGCCAGCGCGTCGCCGAGGGCCTCACGAAGACCACGGGCGCCAACGTCCCGGTCCTCGGCTCCATCCCGATCGACGTGCGCCTGCGCGAGGGCGGCGACGAGGGCAAGCCGGTCGTCCTGACGGACCCGGAGTCCCCGGCGGGCTCGGCGCTGCGCACGATCGCGGGCAAGCTGGGCGGCCGCCAGCGCGGCCTCGCGGGCATGACCCTGGGGATCACCCCGCGCAACAAGTTCTGAGGCCCTCCCGGGCGTCTGCCGTACGCCGATGGGGGCGCCGCTCGTCATGAGCGGCGCCTCCATCGGCGTATGTGTGCGCTGGCCGGACCGGCCGGCCGCGTCCTAACCGGCCGCGTAGTCGTGGATGTCCTTGACCACGGAGAAGCCCAGGCCGTACGCGCTCATGCCGCGACCGTAGGCACCCAGGTGGACGCCTCCTTCCGTGGACCCGGCGAGCACCCAGCCGAACTCGGACTCGCGGTAGTGGAACGAGGTCGGCACCCCGTCCACCGGGAGCGAGAGCGTCGACCAGTCCTCGCCCTGCAGGTCGTCCGCGAGGACCCAGGCCGTCTCGGTCTGCTGGTCCAGCCAGTCGTCACGCAGGCTGTGGTCCATCTGGCTGGGCCAGGTGAAGGACAGCAGACCCACTCCGGCGAGCCAGGCCGCGGACGACACCGATGTCGCCTCGAGGAGGCCCGTGCCGTCCGGGCTGCGCCGCACCGGGTTGGCCGCGACGGTCACCACGGCCGCGAAGCGCTCCTTGTCGTTGTTGCCGAAGGGCCCGTCACTCCGTACCGACGGCTCATCGCCGTGCCCGATGGAGCCGTGCTCCACCGCGCCGTCCGCGGCGGTGCCGACCTGCATCAGCCAGCGCTCGCCCGTGAAGGCCTCGTCGAGGCCGTACCAGGGGAAGGGCGCCAGCAGATAGCTGTCGACCGTGCGCCGGGCGGAGGGCATCGCCTGTGCGGTGCCGTCCGCGGCCGGCGCCTGTGCGCCTACGCGACTTGTCGTCTCCATGTACCCGGCCGCCTCCTCGTTCTCATCGGTCCGCAGGGCCCGCCCCCCTCGGGCGTCCTCAGCCGGACAACAAGGCAGGATAGCCACACCCGTTCCGGAACCTGGGACACCGGTCGGCGGTCGGGTGACGCGAAAGGCGTGCCGGGAGGCGTGCTCAGGGGCGCGGAGGGGGTGCCTCGGAGGAGGTCAGGTGGCGTCCGCGTCGAACGGCGGGTGGTCGGCGGGAGCGGCCTTCTCGGGCTTCTTGTCCATGTCGATACGGCCGTCCTTCTTGGCCATGTCGATGCGGCCGCCGCCCGCGTCGGACGTACTGTCCCTGCCGGTCGCGCCGTCGGAGGATTCACTCTCCCGCCCGTGGACCGCGTCCGTGACCTCGGCCATCTCCTTCTTCAGGTCGAAGCCGTTCCGGATTTCCTTCAGGCCGAGCTCGTCGTTGTCGAGCTGCTTGCGGATGAAGGTCTTCGGATTCAGGTCCTCGAACTCGAAGTCCTTGAATTCCGGGCCGAGTTCACTGCGGATGTCCGCCTTGGCGCTGTCCGAGAATTCACGGATCTTACGAATGGTCCGCGAGGCGTCCTGGATGAGCTTGGGCAGCTTGTCCGGGCCGAAAACGAGCACGGCGAGGATGATCAGCGCCACTACCTCGAGCGGGCCAATGTCTGAGAACACCTTGAGCTCCTTGCCATCCGGACCGCGTCCACGGTACCTGGCGTTCCTGTCCGTCCGGTAGCCGCTGGGCGACAGACGTGGATCAGTTCCCGTCCGATGCGCCGAGCACGAGCGTCACTTTCCGGTCCTTTCCTGCGCGCTGGACGGTCAGTTCGAGGCGGTCCTTGGGACGGTGGGCGCGGATCTTGACGATGAGTTCGTCGCCGGAGTGGATGCGCTGGCCGTCCACTTCGGTGATGACGTCGCCGGGCTCGATCCCGGCGCGGTCGCCCGGACCGCCCTTGTTCACGGCGGGCCCGCCGTCCTTGCCCTTCTCACCGACGCGGGCGCCGTCGCCCGTGTACTCCATGTCGAGCGTGACACCGATCACAGGGTGCGTGGCCTTGCCGGTGTTGATCAGCTCTTCGGCGACGCGCTTGCCCTGGTTGATGGGGATGGCGAAGCCGAGGCCGATGGAACCCGCCTGGCCGCCGCCGGGGGCCGAGCTGTCGTCGGCGGAGCGGATGGCGCTGTTGATGCCGATGACGCGGGCCTGGGAGTCGACCAGCGGGCCGCCGGAGTTCCCGGGGTTGATGGGGGCATCGGTCTGGAGCGCGTCGACGTAGCTGACGTCGCTGCCGTCGCCCTTCTCGCCGCCGGCGGTGATGGGGCGCTCCTTGGCGCTGATGATGCCGGAGGTGACGGTGTTGGCCAGGTCGAAGGGGGCTCCTATGGCGACCACGGGGTCGCCCACCTGCACGTTCTCGGAGTTGCCGAGGGGCAGCGGCTTGAGTCCGCGTACGCCGGAGACCTTGACCACGGCGAGGTCGTAACCGGCGTCGCGGCCGATGACCTCCGCCTTGGCGGTCTCTCCGCCGCTGAACGTCACCGATATTTCGCCGCCCGTGCCGGCGGGCTCGACGACGTGGTTGTTGGTGAGGATGTGGCCCTTGCCGTCCAGCACGAAGCCGGTGCCGGTGCCTTGCGCCTCGTCGCCGCTGACGTGCAGCGTCACGACGCCGGGCAGTGAGCTCGCCGCGATCCCGGCGACGCTGTCCTTGGCGCGGGTCTTGTCCTGCGAGTCCGCCTGCGGCAGCTCGATGTCCGAGACCCCGGCGTTCCGCTCGACATAGGCCCCGATGGCTCCGCCGATCCCCCCGGCCACCAGGGTGATGACGGTGATCCCGACCAGAATGAGCCGCCGCGCACGCTTCTTCTGCTTCGCCTCGTCGACGGGTACGGCACCGCTCTGCTGAAGGGGCGCGTTCCAGGGGTCGTACGGCTGGCGGGGCGGGGCGATGGCTTGGGGGTGAGGCTGGTGCGGGTCGGGCTGCGACTGTTGCTGCGGGGCCGGGTGGGGCTGGGACTGGGCCTGCGGCTGCGGGCCCGGGTGAGACTGGGCCTGCGGCTGCGGCTGTTGCTGCGGGCCCGGGTGGGGCTGAGACTCGGCCTGCGGCTGCGGCTGCGGCTGCGGGTGGGGCTGGGGAGTGATTCCGTGGGCGGCGGCCGGAGCCGGGCCGGGGGTGCCGTGGGGCGGGGTTCCGGCATGATGCGCCGCCGGAAGCTGCGTGCCGCGGGCCGGGGTCGCCGCCGGGTGCTGTACGGGCGGGGCGGGGGCCCAGGGGCCGGGCTCACCGTAGGGCGGGGTGCTGTACGGATCGGGGTCGTGCAGCGGGCGGGGCCGCTCGGCGGGGCCGGTGGCCGAGTCGGGCGGAGTCAGGCCACCGGAGCCAGGCCCTGCCGGCGCACCGGAAGCCATGCCGACCTGGGCGGGAACCCCCGGGGCGGCCGGAGGCACGGCGTTGGAGCCGGGTGTGGCAGGCGCAAGGGTCGCCCCGGACAGAGTGCCCGAAGCATCGGTGGAGTAGGCCGGAGCCGAAACGTCCCCAGCCGCCGGGCCGGCCGGAGGCACGGCGACGGAGCTGGGTGTGGCAGGCGCAGTCGGGGCCGCGTCGGGCGAAGAGCCCGCAACGTCGGCGAGGGAAGCCGCAGGCACGGCGTCGGAGACAGGTGCGGCAGGCGCAGTCGGGGCCGCGTCGGGCGAAGAGCCCGCAGCGTCGGCGGAGGAAGCCGCAGGCGCGGTACCGGAACCGGGCGCGGCAGGCGCAGACGGAGCGGCGTCGGGCAGAGTGCCCGAAGCGTCGGTGGAGTAGGGCGGAGCCGAAACGTCCCCAGTCGCCGAGCCGGCCGGAGGCACGGCGCCGGAGCCGGGTGCGGCAGGCGCAGACGGGGCGGCGTCGGGCGGAGAGCCCGCAACGTCGGCGGAGGAAGCCGCAGGCGCAGACGGGGCCGCGTCGGGCAGAGTGCCCGCAGCGTCGGCGGGGTAAGCCGCGGAGCCGGGTGCGGCGAACCCAGAGGTTGCCGCAGGTGGAAGTGCCGCTGTCGTGGCCGCGTCCGGCGGTGTCGCCGCGGCCAGGGTGAAGTCGCCCGAGGCGTCCTCCGCCCGGCCGGTGGCGTCTGTCCCCTCCGGTCGCCCCGTTCCGTCAGGCGCGGAGGCCGACCTGGGGCGGCTCCACCACTTCGCCTTCGTGGGCTTGCCCTCGTCCATGCTCTCCCCACACCTGGCCTACGGCGGACGCCGATCACGTGCTCATCTCCGCGCCCGCCACAAGCCTCGGGCAGGCACGGCCCACCAAGGATTCAACCAGGTTCCCGCACCGAAGCGCAGAGCACGTCAGCGTATCCGCGAAGCGCCCTGCAGCGTGCCCTCGACGGGCGAGGCCGCCGCGGTGCTCGCCGGGTCAGCCCCGTCCACCGTCGGCACCGTGCCCGCGGGGGACGCGCTGCCCTGTACAACGGGAGGGACCGGACGGATCAGCGGGGACATGATGGCCGCGCCGGTCAGCATCGGCGCCGCCGCCTGATGCCCTGCGTACACCGGCTCGGGCTGCTGGACACGAGGACCCCGCACGGGCACTCCGGGCAGCAGGGGCCCGGTCGCCTGCGTGGGCGCGACCGGCGCCGCGAGGACCCCGGGACGCTGGCCCTGGACCGACAGCGGCCCGCTGCCTCGGCGGCGCACCGAATCGGGAGCCGCGGTGACCCCCGAGCCCGGCGAACGCATCGGCGACGCGCTGCTCTTGCTGTTGCCCGATGTGTTGCTGCCCGAGCTGTTGCTCGTACCGGAGCCCGCGCGCGGGTCACCGGGGTCGGCGGGCATGCCCGTCGTGACACCGCCCAGGGCTATCGCGGCCAGCGACACCGCACCCGCGGCGGCGAAGGCGAACCGCCGCCCGCGCCACAGCGACCGCTCGGCCTCGGCACGGCCGACGTCACGGCCCGCGTCACGGCGGTCGACGTCATGGATGCGGAAACCGCGCCCCGACCCCGGCAGCACCCCGGCATGGCTGCCCGACGGCGCATAGCCGAAGGTCTCGGGCCGCACGCCGAAGACTCCGCTCGGCGGCAGCCCTGACTCACTGTCCGCGGTGGCGAAACCGCCGCCAGGGGCCCTGGGGCCCGAAGGAGGCTCGCTGCCACCGCCGGGAAGGCCTTGGAGCCGGGCGAGGAAACTCTCGGAGGGAGGCGGCGGCGCCACCTCGGCGAAGACACTCTTGAGCCGGCGCTGCGCGTCGGCCTCGGTCTTGCACTTCGGACAGGTCGCGAGATGAGCGAGAACCCGCTCACGCGCGTCATGGCCCAACTCACCGTCCACCAGGGCGGCGAGTCGGTCCCCCAGATGCTGCTCGGCCAGATGCCGCTCGGCAGGATTCGACCGTGATCCACTCACGCGGTCGCGCCCCCTCCTCCCAGCGCCACGGCTCCTGCGAGCGAGCGGCGCTCGGCGCGGGCTTCGGGCGACCGGTGCTGAAGGGCCTTGCGCAACTGCGAACGGCCACGGTGGATACGGCTGCGGACCGTGCCCAGCTTGACGCCGAGAGTCGCGGCGATCTCCTCGTACGAGAGACCTTCGATGTCGCACAGGACCACGGCCGCACGGAACTCGGGCGCGAGGGTGTCGAGTGCCTGCTGGACGTCCGCGTCGAAGTGCGTGTCGTTGAAGACCTGCTGCGGCGACGGCTCACGGCTGGGGAGGCGCTCGGCCGCGTCGTCACCAAGGGCATCGAAACGGATGCGCTGCTTGCGGCGCACCATGTCCAGGAAGAGATTCGTGGTGATGCGGTGCAGCCAGCCCTCGAACGTGCCGGGGGTGTACGTCGACAGGGACCGGAAGACACGGACGAAGACCTCTTGCGTGAGGTCCTCGGCGTCGTGCTGATTGCCGGTCAGGCGGTATGCGAGGCGATAGACGCGTCCGCTGTGCGTGCTGACGATCTCCTCCCAGGTGGGCGGAGTCCACGCCTGCGATTCCGCATCAGCGGCAAAGGTCGCGGTCTGAGCGGAGTTGGCGGTGTGGAATCGGTCAGCGGTGTCGGTCACGGATTTCGGCTCACCCGCCAACCCGAGAAAGCGCCTCAACGCTCCTCCCCGATCCGCGGACGCAGCCGCACCTCCCCTGTCGGCTCTGGTGGTGTCCAGTGGAGCCCCTACCATAACCACCTCGCCCGTTAGCTCCGGATAAGCGTTTTTACTGGAATTTGGTACGGGCTTCCTGCCAGGTGTCCTGCCTGGTCGCAGGGCCCGCAGCCAGTCTTGATCCATTCGTTACCCCCGGCGTCCGCCTACCCCTACTAAACGCCCGGTCCCATCTGCGGGTTCCCACCCCTTACGGATACAGTCACGGCCAGGCATCCACGGGGACAGGAGAGGGCCATTACCGGCAACCGGCAGACGAGCTGGGCGTTCGCCGACGCCTTTGTCGCCGAGGACGAGGCCACACGCTGGGCCCGTGACCGGGCCCAGGACGCGGGCCTGCCCTCGGTGTCTCCCGGTACCGGTGCCGCGCTACGCCTGCTGGCCGCCACCGCGGACGCCAAGGCCGTCGCCGAGATCGGGACGGGCACGGGCGTGTCCGGGCTCCACCTGCTGCACGGAATGCGGCCCGACGGCGTGCTGACCACCGTCGACCCCGAGCCCGAGCGCCAGCAGTTCGCCCGGGAGGCCTTCCGTGCCGCCGGGTTCGCCGGCAACCGCGCGCGCTTCATCCCCGGCCGCGCACTCGACGTACTCCCGCGCCTCGCGGACGGCGGCTACGACCTCGTGTTCTGTGACGGCGACCGCACGGAGTACCTGGACTACCTCGCTGAATCGTTGCGCCTGCTGCGGCCCGGCGGTCTCGTCTGCTTCGAGGGCGCCTTCTCCGACGGCCGGACGGTGGACTCCGGCCCGCAGCCCGTCGAGGTGCTGCGCATCCGCGAGCTCCTGCGGACCGTGCGGGAGAGCCAGGACCTGATGCCGGCGTTGCTCCCGGTGGGCGACGGCCTTCTCTGCGCCGTCAAGCGCTAGTCCCCGCGTCCCCGCACCCCTCCGGGCCCGGACATAGCACTGCCCCGGCATGTCTTGACGATGCCGGGGCAGTGAAAAAGTGTGGGCGCTTCCGCGTCAGCCGACGACCTTCTTCAGGGCGTCGCCGAGTGCATCGGCCTCGTCCGGAGTCAGTTCGACGACAAGTCGCCCGCCGCCTTCGAGCGGAACGCGCATGACGATGCCCCGCCCCTCCTTGGTCACCTCGAGCGGGCCGTCGCCCGTTCGCGGCTTCATGGCCGCCATGCTCGTTCCCCTTCCTGAAACCAGCTCATCGCAGCCGACAACCCAGGTGTCACCGGCATCGAACACATTGCTTCCAGGCCATTATCCCGCATGGCAGGACCCGATGACCAACATCGGTCTGCATCGCTTGCGCAACGCGCGCCCGCAAAACCACTCAATTCGGCGATGTGGCTGCGATACTTCGCCGCCTCTTACGCCTCCATGGCCAGGAATTCTTTGACGCAGGTCACATATCTCCCCTCATGTCGGAGCCCGATGATCTCCGTCATGCTGGGCTCGGACAAAGATGACCGGCGCAGGACCACTGGAGGGGATTCACCATGGCCGACACCGTGCTCTACGAGGTGAGCGACGGGCTCGCGACCATCACGCTCAACCGCCCCGAGGCGATGAACGCGATGAACATCGAGGCCAAGGTCGCCCTGCGGGAGGCGGTGCAGTCGGCCGGGTCGGACCCCGCGGTCCGTGCCGTACTGCTCACCGCGACCGGGCGCGCCTTCTGTGTGGGGCAGGACCTGAAAGAACACGTCGGTTCCCTCATGGCGGACCGCGCCGCGGGCACCGGACAGACGATGAGCACGGTGCGGGAGCACTACAACCCCGTCCTGCGCGCGCTGACCGGGATGGCCAAGCCGGTCGTCGCCGGGGTCAACGGCGTCGCGGCGGGCGCGGGTCTCGGCTTCGCCCTCGCCGCCGACTACCGGATCGTCGCGGACACCGCGCGTTTCAACACGTCCTTCGCCGGGGTCGCGCTGACCGCCGACTCGGGCGTCTCCTGGACGCTGCAGCGCGTGATCGGGCCCGGCCGCGCGAGCGACCTGCTGCTGTTCCCGCGCAACATCGGCGCGCAGGAGGCGTACGACCTGGGCATCGCCAACAGGGTCGTCCCCGAGGCCGAGTTGGCGGCCGAGGCGGAGAAGCTGGCCCGCACCCTGGCCGAGGGCCCCACCCTCGCCTACGGGGCCCTCAAGGAGTCGCTCGCCTACGCGGCGGGCCACACCCTGGAGGAGGCCCTGGAGAAGGAGGACGAGCTCCAGGCGAAGGCGGGCGCGTCCGAGGACCACGCGATCGCCGTCCAGGCGTTCCTGGACAAGGCGAAGCCCAAGTACCTGGGCCGCTAGGCCGTTCTAGCCGTCCTGGGGGACGCGGATCACGCAGTCGTCCAGGTGGTCGTTGACCAGGCCGCAGGCCTGCATCAGGGCGTACGCCGTGGTGGGGCCGACGAATCGGATGCCGCGCTTCTTCAGGGCCTTGGACAGGGCCGTGGACTCGGGCGTGATCGCCGGTACGTCGGCCAGCGCGCCCGGGGCCTTGCGGGTTGCCGGGTCCGGCGCGTGCGACCAGATGAGTTCGTCGAGCTCTCCCTCGGACCAGTCGGCGAGCACGCGCGCGTTGGCGAGGGTCGCGTCGACCTTGGCGCGGTTGCGGATGATGCCGGGGTCGGCGAGGAGTCGCTCCCGGTCGGCGTCCGTGAACCGCGCGACCGCGGCGATCTCGAAGTTCGCGAAGGCGGCACGGAAGCCCTCGCGGCGGCGCAGGATCGTGATCCAGGAGAGGCCCGACTGGAAGGCCTCCAGGCAGAGCCGCTCGTAGAGCGCGTCGTCCCCGTGGACCGGCCGGCCCCACTCCTCGTCGTGGTACGCCACGTAGTCCTCGGTCGAGAGGCCCCAGGGGCAGCGCAGTCTGCCGTCCGGGCCCGCCACCGCGTCGCCGCTCACCGTTCGTTCTCCTCTTCGGCCGCGTCCTTCAGGTGCTTCGGTGCCTGCGGGGCCGGCTGGTCCTCGGGCATGGCCGGGGCGTGCGTCTTGAGGAGGCCGGGGCCGCCGACCGCGGTGGCCTGGACGCCCGCGAGGGCCGCCTCCAGCTCCGCGATGTGGGCGTCACGCTCGGCGAGTTCGGCGGCGACACGGCCGAGCGCGTCGTCCACGTCCGCCATGCGATAACCCCGCACGGTCAGCGGGAAGCGCAGTGCCTCCACGTCCGCGCGGCGCAGGGCGCGGTCCGGCGGCAGCGGGTCGGTGAACCGCTCGGCCGGCACGTCGGGCAGCACGGCGCGCTCCCCGCCGCCCACGACGGCCAGGGTCACCGCGCCGACCACCACGACGAGGGCGATGACCAGGAACAAGAACAAGACCATCTCTTCAGGCCCCCACGCTCGACTGCCGTGCTGAAACTGTCAGGCTCTGATCGTGCCATGCCCCTGTGACAGTTAAGGTCGCAGGCGGCCGGACCGCGGCACCGACGAAGGAGGCTCACCGGGGATGCTCAGGCTTGGCAGGCGTGAATTCGACGCGCACGAGCCGGTGATCATGGCGATCGTGAACCGGACCCCTGACTCCTTCTACGACCAGGGCGCCACGTTCCGTGACGAGCCCGCGCTCGCCCGCGTGGAGCAGGCGGTGTCGGAGGGCGCCGCCATCATCGACATCGGCGGGGTCAAGGCCGGCCCCGGCGAGGAGGTGACGGCCGAGGAGGAGGCGCGCCGTACGGTCGGTTTCGTCGCCGACGTGCGCAAGCGGTTCCCCGATGTCGTCATCAGCGTTGACACGTGGAGGCACGAGGTCGGTGAGGCGGTCTGCGAGGCGGGCGCGGATCTCCTGAACGACGCGTGGGGCGGGGTCGATCCCCGGCTCGCGGAGGTGGCGGCGCGCTACGGAGTGGGTCTGGTGTGCACGCACGCGGGCGGTGCCGAGCCGCGTACCCGCCCCCACCGGCTCGCGTACGACGACGTCATGGCCGACATCCTCTCGGTCACCCTGGGCCTCGCCGAGCGCGCGGTCGCGCTCGGAGTGCCGCGTGAGTCCGTGATGATCGATCCCGGGCACGACTTCGGGAAGAACACGCGGCATTCGCTGGAGGCGACGCGGCGGCTCGGGGAGATGGTCGACACCGGGTGGCCCGTCCTGGTGTCCCTGTCCAACAAGGACTTCGTCGGCGAGACGCTCGACAAGCCGGTCAAGGAGCGGGTGCTCGGGACGCTGGCCACGACCGCGGTGTCGGCCTGGCTGGGGGCGCAGGTGTACCGGGTGCACGAGGTCGCCGAGACGCGGCAGGTCCTGGACATGGTCGCCACCATCGCCGGGCACCGGGAGCCCGCCGTGGCCCGCCGTGGCCTGGCGTAGCGGAGCGAACGGCCACCGGGCGGGCCAAGCGTGGGCCCGCCCGGCAGAGGGCCCAGGGCCCTAGCGGCCGACTTCCTTGGTGACCAGGGTGACCGCCTCGTCCACGTCGTCCGTGACGTGGAAGAGGTGCAGGTCGTGCTCGGACGCCTTGCCGCCGGCCACCACCGTGTCGCGCAGCCAGTCGACGAGGCCGCCCCAGTACGCCGAGCCGAAGAGGACGATCGGGAAGCGGGTCACCTTGCGGGTCTGGACGAGCGTGAGGGCCTCGAAGAGCTCGTCCAGGGTGCCGAGGCCGCCGGGCAGGACCACGAAGCCCTGGGCGTACTTCACGAACATGGTCTTCCGCACGAAGAAGTAGCGGAAGTTCACGCCGATGTCGACGTGCTCGTTGAGGCCCTGCTCGAAGGGCAGCTCGATGCCGAGACCCACGGAGACGCCCTTGGCCTCCCGCGCGCCCCTGTTGGCGGCCTCCATGGCGCCGGGGCCGCCCCCGGTGATCACGGCGAAGCCCGCGTCGACGAGCGCCTTGCCGATGCGGACACCCGCCTCGTACTCCAGCGAACCGACCGGCGTGCGTGCCGAGCCGAAGACGCTGATGGCGCTGGGGAGTTCGGCGAGCGCGCCGAATCCCTCGACGAACTCGGACTGGATGCGCATGACCCGCCAGGGGTCGGTGTGCACCCACTCCGACTGACCCTCGGCGTCGGTGTCGAGGAGACGCTGGTCGGTGGTGCCCGGGGTGATCTGCTCACGCCGCCGCACCACGGGCCCCAAGTGCTGCTCGTCCCGCGGGCCCTGCCCTTCTGGACTACCCATGAACATCCCCTTCCGCTGACACTCTTGCTCGACGTGCCACTTCAGCGTAGGTCTACGGGCGTTACACGCGTCGCATCCTCAACGGAACTCAGGATGTCAACCAGGCGCTGAGCCGCTTCTCGGCCTCCGGGATGAGGGATGCCTCCACCCGCTCGTCGATCTTGTGGGCGAGCAGCGGGTTGCCGGGGCTGTAGTTCACGGCGGGCACGCCGAGCGCGCTGAAGCGGGAGACGTCCGTCCAGCCGAACTTGGGCTGGGCCGTGCCGCCGACCGCCGCCATGAAGGCCGCGGCGGCCGGGTGGTCCAGGCCGGGGCGCGCGGCGCCCGTGTGGTCGTCGACGATGAACTCGTCGATCTCGCAGTCGGCGAAGTAGTCGCGCACGAAGGCGAGTGCCTCGTCCTCGGAGCGGTCCGGCGCGTAGCGGAAGTTGACGACGACGGTGCACTCGTCGGGGATGACGTTGGTCGCGACGCCGCCCTCAACGCGTACGGCGTTGAGGCCCTCGTGGTACTGGAGGCCGTCGACGACCGGCTTGCGCGGCTCGTACGCGGCGAGCTTCGCGAGGATCGGCGCGGCCTTGTGGATGGCGTTCGAGCCCATCCACGCGCGCGCGGAGTGCGCGCGCGTGCCCTTCGTCTTCAGGAAGACCCGCAGGGTGCCCTGGCAGCCGCCCTCGACCTGGTTGTCCGTCGGCTCCAGGAGGACGGCGAAGTCGCCCGCGAGCCAGTCGGGGTGGGCCTCGGCGACGTGACCGAGGCCGTTCAGGTGGGCGGCGACCTCTTCGTTGTCGTAGAAGACGAAGGTGAGGTCGCGGTTCGGCTCGGTCACGGTCTGCGCGATGCGCAGCTGGACGGCGACGCCCGACTTCATGTCGCAGGTGCCGCAGCCCCACAGGATGCCGTCCTCGTCCAGGCGCGAGGGCACGTTGTCCGCGATCGGGACGGTGTCGATGTGCCCGGCGAGGATCACGCGCTCGGCCCGGCCCAGGTTGGTGCGGGCCACCACGTTGTTGCCGTGCCGGTCGACCGTGAGGTGCGGCAGGCCGCGCAGGGCCGTCTCGATCGCGTCCGCGAGGGCCTTCTCCTGGCCGCTCGGCGACGGGAAGTCGACCAGCTGGGCGGTGAGCGCGGCAGCGTCGAGCGTGAGGTCGAGCGACGCGTCGTGTGAGGTCTGAGCCATGGTTTCGACCCTAACGCCCCTCGGCGCGCCGCCCTGTCGGTGGCCTCCAGTACCTTGGTCGCGTGCCTGAGCCCCCCACCCTCGTCCGGCGCGGCCGCCTCCTCCGTATCGGGGCCGCGGTCGCGGTCCTGCTCGCGCTCGTGGGCTATGTGGTCGTCCAGTACGTCTTCGGAGGCAAGGCCGCGCCACGCTGCCAGGTCGTCTCGGGCAACGGCGACGGGGCGTCGTACGAATTCGGCGCCGAGCAGGCGGAGAACGCGGCGACGGTCGCCGCCGTGGGCACCTCCCGCGGCATGCCGGAGCGGGCGGTCACCATCGCGCTGGCGACGGCCCTGCAGGAGTCGGGTCTGCGCAACATCAGCCATGGCGACCGGGACTCGCTCGGCCTCTTCCAGCAGCGGCCCTCGCAGGGCTGGGGCAACGAGAAACAGATCATGGACCCGGCGTACTCGGCGGCGCGTTTCTACGACCACCTCAAGGACGTCCCGGGCTATTCACGACTCCCCCTGACCGTCGCCGCGCAGCGCGTGCAGCGCAGCGGCTTCCCCCAGGCGTACGCGAAGCACGAGCCGGACGCCGTACTGCTCGCCGCCGCGCTGACCGGCCGCGCCCCCGCCACCCTCACCTGCGAGGGCCGCACGGCCGACGAGCCGGGCGATCCGGCGAAGGTGCGCGCCGCCCTGGTCCGCGACTTCGGCCGGGAGGTGGCGCCGGAGAGCGGCAGCAGCACCGTCACTGTGCCGGTGAACCCCACGGCGTCGGGCGCGGGGGGCGGTGGCGGGCAGCGGGGCTGGGAGCTCGCGCACTGGGCGGTGGCCCAGGCGTCCGCGCTCGGCATCGAGCGTGTCTCGTACGGCGGCCGGGAGTGGAGCGCCGACGGCTCGGGGAAGGAATGGCGCAAGCCGGGCAAGGCGGGCGGAACAGGCGCGGACGAGCGGCCCACCGACGGCGGAACGGGCGCGGGCGACGTCCGAATTGTCATTGGACAGTAGTACGGCGGGCCACCCGATCGAGGCACGCTGATCACCCACGGACAAAGTGCCGCCCAGAGGTTCACGCACCCGCATCGGCATCCACCGGACCCCTTGTGAGCACAGGGCATTGACGTTTCAGCAGCCTCGCATGCGCTGATCGTTTTGCCCGTTTTTATCCACAGCCGATTATGCGATGCATTGCCAATTCTTTACGTTGGCCCACCGCAACCTTCGAGGGCTTCGAGCGGTAGTCACTGCGTCCGAACGCCGGGCCCCATCCGGCCGGACACACCAACGTCTTCCCCTGTCTGAAGGAGCATCATGTCCCTCCCCCTGACCCGCCGGATCGCCCGCGCCGCGCTGCTCATCGCAGCGGGGGCGGCTCCCGTGGTCGGTGCGGCCGGCTCCGCAAGCGCCGCCCAGCTTCCGGCCGCCCCCGACCTGGGCGGTGTCACCGCCCTGGACAGCGCCGGTCTGGGCAACACCGTCGACGGCGCAGCTCAGAACACCACCGGTCTCGCGGGTGAGACCGGCAGCAAGGCCGTGAAGAAGGGCGTGCCGACCGCGGGCAAGGTCGTCGGATCGGGCGCCAAGACCGCCACTCCCGTCGCGCAGAAGGCCGCGGGCGACCTCGCGGGCAGCGCCGGTGACGTGGTCGGCGACACCGCGGGCACCGCCACCAAGGGCGGCCTGCCGACCGATGCGGTCACCAAGGGCGGACTGCCCACCGACCAGCTGCCGGTCAAGAGCCTGCCGATCGGCTGACCGCCGCGCATCTGAGAGGAGGGCCCGGAGCCACTGGCTCCGGGCCCTCCTCACGCGTCTGCCACCGCGCGCCGTCAGCGGCTCAGGTGAGTCGTTCGACCGCTGCGGCCACGCGTTCGTCCGAGGCCGTGAGCGCCACGCGCACGAAGCGGTCGCCCGCCGGGCCGTAGAAGTCACCGGGCGCCACGAGGATGCCCAGGTCCGCGAGGTGCCCGACCGTGTCCCAGCAGGACTCGTCGCGGGTCGCCCAGAGGTAGAGGCTCGCCTCGCTGTGCTCGATGCGGAAGCCGTGCTTCAGGAGGGCGTCGCGCAGGGCGGTGCGGCGGGCCGCGTACCGCTCGCGCTGCTCGTGGACGTGCTGGTCGTCGCCGAGCGCGGCGACGACCGCCGCCTGCGTCGGCGCGGACGTCATCATGCCGCCGTGCTTGCGGATCTGGAGCAGCTCACCGAGGACGTCCGCGTCACCGGCGATGAACGCGGCGCGGTAGCCCGCGAGGTTCGACCGCTTGGAGAGCGAGTGGACGGCGACGATCCCCTCGAACGAACCGCCGCACACGTCCGGGTGCAGGACCGAGACCGGCTCCGCCTCCCAGCCGAGCTCCAGATAGCACTCGTCGCTCACGAGGAGCACCCCGTGCTCGCGCGCCCAGGCCACGGTGCGGGTCAGCTCGTCCTTGGACAGGACGCGGCCGGTGGGGTTGGAGGGCGAGTTGAGCCAGAGCAGTTTGAGGTTCGTGGGGTCCAGGTCCGTCGGGTCGTCGTACGAGACGTACTCGGCGCGGGCCAGACGCGCGCCCACCTCGTACGTCGGGTAGGCGAGGCGCGGGTAGGCCACGACGTCACCCGGGCCGAGGCCCAGCTGCGTCGGGAGCCAGGCCACCAGTTCCTTGGAGCCCACGACCGGCAGGACGTTGTGGTGCGTGACGTCGCGTGCGCCGAGGCGGCGCTCGCACCAGCCGGTGATCGCGTCGCGCAGTTCGGGCGTGCCCCACACCGTCGGGTAGCCCGGCGAGTCCGCCGCCGCGACCAGCGCTTTCTGGATCAGCTCCGGGACCGGGTCGACCGGGGTGCCCACCGAAAGGTCGACGATGCCGCCGGGGTGGGCGGCCGCCGTGGCCTTGTACGGCTCGAGCTTGTCCCAGGGGAAGGCGGGAAGGCGGCCGGAGAGACCGGAGACTACGGACACGTGCTGACTCCCGTACTGCGTGTACGTACTGCGTGTATGGGGAAATGCCTCGGTCCCGCACGGCGGGATGTGCCGTACGGGACCGAGGCGGCGCTTCAAGCTGCCGTTACTGGTTCTGCGGCGGCAATGCGGCGATGAAGGCGTGGTCGCGCTCGATCAGGCCGAGCTTGCTGGCACCACCGGGCGATCCGAGCTCGTCGAAGAACTCGACGTTCGCCTTGTAGTAGTCCTTCCACTCTTCAGGAGTGTCGTCCTCGTAGAAGATCGCCTCGACCGGGCAGACCGGTTCGCAGGCTCCGCAGTCGACGCATTCGTCCGGGTGGATGTACAAGGACCGGGAGCCCTCGTAAATGCAGTCGACCGGGCACTCCTCGATGCACGCCTTGTCCTTGACGTCGACACAAGGCTGCGCGATGACGTAGGTCACGCTGTCGTTCCTCCTCGATACGGGCGTTGGCGGGCCGTCCTCAGGCTCCGCTCGCCTGGCGCGCGGGAGCGCGGCGTCGTCGATGCCCGCCTCTAGTATCTCCGTTCCCGGGCATGATCCGAACAGGAGGGGCGTACAGAGCTGTGGAATTCACTGCGGGCGGACGGCTTGAGGTGCGCATCAGCCCTGCTGACGTGGGCAAACGGGTGTCGGTACGCCGCCTGAACGAAGGGCCCGGGACGGGTGGCAAGTTCACTGACACGGTGGGCGTTCTCACATCGTGGAACGACGGTGTGGTACTGATCACACGCCGCGACGGCGAGCGTGTCCACATCGCGGAGAGCTTCCTGGTGGCGGGCAAGGTCGTCCCCTCCGCCCCGGCCCGCAGGCGCGGCCCGGCGGCCTCCTACCGGGAGCTGGCCCGGGTGGCGGCGCGCGCCTGGCCGCCCGTGGAGAGCGAGCCGCTCGGCGAGTGGGAGCTGCGCGCGGCGGCCGGATTCACCCGGCGGGCCAACTCGGTGCTGCCGCTGGGCGATCCGGGACGGCCGCTGGACGAGGCCCTGGCGTACGTACGTCAGTGGTACGCGGAGCGGGAGCTGCCCGCGTACATCCAGACCGCGACCGGGGCCGAGGACACCCAGGAGCTGCTCTGCGCGGAGCTCGAGGAGCGGGGCTGGGAGCGCGAGGTGAGTTCCGCGATCCACGTCGGCGCTCTCGCGCCCCTCGGCGACGCGGACGTGCCCGGAGCAGGGGCGGAGCAGGTGGTCCTCGCGCGCTCCTGCGACGAGGCGTGGCTGCGTCGGTACAAGCGGTTCAAGGTGCCGGGCCCCCATGTGCGCAAGGTGCTGGCGGGCGGCCCCTCGGTGTGGTTCGCTTCCGTGCCCGGGGCCTCTCCTGACGCGGGGCCCGCCGCGATCGGGCGGTGCGTCGTGGACGGACGCTGGGCGGGATTCATGGCGGTCGAGGTGGATCCGGCGCACCGCAGGCAGGGACTGGCGACGGCGGTGATGGCCGCGCTCTCCCGGCAGGCGCTCGCCGAAGGCGCCTCGGCGGCCTGGCTGCAGGTCGAGGACGACAACGAAGGTGCGCGGGCGCTGTACGGCGGTCTTGGCTTCGCCGCGCACCACACCTACCACCACTATCGATACCCGTCGGCTCGGTAGCTCCTACCGGCCGGCTCGGTAAGTAAGGCACGAGGCACGCATGCACGAGGAGTCAAGGACGGCCGCGTCCCGGCGGCGGTTCGCCGAGGAGGCCAGGTCCGAGCGGCCCGACCTGTCCCTGCTGTGCCTCCTGCTGAGCGCGGAGGCGGACCCCGGGCTCGACGACGACGGCATCGACGCGGCGCAGATCGAGCTCGACCGGCTCGCCGGGCAGCTCCCCTACCGCCCCGGCGGGGCCCGGGAGTGGGCGGCCGCCCTCGCCGAACTCCTCGGCGCGCAGTGCGGGTTCATGGGCACGCCCGCCGATTACCAGCGCCTTGAGTCCTCCCTGCTGCACGAGGTGCTTCGGCGCCGCCGCGGCCTTCCGATCCTGCTCTCCGTGGTGTGGATCGAGGTGGCCCGCCGGGCGGGAGCACCCGTCTACGGCGTCGCGCTGCCCGGTCACTTCGTCGTCGGCTTCGGCACCCGCGAGGAGCAAGTGCTCACCGACCCGTTCGCCGGCGGGCGGCTGCTCACGGGCGCGGACGCGGAGCTGCTCGTCGCCGGGTCGGCGGGCGGCACGGTGTCCGCGTCGATGCTGACGCCCGCCGATCCGCTGAACATCGTGCTGCGCATCCTGAACAACGTCCGCGCCTGGGCGGCCGCCCGCCCCGAGCGCTCGGACGTCGCGCTCTGGGCCGTGGAGCTCTCCCTGCTGCTGCCCGCCCACCCGGCACGGCTGCGCTACGAACGGGCCCAACTGCTCGTCCAGCGCGGGGACTTCCTCGCGGGCGCCGCCGAGCTGGAGGAGTACGCCGACGTGGTGACGGCGGTGGAGCCAACCACGGCGGACCGCGTGCGGGACCAGGCGCGGGCCGCCAGGGCGATGCTCAACTGAGGGTCTTGGCAGTGCGGGCGTAACGCCCGGGTGCGATGCCCACCATCCGCTTGAAGTGCCGGCCGAGGTGTGACTGGTCGTAGAAGCCGGCGGCGGTCGCCACCTCTCCCGGCGGCTGCCCCGCCAGGAGGAGACGGCGGGCGCGGTCGACGCGGCGGGACATGACGTACTGGTGCGGTGCGATGCCGTAGGCCCCGCTGAAGGCGCGCACGAGGTGCGTGGGGTGGGCGTGGACCAGGCGCGCCGCCTCGTCCAGGGTCACGCCGTCGAGGAGCCGCTCGTCGAGGAGGTCACGGAGGTTCTGGGCGACGCCCCGTCCGGTGTCGCCCGGGGTGCCGGTGGTGACCCTGGGGCGCAGGTGGCCGCGCAGGCGCTCGCTGATCAGCGCGAGGCGGCTCTCGGCCTCCAGCTCGTCGCCCCGGCACGCCAGGGCCGCGTGCAGCTGGCCCACGCGGGTGCGCAGGACGGGGTCGACCAGGTCGGGGCCGTCCACCGCGGGGCCGATGAGGCTCGCGTCCAGCTGTGTCATGTCCAGGTAGAGCACGCGCTTGCGGAAACCGTCGGGGGTGGCGGGCGAGCCGTTGTGCGGGACCTGGGGCGGCAGCAGGGAGACGGTGTCGCCCGGAGTGCCGTGCTCGTGCCGGTCCAGGTCGTATCGGACGGCTCCGTCGTCGACGATCAGCAGGGTCCACGCGTCATGGACGTGCATCGGGTACGCGTGCTCCGTGAAATGGGCGTGGAAGACCTCCACGACACCCGCGACCGGCGGGCGCCATGCGGATATTTCCTGCCGGACCACCATGCAAAGAACGTACAAGACGTGGCGGCGGTCCACTCGGCAGTCTCATTGCATGAGAACCACCGCTACCGCTGAGACAGACACCGCCGCGACGACGGACGAGGCCCCCGTCCGCTTCGACACCAAGATCGCCGTCCTGCTCCGTGACGACCTGGAGCCCTGGCAGCGCCTCAACGTGACCGCGTTCCTGGTCAGCGGGCTCGGCACGGCGGCGCCCGAGGTGATCGGGGAGCCGTACGAGGACGCCGACGGCACCCCCTATCTGTCGATGATCCGCCAGCCCGTCCTGGTCTTCGAGGGGACGAAGGAGACCATGAGCGCCGCGCACAAGCGCGCTCTCTCGCGTTCGCTGCCGAGGGCGGTGTTCACGTCCGACCTGTTCACCACCGGCAACGACCGGGACAACCGGGCCGCGGTGCGCGCCGTGCCGACGGATCAGCTCGACCTGGTCGGGCTCCTCGTCCACGGTCCGCGCAACGCGGTCGACAAGGTCCTCAAAGGGGCCCGGATGCACCCTTGACCGACGGGGGCGGAACCAAGGGGTGAGATCGGATCGCTATCGATCGGCCCGGCCGGGCACGAAGCACCTATGCACCCCCAATCCCCCGAGCGGCGGCGTCTCTTCGCCGATCAGGCGCGGTCGGCGCAGCCTGATCTCGCCCTGCTGTGCCTGCTGATCGGCGCGGAGGCGGACCCGGACCTCGACGACGCGGGCATGCGCTTGGCGCGGCACGTCCTCGACCGCCTTGCCGACCAGCTGGCCGAGCGGCTGCCCGACAAGGCCGACGGCCCACGGCCCTGGGCGCTCGCGCTCGCCGAACTGCTCGGCACACGCCACGGGTTCAAGGGCAGGCCCGGTGACTACCAGCACCTCCGGTCCGCGCTGCTGCACGAGGTGCTCCGACGGCGCAGAGGACTGCCCATCCTGCTCTCGGTGGTGTGGATCGAGGTCGCCCGTCGTGCGGGTGTGCCCGTCCACGGGGTGGCCCTGCCCGGCCACTTCGTGGTCGGCTTCGGCGCCCACGAGGAGCAGATCCTCGCCAACCCGTTCGCGGGCGGGGACGTATTGACGCCCACGGACGCGGAGTTGCTGGTCGCCGGGGCCACGGGCACGCCCCTCGTGCCGTCGATGCTGAGTCCCGCCGGGCCCCTGGACATCGTCCTGCGCGTCCTCAACAACATCCGCGCGTGGGCAGCGGCCCGGCCCGAGCGCTCGGACGTCGCGCTCTGGGCGGTCGAACTCTCCCTGCTGCTGCCCGCGCACTCCGACCGGCTGCACTACGACCGCGCCCAACTCCTGGTCCAGCGCGGCGACTTCCTGGCGGGCGCCCTGGAGATCGAGACGTACGCCGACGTCCTGGCCGCCACTGACGAGGATGCGGCGGCGCGACTGCGCCAGGAGGCGCTCGGGGCGCGGGCGATGCTGAACTGACTTATGCGGTGCGGCAGTTCAGAGCCAGCCCTTGTCGCGGGCCACCTTGACCGCCTCGGCGCGGTTGCGTACGGCGAGCTTCTGGATGGCCGTCGAGAGATAGTTGCGGACCGTGCCCGCGGAGAGATGCAGGGCCGTGGCCAGCTCGGCGTTGGTGGCGCCGTCGGCCGCCGCGCGCAGGATCTCGCGCTCGCGGTCGGTCAGCGGGTTCGCGCCTCCGGCGAGCGCGGCAGCCGCGAGCGTGGGGTCGATGACCCGCTCCCCCGCCAGGACCTTGCGGACCGCGTCGGCGAGCTGGGCCGCGGGGGCGTCCTTGACCAGGAAGGCGTCGGCGCCTGCCTCCATGGCGCTGCGGAGATAGCCGGGGCGGCCGAAGGTGGTGAGGACCACGATCTTCAACTCCGGCAGCTCCGCGTGGAGTTCGGCCGCCGCCTCGATGCCCGTGCGGCCGGGCATCTCGATGTCGAGGAGCGCCACGTCCACCGTGTGCTCGCGCGCGGCCGCGAGCACCTCGTCCCCGCGGGCCACCTGCGCGACCACCTCGATGTCCGGCTCCAGGCCGAGCAGCGCGGCCAGCGCCTCGCGGACCATCGACTGGTCCTCGGCGAGGAGCACCCTGACGGCGGGCACCGCACTGTTCGTACTCATGCGGAGGATCCTAGGGCGGAGGCGCCGGGCGCCGGCTCCGCGCCCCGCTCGAGCGGCACCCTGGCCGTGAGCCGGAAGCCCCTGCGCACGCCCGGACCCACGTCGAGGACGCCGCCGACCGCCTCCACGCGCTCGGCCAGACCCGCCAGGCCGTTGCCCCGGGCGGCGGCGGAACCGCCCCTGCCGTCGTCCTCCACCGTCAGCTCGACCACCGGACCGTCGAGGGTGTGCCGTGCGGTGAACGCCACCGTGCAGCGGCGCGCACCGCTGTGCCGCACGACATTCGTCACCGCCTCGCGCAGCGCCCAGGCCAGCGCCGTCTCCCCTTGCTCGCCCGGCAGCACGACGGGCACCTCAAGGGGTACGTCGGCCTCGACACCGGCGGCGGTCAGCGCCGTGCGCGCGCCCGCGAGCTCACCGGCGAGGGTGCGCCTGCGGTAGCCGGAGACCGCCTCGCGCACGTCCACCAGGGCCTGGCGGCTGACCTGCTCGATGTCGGCCACCTGCTGCGCGGCCTTGTCGGGGTGGGCCGGGAGCATGCGTCCGGCCAGCTCGCTCTTCAGGGTGATGAGGGAGAGCGAGTGGCCGAGGAGGTCGTGCAGATCGCGGGCCAGCCGCAACCGCTCCTCGTTCGCGGCCAGTTGGGCGACGGTTGCGCGTGCCTGGCGCAGCTGGATCGTCGTACGCACCAACTGGCGCACCCCGGTCATCGCGAAGCCGACCAGGAGGGTCAGCACGGCGAGACTCCCGAGCAGGTCCTCGACGCTGTCGGTGCGCAGGCCGATCGCGACCATCACGCCCGTGACGGCCGGGATGACCCATGTGGCGTGCCACAACGGCAGCACCGCCCCGGCCGACACGGCCACGTACACGAAGAGACCGAGCCAGGCCGTGCCGAAGGCGAACGAGAGGGCGGCCGCCAGCGCGAGCAGCACACCGAACGACACATGCACCACACGCCAGTCGTGCACCCTGGAGGTGTAACGGAAGACCAGGGACAGGTAGCAGACCACGAAGGCGGTCAGGCCCGCACAGCCGAGCGCGGTGGCCGCGCCGCCCCGCTCGGCGCCGATCAGGTCCTCCACCGGACTGGCCAGGAAGACGAGCCAGATGCCGATCCAGAGCACCTTCGTCAGCACCTGGCGGCGGCCGGCCGGCGGGTGCCCGAAGGTGTCCAGCGGGTGGGACCGGTCGGTGTCGTCGGCACGCTCGGTGCGCTCGGTGCGGTCGGTGTCGCTCACGCCTTCGATGTGTCCTTCCGGTACAGCCATGCCGCGCCGCCCGCGAAGAGGACGAAGTACCCGACGAGGAGTACGACGTCCTGCGCGTGCG
Organism: Streptomyces sp. NPDC033177; assembly: GCF_055577715.1. NCBI lineage: Bacteria > Bacillati > Actinomycetota > Actinomycetes > Kitasatosporales > Streptomycetaceae > Streptomyces > Streptomyces sp. NPDC033177. Next base: position 50,329 of record NZ_JBVIPS010000012.1, on the reverse strand, counting down.
GGGCTTCGCCCAGTTCGATGGCCTGTCCGAGGGCAGCGTACGCATGGGTCGGCAGCCAGGTCGCGATGTCGCTCAGCCACCCCGGGAAGGTCGCCGTGGGCATCCACAGGCCGCCGAGCACGGAGAGCCCGAAGTACACGATCATCGTGATCGGGCGCACGGCGTCGCCGGTCGCGAGATAGCCGATGGCCACGCCGAGCGCGGCGAAGACGAGGCTGCCCGCCCAGATCGCGCCGGTCAGGGCGAGCCACTGCCAGGCTTCCAGGCATACGTCCTTGACGGCCGCGGCGACCACGAACACCACGACGATCGACGGCAGGCTGACCATGGCGGCACTCGCCGTCTTCGCGATGACGTAGCCGCGCCCCGGCAGGCTCGTCAGCCGCAACTGCCGCACCCAGCCGCTCTCGCGCTCCTTGGCGATGCGCTCGCTGTTGCCCATGAGGACGGCGGTGAGGGCGCCGAACGAGGCCATCGACACCATGAAGAAGGCGGGCAGCGCGAGCCCCGTGTCCCCCACCGTCTCCTTGCTGTCCTGGCCGCCCGCGATGATCAGGAAGAGCATCGCCGGATAGATCACCGAGAAGAACAGGAACTTCTTGTTCCGCAGGGCGCGGACGATCTCCAGCTTGATCAGCATGCCCCCGCCTCCTTCTTGGCCTCCTCGACCGACCTGCCGGCCTCCTTGGCGGCGGTGATCGCCACGAAGGCCTGCTCCAGGCCGAGGCCCGCGACCTCTAGGTTGCGGGGGTAAAGGCCGAGCCCGTAGAGCCCGTGCACGGTGGCGTCGGCGTCCGTCGACCGCAGGCGTACGGAGTGGTTGGAGACGTCGACGGCGGTGAGGAACGGCAGGGCGCCGAGCTTCTCCGTGAGCGCGGCGTCCAGCTCGGGGAGGTCGAAGGAGACCCTCCGCGCCCCGGCCATCGCCTTGATCTCGGCGGCCGTGCCGTCCGCGAGGAGTCGGCCGCGATGCAGGACGAGCACCCGGTCCGCGATCACGTCGGCCTCCTCCAGGTAGTGCGTGGCGAACAGGACCGTGCGCCCCCGGTCGGCCTGCTCGCGCATGGTCGCCCAGAAGGCCTGGCGCGCGGTGACGTCCATGCCGGTGGTCGGCTCGTCGAGGACGATCAGGTCGTTCGCTCCAGCGGTCGCGAGTGCGAATCGCACACGTTGTTCCTGCCCGCCGGACAGCTTGTCGACCTTCCGGTCGGCGAGCTGGGTGAGGCCCGCGGCGGCCAGCACGTCGTCGGCGCGGTGCGGCCTCGGGTGCAGATCGCAGGCGAGCCGCACCAGCTCGCGTACGGTGACCCCCGCCATCAGGCCGCCGCTCTGCAGCATCGCGCCGACCCGGCCCGCGGTGATCGCCTCGCGCGGACTCGTGCCGAAGACCCGCACGATGCCGCTGTCCGCGTCGCGCAGGCCGAGGAGCAGGTCGAGCGTGGAGGACTTGCCCGCGCCGTTCGGCCCGAGGAGAGCGACGGTCTCGCCGGGGCGGAGATCGAGCGTGAGGTCGTCGACGGCCCGGACGTCCCCGTATGCCTTGGTCACCTGGTAGAAGCTCACCGCTGCCACCGCTGTGGAACTCACTGCGTTCATGTGATCCATCGTCGCGAAGACGCGGCGGGCGGCGGCAGTGTCGTGTGTGCCGGGTTCGGGATGACGGATGTCATGCCGTCGCGCTCGTTCATGCCGGAGGCCGGACGGATCACTGACGTGAGCCGTCCGGCCTCCGGGTGCGTACGGGGATCAGCTCGCGTTCGTCTCGATCACGCCGATCCGCTCCGCCGGCGTCTTGCCGATCAGCGCCTTGTTCATCGCGGCGGCCACGTCCGTCGGCTGGACCGGGGTCTTGTCGCCGTTGCCGCGCTGGATCAGGATGCCGTCGAAGACGTTGCCGTAGAGCTTCTTGAGCTCGACGGTGTTGTAGTGCACCTGCAGCGTGCCGTTCTTGAGCACCTTCGTCTCGAGCACCTTCGGCAGCGACTTCGCCGGGCCGAACGGGATCGACGCGTTGCCCGCCTTGATCGTGACGTTGGCCGACATGGCGGGCTTCGCGAAGCGCGTCATGAACTTGTCGACCTCGGCGTTCGGGACGGTCGGCTTGCGGGTCGTGACGGGCAGCGCGACGGTGCCGGCACTGCCGGTCTCGACCTGCTTCTTGTACGCCTCCGAGACCGCCTTCGTCGAGGCGGCGGCGTCGATGCCGTTGCCCGCCTTGCCGTACACGGGGACGGCCTTGCCGGGCACGAACTTGACCGTGCCCTCCTTGGCCGAGCCCGAGCCGCCCGCGGCGCGCTCCAGGGCGGCCGCCAGCTTCTCCTCGTCCACGGGCATGACCGGCTCGGCGACGCGCGCGCCGCCGAAGAGCGAACCGATCACCGAGACGGGGTTGTAGTCGCTGCCCGCGGCCTCGCGGACGGTCGCCTGGCTGTCCAGGGTCAGCCCCGCCTGGTCCGGGCTGAGCGTGACCGTCTCGCCGTCGACCGACAGCTTCAGGGGCTTGGCGACGCGCTCGCCGATCTCCGCGTCGAGCTTCTTGACGGCCTCGTCGCGCGTGCCGCCCCCGATGTCGACGCCGAGCGCGGTGGTGCCCTTGGGTACGTCGGCGTGGTTCATCAACAGCCCTGCGCCGTACGCCCCGCAGGCCACGACGACCACGGCGACGGCCACGAGAACGAGCTTGTTGCGGCCCTTCTTCTTGGCCGGGGCCGCGGCGACGGGCACGTTCGGCTGCACCGGCTCGGGCAGCTTGGGCGGGGTGTGCGGCACGGGCCCGTCGGTCTGCGGGGCCGTGGCGAACGGCGAGTTCTGCGCCGGCGGCACCACGGGGATGCCGCTGGTCAGGGTGTCGCCGGAGACGTTGGTCCCGGGAGAGGGCGCGCTCGGGCCGCCCGGGATGGAGCCGGGGCCGCCGGGGACGGGACCGCCCGCGGCGGGGGGCCGCTGGCCGCCGCCGGGGCCCTGGAGCGGGCCCGCCTTCTGCGGCGTGAGGATGGCGGTGTCGTCGCCCATCACGGGGGCACCGGCGCCCGCGCCCGAACGGGCCGCGGGATTGGCCGGGTTGGGACGATTGCCGGGGTTGCCCTGGTTGCCGGGATGGCCGGGTCCGCCCTGATTCGGCGCCGCCATCGGGTTCGCCCGGCCCGCCGGGTTGGCCTGGTTCGCCGGGTGGGACGGATCGGCGGGCTTCGGCGCCAGCGGTCCTTCGCCGGTCACGGGTCCGCCGGTCGGCCCCGAAGGACCGCGGCCACCCTCACCCGCGCCACTTCCGGAGAAGTACGGCAGGTCGCCGCGCTGCGGGTCGCCGCCCTGCGGCGCACCCGTGCCGAGCGGACCGGCCGCCACGGCGCCGGAGACGTCGAAGGAGCCCGTACCCGCACCGGAACCATCGCCGCCCGAATTGCCGGAATTGGGCGCGGGGTTCCCGCCGTTCGTCGCCGGGCCGCTCTTGCGCGGCGCGAACCAGTCGCTCGTCTTCTCCTCCGCCGGAGCGGAGGGCGACGAGGGCCCGGCGGCGGCAGGCCCCGCGGGCGCGGAGCCCGACGCGGGAAGCCCGGCGGAACCGGGACCGCCCGCGGCGTCGGCGGACCCCTGGCGTCCGGCGCCGTCAGCGGCGTCGGACGCCGCGCGGCCACCGTCCAGCGGACGTGACGCACCGGGGTCGCTGTCCACGACGGGCGTGCGCATGACGACCGGTGGGATGGGCCGCGACCCGGGGATGTTGATCCGGATACGCGTGGTCAGCGTGGTCTCGGTCTTGGGCTCGTCGGGCCGCTCGTCGGCGGCCTGCCGCTGCGCGCCGTCCACGGCGCCGTCCGACGCGGCACCCTGCGCGGGGGAGCCGTACGGCGGCGTCCCCGAGGGGTAAGCGGCTCCACCGCGCCCCTGGGGCCCGGAGGACGAACTGTCAGTTTCACGACTCAAGGCAGGTTCTCCCGGTTGGCTCCGCCGCCCGTGCTCCCCGCGCGGAAGGAAATTCCCTCCGGCCGGAGGCTGGGGGAGGCTCGGCGGCGCGCACCACCATACTGGCCGCCGTCGGCACTCATCCTGTGACCGCCGTCAAACCCGTGCGGGACACGGGTTGAAGTGGTACGTCACTTGCCAAGTCGGGCGGCGGGCCCGCCTGGTTGCGGTCGCTGCCCGAGGGTGGCACACATCACAGCGACCGCCATCCCGCCCAGCAGGTAGGCGTACGAGCCGATTCCCGCCCCGAAGAGGAAGTCCCCCTCGGGCCGGCTGGCCGTGAGCAGCATGACGGAGACGAGCCAGCCCGCCGCCGGCGCCACCGCCCCCGCTCTGGTGCCGACGGCACGCGTCCCTCCGTGGAAGAGCCCCGCGGCCCCGAGGAGCGCGAGCAGCAACCCGCCCGGGAACCAGGCCCCTTGGACGAGGGCGCCCGCGGCGCCGACGACCGCCCCCAGCACGAAGAGGCCTGCGTACGAGGCGAAGCGGCCGAGATTCAGCGGCTGCGCGAGGGCGCTGCCGCCCGGCGGGGAAGCGGCGGACGACGAACCGGAAGCCGGCGACGCTGCCGACGTGGCACGCGAACGAGTACTCACGGCGTCGTCACCCCTTCGAGCCCTTCGAGCCCCGCGTGAGCGAGCCCCGCGAACAGATCGGTCTCACGCTCGCCGTCCATCGCACCGCTTCCTCCTCGTACCAATTCGTAGTACTCCACATCGAAGATCGGCTGCGCCAGCCCGTTCGACAGAACGAAGAGCGGTCCCTGCACCTCGATCTGCGTGGCGTGCGCGCGCATCGCCGCGGCCTTCGCCGGGGCGAAGGCGGTCCCGTCGATCTCCGTCGTGATCCGCTCGTCGTCCGTCACGCCCGGCACGTCCGCGACCACGCCGGGGGTCGTGAACGGTGAGTGCCGCAAAGCCCCCTCCATCCACCGGAACCGCTCTTCGACGACGGAACGCGGTGCGCGGTTCCAGTAGATCTTGGCGATGGTGTGAGGTTCGCCGAGATCCGCGCGGAAGGCGCTCTCGGCCGCGAGGTCCGCGGCGCGCATCGCGACGCGGTGGGCCTGGATGTGATCGGGGTGGCCGTACCCGCCGTCCGGGTCGTACGTCACGAGCACCTGGGGCCGCACCTCGCGGATCACCTCGACGAGGTGCGCGGCGGCGGCGTCGAGATCGGCGGACCAGAAGGCGCCCGCACGGTGGTTCTGCTCGACGCCCATCATCCCGGAGTCGCGGTAGCGGCCGGTGCCGCCGAGGAAGCGGTGGTCGGCGACGCCGAGCTGCTTCATCGCGGCGGCCAGCTCGCCGATGCGCTGCGGCCCGAGCGCGTCCTCGCGGTCGGGCGCGAGATGGGCGAGGCCGGGCGGGATGACCTCGCCCTCCTCGCCCAGCGTGCACGTCACCAACGTGACATGGGCGCCCTCGGCCACGTACTTGGCCATCGTCGCGCCATTGTTGATCGACTCGTCGTCGGGGTGCGCGTGCACGAGCAGCAGACGCCGGGCGGGCAGTTCCGTCATGGGACCACCCTACGAGCACCCCGCGCGCTGATCAGAACGTGCTGATCTGAACGTGCCGCGCCTTGATCAGAACTTGATGTCGCCGATCATCCCCGCCACGTTCGTCGTCAGCTCATTGATCGTCGGGGCGATGGAGGAACTCGCCAGATAGAAGCCGAGCAAGACACAGACGATCATGTGGCCCGCTTTCAACCCTGACTTCTTGACCAGCAAGAAGACAATGATCGCCAGCAGCACCACCGCCGAAATCGAGAGTGCCACGGCGGCTCACCTCCAAGTCCCAGACCCTGCACCAGTGCGGACGCCAGCAGGTACATACCCACTAAGCGCTACGGATCATAACTATCCGTGGGTCCGCATGAGTCGGAGCACGGCAGCACAAGGGGCGCATGCCCCATAGGCTCGGGGGATGACCACCGAGACGCCCGGAACCACCGGGCCCGCCGAGAGTCACGCGCAGCGGCTCTCCTTCCCCCGCCTGCACGCCCGCACGCAACGCTTCACTCTCGGTGCGCCCCGCGCGTTCACGGTGGCGCCGGACGGGTCCCGCGTCGCCTTCCTGCGCTCGACGTCCGGCACGGCCCGGGCGAACCAACTCTGGGTCCTGGACCTGGCGGACGGCGCCACCGAGCGTGTCGCGGCCGACCCCGAGGCCCTGCTGAAGGGCGCGGCCGAGCGCCTCTCCGCCGCGGAGCGGGCCCGCCGCGAGCGCAGTCGCGAGGGCGGCGCGGGCATCGTGGGCTACGCGACGGACGCGGCGGTGGAACTCGCCGCCTTCGCCCTGTCCGGGCGGCTCTTCGCCGCGGAGCTTCGCGTGGGCACGGCGCGTGAACTGCCCGCCCCCGCACCGGTGATCGACCCGCGCCCCTCGCCCGACGGCCGCCACATCGCGTACATCGCCGGGGGCGCCCTGCGGGTGACGGGCGCCGACGGCGAAGGCGACCGCGCACTTGCCGCACCCGAGCCCGACTCCGTCGAGAAGGAGACCGTGACGTACGGCCTCGCGGAGTTCATCGCGGCCGAGGAGATGCAGCGTTCGCGCGGGTTCTGGTGGTCGCCGGAGTCGGACCGGCTCCTCGTCGCACGCGCCGACGACGCCCCCGTACGGCGCTGGTGGATCGCCGACCCCGCGCACCCGGAGACGGAGCCCGCGCGGGTCGCGTATCCGGCGGCCGGCACCGCCAACGCGGACGTGCGCCTCTTCGTCGTGACCCTGGACGGCGTCCGCACCGAGGTGATGTGGGACCGCGCCCGCTATCCCTACCTGGCCCGCGTGCACTGGTCGTCGGCCGGTGCGCCGCTGCTCCTCGTCCAGTCGAGGGACCAGCTCAGCCAGCTCTACCTGGCGGTGGACCCGGACGACGGCTCGACCCGGATGGTGCACGCGGAGGAGGATCCGCAGTGGCTGGAGCTCTTCCCCGGCGCCCCCTCCTGGTCCCCCAGCGGACGACTGGTCCGGATCGTGGACGAGGGCGGCGCGCGGGTCCTCGCGGTGGGCGAACGCCCCCTGACGGGGCCGCAGCTGCACGTCCGCGCCGTCCTTGACGTGGCGGACGACGACGTGCTGATCTCGGCGTCGGCGGGTGCGGCCGCGGCGGCACCCGAGACCGGCGAGGTGCACGTCTACCGGGTCAACGAACTGGGCGTCGAGCGCGTCTCCACCGAACCCGGGGTGCACTCGGCGGTGCGCTCGGGAGGCCTCACCGTCCTCGTGACGGCCACGCTCGACCAGCCGGGCTCACGCGTCCGGGTACTGCGCGACGGCAAGCAGGTGGCGACCGTCGCCTCGCACGCCCGGCATCCGGAGCTCACGCCGCGCGTAACACTGACCGAGGGGGGCGCACGCAAGATCCCGTGCGCCGTCCTGCTCCCCACGGACTACGAGGAGGGTTCGGGCCCGCTGCCCGTCCTCCTCGATCCGTACGGCGGCCCGCACGGTCAGCGGGTGCTCGCCGCCCACAATCCGTACCTCACGTCCCAGTGGTTCGCCGACCAGGGTTTCGCGGTGATCGTCGCGGACGGCCGGGGCACTCCGGGCCGCTCCCCCGCCTGGGAGAAGGCGATCCGGCGCGACTTCACGCTCACCCTGGACGACCAGGTGGACGCGCTCCAGGGCCTCGCGGAGTCGTTCCCCCTCGACCTCTCCCGGGTCGCCATCAGGGGCTGGTCCTACGGCGGTTACCTCGCGGGGCTCGCGGTCCTGCGCCGCCCCGATGTCTTCCACGCGGGGGTCGCGGGGGCGCCGGTGACGGACTGGCAGCTGTACGACACGCACTACACGGAGCGGTACCTGGGCGATCCGGGCGCCGACCCGGCGCCGTACGCCCTGAGTTCCCTCGTCACCGAGGAGGGCCTGGTGGCCCCGGAGAACCCGTCCCGGCCGCTGATGATCGTGCACGGCCTCGCGGACGACAACGTGGTGGTGGCGCACGCGTTGCGCCTGTCGTCGGCGCTGCTGGCCGCGGGGCGCCCGCACGAGGTGCTCCCCCTCTCCGGGGTCACGCACATGACTCCGCAGGAACAGGTGGCGGAGAACTTGCTGCTGCTTCAGGTGGACTTCTTGAAGCGGTCGCTGGGGCTGTCCTAGCGCGGGGCGATCGGCCGGGGCGACATGGCTTGCCCCGGCCGACCTACGGCACCCGCACGGCCGTACGAGGCTCAGCCTGCCGGGGGCGTATATCGTCGGCGCGACGGTGCGATTGCCCGCGTGTAAAGCACCAACAGGCTTCGTCCCCAACCCCACTGAAAGTTCAGCCCGTCCGGCGATTGAGGACAGAGCCCGGAGGGCGATCTGGGGGTCCAGGGGGCGGAGCCCCATGGTTTCGGGAAGGGGCGGGATTGGGGATTGCCCCGCAGGGAACGCTCGAACCCCACCCCTACGGCACCACCTGTTTCTCCTCAGCGAAGTGGCACGCCGAGTCATGGGCGGCGGGGCCCGAGACACCGCGGAACTCCGCCGGAACGGCAAGCAGCGGCACCTCCAACGCACACCGCTCCCGCGCCTTCCAGCACCGCGTGCGAAACCGGCACCCCGAGGGCGGATTGGCGGGCGACGGCACGTCCCCGGAGAGAATGATCCGCTCCCGATGCTCCCGCGCCTCGGGATCAGGCACCGGCACAGCCGAAAGCAGCGCCTGCGTATAGGGATGCGTCGGATGCTCGTAGATCTCGTCCTCGGAGCCGATCTCGACGATCCGCCCCAGGTACATCACCCCGACCCGGTCAGAGATGTGCCGCACGATCGACAGGTCGTGCGCGATGAACACGTACGAGAGATCGAATTCGTTCTGCAGGTGGTCAAGCAGATTCACCACCTGCGCCTGCACCGACACATCCAACGCCGACACCGGCTCGTCCGCCACGATGATCTCGGGCCGCAGCGCAAGACCCCGCGCGATCCCGATCCGTTGCCGCTGCCCGCCGGAGAACTGGTGCGGATAGCGGTTGATGTACTCGGGGTTCAGCCCGACCACGTCGAGCAGCTCCCGCACCTTTTGCCGCCGCGAGCCCTTGGGCGCGACCTCCGGATGGATCTCGTACGGCTCCCCGATGATGTCGCCGACCGTCATACGGGGGTTGAGCGAGGTGTAGGGGTCCTGGAAGACCATCTGGATGTTGCGCCGCACGGCCTTCAGCGCGCGCCCGGACAGCTTGCTGATGTCCTCGCCCTTGTAGCGGATCTCGCCCGCCGTCGGCCGCTCCAGGTTCACCAGCATCTTCGCGACCGTCGACTTGCCGCAGCCGGACTCCCCCACGATGCCGAGCGTCTCGCCGTGGCCGAGGTCGAAGTCGACGCCGTCGACGGCCTTGACCGCGCCGATCTGCCGGCGGATGACGATGCCCTGGGTGAGCGGGTAGTGCTTGACCAGGCCCCGTACCTGGAGGATCGGCTCGCGGCCCGACGCCGAGCCGTGCGCGGCGAACTCGTGCTCCGCCCGCGCCTTGTGCATCAGCTGCCGTGCGGTCTCGCCCTCGTCCTCCAGCTGCTTCCTGCTGATGTGCTCACCATGAGGCATCGAGCGTCTCCTTCCAGAAGTGGCAGGCGCTCCGGCGGTCGGCGGCCAGACCCTCGTAAGCCACTTCGTAGAGCGGCGGCTCATCGGTCCTGCAGACGTCCCGTGCCATCGGGCAGCGGGGGTTGAAGGCGCAACCCGGCGGGATGTTCATGAGGTTGGGCGGCAGGCCCTTGATGGCGTAGAGCTCCTGGCCCTTCTGGTCGAGCCGGGGAATCGACTCCAGCAAGCCGCGCGTGTACGGGTGCGCCGGCGCCTTGTAGATCTCGTGGACGGGGGCCTTCTCGACGATGCGGCCCGCGTACATGACGGCGATGTTGTCGGCGACGTCCGCCACGACGCCCAGGTCGTGGGTGATGAGGATCAGACCCATGTGCAGCTCGCGCTGGAGCTCGGCGAGCAGCTCCATCACCTGGGCCTGCACGGTCACGTCCAGCGCGGTGGTCGGTTCGTCGGCGATGATCAGCGAGGGTTCGAGCGCCATCGCCATGGCGATCATGATGCGCTGGCGCATGCCGCCGCTGAACTGGTGCGGATACTGCCCGACACGTTCCTTGGCGGCGGGGATGCGCACCCGGTCCATCAGCTCGACGGCCTTGGCCCTGGCGTCCTTGCGGGACATCCCCTGGTGGACGACGTACATCTCGCCGAGTTGCTGGCCGACGCTGACCACGGGGTTCAGCGACGACAGGGCGTCCTGGAAGATCATCGCCATTCCGGCGCCGCGCGTCTTGCGCCGCTCCTCCGCCTTGAGCTTGAGGAGGTCCTGGCCCTTGAAGAGGATCTCGCCGCCGGTGATCTTTCCGGGCGGCATGTCGAGGATGCCCATGATGGCCTGCGCGGTCACGGACTTGCCGGACCCCGACTCGCCGAGCACGGCGAGCGTCTCTCCCTCGCTGACGGTGTAGTCGACGCCGTTGACGGCCTTGGCGACGCCGTCCCTGGTCCTGAACTCCACGTGCAGATCACGCACTTCGAGCAGCTTGGACGCCCCCACGGTGGGCGCGTCGGATGCCACGGTCGCCATGGGCGCCTACCTCAGCTTCGGGTCGAGGGCGTCGCGCACCGCGTCGCCGAGCATGATGAACGCGAGCACGGTGATCGCAAGCGCTCCGGCGGGCCAGAGCAGCATGTGCGGGGCGTTGCGGATGTACTGGGAGGCGGCCGAGATGTCGATCCCCCAGCTCACGGTCGGCGGCTTCAGACCCACGCCGAGGTACGAGAGGGTCGCCTCCAGGGCGATGTACGTGCCGAGCGCGATGGTGGCGACCACGATCACCGGGGCGACCGCGTTCGGCGCGATGTGCCGAAGGAGCATCCGCGAGTTGGAGGCGCCCAGGGCGCGGGCCGCCTGGACGTAGTCGTTCTGCTTGGCGGTGATGACGGAGCCGCGGGCGATGCGCGAGAGCTGCGGCCAGCCGAGCAGGACCATGAAGCCGATCACCGGCCAGACGGTGTTGCTGGTGACGACCGACAGGAGCACCAAGCCGCCGAGCACGACGGGGATGGCGAAGAAGACGTCGGTGATGCGGGAGAGGATCGCGTCCCAGGCCCCGCCGAAGAAGCCCGCGAGCCCGCCGAGCACGCTGCCCAGGATCGCGACGCCGAGCGTGGCGCAGACGCCGACGGTGACCGAGGCGCGGGCCCCGTACACGGTCCGTGTGTAGACGTCGCAGCCCTGTCCGTCGAAGCCGAAGGGGTGGCCGGCGGTGGAGCTCTTCTGGGCGTTGGCGAGGTCGCAGTCGAGCGGGTTGCGGGAGGCGATCAGGGACGGCCAGATCGCGATGACGACGAGGAAGACGATGATGAGGGCGGAGATGATGAAGACCGGGTTCCGTCGCAGCTCGCGCCAGGCGTCGGACCACAGGCTGCGGGCGGGGGCGGAGGGGCCGGGGCCGCCGGAACCCGTGGGGGCCTTCTCCAGCGTCGACCCCTCGGTCGCCGCGAGGTCCATCGCGCCGCCCGCGCCGGTCGGGGCGATGGCTCCGTCTGGCTCTCGGGGTTCAGGCATAGCGGATCCTCGGGTCGAGTACGGCGTACAGCAGGTCGACGATCAGGTTGGCCACCAGGAAGACCAGGACGAGGACGGTCACGAAGCCGACGACGGTCTGGGTGCTCTGGCGGAGGATCCCCTGGTAGAGCTGGAAGCCGACGCCGTGGATGTTGAAGATGCGCTCGGTGACGATCGCGCCGCCCATCAGCGCGCCGATGTCCGTGCCGATGAAGGTGACCACCGGGATGAGCGAGTTGCGCAGCAGGTGCCGGGTGATGACGCGGCGCCTGGGCAGCCCCTTCGCGATGGCGGTGCGGACGTAGTCGGCGCGGCGGTTCTCGGCGATGGAGGTGCGGGTGAGCCGGGTGACGTACGCCAGGGAGACCGAGGCGAGCACGAGCCCCGGCACGATGAGTTCGTTGAGGGGTGCCTCCGAGGAGACGGAGGGTTTCATCACGCCCCATTCGACGCCGAGCAGCAGCTGGAGCAGCAGGCCGGTGACGAAGGTGGGGATGGCGATGACCACGAGCGTCAGGAGCAGCACGACGGTGTCGATGGGACGCCCGCGCCGCAGGCCGGTCACCACTCCCAGCGAGATGCCGATGACGATCTCGAAGACGATCGCGACGAGCGTCAGGCGGATCGTGAGGGGGAAGGCCGTCGACATCAGCTCGGTGACCTTCTGCCCGTTGAAGGCGGTACCGAAGTCGCCGGTGAAGACATTGCCCATGTAGGTCGCGTACTGCTGCCACACGGGCTTGTCGAGGCCGAACTCCTTCTTCAGTTGAGTGGCTGTCGCGGGGTCGCACTTTCGGTCCCCGCAGAGGCCCGCGACGGGGTCGCCCATCACGTTCACCATCAGGAAGATCAGCAGCGTGGCGCCGAAGAAGACCGGGATCATCTGCAGCAGACGCCGGATCACATAACGTCCCATGGAGGGCTCCGGAAGTAGCGGGAGCGGTCATCCGGCGTGGTGCTGGGCGCCGGATGACCGCTCCCTGGCCTCAGCTGACCTTGATCTCGTTGTAGACCGGGACGCTGAACTGGTTCAGTTCCACGTCGGAGACCCTGTCCGAATAGCCGGCGCTGCCGTTCTGGTACCAGAGCGGAATGACCGCCATCTGCTCGGCGAGCACCTTTTCGGCGTCCTGGAAGGTGGAGACGGCCTTCGCGGTGTCGGTCTCTGCGTTGGCCTTGTCGACGAGCTCGTCGAATTTCTTGTCGGACCACTTGCCGTCGTTCGACGGGGCGTCCGTGTAGTACAGCGGCTGCAGGAAGTTCTGGATCAGCGGGTAGTCCATCTGCCAGCCCGCGCGCCAGGCGCCGTCCAGCTTCTGCTGGGAGGCCTTGCTGCGGAAGTCGGCGAAGGTGCCGACCGGGCTCGCGACACAGGACTTGTCGTTGCCGAGTGCCTTGTTGATGGAATTGCAGACGGCGTCGACCCATTCCTTGTGCGAGCCGGTGTCCGCGTTGTACGTGATCTTCAGCGTGCCGCCGGGGATGCCGCCGCCGTCCGCGATCAGCTTCTTCGCCTTGTCCGCGTCGTACTTGCAGGGGTCGCCGCAGAGGCCGGACTTGTAGCCGCCGGCTTCGCCGAGCACCGGCGACGTCCAGTCGGTGGCCGGGGTGCGGGTCTTCTGGAAGATGGTCTCGGTGATCTGCTCGCGGTTGATCGCCATGGAAAGCCCCTGGCGGACCTTCTCCATCCCGTCCTTTGACCACTTGCTGTCGTAGAAGGGAAAGGCGAGCGTCTGGATGATGCCCGCCGGGGTGTTGATGTAGCGGTCACCCAGATCATTCTTGGCGTTCTTGAGCTGCGAGGCCGGAACGTCGTCGACGAGGTCGAGATTGCCCGCCATCAGGTCCGTGTAGGCGGTGTTGTTGTCGGTGTAGACCTTGAGATCCACCCCGCCGTTCTTCGCCTTGTCCGTACCGCTGTACCCGTCCCATTTCCGCAGGGACATCTTGGAACCCTTGGCGTACGAGTCCACGGTGTACGGGCCGTTGCCGACCGGCTTGGCGAGCCATGCGTCGTGGTCGTCGTAGAACGCCTTGGGCAGCGGCGCGAAGGCCGGGTAGCCGAGGGTCTTGGGCCAGGTGGAGAATTTCTGCGTGAGCTTGACGGTGAAGGTGGTGTCGTCGACGACCTTCAGCCCGGAGAGCTTGTCGGCCTTGGCGTCCCCCTTCTCCGGGTGGACGTCTTCGTACCCCTCGATATAACCGAAGAAGTAGGCGTTCTTCTGGTTGTTCTTCAGGTGTGCGCCGTAGTTCCAGGCGTCGACGAAGGACTTCGCGGTGACGGCCTCACCATTGCTGAACTTCCACCCTTTCTTGATCTTCACGGTGAAGTTCTGCGAGTCCTTGGTGTCGATCTTCTCGGCGACCATGTTCTTCGCCTCGCCGGTCTTCGGGTCGTACCGCATGAGACCCCGGAAGAGCATGTCGAGCACCTTGCCGCCCTGCACCTCGTTGGTGTTGGCGGGCTCCAGCGGGTTCTGCGGATCGCCCCAGGAGGACCCCACGATCCCGGAGCCGTCGCCACCACCACCGCCGCTGTCCCCGCCTCCACCACAGGCGGTTGCCGCGAGCGCGACGGTCACCGCGCATGCGGCCCACTTGGCGTGCGTGGCTCCACGCATGGAGAGCCTCCCTCTCAGGCCTGTATCCGACTTCCTATGTCTGACTCAGGCCCAAATACACCCCAATGCGCTGCGTTACGCATCTTTATGGAGGCTTTCCGGGGCCAGTAGGACCGGGAAACCCCCGTATGCCTCCACCCCGCACTCGCTACCCTCGATATATGGAGTACGCGAAGATGCGCGCGATCGCCGAGGAGCTGGGCGCCTATGCCGAGCGCCTCGAGGGCACGTGGAACGTGGAGATCGGCCCTTCGGGGCCGATACTGGCCATGATGTGCCCCTCGAAGCGCCACGAGGGCACGGTCCGCCGCATCTGCAAGCAACTGGACAAGCAGCTCCTTGCCACCCACCCGGGCTATGTCTGCGCAAACGGCCCGGAGATCGAGCACCCCTCGATCGGCCGCATGCGCCGCCCCGACGCCCTGGTGATCCCCGAGGCCGTGCTGGACGAGGAAGGCCTGGCCGTCGACGCCACGCAGGTGCTGGCCGTCGTCGAGATCGTCTCCCCGTCCGACCCGCACAACGACTACGGCGAGAAGCTGGCCGAGTATCCCGCCATGGGCATCGACCACTACATGATCGTCGACCCACGGACCGGCACGATCGAAGTGCACTCCGAGCCATGTGCCGGCCGCTACGGGAACAAGGAGCCGTACATCTTCGGCGACGACGTGCCGTTCGGCCCCTGGACGGTGGAGACCGCCGCGTTCCGGCGCTACGGAAAGCCGGGGGACGTCGAGCGCTGAGCCGAAAATGGGGGCGCCCGGAACCAAGTGGTTCCGGGCGCCCCCATCGCGTACAGGCCGCACACAGGCTTACGCCGCGTGCACGACGTCCTTTTCCTCCGCGAAGTGGCACGCCGACTCGTGTGCCGCCGGAGTGTCCAGGCCCGCGAACCGCTGGGGGATCGCGAGCAGCGGGGTCTCCTCCGCGCACTTCGCCTCCGCCTTCCAGCAGCGGGTGCGGAAGCGGCAGCCGGAGGGGGGATTGGCCGGGGACGGGACGTCACCGGTCAGGATGATCCGCTCGCGGCCCTCGCGCGCCTCCGGGTCCGGCACCGGCACCGCGGAGAGCAGTGCCTGCGTGTACGGGTGCGTCGGGTGCTCGTAGATCTGCTCGTCCGAGCCGATCTCCGCCATCTTGCCGAGGTACATCACGCCCACGCGGTCCGAGATGTGCCGGACGATCGACAGGTCGTGCGCGATGAAGAGGTAGGAGAGGTTGAACTCGTCCTGCAGCTTCTCCATCAGGTTGATGACCTGGGCCTGGACGGAGACGTCCAGGGCCGAGACCGGCTCGTCGCAGATGATGATCTCGGGGTTGAGGGCCAGACCGCGCGCGATGCCGATGCGCTGGCGCTGACCGCCCGAGAACTGGTGCGGGTAGCGGTTGATGTACTCGGGGTTGAGGCCGACCACGTCCAGGAGGTCCTGGACCTTCTGGCGGCGCGAGCCCTTGGGAGCCACCTCGGGGTGGATCTCGAAGGGCTCCCCGATGATGTCGCCCACCGTCATACGGGGGTTCAGGGACGTGTAGGGGTCCTGGAACACCATCTGGATGTTGCGGCGGACCGCCTTCAGCGCGCGCCCGGACAGCTTGGTGATGTCCTGGCCCTTGTAGAAGACCTCGCCGGCGGTGGCGCGCTCCAGGGTCATCAGGAGCTTGGCGACCGTGGACTTGCCACAGCCGGACTCGCCCACGATGCCCAGCGTCTCGCCCTGGTACAGGTCGAACGAGATGCCGTCGACCGCCTTGACCGCGCCGATCTGCTTCTTGATCAGGATGCCCTGCGTGAGCGGGAAGTGCTTGACCAAGTTGCGGACCTGGAGGATCGGCTCGCCGCGCTCCACCGGCGCCTCGATGGCCGCGACCGCCTCCTCGGCGGTGGCCGCGTCGACCGTTTCCACCTCGGAGACGTTCGGCATCACGTCCTGCGGCTCGTCCGTCTTCTTGAGCGGCTCAGCCATGGATCGTCTCCTTCCAGAAGTGGCACGCGCTGCCGCGGCCCGGCAGCTCCGCGCCGTCCTGCTCCGTGACCTGCACCAGCGGCGGGACGTCCGTACGGCAGATGTCCTCGGCCTTGGGGCAGCGCGGGTTGAAGGCACAGCCGGACGGGATGTGGAGCAGGTTGGGCGGCAGGCCCTTGATCGCGAAAAGCTCCTGGCCCTTCTGGTCGAGCCGGGGAATCGACTCGAGCAGACCGCGCGTGTACGGGTGCGCGGGGCGCTTGTAGAGCTCGTGGACCGGGGCCGTCTCGACGATCCGGCCCGCGTACATGACCGCGATCTTGTCCGCGACGTCGGCGACCACGCCGAGGTCGTGGGTGATCAGGATCAGGCCCATGTTGTACTCACGCTGAAGGTCCGCGAGCAGGTCCATGACCTGCGCCTGGACCGTCACGTCGAGAGCCGTGGTGGGCTCGTCCGCGATGATCAGGTCGGGCTCCAGGGCGAGCGCCATCGCGATCATGATGCGCTGGCGCATACCGCCGGAGAACTGGTGCGGGTAGTCGTTCACCCGCTCCTTGGCGGCCGGGATCTTCACCCGGTCCATCAGCTCGATGGCCTTGGCCTTGGCCTGCTTGCGGCCGAGTCCGTCGTGCACCCGGAACATCTCGCCGAGCTGGTAGCCCACCGAGAGCACGGGGTTGAGCGACGAAAGGGCGTCCTGGAAGATCATGGCGATCTTGCGGCCACGGATCTTCCTGCGCTCCTCGTTGGACATCTTCAGCATGTCCTGGCCGCGGAAGACGATCTCGCCCTGCGGGATCTTCCCCGGCGGCATGTCGAGGATGCCCATGATCGCTTGGGCTGTCACGGACTTGCCGGAGCCGGACTCACCGAGAACGGCGAGCGTCTCGCCCGCGTCCACGCTGTAGTTGACGCCGTTGACGGCCTTGACCACACCATCACGGGTGTGGAATTCGACGTGCAGGTCCTTGACGTCCAGGAGCCTGCCGCTCTTTTCCTCACCCGAGCGGGGGGCGGGAACCGAGTCTTCCTTGATGTCGATGCTGGTCATTTACGCCTCCCTCAGCGCAGCTTCGGGTCGAGGGCTTCGCGTACGGCGTCGCCCATCATGATGAACGCAAGCACCGTGAGACTCAGCATTCCTGCCGGGAAGATCAGCGTGTGCGGGTTGTTGCGGATGTCGTTCAGGGCGTCGGAGATGTCTCCGCCCCAGGAGAGCGCGTCACCGCCGAAGCCGAGGCCCAGGAAGGACAGCGTCGATTCGGCGACGATGTACGTGCCGAGGGCGATGGTCGCGATGACGATGACCGGGGCGATGGCGTTCGGCAGAATGTGCCGGAACAGGATCCGCTTGGTGCCCGCGCCGAGTGCCTTCGCCGCCACGACGTAGTCCGCGTGCCGGGTGACGATCACCGCGCCGCGCATCACGCGGGCGATCTGCGTCCAGCCGAGGAAGGCGAGGGCGCCGGTGATGACCCAGACGTTGCGCTCGGTGAAGGCGTTCAGGACCACCATCGCGCCGAGCAGGAACGGGATACCGAAGAACACGTCGGTGAGCCGCGAAAGGATGCTGTCCCAGATGCCGCCGAAGTACCCGGCCAGCATGCCGACCAGGCCGCCGAAGAGGGTGACCAGGACGGTCACGCCGAAACCGACCATGATCGAGTTGCGGGCGCCGTAGACCACGCGGGCGTAGACGCTGCGGCCCTGGCGGTCATAGCCGAACCAGTCGGGCTGGAAGACGTGGCCGAGGTTCGGCTTCTCCAGGAAGTGATTGGTCAGGTCGCCGGACCGGGGGTCGGCGCTGGTGAACATGCCGGGGAAGGCAGCTACCAGGAGCACGACGACGATCAGCAGCGCGGAGACGAGGAAGAGCGGCCTGCGGCGCAGGTCACGCCAGGCGTCGCCCCAGAGGCTGCGCGGCTTGCCCGTCGTGTCGGCGGCGTCGACGGTCTTCGCGTCGGCCTCGACGATGGCGACGGCGTGCGCCTCGTCCGTGGCCGGGGACTTGGTGAGGTCAGGCATAACGGATCCTCGGGTCCAGAACGGCGTAGAGCAGGTCGACGATCAGACTCGCGAGGAGATACACGAGCACCAGGACCGTCACGATGCCGACGATTACGGCGCCCTCTCGGTTGCCCAGCGCGTCGAACAGCAGGTTGCCGACACCGGTGACATTGAAGATGCCCTCGGTGATGACGGCGCCGCCCATCAGGGTGCCGATGTCGGTGCCCAGGTAGGTGACCACCGGGATGAGGGAGTTGCGCAGCAGGTGCCGGGTGATGATCCGGCGGCGTGGCAGGCCCTTGGCGACCGCGGTGCGTATGTAGTCCGCCTGCCGGTTCTCCGCGATGGAGGTGCGGCTCAGGCGTGCCACATAGGCGAGGCCGACCAGACCGAGCACGAGTGCCGGCATCAGCAACTGCTGGAAGTTCGTCGAGTCCTGGACCGTCGGTTTCACCCAGCCGAGCTCGTTGCCGAAGATCAGCTGGAGGAACAGGCCGAACACGAAGATCGGGACGGAGATCACGAGGAGCGTGAAGAGCGTCACGGTGTTGTCCACGATCCGGCTGCGCCGTACACCGGCCAGCACGCCCAGGGCGATGCCGACGACGAGTTCGAACGTCCACGCCATGGCGGCGAGTCTCATCGAAATCGGGAAAGCCTGCTTGATCTCGTCAAGAATGGGCCTGTTGCCGGCGATGGTCTTGCCGAAGTCGCCCTGCAGCAATCCGCCCATGTAATGCAGGTATTGCTGCCAGAGCGGCAGGTCGAGCCCGCGGTCGTGCCTGATCTGCGCAACCTGCGCCGGGTCCGGCGGCTTGTCTCCCCACAGCGCCCGTACGGGGTCGCCGGGGAGCACATTGACCATCAGGAAGATCAGCAGGGTTGTCCCGATGAAGACCGGGATCATCTGGAGCAGTCGCCTCGCGACGTAGCGCCCCATGGTGGTGCCTCCGTCCATTGCGGAGCCCGCCCGTGAGCGACGCCCGGGATCTCCGGGCGTCGCTCACGGGAACGGAACTCCGACGACTACTTCTTCTCGAAGACCTCGACCTCGGTGAGAACCGGGTCACCGGCCTGGTCGAACTCCATGCCCTTCACGTTGTTCGAGTACGCGGAGAGCGTCTTGTTGTACCAGAGCGGAATGCCCGGGAAGCTGTTCTGCAGCTCCTTCTCGGCCTGCCCGTACAGCTTGGCGGACTCTTCGATGGTCTTCGCCCCGTCGGCCTTCTTGGTCAGCTCGTCGAACTTCTTGTCCGAGAAGCCGCCCTTGTTGCCGTCGACGCCGGTGCCGTAGAGGTCGGCGAGGAAGTTGCCGTTGAACGGGTAGTCGAGCACCCATCCGGAGCGGTAGATCGACTTGACCTTCTTCTGGTCACGGATCTCCGTGTCGGCCGCGAAGTCGGTCACCGCGTCGCCGACGCACTTGACGCCGGTCGACTTGGTGATGCTGTTGCAGACCGCGACGACCCAGTCCTTGTGCGGCTGGTCGGCGTTGTACTGGATGGAGATCTTGTTGCCCGGAACGCCACCGCCGGCCTTGATGGAGGCCTTGGCCTTCTTGGCGTCGAACTTGCAGTACTCGCCGCAGGCGTCCTTCTGGTAGCCCTTGACGCCCTTGGCGACCCAGCCGGTGGCGGACTCACGCGTGCCGTAGAACACGGTCTTGGCGATGGTGTCGCGGTCGATCGCCATCGACAGGCCCTGCAGGACCTTGACGTCGATGTCCTTCCACTGCTTCGTGTAGAAGGCCGGGTTGATCGTGTTGATCGCCGAGAAGTCCTGCTCGATGGCGCGGTCGCCGAAGTCCTGCTTGAAGTTGGCGGTCTCGCTGTTCGGCACGATCGGCATCGAGTCGACGTTGTCCGACTTCAGGTCGGCGTACGCCGCCGTGTCCTTGGTGTAGGCCTTGAAGTCGATGCCGCCGTTCTTCGGCTTGTCGCCCTTGTAACCGCCCCAGGCGCGGACCGAGATGAGCTTCTTGTGGTCCCACTTCGAGAACTTGTAGGGGCCGTTGCCGACCGGCGCCTCGCCGTACTTCTTCGGGTCCTTGAGGGCCTCCGAAGGCAGCGGGTAGAAGGGCGCGTAGACGAGCTTGTACGCGTAGTACGGGATGCCGTCGTTCAGCGTGATGGTGAAGGTGTTGTCGTCGACGACCTTCAGGCCCTCCATCGTCTCCGCCTTGGCCTTCCCCTTCTCGGGGTGGACCTTGTCGTAGCCGACGATGTCGCGGTACCAGGAGCTGTTCTGCTGGCCGTTGGCCGGGTTGGCGGCCCAGTTCCAGGCGTCGACGTACGACTTGGCGGTGACGGCCTCACCGTTGTGGAACTTCCAGCCCGACTTCAGCTTGACGGTCCACACCTTCGAGTCCTTGTCGGGGGTGACCGACTCGGCGTTCTCGTAGGTGATGTTGCCCTGCTTGTCGTAGTGGACCAGGCCCGTGAAGAGCGAGTCGATGACGACGCTGCCGTACGCCTCCATGGTGTTGGAAGGCTGCAGGGCGTTCTGCGGCTCGCCGTTGGCGTAGCTGACGATCCCCTTGGGGTCGACCTTGCCACTGTTGCCGCTGTCGCTGTCGCCGCCACCACAGGCCGTTGCCGTCAGCGCCACGACACCCGCTATCGCGACCCACTTGGCGCTCTTGGCACCACGCATGGGGTTCCTCCTCATGAGTCCACTGGTTCACTACAAGAGGGGGTACAGGAATCCGCGCCGACACCCCTGACGGCGCGTAGATCGAAGTACCCCAGTGTGCTCGTGAGTCGGCGCTCCCCACAGCGCGTGACCCATTGACCCGAGCTATACGCGGTCAACTATTAGCCATGAGGTACCGCCCGACCACACTCTTTTGGTCTCGGTTCAATCACACCTGGTGCGTACAACTTCCAAAATCCGGACAAACCGATCCGAGATAGATGGTTGCGAAACGGACGTGTTACACATCTAACGGTCAACGGTGTCCGTATTCCGGACAGATGGTCCAGGAAAACCGGTTGCGGCGGACCATGCCGGAGACAACTTGGTGCGTCTTCGGGGGCGGCTCTGTGGACGCGCGTAGATGCGCGGAGAGTCGCGACGGCACATGTCCCGTCGCCCCCGGGGCCCGGGCCAGCGTAGTGCCCCCTGAGGGCCCTGCAAGGGGTAACCCCCGCACACGCACGGAGGCCGGCCCCCGCCTCTTCCCGGAGGAAGGGCGGAAACCGGCCTCAGATGCCGAATTCGCGGGACGGCGGCGGCAGTTGCGCCACCGGCGAGCCCGGCCGAAAGATGGGCCGGGCTTTGCCCGGTGCTTAGCCGTGCTTGGCGCGCGACGCGGTGCGCCCGCGCTGCTTCTGGTCCAGGACGACCTTGCGGATCCGCACGGTCTCCGGGGTCACCTCGATGCACTCGTCGTCGCGGCAGAACTCCAGGGACTGCTCGAGCGACAGCTTGCGGGCGGGCACGACGTTCTCCGTCGTGTCCGCGGAAGCCGCACGCATGTTGGTGAGCTTCTTCTCCTTGGTGATGTTCACGTCCATGTCGTCGGCGCGCGAGTTCTCGCCGACGATCATGCCCTCGTACACCTCGGTGCCGGCCTCGGTGAAGATGACACCGCGCTCCTGGAGGTTGACCATCGCGAACGGCGTGACCGAACCCGAGCGGTCCGCGACGAGCGAGCCGTTGTGACGGGTGCGCAGGTCGCCGAACCACGGCTCGTGACCCTCGAAGATCGAGTGCGCGATGCCGGTGCCGCGAGTCTGGGTCAGGAACTCCGTACGGAAGCCGATGAGGCCACGCGACGGAACGATCCACTCCATGCGGATCCAGCCGGAGCCGTGGTTGGTCATCGTCTCCATGCGGCCCTTGCGGGTCGCCATCAGCTGCGTGATGGCGCCGAGGTGCTCCTCGGGCGAGTCGATCGTCATGCGCTCGATCGGCTCGTACGTCTTGCCGTCGATCTGCTTGGTGACGACCTCGGGCTTGCCGACGGTCAGCTCGAAGCCCTCGCGGCGCATCTGCTCGACCAGGATGGCGAGCGCGAGCTCACCACGGCCCTGGACCTCCCAGGCGTCGGGACGCTCGGTGTCCAGGACACGGAGCGAGACGTTACCGATGAGCTCCTTGTCCAGGCGGTCCTTCACCTGACGGGCGGTGACCTTGTGGCCCTTGCCGCCCTTGCCGACGAGCGGCGAGGTGTTGGTGCCGATGGTCATGGAGATCGCGGGCTCGTCCACCGTGATGAGCGGGAGCGCGATGGGGTTCTCGGGGTCGGCGAGGGTCTCACCGATCATGATCTCCGGGATACCGGCGATGGCGCAGATGTCACCGGGGCCCGCCTTCTCGGCGGGCTTGCGGGTGAGCGCCTCGGTCATCATCAGCTCGGTGATGCGGACGTTGGACTGCGAGCCGTCACGCTTGATCCAGGTGACGGTCTGGCCCTTGCGCAGCTCGCCCTGCTCGACGCGGCACAGCGCGATACGGCCGAGGAAGTTGTCGGCGTCCAGGTTCGTGACGTGCGCCTGGAGGGGCGCGTCCTCGTCGTACTTCGGGGCCGGGACGGTCTCCAGGATCGTGGAGAAGAACGGCTCCAGGTTCTCGCTGTCGGCCGGGACGGTGCCGTCCTCCGGCTTGGTCAGCGAGGCGACGCCGTCACGGGCGCAGGCGTAGACGATCGGGAACTCGATCTGGTCCTCGTCCGCGTCCAGGTCCAGGAAGAGGTCGTACGTCTCGTCGACGACCTCGGCGATGCGGGAGTCCGGACGGTCCGTCTTGTTGATGCAGAGGATCACCGGCATCTTCGCGGCGAGGGCCTTGCGCAGGACGAAGCGGGTCTGGGGCAGCGGACCCTCGGAGGCGTCCACGAGGAGGACGACCGCGTCCACCATCGACAGGCCGCGCTCGACCTCACCACCGAAGTCGGCGTGGCCGGGGGTGTCGATGATGTTGATGGTGATGACGTCGCCGCCATCCTTGGGGTGGTACTTGACGGCCGTGTTCTTGGCCAGGATCGTGATGCCCTTCTCACGCTCCAGGTCGTTCGAGTCCATCATGCGGTCGTCGAGGGACTCTGCCGCATGCGCGGCGAAGGAGCCGGCCTGCTTGAGCATGGCGTCGACCAGGGTGGTCTTGCCATGGTCGACGTGGGCGACGATGGCAACATTACGAATGTCATGGCGCGTGGGCATACGAGCTGCGCTTCTCCCGGGAAGAGTGGATGGCCGCGCGTACGGTCCGGCACGCGTGCCCTGCCGGGCAGAACACGCCACGGCCTCACCCCAGTCTACGTCCCTCACGCGGAGGAGACCTCCGCGGGGGGCTGACGATGGGGTTGACCTGGGGTTTTACCGGTCTCAGCCAGAAACTCCGAGCGTGCGACGCCCCCTCCCCGGTCATCCGGTCGCGGGCGAGGGGCGGGGTCGGGAAAAAGGGGCAGGGGTGTCCCGGGTCAAGGGGTGGGGACGACCTTGCCCGCCGCGGGGGGCGGCGGGCAAGGGAGTTGAGGGGAATCTGAGCCTGACCTGCGGCGGAGCTACTTCGCCGCGGGCTTGGCGCCCTGCTTCAGGAAGCCCATGTCCTCATAGTTCGGCACCTGGAATCCGAACGCCCCCGCGTTCGCGAGGTTCGTGCGGGCCGCCATCAGCTGGGGGCGCTGATAGAGAGGAATCGATCCTGCTTCGGCCCAGATACGGGCGTCGGCCTTCTTGACCAGCGCACGGCTCTCGTCCTCGTCCAGCTCCCCCATCGCCTGGTCGAACAACTGGTCGATGTGATCCGTGCCGACCCGCGTGTAGTTCTGCTCGACGTTCAGCGACCCGTCCGCGGCCGGCACCGGCTTGGCGAAGATCGGGCGCGCGTCCGTGGCCGGGAACGCCGTCGCGGGCCAGGAGTAGAGGGCGAGGTCGTACTGCCCGGAAGCGATGTGGTCCTTGAAGTAGCTCTCGTCGGCCACCTTCGCCGTCTCCGTACGGATGCCGATCTTCTCCAGCATCCGCGAGATCTGGTCGGCCACCGTCCGCAGCGACTCCGAGCCCTCACCGGACGGCAGGACGAAGCGGAGGGTGAGCGGCTTGCCGTCCTTGGCCATGGGACCGCCCGCCGCAGCGGTGGCGGCCGGTGCCGCGGTCCCCTTGGGGGCGTACGCGCCGGGCGCACCTCCCTTCGCGGCCTGCTTGTCCGCACGCTTCTCGGCTCGCTTCTCCGCCTGCTGCTTGGCGTGCCCGCCGGGGTCCTTCTTCTTCTCCTTGTCCGCCTCACCGGGAGCCGCGAGGGTGTCCGCCTGGCGGGTCAGCGCCGCCCACTGGTAGGCCGCCGCCGGAGCGGGCGCGAGCACCGAGGTGCCGCTGTCGCCCGGCTTCTGGTCGTCCTCGCCGACGACGTACGTGCCGTCGTCACCCGAGTCGCCGTCGGAGCCCGCGTCGGAGTCCGCGTCGGCATCGGAATCGGACTTCGCCTTCTTGGTGTCCGCCTCGCCCCCGGCCGTCTTCCCCTTCGGCTCCTTCAGCGGGCCGCCCGGCGTCCACCCCGCGTCGGCGAGCAGCGCCCGCGCCTCCGCCGTGTCCTGGTCACCGAGGGCCCCGCTGTTGTCCGCGTACGCGTGCTGGCCGGCGAGGGCCAGGTGACTGCCGACCGGCTCGGCGGGCAGGCCGAGCGGCGAGAGGACCGCCTTGGCGAGCTCCTCGCGGTCGAGCGCCCTGGCCACCGCACGCCGCACCCGGTCATCGGCGAGCGGCCCCTCGGTGCCGTTGAGGGCGAGCTGGGTGTAGGCCGGTTCGAGTGACTTGCGGACGGTGTAGCCCCGCAGACCCGACTGTTCGGTGGCGTACTTCTTGATGGCCTTGCCGGTCCGCTCGCGGGCCAGCTGCTCGGAGTCGGCCGCCTCCTCGTCGGAGCCGTGCGCGACCGCCCAGGACCGCAGCGCCTTGGCGGGAGTCAGCTGCGCCTCGGGGCCGTGACCGAGCGGGCCCTGGACGCCCTTGTCGCGGGCCGCGTTCGTGATGCGCCGGGCCTCGGGGGCGTCGATCTCGGCCAGGTCGACCTTGCCCTCGGCGAGCGCGGCGGCCCGCTTCTCGCGCGGCACCTCGCGCAGCACCAGCTTGGAGAGCTTCGCCGGCCTGCCCCACCAGCGCGGGTTGCGCACCAGCGTGACCTCGTCCGCCTTGCTGTCGAAGTCCTGCACCGCGAACGGCCCCGCGCTCACCTTGAGCTTGCGCCGCGCGCCGTCGTTGAAGGTGTCGGGAGTGCCCATGACCTCCTTCGGGTACAGCGGCGAGAAGAGCGAACGCCAGTCCGCGTACGGCTTGTCGAAGGTGACACGCACCTCCAGGTTGTCCGCGCCGCGCTCGATCTTCCCGATGCGGTCGTAGCCCGCGTTGCGCGCCGTCCAGTACGCGCTGTCCTTCCCGGACAGGGCGCGCTGCTGCGCGGCGAAGTCATCGGCGCCGATCTCCCGGCCGTCGCTCCACACCGCCTGCTGGTTGAGCTTGTAGAGCACCACCTGCTTGGGCTCGCGCTCGACGACCTCCGCGGACTCCAGGAAATCGCTGTTCCGCTCCGCCCTGCCCTGCGCGTCGAGACGGAACATCGACGGCAGGACGGCTCCCGCGATCCGTGACGTGCCCGCGTCCGCATCCGACTGGAAGGAGTTGAGGGTCTCCGGCATCGACTCGACGGCCCAGTTCATGGTCCCGCCGTCGGCGACGTGGTCCCGGGCCGCGGGCGCGATGTCCTGGCCCGCGGTCGGGGAGCCCGCCTCGTCCTGGGAGCTGCAGGCGGCGAGGGCGGGCAGGGCTAGCACGCCCGTGGCGAGGAACACGGCAGATCTCAGTCTGGCGCGGTCTGGGGACATGACGGGTACCTCCGGGGCTCGCCCGGCCGCCCGCTACCAGGACCGGGCCGGGTTTGATCACGTTTGGCGGTATATGGAGCTGATCACATCTATCGATCCACTGAAGGGGACGGGACCCGGCGCACGGGAGCGACACGGCGTGGGGGCGCCATATCCCACTCGTGCGGCCCAACCACGGGTGACCGAGCGTGACGAAGACCCCGGCCCGCGCCCGAGGCACGGCCGCCGCGGTGGCGTACACCCCGGCGCATTTCAGCGCGTACGAGCCGGGAATCCCTGCAGATCCCTTCACAAGCCGGGATGTGACGCGCGACACTCGCAGGCGCATGAACGTTGCCGCCGCACCCCTGAAGTGAGGGCAAGTCATGGCTCTGCAGGATGATCTGACGGCTGTTCAGCGATGCGTCGACGATCTGGCCCGCACCGTCGGCAAGCTGGAGCAGCAGGTCGGCGAGGGTTCCCGGGGTGGTCTTGCCGGGATCGACGTGCGCCGCGTCCGCACGGACGCCGACCGTCTGCGTGAGAGCGTCGCGTTCCTGCGCGCCGCGGCCCAGGATCCCGCCGCCGCTCCGGCAAAGCGGCCCGACCTGGTCACCATCCCCGACGCGCCGTACGACAGCTCGCTGTGGACGGACTCGGACGACGAGGGCCTGGGCGCGAGCGACCGGCGTGCCCCTTGAGCTGCCGCGCCCGCCCTGAGCAGCGCCTTTCTGAGCAGCGCCTTTCTGAGCCTCGCCGTTCTGAGGACCGCCGATCTGAGGACAAAGGAGTGGAGCCTCGTTGGCCACTGGCACGGAACCCCATCTGAAAAGCGGTCAGGATCCCGGCGGCGTACGAGCGGCCACGCGCGCCGCGATCAGCGCTGCCCATCTGCGGACCGACCGCTGGTGGCTCGCGCCCGCGGCGACCGCCGCCGGTCTCTTCGCCTTCATCGTCTACTCGACGTGGCGGGCCTTCGCGAACGCGGACTACTACGCGGCGCCCTACGTCTCACCGTTCTACTCGCCCTGCCTCGCCGAGAACTGCGAGCCGATGCGGTCAGGGCCCAACTGGGAGATCTTCGGCAGCTGGTGGGGCCTCTCCCCCGCCCTGCTCATCCTGATCTTCCCGCTCGGCTTCCGCCTGACCTGCTACTACTACCGCAAGGCCTACTACCGCGGCTTCTGGGCCTCACCGCCCGCCTGCGCGGTCGCCGAGCCGCACAAGAAGTACTCCGGAGAGACCCGGTTCCCGCTCATCCTGCAGAACATCCACCGCTACTTCTTCTACGCGGCGGTCCCGGTGGCAGGCATCCTCACGTACGACACGGTGCTTTCGTTCCGCGATGAGCACTACGCGTGGGGCCACATGGGCGTCGGCACGCTCGTCATGCTGGTCAACATCGTGCTGATCTGGGCATACACCCTCTCCTGCCACTCCTGCCGGCACATCGTCGGCGGCAAGCTCAAGCACTTCTCCAAGCACCCCGTGCGCTACCGCATGTGGCAGTGGGTCGGAAAGCTGAACGCCCGGCACATGCTGCTCGCCTGGGCCTCCCTGGTGAGTGTGGCGCTCGCCGACTTCTACGTGTATCTGATCGCGTCCGGCGTCTTCGACGATCCGAGGTTGTTCTGATGTCTCAAGTGGAGCGGCAGCAGTGGGATGTTGTCGTCGTGGGAGCCGGAGGAGCGGGCCTGCGGGCCGCGATCGAGGCACGTGAGCAGGGCGCCCGTACGGCCGTGATCTGCAAGTCCCTGTTCGGCAAGGCCCATACGGTGATGGCCGAGGGTGGCATCGCCGCCTCCATGGGCAACGTGAACTCCGGCGACAACTGGCAGGTCCACTTCCGCGACACCCTGCGCGGCGGCAAGTTCCTCAACCAGTGGCGGATGGCCGAGCTGCACGCGCGCGAAGCTCCCGACCGCGTGTGGGAGCTGGAGACCTGGGGCGCCCTGTTCGACCGTACGGCGGACGGGCGGATCTCCCAGCGCAACTTCGGGGGGCACGAGTACCCACGGCTTGCGCACGTGGGCGACCGCACCGGCCTCGAACTCATCCGCACGCTTCAACAGAAGATCGTCTCCCTCCAGCAGGAGGACGAACGCGAATTCGGCGACCACGAAGCGCGGTTGAAGGTCTTCCAGGAGTGCACGGTCACCCGCGTCCTCAAGGAGGGCGAGCGGGTCAGCGGCACGTTCTGTTACGACCGCGAGTCCGGCCGCTTCTTCGTCCTCGACGCGCCGAGCGTGGTCCTGGCCACCGGTGGCATCGGCAAGTCCTTCAAGGTGACATCCAACTCGTGGGAGTACACCGGTGACGGACACGCCCTCGCGCTGCTCGCCGGGGCGCCGCTCCTGAACATGGAGTTCGTGCAGTTCCACCCGACGGGCATGGTCTGGCCGCCCTCGGTGAAGGGCATCCTGGTCACCGAGTCGGTGCGCGGCGACGGCGGGGTACTGCGGAACTCCGAAGGCAAGCGGTTCATGTTCGACTACGTACCGGACGTCTTCAAGGAGAAGTACGCCCAGTCGGAGGAAGAGGGCGACCGCTGGTACGAGGACCCCGACCACAACCGCCGCCCCCCTGAGCTGCTGCCCCGCGACGAGGTGGCGCGCGCCATCAACTCCGAGGTGAAGGCGGGCCGCGGCTCACCGCACGGCGGGGTCTTCCTCGACGTGTCGACGCGCATGCCGGCCGAGGTCATCCGACGCCGACTGCCCTCCATGTACCACCAGTTCAAGGAGCTCGCGGACGTCGACATCACCGCCGAGGCGATGGAGGTCGGCCCGACCTGCCACTACGTGATGGGCGGTATCGCGGTCGAGTCGGACACCGCAGCGGCACGACGCGTACCGGGCCTGTTCGCGGCCGGAGAGGTCGCGGGCGGCATGCACGGCTCCAACCGGCTCGGCGGCAACTCCCTCTCCGACCTGCTCGTCTTCGGGCGGCGGGCCGGGCTGCACGCGGCGCGGTACGCCTCCGGGCTCACCGGGGCGGGCGCCAGGCCGGTGATCGACGACGTCCAGGTGGACACGGCGGCGGCCGAGGCGCTGCGGCCGTTCAGCGCGGAGGGCCCCGATACCGGGGCGACGCCGGAGAATCCGTACACCCTCCACCAGGAACTCCAGCAGACGATGAACGACCTGGTCGGCATCATCCGCCGCGAGGCCGAGATGGAACAGGCCCTGGAGAAGCTGGCGGAGCTGCGGGTGCGGGCACGGCGGGCCGGCGTCGAGGGCCACCGCCAGTTCAACCCCGGCTGGCACCTCGCGCTCGACCTGCGCAACATGCTCCTGGTCAGCGAGTGCGTCGCACGGGCCGCCCTGGAGCGCACGGAGAGCCGCGGCGGGCACACCCGCGAGGACCATCCGGGCATGAACCGCGAATGGCGCCGCGCGAACCTGCTCTGCCAACTCACCGACCCGTCGGGAGGGTTGGCGGCGACGGATCCCGTACGCGGCCAGATCGACCTGGTGCGGGTCACCACCGAACCCATCCGAGACGACCTGCTTGCTCTCTTCGAGAAGGAAGAGCTGGTCAAGTACCTGGCCGAAGAGGAGCTTTTCGAGTGAGTGGTACCGCTACGCCGAGTTCTCCCGGTGCTTCCAGTACGTCGTACGACGCCAGGTTCCGGGTCTGGCGCGGGAACGTCGAGGGCGGCGACCTGGAGGACTTCAAGGTCGAGGTCAACGAAGGCGAGGTCGTCCTCGACATCATCCACCGCCTCCAGGCGACCCAGGCCCCCGACCTGGCGGTGCGCTGGAACTGCAAGGCGGGCAAGTGCGGTTCGTGCTCGGCGGAGGTCAACGGCCGGCCGCGGCTGATGTGCATGACACGGATGTCGGTGTTCGACCGCGAGGACGTCATCACGGTGACGCCGTTGCGGGCCTTCCCCGTGGTACGGGACCTGGTGACGGACGTCGGGTTCAACTACACGAAGGCACGCGAGGTGCCGGCCTTCGTGCCGCCGGAGGGCCTCGGTCCGGGCGAGTACCGCATGCAGCAGGCGGACGTGGACCGCTCCCAGGAGTTCCGCAAGTGCATCGAGTGCTTCCTGTGCCAGGACACGTGCCATGTGGTGCGTGACCACGAGGAGAACAAGGAAGCCTTCGCCGGGCCGCGCTTCCTGATGCGGGTCGCGGAGCTGGACATGCACCCGCTGGACGCAGCCGCGGAGAGCGGCATCGACCGCAAGCGGACCGCCCAGGACGAGCACGGGCTCGGCTTGTGCAACATCACCAAGTGCTGCACGGAGGTGTGCCCGGAGGGCATCAAGATCACGGACAACGCGTTGATTCCCCTCAAGGAGCGCGCAGTTGACCGGAAGTACGATCCGCTGGTCTGGCTCGGGAACAAGATCCGGCGGCGGGGGGAGCAGTAGGGGTGCAGGGGTTGTGGGGGTAATCCCCCACAACCAAGACTCGTGATTTCCCCCATGGTCACGAGGGCGGGACGAGATCAGCATTGAGGCATGAACACTTCCTCGGCTGTGACTCGGCGCTCGGTTCTCGGACTTGCGGCAGCCGGTCTGGCGGCAACGCTGCTCACCGCCCCGGCCCCAGCGCATGCGCAACCCACGGGCAGCGGGGCGAAGCTACCCGCGCCCACGGGACCGCACCGGATCGGCACGGTGTCGGCCCGAGTCGTCGACACCTCACGGCACGACCCCTGGGTGAAGTCCGTGCCGTATCGGGAGCTGATGATCAGCGTCTGGTATCCGGTGGCGGCGGGGAGGGCCGGCGGCGCGGGCGGACACCGCCTCGCTCCGTATATGACGCCGGGAGCGGCGGAGCGCTGGAACGCCGCTTCGCCCCACGGCATACCGAAGGACGCGATCGACTTCGCCGCTCTGCGCACGCACGCGAGGGAGGGAGCGCCGGCCGATACGAGCGGGGGCCGGCGCCCGGTCCTGCTGTACGCGGCGGGCGCCAACGACCCCCGCACGTGGGGCACTTCAGCGGTTGAGGAGCTCGCGAGCCACGGCTATGTGGTGGTGACGATCGACCACACCTACGAGGCTCCGGGCGTGCAGTTCCCCGACGGCTCGGTCAAGGACGACGCCCCGCTCCGTGAGGCATTGGCGGAAGCGGAACAGGACGAAGCACTGCCCGCGCTTCTCAAGAAGGTCCTGGACGTGCGGGTGGCCGACTCGAAGTTCGTCCTGGACCGCCTCGGCTCGCTGCCGAACGGCCTGTCCGAGGTCGTGGACCGCAAGCGGGTCGGCATGTTCGGCCCGTCGGCGGGCGGCATCGCGGCCGCCGAGACCATGTTCGAGGACGACCGGGTCAAGGCAGGCATCAACATGGACGGCACCCTGGAGAACAACCCCGAGCCGAACGGCACGCATCTGACGCCGGTGGCCCGGCACGGCCTGGGCGGCCCCTTCCTCCTCATGGGCCGGCAGGGCAGTGACCGTACGACGGAACCGTCGTGGCGCGCGTTCTGGTCCCACTCGACCGGCTGGAAGCGGAACCTGACCCTGCACGGCTCGATGCACCAGACGTACACGGACCTCGCCGCGCTGCTCCCCCAGGCCGGGGTGGACGAGAAGGTCGTCGAGGAGCACATAGGCACGGTCGACCCGGGCCGCGCGGTGGCAGCACAACGTGCGTACACGACGTCGTTCTTCGACCGATGGCTGCGTGATCAGGACGATCACCTGCTGGACGGGCCTTCGGCGAAGTACCCGGAGGTGGAGTTCGCGGGGTGAGGCGCAGTCT
Organism: Streptomyces sp. NPDC033177; assembly: GCF_055577715.1. Classification (NCBI taxonomy): domain Bacteria; kingdom Bacillati; phylum Actinomycetota; class Actinomycetes; order Kitasatosporales; family Streptomycetaceae; genus Streptomyces; species Streptomyces sp. NPDC033177. The sequence goes on along the minus strand of NZ_JBVIPS010000012.1, from coordinate 18,701 downwards.
TGCTGGAGTAGAGCGGGGGGCGGGGGCGCTGGAGGTGCCGCCCGATCTCCCGGTCGCGCGCCCCCGAAGACGGTCATACGCTCCCAAATGTGACGCCGCCCTCGCATCTGGCCGTGCGGGCGACAGCGGCAGCCACCGCACTGCTCGCGTGGTGCCTGCTGCTCCTGTCCGCCCCCGTGGCACTCGCCGCCCCGGCCGATGATCCGGTCACGCTCTCCCGTGACGGCCAGATCACCGACAAGGTGGGCGCCCTCGGTGACCGCAAAGGTGCCACCGAGCAGGCGCTCGACCAGCTCTACGACGACCGCGGCCTCCAGCTCTTCGTCGTCTACGTGCGTGACTTCTCCGGTCGCGGCGCGCAGGACTGGGCGGATGTCACGGCCGAGCGCAACGGGCTCGGTCTGGACGACCTCCTGCTCGCGGTCGCCACGCACGACCGCCAGTACGCCTACTCCGCCGACGTCGGCTCCCGGCTCACCGAGGCGCAGCTCCAGGACGTCGCGACCACCGCCATCAAGCCCGCGCTACGGCAGAACGACTGGGCCGGCGCCGCCATCGGCGCCGCGGACGGCTACAGCGCGGCGCTCACCGGCCGGCCCGTCCCCACCCCGGCCATCACCCCGGGAGCCGCCGACCCGGGAGGCGGCGGCAGCGGTGACGAGGCGGCCGCCGGTGACCTCGTGCTGCCCATCGTGGTGGTCGGCGGCGCGGGCGCCCTCGCGGCGGTGGCGTACGGAAGACGGAAGAAGCGCACCAACACGCGTACGACGCCCGGTGGCGGCGGCTGGGGCAAGGGACCGGCGGGCGGGCAGGGCGGGCAGCAGACCCCGCTCCCCGAACTCGACAAGCGGAGCAAGCAGCTCCTGGTGGAGGCCGACGACGCGATTCGTACCAGCGCGGAGGAACTCGGCTTCGCCACCGCCCAGTTCGGCGACGAGGCGGTGCGTCCCTTCACGGACGCGCTGGCGTACGCACGTTCCGAGCTGACGACGGCCTTCAAGCTGCGCCAGCAGCTGGACGACGCCTATCCGGAGGACGACGCGACCCGGCGCACGATGCTGGACGAGATCATCGCGCGCTGCACCGAGGCCGGCCGCCGCCTCGACGCGGAAGCCGCGGGCTTCGACCAGCTGCGCGCCCTCGAACGCGACGTGGCGGGGGCCCTGAACCACGCCGAGCAGATCTTCCGGGACGTCACGGGCCGCACCACCGCGGCCGAGACCACCCTCGGCACGATCCGCGAGCAGTACGCGCCGGCCGCGTCGGCGCCCGTCCTCGGCCACGTCGAGCAGGCCAAGGACCGGCTCGTGTTCGCCACGACCCATCTGAACGAGGCCCGCCAAGCCATCGACGCGGGTGACAACGGCAAGGCCGCCGTCCACCTGCGTGCCGCCGAGGGCGCAGTCGACCAGGCCGGCACCTTCGTGGACGCCGTCGAGCGCCTCGCCGCTGAACTCGCGCTGGCCGCGGAGAAGCTCCCCGCCGCGCTCACCGAGACGGAGACCGACCTCGCCGAGGCGCGCGGCCTTCTCCAAGGCACCGCGGCGGGAGCGTCCACGGCCGATCTGCACGGCCGTATCGCCCGTGCGGAGACGGTGGTCGCCGAGGTCCGCAAGACGATGGCGGCGGGCCCGTACGACCCGATCGACGCCCTGCGCCGGGTGGAGGAGGCCGACTCGGTCCTGGACGAGTCCCTCAAGGGCGCCCGCGAACGCGAGCTCACGAGCCGCCGCGCCACGGCCCTCCTCGGCCAGGCCCTGCTCACCGCGCGCAGCGCCGTGGGAACGGCGGCGGACTTCATCGGCACCCACCGGGGCGGGGTCGGCAGCGAGGCGAGGACCCGCCTGGCCGAGGCGCAGCGGCACCTCTCGGGCGCGGAGGCCGCCCAGGACACCGATGCCCCTGCCGCGCTCGCCGAGGCCCAGCAGGCCGACGCCCAGGCCCGTCAGGCCCTGCAGCTCGCCGAACGCGACGTACGCGGCTACGGCAACCCCTATGGAGGCGGTGGTGGGCGCGGCGGCGGCATGGGCGGCGCGGTGCTCGGCGGCATCATCCTCGGCGAGCTCTTCGGAGGCGGGGGCCGCGGCATGGGCGGAGGCGGCTTCGGAGGGGGCGGCTTCGGCGGAGGCGGCCCCGGAAGCTTCGGCGGCGGGGGCACGCGGGGGCGGATGGGCGGGGGCGGGAGGTTCTGAGACTCGCCCCTCCCACGCTTCTCCCACCGCCTCTCCCCCCGCCTCTCCCCTCACCCTCATATGAAGGAGCCCCGCATGACGAAGCAGACGATCCTCGGGCGCGTGGCCCAGCTCGCCAAGGCCAACATCAACTCCCTCCTCGATCAGGCCGAGGACCCGCAGAAGATGCTCGACCAGCTGATCCGCGACTACACGAACAACATCCGGGAGGCGGAGGAGGCGGTCGCGACGACGATCGGCAATCTGCGGATGCTGGAACTGGACCACAAGGAGGACCAGGACGCGGCAGCCGAATGGGGCACCAAGGCGGTCGCCGCCAGCAAGAAGGCGGACGAACTGCGCTCCGGCGGGAGCGCGGTGGAGGCAGACAAGTTCGACGGCTCGCCAAGGTCGCCTTGCAGCGCCAGTTGCAGTCCGAGCGGGAGGCCAAGGACGCCGAGCCGACGATCGTCTCGCAGACCGAGGTCGTCGACAAGCTGAAGTCCGGCCTCGACCAGATGAAGATCAAGCTGACCCAGCTCCAGTCGAAGCGCGATCAGCTGGTCGCCCGTGCCAAGACCGCGCAGGCGCAGAACCAGATGATGGACGCCGCCCAGAGCATCGATGTCCTGGACCCGGCGAGCGAGTTGAGCCGCTTCGAGGACAAGGTGCGCCGCGAGGAGGCCAGGGCGCTGGGCAAGCAGGAACTCGCCGCGTCCTCCCTCGACGCGCAGTTCGAGCAGCTGGACAGCCTGGGCGACGAGGCGGAGGTCGCGGCCCGCCTCGCCGCCCTCAAGGCCACCACGTAGCGGCCCCGCGGCACTACGGGAACGTCAGAAAAGACTGAGCAGCGCCTCCGCCGCGTCCATCGGCTCCACCCCGCTGTCCGGCAACGGCATCTCGAACCACACGGTCTTGCCGCGCGGCGTCCTGCGCGAGCCCCAGGCGGCGCTCAGCAGACCGACCAGCTGCAGCCCGCGGCCGCCCTCGTCCGTGTCGCGCGCCCGGCGGCGGCGCGGCTGGACGAGCCCCGCGTCCCACACCTCGCACACCAGGGTGCGGTCGAGCAGGAGCCGCACCCGGATGTCGCCCTCGCCGTACCGCAGGGCGTTGGTGACCAGCTCGCTGACCAGCAGTTCGGTCGTGTCGCAGAGGGGGTCCAGGTCCCAGGAGCGCAGCTGCGCGCAGGCCAGTTCGCGGGCCCGGCCCACCGACTTCGGGTCGCGCTCCAGCGTCCAGTCACCGACGGCCTCGGCGGGCAGCCCCTGGATGCGGGCCATGAGGAGCGCGATGTCGTCCTCTCCGTGGTGGGTGTCGAGGGTGTTCAGGACGTGGTCGCAGACGTCCTCGAGGGCGGGCGCGGGGTCGTCGAGCGCCCGTACGAAGGCGTTCAGGCCCTCGTCGAGGGGATGGTCGCGGGATTCGACGAGCCCGTCCGTGTAGAGCGCGAGCAGGGCGCCCTCGGGCAGTTCGACCTCGACCTCCTCGAAGGGCTCGCCGCCGACGCCAAGCGGCATGCCGGGCGGCACGTCGAGCATGAGCGGCGATTCGCCGGGCTCGACGAGCACGGGCGGCAGATGCCCCGCGTTGGCGAAGGTGCAGCGGCGCGTGACGGCGTCGTAGACCACGTAGACGCATGTGGCGAGGTAGACCTCGGAAAGGTCCGACCCGTTCGCGGAGCGCGTCTGACGGGCCGCTCTCGTGGCCTGCTGGGTGCCTGAGGGGTCACCGAGGCCGCGGGCGATCTCGTCGAGCGCGGAGAGGACCTCGGCGGGCTCCAGGTCCAGGAGCGCCAAGGTGCGTACGGCGGTGCGCAGTTCACCCATGGCGACGGCGGCGCGCAGGCCGCGGCCCATGACGTCGCCGACGACCAGCGCGGTGCGGTGGCCCGGCAGCTCGATGACGTCGAACCAGTCGCCGCCCACTTCGGTGGCCGCGTTGCCCGGCAGATAGCGGCAGGCGATGTCCAGACCTGACGCCTCGGGGTCGTCGGGCGGGAGCAGGGACCGTTGCAGTATCAGCGCACGTTCGTGCTCGCGGCGGTAGAGGCGGGCGTTGTCGATGCAGACGGCGGCGCGCGCGGCGAGTTCGACGGCGAGGGAGCGATCGCGCTCTCCGAAGGGCTCGCTCCCCTTCGTGCGGGAGAACTGGGCGAGGCCGACGACGGTGTCGTGGGCGACCATCGGCACGGCGAGCGTCGACTGGACGAGCCCGCCGGTGAGCCTGCTCGCGGAGCCGTCGTCCGCCGCCGAGACGAGCCTCGGCCGCGCCGTGCGCAGGGCGTCGGCGCAGGGCGACGTGAAACCGAAGCGGTGCACGGCGCCCACGTCGACGGGGTGGCCGCCGTCCGGGAAGGGCGCGTCGGCGACGGCGCTCGCGAAGGCCACGCGGCGCAGCTCGGCGCTTCCGTCGGCGAGGCCGGGAGGTGTCTCGTCGCCGTCGAGCAGCCCTTGGTAGAGGTCCACGGAGGCGAGGTCGCAGAAGCCGGGGACGGTGACGTCGAGCAGCTCGCGCGCGGTGGTCTCCAGGTCGAGGGAGTTGCCTATCCGGGCGCCCGCTTCGTTGAGAAGGGCGAGGTTGCGGCGGGCGTGGGCGGCCTCGCGGGCGGCGGCGTGACGCCGGGTGACGTCGGTGCCGAGGCCCGCGATGCCTATGGGGCGGCCCGAACCGCTGTGCACGCGGTAGAGGTTGATCGACCAGTGGCGGCGGTCGTTGCTGCCGGGGGCGGGGCCGACGATCTGCATGTCCGTGACGGCGTCGCCGGTCTCCAGGACCCGCTTGAGCGCGGCGGCCATGCGGTCGGCCTCGTGCCGTGGCAGATAGTCGTGGACCGTACGCCCCCGGTGGTCCTCGACGCCGCCTCCGAAGACCGCGGCGAAGCGGCGGTTGGCCCGTTGCACCTTCAGGTCGGTGCCGAACAACAGGAAACCGAAGGGAGATTGGCCGAAAATGGCCTGCGAGGCGGCGAGGTCGGTCTCGATCTGCCGGAGCGCCCGTACGTCGACGACGATGCAGACGGCGGCCCGCTCGCCCTCCTCGGTCTCCGTCGGCATCACGTAGACCTCAGCGATGCCTTCGAAGCCTCTGAAGGAGCCTGTGCCGGACCCGCCGGATCCCCCAGGCCCACCGGTTCCACCGGACCCGTCGGACCTCGCCGGCGTCCGGAAGGGAACGGACCCGGTCCACTCCCTGCCGTCCAGGATCTCCGCCATCTTGCGGTGCCCGCTGCTGCGCAGCTCGGCCGGGACGAAGGCCTCGATGGGGTCCCTGCCCACGGCGTCGTCGGCGGCCACTCCGAACAGCCGCTCGGCACGCAGGCTCCACTGGTCGATGAGACCGTCGGGGCCGATCGAGAACGAGGCCACCTTGATGTAGTCATAGATGGAACCGGGTGGACTGCTCTGCCACATCACATCATCCGCAGCTTCGCCCCTAGCGTCACCCGACGGCCCGTCCTGCTCCGTCGCCTTCGCTGGTATCTCGCTCACGCGAACCGTCCCCTCCAGCTCACCACGTCCGGCACCGGTCACCGGATGCGGCTGCCCGCAGTATCCAGCACTACGGAGCCACGCCACACGGCGTTCACGATCACAGCACGGACTCAACCCTTTTTGGCCCGTCACCGTCTTGTGTCCGTCTCACGCTGCCAGTCTTCTAACCCGGCAGCACCAGCTCGAACCACACCGTCTTCCCCGTCTTCCCCGTACTGCCCTGTCGCGTCCCCCAGCGCCGCGACGCGCGGGCCACCAACTGGATACCCCTGCCCCCCTCGTCATCAGGCGTGGCGTCGCGCTCCCGGGGCGGGTCGGGCAGCGGATCGGAGACCTCCACGAGGAGTGTGCCCAAGGGCCCGGCCTGACGTACGAGCCGTACTCCGATGGGGCCCGATGCATGCCGCAGCGAGTTGGTCACCAATTCGCTCACGAGGAGGACGGTGACGTCTCCGAGGGCAGCGAGGCCCCAGGCTCCGAGCTGCTTGCGGACGACGGCACGAGCCATGCGCACGGCGCCCGGGTCCGCGGGAAAATCCCACTCGGCGCAGTCGCCTTCGGTGTCGATCACGCCGATCACTTCCAGACCAGCAACAGCGGACCCTTGTCCAACAGCGGACCCTTGTCCGGTTTCATGGGGTTAATGGGCACATACCCGATATCCCGGCGGAATTACCGCTTACCTGGGCGCACTGTGGCACGAACGGCGTAGGTGGGGCTCAAGTGCGGGAAGACATCACCTCGCGCGCTCCCCTAGCGGCACCCGGTCACGGCCGCCACCGCCGGGACGTCCGCGTCCAGCCAGGGGACCGACCAGACCTCGTCCGGCGAGAGCCAGCGCAGGGCGTCGTGGTCCTCAAGGGGCTCAGGGGTTCCGGAGCGGAGCTTCGCCGTCCACACCCACATGACGTACCCCGGCTTGAGCGGCCATTCGCCCGGCACCCTGGCGACCGGCTCGGCGTCGACGCCCAGTTCTTCGCGCAGCTCCCGTACCAGGGCTTCTTCGGGGCGCTCGCCGGGCTCGACCTTCCCGCCGGGCAGTTCCCAGCGGCCCGCGAGCTCGGGGGGTGCGCTGCGCCGCGCCGCGAGCAGGCGCCCGTCGTCATACAGGGCGGCGCCCACCACGATCCGTTCCGTCATGCGGCGGAGCCTATGCGGTCAGTGCGCGGTGCCGTTCTGGCTCAGCTTCTCCACCCAGTACAGCTGCTGGTGGCCGTGGTCGTCGAGGCTGTGCGCGATTCTCTCGGCCTCGGCCTTCGTCGCGTACCTGCCCACCCTGTAGCGGTTGCCGTTGTCGTCCTGACGAATCACGAACCAGGGCAGTACGACCGTTCCGTCATTCATCGCGCCCTCCGCTCGCCGCCCTCGGCGCGCGCCACGCCTCGATCAGTAAGGAAACCGCAATCCGCATATGCCCGAGCCTACGCCCGACCTTTACTCAGCGGATACGACTTTGCACAAAGAGGTACGCAATTGGCCAACGTTGAGGGGGCGCACTTTGGCAAGTGCGCCCCCTGGTGTCCGGGCGTTTACAGAAGTCGGGCGGGCGTCGAGTGGCGATCACCGCGGGCGGACAGGCCCGTCTGGATTTCGGCGAAGTTCGGGCGTGCGCCGGAGCGTCCGGTCACTTCACCGGCAGGTGGTATGCGATCCGGTACCGGTCCGCGGGGACCACGATGTCGGCCGTCTCGACCGGTTTGCCCGATGCGTAGTACGTCCGCTGCACGACGATCACCACATGGCCGGGGACGCCGCCGAGCGCCATGAGCTCCTCCGCAAGCCCCGGGCGCGCGCCGACCTCCTCCGCGACGTTGTCCACGACCACGTCGATGGCCGCCATGCGCTCGACCACTCCGCAGCCGCCCAGCGGCCCCTCCTCGGGGAGCATCACCGGAGTGCGTCCGGTGACGGCGAGGGGCTCCCAGGACGTCGAGAGCATCATCACCTCGCCCGCGTCGCGGTAGACGTACTTGGTGCACATCGCGCGGTCGCCCGCGCGGATGCCGAGACGCTCGGCGATCGCGCTGCCCGCCTCCACCTGCTCGCTGCGGGACTCCCAGGTGCCGCGTGCGCCGTCCTCCGCCTGCTCCTGGCGGAACGGCGTCGAGCCGCCGGAGGCGCGATACCCGGTGCGCGCCACGCGGCGGGGCACGGGACGCTCGCGCACGTACGTGCCCGATCCGGAACGCCCTTCGACCAGGCCCTCGGCCATCAGGACCTTGCGGGCCTCCAGGGCGACCGTGTCCGACACCCCGTACTCCTCGCGGATCCTGGCCTGCGAGGGGAGTCGGGTGTGCGGCGGCAGCGAACCGTCGACGATCTTCTTGCGGAGATCACCCGCGACACGCAGATACGCCGGCTGTTCACCGAAAGTCACTGGCCACTCCCATCAGGTTGACAGACAGCAACAGCCTGGCAACCGTGGGTTGTTGACCGCAAGCCAAGGCCAAGGAATCACCCGAAGTGATGATTCTGGAGTGTGCAGGTCTTTACGCAGGGGCTTTTCGCAGCTATGGCGATCACCTTCGCGCAGCGCTCCGGGGGACGTCGATCACGCGCTCTCGCCCCGGACGGCGAGGAAGTGGGAGACCGCCGATCGCGCGATCTGGCTCCCCCACCCACCCCAGTTCACGTCGAAACAGTGGTCCGCCCAGGGCAGTTCGACGTACGTCGCCGGCGCCCCCACCGCATCGAGCCGCCGCGCCAGCTCGCGCGCCTGCGCCACCGGTACCGCCCGGTCCGCGCTGCCGTGCAGCAGGAGGGTGGGCGGCACATCCGTCCGTACGAGCTTCGCGGGCGAACCCAGGAGGTAGCGGGCGGGGACGGCCTTTGCCGAACCGCCCATCAGACGCGGGATCATGGGGTCCCCGCGCAGCGCCGTCCCCGCGATGAGGCGCCCCATGTCGGTCGGCCCGTAGAGGGAGATCACCCCGGCGACCGAGCTGTCACGCACCGCACAGGACGACGGGACGCGGTCATCACCCTCCGTGTAGGCGGCCGCCAGCGCGAGGTTGCCGCCCGCCGAACTCCCCGCGAGGACCAGGCGGTCGGGATCGATGCCGAACACGCGCGCGTGCCGGCGCACCCAGCCCACGGCACACTTCACGTCGCCGATCTGGTCGAGCTGGGTCACGTGCGGCGCGAGCCGGTAGTCGATGTCGAAGACGGACCAGCCCCGCGCGTTGAACCAGCGGTTCCATGCGGGGCTCTGACCGCGATGCCCCTTGTTCCAGCCGCCCCCGTGCACCCAGACCACGGCAGGGTGGCGCACGCCGTCCCGCTTCGGGAGGGTCCAGAGGTCCAGCTTCCCGCGCTGCTCGCCGATGCGCGCGTACCGGCGGGTGCGGTCGCCGTCAGGGGCCTTGGCGTAGTTGACGCCCTCGAAGTAGGCGCCGGGAGCCAGGGTTTGCCCGTGCTCCTCGGTGGTGCGGTACGCGGCGGCGTAGGGCATGACGCCGTACACGAGCGCGACGAACGCGGTCAGTACGGCCAGTCCGGCGCACCACGGATACCGCCGGCCCGCGACCGCTCCGGCGACCAGGCCGACGACCGCGGGCGGCACGAGCACGAGCCCCCAGGAGGTGATCGCTCCCGCGACGAGCACCAGGAGGGAGATGCGGGGCAACGGGGACGCCACGAGCACGACAAGAGCGGCGTTCAGGAGAGCGACGACGACGAGGAGCCCGCGGGAGAGGTGCGCGACGCACGAAACCCTGGCCCCGTTCCGGTCGTTGCGGCTACCCCTTGGGGGAGAATCCACCGCCGCGGGCCTCGAACCACACCGGCCGGCGACGGTCGGCGTCACGACGGTCGTCACGCCGAAGAACTATCACAGAAGCGGACAAAAAGCCCACGTATCGCGTGCGGCGCACGAGCGGGGGATGCCACGACGGACCGGGCGGAGGGCCAATTTCCCCGCCTCGTCCTCGCGGCGGGCTGGGTCACCGACCCGGAGCCGTACCGCGAGGACGAGGAGGAGAGCTAGAAGAAGGCACTCAGAGAGTCACGAAGAGGGGTCACTCAGAACTGCAGCCCCCAGGAGTCGATCTTCCCGACGTCCCGCGCCGCGTTGTCGCTCACTCGCAGCTTCCACGTCCCGTTGGCCGTCTCGGACGACGCGTTCACCGAGTACGTGGTGTTGATGTCGTCCGAACTGCCGCCGGTGCCATAACCCTTCAGCGTGTACGCGCTGCCGTCGGGCGCGATCAGCTGCACCTGGAGGTCACCCACGTAGGTGTGCTTGATGGCGACCGGCACGCTCAGGGCGGCGGGGGCGGAGCCCGGGACGCCGCTCACGGTGACCGGTGATTCGACCGTGGCGTTGTCGTTGATCGCGTAGTCGGCCGTGTTCTCGAACTTGGGGCCCGGGGGGTTGGTCGAGCCGGGGCCCACGTTCAGGAGGCGGTTGGGCGAGCCCGAGCCGGGGCTGGTGACGACGCCCGTGGAAGCCGCCGCGACCAGCGCCGCGGAGACCTGTGCCGGGGACGCCGTGCGGTTGTCGGCGAGGTAGAGCGCCGCGGCGCCCGCGGTGTGCGGGGACGCCATCGACGTACCGGAGATCGTGTTCGTCGCGGTGTCGCTGCTGTTCCAGGTCGAGGTGATGGACGAGCCCGGCGCGAACAGGTCGAGGACGCTGCCGAAGTTGGAGTAGCTCGCCTTGGCGTCGGTGCTCGTGGTGGCGCCGACCGTGATGGCCTCGGTCACACGCGCGGGAGAGCGCGTGGAGGCGTTGACGGATTCGTTGCCGGCCGCGACCGCGAAGGTGATGCCGGACGCGACGGCGTTGCGTACGGCCGCGTCCAGGGCGCTGTCGGCGCCGCCGCCGAGCGACATGTTCGCGACGGCGGGCTTCACCGCGTTCTGGGTGACCCAGTCGATGCCGGCGACGACCTGCGCGGTGGTCCCGGAGCCCTGGTTGTTGAGGACGCGCACGCCGACGATCTTCGCCTTCTTGGCGACACCGTGCAGGGTTCCGCCGACCGTGCCCGCGACGTGCGTGCCGTGGCCGTGGCCGTCCTGCGCGGTGTTGTCGTTGTCGATCGCGTCATATCCGTAGGAAGCACGGCCGCCGAAGTCGCTGTGGCTTATGCGGACCCCGGTGTCGATGACGTACGCCGTGACGCCCTCACCGGCGGAGTCCGGATAGGTGTACGAGTTGTTCAGCGGGAGCGTCTTCTGGTCGATGCGGTCCAGGCCCCAGGACGGCGGATTGGGCTGGGTGGCGTCGACCGTGAATGTGCGGTTCTGCACGACGGACTCGACCGCCGGGTCCGCGGCGAACTTCCTGGCCTCGGCCGCGGAGAGTTCGACCGCGTAGCCGTTGAGCGCCTTCTTGTACGTGCGCTTGATCTCGGCGCCGTACTCCTCGGCCAGTGCCTTGCCCGCCTTGGAGCCCGCCTTCGCGGCGTCCTCGTCGAGGCTGACTATGTAGCTGCCCGGTATCGCGCCGGGGACTCCGGCGTTCTCGACGGTGCCTTCGGCCTGACCCGGCTGGGCGGTCGCCGGGAGGGCGGAGACGAGGCCGAGGGCGAGGGCCGCGACCGCTGTCGCGCTGATCCCGGCCAGTCTTCGGCGGGTATGACGCATCACTGCCATCTGAGGGGTCCTCCTCAATAGGTGGTGCGCTGGTGGGGGGTGGTGCCGGTGGTGCTCACGTGCACGAGGGCAAACACAGGGAAGGCAGGGACATGTCAACTTGACGGTGTCCGTTCGACCAGCGATCCACCTGCTCTTACCTCCGTCGGGACGAAAGATTGGCGGACCCATAGGAATCCCACAAGGGTCAGTACCGGACGTAACATGACCGCCACGCACCCGTCATGACACATCCGCCCCAACTGCCCCAACTAACCTGCGTACATGACAGCATTGCCGGATTGTTTCTGCCCCGCTGACGGAACCCGCGTCCCCGCGGGCACGCTGGCCTGGTGCTGCCCCGTCTGCCGCGGCCCGCTCGACCTGGACTTCTCCCCCAACCCCGGGTCGCTGAAATCGTTGAACGGAAGGGTCAATTCCCTGTGGCGGTACGCGGAGTCCCTGCCGCTGCCCGCCCCCGCTTTCTCGCTCGGCGAGGGCCGCACACCCCTCGTACCGCTGGATGGCGCGATCTCGGCCAAGCTCGACTTCCTGATGCCGACGCTCTCCTTCAAGGACCGCGGCGCCGTCATGCTCGCCGCGCTCGCGCAGCGGCTCGCCCCGGAGCGGGTGATCGCCGACAGCAGCGGCAACGCGGGCACGGCGGTCGCCGCGTACTGCGCGCGGGCCGGACTGCCCTGCACGGTGTACGTCCCCGAGGGCACGTCACCGAAGAAGCTGGAGCAGATCGGAGCACACGGCGCGCGGCTCGAAGTCGTCCCCGGGGACCGCGAGAAGACGGCATGGACGGCCCGGACGGCCGCCGACGAACCGGGCACCTTCTACGCCTCGCACGTCCACAACCCCTACTTCCTGCACGGCACCAAGACGTACGTCCTCGAGCTCTGGGAGGACCTGGGCGGCCGCCTCCCGGACGCCCTCGTCCTGCCCGTGGGCAACGGCACCCTGCTGCTCGGCGCGGCCCTCGCGGTGCGGGAACTGCACGCGGCGGGCCTGATCGCGAAGGCGCCCACGCTGTACGCCGTGCAGGCCGCCGCGGTCGCCCCGCTGGCCGATGCCTGGCGCGCGGGAGCCGACGAACCCCTGGGAAACACCCCGGCGGCGCCCACGCTCGCGGAGGGCATCGCGATCCCGCGCCCGCCCCGGGCACGGCAGATCCTGCGGGCCGTACGCGGTTCCGGCGGCGGCTTCCTCACGGTCACGGAGGACCAGATCCGCGCCGCCCAACTCGACCTGGCAAGCCGGGGGTTGTTCGTCGAGGCGACCGGGGTCGCGTGCTGGGCGGCCGTACGGGACGGCGCACTCGGCGAACGGAGTGCCGTGGTGCCGCTGTGCGGGGCGGGCCTGAAATCAGGACTTGCGGACACCTGATCGAACCCTGAACTGAACGTGCATAAGAAGGAGTTGGCGGAGCCAGGCCAATGGTCACAGCTCTGCCCGCGAATGGCCGGAGGCCTGCCCTGAGCTGGGCTGTGGCCGTACGCTTGTCGCCACCATCGATTTGACGGTGCCGCACCATCGATTCACATGAGTGCTGACTGCTGGCTGCTGGTGGCGATCGGGAGGTCACGGGGGTGGAAGGGCGCAGCCCGGCGAGGGTTCGCAACGAATTGGTCGCCGACATCGTCGACGTACTGCAGGATTCGAGCACGGTACGACAGGAGAACAGCGCCGACATCTGGGTGCGCATGCTGAGCGACGAGCTGGCGTCCCCCGTGGACCCCCTGCGCAACGCGGCGCTGCGGCCCTGGCTGCTGCAGCTGGTGGAGCACTGCTCGCAGGTCCCCGACGGCCTCACGAGTCTGGTGCGCTGCCTGCAGTATCTGGAGCAGCAGTCTTCCGCCATTCTGTCGCTGCGGCGGCTCGTGGACGAATGGGAGGCCGTGGAGTTCTTCGACGGCGCCGACCTGCATCCCCTGCAGCCGATCCTGCGGGACATGCGCTCGTCCGCCGGGCTCGCCACGCTCGCCCGGCGTGCCAGCCGGTCACGCACCCAGGAATTGCCCGCGTGGTGCGACACGGGATGGGCAGTCTTCCTACGACTGGCCGGCGACAACACCGCCGCGAAGGAACTCCCCGTCAGCATGGCGTTCCTGGCCCTGGCCGCCGAACGGCTCGTGGAGGACGGACAGATGGAGGCTGCGGAGGACCTGCGCCGCTGGAACCGTCAGCAGGCCAGGACCTGGGGGCTCGAGGAGCAGATCGCCGACTGGCAGCGCAGCGGCATGGCCCAGCAGGCCCCGCCGCCCCTGGTGCCCGCGTACCTGATGATCCAGTTCGAGCCCGACGGAGTGGATCCCGACCGCTATTTCCTCTCCCACTGGCGTCAGTCGGACGCCGAGGGCTGGCATCCCGTGCCGGGCGAGACCCTGCATCTGCACCGCGACGACCTGCCCGCCGAGGTCGAGGTCCTCATCGAACAGACCGAGGAGCGGTGGGCGGACCTGCGGCAACCGGTCGTCCTGGAATTCATCCTCCCGTGGGAATTGCTGGGGGAGCCCGTGGAGTGGTGGCACAAGGAGTCCTCCTCCTCGTCGCCGACTCCCCTGGTGATGGACTACTCGGTGCTGATCCGCAGCTTCGAACGCCTCCGGAAAGCCGCCTGGCACCGCCCCTGGCACAAGAAGTGGCGCCAGCTCAAGGAGCAGCCCGCCGACAGCCACTCGTACTTCAACCCTCCCGGCCAGTCGCACTTCCACCTGGAGCGCGAACTGAAGGAGGACGACCACGCGGTCTGTCTGGTGCTGAGCCAGCCACCGGGCACCGACTGCCCTGCCAGCCACCAGGAGTTCATGGCCGGCCTGCGGGCGGGGGTGCCCGCCATGATCTGGCACCGCGGCGACTGCGGTGACCCCGCGTTCAAGGAAGCCGTCGCCGAGATGGTCCAGGACAGGGGCCTGTCCAGCCTGGTGACGCGCGCCGGGAATTGGCGCAAGGAGGCTCTGGCGCTGGGACCCGAGGGCTGGGACCACCACGTGGGACGCCATCTCGCGATTTTGCTCGACGACCCGGAACGCAGACCCGGGCCACCTGGCCCCGACCGTGCGCCGGTGACGAGTTGAACGGGCCCCGCCGACCACAGGCCCAGGTCCGTGAACCTCCCGACGCCGGGCGCACGCAACTGCCCTCCCGGCGCACGGAACCACGCGCCCGGAGGACCGTGCCTTGCCGTGCGGGCACATCTCGTCTCGATGCAGGCGTGACTTCTAGCATGATTTCCGTGCGCCCCGGCCCATGCCGCCGTACCCCCTTGCTTGCAGTGCGGGCGCACTGTCACGCTGCGCTTGTGGATGTCACGCACGCCCGCGCTCTGCGGGACTCCGCACAACTGTCCAGGCCGCCTCGACGCCTTGAGGGCGCATATGCATGACGACGGAGGGCAGCGGGGACCGGCCACGCGGGCACGACGTGAGGCCGCGTCCGTTCTCGGCCGGCTCGGCCGCGCCAGGTCCGGCCGGCCCGGCGGACAGGAGCGCGCCGAAGCGGTCCTCGTCCTCGACGGCCACCTGACCATGAAGGTGTGGGACCAGGCGGTCGACGACCTGATCGACGAGCTGAACCGCCAAGGGGACTTCGCGCGCGTACGCGTCTTGAGCCTGCGCGGCACCGACGAGACCGACCCCGCCCGGATCAGCCCCGAGGAACCGCTCGGCGGCATCACGGACATGCGCCGCGTGATCCTCGTCCTGACCGACGGGCTCGCGGCCGGCTGGCGGTCGGGCGCCGTCCTGCCCCTGCTGCGCGCCTGGGGCCGCACCTGCCCGGTCGCCGTGGTGCACGTACTCCCCCAGCAGCTGTGGTTCCGCACCGGCCTGGACGTCTGCCGGGTGCGCTTGCGCGCCGGTCACCCCTGGGCGGCCAACAGCGAGCTCGACTGGGAGCTGCGCGAGGCCCCCGTCGAGTCGCGCGACCCGGGCGAGCCGGAGGCCGAGGGGGACACGGTCCTCGTGCCGGTCCTCGCCCTGACCAACCGCTGGGCCGAAGCCTGGACCCAGCTCCTCATGGGCCCCGAGCCGCAGTGGCTCGAGATGTCCGCCGTCCGGGCGCGGGACTGGAAACGCAGGCCCGACGCCGCGCGCGCCCTGCCCTGGACGAACGACGTCCCCGACCCGCGCAGCACGGTGCCCGCGTCGGAACGCGTCTCGGACTTCCGCGCCGGCGCCTCCCCCACGGCCTTCACGCTGGCGACCCGCTTATCGGCCGCGCCCCTCAGCCTCCCCCTCATCCAGAAGGTCCTTGAGACCACGCCGGGAGCGGGCCCTGTGCACGCCTCCGAGCTGCTGATGAGCGGCCTCGTCCGGCCCAGCGGGGAACAGGGCGACGACATTACGGACGTGGCGTTCTCCTTCGCCCCCGACATCCGCGAGGAGCTGCTGGCACTCGGCCGCCGCAGCGACACGGCAAGAATCCTGCACGACGTACGCGCGTTGCTGGCGGCCGACGGGTCGGAGACCCCCTCGCTGCTCCCCTCCCCCGCCGAACCGCTCGACACCCTGGCCATGCCCCGGGTGAACAGCCGGAACATCGACTTCCTGCGCGTGGAACTCGCCGCGCTGAGGGCACTCTCCGGACGTTTCATGCAGCGCGCCGCCCTGCTGGCAGGGGTACTTGGCTGGCACGATCGTCGATACGCAGTCAGCCTGGAGAAAAGCGGTCAACCCCCCGTCTCTCGGCCCCATCCTGAAGGAGCATTGGTGATGTCGACTACGCCCCAGCAAACGATCGAGGGGGACCGCACATCACTGCCGCGCGTTTGGGGAAACCTGCCGCCCCGCAACCCGAACTTCACCGGCCGCGCGGAGCTGCTCGAACTGCTCGGCGAGCGTCTGCGGGAGGGCACCACCACGGTCCTGCCCGAGGCGATCCACGGCATGGGCGGCGTGGGCAAGACCCAGCTCGCCATCGAGTACGCGTATCGCCATCAGGGTGAGTACGACATCGTCTGGTGGATTCCCTCCGAGCGGCCCGGCCAGATCGGTCAGGCGCTCGTGGAGCTGGCCGGACGCCTGGGCCTGGAGACCAGCACCGAGGCGAACATCGCGGGCCCCGCGGTGCGTGAGGCACTGCGCGAGGGCCGGCCGTACTCCCGCTGGCTGCTGATCTTCGACAACGCCGACAACCCCGAGCAGGTACGCCACTACTTCCCCACCGGGGGCAACGGCACGATCCTGGTCACCTCCCGCAACCGGCGGTGGGGCCTGGTCGGCGGCTCACTCGAAGTGGACGTCTTCACCCGCGAGGAGAGCAAGGAACTCCTGCGCCACTCCGGGCCGCCCCTCCAGGAGGAAGAGGCGGACCGTCTTGCCGAGGCGCTCGGAGACCTGCCGCTGGCCCTGGAACAGGCCGCCGCGTGGCGCGCGGAGACGGGCATGCCCGCTTCGGAGTATCTGCGCCTCTTCGAGAACAAGCGGACCGAACTCCTGGAGACGTCGCCTCCCCCGGACTACCAACTGCCGGTCGCGGCCGCGTGGAACGTCTCCCTCGACCACCTGGAGACCCGCAGCCCCTCGGCCCTGCGTCTGCTGCAGCTCTGCTCGTACTTCGCCCCGGACCCGATTTCCCGGTCCATCTTCTCCGGCCTGGGCAACAGCAGCATCTTCCCCGAGCTCGACGCGACGCTGAACGACCCGATGCGGCTCGCGCGCGCCATAAGGGAAGTGAACCGCTACTCCCTCGCCCGCATCGACCACCGTACGAACTCCATCGAGATGCACCGCCTCGTACAGCTCGTCCTGAACAACCGCATGTCCCCCGAGGAACAGGCGCGGATGCGTCACGGGGCGCACACCCTGCTGGCCGCCGCCGACCCCAAGTCGCCGGTGTCCCCGGCCAACTGGCCCAAGTACGCGGAGCTCTACAGCCACGTCATCGCGTCCGACGCGGTCAAGTCGGACCAGCCCTGGGTGCGCCAGCTCGTCCTGAACGTCGCCCTGTACCTCTACCACTGGGGCGACCACGAGGTGGCGCTCGACTTCTCCGAGCGGGCCTGGCGGACCTGGCGGGACGTCTTCGGCGAGGAAGACCAGATGACGCTCATCATGGGGCAGAAACTGGGCTTCTTCTACTGGGCCGTCGGCCGCCACCGCGAGGCCGCTGCCCTGGTCGCCGAGATCAGGGCGATCTACGAGCGCACAGCCCCGTCCGACCGTGAGGACTCCCGTGAGGACTCCCTGGACGCGATCAACTTCGAGGCGGCCGTGCGCCGTGTCGAAGGAGACTTCGCCCTCGGCGCCCAGCTGGACGCCACGGTGTACGAGCGGGCGCGCAGGGCCTTCGGCGAAGAGGACCCGACCACCCTCAACACCGCCCACAACCTCGCGGTGAGCCTGCGCCTGATGGGCCAGTACGGCCAGGCGTACGAACTCGACCAGCAGACCCTGGCGTTGAAGCTGCGTGTCCTCGGCCAGGACCACCAGCAGACGCTGCACACCGAGCTCAACGTAGCCATCGACATGCGCGAGACAGGGGACTACGTCGGGGCGCGCGCCCGCCATGAAGCCGTCATGATGGCCTATCGCGAGGTCTTCGGCCGCGGGAACCCCGCCGCCATCGGCACGGTGCGCCAGCTCAGCGAGGCCTGCCGCAAGGAGGGCGACCACGCCAAGTCCCTGGAGATGGCCCTCGACGCCAGCTCGCGCTTCACCCGCCGGTACGGCGAGAACCACCCTCAGTCGCTCTCCGCCGCCCTGACGCTGTCCATCGCCCTGCGCGAGAACGGCGACCTCCAGGCGGCACGTGAGCGAGGGGTCAAGGCCTGCCAGGGGTACCGCGCGATCTTCGACCCCGGCCACCCGCACGTCCTGTCCGCCGACATCGACCTCGCGGTGACGTTGCGTCTGCTCGGTCAGCCCGACGAGGCGCGCCGGCTCGACGAAGCGGCCCTCTCGTCGCTCACCGAACGGCTCGGTCCCGCCCATCCCATCGCGCTGGCCTGCGCCATCAACCTGGCCAGTGACCTGGCCGCGCTCGACGACCACGCCGCGGCGCGCGTACTCGGCGAGGCGACCCTCGAGCGCTGCCGTGCCACGCTCGGCGAGGACCACCCGACCACGCTGGCCTGCGCCGTGAACCTGGCGACGGACCTGGTGGCGGTGGGCGAGGAGACCGACGGAAACACCTTGCGGGCCGACACCATCGCGCGGATGGAGCGCGTGCTCGACGAGCCCCGGCTCCGTTCGGAGAACGCCGCCCCGCACCCGGCCACCGTCCAGGCCAAGGCAGGGCAGCGGGCCAACTGCGACATCGACCCGGTTCCGCTGTAACCCGGCCGCGGGGGGGGGGGGGGGGGGGGGGGGGGGGGGGGGGGGGGGGGGGGGGGTGGGGGGGGGGGGGGGGGGGGGGGGGGGGGGGGGGGGGGGGGGGGGGGGGGGGGGGGGGGGGGGGGGGGGGGGGGGGGGGGGGGAGGGGGAGCGCTGCCTATCCCACCCCCCACGGCGTGGTCGGG
>NZ_JBVIPS010000011.1:367431-447104 GCF_055577715.1 Streptomyces sp. NPDC033177 | reverse complement strand
GAAGTAGGGGCCACCCGAAGGTGACCCCTACCTGCGACGTTTCCGTCGGGACGACAGGATTTGAACCTGCGACCCCTTGACCCCCAGTCAAGTGCGCTACCAAGCTGCGCCACGTCCCGGTGCCCGTGTGACCTGGGGTTTTCCCCTGGCCGAACGTGCACCGAAACAATACCGCACTCGGAGGCGTGATCGCTCACGCCTTTCGTGTGCTGTTGACCTCAAGCGGGCTTGAGGTTGCACTCTCTGTGGCATGACGACGACAACGGAACGCGCGCTCGGGCGTGCGGATGGATACGGATACGCAGACCTGTCCCGCCTCATGGGGCGGATGACGGGGGACGAGAAGCACGGGCCCGCCGCGACCTCCACCCTTGACGCGCTCTGGGTCCTCTATGACCGGGTGCTCAGGGTCACACCTGAGCAGATGGAGGGGGCTGAGGGAGCTGAGGGGGCTGGGCGTGATCGGTTCTTGTTGTCCAAGGGGCATGGGCCCATGGCCTACTACGCCGTCCTCGCCGCCAAAGGCTTCATCCCCGTCGACTGGCTGGAGGGGTTCGGGGCCTATGACTCGCCCCTGGGGCACCATCCGGACCGGGTGCTCGTGCCCGGGGTCGAGATCGGGAGCGGGTCGCTCGGGCATGGGCTGCCGATCGCGGTCGGGACCGCGCTGGGGCTCAGGGCACGGGGGCTCGCGGACGCCCGGGTGTGGGCGCTCGTCGGCGACGCGGAGCTGGACGAGGGCAGCAATCACGAGGCCATCGCCTTCGCCGGGCCCGCCGGGCTCGAACGGCTGCACACCGTCGTGATTGACAACGCCTCCGCCCGGCACGCCAGGCCCGGCGGTATCGCCGCCCGCTTCGAAGCCGCCGGGTGGTCCACCGCCACCGTCGACGGGCGCGATCACGATGCCTTGTACGCGGCGTTCACCGCGCCACACCCCGGCCAGCCCCACGTCGTCGTCGCCCGGGTCGAGCCGAAGGGCCTGTAAGGGGGACGCACGTGGCCGACTGCGATGCCTTGCGACGCCCGTCTCCCCCGCTGTTCTTGGTTTTCTTCGTTCACCCTCGGAGGTTTTGTCATGGACACCATGCGTGATCGCTTTGCTCCTACCCTCTCTCGCCTGCTCGACGAGGATCCACGCGTCGCCGTCGTTCTCGCAGCCATCGGTACGGACGGCTTCGCCGAAGCTCAGCGCAGGCATCCGGACCGGGTGATCGATGTCGGGATCCGGGAGCAGTTGCTCGTCGGGGCCGGGTCCGGGTTCGCACTGGCCGGGATGCGGCCCGTCATGCATACCTTCGCCAGCTTTCTCGTGGAGCGGCCGTTCGAGCAGGTGAAGCTGGACTTCGGCCATCAGGGCGTCGGAGGCGTCCTGGTCAGCGCCGCCGCCTCGTTCGACTGGCCCGCCGGTGGCTACACGCACATGTCACCCGGCGATGTGGCCTTGCTCGACACGCTCGACGGGTGGACCGTGCACGTACCCGGGCACCCGGACGAGGCCGAGACCCTGCTGCGGCACGCGGTCGCCGCGGGCGACGACAAGGTGTACGTACGGCTCTCCGTGCAGGCGAACGCTCGGTCTCTTCCCGTGGACGGGGCCCGCTTCCACACCGTGCGTGAGGGGCGTGGTGGCGTGGTTGTTGCTGTCGGGAGCATGCTGGACAACGTTCTTGCTGCCACTGAAGGCCTCGACCTCACCGTGCTGTACGCCACCACGGTGCGGCCCTTCGACGCCGAGGCGCTGCGCCGCGCGACGGGGGCCGGCACCGTCGCCGATGTCGTGGTGGTCGAGCCCTATCTGGCCGGGACCTCCACCGCTGCCGCCAACGACGCGCTCGCCGATGTTCCGCACCGTGTGCTCGGGCTCGGCGTCGGCCGTGCCGAGCTGCGCCGCTACGGGCAGGTCGACGAGCACATGGCCGCGCACGGGCTCGACGTCCGCTCGTTGCGGGAGCGGATCAGCGGTTTTGTGGGGGCGGGGGCGTCTGCGCAGGCTCCCGCGTAGCCCTCGGACACCCTCGGCCCCGCTTTCCGGTCATCGACGCGCGACGGAGTCCGGCTGCTGTGTCCGGCCGGGCCCGCCCGTCCCCGCCGCTCCCCCGCTCTGGACTGGCGCTCTCCCGTCCACCCGCACCAACCCACGTATCGCGGGCACGGAGAGCATGGCCAGACAGACGACGACCGTCGTCACGGCACCCGTGATCAGCACCTGTTCCGCGCCGAACGTGCTCGCGGCGGGTCCCGCGAGGGCCTGGCCGACGGGCAGCAAGGCGATCGATCCCGCGACGTCGTAGGCGTGGATGCGGTTGAGGACGTCGGGCGGCACCTGCGTCTGGACGCTCGTCGCCCACATGACTCCCCAGAAGGAGAGTCCCGCGCCCGCGACCGCGGCGCCCGCGGCCATCAGCGGAACGCCCAGCTGGGCGCCGACGGACGCCGGGAACGCGCAGTAGCCGATCAGGGCGAAGGAACCGGCGCGGAGCATACGGCGGGGGCGCAGCCGCAGGGCGACCAGGCCGCCGAGTACGGTGCCGGCGCCCAGGGCGGAGTTCACCAGGCCGTACGCCCCCGAGCCGTGCTCCTGGACCACGAGCGTGGCGACGAGGGGCGTCAGTGGGCCCGTGGTCGTGATCATCAGGACGCAGAAGATGGCTATGACGCCCCACAGCCAGGTGCGGGACCTGAACTCCCGCCAGCCCTGCACCAGGTCGGCACGGAAGCCGTTGCTGTGCGGCAGCGAGCCGGGCAGCGCGGGCGGCAGCCGGAGCAGGACCAGGCACAGGGCGCTCAGTCCGTACGTCCCCGCGTGCGCGGCGAAGACCGCGCCGGGCGAGGCGAAGGCAACGAGGACGCCGGCCACGGCCGGGCCCGCCAGCGCCGCGGCGGACTCGGCCACGCGTATCGCGCCGTTGGCCTTCTGGACGTCGGCGGCCAGGCGCGGGACCGTGCTGGCGACGCCGGGCTGGAAGAGGGCGCCCGCCGCGCCGTTGACCGCTCCGATCACGCAGATCTGCCAGAGCACGACGTGGCCGCTGAAGAAGAGGGCCGCCGCAACCGACTGCGTGCCGAGCCGGGCCACGTCCGCACCGATCATCAGCAGGCGGGTGCTGAACCGGTCGGCGAAGACCCCGCCGAAGATCACCAGGCCGGCGAAGCAGACCGTCGTGGCGGCCATGGCGAGACCTACGGCGCCCGCGCCGTGCCCGTGCTGGAGCAGCCCCGCGGCAAGGGCGACGGGCAGCATCGTGTCGCCGAGCTTGGCGACGGTCCGTGCGCCGAAGAAGAACCCGAAGTCCCGCGACCAGATGCTTCGACCTGGGGGCGCCACTTGTTCAGTCACCGGCCCGCCGACGGGCGTGAGTTCGTCACGGCGGCTGAGAATCACCTTGGGGCTGAGCTTGGCCTTGGGGCCGAGTTTGGCCTTGGGGCTCAGCTTGGCCTCGGGGCTCAGCTTGGCCTCGGGGCTCAGCTTGTCGGGACCCAGCCTGGCCTCGGGACCCAGCCTGGCCTTGCGGCTCAGCCTGGCCTTGCGGCTCAGCTTGGCCTTGCGCCTGCGCATGGTGCGCTCGCTCCGACCACCTTGCGCGTCCAGCGCGCCTCGCCTCCCCGCCGGGAGCCCCGCACGTTCGCCCTCGCCAGCCCCTCCCCCAGCAGACCCGCCCTCGCCCAACCCGTCCCCTGACGGCACCGCAGTCCCCTCCCCTGGCGGCGGCGCCCGGTCCGTCGTCCCACGAACCCCGCCCTCCACCTCTGCCGGGATCATGCCACGGGGCACTGACAGCGGCCGATCCCTTTTAGTCCGTCGGCGGAAGCCCCAACTCCGGGTACGCGTCCAAGAGTCGGGTTGGGGCTGCCTGGCGCCAGGAGTCGGCGAGGATGTCGCTCAGCTCGTTCTTGTCGAGCGCCGAGAGCCGTGCGCGCACCCAGGCGAACATCGCCTCGTGATCGGCGATCCAGAACTTGTCGGGCTCCGCGAGGACCAACTCGTCGCGCTCCTCCTTCGGGCACCGCACGGCGATGGACGTCTCGTCCTCGGGGAGCGTGGCGAACATTTTTCCTGCCACCCGGAAGGTGGGCATGCTCCAGGCGATCTTCTCCGACGTATCCGGCAGGGCCAGTGCGATACGCCGGACATCGTCACCCGTGACCTGGGGCTTGGCATGAGCTCGAGACATGACCCGAACGGTAGCCAACACCACTGACAGCGGCCCCCGTAACCACCGACAGCGGCTCCGGAACCACCCACGGCGGCGCCGGAAACACCGAACGCGCCCCCGCTCCTCACAGCACCCGCTTGTCCATCCAGGTCAGCAGGTCCTCCTGCACCTCCTCCCTGTTGGTCTCGTTGAGGATCTCGTGGCGCGCCCCCTCGTACGCCTTCCAGGTGAGATCGTCGAGGCCCAGATACCGGTAGTCCTCGACGAGTTCGTGGACCAGCGTCATGCCCTGGTTGCAGGGGTCCTCCGTGCCGACGGCGATGTGGACGGGCAGGTCAACGGGGACCCGGGCGAGGTTCCGCGGGTCGTTCATCTTGCGCACGGCACGTACCCAGTCCAGGCAGAGCCCGGCGGAGAAGGGGAAGCCGCAGCGCTCGTCGGCGACGTACGCGTCGACCTCGGCCTCGTCACGCGAGAGCCATTCGAAGCCGGTGCGGTGCGGGTACGCGTCATTGAAGGCGGCGAAGAGTTCGGGGAGATAGGAGGAGAGCACCTCACGGCCGCCCTCGGCGATCTCGCGCTCCAGGCGGGTGATCGACTCGTCGATCCCGACCCCGGGCAGGGAGCGGAAGGTGCCGGAGAGGATCACACCCGCGAGACCGTCCGGGTACTCCTGCGCGTAGTCCCTGGCCAGGTGCGAGCCCATGCTGTGGCCCAGCAGGAAGAGCGGGGTCCCGGGATGCAGGGTGCGTACCTGGTCGCCGATCGCCTTGAGGTCGTCGACGATGGCGCGCCAGCTGTCGAACGAGGAGGCGGGCTCGCCGGACGCACCGGGCCCCCCGGCGTCGGCAGCACGGTCCGACGGCCCGTCCGAAGGCCCATCGGAGGACGATCCCGTCACCCCAAACCCCCCGGTCGCCTGCGCCGTCGCACCATGCCCCCGGTGGTCCGACGCGATCACCCCGTAGCCGTGTTCCATCAGGTGGCGGGCGAACCGGTCGTAGCGCAGGGCGTGTTCGCCCGCGCCGTGTGCGATCTGCACGAAGGCGCGTGGCCTGCCGCCCTCGGGCAGCCAGGTGTACGTGGCGACGGGGACGCCGTCCACCGCGTTCACGAGTCCGGCGGTGTACGCGGCGGGGGCGGGCGTCGAGGCGTGGTCAGGCATTGCGTAAGGCTCCCCTGTACGACATCTGGGACGGTTCCGGGATGGTTCCCGGGGTGGTTCCGGGACGGTGCTGGGCCGGCTTCGGCAGAGCTGGAATCCCCGCTGCTCCTGGAACGCCCGCCTCCCGAACGCCCGCCCACCCCTGAAACCCTCCCCCGCACACGCGACCTCATACCAGCGCCCCCACCTGAGTGCCTCTGAGTGCATGTCCGTGCCCCTGCGTGACTCCCTTCTCACGCCAAGCCCTTCCGACCCATTGACCCCCCGTCAGAGCGGAACCTACGCTGAACAGCGCGCAGGAGAAAGCGCTTTCTAACCCACGCACCCCCACCCGCGCAACTCGCACTCACCGCAACTCGCACTCACCGCACACCCGGCTACCGGCAGCCGTCCACCCGCCCAGCCCAGGGAGCGCCATGAGTTCCACGAGTCCCACCGCGCCCAGACGCGGCCCCACCCCATCGCGTCCGGGCCCCACCACACCGAGCCCCTGGCTCGCGCTCATCGCCCTGTTGGCCCTCGTCATCGGCCTCGGGCTCACCGCATCGCCCCGCGCGGCCGCCGAAGCCAAAGCCCAGTCGCAACCCGCACCCGCCGCCGCAGTCGCAGCCACAGCGGAAGCCGCCGACGACCCCTTCCGCGTCCTCGTCTTCTCCAAGGTCACGAACTTCCCCCACGACTCGATCCCCGCGGGCGTCGAGGCCATCAAGAAGCTCGGCAGCGAGAACGGCTTCGAGGTCGAGGCCACCGACGACGCGGCGGCCTTCACCGACACCAATCTCGCCCGCTTCCAGGCCATCGTCTTCAACAACACCAACTCCACCCCGGAGAAGGGCGACCTGCTCGACGCCGACCAGCGTGCGGCCTTCCAGAAGTACGTCCGTGGGGGCGGCGGCTGGGTCGGTCTGCACGCGGCGTCGGCCAGCGAGCGGGACTGGTCCTGGTACGAGGGACTTGTCGGCGCGATCTTCGACAAGCACCCCGAGGTGCAGACCGGGCGCGTCAAGGTCCTCGATCACGCGCACCCCTCCACGAAGGGCCTTCCTGAGCTCTGGGAGCGCACGGAGGAGTGGTACAACTGGCGCACCAATCCGACGGGCAAGGTGCACACGCTCGCCCAGGTCAAGGTGCGCGACGGTGTCACCGGGCTCGACGAGGGCGTCGACCAGCCGTGGTCCTGGTGCCAGAACTACGACGGCGGCCGCTCCTGGTACACCGCAGGTGGACACGACAAGGCGGCGTACCAGGAAGAGGGCTTCCTCAAGCACATTCTCGGTGGCATCGAGTGGGCCGCGGGCAACAAGCCCGGCGACTGCACCGCCACCAAGACCGGTGCCTTCCAGCGCACGCCGCTCGCCACGAACGATCTGGCCGACCCCTTCGAGCTGGCCGTCGCGCCCGACCGCCGGGTTTTCTTCGTCCAGCGCACCGGGAAGCTGAAGATCATCGACCAGGAGACGCTGAAGGTCTCCACGGCGCTCGACCTCGACTACACCCCCGAGATGACGAGCCAGTCGGACGGTCTGCTCGGCCTCGCGCTCGACCCGAAGTTCGAGGACAACCACTGGGTCTATCTCCTGAATTCGGACAAGAACGAGAAACGCATCAATCTCTCGCGCTTCACCGAAGCGGGCAGAAAAGTCGATCTGGCTTCGGAGAAGCGGATCCTGACCATTCCCACCTTCCGTGGTGAGGGCCGGGCGAACTCGCACATGGCGGGGTCGATCGCCTTCGACAAGAAGGGCGATCTGTATATCGCGACGGGTGACAACACCGATCCGTTCGCGTCGGACGGATTCAGCCCGATCGACGAGCGCGAGGGCCGCCGCGCCTGGGACGCGCAGGGCACCTCCGGCAATACGAACGACCTGCGGGGCAAGGTCCTGCGCGTCACGCCGAAGGACGACGGGACCTATTCCGTGCCGGAGGGGAACCTCTTCGCGCCGGGGACCGACAAGACCCGGCCCGAGATCTACGCCATGGGCATGCGCAACCCCTTCCGCATCACCACGGACCCGCTGAGCGGCGCCCTGCTGATGGCGGACTACGGGCCCGACGCGAAGAACGCCGTGGCCGACCGCGGCCCGGAGGGAACCGTCGAGTTCAACCGCATCACCAAGGCGGGCAACTACGGCTGGCCGTACTGCGTCGGCGACAACACCCCGTTCAACGACTACGACTTCGCGACGAAGAAGTCGGGCGCGAAATTCGACTGCGCGAAGATCGTGAACGACTCGCCGAACAACACAGGCCTGCGCGACCTGCCTCCGGCCAAGGCCGCGGATGTCTGGTACGCCTACTCCGCCTCGGAGAAGTTCCCCGAGCTCGGCACGGGCGGCGGCGGGCCGATGAGCGGTCCCGTCTATGACTACGACGCCGCCAACACGTACAAGACGAAGTTCCCCGAGTACTTCGAGGGAAAGTGGTTCAACTACGAGCTGACGCGGCAGTGGTTCAAGGTCTTCTCGATGCAGCAGAAGGACCAGACGTTCACCGATCCGCGCTTCGAGCCCGCGAAGGCGGGCGATCTCCAGTCGATCAACTCCATTTTCGGCGACATGAAGTGGAATCAGCCTTTCGATGCCGACTTCGGTCCTGACGGTGCCATGTACGTCATCGACTTCGGGCTCGGCAGCGGCACGGGCCGCGGCGGCGGCAACGAAGGCGCGGGCATCTACCGCATCGACTACGTGGCGGACGGACGGCTGCCCGACGCCCGCGTCACGGCCACTCCGGACAACGGAAGCACCCCGCTCGAGGTGAAGTTCTCCAGCGCGGGTTCGGGGCTGCCCGGCGGCAAGCCCGTCACGTACGCGTGGGACTTCGACGGCAACGGCACGACCGACTCGACCGAGGCGAACCCGACCCACACGTACACCACGAAGGGTCAGTTCAGCGCGCGCCTGAAGGTCACCGGGCCGGACGAGCTGAGCAGCCTGGCCGTGCAGGAGATCACCGTCGGGAACACCCGGCCCGTGGTCAGCATCCAACAGCCGCCCAACGGTGGGACGTTCAGCTTCGGCGACACCATTCCGTTCAAGATCAAGGTGACGGACAAGGAGGACGGGAAGATCGACTGCAAGCGGGTCGTCGTCCAGTCCCAGCTCGGACACGACACCCATCTGCATCCGCTGGACAACTACACCGGCTGCGCGGGCGAGATCGTGACGGACGCCGGTGACAGCCACGGCCCCGGCCAGAATCTGTACTACGGGATCACGGCCCAGTACGAGGACAAGGGCGCGTCCGGTGTACCGGCCCTGACGGGGTCCTCCTCGCTGACGCTGCGGACCTCCTTCCGGGAGGGCGAGCACCGTACCGCCACCGGCGGCGCGCACGGCGGGGTCGACATCGGTGACCGCGCGGACGCGTCCGGCGGCAAACGGCTCATCGAGATCGAGGACGGCGACTGGGTCTCCTTCGACCCGGTGAACCTCAAGGGCGTCGACTCCGTGACGGTGGGCGCGGCTTCGGCCGGGCTCGGCGGTGACATCGAGTTCCGCGCCGGTTCTCCCACGGGCAAGCTGCTCGGCAAGGTGAGCGTGCCGAACACCGGCGGTTGGGGCAACTTCATCTCGCCGACCACCCAACTGGCCGACCACGACGGCACGACGAAGCTGTACGCCGTCTTCACCAACCCCGAGTGGTCGTCCGAGAAAGCCGATCTCCTGACGCTCGACTGGCTGCACTTCAACGGCCCCGGCGTCGAGAAGAAGGCCGGTGCGAAGGTGACGGTCAAGGCGGCTCCGGCCGATGGCACCGCGCCTCTCGCCGTCAAGCTCACGAGCACGGTGAAGCTCCCCGCGGGCCGCACGGCGGCCTCGTACCACTGGGACTTCGGCGACAACGTCAAGCCGACCGGCACGGAGAGCGCCACCGCCGAGCACACGTACGCGCGCAAGGGCCCGTACACGGCGCATCTCACTGTCACCGACGACAAGGGTGACACGACGACCGGCGCGGTCCGGATCACGGCGAAGTGAGGGGACGGCCATGACATCCATGAAGAAAACCGGTCTGAACGGGACCAGACGCGCCTTTCTCGGTACGTCGTTGGGGCTTGCGGCAGCGGTCGGTACCGCACTGCCCGCGCGCGCGAGTGACGCGTCACGGTGCCGGCGCATCCCGCGCGGCGGGATCGGCATGCACCTCTACACGATGCGCGATGCCCTCGCACGGGACTTCGCGGGCACGCTGGAGCAGCTCGCCGACATCGGTTACGCAACGGTGGGCGTGAGCGGCAGGCACGGGAACGACGCGGCCGGTATCCGGCGGATGCTCGACGCGGTGGACCTGCGCGCGGTCCTCGAACACGTCTCGTACGACATCCTCAAGGGCAGCGGTCTCCCGCAGGCGCTGGAGGATCTGCACACCCTCGGCGCGAAGTGGCCGGTGGTGCCGAGTCTGCCCGGCGCGCTGCACACGCCGGACGGATTCCGGGAGGCCGCACGGCAGTTCAACCGCATCGGGCAGGCGTCGCGCGACGCCGGGCTCGGTCCGGTGCTCTTCCACAACCACGGCTCGGACCATGTGGTGGTGGACGGCACGAGCCTGTACGACATCCTCGTCACCGAGACCGATCCGCATCTGGTCGGCTTCGAACTGGACGTGTACTGGGCGGCGAAGGGCGGCGCCGATCCGGCGACGTACTTCGTGCGGCACCGGCGGCGCTTCCCCGCGCTCCATGTGAAGGACATGGCACCGGACGGCGGCTTCGCCGACGTCGGCTCGGGGACGCTGGACTTCGCCGCGATGTTCGAGGACGCGCAGGCGGGTGGCGTCAAGCAGTGGCTGGTGGAGCACGACAGCCCCACCGATGCGTTCGCCACGGCCCGCAACAGCTACGCGTATCTGGCCGCGTTGCGGTATTGAGGTGCCGGCTCCGGCCGGGGTGCGTCCGAACCGACCACCTTCTTGAAGAAGAGGGTGGTCGGGTGGAGCGCCCCGGCCGGATCGGTCGCGTAGTCGGGAATGATCCCGGCAGCCGTCCAACCGCCGTGCCGGTAGAGGGACTCGGCGGGGCTGCCGGTCTCCGTGTCCAGGACCAGGAGGGTCACGCCCGCGTCGGCCGCCGCCTGTTCCGCCGTGGCCAGGAGGGCGCGGGCGAGGCCCCGGCCGCGTGCGGAACTGTGGACCATCAGCTTGAGGATCTCGGCGCGGTGTTTGCCGTTGGGCTTGTCCACGAAACCCACGCTGACGGTCCCGGTGACCCGCTCGCCGTCGCGCACCACCCAGATCGCGAGCCGTCCGTCGGCCACGGCGGGAGCCAGGCTCCGCCACCAGTCGGCGGCGGCCGTCCTGTCCAGGGGCGCGAGGAAGCCGAGGGACGAACCGCCGTCGACGACATCGGCGAGCAGGGCCGCCAAGTCGGCGCTTGTTTCGATGAGTTGATCGGCAGAGAGGCGCGTGGGCGCCTGTGCCGCTCGCCCGGCGCTCATCACACGACCACCACCAGGGCGTATCGCACGGCCCGCTCCCCGACGCACCGGAACCGCGTCGGTCCCCACAGCCGGAAGCGCAGACAGTCCCCGGCGTCCAGGGCGTGCGTCGCGCCCAGCACGGTCACTTCAAGGCCCCCGTCGAGCACCCAGATGTGCTGCTCCAGCCCGGGTACGGGAGGTCGGTCGTACGCCACGTCGGCACCCGGTTCCAGCCGGCCCTCGACGAGTTCGCCGCGCAGCCCGGCATGCGGCGGCGACACCGACCGGCGTACGAAGCCGGACGCGCCGTCGGTCCACACACTCTGCTCGGTGGCGCGCACCAGCTGCGCGGGCTCGGCCTCCACCTCGCTCAGGAGCTGCGACATGGTGCGCTCGTAGACGGCGCAGAGCCGGTTCAGGAGGGACGCGGTGGGGCTGATCTCCGCGCGTTCGGCCCGCGACAGGGTGGAACGGCTCACGCCGCTGCGGTCCGCCAGATCACCCAGGGACCATCCGCGTTCCGCCCGCAGTTCGGCGAGGCGGGCGGCGAGCCGGTCGTCGACCCCATCGTGTTCCCTATGCGGTACCGGTTCCATATTCGGGACGCTATCCCGAATATGAGACGCACGGCAATCCCCGCCCGTCTCCGTGGCTCAGGCCTCACTCGTGCGCCGACACCGCCCCAAGGAGCTCGCGGATGCGTCCGGTGGCCTCGCGGAACTGGTCTGTGGCCAGCGTCGTCCCGTACGAGCGCTCGGCGGGGAGGCCGACCTCGATGATCTCGTCCACCGTGCCGGGGCGCGGGCTCATCACGACCACGCGATCCGCCAGGTAGACCGCCTCCGGAATCGAGTGGGTCACCAGGAGCACCGTGGTCCCGGTCTCGCGCCAGATCCGGTTCAACTCGACGTTCATCTGCTCGCGCGTGAGCGCGTCGAGTGCCCCGAAGGGCTCGTCCATGAGCAGTACCGGAGGCTCGTGCAGCAGCGCCCGGCAGAGCGCGACACGCTGCTGCATGCCGCCGGACAGCTCGTGCGGATAGGCGTCCTCGAAGCCGCCGAGCCCGGTCATGCGGATCAACTCGTCGGTACGCGCGCGTGCCTCGGCTCCCGGGATCCCCCGCATCTCCGCCTGGAGGAGGATGTTGCGACGTGCCGTGCGCCAGTCCAGGAGCGCGGCCCGCTGGAAGACGTACCCGATGTCGCGGCGCGGCCCGCGCACCCGCTCGCCGCCGAGCAGCACGTCGCCCGACGAGGGTGTGAGCAGCCCGGCGACCAGTTTCAGGAGGGTGGACTTGCCGCAGCCCGACGGCCCGACGATGGCCACGAACTCGCCCGGGCGGATGTTCAGCGAGACGTCCTCCAGCGCGGTGACGTCCTTCTTCTTCGTACGGAAGCGGACGGCCACGTCATCGAGGCGTACGGCGGACGGTGCCGCCTTCTGTGACGGCGCGCGTGGCTCGTCGCTCATCTTGAGAGTCGCATCCTTCGTCATGTGCCTGCCGCCCCTCAGCCCTTGATCCCCTTGGCCGCGTCCCAGTACTCGGCGACGGGCTTGGCCTCCTTGACCATGCCCGCCTCGGCGAAGACGTCGATGGTCTGCTGCCAGTCCGCCTCGGTGTTGGCGCCCGGCGCCTTGCCCTCTGTCGCGTCGGTGTGCAGCAGGGTCAGCGTCGTCTTGAACTGCTCGGACAGCACTTCCTTGGGCGGCAGTTGCTCGGAGGCGCCCTCCATCGAGGTGACCGCCGGCTCCGGGCTCTTTTCCGCGGCGGCCCACGACTCGCTCACAGCGGCGGTCATGCGCTTGGCCAGATCGCCCCTGCCCTGGAGGGTCTTGGGCCCGGCGATGAGACCGTTGGAGTAGAAGTTCAGGCCGTTCTCGGAGAAGCGCAGATACGAGACGCCCTTCTTGGCCTTGTTCTGCATGGTGGGGCCCTGGTCGCTGGCGTATCCGAGCAGCGCGTCCGTCTTCCCGGAGATCACCGCGGCGATCTTGCCCGCCGGGTCGGTGTTCTGGATGTTGACGTCGGAGACGTCCATGTCGTTCTTTTCCAGGAAGATCGGGAAGGTCTTGGTGAGCGCGTCGCCCGCCGTGCCCGCGATCGTCTTCCCCTTGAGGTCGGCAGGCGACTTGATGCCCTGGGCCTCGAAGTACTGCACGGAGGCGGGCGTCGTCTGCAGGAAGACGCCCAGGCTCTTCACCTTCACGCCCTGGTCCACGCCCGCGAGCACCGCGGGGGTGTCCGCCCAGCCGAAGTCGGTCTGCCCGGCGCCGGTGGCCTGCACGGTCTTCTGCGAACCCTGGCCCGCCCTGATGTCGAGGTCGATGCCGTGCTTCTCGAAGATCTTCTGCTGCTTGCCGTAGTAGAACGGCGCGTGCTCGCCGTACGGATACCAGTTGAGCGTCAGCGTCACCTTGTCGAGCTTCTTGCCTGAGTCACTGGTGCTCGTCTTGTCGTCGTCGCCGCCACAGGCCGTCGCGGTCACCGCGACGAGGGCCAGGGGGACGATGCCGGTGAGCAGTCTGCGCGCGTGCATGGGACGGCCCTTCTCGCGTACGTCGGACATGGCGGGGTGGGTGCGCCGGCACCGCGTGGTGGGTCTCAGTAGGCCGTGATGGGGCTCAGTGGGCCGAGGGTGGATCTCAGTAGGCCGTGGTGGCGGCCACGTCCCTGCGGCTCGCGTGCCACGGGAGCAGCAGCTTCTCGGCGATCTCGACGAGCACGAAGAGGACGACGCCGATCAGCGACATGACGAGCAGGCCCGCGAAGAGCATCGGGGTGTCGAGGTTTCCGTTGGCCTGGAGGATCACGTATCCGAGGCCTTCGTTCGCGCCGACGAACTCGCCCACGACGGCGCCGGTCACGGCGAGCGTGACGGCCACCTTCAGGCCGGAGAAGAGGTGCGGAAGGGACGCCGGGAAGCGGATCTTGAGGAAGGTCTGCCAGGGCCGCGCGCCCATGGTGGCGGAGAGCTGCAGCATCTCCGGGTCGACGGCTTTCAGTCCCGTCACCATCGAGATGACGACGGGGAAGAAGGCGATGAGCACGGCGATGAGGATCTTCGGTGCGATGCCGAAGCCGAGCCAGACGACGAACAGCGGGGCGATCGCGATCTTCGGTACGACCTGGGCGAAGAGGAGGATCGGGTAGAGCGTCTTCTCGACGGTCGTCGAGTAGACCATGAGGACCGCGGCGAGGATGCCGACGACCACGGCGATGATGAAGCCGAGCAGGGTCTCGTAGGTGGTGACCCAGGTGTGCTGCCACAGGTAGTCGGGCTTGTCGAGAATTACGTCGAAGGTCGCCCCCGGCGAGGGCACGAGATACGCCTCGACCATCTCGGTGGCGGCGATCAGCCACCAGATGCCGAAGCAGACGAGCAGCAGGACGAGCGGACGCCAGCTCTTCTCGGCCGCTTCTGCGACGCGTTGGCGCGGGGTGGGGCGGCTGCGGTCGACAACACCCGCCGCTTTCACGGGAGTTGTTTGCAGTGCGCTCTGGCTCACGGTGAACTCCCCTGGCGTGAAGCGGTGACGTGAGGTGGCAAGTGAGGCGGTGATGCGGAAACCGCTTTCAGAAAGCGCTTTCTGGTAAGGTGTTCGCCACGCTAATGACTGGCTGACCGCAGGGTCAATAGGTCGGCTCGAAGTTTCGCGGCGCGAGACGAGGGGGGCGCGGTGCGGGCGTTGGGGCGCGAGCAGGGGTCCGGAGCTGGGCGGCGGCAAGGGCAGGCGCAGTCACGAGAGCAGGCGCAGAGGCAGAGGCAAGGGCAGGAACCGCAAGCCGTTGCCCCGCCCGGCCGGGGACGCGAGCGCGGACCCCATGTCACCCTCCATGCGGTGGCCCGGACCGCCGGGGTCTCCCCGGCCACCGCCTCCCGGGCCCTGAACGGCACGACACGCGTACGCGAGGATCTGCGGCGCAGGGTGCTCGAAGCGGCGGACCTGCTGGGATACATCCCCAACGCCCATGCGCAGGCGCTCGCCAGCTCGTCGAACAACACCGTCGGCGTCATCTGTCACGACGTCGGTGATCCGTACTTCGCGGCCATCGCGAGCGGGGTGATGGCGGCGGCGGCCGAGCAGGACGTGCTGGTCATGCTGGCCAGCACCTTCCGCGCACCGGCGCGGGAGATCGCTTACGTCTCGATGCTGCGGGCGCAGCGGGCGCGCGCGATCCTGCTGATCGGTTCGGGATTCCAGGACCCCGCGTGGGAGCGGGCGTTGGAGTCGGAGCTCGCGCCCTACATGCGTGACGGGGGCCGCGTCGCCGTGGTCAGCCGGCATCGCAGCCTTCGCGTGGACACGGTGCAGCCGGAGAACCGGGAGGGGGCGGGTGCGCTGGCGCGGGCTCTACTGGACCTGGGCCACCGGGAGTTCGCCGTCCTGACCGGCCCCGAACGGCTCACCACGGTGGCGGACCGCCTGGCCGGGTTCCGCGCGGCGCTGGCCGACGCGGGGGTCGGACTCCCCCCGGAGCGGATCGTCGAAGGCGCCTTCACTCGTGACGGAGGCCATGCGGCGGCGGTCGAACTGCTGCGGCGGGGTCAGCGTCCGACGTGCGTCTTCGCGGTGACGGACGTGATGGCCGTAGGGGCGTTGGGCGCACTGCGGGAGTGGGGGCTCCGGGTGCCGGACGACGTGTCACTCGCGGGCTTCGACGACATCCCCTTGGTCGGCGAACTCACGCCCCCGTTGACCACGGTGGCCCTGCCGCTGACGCGCATGGGCCGGGACGTTCTTGCCCTCGCCCTCCGCGAACGGGGCGCGAGGTCACGGGTGGAGCGGGTGCGGGGCGAGGTGGTGTTGCGGGCCAGCACGGGGCGGCCTGCGGGCTGAGGATTCAGGAGGGCGGGAGGGCACGCCCAGGTTCGGCACACTCAGGTTGGGCACGCCCAGGTTCGGCGCGCCCAGGTTGAGCACGCCCAGGTTCGGCGTTCGAGGCCCTGTGCAGATGCTCGGCCAGGGACTCGGCGGCCGGGGAAGCCGGGCCCGTTTTGGTGCCCCAGGCCAGGAGGTGGTGGCGGCGGGCCCAGGGGTCCTGCAAGTCGCATACGTCCAGGGGCTGGGTGGGGTCGATCACCCGGCGGGGGACGATGGCGAGGCCGACCCCCGCGGCGGCCAGGGCCACCAGGACGTTGAGGTCGGCGACCGTCGTGCGGTAGCGGACGACCGGTGCGTGGGGGCCCACATGTCTCTCGATCCAGCGGCGCAGCGAGGCGTCGGCGTCGAGGCCGACGAGGGGGTGTTCGACCGCCTCACTGTAGGTCAGGGACGTACGGCCCGCGAGGATTCCGCCCGCCTGGCCGACCACCACCAGGGAGTCGTCGCCGAGGGGTTCCATCGCCAGACCGCAGTCGCGCGCCTCGTCGTCCAGGACGATTCCCAGGTCCGCCTCGCCGTCCGCCAGCATCCGCACGATCTGTGGCGTGCGCTTCTCGAAGACGCGGACGTCGACATCCGGGTGGGCCCGGAGGAACGAGACCAGGGCCTGCGGCACGAGCCGGTGCACCGCCGAGCCTCCGCCCAGCAGGGTCAGGGGCGCGGTCGGGGATCTCGTATAGCTCGCGACCGCGCTCTCCAGACGGACGGTCTGGGCCAGGACCTCCCGCGCGTGCCGCGCCAGCGTGGTCCCCGCCGGGGTCGGGCGCACGCCCCTCCGGCCGCGGATAAGCAGCGCCACACCCGCCTGCTGCTCCAGCGAGCGGACCCTCGCGCTGGCCGACGGCAGGCTCAGATGCGTGCGGCGGGCGCCCGCCGTGATCGACCCCTCCGTCACGATGCCGAGGAACAGTCGCAGGTCGTCCAGGTCATAACGCACTCTCGTGAGCCTATGGCACAGCCTTAGGCTGGGTACGCCGATAACGCATTGTGGGCCACCCGCTCACAGGGCGATGCTCGGCAAGTGGCAGAAATACTTCTCGTGCTGGTGGCAGGCGTCGCCGCCGGAGCGTTGAACTCCGTCGGCGGCGGAGGCACGTTCGTGGCGCTGCCCGCTCTGGTGGCGGTCGGCCTGTCCCCCGTGACGGCGAACGCGTCGTCGACCATCGCCCTCGTACCCGGAGCCGTGGCCAGTGGATGGGTCTACCGACGCGAACTCACGCCGCTCGGGACGACATCCACGAAGGCGCTGACGGCGGTCAGCGTGGTCGGGGGTGGGCTCGGCGCCGTCCTCCTCCTCACCCTCCCCGCCGCCTCCTTCGATGCCGCGGTGCCCTGGCTGCTCGCGTTCGCCACGCTGGTTCTCGCCTTCGGCCGCCGCCTCTCCCGCGCGCTGAGCGGCGCGCTCGGCCGCGAGCTCGGCATCAGCTCCCGGGCCGTCCTGATCAGCCAGTTCCTCCTCGCCCTGTACGGCGGATACTTCGGCGGAGCCGTAGGCATCATGATGTTCGCCCTGTGGGGCATCGGTCTCGGACTCGACACCGCCGTCAGCAATCCGATGCGGGTCACGCAGATCGCGGCCATCAATCTCAGCGCGACCGCCCTGCTCCTCGTCGCCTCTGACGCGCTGAGCAATCCGCTCGTCCTCGCCACGATGTTCGCCGGAGCGCTGGCCGGCGGCTTCACCGGAGCCCACTTCGCACGCCACCTCTCCGACCGGTTCCTGCGCGCCGTCATCCTGACCACCGCCGTGTCGATGACCGTCCTCTATTTCGTGCGCGGCTGAGGCCGACCGGCATGGACAACCCAGACTCCGAGGCCGCCACCTCGCCGTACGAGGGACCGGAGCACGAGCAACTGCCGGACAAACGTGGGCCGTTCACGCGACCGCCGTTCACTGACGCGGCCCGAGCCCGGCTGGCGATGGCGTACGAAGCGTGCGAGCTGGCCGAGGCCGCGCGCGCGGCCGTACCCATCGGTGAACACGAACTGCGCCCCGACGGCACCACGAACGCCCCCGGCTCGGTGCTTTCCGACGCCGCCCACGTGCTGCGTGCCGCGCAGCGCTTCTTCGAGGCCGCCGCTGTGTACGAGCGGCTCGGCGGGGCGAGCTGGCAGGTCGTCGGTGACATCCTGGGCGTGGACGCGTCGACAGCGCGGGCACGTTTCACCGCGGCCGAGTCATGCTTCCGTGAGGGACTGCGCGCCGCCGAGTCGGTCTCGGCCACCAAAAGTTCCACCCAGACGGGGTGGTGGTGGGATTACGTTGCAGGCAATCCGCTGGAAGCAGCCCGCGACCTCGACGACTGGGTCCTGCGCCATGCGGACGCGGACAGGGACGGGCACGGCGGGGACGGGCGCGGGGACGGGGACGGGGACCTCGGCACCACACCGGTCTCCGGCGGCCTGACGTGAGGCACCCCGCCCACAAGTCACGTCAGCACATGTTTATCTGACACCACG
The DNA here is from genome assembly GCF_055577715.1 of Streptomyces sp. NPDC033177. Classification (NCBI taxonomy): domain Bacteria; kingdom Bacillati; phylum Actinomycetota; class Actinomycetes; order Kitasatosporales; family Streptomycetaceae; genus Streptomyces; species Streptomyces sp. NPDC033177. The sequence goes on along the minus strand of NZ_JBVIPS010000011.1, from coordinate 429,018 downwards.
TCACAGGTGAGAACCGGACCGCCACGCTCCATGCACGCCCTGCCCCGCCCCGCCTCCGCCAACGGCTGCACCCACAAGCACAGTTGGCGCCACCTGCACCGATCCCCCCACGCCCACCCCCGACGGGACCGGGCCACACCTAAGCCGTAAGGTCGGCTCCCGCTGCCTCCCCCAGTGCGTCGAGCACCGGACGGATCAGCGGATGCTCCTCCGCCCCGCACCGCACCGCCGCGAAGACCCGGCGGGTGGGAGCGGCGCCCTCCACCGGGCGGATCACCACCCCGGAGACGTCCATTCCCCGCAGCGCCGACCGGGGCACGAGCGCCACGCCCGCCCCCGCCGACGCCAGGGCGACCACCGCGCGGAAGTCGTCCGACCAGTGTTCGAGCAGGGGCTGGAAGCCCGCCGCTTCGCAGGCGAGTATCACCACGTCATGGCAGGGGTTGCCGACGAACGGGCCGATCCACGCGTCCTTGGCAAGCTCCGCGAGCGGCACCCGCTCCGCCGCCGCCAGGCGGTGTGTTTCCGGGAGCACCGCGTCGAACGGCTCGGCGTAGAGCGGGACGCGCGTCAGTCGGGGGTCGTCCGCGCCCGGGGCGCCCCGGTACTCCACCGCGACGGCGACGTCGACCTGTCGGTCGAGCACCATCGGCAGGCTCGCGTCTCCCTCCGCGTCCTGGACCCTCACCCGGATCCCGGGCGCGAGGGTCGCGAGGCGCGCGAGAGCGGGGCCGACGACCAGGCCGATCCCCGTGGCGAAGGACGCCACGGTCACCGTCCCCGCCGCGCCCGAGCTGTACGCGGCGAGCTCCGCCTCGGCCCGCTCCAGCTGGGCGAGGACCGCGTTCGTGTGGGAGAGCAGGATCTCGCCCGCCGGGGTCAGCCTGACCCCGCGGGCGCCCCGCTCGACCAGGCGGTGGCCCGTCTCCTGCTCCAGGGCGGTCAGCTGCTGGGAGACCGCGGACGGCGTGAGATAGAGCGCGGCGGCCGCGGCCGTGACCGTGCGGTGGTCGGCCACCGCACGGAGGATGTGCAGCCGCCGCGCTTCGATCATGGGGTCGATTGTCCCAAACCACGGGACCCACCGACACCAGTGGTCCGGCCGGGCCCCTCAGCCACCCGAGGGCGCCCGGCCCCGGACACCGTCAGGCGTCCAGCTCCGCGCGTGCCGCCACGAAGGCGTCCACCGCCCGGTTCACGTCCTCCGTGGAGTGCGCGGCCGACAGCTGGACGCGGATACGGGCCGCGCCCTGCGGCACCACCGGGTACGAGAAGCCGATCACGTACACGCCGCGCTCCAGGAGCAGCTCGGCCATGCGACCCGCGACCGAGGCGTCGCCGATCATCACCGGGGCGATCGCGTGGTCGCCCGGCAGGATGTCGAAGCCCTCCTCGGTCATCCGCGAGCGGAAGAGCGCCGTGTTCGCGGCGAGCCGCTCCCTCAGTTCGCCCGCCGACTCCAGGAGGTCGATGACCTTCAGCGAGGCCGCCGCGATGACCGGGGCGAGCGTGTTCGAGAAGAGGTACGGGCGCGAGCGCTGGCGGAGCAGCGCAACGATCTCCGCGCGGGCGGCGACGTAGCCGCCGGAAGCCCCGCCGAGCGCCTTGCCGAGGGTGCCCGTGATGATGTCGACGCGGTCCATGACGCCGTGCAGCTCGGGCGTGCCGCGCCCGCCGGGTCCGACGAAGCCGACGGCGTGCGAGTCGTCGACCATCACCATGGCGTCGTAACGCTCGGCGAGGTCGCAGATCTCCCGCAGCGGGGCGACGTACCCGTCCATGGAGAAGACGCCGTCGGTGACGATCAGCTTGCGTCGGGCGCCGCCCTCGGCGGCCTCCTTCAGCTGCTGCTCCAGGTCCGCCATGTCGCGGTTGGCGTACCGGAAGCGGCGCGCCTTGCTCAGCCGGATGCCGTCGATGATCGACGCGTGGTTGAGCGCGTCGGAGATGACCGCGTCCTCGGCGCCGAGGAGCGTCTCGAAGACTCCGCCGTTGGCGTCGAAGCAGGAGGAGTAGAGGATCGTGTCCTCTTGGCCGAGGAACGCGGAGAGGCGCCCCTCCAGCTCCTTGTGCACCTCCTGCGTACCGCAGATGAAGCGCACGGACGCCATGCCGTAGCCCCAGCGGTCCAGGGCCTCGTGGGCGGCGGCGATCACCTCGGGGTGGTCGGCGAGGCCGAGGTAGTTGTTCGCGCAGAAGTTCAGTACGTCGCCGGGGCGGCCTCCCGCGGTGACGGCGACCGTGGCGGACTGCGGGGTGCCGATGACGCGCTCGGGCTTGTGCAGCCCCGCGGCGCGGATCTCGTCGAGGGTGGCCTGGAGATCGTCCCGTACAGAGTCGAACATGGTGACTTCCTTTAAAAGAAGAGGTCGGTCAGGAGGTCAGAAGGGGTTCAGGAGGTCCAGTCGAGGATGACCTTGCCGCCGCGGCCGCTCGCCGCGTCGTCGAAGGCCGCCTCGAAGTCGCGGTGGCCGTAGCGCCCGGTGATCACGGGGGCGAGGTCGAGGCCGCCTTCGAGCAGCACGGACATGGCGTACCAGGTCTCGAACATCTCGCGGCCGTAGATGCCCTTGATCGTGATCATGGAGGTGACGATCCGGGACCAGTCGACGGCGAACTCCTCGGCCGGCAGACCGAGCATGGCGATCTTGCCGCCGTGGGTCATGTTGGCGAGCATGTCGCGCATCGCGACGGGGTTGCCGGACATCTCCAGGCCGACGTCGAAGCCCTCGCGCAGGCCGAGCTCGCGCTGTCCCTCGGTGATCGAGGTCTCGGCGACGTTCAGTGCCAGGCTCGCGCCGACCTTGCGGGCGAGCTCCAGGCGCTCCTCGCTGACGTCCGTGACGACGACGTTGCGGGCGCCCGCGTGCCGGGCCACGGCCGCGGCCATCAGGCCGATCGGTCCCGCACCGGTGATCAGGACGTCCTCGCCGACCAGCGGGAAGGACAGCGCGGTGTGCACCGCGTTGCCGAACGGGTCGAAGATCGCGGCGACGTCGAGGTCCACGGGGACGCGGTGCACCCACACGTTCGAGGCGGGCAGCGCGACGTACTCCGCGAACGCCCCGTCCCTGCCGACGCCGAGGCCCACCGTGGCGCGGCACAGGTGGCGGCGGCCCGCCTGGCAGTTGCGGCACTTGCCGCAGACCAGGTGGCCCTCGCCGCTGACCCGGTCACCGATCTTGATGTCGGCGACGTCACGGCCGGTCTCCACGACCTCGCCGACGAACTCGTGACCGACGATCAGCGGCGCCTCGATCGCCTGCTGCGCCCAGCCGTCCCAGGCCCGGATGTGCAGATCGGTCCCGCAGATCCCGGTGCGCAGCACCTTGATCAGAACGTCCCCGTGGCCGACGACCGGCTCCGGTACGTCCATCAGCCGGAGACCCGGCTCCGCCTTCTCCTTGACCAGCGCCTTCAACGCAACGGCTCCTGTCGTACGTCGCTTCTTCCCCCGACGACACAGGAATCTTCCCTACGGCGGCGCCCTGGTCCATCGAGGATTTCTTAAGCGCCGCCGCAGCTTTCCTTCAGGCCGCTCCTTCAGGCCCTGCTTCAGGCCCTTCTTCAGGCCCGGGTCTGGCCCCGCTCGAAGTAGGCGACGAGCTCCGGATCCAGGTCCGGCACCTCACGCGGCGTACCCCCGTCGCGCAGCGACTGTGTGGCGCGCACGCCCGCCGCCACCGCCATACGGGCCGCGACGGGCGAGGTGTCGGTGCGCCCTCCCTCGCGCACGAACCGTACGAACTCGTCGATGAGCAGTGGGTCGGAGCCACCGTGTCCGCCCTCGTCCTGCTCGTCCGGCACCGCGTACTCGGCGTCGGCTTCGGGGCGGTAGGTCGAGCGGCGCGCGTTCCAGACCTTCACCACTCCGCCGGGGCCGTCGCCGAAGTTCTCCAGGCGGCCCGCGTCACCGATGACGGTGTAGTTGCGCCAGTAGTCGGGCGTGAAGTGACACTGCTGGTAGGAGGCCAACACCCCGTTGTCGAGCCGCATGTTGACCAGGGAGACGTCCTCCACGTCGATGACGGGGTTGAGGTCGCGCTGGGTGTGCGGCGGCCAGTGGCCCTCCTTGGTGTACCAGTCGTCCGTCTTCGGCTGACCCGGCTCGCGGCGGTGCGGATTATCGCCGTAGACCATGAGGTCACCGAGGGCCTGCACCTGGCGGGTGTAGCCGCCGGCCAGCCAGTGCAGTACGTCGATGTCGTGGGCGGCCTTCTGGAGCAACAGGCTGGTGGTGTGCTGCCGTTCGGCGTGCCAGTCCTTGAAGTACCAGTCGCCTCCGTAGGCGACGAAGTGTCGGACCCAGACCGTCTTGACCTCTCCGATGTCTCCGCGCCGGATGATGTCGCGCATCAGCCTGACGACCGGCATGTGGCGCATGTTGTGGCCTACGTAGAGGCGCGTTCCGGTTTCGTACGCGGTCCGCAATATCTCGTCGCAGGCTTCGATGGCGATGTCGAGGGGCTTCTCCACGAATACGGGCTTGTTGGCGCGCAACGCCTCGCAGGCGAGCCCGGCATGGGTGTGGTCGGGGGTGAGGATCACGACGGCGTCGACGTCCGGGTCCTCGACGACCTTGCGGTGGTCGCTGGATATCAGGGCGCCGGGAAAGGCCACGGCCGCCTCCGTCCGCGCGCTGACGTCGTGGTCGGCGAGCGCGGTGACGCGGGAGCCCGCGCCCGGCCGGTGTGCGGTGCGGGCGAGCGAACCGCGCAGGCCGTAGCCGAGGACGCCGAGACGGAGGTCGGTCATGGTGTGCCTTTCCGTACCAATACCTGTGCACAATTCCTTGTGCGCGTGCGGGTGTCGCTATGTACGTGCAGGGTGCACGAGTACGTGGGCGAGCGCCACGCTTCCCGTGCCGGTGAGCTTGATCCTTATGTACCTGGCTTCCCTGTCCGTATCGAGGAGTGTGGGCCGGAGCGCTCGTCCGCCGACATGCAGGGTCGTCGCGTCCGAGAAGTCCGCGGTCCTCGCGAACTGCACGTCGAAGTCGGTTGTGGTCATGGAGGTGTTGTTCCAGACCTCGACCTGTCCCACGCGCTGCGCCTTGCCGAGGTCGACCTGCCACCAGGCGCCCGGTTCGGACAGCGTGCGGGTGTCCGTGGAGGTGTCCCCGTCGGTCGCGTTCGCCGCCGGGGCCACGCCGTCCGTGGAGGACTGGGTCGCGGTGCCCGCGCGGGCGAGGTCGGGGCGCAGCTGCTCGGCCGGCGCTCCGTGCGCCCCCGAACGGGCCGCCACGGCGAGTGCCCGCGCGGGCAGCCGGTCGAGCTTGGTGTGGTTGCCCTCCATCGTCGATCCGGTGCCGGTGAGGGCCGGTGCGTCGGTGTCGGTCCAGTTGCCGGTCGCGTGGTTGCGGATGCCGTAATCGGCCCAGTTGGAGACCCACTTGTAGCCGACGCGGGTGATCACGTTGTCCTCGACGCGGATGTACGAGGACTGCTCGTCGAGGTAGATGCCGTTGCCGTCGCGCTCGGTGTTCCCGTAGGCGGAGCGGTTGATGTAGTTGCCGGAGACGACCGTGCCGGGCTGGGCTCCCTGGGTGTAGATGGCGCCGCCGTCGTGCTGGGCGTGCTCGACGCGCATCACGTTCGTGATCCGGTTGTCCGTGATCCGGTTGTCGCGGAGGACGGATTCCTGGGCCTCGGGCTGGTTCCATCCCCAGCCGACGGAGATCCCGGAGTAGGGAAGGTCGTCGAGGGTGTTGTGGTCGACGGTCAGCTCTGCCTCGTATCCGGCCCAGATGCCGACGGCGTCGGTGTACTCGACCCCGGCGCGGCGGATCGTGTTGTACGCGACGGTGTTCCGCTCCCCCGCGCGAGCCGTCTGCGGCTTCGGCTCGGTGTCGCCGACGTACGCAGCGCCGGACGACAGGTCCGTGAAGCGGGAGCGGGTGACCGACGAGTCCTTGGTGCCCGCCTCGAAGATGACTCCGGCGCCGCCGAGCTGCGTGAACTCGGCCCCGGTGACCGCCACATGGCGACCGCCCCGGACCGTCAGTGCGGCGCTCGGCTTGGTGTAGTGCCGGCCCGCGTGGTCGACCGGGCCGCTCGCCCCGGTGAGGGTGAGCCCGGCCTGAGTGCCCGCGTAGCCCTCGTCGGTGGACGGCTGGGCATACGCGGCGTGGGCGAAGCCGATGCCCTGTACGCGTACGTCGTGGGCGCCGTCGAGGACCATGAGGTTCTCGGTCACAGGGGTGAGCACGCCCGCGCGCCGCATGTCCTCGCCCTTGCGCGGGAGGTAGGTGACGGTGCGGTCGTCGGCGTCCCACACGAACTCGCCCGGCTTGTCCAGGAGTTCGCGGGCGTTCTCGAAGAAGGCCACTCCGGAGTAGCGCGCCGAGTCGACGGTGGTGGAGTCCCACGCCGGACCCGTACGGTTCGTGCCGCTCGCGGAGTTGGTCCAGCAGGGCTGCGCGAACGTCATTCGGTCGCCGTTCACGGAGGCGATCCGGCAGTGGTAGTCGCGCCAGCGGACCTTGATGACGGCCTCCGCGCCGGTGGGGCGCCGCCACGTGTCGATCCCGGTGGCGGTGGCGCCCGTCATGCCGGTCTTCGTCGCGTCGCAGGTGCTTGCCGCACAGGCCTCGCCCCGCGCGCGCACGGCCCGCCTCCCGTCCACGAATAGCTGGCGCGGGGTGACCCCGTCGGGGACGTAGGCGGTCCACGTGCCGTCGTTGGCCGCGGACCACCCCTTGAGCGCCCGGCCGCCGGAGAACACGGGCTCGGCGCCGCGTGCCGCGGTCCAGGTGACGGTGTGCCCGTCGCGTCCGGAGTCGGCCGCGCCCAGCTTCAGCGGCTCACTCAACTCGTAGGTTCCGTCGGCGAGTTCGATGCGGATGTCCTGTCCGCTCACCGTGCGGGCGGCGTCGCGGGCGGCCCGCGGGGTGCAGGGGCGGGTGGCGGTGCAGGAGTCCCCCGAGCCGTTCGGGGCCGCGTGGATGACCTTGGGGCCCGGGGCCGCCTGCGCCACGCCGTGCGGGGCGATGACGGCCCCGAGGGCAGCGAGGGCAACAGCCGCCGCGGTGAAGTGCGGGCGCCTCACTTCGCGACACCCCAGTCCGGGTGGCCCGGCATGGGTGGGTTGTCGAGGTCGAAAAGCCAGTGGTTCAGGAAGGTGCCGACCGAGTCGTCGCCGGTGGCCTCGACGGCGGTGGCGACGAAGTCCTGGGTGGAGGCGTTGCCGTGCCGGTGCTCGGTCAGCCATGCCTTCATGACGGCTTCGAACTTATCCTGCCCTATCTGCTGGTTGAGGGCGTACAAGGTGACCGCCGCGCCGTCGTAGATGTTGAAGCCGCCGAGCCCGGTGGGCTTTCCGGGCGGCCCGTCGGTCTTGCGGACCGCGTCGAGCTCGGCGTACGCGGTCCGCATCTTCTCCTCGATTGCCTGGAAGCCCTTCTGGTCCGCCCACAAGGCGGCGTAGTAGACGGCGGGACCTTCGTTCAGCCAGGCGTCCTGCCAGGTCGCGGGGGTGACCGAGTCGCCGAACCACTGGTGGGTCAGTTCGTGGACCATGGTGGTCGAGTAGGTGGGCCGCTCGAACCACGAAGGGCCGAAGAGCGACAGGGTCTGGTTCTCCAACGCGTCGCTGTAGCCGTCCCGCACGATCTGCACCCCGTACGTGTCGAACGGGTAGCGCACACCGAGGGTCTTCTCCAGCCACGCCAGCTGGCCGCCGGTCTCCTCGGCGATGGGCTTGTACTTCGCCTGCTGGTCCTCGGGGACGAGGTGGCGCAGCTTCACGCCGTGCGGGCCGCGGCCGTAGAGGTAGGTCTGCTTGTTGACGGAGATTCCCAACAGCTCTGGCGCCATGGGGGACTTGAGGGAGAAGTCCCAGGTCTTCGCGCCCCCGGCGTCGCGGGTTCCGGTGAGGTTGCCGTTGGCGCCGGGCGTCCAGCCGTCGGGCGCGGTGAGGTGGAAGGACCAGGTGGCCTTGTCCGAGAGGTGGTCGTTGACCGGCGCGAAGGTGTCGGCGCGGGAGGCCTGGGCCGCGGAGGCGAAGCCGCCGTCGGACATGTAGCGCCAGCCGGGCTGGCCGATCGGCTTGGTCTTGCCGTTGCCGTGATAGGTCAGTTCGACGTCGAAGGCCCGGTGGTCGCGCAGGGCGCGCGCCGGGGTGACGGTGAGTTCCTGGCCGCTCTGGCCGGGCGTGATCGCCCAGGTCGCCTTCCTGCCGTTGACCTTGACCGCGTCGATGGCCAGGGAGTCGACGTCGAGGTTGAAGGACGACAGGTCCTGGGAGGCTCTCGCCTTGATCTTCATGGTGCCGGTGAAGTCGTACGTCACCGGCATGAAGTCGAAGGAGAGGTCGTAGTGGCGGACGTCGTAGCCGCCGTTGCCGAGCGTCGGGAACAGCGGGTCGCCGACGCCGTCCGCTCCCGGGGACGGGTCGAAAGGCGCCGCGTGGGCGGGGAGGGCGAGCGCGAGAGTGGCGGCCGCGGCGACGGTCGCCGTCGCGGCACGGACGGTGCGAGCAGGGACGCTGCGAGCACGTACGGTTCGGGTCCTGTTCTCAGCCATGGGGCCGCAACGTAGTAATCGCTTACTGTCGCCGTCAACACCCTGGAGCCCCTTCCGATTGCCCCTGACCGCGCCTGCCACCACCCGGGCCAGGACAGAAAGAACATAGAAAGATGTCGGGCCCTCTTGCCCTCGCATAGCAACCGCTTACATGCTGTCGCGGAATCGCCCACGCCGCTCACTCCCCCACACTCCGATGCCCCGACGCCTCACGGGAGTTCCCCATGCGCACGCCCAGCTCCGGCTCCACCGGTCCAAGCCGCCGTACGCTCCTCGCCGCGAGTGCCGCATCCGCCCTCGTGGCACCGTCGCTGGCACCGTCGCTCGGGGGCACGGCGTGGGCCGCCCCGGACGCCTCCCCGGACGCCGACCCGTACGAGACTTTGCTCGCACGCGCCGCGGAACAACTCACGGGCGGCACGTTCGACCCCGAGGACCCGGACTTCGCAGCGGCGCTGAAAGTCCTGGACACCCAGGCCTCCGGCTGGTGGCGGGACCTCGACCGGTCCACGGGCCGCACCGCCCTGTGGGCCGACCTCTCCCCCGCGAAGGACGCGGGCAACTTCGGTCAGAGCTACACCCGGCTGCGCACGATCGCCACGGCCTGGGCCACGCCCGGCACCTCCCTCAGCGGCAGCACCGAAGCCGCGGACGCCCTGCTCGCAGCCCTGCGTTTCCTGCACGACGACGCCTACAACCCCGGGCGCCCCGAATCCGGCAACTGGTGGTTCTGGGAGATCGGCGCACCCCGCGCCCTGATGGACACCTGCGTCCTGCTGGGCGACAAGGTCCCGGCGGCCGACCTCACGGCGTACATCTCCACCGTGGCCAAGTTCTGCCCGGACCCGGACCGTCGCACCAACTCCCCGACCCTGTCCGAGACGGGAGCCAACCGCGCCGACAAGGCCGTCATCGTCGCGCTGCGCGGCCTCCTCGCGCGGGACGCGGCCACGCTGACGCTGGCCCGCGACGGCCTGTCCGACGTCCGGGACAAGGGCAGGAACAGCCTGTTCACGTACGTCACTTCGGGCGACGGCTTCTACGAGGACGGGTCCTTCGTGCAGCACGGCTCCGTCGCGTACACGGGTACGTACGGCAGTGTCCTGCTCGGCAGCGCTGGGCAGCTGATCGCGCTGCTCGCGGACTCCGAGTGGGCCGTCACCGATCCGAAGACCTCCGTGCTGTACGAGGCGGTGGACCGGACGTTCTCCCCGGTGATCTTCGACGGGCTGATGATGGACGCGGTGCGCGGCCGTGCGACATCCCGCGAGAAGGCGCCGGACCACAAGGACGGCGCGGCGGCCCTCTCCCACATCCTGCAACTGGCGGGCGGGGCGCCCGCCGTGTACGCCGAACGCTGGCGCGCCCTTGCCAAGGGGTGGATCAGCCGCAACCAGTCCCACCCCTATCTGAGCCTGGTCGGCGTTCCCGCGATCGCCCGCGCCAAGGCGGTTCTCGACGACAGTGAGGTACCCACCACCGCCCGCCTCACCGGGCACTTCGCGTTCGCCGACATGGACCGGGTGGTGCACCGGCGCCCCGGCTGGGCGCTCACGCTCTCGCTCTCCTCGAAGCGCATCGCCGCCTACGAGGCGGGCAACGGCGAGAACCTGCACGGCTGGTACACCGGCGACGGCATGACCTATCTGTACGACGGCGACGACCTGGGGCAGTTCGGGGACGGCTTCTGGGCGACGGTCGATCCGTACCGCCTGCCGGGCACCACCGTGGACACCCGCGAACGCGCCGACATCGGCTCGGGCGCGGGGACGGGGACCTTCCGGCCGAAGAACGCCGTCGCGGGCGGTGCGGTGCTCGACGCGAGATTCGGCGCGGCCGCGATGGAACTCCTCGCCGACGGCAGCTCGCTGCGCGCCAGGAAGGCGTGGTTCTTCCTGGACAACGCGGTCATGGCTCTGGGCGCGGACATCACCGCGAGCGACGGCCGGACCATCGAGACGGTCGTCGAGAACCGCAACCTGTACGCGGACGGCGCGCCCCGTCTCGTGGTCGACGGCCGGCGACAGCCCTCACGCACCGGCTGGTCGGCGCCCCTGCCCGGCGCCCGCTGGGCCCACCTGGACGGCACCGGCGGCTATGTCTTCCCCGACGACCCCGGGCGGCCTTCGCACGGCCGGGGCGGCGTCCACCTCAACGCCCTGCGTGAGGAGCGGACCGGCACCTGGCGCGCGATCAACACCGGCGCGGACACCGGAGGCAGCACCACGCCCCTCACCCGCCGCTATCTGACCCTGTGGCTTGACCACGGCGTCTCCCCCACCTCGTCCTCGTACGCCTACGTCCTGCTTCCCGGAGCGAGCGCCGCCGCGACCGCCGTCTGGGCCCACTCACGGCCGGTCCGCGTCGTCGCCAACAACGCCACCGCCCAGGCCGTCGAGGCCCGCCGCCACGGACTCCTCGCCGCGCACTTCTGGGGGCCGGGCAGCGCGGCCGGGATCTCTACGTCGGACCCCTGCACCGTGATCGTCCGACGCGACGGCGGCGGCATATCGCTGGCCGTGGCCGACCCGGGCCGCACCGGCACGACCGTCACCCTGGAACTGCCCTTCCCCGTACGGAAGGTGGTCAGCGCCGACGACACGGTCACCGTCACCCCGGGGCGCCGCCCCGTCGTCACCGTCCGCGTCGAAGGTTCACGAGGCCACACGCACACCGCACACCTGAGGTGACCGGCACGCCCTCGCCCGGAAGCCCCCGCCCCTAGGAAGCACGGACCCACCATGCCCGCACCGCACCTGGCCCTGCCGCCCACCGACCGGGTCCGCTCCCCGCTCACGGGCTGGACCCGCGCCCACTGGGAGGCCCTCGCCGACCGGCAGTTGGAGGCGCTCGTCCCGTACGCGACGCCCCGCTTCGCGCAGTACCGACTGCCCGGCCGGGGCAGTTGGTCGGGGGTCGTGTCGGACGGCCTCGAGGGGTACGCGCGGTCATTCCTCCTCGCCTCCTTCCGGATCGCGGGAGCGGACGGCGAGGTGGACCCTCACCTCATCGAACGCTACGCGCAGGGTCTGACAACGGGCACGGACCGTGCCGCCGCGGGCGGCGAGGCCTGGCCCGAACTCAGCGACTGCTCACAGCAGATGGTGGAGGCGGCGTCCATCGCGATCGGTCTGCACGAGACCCGCCCCTGGATCTGGGACAAGCTCGACACCCGGGTCCAGGAGCGGGTCGTCGACTGGTTCTCCGGCTTCGTCGGCGGCAGAACGTGGGACAACAACTGGCGCCTCTTCCAGGTGGTGTCCGAGCAGTTCTTGGCATCCGTCGGCGCCCCGCACAGCAAGGCGGACATCGACGGCGGGCTCCACCGCATCGAGGACTGGTACCGCGGCGACGGCTGGTACAGCGATGGCGACGGCCGCAATTTCGACTACTACATCGGCTGGGCCATGCATCTGTACCCGCTGCTCTGGTCCCGCATGGCGGGCCCGGACGACGAGGGACGCGGCAAGGTCTACCGCGAGCGGCTGGCCCAATTCCTCACGACCTACCCGCACTTCTTCGGCGCCGACGGCGCCCCCGTCCACCAGGGCCGCTCCCTGACCTACCGCTTCGCGGCGACCGCCCCCGTCTGGATGGGCGCCCTCGCCAACTGCACGCCCCTGGCCCCCGGCCTCACCCGGCGGCTCGCGTCCGGCGCCGCACGGCACTTCGTGGAGCGCGGCGTCCCCGACGAACGCGGACTGCTTCCGCTCGGCTGGTACGGGACGTTCCTGCCGTCCACCCAGGCGTACTCAGGCCCGGCATCCCCGTACTGGGCGAGCAAGGGTTTCCTCGGCCTGCTGCTGCCCGCCGACCACCCGGTGTGGACGGAACGCGAACTCCCCCTCCCCGTGGAGGAGTCCGACCAGTACACGGCGCTCCCCCAGCCCGGCTGGCTCCTGCATGGCACGCGCCACGACGGCATCGTCCGCCTGATCAACCACGGAAGCGACCACAACCCCCTCGAAGGCCCCGCGGCCGACGACCCGCACTACGCCAAGTTCGGCTACTCCACGGCCACCGCCCCCGAGACCGCCCCGAGCGCGTGGGAACGCTCCGTGGACAACCACCTCGCGCTCCTCACGCCGGACGGCACCCCGTCACGCCGCCGCCGAATCCACCCGGTGCGCTGCGAGGGACGTGTGGCCGCCTCCCGCCACGACGCGCAACTGCCGGGATTCGAGGGTGAGTTCCCCGTCGAGACCACCAGTGTGCTGCACGGCCCCTGGGAGATCCGCGTCCACCGCGTACAGGCCCCGGCAGGCGTGACCGTACGCGAGGGCGGCTATGCGGTGGCCGACGCGGCACAGCCGTGCGCCGAGCAGGGGACCGGCTGGGCCCTCACCCGTACGGAAGCCGGGCTGACCAGCGCCGTCGTCGCGCTCCACGGCTGGGACGAGGAGGCGGGCATCGCCCGCGAGGTGGCCGCCAACGCCTACGGCCCGCACTCGGCGACGCCGTACCTGAACCTGACCGGCCACGAGGGCGGCGCAAGCGTCCACGTCACCCTGGTCGCGCTCTCCCAGGACACCGTTCTTCCCTCGGCGTTGAGGGAGTCCATCACCTGCACTGTGGACGGCGACACCGTCCGCCTCCACTTCCCCGACGGCACCCAGCTGGAGGTGTGAGCGTCAAAAGGACCCTAGATCCCGCCGTCCTCCCGGCGGTGAATCTGCTCGATCAGCTCCGCCGCCATGGCCTTGATCGTCTCCAGACCGGCTCTGCCCCAGGGCCGGGGCTCGACGTCCACGACGCAGATGGTGCCGAGCGCGATGCCCGTGCGGTCGATGAGCGGGGCGCCCAGGTAGGAGCGGATGCCGATCTCGTCGACCACCGGATTGCCCGCGAACCGCGGATAGTCGCAGACGTCCTCAAGGACGAGGGCCTTGCGCCGCACGATCACATGCGGGCAGTACCCGTGATCGCGCGCCATGTAGCGGAACGCCGTGTTCTCCGAGGCCGCCGTGGAGGTCAGCTCGCAGCCGTCCCCCGTGTCGTCGGGGGTGTGCAGGCCCGCGAAGAACTGCCGGTTCTCGTCGATGAAATTGACCATGGAGTACGGCGCGCCCGTGATCTCGGCGAGCCGGGCCGCGAAGGCGTCGAAGGCACGCTCCGGGCGCAGGCCTATGCCGAGCCTGCGCAGCCGCCGCACCCGGCTCGGCGCCTCCTTGTCGACGGGAGTCAGCAGCAGGGGTGCGGTCGAGTCGTACATCAGGTGTGGGCTCCGTAGCTCGGGGCGGCCGGGACGTGGGCGAGCAGGTGTTTGACAAGGATGAGGAGGGTCGCGATGCCCGAGCTGGAGATCCGCGCGTCGCACCGCACGACGGGCACCTGCGGATCCAGGTCGATGGCGGAACGCACCTCTTCCGGCTCATAGCGGTGGGCGCCGTCGAATTCGTTGATCGCGACGATGAACCCCATGCCGCGCTGCTCGAAGAAGTCCACCGCCGCGAAGCAGTCCTCCAGGCGGCGGGTGTCGGCGAGGACCACCGCGCCGAGCGCGCCTTCGGAGAGTTCGTCCCACATGAACCAGAAGCGTTCCTGGCCGGGCGTCCCGAAGAGGTAGAGCACGTGCTCCGGGTCGAGGGTGATGCGCCCGAAGTCCATGGCCACGGTCGTCGTGGTCTTGTTCTCGACGCCCGACAGATCGTCGGTGCCTTCGCTGACCGTGGTGAGGAGCTCCTCCGTGCTCAGTGGCGCGATCTCGCTCACCGCGCCCGTGAAGGTCGTCTTGCCGACCCCGAAACCTCCCGCCACAAGGATCTTCAGCGCGGTGGGGAAGGGGTCAGAGCTGTCGTCGTAGTCCATCGAGCACTGCCTCCAACAGGGACCGGTCGGTGGGGTTGTGGTAGAAGTCCGGGGCTCTCAGGGTGAGCGCCCCGCAGTCGACGAGATCGGAGAGCAGCACTTTGGTGACGACCGCGGGCAGCTTCAGCTGCGCCGCGATCTCCGCGACCGATGTGGGTGCCGTGCAGAGCTTGAGCGCCTGGGTGTGTTCGGGCCCCAGGTAGCCGGTGACCAGACCTCCGGTGGCCAGCACCTGGGACAGGAGGTCCAGTTGGGCGGTCGGCCGGGTCCGCCCGCCGCTGACCGTGTAGGGCCGGACGAGCCGTCCGGCGGATTCGTCGAGCCAGGGCCCGTCGTGCGGGGCCGCCACGCTCAATGCCTCATCGGGGCGGGTTCGCCGACGGGTTGCCGGGGCGCGGTGAGGAGGTAGGGGCGCACGCTCTTGACCAGCATCGTCATCTCGTAGCCGAGGACCGCCGCGTCAGCGTCGCGCCCGGCGAGCACCGCGAGGCAGGTGCCGGAGCCCGCCGTGGAGACGAACAGGAGGGTGGAGTCGAGTTCCACGACGACCTGGCGCACGTCGCCGCCGTCCCCGAACCGGATGCCCGCGCTGCGCCCCAGTGAGTAGAGCCCGGAGGCGAGGGCCGCCATGTGGTCGGCACTGTCCGGGTCGAGGCCGTGGACCGACTTCACGAGTCCGTCGGAGGAGAGCAGGACCGCGCTGTGGGTGTGCGGCACGCGCTGCACGAGCCCGCTCATCAGCCAGTCGAGGTCGGATACCTGCCCGGTCGGCGCATCGCTCGCCATGGTGGATCGACTCCTTGGGGTACGAGGGTCTGCCGGGGCAGACATGGTGCTGGTGGGGTGGTGCGGTTCAGCCACCCTGGTCGCCCCCGTCGCGGGGGGCGTCGAGGTCGGGCCCGGGCGCCGGGTCGCGCATCTCCTGTGCGGCGGCGAGTCCGATGCCGCGCTGGAAGGCGGCCATCAGGCCCGGGTCGTGGCCGATGTGGTGTTCGCTCTCCGGGCGGGGCGTGGGCGCTTCCCGCAGTTGGGGCGCGATGTGTTCCTGGGCGCGCCGCTTGGGCAGTCGGGGCCTTTCCACCCGGCCGCGTACGGCGCTGCCGTTGAGCGGGGTCGGCAGTGTCCCGGTGTTCTCGGCGGCGGCCTGCCGGTCCTCCGGCCGGATTCCCGGCACGGCTTCGGCCGGCGTCGGCCTGCCCTCCCTGCCCCGGACGGGCAGCGGGGCGGGCCCGGAGCCGTGCGGGACGGGAGCGGTAGGCGGCGGGCTCTGCGGCGCGTCCCGCTGCGGCTGCCGGGGCACGGCCACCGGCACCGGCTGGGCGGCGGGCGCCTGCGCCGGTTCCCGTACGACGCCGGGGGCGGCCGGCCGCGCGGCTTCCGGGGCCGGCTGCGGCCGTCCGGTGGCGGCGGGCTCGGCCTGGGGCTCGGTGCCGAGGAGGCCCTGCGGCAGGATCAGTACGGCCTGCACGCCTCCGTAGATGTTGGTCTGGAGACGGACCGCGATGCCGTGGCGCCGGGCGAGCGCGGAAACCACGTAGAGGCCGATCCGCCCGTCCTGGAGGAGGCTCGCCACGTTGACCTGGTCCGGGTCGGCGAGCAGGTGGTTCATCTTGTTCTGCTCGGTCAGCGGCATGCCGAGGCCGCGGTCCTCGACCTCGACGGCGAGCCCGGCCGTCACCAGGTTGGCGCGCAGCAGGACCTGGGTGTGCGGGGCGGAGAACACCGTGGCGTTCTCGACGAGTTCGGCCAGCAGGTGGATGACGTCGGCGACGGCGTGGCCGCGCAGGGTGCCCGCGATCGGCGGCACCAGCTTGACGCGCGAGTACTGCTCGACCTCCGCGATGGCCGAGCGGAGCACCTCCGTCATGGAGACCGGGTTGCTCCACTGGCGGCGCGAGATGGCGCCGCCGAGCACGGCGAGGTTCTCGGCGTGCCGGCGGATGCGGGTGGCCAGGTGGTCGACGTGGAAGAGGCCCTTGAGCAACTCCGGATCCTCGACCTCGTTCTCCAGTTCGTCGAGGATCGAGATCTCGCGGTGCACGAGGGACTGCAGCCGCCGGGCCAGATTGACGAAGACCTCGACCTTCTGTTCGCTGCCCGCGTGGCTGGAGAGCTGGGAGGCCTGTACGACGGCGGTGACGGCGACGTCCTGGGCCCGGGACAGCTCGGCGGCGAGCAGCCCGAACTCGTCGCCGTCCGGGGCGGGCGAGGCGGGAGCCTTGCGCGGGGGCGGGCCGTCGCCGCGGCGCAGCTTCTCGACGACCTCGCGCAGCTCGGCCTGTCCGCGCGCGGTGGTGCGGCGCAGGGTACCGACGCGGTCGCGTACGGAGGTGGCGGTGCGGTCGGCGGCGACGGCGGCGATCACGACGCTGGCCAGGCTGATGGCGCCGGCGGCGACGAGGATGACGAGCAGCGCGGGTTCGAGCGGGCCGGGGGCCGAGCGGACGATGAACAGCACGGCGGCAGCGGCGCAGAGCACCACCGCGACGGCGGGCAGTACGGCGATGCGCAGGAGCTGGGGCCGTATCCGGGCCTCGGGCAGCGCCGTGCCGGGTCGGCTCCCGGGCCTGCCGTGCCGCCCGCCCTCTCGGCGGTCTGCGCGGGCGGCCGGTGCACGGAGGTGAGACATCAGCGTCCTCGGTCGGGGAGCGGGCTCCGGCGGGCGCGACGTAGGGGTTCGCGGCATCGCCGTACCGGTCGGGAGGGCGCAGGCAGGAGCGCTGCCATGATCCCTGCGTCGACCGGCGGACACTCACGGTAGTCACCAACGCTTCATGTGCGGGGGGCAGTTGACAAAGTCCGGCACCCAGCGTCCCGCTCTGGTATGACACGTCGCACGACCGTCCGAATTAACCGCCCCGGGAAGTCTCCGGCAGTCGGCGGGCAGCGAACCGGCAGGAGTCCGACACTTCACGAACGTCCCAATGTGACACCTGCCCCACCCGGACTACGCAGAGAAAGGACAACTGCGCATCCGTATCGGTGAAATACCGATAGAACCCTGAGAGCCGCCCATGCCGTACTGCAATATCCGTCAGCACGAGCGTGATGGGCGACGTGGTCCTGGACAGGTGCGGGAGAGGTGACTCTCTCCGCCCGGGTGCGGACGCGTCAGGTGAAGCGAGGCACCAGCGATGTCGGTGGAAAGGCTGCGGGGCACCGGGAGCCAGCCGGGGTTCTTCCGGGAACTGGTCGAATCCTCACAGGATGCGATCCTCATGAAGACCCTGGACGGTCAGATCATCTTCTGGAACGCGGCGGCGCAACGGCTGTACGGATACACACCCGAAGAGGCCGTCGGCAGCCATGTCGGCATGATCGTGCCCCCGGACCTCAAGGACGAGGAAGCCGGTCTCCTCGAGCAGATCGCCCGGGGCGTGCGGATCGAGCACTACGAGACCCGCCGGACGGCCAGTGGCGGCCGTGACCTGGACATCGACGTGACCCTGTGGCCGATCCGCGCCCACGACGGGACCATCACGGCCGCCTGCTCCCTCATGCGCGACATCACCGCCCGCAAGAGAGCCGACGCGGAGCTCACCAAGCTGCACGCGCAGCAGCGCCAGGTCGCGCTGGCCCTCAACCTCATGGGCAACGCCAAGCAGATTCCGGGCGCTCTGGCGGCCAGCCGCTATCTGCCCTCGACGCAGGGGCAGGGGGTCGGCGGGGACTGGTTCGACCTGATCGACCTGGGCGCGGGCCGGGTCGGTGTCTTCGTCGGCGACGTGATGGGACGCGGTCTGGACGCGGCCGTGGTCATGGGGCAGTTGCGCTCCGCGGCCCGCGCCCTGGCCCTGGCGGGGCTCCCGCCGTGCGAACTGATGCAGACGCTGGACGCGTTCACGCGTGATCTGCCCGAACCGTTCGTCACCTGCGTCTATCTGGAGGCCGACCCCGCCCAGGGCGAAGTGATCGTGTGTTCGGCCGGTCATCTGCCGGTGCTCCTCATCGAACCGGACGCGACCGTACACGAGCTGCCGGTGCCGACCGGAATCCCGCTCGGGGTGGGCGGGGTACCGCACCAGCAGGTCCGTCTGCCGCTGCGGGCCGGCACGACCCTGACTCTCTACACCGACGGTCTGGTGGAGACGGCGAGCAGCGACATCGACCTCCGGCTGAAGCTGGTGACCAGCATGCTGGAGGACGTCTTCGCCACGGCCGGTGGCCTGGAGAGCGCCGCCGACCGCGTCCTGCAGGCGCTGCTGCCGGACACCGAGACGTACGCGGACGACGTGACGCTGCTCCTCGTCAGCTTCCCCACGGCGCCCCTGCACACCGCCGAGACGGGTCTCGAGTGCGAGGCGCCCTCGATCCCGGCCGGGCGGCGCTTCCTGCAGGCGAAGTTGGCGGAATGGGGGCTCACGGCGCAGACCGACACGGCTCTCCTGCTCGCCTCCGAGCTGTTGACCAACGCGTACCGCCACGCGCGGGGGCCCCTCAATCTGCGGGTGTGGCACAGCGTCCGCGAGCTGGGCGTGGAGATCACCGACCACTCCATTCCCCGGCCGCGGGCCCGGCTCGCGGAGAGCACCGAGGAGGACGGCCGCGGGCTGCTCCTGGTCGAGGCGCTCGCCGACGCCTGGGGCACGCGGCCCACCGTCAGCGGCAAGACCGTCTGGTTCACCATGCTCATCACACCGGCCGCCAAGGGGTCCCCCCCTCAGCCGACCCTGACGTCCACGCCCGGCTGACGCGGCCGACACGGCGGCGAAGCGCGGTGCCGTATCCGTGCGCTCGGAGCGGTTCGTGGCCTGGGCGGGCCCCGCGGCCGACTCAACGCCTGCCCGGCTGGCGGGCAGGCATCACCGACACGGCCACGGAGCAGCACGTCGTACGCCACCGCCCCGCCCCCGGCCGGTGCCACGAGCCCCTTCGGCCCCTACCGCCGTGCCGTACGCATCAGCCGACCCGCGCCGCCTCAGGCTCCCCGGTGCCTTCCGTGTGCTCGGGGCGGTCGGCCGCTGCCGTGCGCTCGGTGGGCCCCGTCGCTGACTCGGCGTTCGCGGTGGTGCTCTCCGGGCGGGTCCACCCGCCCTCCGGCTCGATGGCGACGCCGCGCCACCACGGCTGGACCGGGACCGAGTCCGAAGCGGGCTCGAACGGTTCGCCCGGCACGGGCAGCGCGATCCTCGACCCCAGGCGGGTCGCCTCGGCGAGCGTCCCCTCGCCCGGCGCGGACCACGGGTGCGGCGCGAGGTTGAACGTGCCCCAGTGGATCGGCAGCATCACGCCCTCGGGACGCCCGCCCTGGAGGTCCAGGTGCGCGCGCACCCCCTCCTCGGGCGTCATGTGGATGTCGGGCCAGAACTCGCTGTACGCCCCGATCTGGATCATCGTGACGTCGAACGGTCCGTGCTCCGCGCCGATCTCGCGGAAACCGCCGAAGTAACCGGTGTCGCCGCTGTGGTAGACGCTGTGCTCGGGTCCCGCGACTGCCCAGGACGCCCAGAGCGTGTGCTGCGGGTTGCGCACACCGCGGCCGCAGAAGTGGCGCGCGGGCGTCGCCGTCAAGGTCAGACCGCCCACCTTCGTGGTCTCGTTCCAGTCCAGCTCGCGCAGCCGGTCGGCGGGGACGCCCCAGTGCTCCAGGTGGGCGCCGACGCCCAGCGGCACCGCGAAGACGGTGTCCGTGCCGACCAGGGCCTGGATGGTGGGCATGTCCAGGTGGTCGTAGTGATCGTGCGAGATCACCACGACGTCCACCGGGCCGAGCGCCGCGAGAGGCACCGGCACGGGGTGCAGGCGCTTGGGTCCGACCCAGGAAAAGGGAGAGCACCGCTCTCCCCAGACGGGGTCGAACAGCACCCGCTGCCCGTCGATCTCGGCGAGCACACTGGAGTGCCCCATCCAGGTGATGCGCAATCCGTCGGCCGGGGGCACGGCGAGATCGGCGAGGGTGGTGGGATGCACGGGGACGGTGCCCATGGGCCCGCGCCGGATCCGCTCCTCCTTGCGGAAGTAGATCTTCGCGAACTCGAGCGTCGAACCGGTGGGCCGGGTCCGCGCCCCCTCGGGGTTCTGGAAGGACCCGTCGGCGAAGTTCGGCGATCTGTGGATCCTCGCGAGCCGCTCACCGGCCGGATCCGCGCCGAAGGCGGCGGTCCTGAGCGAGCGGAGCCCAGAGCTCAGCGAACGGGACACAGCACCTCCTGGAAGGGGTAGGTCAGATCTCCATTATGTGCACCGCCTCTGACAGCGGCTGCCCGGAGGGGCCCGCACCGGCCACGCGGAGGGCCCCGCACCGGCCACGCGCGCGCACGCGCATGCTGTACTTCTACTGATCCGTCATTCAGTAGGAGGACGCCTCATGCCCCCAGTTCCGGCGCCACCCGCCGCCCCGGCCACCACCTCCGCACCCCTCCTCTCCCTCACCTGGACCGACCACATCACCGGCCACCGGGGTTTCCTGGTCATCGACCGTCTCGTACGCGGCGTCTGCAGCGGCGGTCTGCGCATGCGCCCCGGCTGCACCCTCGACGAGGTCGCGGGCCTTGCCCGCGGCATGACGATGAAGGAGTCCCTGCACTACGACCCCAGCGCCCGCTACATCCCGCTCGGCGGCGCCAAGGGCGGCATCGACTGCGATCCGCGCGCCCCCGAGGCGTACGACGTCCTGGTCCGCTACCTGCGGGCGATGCGCCCGTACGTCGAGAGCTCCTGGACGACGGGCGAGGACCTGGGGCTGACCCAGGACATGGTCGACGAGGCGGCGGCGGAAGCCGGTCTGATCTCTTGTGTCCAGGCCGTCCACCCGCTCCTGGACGACGAGGTGGCGGCCCGCAAGCGCCTGGCGGACGCGTTCGCCGTGCAGGTCGACGGGATCGGCCTCGCCGAGCTGGTCGGCGGCCACGGCGTCGCCGAAGCGGTCCTCGCGGCCCTCGACCGCGCGGGCCACACGCACGTGGGCGCGCGCGTGGCCGTACAAGGCCTGGGCACCATGGGCGGCGCGACCGCACGGTTCCTCACGCGCGCGGGCCTGACGATCGTGGCCGTCGCCGACATCAAGGGCACGATCGCCAACCCGGCGGGTCTCGACGTGGAGGCACTGCTCGCCGCCCGGGACGCGCACGGCACGGTGGACCGCTCCGCCCTGCGGCCCGGGGACCGCGAACTACCGGGCGCGGCCTGGTTGTCCACGGAGGCGGAGATCCTGGTCCCCGCGGCGGTGTCGTACGCCATCGACCGGACCAACCAGGCGCGGATCACCGCCCGTTGGATAGCCGAAGCGGCCAACATGCCGGTGCTGCCCGAGGCGGAGCATCTCCTCGCACAGCGGGGCATCACCGTCCTGCCCGATGTCGTCGTCAACTCCGGTACCAACGCCTGGTGGTGGTGGACGCTCTTCGGCGACATCGGCCCCGACGCGGACGATGCCTTCGCGTACACGCGCCGCTCGATGCGGGCCCTGGTCGACGTGATGCTGCGGCGCGCCGATGCGGACGGCACGACGCCGCGCGCGGCAGCCCACGCGCTGGTCGCCGACCGGCTGCCGGAGATCGGGGAGCGCTTCGACTGGTACGTGAACGCGTAGTCGGCAGGGGCCGGGAGGTGGATAGGCTGCCCGGTGTGGCGAGAGTGCGGTTGAGCGTGGCGGAACGGCGGGCGGAGCTGCTTGCCGCCACCGTCGAACAGATCGAGGTGCGCGGTGTGGCGGCCGTACGCATCGCGGACGTGGCCGCGGCGCTCGGGGTGAGCAACGCGCTGGTCCTGTACCACTTCTCCACGAAGGAGAAGCTGGTGGCGGCGGCCTTCGCGCACGCCGCCGAGGGTGATCTGGCGCATCTGCGCGCCTTGTTGGGCCGCCGCACGACGGCCCTGCGCCGACTGCGCTCCGCCGTCCGGTGGTACGCCCCCACCGGCCAGGCCAAGGGCTGGCGCCTCTGGATCGAGGGCTGGTCCGCGGCGCTGCGCGAGCCCACCCTGCGCACGGTGACGCGTGACTTGGACCAGCAGTGGAAGGCCGCCCTCGCGGAGGTCATCGGGGAGGGCGTCACCGCGGACGAGTTCACCTGCGCGGACCCCCGGGCCACGGCCCTGCGCCTCACGGCCCTGCTCGACGGCCTCGCGGTGCAGATGACGGCCTACGAGGGCGCGCTGCCCCGCGCCCGCATGCTGGCGTGGGTGGACGAGGCCCTGGACCGTGAACTGGGCCTGGCCCAGGTCGAATCGCCCTCCGCGGACGCCCCCTTCAGGACGCCGACTTGATGTGCATCCGGACGGTGTAGGGGTCAACGCTCCCCTTGGCCTCCACGTGGTCCCCCGACGACTCCCCGCGCAGCCTCCGCCCGAACCACGGAACCAGGTACTCGCGCGCCCAGTTGATGTCGTCGCGGCGCACCTCCAGCGTGCCGCGCGGCGGTTCCGGGGGCCACGGCTGGTCCGGGTCCGCGGGGACCTCGAGGCCAAGGACCTGGGCCGCGCGCAGCGCCACCCGGGTGTGGCCCTCGGCGGAGAGGTGCAGGCGGTCGCCGTCCCAGGCACGGCGGTCCTGAATGGTCTTGAGGGACCACAGGTCGAGGACCGGGCAGCCGTAACGGTCGGCGATCGCGCGGACATGGCCGTTGTACGTGGCGATCTTGCCGCGCAGGCGTTTGAGGACCGGGACCCCGCGGGTGTCGAACCCCGTGGTCACCATGACCGTGCCGACCGACGACGTGAGGTCGACGACGGCCCGCTCGAACCGCTCGGCGACCTCGTCCGGGTCGGTGCCGGGCCGGATGATGTCGTTGCCGCCCGCGCAGAACGTCAGGAAGTCGGGGCCCAGCTTCTTGGCCAGGGGCACCTGGTCCGCGACGACCTGGTCGAGCAGCTTGCCGCGCACGGCGAGGTTGGCGTACCGGAAGGTGTGCTCCGGCAGCCGGTCGTCGAGCAGCACCGCGAGGCGGTCGGCCCAGCCGACGAACGCGCCGTCGGGACCGGGGTCCCCCACG
This sequence comes from Streptomyces sp. NPDC033177, assembly GCF_055577715.1. NCBI lineage: Bacteria > Bacillati > Actinomycetota > Actinomycetes > Kitasatosporales > Streptomycetaceae > Streptomyces > Streptomyces sp. NPDC033177. The sequence continues at coordinate 405,758 of NZ_JBVIPS010000011.1, read as the reverse complement.
CCTTCGGTGAAGCTGTCGCCGACCGCTGCGTAGGAGGTGAATGTGTCAGGAATGAAGGTTGTCGACTCTGCTCTCACGTCGTCACATCTTTCACCTCACCAAGTGACCTACGCCACCGTAGGGAGGGGTTGACGGGGGGTGAGATAAGCCACCGGTCAAGTTTCGTCCAAGCCAGGAATAGACGGCAACCCGTCACCGCCGCGAGGGGGTTCACCTGTGAGGCAACGCTCATGCACCGGCAGTGATTGCCTCAGGTACCCATGTCGTATGGTCGAAGTCCCACCCCGACCGGCGAGTCGCGCCGGCGCCCGGCCCGGAGGAGCCCCCGTGACGCAGCAGGTCCCGCCGACAGAGCTGACGACGACCGAGCAGGCGGAGCCCGAGCTGGCCGGAGTCCGCAACTTCCGTGACGTGGGCGGACTTCCGACCGTGGACGGCCGCCGGGTCCGCCACGGCCGGCTCTTCCGCAGCGGTCACCTCGCGCACGCCACCGCGTCCGACGCCGCGTTCCTCTCCACCCTGGGCCTGCACACGATCTACGACTTCCGTAACGCGGCCGACCAGCGCCTTGAAGGCCCGGACGTCGAGCTGCCCGGCGTACGCAACGTGAACCTGCCGCTGACCGACCCGGCCCACGGCGCCGAGTTCTGGACGATGGTCCGCGACGGCGACCTGGACCAGCTGCGCGCGGCGCTCTCCGAGGGGCAGGCCGCGGGGCGCCTCTCCGACACGTACCGCGAGATCATCAGGGACCGCACCGCCGAGCACAGCCGGGTGCTGCACGAGATGGCCGCGGACAGCGTGCCAGCCCTGATGCACTGCGCGGCGGGCAAGGACCGCGCGGGCCTCTCGATAGCCGTCACGCTCCTTGCCGTCGGCGTGGAGCGCGAGGCCATCGAGGCGGACTACCTGGAGTCGAACGCCACGCACCGCCGCTACAAGGTGCGCCGCAGCGACAGCTCCCCGAACGCGATGTCCCCCGAGGTCATGCAGCTGCTCAGCCCGCTCTTCGAGGCCCGCGCCGAGTATCTGGCCGCGGCCTTCGAGACGATCGAGCAGACCTGGGGCGACACGGAGACCTACCTCACCGAGGGCCTCAAGCTGGCCCCCGAGACGCGCGAGCGGCTGCGCGAGCACCTCCTGGACTGAGCCGCCCCGCCTCCCCCGGCCTCACCGTCACTGGTTCTGCGCGCCCAGCGTGAACAGCAGGTAGATGAAGGCCGCGAACACGTGGCCCACGGCGACGTAGATGATCAGCCGGACCCAGAGCCCGCGGGGGAGCTTCTCCTCCATGGACATGGCCTTCTTGGCGGGGACGGCCGGTTCGGGCTGCCGCGCTTCGGGTTCCGTCATCGCGTGTCTCCCAGGGTGGAACTGTGCGGGGTCCCGCCGAGGCACAGCGCGGTGGCGGGACTCTGCAGCAGGGTGTGGACGAAGAGAAGGTCGGTGCCGAGGTGGTCCGCGGCGGCGATCCGGTGCGGGGTCAGCGAGTCGAAGTGCGCGCTGTCCCCCGGTTCGAGCGTGTACGTGGTGTCGCCGAGCCGCAGCCGAAGGCGCCCCTGGAGGACGTACAGCCACTCCTCACCGGGGTGGACGCGCACGATGTCGCCTTGGGCCCCGTGGGGCACGTGCACCCGCAGCGCCTGCATGCCCCGGGCCTGCGCGCCCGCCTGCCAGTAGGTCCAGCCGCCCGCCCGAGTCGGTTCCATGTCCGAGGCGCGGACGATGGCGTCCCGGTCGGCGGGCTTCTCGCCGAGGAGTTCCGAGACCGTCGTACCGTACGTACGAGCGAGTGCGAGCAGCATCGGCAGTGAGGGCTGGCGCTGCCCGGTCTCCAGACGGGAGAGATGGGCGGGCGAGAGCCCGGCGGTGCGGGCCGCGGCCTCCAGTGTCAGCGCGGCACGACGCCGCAGCTCACGCAGTTGCGGGGCGACGGCGGGCAGAGCCTCGGCGGCCTCCGGGTCGAGCGGTTCTGGCTCGGCATTGCTCATACCTCGATTGAGCCAGGCCCTTGCCCCCGAGGCAACTTTCTTGCCCCAGAGGCAAAAGCCTGTCTGTGCCTGCGCCGGTGCCTCAGCGGTTGGCGACCGCCTGCTTCACCAGCGTCCTGCCGAAGTCCCACATCAGCCCGCCCCCGCTGTGCGCCTCGTCCATCACGGCGGTGAAAGCCTCTACGAACCGGTCCACCTCCCGCTCCCCGACGGTCAGCGGCGGGATCAGCTTGATGACCTCCAAGTGATCGCCGGAGACCTGGGTGAGGATGCGGTGCTTCTGCAGCAGCGGCACGACGACCATCTGCGCGAAGAGCCCCTTGCGCGCCGCCTGCAGCATGGTCCAACGGCCGCGCAGTTTCAGTGACTTGGGGCGCCCGAACTCGATGCCGACCATCAGGCCCCGGCCGCGCACCTCGCTGAGCAGCTCGTAGCGGTCGACGAGCGCGCCGAGCCGCGTCTTCAGGAGTTCGCCGGTCACGCGCGCGTTCTCGACGATCTTCTCGTCCTCCATGACGGCCAGGACCGCGAGCCCGGCCGCCATGGCCTGCGCGTTGGACCCGAAGCTCGCCGAGTGCACGAGCACCCGGTCCATGGACGAGTAGACCTTCTTGAAGATCCAGTCCTTGCCGAGCGTGGCGCCCACCGGCACATAGCCGCCGGACAGCGCCTTGGCGACGCACACCAGGTCCGGCTCGACGCCTTCCTCGTGCTGGTAGGCGTAGAAGTCGCCGGTTCTGCCGAGGCCTGTCTGCACCTCGTCGGCGATGAGCAGCGCCTTGTGTTTGCGCAGCAGCTCCTGGGCGGCGAGCAGATAGCCGGGCGGCGGCGCGTGCACGCCCTTGCCCTGGATGGGCTCCACGATGAGTCCCGCCACGTCGCCCTTGGCCAGCTCCGCGCGCAGGGCGTCCAGGTCACCGAGCGGCACCGCCGTGTCGGGCAGCAGGGGTGCGAATCCGTCCCGGAAGCCCGACTCGCCGTTGACCGAGAGCGAACCGGTGGTCAGGCCGTGGAAGGCGTGCGTGCAGTAGAGCACCCTCGGCCTGCCCGTGGCGTACCGCGCGAACTTCAGCGCGGTCTCGACGGCCTCCGTGCCGCTGTTGCCGAAGAAGACCCGGTCCAGGTGCGGGCTGTGGGTCAGCAGCTTCTCGGCGAGCAGGCCGGGCAGCGGCTGGCAGTCGAAGCGCGTCAGGTCGGCGAGCGAGGCGTCCAGGACGTCGTGCAGCGCCTTGCGTACGACGGGGTGGTGGCGGCCCAGGCCCATCACGCCGAAGCCCGCGAGCATGTCGAGGTAGTCGTTGCCCTCCGCGTCCCAGAAGTACGCGCCCTCGGCCCGTTCGTAGACCTTGTCGAAGCCGATGGTGTGCAGCATGCGCGGCAGCTGATGGTTCAGATGCCGCGCGTGCAGTTCGTAGCGCTCGGCACCCCGCTCGGCGAGGAGTCTGCCGAGGTCGAACTCCTTGGTCATGCTCCGTGCTCCTTGGCTGCCAGTGTGCCGCTGATCCGCCCCGCGATCTCGACGGGGGTGAGCCCGATGTCCGCGAGCACCTCGGCCCGCTTGGCGTGCGCGAGGAACTGCTCGGGGATGCCGAACCGCCGTACAGGGACGTCGACTTCGGCATCGTCCAACGCGAGGGCGATGGCCGCGCCGACCCCGGACGCCCGGCTGTTGTCCTCCACGACCCCCACGACGCGGTGCCGTGCGGCAAGGGCGGGCAGCTCGGCGTCGACCGGCTTGACCCAGCGGGGGTCGACCACCGTGCAGTTGAGGCCGCGCTCCCGCAGCAGATCGGCGGCCTGCAGGCAGACGGGCGCCATCACGCCGACCGCCACCAACAGCACGTCCGCGTCGGCGCCTTGGCCGCTTTGGCTGATTTGGCCGCTTTGGGCCAGTACGTCCATGCCGCCGATCCGGTCCACCGCGGGAATGGCGGGTCCCACCGACTCCTTGGGGAAGCGGAGCAGCGTCGGCGCGTCGTCCACGGCGACCGCTTCCCGCAGCTGCGCGCGCAGTTGGTCCGCGTCGCGCGGCGCGGCGATCCGCAGCCCCGGCACGACCTGGAGGATCGACATGTCCCACATGCCGTTGTGCGAGGCCCCGTCGACGCCCGTGACCCCGGCTCGGTCCAGGACGAAGGTGACGCCGCACTCGTGCAGCGCGACATCCATCAGGAGCTGGTCGAAGGCCCGGTTGAGGAAGGTGGCGTAGACGGCGACGACGGGGTGCAGGCCCCCGGTCGCGAGTCCGGCCGCCGACACCGTGGCGTGCTGTTCCGCGATCCCGACGTCCCACACCCGGTCGGGGTAGGCCTTGGCGAACTTCGTCAGACCGACCGGGCCCAGCATGGCCGCGGTGATCGCGACCACGTCTTCCCGCTCAGCACCGATGCGGACGATCTCATCACCGAACACCGAGGTCCAGGAGGGGCCGTTGGAGGGTGCGAGCGGCTCGCAGGTCAGCGGGTCCATCACCCCGACCGTGTGGAAACGGTCGGCCTCGTCGGCGAGCGCGGGTTCGTAGCCGCGGCCCTTCTCGGTGAGGCAGTGGACGATGACGGGGCCGTGGAAGCGTTTCGCACGCCGCAGTGCCGACTCCACGGCACCGGTGTCGTGCCCGTCGATCGGCCCGACGTACTTCAGGCCCAGGTCCTCAAACATGCCCTGCGGCGCGAAGGCGTCCTTGAACCCCTTCTTGGCGCCGTGCAGCGACTCGTACAGCGTGTGCCCCACGACGGGAGTGCGCTGAAGGATGTCCTTGCCCCAGGCCAGAACCTGTTCGTAGCTGTCGGTCGTGCGGAGCGTGGCGAGGTGGTCGGCGAGACCGCCGATGGTGGGGGCGTACGAACGTTCGTTGTCGTTGACGACGATGATCAACGGCCGGTCCTTCGCGGCCGCGATGTTGTTGAGCGCCTCCCATGCCATGCCGCCGGTGAGTGCGCCGTCCCCGATGACGGCGACGACATGCCCCCGCTCCCCCAGGACCTGACGAGCCTTGGCCAGACCGTCGGCCCAGCCGAGCGCTGTCGAGGCGTGGCTGTTCTCGACGATGTCGTGCTCGGACTCCGCCCTCGAGGGGTAGCCGGACAGGCCGCCCTTGCCGCGCAGTTTGGAGAAGTCCTGCCGGCCGGTCAGGAGTTTGTGCACGTAGCTCTGGTGGCCGGTGTCCCACACGATGCGGTCGACCGGTGACTCGAAGACGCGGTGGAGGGCGATGGAGAGTTCCACCACCCCCAGATTGGGGCCGAGGTGGCCTCCGGTCCTGGCGACCGCGTGCACCAGGAACTCCCGCACCTCTTCGGCCAGTTCGTCGAGCTCGTCCTCGGTCAGCGCCTTCAGGTCACGCGGCCCCCGGATGGTTTCCAGAATGGTCATGCTCGGCCCCCTCTCTGGTGGAACTCAGCTCTGGTGGAACTCAGCTCACGGTGACGTCCGGCACCCCTGAGGTGACGCCGTCGTCCTGCATCTGTTCGGCGATCTTCAGCGCCTCTTCGATGAGGGTCTCCACGATCTTCGACTCGGGGACGGTCTTGATGACCTCGCCCTTGACGAAGATCTGCCCCTTGCCGTTGCCGGACGCGACGCCGAGATCCGCCTCACGGGCCTCCCCCGGCCCGTTCACGACACACCCCATGACGGCGACACGCAGCGGCACTTCCATGCCGTCCAGGCCCGCGGTGACCTCGTCGGCCAGCTTGTACACGTCGACCTGGGCCCGCCCGCAGGACGGGCAGGAGACGATCTCCAGGCGGCGCGGCTTGAGGTTCAACGACTCCAGGATCTGGATGCCTACCTTGACCTCCTCGGCGGGCGGCGCGGACAGCGAGACCCGGATGGTGTCGCCGATGCCCTCACTCAGCAGTGCCCCGAAGGCGACCGCCGACTTGATCGTGCCCTGGAACGCGGGACCGGCCTCCGTGACGCCGAGGTGCAGCGGATAGTCGCAGGCCGCGGCCAGTTGCCGGTAGGCGCTGACCATGACCACCGGGTCGTTGTGCTTGACCGAGATCTTGATGTCCCGGAAGCCGTGCTCCTCGAAGAGCGACGCCTCCCACAGGGCCGACTCGACCAGAGCCTCGGGGGTGGTCTTGCCGTACTTCTGGAGAAGACGCGCGTCCAACGAGCCCGCGTTCACCCCGATCCGGATCGGGGTGCCCGCCGCCGACGCGGCTCGGGCGATCTCGCGCACCTTGTCGTCGAACTGCTTGATGTTGCCCGGATTCACCCGCACCGCCGCACACCCGGCGTCGATCGCCGCGAACACATACTTCGGCTGGAAGTGGATGTCCGCGATCACCGGGATCTGCGACTTGCGCGCGATCGTCGCGAGGGCGTCCGCGTCGTCCTGCGTCGGACAGGCCACCCGCACGATCTGGCAGCCGGACGCGGTGAGTTCGGCGATCTGCTGCAGCGTCGCACCGATGTCGGACGTACGCGTCGTCGTCATCGACTGCACCGACACCGGCGCGCCGCCCCCCACGGCCACCGGCCCGACCTCGATGCGCCGCGAGAGGCGACGCTCCGCGACCGGCCGGACCGGCAGCTCAGGAAGGCCCAGTGCGACAGGCGTTCCAGGGGTCATGACGTCACCCCGCGCGGTTCGCGGAGACCGTCTCGCGGGCGGCACGGAGAGACTCCTTCAGGGAGCCCATGGTGGCCAGGACGGCGGTCGGCTCGTAGCCGCAGTGCGCCATGCAGTTGGCGCACCGCGGGTCCTTGCCGCGGCCGTACTTGCTCCAGTCGGTCTCCTCGACGAGTTCCTTGTACGTCGGGACGTACCCGTCGCTCATCAGGTAGCAGGGGCGCTGCCAGCCGAAGAGCGAGTAGTTCGGGATCGCCCACGCGGTGCACGGGAAGTCCGCCTTGCCCTCCAGGAAGTCGAGGAACAGCGGCGAGTGGTTCAGGCGCCAGCGCCGCCTGTTGCCGCCCGCGAAGGCCTTCTTGAAGAGCTCGCGGGTCTGCTCGACGCCCAGGAAGTGCTCCTGGTCCGGCGCCTTCTCGTAGGCGTAGGCAGGCGACAGCATCATCTCGTCGACCTGCAACTCGTCGTTGAGGTAGTTGAGGACCTCGATGATGTTCTGCGGGGTGTCGTTGCTGAAGAAGGTCGAGTTGGTGGTGACCCGGAAGCCGCGCTTCTTGGCTTCCTTGATCGCTGCCACCGCCTCGTCGAACACGCCCTCCTTCGCGACGGACTCGTCGTGCCGCTCCCGCATCCCGTCGATGTGCACGGCGAACGCGAAGTACGGGGACGGAGTGAACTTGTCCAGCTTCTTGCGCAGCAGCATGGCGTTGGTGCAGAGGAAGACGTACTTCTTCCTGGCCACCAACTGCCGCACGATCTCGTCCATGTGAGGGTGCATCAGCGGCTCGCCACCGGCGATGGACACCATCGGCGCACCGGACTCAAGGACGGCGCCCACGGCCTGGGCCACCGGCATGCGCTGCTTGAGCACACCGGCAGGATGCTGGATCTTCCCGCATCCCTCGCACGCGAGATTGCACGCGAAGAGCGGCTCCAACTCGACGATCAGCGGAAACTTCTCGCGCTTGCGGAGCTTTTGTTCAAAGAGATACGTCGCGACCTTGATGGTCTGGCGCAGCGGCATGGCCATCTGGCTCACCTCCGAGGGAGCAAAGAAGAACGGTGCCATTCGAAAAATGCGGGAAGCACGGCGCGAAGAACACGGAAAGCTGATATTCCACCGCGCACCGTGCCGATGCGGACGAGTTCGTGCTGTGGGGCGTCCACGACCACCCGGACGGCGGCAACAGGACGGTCTCCCGCCCGCAGGGCGCTGTGCAGGGTCACGGCGGACTCCATGTCCACCGCGATGGCTCCCGTGGCGAGCAGGCCGGCACGTTCGTGCTCTCGGACGACATGGTCGGATCCGGTGAGCGGGCCGGTGTGCACGGTGCGGCCGGGAAGGGCCCGCTCCAGCTCCTTGACCAGCAGGTCGGTGCCGACGCAGGGCGTGTGGCCATGTGCGTCGCGGGTCTCGTCGGCGACGATCAGGTCGCCGGGGTGCATGCCGGGGGCGAGCCCGGCGCAGAAACCGGTGGCCACGACGGCGGCGTGGCGCAGCGGTTCCTTGCCGAGGGCGCCGGTGACGGCGCGCTCGGCGTTCTTGGGGCCCATGCCCGTACGGAGCAGGGTGGCCCGCCCGTGCGCGCTCCCGCGGTCGCCCGTGCGCAGGGCGAGGTGCTCGATGCCGAGCGCGCAGGCGATCAGCAGCGGTGCGGGGTCCGGCGCGGCCGGGGTCCTCGCCATCAACCCCCCTTGACGGAGAGGCCGGCGAACGGCTCCCCGTTGACGTACCGACCGAGGGCGGTGAGCGGGAACACCTGTCGGTAGAGGTGGTAGTTGATGGAGAAGTCCCAGGGGAAGCCGGTGCCGGTGAAGTACGGCTCGTCCCAGGAGCCGTCGTCCCGCTGCGTCTCGGCGAGCCAGGCGACGCCACGCTCCACGGCCTTGGAGTTCCGATCCCCGGCGGCGAGCAGTGCGAGCAGCGCCCAGGCGGTCTGCGAGGCGGTGGAGACGCCGTGGCCCCGCCATTCCTCGTAACGGTAGGAGCGCAGATCCTCGCCCCAGCCTCCGTCGTCGTTCTGCACCGACTCCACCCAGGTGACGGCGCGGCGCAGCGCCGGGTGTGATCCCGGCAGGCCCGCCGCGATGAGCGCGGGCACCACGGACCCTGTCCCGTATACGTAGTTGACGCCCCAGCGGCCGAGCCAGGAACCGTCCGGCTCCTGCTCGGCGAGCAGCCACTCGATGCCGCGCCGGGTGCGCGGGTCGTGTGCCTTGCCCTCGATGGCGAGCATCTCGACGACGTGCCCGGTGACGTCAGCCGACGGCGGGTCGATGACTTCTCCGAAGTCGCAGAACGGCAGCCGGTTGGGGAACGGGCTGGTGTTGTCGGCGTCGAAGGCGGCCCAGGCGTTGTTCTTGGACTGCATGCCCAGGGTCCAGCGCACTCCGCGACTGATCGCGTTCTCCATGCGGGCGCGGTCCGGGTGGTCGACGCGGCGCAGGGCCAGGATGACCTCGGCGGTGTCGTCGATGTCGGGGTAGTTGTCGTTGTGGAACTCGAACGCCCAGCCACCGGGGGCGAGTTGTGGCCTGCGTACGGACCAGTCGCCGGGCCGCGCGATCTCCTCGGCGAGCATCCAGTCCGCGGCCTTGATGAGCTGCGGGTGGTCGGCGGGCACGCCCGCGTCGGCGAGGGCGATGGTCGCCAGGCAGGTGTCCCAGACCGGCGACTGACACGCCTCGATCATCCGTGCACCGTCCTCGCGCCACACCGCGAACCGGTCGAGCGAGGCCAGGCCTGCCTTGAGGACCGGGTGTTCCAGGTCGTAGCCGAGCAGATGCAGCGCGATCACGGAGTAGACGGCGGGCGGCTGGATGCCGCCCCAGCAGCCGTCGTTCTCCTGGCGTTCGATGATCCAGCGAGCGGCACTGTTCATCGCGGCCTTGCGCAGCTTGCGCGGGGCGACCTTGTGGTAGACGTGCAGCGCTTTGTCGAGACGCTGGAAGACGCCGTCCCAACTCCCCATCGGGGCCAGGGGCTTGTCCGGGTTCGGGACGCGCGCGTCGCTGTGCAGCTCGTCCAGCGGGAAGGGCGCGGGACGGACGGGGCGCTTGGCGGAGACGACCGTGAGCGGCACGATCGTCTGCCGGGCCCAGCACCCGAAGTCGTAGATGTTGAGGGGCAGCCACTTGGGGAAGTAGAGGAGCTCCGGCGGGAGTTCGGGCAGGTCGTCCCACTTCCACCAGCCGAACAGGGCGAGCCAGATGCGGGTGAAGACGCGGCTCTCGGCGATGCCGCCCTGGCCGCGGATCCAGGCGGAGGCCCTCGCCATGTGCGGGTCGTCGGGGGCGTCGCCCGCGAGGCGCAGCGCGACGTACGCCTCGATGGTGGTGGAGAGTTCGCCTGGGCCGCCGAAGAAGGTGGCCCAGGTGCCGTCCTCGCGCTGCTCGCCGCGGATGAAGAGCGCGGCGGCGCGGGTGGTCTTCTCGTCCCGGATTCCCAGGAACTGACGGAGCAGCAGGTCCTCGGCGTCCATCGTCACGTTCGTCTCGAGGTCGCCCTTCCACCAGCCCTGGGCGTCCTGCTGTCGGAGCAGGAACTCGGTGGAGCGTTGTATGGCGCGCGCGGCGGCGTCATGTGGCCCTGCTGTCGCGGCGGCGTGGTCGAGTGGCTGGCTGGCCGAGGTTGCGCGGGGCGTCACCGCTCCGGTGCTTCCGTCGGTCGTCGCTGTCATGGCTTCCCCTTCGTGCAGTCGTCTTCTCTGCTGTGGGTCCGCCGTCGGCCGACGCGCTGGGCGCCGGCCGGCGACTGCGAGCGCTATATCTGCCCGATAGTGATCATCTCTTTCGTACGACGACGAAGTCGGCGAGCGCGACGAGCTGCGCCCGAACCCGCTCCGGCATCTCGATGGTGTCCAGGGCCTCGATGGCGATGGTGTGCTGGCGCCGGGCCTCCTCGGCGGTCCATTCGCGGCCGCCCGCCTGCTCGATCAGGGCGGCGCGTGCGGCGAACTCCTCCTCGGAGAAGCTGTCGAAGTCGTTGCTCTTGGCGTCGGCCGCGAGCAGCTCGCCGAGCTGCTCGGAGGCGGGCCCGCCCGCGGCGAGCGCGGCCACCACCGGCAGGGACTTCTTGCGCTGGCGGAGGTCGCTCCAGGTCTGCTTGCCGGTGGACTCCGGGTCGCCCCAGATGCCGAGCAGATCGTCCACGGCCTGGAAGGCGAGGCCGAGGTGGTAGCCGTACTTCTCCAGGACGTCGGCGGTGTGGTCGTCGGCGCCGCCGAGTACCGCGCCGATGGAGACCGCGCAGGCGAGCAGGGCGCCGGTCTTGTTGCCCTCCATCTCCAGGCACTCCTCGACGGTGACCCGCTCGCGGTGCTCGTAGGAGATGTCCTGCGCCTGGCCGTCGATCAGGGCGCGGGACGCGGTGGTCAGGCGGCGCGTGGCGCGGCCCGCCTCGACGGTGCCGATCTCCAGGAGGATCTCGTTGGCGAGCGCGAAGAGGGCGTCGCCGACGAGGATGGCCTGGGCCGGGCCGTGCACCTTCCACACCGTGTCGCGGTGCCTGCGCTGCTCGTCGCCGTCCATGAGGTCGTCGTGCAGCAGCGAGAAGTTGTGCACCAGTTCGACGGCGACAGCTCCGGGTACGCCGACTTCCGGCGCGGCCCCCGCCGCCTCCGCGGAGAGCAGGGCGAGCGCGGGGCGCACGGCCTTGCCGCCGTCGCCGTCCGACGGGTTGCCCTCGGCGTCGATCCAGCCGAAGTGGTAGGCGGCGACGGTGTCCATGGGTGGTGCGAGGCGGTCCACGGCGGACCGCAGCACCGGGGTCGCCAGCGTCCTTCCGCGCTCGAGCAGTGAGGTCACGTCCACCGTGTCGGCAGCCGATTCGGCCGAGGGCACAGTCGGCACAGTCTCTCCTCTTGTTCCGGTACTGGTTGTTCCGGTGCTGTTTTCCTGGGGACCTGACCCCAGGAGGGCCAGGTCCTGTCTCCCCGATCCCTGCGGATCAGCCTGCGGCGTCTGGTGCGTGCTCTCGGCGTGCCGGCCGTGGCCCCTCGTACTGGACGTACTTGGGGGCTCGGCCGGTGCGGCGAGAGTGCGTGCCAGGCGTCGCGGGCCCGCAGGGATCGGGGAGACAGGGCCTGGCTTCACGCGGCCTCCTCGACGTCGAAAAGGTGATCACGTGGGCGGTCGAGAGCGGAGAGAGCGGCCCCGGCGGCACCGATGCCACTGCGCACGGCGCTCTCCATGGTCGCGGGCCACCCCGTGGCGGTCCACGCCCCGGCCAGATACAGGCCTGGAGCCTTGGTGCGCGCACCGGGCCGCAGCCGGCCCACACCAGGAGTCGGCGCGAACGTCGCCGTGCGCTCCCGGGTCACGAAGAAGTCCCGTACCTCCGCGCCGTGCGCGGCGGGCAGCAGCCGCTCCAGCTCCGGCAGATAGCGCTCGCGCAGCGCGGCGACGGGCGCGTCGATCTCGTCCTGGGCGGCGGACTGGGACAGCGCGACGTACTGCCCCTCGGTGAGCCCGGAGGCGTCGGTCCGGTCGAAGACCCACTGGACCGGCGAGCCGATGGCCGCGAAGAACGGCCGCTTGAGCACCTTGCGGTCGTACACGACGTGGATGTTGAGGATCGGCGCGGTGTCGATGTCGAGCAGCCGGTCGGGCTCGTCCAGGGCGCCGTCCGGGAGCAGATCGTGGGTCTCGTGCTGCGGCACGGCGAGCACGACCGTCTCCGCCTGGATCGTCTCGCCGGGAACTTCGACCTGCCAACCCCCGTTCTCCGTACGGGAGATGGAGGTGACGCGTGTCCTCAGTTCGGTTCGCACGCCCGCGGAGTCGAGCGCCTTGCGGGCGAGCGTGTCATGGAGATCACCGAGGGGCACGTGGGCCCAGCCGATGTCGGCGGCGCCCGGCTGCGAGAGCAGCCCGGTCTTGAAGACCATCGCGGCGAGCCCAAGGGAGGAGTCCCCCGCGACGGCGTTCAGCGTGGCCACGCCGACCAGGTCCCACAGCGCCTCGATGGCGCGCGCCGACTGACCGTGCTCGGCGAGCCAGCTGCCGAAGTCCTGGCAGTCCAGTTTGGGGTCGGTCGGGTCGAGTCCCTTGAGGGCGAGTGCGGCGCGGCCCACGTTGGCGCGCTCCGCGAGCGACAGATGCGGGTACGTGGCAAGGCTCGCCGCAAGGTGCAGCGGCACGGGCAGCGCGGTGCGGCGCAGACGTCCGAGTCGGTTCCGGTCGGCGTCGAGTACGGGCACGTCGAGACGTTCCTGCAGGGGCGCCAGGGCAGCACCGTCGACGCGGTCGAGGAACCAGCGGTAGGCGGTGCAGCAGCGCAAGTAGACGTGCTGGCCGTTGTCGACGGTCAGATCGCCGCGTTTGAAGGAGAAGGCGAGCCCGCCGAGGCGCGGTCGCCCTTCGAGCAGCGTCACACGCAGCCCCGCGTCGGCGAGGGACAGCGCCGCGGTGATGCCGGCGAGACCGCCGCCGACCACCACGGCGGCCCCGCGGCCCACCTTGCCGTCGGCCTCCGTGGCCGACCGCGTGTCGTCGTCGCTCATGCGCTTTTCCCCTCGGCGGTTGCAGTCTGGGACGCCAGGGCCCGGCGGAGGGTTGCCCGCCGGTTGCAGGGAGATGCCCTACGTTCGCCGCATTCGCCGTGGATGCCCATCAAGTACGCCTCCTGACAGTCTGTCGGGAGATGGTGCGCGCATCGAGACCGGAGAGACCGCGCACGGCGACGTATGCCTTTTCGCGGCCGGGCAGCGAGACGCGGCCGCGCAGGACCGCCTCGGGCTCCCGCTCGATGCGGTCGAGGAGGCGCCGGTAGATGCCCGCCATGGCGGCGACGCAGGCCCCGCTGCGCCGGTCGAGCATGGGAAGGAGCCGGTACCCCTCGGCGAACAGCGCCCGCGCCCTGCGCACCTCGAAGTGCACGAGCCCGGCGAAGTCGGAACCGGCGGGCGGCTCGGAACCCGAGAACCCGGCGGAGCAGCCGAACTTGGCGAGGTCGTCGGCGGGCAGATACGTACGGCCGCCCTCCGCGTCCTCGCGCACGTCACGCAGGATGTTGGTCAATTGGAGCGCGAGACCGAGCGTGTCGGCATACTCCGGCGCGCGCTCGGCATGGAGCGCCCCCCGCTCGGTGCCGAACACGCCCAGGGAGAGCCGCCCGATGGCCCCCGCCACACACCGGCAGTAGACCTTCAGGTCCTCCCACGTCTCGTACGTCTCACCGCGGACGTCCATCAGGACCCCGTCGATCAGTTCGTCGAGCCCGCCGAGCGGGATGGGGAAGTGGTCCGCGGCGTGCGCGAGCGCGACCGCCACGGGGTCGGTGTCGTCCTCGTCCACGTTCCCCGCGCGGATCCGGGCGAGGAGGGCCCGGGTCTCGTCGAGGCGCTCGGCCTTGACGTCAGGGGCGAGCGCGCCGTCGCCGATGTCGTCCACGCGCCGAGAGAGGGCGTAGAGCGCCGACATGGCGCGGCGCTTGGGCATCGGCAGCAGCCTGATGCCGTACGCGAAATTGCGTGCCTGCTGTCCGGTGACGGCCTCGCAGTAGCTGTATGCGGCGAGTACCGGCGCGGACACGTTCGGGCCTGACTCCACGGTCCGGCTCACCCCTCTCCTCGCAGGACCGCCCCCACCTCGCGCAGCAAACGCGGTCTGGTGGGCTTCGGCGGTCCAGGAAGTACGTCGTATCCGGCGGCGGCGATCGCGGAGACCGCCGCCCTCCCCCCAGCCACGAAACCTGCAAGCAGCACCTTCAGCCTGCCGTGGACGCTACCCACCAGGGGGGTGCCTTCATTCAGGAGGCAGCGGGCGCGTTCTGCTTCATATGCAACCAGCGCGCGCACCGATGCGCCTGCTGTCGGCGCGGCGAGATCCCGCTCCTGGACATGGAATCGCTTCATGTCCTCGGCGGGCAGGTAGATGCGTCCCTGTCCAAGGTCCTCCGCCACGTCCTGCAGGTGCTCGACGATCTGGAGGCCGGTGCACACCGCGTCCGAGCGGCGGATCCGCTCCGGCGTCGCGGTGCCCGTGATGCCGAGCACGAGCCGGCCCACGGGGTTCGCGGACAGTTCGCAGTAGGCGAGGAGGTCGTCGTACGTCTCGTAGCGTGCGACGAGCTGATCCTGGCGGTTGGCCGCGATCAGGCCGAGGAAGGGTTCGGGGGTGAGACCGCAGCGCCGAACGGTGGGCTGGAGCGCGCGCATCAGCGGGTGCCTCGGCGTGGCGTCGAAGACCCGGTGCAGGTCGGCCTCGAAGGCATCCAGGAGGGCGAGCCGGTCGTCGGCGGCCTCGGGGTCCACACCGAGGTGGCGGGCGTCGGCGCCGCCGGGGGCCAGGTCGCCGTCGCCGATGTCGTCGACGAGGCGGGCGTAGCCGTACACGGCCATGAGGTCGTCGCGCCAGGCGCGGGCCAGAAAGAAAGGCGCCACGGGGAAGTTCTCGTCCGCGGCCTTCGCGAGGACGGCGGATGCGTCGCGCAGATGGAGATCATCCGTAGCCATTGCCGTCACATCTCCCGTTCTACACTGCCGACCCAATACATCCTATTTCGGACACGCCGCCCGGCCCTCCGCGAGGTGGACCGTGCCATGCCCCGGGGCGCCGCGCGAAATCGCCCCACTTGCCGCGAATCAGCACCGGTACAGCTTACGTTGTACAACGCAGCCTGCATCGTCGGGGTGTTCCGCGCATCACAACAACACACCGATTGACATCAATCTTCCCTGGGCGCAAGGGACTTGAGGTAACCACCGGGGCTGTCGGGACTCAGGACGCGACAGGGCCCCGCCGGGTTGACTCCGGCGGGGCCCTGGTGCATTCGGGGGTACGGCGGGGCTATTTGCCCGTGAACTTCTCGTACTCCTTTATGACCTCGTCGGTCGGCCCGTCCATGCGCAGCTCTCCGCGTTCCAGCCACAGCACGCGGTCACAGGTGTCACGGATGGACTTGTTGTTGTGACTGACGAGGAAGACCGTGCCGGCCTCCTTGCGCAGCTCGCGGATGCGGGCCTCGGAGCGCTTCTGGAACTTGCGGTCGCCCGTCGCGAGCGCCTCGTCGATCATCAGTACGTCGTGGTCCTTGGCGGCCGCGATGGAGAAACGCAGGCGGGCCGCCATGCCCGACGAGTACGTGCGCATCGGCAGGGTGATGAAGTCGCCCTTCTCGTTGATGCCCGAGAAGTCGACGATCTCCTGGTAGCGCTCCTTGATCTGCTCGCGCGTCATGCCCATCGCGAGCCCGCCGAGTATGACGTTGCGCTCGCCCGTGAGGTCGTTCATCAGGGCCGCGTTCACGCCGAGCAGCGAGGGCTGGCCGTCGGTGTAGACCTTGCCCTTCTCGGCGGGCAGCAGGCCCGCGATGGCACGGAGCAGGGTCGACTTGCCGGAGCCGTTCGAGCCGATCAGGCCGATGGCCTCGCCGCGGTAGGAGGTGAAGCTGACGCCGCGCACGGCGTGCACCTTGCGTACGCCGCGCTCCTCGCCGCGCCTGAGGATGCGGCTCAGGGCGGAGGTGGCGCTGCCCTTGCCGGTCTTGGCGCCGTTCACGCGGTAGACGATGTGCAGCTCGTCGGCGATGACGGTGGGGATGTGCGTCCTGTCGATCTTGTCGGCCTTGTCAAGGGGGGTCTCATCAGCCACGGCCGTAACGCTCCTCAGCCTTCCAGAAGTACACGAAGCCGACTACGCCGAACAGGACCGCCCAGCCGGCGGCGATGAACCACACGTGCTCCGGCAGGTACTCCTTGCCGTAGTCGTCGATCATGGCGTAGCGGATCAGGTCCATGTAGACGGCGGCCGGGTTCCACTGGAGCACGTCCCCGATCCAGCTGGGCACGCTCTCCTTGGTCGCGAGCATGGCGGGGATGCTGAACATCACGCCCGATGCGTACATCCAGGTCCGCATCACGAACGGCATCAGCTGCGCCAGGTCGGGCGTCTTGCTGCCCATCCGGGCGAAGATCAGCGCCAGGCCCATGTTGAAGACGAACTGCAGCAGCAGCGCCGGCAGGACCAGGAACCAGGACAGGGCGGGGAAGATCCCGAACGCGCACATGATGATGACCAGCACGATCATCGAGAACAGCAGCTGCTGGAGCTGCTGGAGCGCGAAGGAGATCGGCAGCGAGGCCCGTGGGAAATGCAGGGCCCTGACCAGGCCGAGGTTGCCGGAGATCGCCCGCACGCCCGCCATGACCGAGCTCTGCGTGAACGTGAAGACGAAGACACCGGTGACCAGGAACGGCACGTAGATGTGGTGCGGAATGCCGTCCCGGGCGCCGAGCAGCAGTCCGAAGATGAAGAAGTAGACCGCGGCGTTGAGGAGCGGCGTCGCCACCTGCCACAGCTGGCCGAGCTTGGCCTGGCTGTACTGGGCGGTCAGCTTCGCCTGCGAGAAGGCGAGGATGAAGTGGCGCCGTCCCCAGAGCTGGTTGACGTACTCGAAAAGTCCGGGCCGTGCGCCGCTGACGGTCAGACCGTACTTGGCGGCGAGATCGGCCCGGGAGAGCCCGTCATCGGGCGACGGAGGCGAGGTCACCGCGACTCCGCCGTCATGCGTTGTCTCACTCACGAGTGGAAACTTTCGTCTTCAGATGCGCAGCCGGTCGGGCGTAGGCGTGGGCCAGGGACCGGGGTATGGCCCAGATGTTCTCAGACCCGAGCTTCTCAGATGACAGGAGGTCGGCCCAGTCGGGTCAGGCGCCACACCGTACGCCACCTCATCGGCTTGCGAGGTCCGCAGGGCGTCGTCCACCCCTCCTTGAAGCCGCCGAACCAGGCCTTGAGCGCGGGGCCGGAAGGCTTCCTGGCCAGGGTCAGGAGCATCCACACGCCGAGGTAGACCGGGACCAGGAGCGCGGGCAGATTGCGACGGGCGAGCCAGACACGGTTGCGCGCGACCATCCGGTGGTAGACCGCGTGCCGCGAGGGGGCGGTCGTCGGGTGGAAGAGCACCATGTCGGCGCGGTAGTCGATCATCCAGCCCGCGTTCAGGGCACGCCAGGCGAGGTCGGTCTCCTCGTGGGCGTAGAAGAACTCGTCGGGAAGACCGCCGACCTCGGCCATGACCTGCGTACGGACGGCGTTGGCGCCGCCGAGGAAGGTCGTCACCCGGGAGGAGCGCATCGGGTCGGCCGCGCGCAGGCGCGGGACGTGGCGGCGCTGGGTCTCCCCGGTGTCCGGGTCCGCGATGCGGAAGCTGATGATGCCCAGCTTCGGGTCGGCGGCGAAGGCCTCGCGGCACAGCTGGGCCGTGTCCGTGTTGGCCAGGAGGCCGTCGTCGTCGAGGAAGAGAAGGATGTCGACGTCGGTGCCGCCGGGGCCGAAGGCCTCGATGCCGACGTTGCGACCGCCGGGGATGCCCAGGTTCTCGGGCAGCTCGACGGTGCGTACGCCATCGGGGACCTCGGGCACGGGGGCGCCGTTGCCGACGACCACCACCTCGACCGGGTCGCCGTCCTGCTTGGCGACCGAGTCGAGCAGGGCGCGCAGCTCCTGCGGCCGGTTGCCCATGGTGATGATGACCGCGCCGACCTTCAGGGGCCAGCTCCCCGCCGCACTCACTTCAGCCTGCTGGAGGCGAGGATGGACACGAGGTGCAGCAGGGTCTGCAGCAGGGCGATGCCGGCCAGGACGGCGACACCGATCCGCGAGAAGAGCAGGTCGCCCCGGACCGAGTCCACGATCGCGAGGACCAGGATCAGCAGGGACGCCTCGATGCCGAGCACGAGCCGGTGGAACTTGAGGGCTCCGGCGGCCCGACGGGCCAGGGCCATGCCGGAGGAGCGCGGCTCGGAGGCCGACTCCTTGACCGGCGCCAGGCCCTGCTGGTGGCGGGCGACACCGACGAGGTCGGTCTCCGCCTTGATCAGGATGGCGCCGAGCGCGGCGAGCGTGCCGAGGAAGGCCCACAGCCAGTCGATGCGGCCCGAGCCCCACAGGTCCGCGGCGCGCAGGCCGAAGCCGACGAGCACCGCGGCGTCGCACAGGTAGGCGGCGACCCGGTCCAGGTAGACCCCGGCCATGGAGTACTGCTTGCGCCAGCGGGCGATCTCGCCGTCGACGCAGTCGAGCAGGAGATACAGCTGGACCATGATCACGCCGAGCACGGCGCCCGTGATCCCCGGCACCAGAAGCGCCGGGGCGGCCAGGGCGCCGGCCACGGTCATCAGGTACGTGAGCTGGTTGGGCGTGATCCTGGTGTTCACCAGGTAGCGGTCGCAGCGCAGCGAGATCTCTCGCATGTACAGGCGTCCCGCCCAGTGCTCACCACTGCGCCGGTCCTTCACCCCTGCGGGGTGAACGACGGGGCGGAGTTCAGCTACCGATGGCCTTGGCATAGTCGGCGTATGCGTCCTTGATCTGGTCGGAATTCAGATTGAGGTGCTCGAGGATCGTGTAGCGCCCGGGGCGCGTCTGCGGGGCGTACTCCACGACCTGGACGAACTCGTCCACGGTGAAGCCGATCTCCTCCGGCGTCACGGGGAGACCGTGCCTACGCAGGACCTCCACCATGTACAGCGACTCCTCGCGCGCTCCACGCAGGAACATCGCGAAGGCCGCGCCCAGGCCGCACTGCTCGCCGTGGCTGGCCGCGCGCTTGGGGAAGAGGAGGTCGAAGGCGTGGTTGATCTCGTGGCAGGCGCCGGACGCCGGGCGGGAGTCGCCCGACACGGACATCGCGATGCCGGTGAGGACCAGACCCTCGGCGAGGACCTGCAGGAAGGCGTCGTCGCCGACACCGCCGGGGTGACGCAGAACGGCTTCGCCGGCCTGGCGGGCCATCGCGGCCGCGAGGCCGTCGATGTCCTCGCCGCGCTCACGGGCGGCGAGCTCCCAGTCCGCGATCGCGGAGATGTTGGACAGGGCGTCGCCGATGCCGGAGCGCACGAACCGTACGGGGGCCTCACGGATCACGTCGAGGTCGATGACGACCGCGATGGGGTTCGGCACTCCGTACGAGCCGCGGCCCGCGTCGTTGTCGAGCGTGGCGACCGGCGAGCACAGGCCGTCGTGCGACAGGTTCGTCGCGACAGCGACCAGCGGCGCGCCGACGCGCGCGGCGGCGAACTTGGCACAGTCGATGATCTTGCCGCCGCCGAGGCCGACGACCGCGTCGTAGCGGCCCTTCTTGATGGCGTCGGCGAGCTTGATGGCGTCATCGAGCGTGCCGCCGCCGACCTCGAACCACTCGGCGGTGGGCAGCGACGGTTCGAGCCGCTGGCGCAGCACCGCGCCGGAGCCGCCGCTGATCGCGATGGCGAGCTTGCCGGTTGACGAGCAGATCCGCTGGTCGGCCAGGACACCGGCCAGGTCGTTGAGCGCCCCCGGCCGGATGTCCACGACGACCGGCGAGGGGATGAGCCTCGTCAGTACTGGCACGCGATCTCCCGGCCCTTGGCGAGGTCGTCGTGGTTGTCGATCTCGACCCACTTGACGTCGCCGATCGGCTCCACGTCGACCTTGAAGCCGCGGTTGACGAGCTCCTGGTAACCGTCCTCGTAGTAGAGGTCGGGGTCGCGCTCGAAGGTGGTCTTCAGGGCGTCGGCCAGCTGCTCTGCGGCGTCGCCCTCGATGAGCGTGACACCGATGTACTCACCGGTGGCGGTCGCCGGGTCCATCAGCTTGGTGATCTTCTGGACGCCCTTCTCGGGGTCCACGATGACCTTCATCTCCTCGTCGGCGAGGTTCTTCACCGTGTCGAGGGCGAGGATGATCTTCTTGCCGTCGCCGCGGGCGGCGAGCAGCGTCTTCTCGACGGAGACGGGGTGCACGGTGTCGCCGTTGGCGAGGATCACCGTGTGCTTGATCGCGTCACGACCGCACCAGAGGGAGTAGGCGTTGTTCCACTCCTCGGCCTTGTCGTTGTCGATCAGCGTGAGCTTGAGGCCGTACTTCTCCTCGAGCGCCGCCTTGCGGTCGTAGACCGCCTCCTTGCGGTAGCCGACGATGATCGCTACCTCGGTGAGACCGATCTCCGCGAAGTTGCCGAGGGTCAGGTCGAGGATGGTGGTGTCACCGTCGACCGGCACCAGGGCCTTGGGGAGCGTGTCGGTGTAGGGGCGAAGACGCCGTCCGGCGCCGGCCGCCAGCACGAGGCCGATCATGCGGGTTCTCCTTCATCGTGTACGGCGGGTGCGCCGCGTTTGTGAGCGGTCACCCAGAAGCGGATGCTCTCGACGAGCACCACGAGTGCCACGGCCACGGCGAGAGCCGTGAGCGCGACGGTGAAATCTGTGTCGGTGAGCAGGGCGGCGGCGAGAGCGACCGCCAGCGTCCTGCCCTCATGCCCGCCGATCGCCCGCACCAGCCAGTGCGGCGGCGCGCCTGCGTCGCCGCGAATGCGGTACACCGTGTCGTAGTGATGGTAGGCGACAGCGGACACCAGTCCGAAAGCCGCGGGCAAGGCACCGTTCACGTCCGCGTTGGCGGCGAGCAGCAGGATCGTCCCGTACTCGGCCGCGCGGAAGAACGGCGGGACCAGCCAGTCGAGGGCGCCCTTGAGGGGGCGGGCGACGGCGAGCCCGGACGTGATGACGTAGACGACCGCGGCGACGATCACCCATGGGCTGCCGTACGAGGTGAGTCCCGCCACGCAGACCAGCACGGCGCCGCCGACGAAGGCGAGGACCGGCGCGGGCAGCGAGCGGCCGCCGAGCCTGAGTGCGGCGAAGGACGACGCGAGCGGCCCGGTGTCGGCGAGGTCCGCGAGTGCCTGTGCGGCGCGGTCGGTGCGGGTCGCCTTGCGGGTGAGGGAGCGCAGGACGCGGCCCGCCGTGGTGTAGCAGGCGGCGAGGCCACAGCCGATGAGCAGCACGATCAGGGTGATGCGCGGGGTGGTCACCGCGGTGAGCACGGCGATCAGCGCCCAGCGCTCGCCGATCGGCAGCACGATCATCCGGCGCAGCCAGACCGTCCAGCCGACGCTGTCGAGCTTGTCGGAGAAGGCCGCGGTGGGGCTGGTGTTGGCGGTCGCGTCGTGGTTCGCCTCGTTGAAGGAGAAGTCGACGACGTGCCGGCAGGTCTGCAGGACCATCGCGCCGAGCGCGAGCGCCCAGACGTCGTCGCCGTTGGCGTTGGCCGCGCCCAGCGCGAGTCCCGCGTAGTAGGCGTACTCCTTGGCGCGGTCGAACGTCGCGTCCAGCCAGGCGCCCAGCGTCGAGTACTGCAGGGAGTAGCGGGCGAGCTGCCCGTCCGTGCAGTCGAGGACGAAGGAGAAGAGCAGAAGGAGGCCGGCCGCGACGAAGCCGCCGCGAGTACCGGTGGCCGCGCAGCCCGCCGCGATCAGGGCGACGAGCAGCGAGGCGGTGGTGACCTGGTTCGGGGTCAGGCCGCGGCGCGCGCACCAGCGGGCGATGTAGCGCGAGTACGGGGAGATGCAGTACGTGGTGAAGAAGCCGTCCCGCGACTTGACGGCCGTGCGCAGGCGTACGGCTTCGTCGTCCACGGCGGCGACGGCCTGGCGTGCCTCGTTCCGCGTCTGCGGATCGCTGGGCACGGTGGCGACGAGGGTGCCGAGGTCGGGGCGGTGCAGCGCGCGGCCCTCGGCCTCGATCGCCTCGGCCACGTGGTCCGCGAGCGCCTCGACCGTCACGGCGGAGCCGCCGCCGTTGCCGGAGCCGGTGGTGGCCCGGAGGGCGCGCGTCAGATCGGCGCGGGCCTCGGGCTGCGCGGTGACGGCGCCGGGGACGGCCGACGCGGGGAAGCGCGGGTCCGTCAGGCCGAGGCGCAGCGCGTGGACGTGGCCCACGAAGCGCGCGTCGACGACGGCGACCCGCTGCCCGGCGGGGACGGCGGCGAGCAGCGTCTCGGTGTCCGCCGCGTCGGAGGCGACCCGGACGTCAAACCCCAGGGACCGCAGATCGCCTTCGAGCGGCGACCCGGGGACCGGCTGACCGGTCAGGATGGCGGTCGACAGACGAACTCACTCCTTGATTGCCGGCGCGGCTCGCGCCGGGCACGTGCGTGATGAGGGGCGCCCCTGGCCGGCAGCGGCCGGGCGGCACGTCGGCAGAGGCTATCGGATGATGGGAAGCGGGCGTTCACCGCCTGTTTACGGCCCCATAAGCATGACCTGCAGCGGCCTCCGCCAACTCGATCATCATGGTCGATCGGGGGCGGCCCCCACAAACCGCGCTTCGAGCGACCGGCACAAACGACATAAAGTCGACGCCCATGACATGGATGATCACAGGTGGAGCGGGATATATCGGGGCACATGTGGTGCGGGCTCTGGCCGGCGCCGGGGAGCGGGTGGTCGTCCTGGACGATGTCTCGGCCGGGGTGCCCGAGCGGCTCCCCGCGGACATCCCTCTCATTAGGGGCTCATCGCTCGACGGTGAGCTGCTGCGGCGGGTGTTCGCCGAGCACGAGGTGACGGGTGTGGTACATCTCGCGGCCCGCAAGCAGGTCGGCGAGTCCGTGGAGCAGCCGCTGCGCTACTACCGCGAGAACCTCGGCGGTCTGGTGACGCTGCTCGAAGCGGTGGCCGAGGCCGGCATCAAGCGCTTCGTCTTCTCCTCGTCGGCCGCGGTGTACGGCAACCCGCCCGACGTGGACCTGGTGACGGAGGCCACCCCCTGCATGCCCATCAGCCCCTACGGCGAGACGAAGCTCGCCGGGGAGTGGCTGGTGCGGGCTGCCGGGCGGGCGCACGGCATCGCGACCGTGTGCCTGCGCTACTTCAACGTGGCGGGCGCCGCGACCCCCGAGCTCGCGGACACCGGGGTCTACAACGTGATCCCGATGGTCTTCGACCGGCTCACCCGGGACGAGTCGCCGCGGATCTTCGGTGCCGACCACCCGACCCCGGACGGCACCTGCGTACGCGACTACATCCACGTCGCCGATCTCGCCGACGCCCACCTCGCGGCGGCCCGCCGCGTGGAGGCGCACCCCGAGGGCGACCTGACGGTGAACATCGGCAGCGGCGAGGGTGTTTCCGTACGCGAACTCGTCACACTCATCGGCGAGATCTCCGGCGACACCCGCCCCGCGATCGTCGAGCCGCGCCGCGACGGCGACGCACCGCGCGCCGTGGCGGACGCGGGCCTGGCCGCCGAGAAGCTGGGCTGGAAGGCGCGGCGCACGGTACGCGAGATGGTCGAATCCGCGTGGGCCGGCTGGCGCCTCCACCACCCCGAGGCACGCCGCTCCTGATCACGTCAGCGCTCTGACCTGCGGTCATTTCCGCAGGTCAGAGCATATGACAACGGTGTTCAGTGCCGTGTTGCCGGATACCCCCCACCAGTAGTTCACTGTGATCGCGACAGACGCGCGACCAGGGAACAGAAGACCGATACCGAACACACGGAGGCGGCTTCCATGGGGGCTGGGCACGATCACGGACACTCGCACGGGGGGACGGCGACAGCGGCGTACCGGGGGCGGCTTCGCATCGCGCTCTCGATCACGATCATCGTCATGGTCGTCGAGATCGTCGGCGGCATCATGGCGGATTCGCTCGCGCTCATCGCGGACGCGACGCACATGGCGACGGACGCGCTCGGCCTCGGCATGGCGCTGCTCGCGATCCAGTTCGCCAATCGCCCGGCCACGGAGAACCGCACCTTCGGCTACGCCCGCGCCGAGATCCTCGCCGCGCTCGCCAACTGTCTGCTGCTGCTCGGCGTCGGCGGCTACGTCCTGTTCGAGGCGATCCAGCGGTTCATCACGCCCGCCGAGACCGAGGGCGGACTGACCATCGTCTTCGGCGTCATCGGCCTGGTGGCGAACATGATCTCCCTCTCGCTCCTGATGCGCGGCCAGAAGGACAGCCTGAACGTGCGCGGCGCGTTCCTGGAGGTCATGGCCGACGCGCTCGGCTCCCTGGCCGTGATCGTCGCGGCGGTGCTCATCCTGACGACCGGCTGGCAGGCGGCGGACCCGATCGCCTCCCTCGTCATCGGCCTCATGATCGTCCCGCGCACGGTGAAACTGCTCCGGGAGACCCTGAACGTGCTCCTGGAGTCCGCGCCGAAGGACGTGGACATGGCCGAGGTCCGCTCGCACATACTGGATCTGCCGGGGGTCGAGGACGTCCACGACCTGCATGCCTGGACCATCACCTCGGGGATGCCGGTCCTCTCCGCGCACGTGGTCGTCAGTACGGAGACCCTGAACGCGATCGGCCACGAGAAGATGCTGCACGAACTGCAGGGCTGCCTGGGCGACCACTTCGACGTCGAGCACTGCACCTTCCAGCTGGAGCCGGTCGGCCACGCGGAGCACGAGGCGAAGCTCTGCCACTGATCGGTCTTCGAGTACCGGTGAGGGTGGCTTCCGGTGGTTCCTTGCCAGGAGGGCCCGTCACGTGCGGCAGACTTGAGGCTCGGAAGACCGAAGCGAAGGATGCGTATGCCGACCACACCTGCCACCGCGGCGAACAGCTCGTCGAACGGCACCGGAGAAGCGATCTTGCTGGAACTCGTCGACGAGGACGGCAGGACCATCGGCACAGCGGAGAAACTCTCCGCGCATCAGGCGCCCGGGCAGTTGCACCGGGCGTTCTCCGTTTTCCTCTTCGACGAGCAGGGGCGGCTGTTGCTGCAGCAGCGCGCCCTGGGCAAGTACCACTCCCCCGGCGTCTGGTCGAACACCTGCTGCGGGCACCCGTACCCCGGCGAGGCGCCGTTCGCGGCCGCCGCGCGCCGGACGTACGAGGAGCTGGGCGTCTCGCCCTCGCTGCTCGCCGAGGCGGGCACGGTGCGCTACAACCACCCGGACCCCGACTCGGGTCTGGTGGAGCAGGAGTTCAACCACCTCTTCGTCGGAATGGTCCAGGCGCCGCTGCGGCCCGACGCGTCCGAGGTCGGCGAGACCGCGTTCGTGACGGCCGGGGAGCTGGCGCAGCGGCATGCGGAGGGACCGTTCTCCGCGTGGTTCATGACCGTCCTGGACGCGGCGCGGCCCGCGATCCGGGAGCTGACGGGGCCTTCCGCCGGCTGGTGAGAGCCAGGGGGTGCGTCAACCCCCGGACGGAGCCGATCCGTTGGGCTTCAGGGGCAGGGCCGCCCAGATGACCTTGCCCCCGCTCGCGGTGTGCTCGACGTCGCAGGCACCGCCCGCCTCCTGGGTGATCTCGCGTACGAGGAGAAGGCCGCGGCCGCCGGTCTGGCCGTGGTCGGCCACCAGGGCGGTCGGGCGGTAGGGGTGGTCGTCCTCCACGGAGACCCGCACCCACTCGGCGCCCACCGCCACCTCCACCGCCAGCATCGGTGAGAGCAGGGCCGCGTGCCGCACCGCGTTGGTGACCAGTTCGGAGACGATCAGGAGCAGGCCCTGCACGATGTCGTCCGATACGGGCACGCCCTGCCGCGCGAGCAGGTCGCGCACCGCGTGCCGCGCCTGGGGCACCGAGGCGTCCACGGCGGCGGCGGTGAACCGCCACACGCCCTCGTACGGCACTTTCGCGGGCTCCCGAGGGAGTGGGCCGGGGCCCCTCCCGTCGTCGTCCATCGTCCGGTCGCCGCCCTTGCGCTCGATTGTCACCACGTGTCGAGTGTTGGGACTACGTTGGTCCGGACCGTGTGCCTGAACAGAAGTCAGCGACTATCGACGGCATTTGATCACTGACGTCCGAGCGCGTCGGGCGAGCGACTACTTCTGACCCTCCGGCTTCGCTTTGAAGCTTTCTTCCGCTTGTACGGGTTGTTCGCGTTGTCCCGTTTCCGTGCCCTCACTGACCATGCTCACGATGCGGCGCCCGCCCAGGCCCGTGGCGAGCAGGCCGAGGCCGTCGAAGAGCAGCGCGAGCGAGAAGAAGCAGCCGATCACGTACTGGCTGCTGCTGGGCCAGTTGGCGAGCACCAGGATGCCGAGAAGCAGACCGAAGGCACCCTGCACGAGCGTCCAGCCGAACTGGGGGCCGCGTACCACCAGACTGCCGACGAGCCGGAAGACACCACCGGTCAGGAACAGCAGCGCGGCGAACATCGTCAGCGCCTCCGCCGCCACATCCGGCCTTCGGATGATCACGACACCGGCGGCGAGGTTCAGGGCGGCGACGACCACGCCGAGCCAGAAGAAGTTCGTGCCGCGTGACTGCACGGCGTGCAGCAGACCGACGCACCCGCCGATCAGGAGCAGCCAGCCGAAGAGGAGCATGGAGGTGAGGGTGGCGACGCCCGTGTAGACGAGGCCCACGAGCCCGGCGATCGCCAGGACCGCGCCGAGGAGGGCCAGCCAGCCGAGACTGCGGTTGAGCTGCTTGGCGCCCTGGGCCTGGGGTGCGGCGGCCTCGGCGCTCTTGGATCGGGCCATCAGCGTCTCCGTCCTGCTTCCCCCGCTGCACAGAGTTCTCAGGGCCGCCCCTTCTTGATCGTACGTTCGAGAGGTGCGGATAGCATCCTGCGCATGGAGCCGCAGCTGAGGCAGGCCGTCACCCACGGCGTCGCCACCGTCGTCATCGATCATCCGGCGAAGCGCAACGCCATGACGGCGGACATGTGGCGTCAGGTGCCGCCGCTGCTCGCAGGGCTCGCCGCCGATCCGGCCGTGCGGGCGCTCGTGCTGACCGGCGAGGGCGAAACCTTCTGCGCGGGGGCCGACATCTCCTCGCTCCGGGAGTCGCCGGGTGAGGCGCAGGACCTGGCGGTGCGGGCCGAGGAAGCCCTCTCCGCCTTCCCCAAGCCGACGCTGGCCTCGGTGCGCGGCTACTGCGTGGGCGGTGGGAGCCAGCTCGCGGCGGCCTGCGATCTGCGGTTCGCGGACGAGGGCGCCCTGTTCGGGATCACTCCCGCGAAGCTCGGGATCGTCTATCCGTCGTCGTCGACGCGGCGCCTGGTGTCGCTCGTGGGTCCGTCCGCCGCCAAGTACCTGCTGTTCTCCGGTGAGTTGATCGACGCCGGGCGGGCGCTGCGCACGGGTCTCGTCGACGAGGTGCTGCCCGCGGGCGAACTGGACAAGCGGGTCGCCGAGTTCACCGCCGTCCTCGCCTCACGTTCACAGCTGACGCAGGCAGCGGCCAAGGAGTTCGCCGCCGGGCGCCTGGACCGCGACGCCCACTGGGGCGAGCAGGCGCGTGCGGGCGGCGACACCGCCGAGGGCGTCGCCGCCTTCCTGGAGCGCCGTGCGTCGCGCTTCACCTGGACTCCCGGCGGTGCCGTCGCGGGCGACGGCGCTACTGGCTGAAGCGGCTGCCCGCCCGGAACTTCTCGACGAGGTGCGCGGGCGCCTTGTGCGGGGAACCGGCGTCGTACGGCGGCTGGGGGTCGTACTCCGTGAGGAGCTGCACGGTCTGGGCCTGCTCCTCCCCCGCGATGCGGCCGATCAGGGCGAGCCCCATGTCGATGCCGGAGGAGACCCCGGCCGCCGTGACGTACTTGCCGTCGAACACCACCCGCTCCTCCGTCGGCTCCACGCCGAACCTCGCCAGCTCCGCCAGGGCGAGCCAGTGCGAGGTGGCGCGGCGCCCCTTGAGGAGCCCCGCCGCCGCGAGCAGCAGGGAGCCGGTGCACACGGACGTCGTCCAGGTGCTGGTGGCGTCCGCGGACCGCAGCCAGCTCAGGAGTGCCTCGTCCGCCATGTGGTCGCTCTGGCCCGGACCACCGGGGACGACCAGGACGTCGGGCTCGGGTACGTCGGCGAAGGAGCGGTCGGCGACGAGCGCGAGGGAGACGTTGTCGTTGCGCACCGGGCCGGGGCGCTCGGCCACGAAGACGGTGTCGGCGCCGGGCATGCGGCTGAGGGTCTCGTACGGGCCGACCGCGTCGAGGGCGGTGAAGCGTTCGAACAGGGCGATGGCGATCTGCATGGGTACCTATCCGTTCAGGGCGGGGGCCGGCTGAGGTGCGAGAGGGGCGTGGAAGCGCCGCCGGTACTCGGCGGGCGCCGCGCCGAGGGTCTTGACGAAGGCGCGGCGCATCGCCTCCGGAGTGCCGTAGCCGCAGGCGCGCGAGACCTCCCCGATCCCGTGCGAGGTGTCCTCCAGGAGGCGGCGCGCGTGCTCGACGCGCACGCGCTCGACGTACTTGCCCGGCGTCATCCCCGTCTCCGTCTGGAACGCGCGGGCGAAGTGCCGCGGCGAGAGCCGGGCGCGGGCGGCGAGCGACTCCACGCAGAGGTTCTCGTCCGGGTGCTCGGTGATCCACTGCTGGACCTCGCGCAGCGGCTCGCGCAGGGCCGTCTGCGCGGCGAGCTGGGCGCTGAACTGCGCCTGGTTGCCCGGCCGCCGCAGGAAGACGACGAGGTAGCGCGCGACCATCAGCGCCTCGTCCCGGCTCAGGTCCTCCTCCACCAGGGCCAGGGCCAGGTCGATGCCCGCGGTCACGCCCGCGGAGGTCGCGACGTGACCGTCACGGACGAAGATCGGGTCCGGGTCGACCTCGATGGCGGGGTGATCACGCGCGAGCTTGTCGCAGAACGCCCAGTGCGTCGTCGCCCGGCGGCCGTCCAGGAGCCCGGCCTCGGCGAAGAGGATGGCGCCGGTGCAGACCGAGACCAGGCGCCGCGCCCGCGGGGCGTTCGTCCGGAGCCAGTCGATCAGGCGGGGGTCGGCGTCGCGGCTGCCGATGCCGCCCGGGGCGAGGAGGGTGTGCGGGGCGGGGGCGTCGGCGAGGGAGGAGTCCGGTACGAGCGTGAGGCCGCTGGAGGTGCGGACGGGGCCGCCGTCCAGGGAGGCGGTGCGGACGCGGTAGGCGGGAACGTCACCGCCGTGGCAGGCGGCGGCGCCCGCGAAGACCTCCACCGGTCCCGTGACGTCGAGGCTCTGGACACCGTCGTAGAGGACGACCAGGACAGTTCGCTGCTCCATGCCCTGATTCTTGGCCTCGCACCGGATGGCCGCAATGACGAATGCCCCACTTTTCCTGCCATCGATGGTGGCGACACGGGGGCCGCCCGGTCTCCCGGCGCCCCGGGCTTCACGTCATACCAACCAGTCGGTAGCGTGCGGTCATGACTTCTCTCAAGCCCCCCTCCCCGGCTGCGGCACTGCACCCGCGCGCGGGACGTCGGTGTCACACCGTGCTCAATTCGCTGCACTCGACGCACTACTTCTCGCCCGACACGGGGCGCGAGCTGACCGCGATCGGGATCACCCACCCGAAGGCCGTCAATTTCGCCGTGCGCACCGCGGCGATGGGGCCGGTCGCCGCCGGAGTGGTCACGGCCGCGTTCTACAACTACAAGCACGAGACCGTCGCCCGGCACGTGCCCGGGATCTGGCGCACCGCGTCCCCCGAAGACGTCCTCGCGGCACGCGCGCGTGCCGTCGACTCGACGCTGCGGCGCCTCCTCGGAGAGGACGCCCTCGCGTCGCCGGAGATGGCGGAGGCCGCCGAGCTCGCACTGCGCGCCACCGAGGCCTGCTCCCGCTCGGCACGGCCGCTCTACGCCGCCCACGCGGACCTGCCCGTACCCGAGCAGCCGCACCTCGCGCTCTGGCACGCGGCGACGCTGCTGCGCGAGCACCGGGGCGACGGGCATCTCACGGCCCTCCAGCACGCCGAACTCGACGGCATCGAGGCCCTGGTGAGCCACACCGCGACCGGCAAGGGCATGCGGCCCAAGTGGAACTTCAACACGCGCGGCTGGACCCAGGAGGACTGGGACGCGGCCGTGGAGCGGCTGCGCACCCGCGGACTGCACGACGGCGTGGCCGAGTTGACCGAGGCGGGCGTCGCACTGCGCAAGGACGTCGAGGAGGCCACGGACCGCCTCGACCGGGCTCCGTACGAACACCTGGGCGCGGCCGGCGTCGAGCGTCTGACGGAGCTGGGGACCGTGTTCGCGGGCGCGGCGCTCCAGGCCGGCGCGTTCCCCGCGGATCTGCTCGGCAAGGAGTAGCCGGGCCCGCGGTGCGCTCGGCGCCACGGCGCAGGCATGGATTACGCCCCGCGAGGTACCCGTTCCTCTCCGCTCCGGCGCGCCTGGCGCCGGACCGGGCGACGAAAGGGGAAATCCCGTGTTCCGAGCGATCGCAGATGTCCTGCGTCAGATCGGCGCGGCACTCGCCACCGTGGTGACGCTGCCGTTCCGCGCCGTTGCCCGGCTCTTCGGCGGTGCCTCGAGCTCCACGCGGCGAGGCGGGCGCCGGACGGGACGCCGTCCCGGGCGGGCACGCCGGGTCTGATCCCCCCGCTGTCGGTGCCACCTGCCACAATTGCCCCGCAACCCCAGTGAGAAGGCGGGAAACGTGGCACCTCTGCAGACGTCCAGTCCAGCATCGATCGAAGGCAGGATCGCCGAAGAACTCGGCGTACGGGAGCGGCAGGTGAAGGCCGCCGTCGACCTGCTCGACGGCGGCTCGACGGTGCCCTTCATCGCTCGCTACCGCAAGGAAGCGACCGAGATGCTCGACGACGCGCAGCTGCGTACGCTCGAGGAGCGGCTGCGTTATCTGCGGGAGCTCGAGGAGCGGCGCGCCGCGATCCTCGAATCGGTCCGCGAGCAGGGCAAGCTCACGGATGATCTCGAGGCGCGGATCCGCGCGGCGGACACGAAGGCCCGGCTCGAGGACATCTACCTGCCGTTCAAGCCGAAGCGCCGCACGAAGGCGCAGATCGCCCGCGAGGCAGGGCTTGAGCCGCTGGCCGACGGCCTGCTCGGCGACCCGTCGGTGGATCCGCTCGCCGCGGCCTTGGCCTTCGTGGACGCCGACAAGGGCGTCGCGGAGCCGCAGGCCGCCCTGGACGGTGCCCGCGCCATTCTCGCCGAGCGGTTCTCCGAGGACGCCGACCTGATCGGTGAGCTGCGTGAGCGCATGTGGGTGCGCGGCCGCCTCGCCGCGAAGGTCCGCGCGGGCAAGGAGGAGGCGGGCGCCAAGTTCGCCGACTACTTCGACTTCGCCGAGCCCTTCAAGGAGCTCCCCTCGCACCGCGTCCTCGCGATGCTGCGCGGCGAGAAGGAGGACGTGCTCGACCTCGTCCTCGAACCGGAGGAGGCCACGGAGGGCCCGTCCTCGTACGAGGGGATGGTCGCCCACCGCTTCGGCGTCGTGGACCGCGGCCGCCCGGCCGACAAGTGGCTGCAGGACACGGTGCGTTGGTCCTGGCGGACCCGCATCCTGGTGCACCTGGGGATCGACCTGCGCCTGCGTCTTCGCACGGCCGCCGAGGACGAGGCCGTCCGCGTCTTCGCGTCGAACCTGCGCGACCTGCTGCTCGCCGCACCCGCGGGCACGCGCGCGACGCTGGGCCTCGACCCCGGTTTCCGTACGGGCGTGAAGGTCGCCGTGGTCGACGCGACCGGCAAGGTCGTCGCGACGGACGTCATCAACCCGCACGTCCCGGCGAACAAGTGGGACCAGTCCCTGGCCACGCTCGCGAAGCTCGCCAAGGAACACTCGGTCGACCTGATCGCGATCGGGAACGGCACGGCGTCCCGCGAGACGGACAAGCTCGCCGGTGAACTCATCACGAAGCACCCGGAGTTGAACCTCACGAAGGTGATGGTCTCCGAGGCGGGCGCCTCTGTGTACTCCGCTTCGGCCTTCGCCTCGCAGGAGCTGCCCGACATGGACGTGTCGCTGCGTGGCGCCGTGTCCATCGCCCGGCGCCTGCAGGACCCGCTCGCCGAGCTGGTGAAGATCGACCCGAAGTCCATCGGCGTCGGCCAGTATCAGCACGACCTCTCCGAGGTGAAGCTGTCCCGCTCCCTCGACGCGGTCGTCGAGGACTGTGTGAACGGCGTCGGTGTGGACGTGAACACCGCGTCCGCCCCGCTGCTCTCCCGGGTCTCCGGCATCGGCGCCGGCCTCGCCGAGAACATCGTGGCGCACCGCGACACGAACGGCCCCTTCTCCTCCCGCAAGGGCCTCAAGGACGTGGCACGGCTCGGCCCCAAGGCGTACGAGCAGTGCGCGGGCTTCCTGCGCATCCGCGGCGGCGACGACCCGCTCGACGCGTCCAGCGTGCACCCCGAGGCATATCCGGTGGTGCGCAAGATGGCGAAGAAGACGGGCGGCGAGGTCGCCTCGCTCATCGGCGACACGGCGACGCTGCGCTCGCTCCGGGCGGACGAGTTCGTGGACGAGTCCTTCGGTCTGCCCACCGTCAGCGACATCCTGAAGGAGCTGGAGAAGCCGGGTCGCGACCCGCGTCCCGCCTTCAAGACGGCGACCTTCAAGGACGGCGTCGAGAAGATCTCCGACCTCGCGTCCGGGATGGTCCTGGAGGGGGTCGTCACGAACGTGGCGGCGTTCGGAGCCTTCGTGGACATCGGCGTCCACCAGGACGGGCTCGTCCATGTCTCCGCGATGTCCAAGACGTTCGTCAAGGACCCGCGTGACGTGGTGAAGCCGGGCGACATCGTCAAGGTGAAGGTGATGGACGTCGACATCCCGCGCAAGCGGATCTCGCTGACGCTGCGCCTGGACGACGAGGCGGCCTCCTCCGGCGGGGAGCAGCCGAAGCGGGGTGGACGTCCGCCGCAGCAGCGTGGGCAGCGGCCCCCGCGGCAGCAGGGCGGCGGCGGTCAGGGCCAGCGCAAGGAGCGGCAGGGCCCGCCGCCGGCCAATGACGCGATGGCGGACGCGCTGCGCCGGGCCGGTCTCCTGGACCCCAAGAAGCGCTGATCCGGGGAGAGCCCGGAGGCTCGGACGAGTCGGCGGAGGTCAGGGTGACAGCTCGGTCACCTTGCCCTCCGCCACCTCCAGACGGCGAGTGACCCGTACGGCGTCCAGCATCCTGCGGTCGTGCGTGACCAGGAGCAGCGTGCCCTCGTACGCGTCGAGGGCGGACTCCAACTGCTCGATGGCCGGCAGGTCGAGGTGGTTCGTCGGTTCGTCCAGGACCAGGAGGTTGACGCCCCGGCCCTGGAGCAGCGCGAGGCCCGCCCGGGTGCGTTCGCCCGGGGAGAGGGTGGCCGCGGGGCGCAGGACGTGTGCCGCCTTCAGGCCGAACTTGGCGAGCAGCGTGCGGACTTCGGCCGGTACGGTGTCGGGCACGGCCGCGCAGAACGCGTCCAGGAGCGACTCCGGACCGTGGAACAGCGCACGCGCCTGGTCGACCTCGCCGACGAGCACTCCCGAGCCGAGTGCCGCGTGGCCCGCGTCCGTGGGAATGCGGGTGAGCAGGGTGCCGAGCAGGGTCGACTTGCCCGAGCCGTTCGCGCCGGTGATCGCCACCCGGTCCGCCCAGTCGATCTGCAGCGTCACGGGACCGAGCGTGAAGTGCCCGCGCTGCACCTCCGCGTCACGGAGGGTGGCGACGACGCTGCCGGAGCGCGGCGCCGACGCGATCTCCATCTGCAGCTCCCACTCCTTGCGGGGCTCCTCGACGACATCGAGCCGCTCGATCATGCGCTGCGTCTGGCGTGCCTTCGCGGCCTGCTTCTCGCTGGAGTCGCTGCGGAAGTTCTTGCCGAGCTTGTCGTTGTCGCCCGCCTTGCGGCGGGCGTTCTTGACGCCCTTGTCCATCCAGGACCGCTGCATCTGGGAGCGGCTTTCGAGGGCGGACTTCTTGTCGGCGTACTCCTCGAACTCGTCGCGGGCGTGGCGTCGTGCGACGTCGCGCTCCTCCAGATAGGCCTCGTAGCCGCCGCCGTAGAGGTTGACCTGCTGCTGGGCGAGGTCGAGTTCGAGGACCTTGGTGACGGTGCGGGTGAGGAACTCGCGGTCGTGGCTGACGACGACCGTGCCGGCGCGCAGTCCACGGACGAAGCTCTCCAGGCGTTCGAGGCCCGCGAGGTCGAGGTCGTTGGTCGGCTCGTCCAGGAGGAACACGTCGTAGCGGGACAGGAGCAGCGAGGCGAGGCCCGCGCGGGCGGCTTGGCCGCCGGAGAGCGAGGTCATCGGCTGGTCGAGGCTGACGTCGAGGCCGAGGGAGGCGGCGACCTCCTCCGCCCGCTCGTCCAGGTCCGCGCCGCCGAGCGCCAGCCAGCGCTCCAGGCTGGACGCGTACGCGTCGTCGGCGCCCGGGGTTCCGTCCACCAGGCCCTGGGTGGCCTCGTCCATGGTCCGCTGGGCTTCGTCGACGCCGGTGCGGCGGGCCAGGAAGGCGCGGATGGTCTCGCCGGGGCGGCGGTCGGGTTCCTGCGGCAGGTGGCCCACGGCCGCACTGGCCGGGGCGAGGCGCAGTTCGCCGGCCTCCGGGGTGTCCAGGCCCGCGAGGAGGCGCAGGAGGGTCGACTTGCCGGCGCCGTTGGCGCCGACCAGGCCGATCACGTCGCCGGGCGCGACGACCAGCTCGAGGGCGGAGAAGAGGGAGCGGTCGCCGTGGCCTGCGGCGAGATTCTTGGCGACGAGGGTTGCGGTCATCAGGGGGTCGAGTTTATGCGAGGCCCGAGCCCGCTCGTCCGGCAGCACGGCCCGGCCGTCACGACAGACGCAGACCGCTGAGTTTGTCCGGATTGAACTGGAAACGCATGTTGTGGATCAAGCCGTCGGCGAGGTCGTAGGTCAGGCACCCTCCGATGTAGTCGCCCAGCTTGAAGAGGACGCCCAGTTCGCCGTTGATGGTGGCGGGCTCACAGGTGACACCCGTCATCACGGGCTTGGCCAGAACGCCGAGGAACCAGCGCGCCACATGGTCGGTGCCGTGCAGCGGGCGGCGGGCCGCCGTGACCTTGCCGCCGCCGTCGGACCAGGCGGTGACGTCGGGGGCGAGGAGTTCCATGACCGCGTTCAGGTCGCCGCCCGAGCAGGCCGCGAGGAAACGCGCGGTGACCTGGCGGCGCTCGTCGGCGTCCGTGTCGAAGCGGGGGCGCCGCGCCTGGACGTGGGCGCGGGCGCGGCGCGCGATCTGCCGGACCGTGGCCTCGGGGCGGTCCAGGGTCTCGGCGATCTCCGCGTGGGAGTAGCCGAAGACCTCGCGGAGCAGGAAGACCGCGCGCTCCACCGGGCTCAGGGATTCGAGGACGACCAGCATCGCCGTGGAGACGGTGTCGGCCATCTCGCTCCCCTCGGCTACGTCGGGTGAG
This sequence comes from Streptomyces sp. NPDC033177, assembly GCF_055577715.1. Lineage (NCBI taxonomy): Bacteria > Bacillati > Actinomycetota > Actinomycetes > Kitasatosporales > Streptomycetaceae > Streptomyces > Streptomyces sp. NPDC033177. Next base: position 370,376 of record NZ_JBVIPS010000011.1, on the reverse strand, counting down.
GTCAGGAGTGGTTCGGGGAGCCACGGGCCGACGTATGTCTCGCGGGTGGCCCGCGCCGAGGTGAGGCGGTTCAGCGACAGGTTGGTGACCGTGCGCACCAGGTAGGCCTTGGGGTGGCGGACGGTGTCGCGGTCCGCGGAGTTCCAGGACAGCCAGGCGTCCTGCAGGACGTCCTCGGCATCGGCGACACTGCCCAGCATCCGGTAGGCCGTGGAGTGCAGCAGCCGCCGGTGTTCGAGGAACGGGTCAAGTGCGGGCGTGGCATCGGTCATCGGGGCATGCTCCCAGCGCGGGGAACAGAACGACAGGACCTTCGTCACGCGTTCTTCGCCGGCCGGGTCGCGCGGCCGCCGTGGGACAAGTGGGCGGAGACGTAGACGCGCTTGGTGAGGCGGTACATCTTGACCGGGCTGCCGCTGATCAGCTCCTTGTAGGCGACGGCGGCCCTGCCGCTCAGGAACCAGCGGCGCGGGGTGTCGTCGGCGTGGGTGAACTGGATGACCGCGTCCCGGCGGCCGAGGCTGACGGGCTGGTGGAAGTAGCCGAAGCGGAACGGTTTGACGCTCTTGCCGCGCAGCCGCCCCGCCAGGGCGTCGGCGGTGTACGCGGCGGTGGGGAGGCCGCTCTGGCAGGTGCCGTGGATCTGGCCCCATGCCTGGTGGACGGCGGCCGCGTCGCCGATCGCGTGGATCTCCGGGTGCGAGGTCGAGCGGAGGGTCGCGTCGACCAGGATCAGTCCGCGCTCGTCGACGGCGATGCCTGCGTCCGCGGCGAGGGCCGGGACCCGTACGCCGGTGGTCCACAGGCACGCGTCGGCCTGGACGTTCGTACCGTCGGCCAGCTCGACGCCACCGGGCAGGACTTTGCTGATGGCGGAGCCGGTGCGAAGGGTTATGCCGAGGCGTGCGAACGCGGCTTGGAGGTGGGCGCGCGCTTTCACATTCATCAGCGGGCCGGGTTCGCTCCGGCTGATCAGGGTGACGCGCAGGCCGGGGTGACTCTCGGCGATCTCGGTGGCGGCCTCGACGCCGGTGAGGCCGCCGCCGCACACACTCACCGTGCCGCCGGTTGCGGCCAGTTGAGTCAGACGGTCCGTGAAGTGCCGCGCGTCTCTTGGATTGTTCAGGGTGTGGGCGTACTCACCGGCTCCGGGAACCATGCTCGTGTCGGTGGCGCTGCCGAGGGCGTAGACCATGCTGTCGTAGGCGAGCTCGACCGGACCGTCCGGCGTTTCGACGGCGACCGACCGGCCCGCGGTGTCGATGGCCGTGGCCGCGCCCTGCACGAACACGACGCCCGTCCCGTCGAGGAGATCGCCGATCCGGTGGTCCGCCAACTCCTGTCCGGCGAAGACCTGATGCATCCGCAGCCGCTCGGTGAAGCGCGCAGAAGGATTGACCAGGGTGATACGGGCGCCGGTACGCCGGGTGCGGCGGGCCAGACGGATGGCGCACAGCATGCCGGTGTAGCCGCCGCCCAGGACGAGGATCCGGTGGTTGTTCTCCATCTTCGACTCCCGCGCTCATGCCCCGGAATCGGGGCGTCTTATCGGTGACGCCCATGGGACAAGCGCGCGGGCCCCGGCGTGACAGGTCGGGAGTGTGAGCCACGTCACAGGAGAGACGTCCATCCCGGGCGCCCCTCGGACTACCTCACTATCGGCGTCGTCAGGACGCTGTCCGTCGTCCGGGCCACCACGAACGACTCCCCCTTCGTCGCCTTGGCGTCCAGCGGCACACGGTGCTCGCCCGGCTCCAGGACGCCGTCGAAGACCTGATGGACCTGGGTGCGGGAGAGCCGGTCCAGGCGGTACGCGACGAGCTGCACCCGGCACGTCGAGGTGATCTCCACGTCCGCCGAACCGCCGGCCGCCGCGAGCCGCGTAAGGCGCCGCAGTTCCAGCGGGCTGCGGTCCAGGGCGTGTTCTATCTGCGCGACCAGGAGCGGGATGATCGGGGCCATGCCGTCGACGTACGCGACCCGGAGTCCCGCCCCGTCGAACGCCGCCCGCACCCCGTCGCGTGTCGCCGCCGGGACGGAGCGGCCGAAGGCCACCGCCCCGTACGTCCGCAGCTCGTCCGGCGGCACGCCCGCGGCGTCCGCCGCGATCTCGGCGCCGACACCGATCGTGCGCAGCGCCGCCGCGAGCTTGGCGAGGACGGCGACGCGGGCGCCGATCAGGAGCACCCTGCGGCGTGGCGTCGGCTCGCCTGCGGTCAGCAACTGCCCCAGCGCCTCCCGGTATTCGGCTCCCTGGAACCGGAAGGGCCCTATGCCGTGGTAGCCGTTGAGCTCCAGGTCGGCCCGGTCGGCCGTCTGCCAGGCGAAGTCCCGCCATACGTAGGTGTCGGCGCCGTCCGGTGCCCGCTCGATGACCGCGGTGACCGCGCCGCAGTCCAGGCCCTCGCACTCGGGGCAGCCGTAGATGACGTGCCGGTTGTCGAGCAGGGGTGCCGGGGTCTCCAGGAGGAGTCCGCGCACATGGTGGGTGAAGATCGCGGGTGGTACGTCGGAGGCGAGCGGGGAGACGGCGTCGAGGTCGGAGAGCTGGAACAGCAGCGGGCGCCCGTTCACGATGAAGTCGACGAAATCCCGGTGGACTTGGAAGTCACCGTTGGCGAGAACTCCACCGGCGCGCATGGCCGGTGCCAGACCGAAAGTCGCGTACTCGGCAGACATGGTGTGAGTATCCCCATCTGGGCGGTGATGTGAGCACGGCATGACGTATTCCGCCACGTTCCCGGTACGGAGGGGGCGCCGGTCAGTGAGCCGGGCGGCACGGACCGGCCGTACGCGTGGTCGATGGCGTACGCGGCGGTCTCCGGCTGGACGACACACGCAGGAGGGGGGGGGGGGGGGGGGGGGGGGGGGGGGGGGGGGGGTGGGGGGGGGGGGGGGGGGGGGGGGTGGTGGGGGGGGGGGGGGGGTTTCCTCTTTCGTTCTTG